>NZ_JBHSDL010000013.1:0-89810 GCF_042650145.1 Nocardia halotolerans | reverse complement strand
TGGTGTCGCGACTCGTTACGACAAGCTGGCCTGCACCTACCGAGCCGGGATCGTCATGGCCCTTACGGTCGAATGGTTGAAGCTATTGGGAGACATGACCTAGGACATGAGGTACCTCGAGGCTACGTGGTATCACAAGTTCGCCGACGAGCCGATTCTCTGCTTTCACGAAGTCGGCGAGAACAATTGGGAGACACGCCGCGTACAACTCTATCGGGACGGTCATCGTGAGCGGGCCGATGAGAACCACGAGACTGCCCGTCAAGTGCATCCCTGTTCACGCGGTGCGGGTCTCATCGCCAAGATCGCGCGCCTCATTCTTCCTGGCAGCGACGCTTCTGCACATGATGATGGCCGAGCAACGGCAAGGCAGGCCGCAGACAGCGCATGCACCAGCTCGACGGCGGTCTGCTTGGCTTGTTTGCCTGCACGGACCAGTCCGATCGCGGGGGCACGGAACTCGGCAGGGTAGGGACGGGGCACGGTGTTCAGCCTTTCGTACAGGCTGTCAGTTAGCCACCGGAAGTGGAACCGAAGTCATGCTGTCGCTGATGCGTGCCAGCCTCGTGACGCCGTTGAACACCATCGCGTTCGGCCTGTACTTGCGGATGTGGCACCGAGCAGGACTGCCCGACCTGGATGGGCCAATCGAGGCTCTTGAGGGGCTGGCCGTAAGTGCGAATTCTGGCACCGTTTATCGGTGAATTTCGACATCACTCGGGCAGTTCCAGGGTGGGTGTATCCGTGAATTTTGACGCCACCCTTGTCGGGGTGTCCTGTCGCTGGGCGTGTCGGCCCTGGAGTCTTGGAGGTGCCAGGCAGTGCAAAAATCAGTCCTTCCCGATGCGGCGCACGACTCCCGAGTCAGTCGAGTTCGGCCATCAGCAGCGCGTATTCGGCGCCGGAGATAAGAGCCACGATCAAGCGAGTGCAACTCGGGGGTTGCGCATTAACGCACTCTGTGCAACCCTAAAGTTGCACATTAAACGGAGGCGAAGGAGAACGCCATGAATGTTGACCGGATCGAGCGGGAGATCGTGATTGCGGCCGCGCCGGAACGGGTCTGGCCGCTGGTGGCCGAGCCGGGGTTCTGGGCGACCGATGACGAGAGTGTGCGTGGCACGGTGGCCACGGAAGGCGAGTCCCTTGTGTCGCACCACTCCGAGCACGGTGCTTTCCCGATGCGGGTGGAGAAGGTCGACCCGCCGAAGTATCTGGCGTGCCGGTGGATGAGCGCGTTCCCCGGCGAGGAACTGCGTGAGGACAATTCCACTCTGGTGGAATTCACCCTCACGCCGGAAGGCGACGGTACCCGGCTGCGTGTGGTGGAAACCGGATTCGCCGCCCTGCCGACGTCGGAGGATAACCGCCGCAACGTAATCCGTGATCACACCGGTGGATGGGAGCAGTGCCTCGCCGCTCTCGCCGCCCGCGCCGAGTGATTGACAATGACGAACCAACGTCGCACCGACGCCGACACTGTCGACGACGTTCTGGCCGCCCTGGCCGATCCGACCCGCCGCACACTGCTGGACCTGCTGTCGGCGCGCGGCCAGGCCACCGCGACGACACTGGCTGGCGGGCTCCCGATCTCGCGGCAGGCGGTGGTCAAGCACCTGACGGTCTTGGAGGCAGCCGGGCTGGTCGGCAATGTGAAGGTCGGCCGCGAGGTCCGGTATTCGGTGCGCCCTGAGGCCCTGGACACCACGGCTCGCTGGATGGCCGCGCTCGCCGTCGATTGGGATCGCCGCCTAGCCAAGATCAAGCGCTTCGCGGAGGCCGCGGAGCGACTGGCCGCCTCGGACCCACAGTAACTATTTCCGCCCTGCCCAGACCAAGACCGAGGACCCGATCATGAACGCTCACAAAGACTCCTAGTAGGTGCTGGACGGGGTGAGTGGTGGGTGAACCGCAGGTCTGTTCCGCCGGTGGTGGGTGTGAGCTCGCACCCCATCGACAGTCGAGACTCGATCTCCCACCGATGCGGAGATCCTGACCCATCGAGATCTCTTCCGCGCACACCCGAGACTCCGACCGAAGAAGGAAACGACATGCTCGACACCACCCCACTCCGAGCCGCCTACCGCGCGCTGCTCGACGCGGCCGCCACCGTCACCAGCTCGGGTGACCGAGCGGCTGTCCCGCCACCCGGCGAATGGACCGCCGACCAGATCCTGGCGCACGTCGCACTCGTCAACGCTGCCACGATCACCGCTGTCTCCTCGGCCGCGTCGGGAGCAATCACCTCCTATGACAACCGCACTGCACTCGACACCTGGACCATCGACCGCGTCATCGCACTCGCCGGGGGCAACACCGGACTCCGCAACCGCATCCGCATCCAAGCGGAAGCCCTCTGCGAACTCGGCGGAGCGATGCTCAGCACCACCGAGCTCGACACACCGATACCAACCCTCCTCCTGTCGAACGGCATCGTCCTGGTAGACCAATCCATGCCGCTCAGGGATCTCATCACCGGCCTCGCCGAGGTGGAGATACCCGGCCACACCCAACAACTCCTCGCCCACTTACCCTGAACCGTCACGGGTTGAAGACCGCTTTGGGCTGTCCCGGCTTGATATCCGCCGGGTTGCGAGAGTCGGGACACCGATTGTAGGTATCGATTGGTCTTCTCGAATTCGGTCGGGGTGAGCCAGCCGAGGCTGGAGTGGCGGCGTTGCCGGTTGTGGAAGATCTCGATGTAGTCGAAGATCGCGTTGGCGAGTTCGGTGCGGGTCTTCCATTTCTTGCGGTCCAGCAGCTCGATCTGCATTCTGCCCCAAAAGGGTTCGATCATCGCATTGCCGTAGCCGTCGCCGATGGTGCCCATCGACCCGACCAGGCCCGCCTCGGTGATGCGTCGACTGAAGGCCCATGAGGTGAACTGAGCGCCGTGGTCGCTGTGGATGATCGTCGCATCGGGCGATCGCCCCGCGATGGCCATATCGAGCGCGCTGAGCACCAGAGACCCGGTTTGCCGAGAATCGATGGCCCAGTGCCGGGCGCCGCGCAGGGCAATGGCGAAGTCGCTGACTCGATAGCAGGAGCCGTTGTCGGTGACGATCCGTTCGAGGAACACAATGCCGTGAGCATTGGAGAACGCTCGGGCTCGTCCCATGAATTCAATTGCGGCGACCGTTTTTTCGTGGCTCTACGCTTCGGTGCAGGCAAGGCAGGAGTAGCCGTCGACCGCGGAGTGCAGGTAGACGTATCAGGCTTTCACACCGCGCTCCTTGGCAGCTCCGACCATCTTCGCTTGGGCGGAGTCGCGGCAGTGAGCGCGCCGGCCGGCGCCGTCGGAGATCCGTCCGACCTTCTTCACGTCGACATGGATCATGTGACCAGGCCGGCAAGCAACGATAGGTCGTGGGGTCCTGTTGTCTGCAAGGATCTTCCGCGTCCGATGCCGCGGGTGATCGCGTCTTTCAGTTGGCGGACTGCAGTGATGGTGGCGGTGCCGTCGACGTGT
This sequence comes from Nocardia halotolerans, assembly GCF_042650145.1. Classification (NCBI taxonomy): domain Bacteria; kingdom Bacillati; phylum Actinomycetota; class Actinomycetes; order Mycobacteriales; family Nocardiaceae; genus Nocardia; species Nocardia halotolerans. Next base: position 86,341 of record NZ_JBHSDL010000013.1, on the reverse strand, counting down.
GGGGCTGCGTGGCGGATTGGGCTGGTGTTGCGGTCCTTTCGCTCTTCGATGCGGTCGAGCGCCGGGCACTCACCCGTGTCTCGTCAAGGTAGGAGTTTGTAGAGCCGCACCAGCTCGGTGCCGATCTGGGTCGCGAGGTCGCACCCGCCGTGCTCGAGGCTGACCCGGATCAACTCGATCATGCGAGCCGAGGAATCGTGTTCGCCGCGCCTTTTCTCGGGATCGGGGCGGACGGCATCGACACCGATCCAGAGCTGGCAGACGCCGGGATACCGGCGTGTGGTGCTGGGGATGACCCTAGCCGGGAATCCCCCGACCTCCGTGGCAATCTCACCTCTGGATATCGGGGCGATAAGGGTGTCCTCGCCGTGCAGGAACGAGACAGCGACCAGGCTGCCGGATTGGTAGTAGTCAGCCATCCACCCACAACCCCACGGCACACGAGTGAGGACCGCAGCCTTGTGAGCTTGCTCAGGCGCGACAAACGCTGCGATCGCCGCGCATCCGTCGAGCCGAGCCAACTTCGTGTCTACGTTCTTTGCGGTCGACCCGACACGCAACGGTCGGGTTTTCAATAGCGGGATCGACGCGGTCGCGATCTCGATCGTCTCAGAGCACAGGTCGACCGGCTCGCCGAGAACAGCCGAAAAGACGGACCAGCTGATCAGCTGACGTTCATCGAATCTCGTGGATGCCGTGCAGAATTCGCCACCGGCATCGTTGTAGGCCACGCTGGTACCAGCAATGTCGATCGTAGTTCCCCACCCCGGCGAGGGTGCGGCCCCGATCGACACTTCCACCTTCGAGATCCCCTGGCGGGCCGCATCGTTCGGGTAGCGTGCGATGCACGATTGGTACTCGCCGTCAGCGCCGACGTAGGAGACAGGGCCGAACGTCGCCAGGACCGCGCCGTCGAGGTAGCCACAGATGTCCAGCGCACGCAAGGTGTCGAGGTAGGCAAGGGTTTGGCGGGCTTCGTCGGGTAGGTACCCGGGGTAGTCCGGTGCTGGTACAGGCTGCGGCTGCCCCCGAGTGGCTGACGAACATCCCATCAGTGCCAGCAACACCGCTACCAGCAACACAGGAACAAAACGCTTACGCATGCCAGGCATCCCCCTGCTTCGAACATCACTGCGTGCCCGAACCCTACTGCAGGTCAACGCCGCGCCAGTGATGGCACCGACACCGCACCACAAAGCCAGGACAAGACATCAGTGCGAGATGGTCTAACCCGGGTCTCCTGGAATTTTGCAGCGCCGGTAGATCGCCAGGAGCGCCGGGCGGCGTCAAGTCATCACGATTTCGATACCCTCTGACCTCAAGGAACATGCATGCCCCCGCAGCAGGCCCAGATCGCTCGGGAACTCGCCGGTCGCATCCCAGGCAATCGATACTTTCTGCACCGCCAGAGCAAGGATTTCGGACTGCCGCCAAAGGTCTCTGGGGACTGCTGCACGATCCCGTGACAGCTTGACCTGCCCCACCAGTTAGGTTTCAGTCGCGGTGGCCAACTGACCGCGCGGATGGTGTCGTCGTGTGGCGGATGCTGCCGCCCTCGTTCGGGGTCACGGTCCCGACCTCCATCGCCGGTTCACGAACGGACCGAGTCGAGTTCATGGCGGCGACTGCAGTGCGCCGTGCTCGACGAACTCGGTCGCCAAGAGTTGCTCGGCGGTCGTGACCACCTCCGGATTAGCGGGGGGACCTCATCGGACCGGACCCGTCGCTGCTGGACCTGCGCATCGAACGGACGATGTGGGAACCCGGCTCGACCTGGTCGCCGGGTACGCTCGACGCCGGCGTGCACCTCGCGACGAACCCGCTGCCCCCGATCGGGCAGGCAGCCAAGACCAGCTCGATCGCCAAGCACCGCTGCGCCACCGCCGGCGGTGGTGGCGCGGTCACCTCCCGCCGCACCCGATAGGCCCCGCACTCACCGACCGCGGTCCAGGCCCCTCCCGATACCTCGTCCAGGGCTCTCCCGAGACCTGGACTTCCCCTGCTCAGGAGTACGTTCGCGCTCCAACTCCCGCTGCCGCTGCACCGCTTCCTGCTTGCGCTCGAGCTCCTCCCGCGACAACGCCGCGCCAGCAGGTGCGACTCGCGTCCGCGCGATCATCTGGTCCACATGCGTCTCACCCAGGTCCCTGCCGCGCTCGACTGACCGGATCTGACTGGCAAGGACCGCTTCCCGGCTGTCTCGGTCCACGTAGCAGGTGCGGTCTCCGACCTCGACGACAAGCGCCCGCCCCGACTCATCCCTGCGGACAGGAGAGTGTGCGAGAGCTTCCACCACTTGAGCGTCGATGCCCTTCTCAACGAGGCGGTCCGGGTCCAACCGCAGGGCTTGCGCCAATTCCTGTGATGCCCGTTCTCGGTGGAGGTCCTCCATGCGGTCGACACCACGGGCCTTACCTTGTTCCAACGCGAGGCGCTCCAGCTGTTTGTTGTGCGCCGCGGTCAGTCGGGCCATCCACTCCCGGTTCTCCCGCTCCCGAGCCTCTCGCGCTTCCACCTCACGCGCCTGCTGCTGCTCGCGTTCCTCTCGCGCCCGCACCGCACTCTCAGCCTCGACCACACGCTCAACCGTCACCGCCTTGTCCGGGTGATCGAGCTGTCGCGCCAACACCACCTCGGCCACAGCCCGATGCACCTCAGACGGCAATGCCAACCGGGCCAACGCGTCCCGCTGCCGGACCTCGACCTCCTTCCGAACTATCACCCGCGCCGACTCGGTCATAGACCGGTGGATCGCTGCCGCCGTCGGATCGAGGCCGGGCGGATCAGGTTGGCGCCCCGGTATTTTCACGGGCACCATGTCACGCGCTGTCGACACCGCCGCCACCACAATCTCGCGATCCACCGTCGCGAGCCTGTCCAGCAGTGCTCGCTGCCGGTCCTCGCGCTGCTGGGCTTGGACCCGCTCAACGATCTGCGACTCCCGCAGACGTAGCTGGGCGCCTTCGCGGGCGATCTTGTCGCGCTCTCGAGTGACTTGCTTGTCGACCTCCACCAGGTTCGCTAGCTCGAGCCGCGACCCGACGAGCACCTCCAACCCGATCGGGGCGCCACGCTCTTTCGCCTGCACGATCTCCTCAGCGAAACGCTCCAAAGCGCGCGGCGCGACCCGTAGCTCCGGTGCGCTCCGGATCTTCTCGATCAGGTGCCCCAGCCGCTCCACCGTCTTCGCTTCGACAATCGGGCGACCGGCCGCCACCGCCCGCTCGAAATCCCGCTCATTGAGCTCGACAACGACGAACCTGCCAGGGAAGTCCTTCTCGAGCTGCTTGGCTTCCTTCATCACCTCCGGGTGCGGTGGCCGGGCCGCCCGGATGACGTACTCGCTGCGGTCCTTCGTGCGCCCGCCTTTCAACAACAGGCGTTCTTTGTACAGCTGCTTCAGGCCGTCTTTCTGGCTGACCGAACCCGCTTTGAACTCGACGGTCGTACGAACGACCTTCTGGCCACCACGGTCACTGATCAGCGCAGCATCGTGTCGACGCAACCCCAACATGGTCTGCCGCTCGTGCTCGTGCCGCCACCCAGCAGCCTCAGTGCGGCCCTGTAGGTGCTGGTACCCGTAGGCGAGCATGTCGTGCAGGATCTTCTGGTCGCCGAATGCCTCGACCTGCCGCTGCCAATTCTGAGGTGCACGGATCTTGCTGATCTCGGTGGCGGCCTCGGCTAGCTTGGCCTGCACATACGCCCGGTGCCCAGCATCGCCGGCCTCGGTCAGGCCGCGGTCGGTGCGTGGGACAACATCACGTGCAGGATCGTCGCCACCTGCTGGGGTGCTCATCGTGCGGTCCCGTCATCGGAAGCGCACGGCGTGAAGTCACCCGATCTGGGATTGCTGGCGGGACAAGTCGATAAGGTGCCGCAGTTGCTCGGCGAGCCAGCCGCGTCGGCGGTCGAAGATGATGTCCCGGATCGACTCGCCCGGGTCGGTGTAGAACATGTCGCCAGGGACTTCGAGGGCGGGACCGATCGGGTTCTCCCGGTAAATCTGGACCCACACCCACTTGCCCACACCCAGGGCCCGCAGGTAGGTGTGGCCGATGCCGCGGGCGCACAGCGCCATGTACTGCATTTCCTCGTCCGTGGCGGATGGGCCAGGGTCGGGGAACCGGTCCATCGCGGCGTCCTCGATCGCGGTGAGACCAGGCACCGTCCACGGGTCGTCCAGCTCAGCCAGGGCGGGGACCAGGGTGATGAGCCGGGCAAGGTCCTCGGGCTCGCGTGCCAACCAGCTTTGGAATTCCGGCGACCGCTGCTGACGGGCGATGCGGCGCAGCTCGAGCTCGGTATACGGTCGGTCTTCGCCCACGATGAATACCCTTCGCGTGTAGTGGCGAGCGTGGTTCGTGCGTCATCGATCATCGTATCCACCAGGCCAGGTCAGGCGGAAGCGCTGGGCCACTGCTCGAGAGCGGCAAGCAGCCGCCGAAGAACTTCGGGACGACGTTCGACCCGCGGTGTGTGGCGCATCGGGAAGCACGCCGCAGCGATCGCTTGCAACCGCGGTGTCGTCCTGGTCGGCACGATCCCGCCGACATCGGACCATGACAGTGCCGGCACGTCGTTGGTGTAGAAGACCACCGACGGTTGGAAGGGGTTGCCGCCCAGTTCGGCGCGAACCATCTGCGCGCGAAGCCGCTTCGGTGTTCGTCGCGGCAAGGCGGGCAGCGGCGCGGGTAAACGAGCGTCGCTGACAGTCAACGGCCGGTCGGGCGCTTCGTGCGGCGGATTCAGCGGGTACACCGAGCGACTGAGCAGGCCGCCCTCGGCGGCGATGTGCGCCGCGACTTCTGGTGATGCGGACATAGGTCCCCCGGCAGACGGTAGCGGAGTTGATTCCCGCTGACGCCAGCGATTCGGGGTTCAGCTGGCGCCAGCGGGTCAGCTAAGACTCTGCTGCCGAGGTGTCCTGTGTCACTGCTGGTTTCGGTTTGTGTCGACCCGAACTAGTACTTTCGCTGCTACACCTCGAGTCGCACCATGTCGGCGAGCTCCCGCATGTCGTCGGTGAGGGTGCGCCGCCGCTCGACGATCCCGCCCATGATGTCGCGCGCATAGCGCTGCTGCACAACCCACTCGGGCGCACGGTCGGCGAGCTTGCGCAATTCGACCATCGAGTCGCCCCAGTTGCCCAGCTGTGCATGGGCGTTCGCCATGTCGAGCCGGTGCCGCAGACGACCCGCCGCTGTTGGCAGCAGCACCGGGGGCGGAGTGCGCTCGGCAAGGGCCAGCGCGAGGCCCGGCTGCTCGGACAGCGCCGCAGTTTCTACGGCGACGTGTTCGACCGTGGTCGGTCCGAACGTGCGCGTCGTCGCGGCCTCGGCGAGCACCTCGCCCCCGATGCGGGCAGCTGCCGCTCGGGCAAGGCCCAAGGCGTCCTCGTGCTCGTGTGGGCGGTTGTCCCGCACCGCGATCGTGGATACGTACATCCACAGTCGGCCCCAGGCGGCCAAGTTCGCGACGGTCGCACGGGAGAACTTTGGTTCGATCCGGTCGGCCCATTCGAGCGCGAGTAGGCGGGCATCAGCGAGGTTTCCTTGCCGGATCTCGCTCCACACCCGCGTGTTGATCGCACCAGCGGCGAGCACCTCGTCGTCGGCGGCATCGACTGCCTGCTCGAGCACGAGCTTGGCATCGTCCCACTGGCGATTCTGAACGAGCAACCACCCGACCATCCCCAACGCCGATGAGCGCAGCGACCGGTCACCGACGGCTGCCGAGTCCCGCAGTAGGGCGGGCACGGCCGCAGCCATCTCGGCGTATCGGTGCTCGGCCATCTCGCCCTGTAGCCGATGCAACTCCGCGCGCACCTCGGCGGCCGTGGGCGCGTCGTCCCCATCGAGTGCCGGCGGCGCGGCGAGCGCATGCCGCACCGGCTCCCACAGGTCCAGCGTCGCCTCGTCGGCCCCTTCGGCATCGCCCATGCCCGCGCCCTGCAGCACGCTCGTAGTCACGCCGAGAGCCTCGCCGATCTTGCGTAACGTCGGCACACGAGGCGTGAGGATCCCGCGCTCGATCTTGCTGATGCACGACAGCGACAGGCCGGTCGCCGTGGCGAGTTCGGGCTGTGAAAGGCTGCGGCGCTTGCGGATCGAGCGTAGTCGATCACCGAGGTCGCGGTCAGTATGATCGGTCATTGATTCCTCCATCTCAGGAGTCAGAGCCCCGGGCGGCTGGCACCGTGCCGGGGTCATTTCTGCTCAGGGTACGCGGCAGTTGCGTTGGGGGCTGTGGGCCTGATCTACGACAGGGGTGCCGCGGACCGAAGGGATGGACCGGGGCGCCACCGATCAGATTTTCAGGTCCGCTTGTAGGGTCTCAAAATTCGTGGCGTCTTCCGACTGACTGACCTGGGGTTTTCGGGTTTGTCTCACGCGGTGGCCAGCGGGTCTTGTCTCACGCGGTGGCATTTCTTCAGTGTTCAGGTGCAGAGATATCGGCGAAGCCCACCAGGCGTGGCCGGCACCCAGCCGCGCACATCCCCACCTGCCGCGCACGACACCACCACCCGGTCACGTGCCACCCGGTGTGTCTGTGCGCGGGAGGTGGATTCGTGCGCGAGGCGTGGTTGTGTACTCGGATTGGGGATACGGTGGCGGCGTGTACTGGGATCCCATGCCGACCGTCGCGGACTCCGCAACCCTGCCTGTTGCCAGCTTGGAAAACCTCAGAGTGCTGGGCCCGCCGGACGAATACTTCCGTGGTGAGTGGGAGCAACGGGATTGGCGAAATGTCCCGGGCCCGTTCTACGGCGCGAACACCGATTCCTGTTGGTGCGGACCGCTTATCGCACCGGATCACATCATCGTCGAGGACCGCTATGGCAGCGAAGTCGTCTTCCGTCAACCCAGCAATGCCCGCGAAACTCACCTGATTCTCTCGGCCGCCTGGAGTGATCCGTTCGGCGCTTACGCCTGCGATGGCAATGAGCGCTGGACCCCGGACCTCGTCCGAGCCTGGTGGGCCGACCGCGCCCGCCTAGTGGAGTGGATCGACACCACCGAGCGCGCCTGGTCGGCCAGTGACAGGGAAGGCGATCGGGTGAACGCCGAAGGGCTCCGCGCGTACCGCGGCTATCTCGGCAACGGCCTCGAAACCTACCTGCAGGAGTACATCTTCTGGCTCGAGAACAGGTAGAAAATACAGGGTCTCAAAATTCGTGGCATTCACCGGCTGATTGAACTGGGGTTTTCGGGTTTGTCGCACGAGGTGGCCAGAGGGCCCTGTCTCAGACCGATGGCATTTCTTCAGTGTTCAGGTGCGAGGTGTCGGCGAGGCCGACCAGGGTTCGGTTGCGCCAGTAGTCGTCGAACCGAAGGTGGGTGATCGCGCCTGGCGTTGTGGCAAAGGAGGCGAATCCCGTTGAACTGACGGGGATCTGCCTCCATGTGGTGACGACGAAGGACAACGCGTATCCGTGAGTGACTACGACATGGTCGTGACCGGTGTCGGCCATCAGCTCGCGAATGCATGCTCCGACCCGGGTTGCGACCTCGCGACGGGTCTCCGCGCCGCGGATGGGGCCGCGGTGGTCGAGCCTGTCTCTGTCGGGTGCGGGAACTTGCCGTTGCGCGAGCCAATCATTCGGCCGCCCTTCGGCTTCGCCGAAGCTGATCTCGCGAAGGCGAGAGTCGGCGGTGACACCGGCGCAGAGTGTGGCGGCCAGAATCGCGGCGGTCTCGGCGCATCGGGCCAGATCGGATGTCGTGATGCGGACCGGTCGCGCTGGGTTGCGCCGGCGCTTCAACTCCTCGGCAATCAGTTGGGTGTCGCGTTGGCCGCGCTCCGTCGGATGCGAATCATGCCATCCACCAACAAGGTTGCGCTGGGTGTGTTCTGCATGTGGGTGGCTCACCACGTAGATATCCTGCATGAACTAGTCCTGGTCAGATTGTTCGTCGCTGGGACAGATTTCGAGCGCCATCAGAACGTCATCGACATAGCGGTCGTCGAGTAGAAACTGACCGACCAATCGGCCTTCGATGCGGAAGCCGTGTGCGAGATAGATTGCCTGGGCGCGAGTATTGGTTCCGAGGACTCGGAGAGTGATGCGGCGGGCCCGGCGATTGATTGCTTCGTTCAAAGCGGCGTCGAGAAGCAGGTGCCCGATGCCGCGACCTTGGTGGTTCGGGCTGCGAAGCCGTTGATCTCTTGGACGTGTCCGGTGGATGCAGGCATGGGAGAAGGTCGGAGTTTCACGTATCCGAGGACGTGGTCGTCCTGGTAGGCGAGCAGCACGTTGTCTGGTGAGGTCCCCTCGTTGAAGTAGGGCGTCTCCGACGGCCATAGCGGAACGGGCGCCACCTGTGTTGACCAGGTGGTGTGGTCGATGGCGGCGAGTACTCGTTCGTCATGCTCCGTTGCGGTCCGGATGCTGATTGCAGGAAGGCCTTGCATTGGTGGAATCTTTGTTGGGTGCTGGACTGGCTGGCAAAAGATTTCGAGTGTCAGCGCCGTTGGTGGGCAGCGATTTCGATAGCGGAGAGAACCTTTTCGCCGAGGGAGGTGAGGTTCATCGAGCAGCCTACTTCGGCGCGGTCGAGGAGGGGCCCGCCTAGGCCGTGTTTAAGAAGTAGTTGATGTCGGCGCCCCCGACCCGTAGTCGATTGTACGCGTAGGGTTTTCGCGTGTCGTTGCCTGTAGATGGGCGAGGTCTCCGGTAGATGGTTTGTTTACCAAGACGAACCGAATACCGGAGACCTCGTGACCAGCGTAGCGGCATCGAGGCGTGCGGATCTCACTGATGAGCAGTGGGCGGCGATCGAGCCGCTGCTGCCCCGGAACACGAAACCGATTGCGTGACTGCTTTCTCGTCAGGCAAGGCTTCGGTGTAGGCCAGCCTCTAGTAGCCATCGAGGGCGGTGTGAAGGAACACATAACCAGGCCGGCAACGTTTGTTCGCCGCGCGTGCGGCTTTGTCCTGGGCCGATCCTCTGCCATGGACACGCCACCCACCGCCGTCGGGGATCCTTCCGACCTTCTTGATGTCGATATGGACCATGTATCCTGGTCGGCGGGCGATGATCCGGCGCGGGGTGCGGTTGGGTTCACCGTTGGGGTCCAGGAACCGGTGCCGGTTCAGCCCGAGCCGGACCAGGTGTCGGCCCGCTGTCCGCGCCGAGATCTGGGTGCCTTCGGCTGCCAGCTCGAGTGAAATCCGGCGAGCAGACCACTTCTTGGTCCGGCGCCATAGTTCGATGCGGGTGATGACCTGTACTGGCGTGGCTGACGGTGACTGATGCGGGCGCTGGACCGGTCGAGAAGCCCGAGCTCGCCGTGTTGTCGGAATCGGTTGACCCACTTCGAGGCACATTGGCGGGAGATACCCATCTCGGCGGCGACGTGAGCGATCGGGCGGGTCCGGCAGCGGGCAACGAGCCGGTGACGGCCCTCGAGGGTCAAAGGGGCATTACGGTGAGGCACGGCGGTTCTTTCGGTCGCGTGGCGGATGTGTGAGTTGGCGCTTCACATCCTGCCGCCGAAAGAACCGCCCCCTTCAGCTCACCCCATGCCCGGCGTCACCAACGTCATGACCCACAACAACTAGCATCCGAAAATGCTAGGTACGAGGGTCGTCGGTGAGCATCGGCACCACCTCGTCCAGTGGTGGCATCGTCGACCCGCACGCGCAGGTGTCGACGAGCACGGTGACCGACGGGGTGCCGCCGTGGATTCCGCCGGACGGCCGCGTGGCTGCCACGACCCGACGACGACGGCGCCGAGCCCGGCGCACATCACCGCCCGGTGCATCGCCGCGGCGTCGTCGAGTGCGTCGCGGGCCGGGCTGTCGAGGATGTCGGGTTCGGGCATCGAGTTGTCCTCGGTCGAGTAGTAGCAGCGGTCGACCCCCAGCTCGGTCGTCGCGGCGAGCTGCACCTGGGGCCCGGGTTGCACGGGGGCGGCCAGGATCTGGGGGAACACCGTGGGCGGGGCGATCATCAGGACCCTGGTCCAGGCGATGCCCTCGGACTCGTCGCACCCGCACCCGTAGGCGGGTGTCATGTTGCCGGGGTGGACCATCGCCGCGCACACCGCGCCGGCGCGGGTGTCGGCAACCTAGCTGTCAGCGGAGGCCTGCCGTTCGGCCCTGAGCGACGTTCCGCCGGAGCCTGATTCACTCGAGGCCAAGTCGCTTCTCACCGTGCCGATCTTCTGTATCAACCACACAGCGGCGGCACCCGGCCACTCGATCTCGCGTTGCCCATGATCGGCAGCCTCAGCCCCGGAATTGAACAAACCCACCGGCGACACATAGACCTCCGCCGCCTCGAACGCCTCAGGCCTGATCCGCGCGCGCACAAGCGCCAACCTCAACGCCAACAACTCACGACCACCATGACAACCCACCCACCCCGCACACATCCGACGAGCCGGCGAATCACCACCTGCCTGATGACACTGGAACACACCCGGCGGCTGCTCCCCCATCTCACCGTCATAGCCACGCAGCTTCTCGTACTCCGCGAAGTCCCACACACCACTGGCAACATCACGCGGATACGGGCAACTCACACACGGGTGCGGCGCAGGCGGCCCCATCTCGTCCAACACCCAACCATCATCCCGATAGATCAACTGTCGGACACACGAATCCGAACGGGGTGCCGCAGGGCTGGTGACAGCGGTTGAGCAGCCTGCCGGGCTGCTGGGGGCATGCTGGTTTCGAATTCGATCGGGGCCGAACTGCGTTCAACGCTGCGGTGCGATCCCGACATGGCAAGTGCCCCTCGGGTGCTCGCCGGCACACTCGCGAAGTTGACGGCGAAGTCCGGACACTGACGTCCCGCCCATCTACCTCGTATCAGCGAGCGGCATGGGTACCCGGCGACGGCCATGTCCCGTTCCAAGGACCGAGCACATGCCACGCTGGGCAGCAGCTCAGATGCGAGATTTCGGCCGGGGGCCGGCAGCTGGTCAAGGCCTGGTGATGCGGGCGAACAAAGCCCGCACCGAGGCACGGGTCGAACGGTACCTGTACAACATCAGCCGTCTGATGCATCGGCGCGCCAGATCGCTCCTACGGAGCACGAGGCGGGCGCCACGACGCTGAACGCGACCGGTCACACACACCAATAGCTGAGTGTGGATCTCACCAGGGATAGCTCAACATGCAAACTCAAGTGATTTGCATCACTCGCATCTCACATAGTGGACAAAGAGGGTCCCGCAAGCCGCGAACAGCCGGTCGGAACGCCCCAGAGGCACTCGACGGAGCAATTTATGTGCAATAAGTGTGTATATCGGGCCGAAAAACGTCAAATCTCCGACAATGCGAAACCCCCTCCGACCCAGGTCAGAGGGGGTTTTCACTGTCGGGCTGACAGGATTTGAACCTGCGACCACTTGACCCCCAGTCAAGTGCGCTACCAAGCTGCGCCACAGCCCGTTCCTTGCCCCCGTTGCCGGGTGCTCGAAAAGATTACCTCACCAGTCCGTGATGGTACTAATCGGCTGGTAGATGACTGTTTTGGCGCAACTGTCCGACACTCACGGCAGGTCGGAGAAGCGGACGTTGTGGGCGACCGAGGTGGTGTGGAGGCCGTTGTCGGTTGGTTGGATGGCTGTGAGTTGGGCGCCGAACGGGAGGCGTTGCAGGGGGACGACAAAGGTGAGGGTTCGGCGTAGGACGGACAGGGAGATGGTCGGGCCGCCGTTCGCGGGTTGTGCGGCTATCGGGGTGACCTCGATGCCGTCGGCGGTGGGGGCCACGGTGACGGTGATTGTCGCGGGGACGTCGAGGCCGGCTATCGGGAATGTTCCGGTGACGCGTAGGCCTTCGGGGCTGTTGGCGATCGTTTCCACACCTTCGGGGGCGAAGTCGCGCACGACGTCGTAGGGGACGAGTGCGGTTGCTGTCGCGGTGGCCGCGACCAGGTTGGCGGTGCGGTTGTCGATCAGGTCGGCCAGTGGTGCGGAGACGTCGGTCAGGGTGACGTCGAGGTCGGCGACGGTGATGGTGTCGTTGCTCCAGTCGCCGACGCCGATGTCGATGGTTCGGTAGGTGCCCGCGGCGGCCTGGGTGAGGAAGGGGAAGCCGGCGATCTCGACGCTGGGGCGCTGCGCCAAGTTGTACTCGGCGGCGATTTGGCGGCCGATCTGGTTCTGGGCGATCACGACCGCGACCCGGTCGCCCGCGATCAGCGCTATGGCCACTACGACCACCAGTATCAGGAGTGTGCGCATGCGATCACCTGTTCTGCCATCTCTCCATCATGCGGTGCGTCCGGTCGTGGCGGGCGGACGCGACACCGCGCGAGTTCAGCCGATCCCCGACCCGACCCGCACGCAGTACTGTTAATCGTTCACCTGTGGGAACGGATGTCGGCTGGACGAGGGAACTGACTGCGCATGAGCGACGAGCAACGAATCCTCATTCCCGGCGAGACGTGCTGGCAGATCGCGCGGGCTGATCGGCTGGCCTGCATCGTGGACGCAGCGGATTATTTTCGCCATGCCAAGTCGGCGATGTTGCGGGCACGCAAGCGCATCGTGCTGATCGGCTGGGACTTCGACACCCGGATCAAATTCGAACCGCACGGCAAGACGCTGGAGGGGCCCGACCGGCTGGGGAAGTTCCTGGCCTGGCTGCCGAAAGAACGACCCGATCTCGACATCTACCTGCTGAAATGGAATATCGGCGCGTTCACCGCGATCAGTCGGGGGATGACGCCGATCTTCGTGGTCAACTGGTTGACCGATCGGCGGTTGCGCTTCGAGATGGACGGTGCGCATCCGGTGGGGGCAGCGCATCATCAGAAGATCGTCGTGATCGACGACGCGCTCGCGTTCTGCGGCGGCATCGACATGACCGTGGATCGCTGGGACACCGGTGCGCACAGCGACGACAACCAGTTCCGGATCAAACCGAACGGCAACCCGTACGGGCCGTGGCACGATGCGACCACCGCGGTCGACGGTGCGGCGGCGCGGGCGATCGGTGAGCTGGCCCGGAGCAGGTGGGAGGCGGCCACGGGGCAGAAATTGGCGCCGGTCGACGATGCCGGGGAGACGCCGTGGCCGTCGGGGTTGGCGCCGACGATGCGGTCGGTCGACGTGGGTATCGCCCGCACCTCCCCCGAGCTCGCCGGGCGGGCCGAAGTCCGCGAGGTCGAGGCGCTGTATCTGGCGGCGATCGCGGGCGCCACCCGGTGGCTCTACATCGAAAGTCAATACCTCGCCTCACGCAAGCTCGCCGAGGCGATCGCGGCGCGGCTGCGGGAGCCGAACGGGCCGGAGATCGTGTTGGTGCTGCCGCGCCACGCCGACGGCTGGCTGGAGCAGCAGGCGATGGACGGGGCGCGGCGGCGCCTGCTGCACATGTTGTGGCAGGCCGACACCGAGCATCGGCTCGGCGTGTACTACCCGGTCACCGAGGCCGGGATCCCGATCTACGTGCATGCCAAGGTGCTGGTGATGGACGACAGGTTGCTGCGGGTGGGGTCGTCGAATCTGAACAATCGGTCGATGGGTTTCGACACCGAATGCGATCTGGCGGTGGAGGTGACCCCGGATACCGTGGACGCGGAGTCGCTGCGAGAGGCCGTCACCGGTATCCGGCGGCAGCTGCTCTGTGAGCACCTCGGCGTCGAATCGGCGAAGTTCGATGCCACGCTCGCCGAGACGTCGTCGCTGTTGCGCACGGTCGAGGCGTTGCGGGGCGAGGGGCGGAGTCTGGTGCGATTCGAACCGGAGACGGTGGCGGACGAGGACAGTCCGCTGGCCGAGAGCGACCTGATGGATCCCGAACGCACTCCCCCGAGTCTGTGGGGAAATCTCTCGCTGAACTGGAGCAGACGGACCCGTCGAACTCGTTGACGCCCAGCTTGCTTCCCCCTTTCACTTTATACACGATTCCGTGGCCTCATGAGGCGCCGATTCGTGGTTCATACTCGCTCGAAATCACCAGGTGAGGAGTAGCGGGATGGTGGATGTACTGGGCTTCGGGGAAATCGATCGGACGCAGGTGGCCCTGGTCGGCGGCAAGGGGGCGAACCTCGGTGAACTGTCGCGTATCGACGGCGTGGAGGTGCCCGCGGGATTCTGTGTGACGACGGAAGCGTTCGCGCGGACGATGGCGGCGGCGCCGTCGATAACCGACCTGGTGGCTGGGCTTTCGGAACTACCGGCGCACGACCGGGACGGGATCCGCGTGCTGAGCGCGCGGATTCGGCGTGCCATCGAGGAACTCGTCGTTCCCGAGGACGTGGCGGACGCGATCCGCGACGCGCATGCGCGGCTGGGGACCGAAGGCGCGTACGCGGTGCGGTCCAGCGCCACGGCCGAGGATCTGCCGACCGCGTCCTTCGCCGGCCAGCAGGACACCTACCTGAACGTGGTGGGGTCTGCGGCGATCCTCGAGCATGTCAGCCGGTGCTGGGCGTCGCTGTTCACCGAACGCGCCGTGACCTACCGGCTGCGAAACGGGTTCGGGCAGCAGCGGATCCGGATGGCGGTGGTCGTGCAGCGGATGGTGTTCCCGCGCGCGGCGGGTGTGCTGGTCACGGCCGATCCCGTGACCTCTGATCGAACGGTGGTGTCCATCGACGCCGGGTTCGGGCTCGGTGAGGCTTTGGTCTCCGGGATCGTGAACGCCGATGTCTACCGGGTGCGTGGAGACGACGTCATCAACACAACGATCGCCACCAAGAAGCTCGCGGTGGAGCCGGTAGCCGACGGTGGGACGCAGGTGGGTGCGATCGACCCGGAACGACAGAACCAACGGGTGCTCTCCGAGGCCGAGGTGCTGCGGCTCGCGCGGCTGGGACGGCGTATCGAGACGCACTTCGGCAGCCCGCAGGACATCGAATGGTGCCTGGACGGTGATGCGGTGCGTATCGTGCAGAGTCGGCCGATCACGACACTGTTTCCTGTTCCGCGGGCCGACGACTCGCGCAACCGCGTGTATGTGTCGGTCGGGCATCAGCAAATGATGACCGACGCGATGAAGCCGCTGGGAATCTCGTTCTGGCAGTTGACCAGTCCGGCGCCGATGCGCGACGCGGGCGGACGTTTGTTCGTCGACGCGACCGGCGCGTTGTCGGCAGCGGCGACTCGCGCCGGGATGGTGGAGGCACTCGGTAAGTCCGATCCGCTGATCGGTGATGCGTTGCGAACCGTACTCGATCGCGATGATTTCCTTGCGTTGGAACAGGGTTCGGCTCCCGCGCCAACGGGCGCCACTGCCCCGCTGCTCGAGGCCGATCCCGACCTCGTCACCGAACTGATCGCCGACAGCGAGGCCTCACTCGCCGTCCTGAAACGTGACATCGGAACCCGGTCGGGATCAGCGCTGCTCGATTTCATCCGGGCCGACATCGAAGAGTTGCGGCGGGTGCTGTTCGATCCGCGGAGCATGCAGGTGATCACGGCGGCGATGGCGGCGACCGAATGGCTCAACGATCGGCTGCGAGAGTGGTTGGGCGAGAAGAACGCCGCTGATGCGCTCCTGCAATCGGTGCCCCGGAACGTGACCTCGGAAATGGGATTGGCACTGCTCGACGTCGCCGATGCGATCCGGCCGTATCCGGCGGTGGTGGCTTGGTTGCGGCAGGTCGAGGAAACAGGACCGGCCGGTGGCGCGTTCCTCGACGAACTGGTCGAACACCCTGGCGGCCGGGCGGCGCGCGCCGCGATCGAGGAGTTTCTCGACAGGTACGGGATGCGTTGTGTGGGCGAAATCGACATCACCAGACCGCGCTGGAGTGAGAATCCCGCCACCCTGGTGCCGACGATCCTCGGCAATATCAAGAACTTCGAGCCCGGCGCCGGGCGGCGGCGATTCGAGGACGGACTGCGCGACGCCGAGCAGACCGAACAGCGGCTGCTGCGACGGTTGCGCGCGCTGCCGGACGGGCAGCGCAAGGCTGACGAGGCCGCCCGGATGATCGACCGGGTGCGCACCTTCTCCGGGTACCGCGAGTACCCGAAGTACGCGATGGTCAGTCGCTATCAGGTCTACAAGCAGGGTTTGTTGCGTGCGGCCGGACACCTTGTCGCGGCCGGGGTGCTCGACGAATCCGACGACATCTTCTACCTCAGTTTCGACGAACTCCGGCAGGTGATGCGGACGCGTTCGGCGAGCGCGGAGCTCATCGACGAGCGAAAGGACGCGTTCCGCGCCTATCAGTCGCTCACCGCGCCTCGGGTGCTCACCTCCGACGGCGAGGCGCTCACCGGGGCCTATCGACGCGAGGACCTGCCGACGGGAGCGCTACCGGGGATGGCGGTGTCCACCGGGACGGTCGAAGGTCGCGCCCGGGTGATTTCCGATATCGCCCAGGCCGATCTGGAGGCGGGCGACATTCTGGTCACCGCCTACACCGACCCCAGTTGGACTCCACTGTTCGTGGCCATCGCGGGCCTGGTGACCGAGGTCGGCGGACTCATGACCCACGGCGCGGTGATCGCCCGGGAGTACGGCCTCCCCGCCGTTGTCGGCGTGGAACATGCCACCGAACTGATCCGCGACGGGCAGCGCATCCGGGTGAACGGTACGGACGGATACGTCGAAATCCTCGCCTAGGGGCGGCCCGAGGTGGGCTCCGCTTCGTAGCGCGATCCCGGATGCGCCGGCGTTCTACGGTTGTGCGGGATCCAGGGTGGCGGTCAGGAAGTCGCGGGCCAGGCGGGTGAACTCGGCGGGCTGGTCGTAGGTGACGATGTGGCCGGCGTCGGGGATGGTCGCGAGGCGACTGTTCGGGGTGGCGGTGGCTGCGGCGGCGAGTTCGGGGTGGCCGACGAGGGGGTCTCGATCGCCGCGCAGCCACAGGGTGGGGACGGTCAGGGTGGGGAGGTCGGGAATGAGGTTCAGGCGCATGGCGCGGGGGCCGTAGGCGTGGACCATCCAGTCGTCGATCACTGGTTCGCCGTGCTCGGATTTCGCCTTCGCCTCCGCGGTGACCGTGTCGACGATGGTGTCGAAGTCGTGGGTGTGTTCGCCGGCTGTGAGGTTGGTGCGCACTGACTTTCGGATCATGGCCGGTCGGCGGGCCAGGTATCGGCTGGTCCAGGTCAGGAGCCCGGGTGTGCGCAGCAGCAGCCAGGTGAGCGACTGCGCCTTGCGAGTGGCGCCGAGACCGCCGGGGGCGGTGGCGATCAGCGCGGTGACCCGGTCGGGGTGGTCGAGGGCGTAGCCGGTGGCGATGCCGGCTCCCAGCGACAGCCCGATCAGGGCCACGCGGGGCAGGTCGAGGGTGTCGAGCAGGTCGTCGAGGAAGCGGCGGAAGAACTTGTCGTCGAGGACGCCGTGCCAGGGGCGGCTGCCGCCGTGGCGGGGTAGGTCGATGAGGTGGACGCGGTAGTCGGTGGCCAGGTCCGCGGCGACGTGGCGCCACACGCCCTGGGCGGTGTCGAGCATGCCGCCGTGCAGCAGGAGCAGCGGTGGGCCCGAGTCGCCCGCGCGGTAGAGGCGCACCGGGCCGCCGGAGACCGTCAGATCGGTGTGGGTGGCGAATGCGTCGGTCATGTCGGGTCCCTGAGTGACTCGAGGTGCGTGGACAGGCTTTGGAGCAGGACCAGTTGGGCCGATCGCGCCGCGTGCGGGTCGACGGGGAGGTCGGTCGCCAATCCCCGGCCGACGAGATCGGCGAACAGGGCCACCGTGGCCGACAAGGTTTCCGATGTGGTCGCGCCGAACGTGGCGGGCGCGTGGACCAGGCCGAGGGTGAAGACGCTGAGGACTCGGACGACGGTGTCGGGGTCGACCGCCGGGTCGATGACGCCGGCGTCGCGGAGTCGGTCGATGTAGTCGGCGAGCCAGCCGAGCCGCTGCCGGTAGCGGTCGTCGGTGACGGCGCGGACGTGGTCGCCCAGGACCGCCTGATCACCCAGATACAGCGCGCACATCAACGGATCGGCCAGCATCGCCTCGACGCCGAAGCGGTAGACGGTGGGCAGGTCGACCAGGTCCGGTGCGGTGAGGACTCGGCGGTGGACCTGCGCGGTCATCTCGCGCATCCGGTCGTCGAGGACGGCGGCGAGGACGGCGTTCTTGTTCGGAAACTCCAGGTACACCGCGCCTTTCCCGATGTGGGCGCGGGCGGCGATGTCGGTGACCGTGGTGCCGGGCCACCCCTTGTCGAGCATCAGCGCGTGTGCCGCGGCGAGGATGCGACCTCGGCGATCCGGCACGGTCGGACGCGGCATTCCACTCCCTCGCCGTAGTGACCGGAACTCGATTTCTGGTCATCAGCCTACAGCACGCCGTCGGCGAATGTGCGAGACTGAGAGGGTGAGCGATGCCGATGCGGGTGCGGGCAGCTACGTCGAACCGGGCGAGTTCCGCCGCGACACCAACTACATCACCACGCGGATCACCGCCGACGGCCGTGACGGTTACCCCGTCGAGCCCGGTCGTTACCGGTTGGTCGCGGCCAGAGCCTGCCCCTGGGCCAACCGCACGTTGATCGTGCGCAGGCTGCTCGGGCTCGAACCGGTGCTGTCACTGGGCCTGTGCGGGCCCACCCACGACAAACTCAGCTGGACCTTCGACCTGGACCCGGGCGAGGTCGATCCCGTGCTGGGCATCCACTACCTGCGTGACGCCTACCTGGCCCGTTTCCCGGACTACCCGCGCGGCATCACCGTGCCCGCGATGGTCGACATCGCGACCGGTGAGGTCGTCACCAACGACTACGCGCAGATGACCCTCGACTTCTCCACCGAATGGGTCCCCTACCACCGATCCGGCGCGCCGGAGCTGTACCCGGAAGCGCTGCGCGAGCAGATCGACGAGATCAACCGGGACGTCTTCCGCGACATCAACAACGGCGTGTACCGCTGCGGTTTCGCCGGCGACCAGGACGCCTACGACGCCGCCTACGAACGGCTCTTCGCCGCACTGGATCGGGTCAGCGATCGGCTGCGCACCCAGCGTTACCTCGTCGGCGACACCATCACCGAGGCCGATGTGCGGCTGTTCACCACCCTGGCCCGCTTCGATCCGGTGTATCACGGGCATTTCAAGTGCAACCGGAGCAAGCTCAGCGAGATGCCGGTGCTGTGGGCCTACGCCCGAGACCTGTTCCAGACGCCCGGTTTCGGCGACACCATCGACTTCGGCCAGATCAAAGAGCACTACTACGCGGTGCACCGCGACATCAACCCCACCGGGATCGTGCCGGTGGGGCCGGACCTGTCGAACTGGCTCACTCCGCACCACCGGGAGGAACTGGGCGGACAACCGTTCGGCGACGGCACCCCACCGCCCCCGCCGGTCGCCGCCGAGCAGGTGCCCGGGATCAGCTGAGACCGATCAGTTTCCGGCGGGTTGCAGCACCGACAGGATCGGGTCGTAGGCCCAGTCGAGCATGCGTGCCGCGTCGTCCTTGGCTGCGGCGCTGCTGTGGTCGGAGCTGTGGAGGACCACCCCAATCACGGGGATGCCCGCCCGGACCGTCTCGAACAGCAAGCAGTGTCCGGCGGCGTTGGTGTTGCCCGTCTTGATGCCGATGGCGCCGGGGTACTCCTGCAGCAGCCGGTTCGTGGTGCGCCAGTGGTGTTCCTGGTTGGCCGGGCCCGTCGGCACGTGGAAATTGTGGGCGCCGACGATCTCACGGAACACCGGCAGGGCCATCGCGCGCACCGCCAACGCGACCAGGGCGGCCGGGGTGGAGTGGGTGGAGTGGTCGGTGGGAGTAGGCAAGCCGCTGGGGTCGGCGAAATGGGTACCGCCCATGCCCATCACGCGCGCGGTGTCGTTCATGCGGGCCAGGAATCCGCCCTGGCCGGGGCCGAAGGATTCGGCCAGGGCGTAGGCGGCGTCGCAGCCAGAGGGCAGCAGCAGCCCGTAGAGGAGCTGACGTGCGGTGAGCACCTCCCCGGGCGCCAGGCCGGCGGTGCTGCCGTTGTGCTGGGCGCAATAGCCGATCGCCTCCTGGGGCACGGTGACCGGGCGTTCGAGGTCGCCGCTCGCGATGACGACCACCGCGGTCATCACCTTCGCGATGCTGGCGATCGGGACCGGGGTGTGGGCTTCGCGCGACCACAGGACCGTTCCGGTGAACCCGTCGGCCAGGGCGGCGCCCGCGGCCTGCAAACCGTCCGGGCCGTGCGCGGCCCATGGCAGGAGCGGATGGTCGGCGCTGCCCGTGGGCGCGGCAGCCGCAACGCCGTGACCAGCGGTGACGATCACAACCCCGGCGACAATGGCGTGCAACATCCTGGGAAATGTGCGCATCGCCACATTCTGTCCCACAACCACGGGAACCTGTGGGATTTGCGACCGTGCTGCTGCGTGGACGAACCGGTTCCAGCAAATACTTGACTGATTCAAGAAAGCGGGGAAGACTACGACCGTGCCCACCGACGCGGAGTTCCAGCAGATGCTGCGGGGAGTTTCGCTGCGCGTGACCGCACCGCGTGTGGCGGTGCTGAGCGCAGTCGAGGATCACCCGCACGCCGACACGGATTCGATCATCCGGGCCGTGCGCGCGCACCTGCCTGCGGTGTCGCACCAGGCGGTCTACGACTCCTTGCGCACCCTCACCGCGGCCGGTCTGCTGCGGTGCATCCAGCCGCGCGGCCTGGTGGCCCGCTACGAATCGCGGGTGGGCGACAACCATCATCACGTCATCTGCCGCGAATGCGGGTCGATCGGCGATGTCGACTGCCACGTCGGCGAAGCGCCCTGCCTGACCGCCTCCGACGACCTAGGCTTCGCAATCGACGAGGCCGAGATCATCTACTGGGGCCTGTGCCCCGACTGCGCGACCCCACCGTCCACCTGACACGACTCTGCTCGCACTTTTGCACCACCCCGTCCAGGAAGGAATATCGTGACCTCCGATAGCCGCCCACCCAATCCTGACACCGAGACCCAGAGCACCAGCGAGAGCGAGAACCCGGCGATCCCCTCGCCGCAGCCGCAGCCGCACCGCCCGTTGTCCAACCAGGACTGGTGGCCCGAGCAGATCGACGTGTCGGTACTGCACGCGCACTCGTCCAAATCCAACCCGCTCGGCGAGAACTTCGACTACGCCGCGGAATTCGCCCAGCTCGACGTCGAAGCGCTCAAGGCCGACGTCGCCGCGGTCCTGACCGATTCGCAGGACTGGTGGCCCGCCGACTACGGCAACTACGGCGGCCTGTTCATCCGGATGAGCTGGCACTCCGCGGGCACCTACCGGATCGCCGACGGACGCGGCGGCGGCGGGCAGGGCGCACAGCGTTTCGCCCCGCTCAACAGCTGGCCCGACAACGCCAATCTCGACAAGGCCCGTCGTCTGCTGTGGCCGGTGAAGCAGAAGTACGGCAACAAGATCTCCTGGGCCGACCTGCTGGTGTTCACCGGCAACGTGGCCCTCGAGTCGATGGGGTTCAAGACCTTCGGCTTCGGCTTCGGCCGCCCCGATGTCTGGGAGCCCGAGGAAGTCTTCTGGGGCCCGGAGGACACCTGGCTCGGCGACGAGCGCTACGGCGACAACCGCCAGCTGTCGGGTCCGCTGGGCGCGGTCCAGATGGGCCTGATCTATGTGAATCCCGAAGGCCCCAACGGCAGGCCCGATCCGGTGGCCGCCGCGCACGACATCCGCGAGACGTTCGGGCGCATGGCGATGAACGACGAGGAGACCGCGGCGCTGATCGTCGGCGGCCACAGCTTCGGCAAGACCCACGGTGCGGGCGACCCCAACCTGGTGGGCCCCGAACCCGAAGCCGCGCCGCTCGAGCAGCAGGGCCTGGGCTGGAAGAGCTCCCACGGCACCGGTAAGGGCAGGGACGCCATCACCAGCGGGCTCGAGGTGGTCTGGACGTCCACACCGACCCAGTGGAGCAACGGTTTCCTGAAGAACCTGTACGGGTTCGAGTGGGAACTCACCAAGAGCCCGGCCGGCGCCTGGCAGTGGAAGCCGAAAGACGGTGCGGGCGAAGGACTTGTCCCCGACCCGTTCGACGGCCCCGCCCGGACGCCGACGATGCTCACCACCGACCTGGCGCTGCGCGAGGACCCCGCCTACGGCAAGATCACCCGCCGCTGGCTCGATCACCCCGAGGAGCTGGCCGAGGCGTTCGCGAAGGCCTGGTACAAGCTGCTGCACCGCGACATGGGCCCGCTCAGCCGCTACCTGGGCCCGTGGGTGGCCGAGCCGCAGCTGTGGCAGGACCCGGTGCCCGAGGTCGATCACCCGCTGGTCGACGAGCAGGACATCGCCACGCTGAAGAGCACCGTGCTCGATTCGGGGCTGACGGTCGCGCAGCTGGTGAAGACCGCGTGGGCTTCGGCGGCGAGCTTCCGCAGCACCGACAAGCGCGGCGGCGCCAACGGTGCCCGGATCCGGCTCGAACCCCAGCGCAACTGGGAGGTCAACGAGCCGGGCGAACTGGCGAAGGTGCTCGAGGTGCTCGAGCGGATCCAGCAGGACTTCAACACCTCCGCCACCGGTGGCAAGCAGGTGTCGCTGGCCGACCTGATCATCCTCGCCGGCTCCGCGGCGGTCGAGAAGGCGGCCAAGGACGCCGGCCACGCCGTCACCGTGCCGTTCCACCCGGGCCGCACCGACGCTTCCCAGGACAGCACCGACGTCGACACCTTCGACGTGCTCGAGCCGCGCGCCGACGGGTTCCGCAACTACGTGCGCCCCGGGGAGAAGGCTCCGCTCGAGCGGCTGCTGCTCGACCGCGCGTACATGCTCGACGTGACCGCCCCGCAGATGACGGTGCTGATCGGCGGCATGCGCGCGCTCGGCGCCAACTACGGGGGCAGTGCGCACGGTGTGTTCACCGACCGGCCGGGCGTGCTGAGCAACGACTTCTTCGTCAACCTGCTCGACCAGAACACGCAGTGGCAGGCCGCGGAGTCGGCGGAGAACGTCTACGAGGGCCTCGACCGGAGCACCGGTGCGAAGCGGTGGACGGCCACCGCCAACGACCTGGTGTTCGGTTCGCACTCGGTGCTGCGTGCGGTGTCGGAGGTGTACGCCCAGAGCGACGCGGGCGAGAAGTTCGTGCGTGACTTCGTCGACGCCTGGGTCAAGGTGGTCGACAACGACCGGTTCGACCTGCGCTGATCCACCCGGAGCCCCGGCCGGCGCGACGCGTCGGCCGGGGCTCTTTCGTGTGGTTTCACGATGCGCTGATTGACGGTGTGGCGCCGGGGTATGTCGCTGTCGAGCGAGCGCCCGCGTGGGGTGCTCGCCTGCACCTGTGGATGATAGGAGAAGCCATGCTCGGTCTCGGTATCCTCGGCTGGATCATCATCGGCGGCATCGCCGGGTGGCTCGCCAGCAAGATCATGAAGACCGACGCCCAGCAAGGAATCCTGCTCAATGTCGTCGTCGGTGTGATCGGCGGTCTGCTGGGCGGATTCCTGCTCAAACTCCTGGGCGTCGACGTCGAAGGCGGTGGGCTGTGGTTCAGCTTCTTCACCTGCATCGTCGGCGCGGTGGTTCTGCTGTTCCTCGTCGGTCTGGTCACCGGCAAGCGCGGCGCTTCGCGATGATCTCGCGGTAACAGGTCCCGACTGCAACGGAGGATTCATGGTCTCGCACGACATCATCGCGCAACTGCGACAAGACATCACCACGGCCGGTGACGCCGGGGACGAGGAAACGGTTCAGCGGCTCCGTGCCGAACTGGCGAAGGCGCTGGAACAGAACGACGAGGACCGGAGCAAGGGCGAGTAGTAGGGCTCCGGACCCGAGACGACGGCGGCGACCGGGAATGTATCCCGGTCGCCGCCGTCGTTGTCACCGAGGCGTCCGGGCCGCACGTCGGGGCGGGCGATGTCGCCGTGGAACTCGATGAACTCCGCTGTGGCACACAGGTGCTCAGTCGCGCAGGGTCTGGCCCGGTGTGCGGCCGTAGTGGCGGCGGTAGGCGGTGGCGAAGCGGCCGGGGTGGGGGAAGCCCCAGCGCCGGGCGACGGCGGCGACGGTCTGGCCGTCGCCGGGCGCGGCGGCCCTGAGCTGTTCGTGGGCCGCGGCCAGGCGCAGACGCTGCAGGTACTCGAGCGGCGTGGTGTCGAGGTGCCGGCGGAACGCGAGTTGCAGGGCGCGGGGCGTGACGAAGGCGGCGGCCGCCACGTCGGTGATGGCGACCTTCTCGCTCAGGTGCGACTCCAGATAGGTGATGGCGCGGCGCACGGTCTCCGGATGCGCGTCGCGGCGGTCGGTGCCGGTGGGTTCGCTCGCGGCCGTGGTCGGGAGGGTGGCCAGGACCGTCGCGGCGAGGTAGTCCGCGGCCGAGGCGGCGGTGAGCGGACTGGTCGCGGTTTCGGGGTCGGCGGCGATCTGTTGCAGGTGGGTGAGCACCCGGCGCAGTCGCCGCCCGGCCGCGGGGCTGATGGGCCGGTGCCCGTTCACCCGCACCCGGCCGCCGCCCTCGGCGATGGTCAACCGGTCCAGGATCACCGGGTCGAACAGGGTGATGTCGTAGCGGCTGGTCCGGACGACACCGGAGAACGGGAGGTCGTGGGTGGTGAGTACGCCGGTCTGTCCCGGCGCGAAAGTGTCGGAGCCACCGGCGGACCGGTGCTGCTCGACCCGGCCGGAGTGCACGGTGACCAGGCACACCCGACCCAGCGGTTCGGCGTCGTAGGTCATGTCGAATCCCAGATCGAGCTGGTCGAAGTTCACCGTGCCCAGTGCCGCGCGGCGGATACGGGCACGCACCCGGCGCGCGCCGTGGTTGCCGATCCGCACTCGCGTGTAGGCGTCGTTGAGGAACGCTTCGGTCGCGGCCAGGTCGTCGCTGTCGAAAGGCGGGTTGCGCATGGCTGCTCCCTCCGCAGACTCGTAGTGAGAGCACGCCTCGGCGTCGGGCACTGCCGCGCCCGTGTGCTTGCTCGCTTCAGATTACCGGCTCACCGAAGCGCGACTCACCCGCCGCCATACCTCGGTCTCACGGCGTGTCGATTCCGTCCCCGGCGGGCGCGGGTCGTGCGGCAGTACGAAAAGCGAAACCACGACTGCCGCGGGGCGGGTCGGAAAGCGAACACCTCGGCGTCGGGCCGGTGACGATGCGGGCCAGTCGCCGGGCTCGTGCTGGAATGAGGCATCAGCCGATCTTGAGCGCACAGGACGGCTGGGCGGCGCCCTTGTCGTGCCGGTGGGCGAAGAATTGAGTTCGTGTGAACAGCCGTCCCGAGGAAACCCGCCGCTCCCCCGCGACGGCCGACACGCCAGAGGCGTGCCGTCGGCTGGGAGCTGTCATCGAATCCGCCGGATCGGTCGTGGTCCTCCACGCCAGCGGCGAGGTCGATGCCTACACACTGCCGCGCTGGCAGAACCTGCTCGGTACCGCCGCCGCGGACGTCGAGCCCGCCGGGCACCTTGTGCTCGACCTGGGTGAACTGGTGTTCCTGTCGATCCGCGCGATCCTGGATCTCGCCGAGTGCGCGCGCCGCCTGCGCGCACGCCGGGTCACCGTGCATCTGGCCGACCCCTACGCGCCGGCCACCGTCGCGCGCGTGCTCGCCGCGGCGCAGATGACCGAGTGGCTCCGCATCCACCGTGACCTGCCCACCGCGCTCGCGGCGACCGTCGGCGACAGCGAACCGGACGACACCGTGGCGCCCACCGGAACGGAGTTCCCCGATGTGCGATAGCCCCACGTCGTTCTACGGGCCCAGATGACCCCGATATCCGCGGACTCGGCGTTCGGCCACCCAGCGCTGTTCTACCGCGGCCCCCAGGACTACACCGCGCAGACCGTGGCGTTCCTGCGCGAGGGGCTGGCGGCCGGTGAGCCGATAGCCGTGGCGGTGCCGGGGCCCAACCTCGCACTCATCGAGGGCGGGCTGGGCGCCGCGGCCCGTGACATCCTGTTCCTCGACATGACCGAGGTCGGCCGCAATCCCGGGCGGATCATCCCGAAGGTGTTGCGCGGCTTCGCCGATGCCCATCCGCGCGGACGGGTGCGCATCATCGGCGAGCCGATCTGGGCCGAGCGCACCAGTGTGGAGTACCCGGCGTGTGCGCAGCACGAGGCGCTGATCAACGCCGCTTTCGCGGGCCGGGCGGTGACCATCCTGTGTCCCTATGACCAATCCCGCCTGGGCGCGACCGCCCTGGCCGACGCCCGGCTCACCCACCCCACCGTCATCAGCGGCGGACGCGAGCAGACCAGCGACGACTACGACTGGCAGGCCGTCGTGGCCCGCTAC
This sequence comes from Nocardia halotolerans, assembly GCF_042650145.1. Taxonomy (NCBI): domain Bacteria; kingdom Bacillati; phylum Actinomycetota; class Actinomycetes; order Mycobacteriales; family Nocardiaceae; genus Nocardia; species Nocardia halotolerans. The sequence goes on along the minus strand of NZ_JBHSDL010000013.1, from coordinate 60,225 downwards.
AACGAGCCGCTGCCGCCCGCGCCGAGCGCCGCGCGATTCGCTTTCGGCTCGAGCGAATTGCGTGCGGTGCGGCAGTTCGCCCGCGACCGGGCCACCGCGTGGGGCATCGAGGGGGCGCGACTCGCGGACGTCGAATTGGCCGTCGCCGAGTTGACGACCAACAGCGTGGTGCACGGTGGCGGCCGGGGCACCTTCGCGACCTGGACCGAGCCGGGGCAGGTCGTGTTCGAAGTCCGCGACAACGGGCGGCTGACCGACCCCCTGGCGGGGCGCCGACCCCCGGATCCGGGTCAGCTGGGCGGCCGGGGCCTGCTGCTGGTGCACTATCTGGCCGATCTCGTGCGCACCCACACCAGCCGGGACGGCACGACGATCCGCTGCTACCTCGACCGCTGAGTCAGGCCTCGTGCCCCGGCGGCAGATCGGCCACCGCGTGCAGACGCAGCACAGCGCCGGAATCGGCGCGCGGCGGCTCGCCCGCGGCCACCGGGTCGAGCAGTATCCCGAGGTGGTCGCCGAGATCGAGACGTTCGATGATGCGGGCGGCGAACCATCCGGTGGCAGCGCGCAGAATCGGCAACCCGTGCGGGCCGGTGTCCCAGTCGCAGTGGGCGAACTTGTCGGTCCGGTCACCGGTGGTGGTGGCGAACAGTCGCGCTACCGCGAAGTGCTGCTCGGTGAGCAGGTGCACCGCGAGATACTCTGCGGCATCGGCGATCTCGCGAGTGTTGTTGTTCTTCGACAGGCCGACCAGGAAACGGCGGGGGCCGATGCTCACCTGGGTGGCGAAGCCGATCAGGCACCCGGCGCGCTGCCCGCCGGCGACGGTGGTGACGACCCAGACCGGACCGTCGGCCGTGGCGATCACCGCGTCGAAGGACTCCTCGAGGTTGTCCGCGCCCATGTCAGCCGAGCGTCTCGGGTGAAGGTGCCGACGTGACGCCGGGTCGCGGCGCCTGCCGAGCCCGGGCATTCGGCTTCGCTGTCATGGGACCTCGATCCTGGCTTGGGTCTGGGCCGTCACATGGGCGTCATCAGGGGGTCGAACCTACCGCACCGGCATCGTTTGGCACCTGCGATGCCGGGTAAGCGGCCCACGATCGGGAGGAGTACCGGATGTCGGACAGTGTCGTGCAGCGTCGGCCCCTCACCCCGGATTGGTCACACGGGCCCTCGGTGCTGCGGGCGCGGTCGTGGTGGGGTGTGTTGCGCCGCACCGTCACCGAGTTCCGCGCCGACCACCTCACCGACTGGGCCGCCGCGCTCACCTATTACAGCGTGCTGTCGCTGTTTCCCGGCATCATCGTGCTCACCGCGCTGCTGGGGTTGCAGGGTACGGCGGCGACCGATTCGCTGATCCGCACCATCGAGCAGCTGGGCGCGGGAGCCGGGCCCGACCTGCTCGTCAACGCCATTCGCGAGTTACAGGGTTCGCGCTCGTTGGCCGGTCCGCTGGCGATCCTGGGTCTGGTGACCGCGCTGTGGACCGCGTCCAGTTATCTCGGGGCCTTCATCAGGGCGGCCAACGCCATCTACGACACCGATGAGGGCCGCCCGCTGTGGAAGACCCTGCCGCTGCGCGTCGCGCTGACCGCCACCATGGTGGTGCTGATCGCCGTGTGCGTGATCGGGGTGCTGTTCACCGGCCGGTTCGCCCACGGCGCGGGTCAATGGCTCGGGGTCGGCTCGACCGGTGTGCTGATCTGGGACATCGCCAAGTGGCCGGTGCTGGCCGTACTGATCAGCCTCGCGTTCGCCCTGCTGTACTGGGCCGCGCCCAACGCCCAGCAGCCGGGTTTCCGCTGGCTCACGCCGGGCAGTGCGCTGGCGGTACTGCTGTGGATCGCCGCCTCGGCCGGCTTCGCGGTGTACGCCGCCAATTTCGGTTCCTTCAACAAGGTGTACGGCTCGCTGGCCGGCGCCGTCATCTTCCTGGTGTGGTTGTGGTTCAGCAATATCGCGGTCCTGCTCGGCGCGGAGTTCGATGCCGAGCTGGCCCGCGGGCGCCGGATCGAACAGGGGCAGCCGCCCGAGCACGAGCCCGTCCTGCCGCACCGAGACACACCCGAATAAGGAGGTAATGCCATGGCGCACATGCGCAGTGCCGGACCCGAGCACACCCGGTCGGTGACCGAACTGGTCGATGACGCGACCCAGCAGATCAGCCGGCTGGTGCGCGACGAGATCGGTTTGGCCCGGGCCGAGATGCAGGGCCGCACGAAGGGAATCGCTCGCGGCGCCGGAATCGCCGGTGCCGGTGGGCTGCTCGCCTTCTACGGCGGCATCGCCCTGACCGCCGCCGCGGTTTTGGCGCTCGCGCTGGTGCTGCCGCACTGGGCGGCCGCGCTGATCGTGGGCGCGGCGCTGGTGGTGGTCGGTGGCGGGCTGGGGTTGCTCGGCAAGAAGAACGTCACCGAGTCCGCGCCGCCGGTGCCGCGTGAGGCGGCCCAGGGCGTCAAGGAAGACATCGACACGATCAAGGACGGGAGACAGCGATGAACGAGTCCAACGATCCGGAGGCGCTGCGCCGCGACCGTGACCAGGCCCGGCGCGAACTCGGTGAGACGGTCGCCGAACTCACCGACAAGCTGGACGTGCCCGCGCGCACGAAGGACAAGGTCACCGACGCGAAGTTCCAGGCGCTGGCCACCGCGGACCAGGCCCGGGAGAAGGCCGAACAGGCGCAGCTGGCAGCCAAGGAGAAGACCAGGCACGCGGCCGAGAAGGTCGAGTCCTCGGTGCCTCAGCCGGTGGCCGAAGGCGGTAGGCAGGTCGCCGAGGTTGCCCGCAGGCAGCCGGTGCCGGTCGCGGCCGTGGCGGCGGTGGCGGCCGGGGCGCTGGTCTGGCTGATCGCGCGACGGCGGCGGTCGTGACAACGCCGCACCAGCCCGGCGGCCGCTGCCCGGTGCGCTAGCCGGATTGAGCCCCGGCACGGCGGGTAAGGCCGGGTTACACCGGATCCGGGAGGAGAGATCGAATGACATATTCGGATGGAGAGCACGGTGCCGTGCGGCGCGACGCGTTCGGCGAGGGGCAGTCCTTCCCGCCCGACCCGGCTCGGACCACGCGCACTCACGCCGGCGAGGGTATCGAGGACGGCTACAACTTCCCCGGGATCATCCTGTGCGCGCTGGGCGTCATCGCGCTGGGACTGTGTCTGACGGCCACCGGGTACGGCTTCGCCGGCTGGGCGACGATCAGCGGTATCGCGGCCGTGGTGCTGGCCGGGGCTGGGGTGATCTGGCTGCTGCTCGAGCACCGGCGGGTCAAGGCCAAGGAAGGACTGGAGCTGACCGATCAGCGCGGACACTGATCCGCTGGTGGGGCGGCCGCCACCGCTTGCACTCTCCTGTGGAGAGTGCTAAAAATAATTTGTGCCTGCTGGCATAGATAACCTGACATCGCTACGAAGAAATGGAGTGTGTTGGAGGTGGCGACCATGCTGATGCGTACCGATCCTTTCCGCGATCTGGACCGTTTCACGCAGCAGGTGCTCGGCACTGCGGCCCGTCCGACGGTGATGCCGATGGACGCCTGGCGCGACGGTGATCAGTTCCTGGTCGAGCTGGATCTACCGGGCATCGACCCGAACTCGCTCGATCTCGATATCGAACGCAATGTGGTGACCGTGCGGGCTTCGCGCCCCGAGCTGGACTCCGGGCGGGAAATGCTCGCCGCCGAACGGCCACGCGGGGTGTTCAGCCGCCAGTTGTTCCTCGGCGAGAGCCTCGACACCGACCACATCCGCGCCGACTACACCGACGGCGTGCTGCGCCTGGCGATCCCGGTGGCCGAGAAGGCCAAGCCACGCAAGATCGAGATCGAACACGGCAACGGGCACCGACCACAGGCCATCAACGCCTGATCGCGTCGCTATTCCGTCCCCGGGGCGGGCCGCTGACCGGCCCGCCCACTCGTCACCGAGGAGGTCGATCATGTCCACGATTCCGACGCGCGACGTCGCCGACTTCGCCGAACAACTCGCTTTCGTCGACGACACCGACCACGAGGCCGGCGCCGACCTCGATGCGCTGGTGGCGCAGTCCGACCCGGTACGCACGGGGTTCGGCGCCGATCCCGCCGATCGGTTCGAGCAGTGCCTGACCGTCCCGATCCCCGATGACGACTATCCACTGGCCTACTGATCCCCGACACACTTCTGCCCCGCCCGAGATCTCGTGCGGGGCAGAAGTGTGTACGCCGAAGGTGGTCAGCTGGTGCGCACGCGCTGGTGCCCGGTCAGCAGCAGATGATCGAAACGAGTACGCGCGCCGGGGAGCTGGGGGTTGAGTGCGCGGACGTCTTCGACGAGCTGCGCGGCGAGCTCGCGCAGTTTGACGTTGCTGTCCTGGGAGCGCCACTGCAGCACCCGGAAAGCTTGTTCGGCGCTGATCCCGTACATGAGGATCAGCGCGCCCTTGGCCTGTTCGATCGTCGCCCTGGCCTCGATGAGTTCGGGCACGGTCTCGTCGAGGGTCTCGCGACGCTCGGCCTCGAGCCGCTCGGTGACGTCGATGTAGTAGCCGGTCGTGCCGATCACGGCGCCGTCGTCGTCGAGCAGGTGATCGCCGACGATGATCACCTCGTGGGTCTGCCCGGCGGTGTCCACGATCCGGTGCCGACCACACACCGGGTCACCGGCCTCGAGGGCGGTGTTGATCGCCGCGGCCAGGTCTTCCTGGTCGTCGGGATGTTTGTGGGACAGCAGCAACTCGGTGGTCGGCTCCACCTCACCGGGCTCGTAGCCGTACATCGCGGCGAGGTCGTCGGACCATTCCCACCGGTTGTCGGCGAACCGGAACCGGAACGAGCCGACGCCGGTACAGGCCTCCGTACCGATCACCGTGCTGATCGCGGTGATCGCCTCGGGGACCGGTTCTTCAGTCGGGTTCACTCCTCGAGTATCGTCGCCGCTCACCCGGTGAGCCCGTCGGGGTCGATCAGCAGACGTTTGAGCACCTTGCCGGTCTCACCACGTGGCAGCGCGGTGAGGAAGGTGACGTCACGGGGGACGGAGAACCGGCTGAGGCGATTGCGGACATAGGAACGCACCATCTCCGGATCCAGCCCCGAGCCCTCGTGTTTCACCAGGAAAGCGGCCAGCCGCTGGCCGAATTCCCGATCGGGCACCCCGACCACCGCCACATCGCTGACCTGCGGCAGATACGACAGTGCCTCCTCCACCGGGCGCGGGAACACGTTCTCGCCGCCGGAGATGATCATCTCGTCGTCGCGTCCGGCCACGAACAGCCTGCCACCGGCATCGAGATAGCCCAGATCACCGGTGTCGAGCATGCCGTCGGACTCCTCGGGCGGCGCGTCGCTGACGTAGCCGTCGAAGAGCATGTGGTTGCCGACGAAGATCCGCCCGATCACCCCGACCGGAACCGGGCGGCGCTCGGCGTTCAGGACCGCGATCCGGGTGCCGAGCGGTGGGCGACCGGCCGTGGTCGGCGCGGCGCGCAGATCCTCGGGCCCGGCCACGCTGGCCCAGGACACCTCGGTGGAGCCGTAGAGGTTGTAGAGGACATCGCCGTAGTCACCGAGGAACCGGTCCACCGTGGCGGCGGCCAGCGGCGCACCGCAGCTGACCACGTGCCGCAGACTGCTCAGGTCGTAACGGCCGCGCACCTCGGCGGGCAGGTCGACCAGGCGCTGCACCATGGTCGGTACCGCGATCAGTGTGTGCACCCGGTGCTCGGCGATGCGCGCCAAGCACTCCTGGGCGTCGAAGCCCTGGGTGAGGACCACGGTGGCCCGGACCGCGGTGCTCAGTTGCAGCGCCGACAGACCCCAGGTGTGGAACAGCGGCGCCGGAATCATCATCGTGGACCCCACGTGGATGGGGATGCGCGACAGCAGCGCGACGAGGGTGTCGAAACCCTTGGCATGTGGTCGCCGCGCGCCCTTGGGAACGCCGTTGGTGCCCGAGGTGAGCACGATCTGACGGCCGGCCACCGTGGGCACCGGGAAGTCCGTGCGGCCCATCGCGATGAGGTCGTCGATCGTGATCCGCGACGGGTCGGCGGGCAGGTCGTCGGTGACGAAGCGCGGCAGATCGCGGTGCAGGTACTGCACCAGGTGCGCCAGCGCGGTGTCGACGAACAGCGCCGAGAGCCGGTGCCGCTGCACGATCTCCTCGATCCGCCGCCCGGACAGTCCGGCGTTGAGCAGCGCGACATCCACCCCGAGTTTGCCCGCGGCGACCATGGTTTCGACCATGCCGCAGTGGTTGGCGGCCAGCAGACCGATGGCGTCGCCCGAGCGCAAGCCCACCTCGTACATGGCGGCGGCCAGCGCGGTGGTGCGTTTGTCGGTTTCGGCGAAGGTCGCGGTGCTGCCGTCGTCGATCAGCGCGAGCTGATCGGGGCTGTGCGCGGCACCGGCGGCGTAGCCACCCGCCAGGTTGAAGCCCCACCGGTACAGCGAGCGGAGTTGCCGGGCCGAGGTCAGTGGTGGGGCCACCAGCCCCGACTGGACCGCCCATTTCACGAGTTCGGACTTGCGCCGCACCGGCGCCCGGTGTCCGTTGGCCACCAACGACGTGCGCGCGCCGCGCACCACGTCGGCCGCGCGGCGCAGCCCGTCCCCGACCCAGCCACTGATCGCCGAGTCGGTGGCGCCCGCGAGCGCGGGGTGCAGGCGGGGCGCGGCGCAGACCGTCACGCTCGCCCTGGTGCGTTCCTCGTCGCCGGTGAGCCGGATCAGGGCGAAGCCGGCGGATTCGGGGTTGCGCAGTTCGAAACTCTCGTACCACCGCCCGACGGTCACCACGAGCGCGCAACTGCGCACACCGACGGCCGGGTCCCCGATACGCACCTGCCACACGGTGGCGCCGTCGGGGTCGCGTAGCGGTTCACAGCCACCGATGCCGGTCCACAGTCGCGGGTAGCTCTGCGGTTCCAGCAACACATCCCACAGCGCCCGGCGCGGGACGGAGAAATCCACGGTCACATCGACGACATCACTGGGCACTTGTGCGCGCTTCCCTCTGCCCGGCCACACTGCCGGGTAGTGCCTGTTCGCCGCGGCCTCCGTGCCGCGACGGTGCCCGTTCCGCAGGCACTGCACCAGGAGTCATCGTCACCCACCGGGCCCGTGGCCGAACGAAGATTCTGAGTATTTCGGCGACAGAACGAAACAAGTCGGCCACCGATGTGAGCTCCACCAAACTTCCACCACCGCGCCACGCCCGGTCCGGTGCCCGATCGGGCACCGCGAATCGACCCCTGTACTGCGCGAATCTTGTACTGTCGCAAACAGATCAGATGCTGTACCGCAAATTTCGCAGAGGAGCGAGGCACATGTCCGACGTGCACACCCCGGTGATCCGGACCGATATCCCGCATTCGGCGCGGATCTGGAACTACTGGATGGGCGGCAAGGACCATTACGAGATCGACAAGGTCGCCGGCGACGCGGGCCTGGCCGTCGATCCCGACATCTCCACCATGGCGGTGCAGTCACGCCAGTTTCTGATCAGGGCGGTCCGGCACGTGGCGCGCGAGCACGGCATCCGCCAGTTCCTCGACATCGGCACCGGACTGCCGACGATGCAGAACACCCACGAGGTCGCCCAGGGCGTGACCCCGGATGCCCGCGTGGTCTACGTCGACAACGACCCACTGGTACTCACCCACGCCAGGGCGCTGCTCACCAGCACCACCGACGAGGGCGTCACCACCTACATCGATTCCGATTTCCACGATCCCGAGCAGATCGTCGCCGACGCCCGCAACGTGCTGAACTTCAACGAGCCGATCGCGGTGATGTTCATGGGCGTGCTCGGTCACGCCAAGACCTACGACGACCTGCTGCGCATCGTGCGCACCGTCCTCGCCGCGGTGCCCTCGGGCAGCTACCTGATCATGTGGGACGGCACCGACGACAGCCAGGCCTACGTCACCCTGTGTGAGAACTACACCGGTACCGGCGGCACGCCGTATGTACCGCGGCCCCAAGCCCAGATCCGCGCCGTGTTCGACGGCATGGAGATGGTGGATCCGGGCTTCGTCTCGATCACCCAGTGGCGTCCCGAAGGTGTCGAGGTGGGCGAGGTCCGCCCGATCTCGGCCTACGGCGCGGTGGCCCGCAAGCCCTGATCCTCCAGATAGTCGCCTGCCCGGGTCTCGGCGCCCGGGTAGGTGATCGCCGTCGGGATCTTGGGCAGCGCGTACGAGTGATTGCGGCGGATCCAGGTGAGCAGTTCCTCGCGAACCGCGCAGCGCAGGCTCCACGCGTCGTCGGCATCGGCGGCCGACATCGTCGCGCGCACCACGATATTGGTCGGCGTGCTGTCGGTGACCAGCAGATTCCAGTTTCGGCCGTCCCATTCCGGGCAGCCGAGCAGGTAGGCGTGCAGGTGTTCGCGCAGCGCCGGGATCGGGGTGCTGTGATCGAGGTGCAGAAACACCGAGCCGGTGACCTCTGAACCGCCGCGCGACCAGTTCTCGTACGGCTGGCTGTTGAAGTACGACACCGGCATGGTGAGCCGGCGGTCGTCCCAGATCCGCACCGTCAAGAAGGCCAGTGTGATCTCCTCGACGGTCCCCCACTCGCCTTCCACCACCACGGTGTCACCGATCTTGACCGAGTCACCGAAGGCGATCTGCAGTCCCGCCATGAGATTGCTCAGGGTGGACTGGGCGGCGACACCGGCGATGATGCCGATCACACCGGCCGAAGCCAGCATCGAGGTGCCCAGGGTCCGCAGGCTCGGGAACAGCAGCAGAATGGCCACCGCGGCGGTGGTCACCACCAGCACCGAGGTGACGATGCGGCGCACCAGACCCAGCTGGGTACGCAGTTGCCGGACCCGCGAAATCTGCCGGGTGCGCTGGGCGTAGCGGCGCAGCAGGCTCTCGGCCACCACATCGGTGGCCCGAATCACCAGCCACACCGCGGCGATGATCGCCACCGTCGCCAGGAAGTTGCGGATCACCGCGTCCTGGTGCAGATCCAGTTCGGCCAGCGGATACACCGCGTGCAGGGTGACCATGCCGATCATCACCTGCAGCGGCAGTTGCAGTCGCCGCAGCGACGGCAGGTCGAATCCGGGCTTGCGCCGCGCGCCATAGCGCAGCAGCCGGTCGATCAGCAGACCCACCGATACCGTGACCGCGACGGTCCCCAGTACCACGATGATCGGCCGTAATATTTCCTCCACGAGATCGAACTCCTCTCGTTATCGCCCATCTCCGTCCCCGAGGCTACCCACCGGTGGGCGCACCGAACACCACGGCCGTCGGCGCAATGATTTGTACAAAATGGGATCCGATCGCCCATTCCCCTGTGACCTGTCCTCAGTCCGCCGATCCCACCCGCGGGCGGTGTCTGCCCGGCTTAACCTCGCCGTCAGGCATTACCGGTAGTGGGAAGGTGGCAGCGAGCGTGGCGAGTACCCGGGCGAAGCTGGACGAACTGGTCGAGATCCTGGCGGTCGCGACAGAGCCGGCCGGTGCGGCCGGGGTGGCCAAGCGGGCGAAGAAGGGCATCCCGAGTGTCCGCGAGCGGCTGCGCATGCTGCTCGACCCCGGCACCTTCCTCGAGACCGGCGCCCTGGCCCGCCAGCCGGATCAGCCCGACGCACTCTACGGCGACGGACTTGTCACGGGCCGAGGAACGATCGGCGGCCGCCCCGTGGTGGTGATCGCCCACGATCAGACCGTTTACGGCGGGTCGGTGGGCGTCACCTCGGCCCGCAAGTTCATGCGCGCGCTCAAACTCGCCTTCGACACCGGTTGCCCGGTGGTGACGATCAACGACTCCGGCGGGGCACGCATCCAGGACGCGGTCGGTTCGATCGCCTCCTTCGGTGACATCTCGCGGGTGCTCGAGCGACTGTCGGGGTACGTGCCGCAGGTGTCGATCATTCTCGGCAAGTGCGCGGCCGGTTCGGTGTACGGGCCGATCAACACCGATGTGCTCATCGGCACCAAGGATTCCTACATGTTCGTCACCGGGCCGGAGGTGATCAAAGCCGTCAACGGTGAGGACATCACCGCCGAGGAACTCGGTGGCGCCGCGGTACAGGCCGCGCGCGGCACGCTGCACCATGTGGCCGACACCGAACAGCAGGCCTACCAGTGGGCCCGCGACTACCTGAGCTATCTGCCGTCGAGCTGCCTGGAGCAACCGCCGGTCGTGAATCCAGGTTTGGAACCGGAGGTGACGGCGTCGGACCGGGAGCTGGAAACGATCATCCCGGACTCCGATCGCACCGGCTACGACATGCACGAGATCCTGCTGCGCATCTTCGACGACGGCGAGTTCCACGAGATCCGGGCCGCCTTCGCCCCGAACCTGATCACCGGCTTCGCCCGCGTCGACGGATATCCGGTGGGCGTGATCGCCAACCAGCCGCTGGTCCTCGGTGGTTCCATCGATGCCGCCTGCTCGGACAAGTCGACATACTTCATCCGGCTCTGCGACGCGTTCAACATTCCGCTCGTGTTCGTGGTCGACACCCCCGGCGTGCTGCCCGGTCTCGAGCAGGAAGCCAACGGCGTGATCATCCGCGGTGGCCGGGTGCCGCGCGCGATCATCGAGGCCACGGTGCCGATCATCAACCTGGTGGTGCGCAAGTCCTACGGCGGGGCGTACGGGATGATGGCGGCCCGGCAGGTCGGTGCCGATGTCAGCTTCGCCTGGCCCACGGCGCGGATCGCGGTGATCGGCGCCGAGAGCGCGGTCGACCTGATCGGTAAACGGCAACTGGCCGCGGTACCGCAGGAGCACCGCGCCGCGGCCCGCGAGTTCATGGTCAACCAGTACAACGAGACCGTCGCCACCCCGTGGATCGCGGCCGAGCGCGGCTACATCGACGCGGTCATCGAACCGTCGCGGACCCGGCTCGAGATCCGCCACGCCCTGCGACTACTGCGTGACAAACCGCCGATGGCCCCGGAGTTCAATCCGCGCAAGCATTCGGTGTATCCGATGTGATCAGCGCCCGATCGGGTTGGTCAGCGCGGCGACCAGGCGACCGGCTGCCGGGGCGCGCACAGCGCAGAGTTGCGCGCACAGCCCCGCATAGCACGGCGTACCGTCGCGGACCAGCTCGCGCAGCCTCGGTTCGGCGAGCAACCGCGCCGAAGCGTGATAGAGCACAGGCAGTTTCGACAGGATCAGGCCGTAGTCGAGCAGCCGTGCGGTGCGCCCCTCCCCCGCGAGCACCGTATCGATCGACACCCCGGTCAGCGGGTAGCGGCGTGGGAACACGTTGTGCAGGTCGAGGAAGACCCCGACCGACCCCCGGCGCGGGTCGGCGGCGTGGCGCAGCGCAGGCCCCACACACCGGCCGCCAGCATCGGCCGCTGGACGAGCAGGTGGGCGAACAGTACGCGCGCGAGGGTCACGTTCATCATCAACCGTTCGGCCGCCGGTTCGCTACGGGCGAGGTGTTCGTGCTCGAGGTATCCGGCGACGATGCTGTGATTGTGGGCCAGATACCAGTTCGACGCCGACGGTGCGGCCAGGAATCGCTGCCAGTGCCGCGACGACGGCGACAGCGTGCGCGACGCGCTCGCGCCGAGGCCGGCCTCCATCTTGTCGGTGAGCAGCCGGTCGTTGAGCGCACGCCACCACGGGCTGCCGGTGTCGGGATGCAGCACGCCACGGTCGATCTCCCAGCCGAGGAAGGTCAGTTCGGCACGGGCGTAGTGGGCCAGGCCGCGCGGATAGAACTCCGCGGCCACCGCCAGGCGCGCGTGGTCTTCCCGGTCGGCGGCGGCCAGCCGTCGTCCGAGCACGGTGTGGGCCGCACCCCGGTGGCCCGCGCCTGCCCGCGATCGGGTGTCGTCGAAGCGTTGCTCGGTCATCGGCGGGCGGGGAATCGCAGGATCCGGTCGTCGCCCTCGTGCGGGTCGCCGCGGCCGTCGGTATTGGAGGTCGTGAGCCACAGGGCGCCGTCGGGGGCGACGGTGACGGTGCGCAGGCGGCCGTGGGTTCCGCGCAGACGGTCACGGGGCTCGGTCAGACGCCCATCGGAAACCGTTGCGGTCCAGAGCCTTTCCCCCCGCAGTGCGGCCACGTAGAGTGTGTCCGCGGCGATGGCGATGCCCGACGGTGAGGCCTGCGCGGTGGTCCAGGTGAGCAGCGGGTCGGTGAAACCGCCGTCCGCGCCACCTTCACCTTCGACAGCGGGCCAGCCGTAGTTGTGTCCCGGTTCGATCAGATTGACCTCGTCGTAACGGTTCTGGCCGAATTCGGCGGCGTAGAGCCTGCCGTCGCGATGCCAGGCCAGACCCTGCACATTGCGGTGCCCCAGGCTCCACACCGGCGAACCGGCGGTCGGATTGCCCGGTGCGGGGGTGCCGTCGGGAGCCAGGCGCAGGATCTTGCCGTTGGGGCTGGCGGGGTCCTGCGACAACGATTCCTCGCCCGCGTCACCCGTGCCGACGTAGAGCATGCCGTCGGGTCCGAAGGCGATCCGGCCGCCGTTGTGGTTGCCCGCCTTGGCAATTCCGTCGAAGACGACCTCGGGTTGTGCACCCGGACGCAACCGGACGATGCGGTTGTCGTCGGCAGCGGTGAAATAGGCGTAGACATAACCTGTTTCGGCATGGTCCGGGGCGACGGCGAGCCCGAGCAACCCACCTTCGCCACGCGCGTGGACACCGGGCACTTCCGCGAACAGTTCCGGTGCCCGGCCGGGGGCGACCCGCAGGATGCGCCCGGTCTCCCGCTCGGCCACCAGCGCCGTGCCGTCGGGCAGGAACGACAGGCCCCACGGGACCTCCAGACCCTGTGCCACCTCTTCCGGTGCGGCCAGGTCCGGGGTTCCGGCGGGCACGCTCGGCGCGGTCGCGGTGACGGTCGGCGCCGCAGGGACCGGCTCGCGGTGCTGCTCGCCCGCGCAGGCCGACAACAACACGACCAGCGCGGCACCGACGGCCGTCACCGGCCTGAGCTCGATCGAGATCGGCATGGTCGCACTCCTTGTCCGGCGGCGCCCTGGGCACCACGTTGTTCGCCTCGACTCGTCACACACAGACCGACCGCCCGGTCAGGGTTTGCGGGCTCGGCGGCGCTGTTCGACCACCCGGCGACGCTCCTGCTCGCGGTAACCGTAGGTGACATTGCGAACGGTGTTGTCGTCTTCGAGGCCCGACCCCACCGCGCCGGCCAGAATGCCCAAGATTGTCGCCATCAGGGCGATCGTCGGATAGTCCAGCAGGGCGGCCGGGCGGCCCAGAGTGAGCGCCAGATACTCGGGGGAGATGACCAGTGCCACCGCACCGAGCGAGATCAGATACAGGGCCAGGAAGAACACCACCGTGCCGACGGCCACGGTGGTGAGGGTGCCCGCGTTGCGCAGCGCCAGGTGGCGGTCCGGGCCGATGCCGTCGCCGGGATCGCGACGTTCCCACAGGCCGTGCCCCGCGATGAGCCAGGTCGACAGCGCGACGAGCGCCGCCACCGTGACACCCGCCAGCCGCACCGGCCCCATCGAGGTGGCCAGCGACCAGATGTTGGAGTAGAGCACCCCGAACGCCGTGCCCGCCATCGCCCCGGCCAGCGCGGTCGAGAGCCCGACGACCAACTGCCACGGCCGATTCGCCCGGACCATGCCTGCCAGCAGGTAGGCCGTCCCCAGTGGCCGCGACCGCACCAGGCGCAGTTCACCGTCGGTCTCGACACTGCGCAGTCCGCGCACCCGCATCGGCAGCGCGGGCGAGCCGGACTCAGGGCGTCGCGACCGCAACCCGCCCACGACCGCCACCGCGATCTCGCGCAGGCGGCGCCGCAGCCTGACGGCCCCCACCGCAGGCAGTGAGATCAGCGCCACCTGGTGCGCCGGATCGATCTCGACCACCACCACCTCGCCGTTGCGATGCAGCGGCAGGTCGGTCACGCACAGTGCCAGGTCCCAGGAGGTGTCGCGGATATAGTCGCGGGCCTTGTCGATCAGGTGCCCCTTGTCGGGGTACATCGCTTCGAACGGGTCGTCGTTGACCTCCACCCGCCAGTGCACCGGTTCGTCGAGCGCCCGAGCCAGGTCCGCGGACAGGTCGGCGCGCACTCGGTGGGCCACGCGTGCGGGCAGGTCCGGGTCGGCCAGCACCCCGATCGTCACATTCTCGACACGTTCGTCTGCCACCGTCAGCCCACTTTCTCCGTCGACCCCGCTGATCTCAGCACGCTCGACGCGGTACATCGCTCATTTCTCACCTGTCGCGCGTTCCCCGAACCGGCGCACGGAAACGACCCCCAATTGCAAGGTCGAGCGCTGTTTCGGTCGGCCCGATGGGGCAAGACCACAGAGATGACGAAGAATGTTTTTGTTCCCGGCCTGACCGAGCTCCAGCGCGGCGAGATCGAAACCGTCGATATCGCGGGTGGTCTGCGGTTGCACTCACTGCTGGACTACGACGCGCTGATCAGCGCCGAGGAATTCGACTTCGAGGAGTTGCTCGACCGGGCTCGCGCGCAACTGCGGGCCTTCGACGGCCCGGTGGACGCCATCATCGCGCACTGGGACTTCCCGACCAGCGTGATCGCGCCGATCCTGGCCGCGGAATGGGGTCTGCCCTCGCCGAGCCTGGAAAGTGTGCTGCGCTCCGAGCACAAGCTGTGGAGCCGGGTGCTGCAGCGCGAATCGGTGCCCGAATGCGTGCCCGAGTTCCGTGCGTTCGACCCGTTCGATCCCGCCGCCCTCGACGGCATCGACCTGCCGTTCCCGTTCTGGGTGAAGCCGGTGAAGGCGCACTCGTCGCAGTTGGGTTTCGAGGTGCACGACGCCGAGGAGTTCGCCGCGGCGACCGCGACCATCCGGGCGGAGATCGGCCGGATCGCCGACCCGTTCGACCAGGTCCTGGCCCGGGTGCAGGTTCCGGCGGAGGTACAGATGGCCGGCGGGCGGACCTGTCTGGCCGAACAGATCGTCACCGGCACCCAGGCCGCGCCGGAGGGCTCGATGGCCGACGGCCGGTACCGGGTGCACGGTGTGTTCGACATGCGCAAGGACGCCACCGGCCACAGCTTCGCCCACCTCGACTACCCGGCGCGCACGGTGCCCGAATCGGTGCAGCAGCGCATGATCGAGGTGAGCGAGCGCTACCTGCGCCACGTCGGCTACGACAACGGTTGCTTCAACTCCGAGTTCATGTGGGACGAGGACACCGGCAAACTGTGGCTGATCGAGGTCAACACCCGCATCTCGCAATCGCACAGCGACCTGTTCGTGAAGGTCGACGGCACCTCCAACCACGCGGTGGCCATCGATGTCGCGCTGGGCCGCGAACCCGAGATGCCCTACCGCCAGGGTGAGTTCGCGGTCGCGGCGCAATGCATGGTGCCCCACTTCCGCGACGGCATCGTCACCCGGGTGCCCACCGCTGAGGAGATCACGGCACTACAGCGCACGTTCCCCCGCACGGTGGTCCGCATCGAAGTGGAGCCGGGACAGCGGCTCTCGGAGCTGCACAACCAGGACCCCTACCGCTACAAGCTCGCCACGCTCTACCTCGGCGCTGCCGACCACGCCGCCCTGGAGCGGTGCTATCAGGACTGTCTCGAGGCACTGCCGTTCGAATTCGAGGAGGTCGACTGAGTGCAGATCGTCGAGTCGTTCCCGTACGAGGTGCGCGTCACCGAGAACGTCTTCATCCCGATGCGCGACGGTGCGCGGCTGGCGGCCCGCATCTGGCGCCCGGTGACCGACGAACCGTTGCCCGCGGTGCTCGAGTACATCCCATATCGCAAACGCGACATGAGCAGGGGACGCGATGCCCTCAACCACCCGTTCCTGGCCGGGCACGGTTACGTGTCGGTGCGCGTGGATCTGCGCGGCAGCGGCGATTCCGACGGCGTGCTCTGCGATGAGTACCTCGTCGCCGAACACGACGACGCCTGCGATGTGATCGCCTGGCTCGCCGAGCAGCCCTGGTGTGACGGCAATGTGGGCATGATGGGCATCTCCTGGGGCGGTTTCAACAGCTTGCAGGTCGCCGCGCACCGGCCGCCGGCGCTCAAGGCGATCGTGAGCGCCTCGGCCACCGAGGATCTCTACGTCGACAACATGCACTACATGGGCGGTTGCCTGCTCTCGGACAACCTGTCCGAGGCGACGGTGATGTTCGCGTTCAACAGCCTGCCGCCCGATCCGGCGATCGTCGGGGACCGCTGGCGCGAGATGTGGCACGAACGCCTGGCCGGCAGCGGGCTGTGGATCGAGCAGTGGCTCGAACACCAGCACCGCGACGACTACTGGAAACGGGCCTCGGTCAACGAGGACTACGGCGCCGTGCAGTGCCCGGTGCTGGCCGTCGGTGGCTGGGCCGACGGCTACACCAACGCCATCTTCCGGCTGCTCGAGCGGCTCGAGGTGCCGCGGCTCGGCCTGATCGGCCCGTGGGGGCACAAGTATCCGCATCTGGGCGTGCCCGGCCCGGCCATCGGTTTCCTGCAGGAGACCGTGCGCTGGTGGGATCACTGGCTCAAGGGCCGCGACACCGGGATCATGGACGAGCCGATGCTGCGGGTGTGGATGCAGGACAGCGTCTCCCCGCACCCTTCCTACGAGGACCGGCCGGGCCGGTGGGTGGGCGAACCGAGCTGGCCGTCACCGAACATCGAGCCCCGCTCGCTCACGCTCGGCCGCTACTCGCTGAGCGAGCAGCCGTCGCCGCCGCACACCCTCGATCTGCAGTCACCGCTCAGTGTCGGGATGTTCGCGGGCAAGTGGGCCTCCTATGCCGCGACCCCCGATCTGCCCTCCGACCAGCGCGACGAGGACGGCGGCTCACTCGTCTTCGAGACCGAGGCCCTCGACTGCACCTGCGAGGTATTGGGACAGCCGGTGCTCGAACTCGAGGTGTCCGCGGACCGGCCCCAGGCGATGATCGCGGCCCGCCTCTCCGATGTCGCGCCCAACGGGGAGGCCACCCGGGTCACCTACGGTCTGCTCAACCTCACCCACCGTGACGGCAGCGCCGAACCGGAACCGCTCGAGCCCGGCCGTGCCTACCGGGTCCGATTGCCGCTCAACGGGATAGCGCACTCCTTCCCGCCGGGGCACCGGATCCGGCTGTCGCTGTCCTCGTCGTACTGGCCGCTGGCCTGGCCGTCCCCGGAGCCGGTGATGCTGACCGTCACCACCGGGCACAGCAGCCTGACGCTGCCGCAGCGGGCCCCGCGCGCCGACGATGACCGGCTGCGCCCGTTCGGGCCGCCGCAGGCCGCGCCCGAGGCGCCCGCCACTCACATCGAGCCGAGTGCCCACCACTGGCGGGTCGAACGCGACCTGGAGACCGGCATCTCGACCCTCGAGATCGAGAACGACCAGGGCACCATCGTCCTCGACGACACCGACACCTCGATCCGGCGCGCGACCACCGAATGGTTCAGCTTCCAGGACAACGACGTCACCTCGGTGCGCGGCGAGACCCGCACCCTGCGCCGCCTCGAGCGCGAGGACTGGCGCACCGAGGTGAGCACCCACACCGTATTGCGCTGTACCGCCTCGGAATTCGTGATCGACGCGCAGCTCGACGCCTACGAGTTCGATGATCCCCGCTCGGTTCCGCGGCCGCTGCGCAGGCGGGTGTACTCGCAGAACTGGCGCCGCCGGATTCCCAGGGATCTCGTGTGAGCACCGCTCAGTCCAGGCAGAACTCGTTGCCCTCCGGGTCGGCCAGCACGATGTGACCCGCGCTCATCGGCGGTTGGGGTTCGAAGCGGCTCAACCGGGTGGCGCCCAGGGCGACCAGCCGCGCGCACTCGGCTTCCAGGGCGGCCATGCGCTGTTCGCCCTGGAGTCCGGGCGCCGCGCGGACATCGAGGTGCACGCGATTCTTGGCGACCTTGTCCTCGGGGACCTGCTGGAAGAACACCCGTGGGCCCTGCCCGTCGGGGTCCTCGATGGCCGAGCGCGTGTTGCGCTGCTCCGGTGGCACCCCGAGACGGGCGAGGAACTCGTCCCACGCGGCCAACGGGTCGGCCCCGGCGAGCAGGTCGACGCCGGGTGGCCCGGGATGCACGTAACCGAGCACCTCCCGCCAGAAGATCGACAGGGCGCGCGGGTCGCGGGCATCGACGGTGATCTGGACTCGGCGGCTCATCGGCGCTGCTCCTTTTCCGGTTTTCGGGTCATGGGCATCCTTGCAGAGTCGCGCGCGCCGATTCGGTGATCACGTCAGCGATTTCGTGCCGTGCGCGCAGGGCACGCAGTTGCCGCCGCGCACCGTTGCCGCGGGCGAGCACCACGGCGATCGTGTCGGTGACGAAACCGTGGTCGCCTGCCTCGCGCAGCGCGGGACCGATCCGGTCGACGAGTGCGGCCAGCAGTTCGCGGTGTGGAAGCACCCGGCCACGCACGGGATCGAGCCCGGCACCGTCCATCCCCGAGTGCGCCGCGTTCCAGTAGGCCGCGCGCAGCACCTCGCCGGGCACGGCCGGGGCCGGTTCCCCGCGGTCGACGGCGGCGCGGCCGGTGCTGACGATGCCTCTGATCAGCGCGGCCAGCAGCGCGGATTCCTCGGCGGTGGCGGGCACATCGCTGACCCGCACCTCGACGGTCGGAAACGATTCCGACGGGCGGACGTCCCAATAGACCATCTCGAGGTCGAGGATGCTGCCGCTGGCCCGCATCATCGCCACAATCGACTCGTACTCCGACAGCGACGCGAAATACGGTGGTGGGCCAGCGCTGGGCCAGCGCCGCCACAGGATGCTGCGCCAGCTCGCGTACCCGGTCTCACTACCGCGGTAGATCGCCGAGTTCGCGGTCAGCGCGAGCAGTATCGGCAGCCACGGGCGCACATGATTGCCCACCTGCACCGCGGTTTCGCGGTCGGGCACCGCCACGTGCACGTGGCCGCCACACAGGCCCTGTTCGTGGGCGATCATGCCGAAGGCGTGGCCGATGCGCTGATAGCGCGGGGTGTCGGTGACCGGGTACCCCGCCGGCACCGTCGGCGGCACCCCGACCGCCAGCAACCGGGTGTCGTGCGCGGCCGCGCACTCGGCGACCCGGCGCCGGGAGGTACGCAGCTCGGCCAGCAGGGCACCGATGTCGGAGTGCACCGCGCTGCTGGTTTCGACCTGACAGCTCGTCAGCTCGAGTTGCAGGTCTAGGCCGGTGTCGCGCGCGGTGGCCGCCACCTCGGTGTTTCGGGGTGCCGGTGCGCCGGTCGCGGGGTCGGTCAGCAGGAACTCCTCTTCGACGCCGACCGTCGGTACGTGTGCCTTCGGACCCACGACGTCCCTCCTCCTCCAGCAGCAGGCGCGTGCTCGGACCGTACCCGCGCAGGTGGCGCCGAAACAGCCGCCACGATTAGTTTGCGCACGAATCATTCGCCCATTAATGTTGTGGCGAGCAGGAGGTGCCCGATGACCGAACTCGACGACCCGTTGCGACTGGACCGGCAGGTGTGTTTCGCCCTGGCCGTGGCCAACCGCTCCGTCCTGGCCGTCTACCGGCCGCTGCTCGAGCCGCTGGGCCTCACCCACCCGCAGTACCTGGTGATGCTCGCGCTGTGGGGCGAGACACCGATGTCGGTGAAGTCCGTCGCCGAGGCGATCCAGCTCGACTCGCCCACCCTGTCGCCACTGCTCAAACGGCTGGAATCGGCCGGTCTCATCACCCGCCGCCGCGACCCGCACGACGAGCGCACCCTGCTGATCGACCTCACCGTGGCCGGTCGCGACCTACGCCGCCGAGCCGAGCAGATCCCGCCGGCGGTCGTGGACCGGCTCGGGGTGAGCCCGGCCGACCTGGAAGAGCTGCGCGATGTCCTGGGCCGGGTCAACACGGCCGCCCTGCGCGCCGCGGAAACGAGGGAAAAATCATGACCAGCCCGAACCTGTGGCAGCGGCTGCGCTACATCACCGGCGCGACACTGCCGCCGTCGATGTCGGACTGGGTGCTGGCCGACCTGACCGGCCCCGGCGCCACCCGCCGCTACCTCGCACGTTTTCTGCTGCCGGTACTGCCACTGCTGTGCTTGTTCCTGCTGGTGCCCGGGCCGCTGTGGATCGGTTTGTCGATGATGGCGCTGCTGTACCTGCCGCTGATCTACTTCACCGTCGCCCTGGTCTACGTCTACCGTCGCCACCGCCTGGTGAGCCACGGCTTCGCCCCCGAACTGGCCTTCGCGGCCGAACAACGTCGCGCCGACGCCGACCGGGCCGCCTACGAACAACGCCACCCCCGCGGCTGAACCCCGCACGCGCCGACGAGGCCAGGGCGCCCAGCCCTGACCGAAGCACGAACGTCGGTGCTTCACCTCGCCGGCGCGGTACGGCTACTTCGGAACCAGCGCCCCGGTCAGGTCCGCCTCGCGGATCGGCGTGTCCGGGTTCGCCTGCGCCCCGCACATCAGATCGATGGCCGCGATCGACAGGTCCACAGTGTTCTGGTCCAACTGCGCGTCGCTACCGCGTTCCTGTTCGAGGAACTTCGTCACCGTGGTGCGCTTCTTGTCCGCGTCCTGCGCGGTGTACTCGCTACAGGGCGTGTCACCACCCTTGTTGATCGCCTTCTCGGCCTCACTGCATCCGACGCCGGCCAACCCGATCGCACCCACGGCGAGCAGTGCGGCGGCGGTCTTGTTCATACGTGACATCGAGCTCCTCCTGACAGGCCCGACTACCTCGGGTCCTCGTAGCGGTGCTACCCCATTTCCCGGTGCCGAACACGGCGGGCTGTTTGTCCCGTGGTAGCGCGGGTAGGCGGTCGTTGGGTCCCACAGATGGCCCACCGGCCCCGTGTGGCCGAGCGATCTGTCCGGAAGGAAAGTCATGAGTCTGGCAGACAAGGCGAAGAACAAGGCCGAAGAGATGGCCGGCAAGGCCAAGGAAGCCACCGGCAGGGCCACCGAGGATCGCGACCTGGAGAACGAAGGCCGCGGTGAGCAGGCCAAGTCCAACATCAAGGACGCCGGCGAGAAGGTCAAGGACGCGTTCCGCGGCGACTGATCAGCTCCCGCTTTCGACAGTGGGCCATCGGCAGCTGGTGCCGGTGGCCCACTTTTATATTCCTTGACAGGAATATTCCAAATAGCGAATACTTACACCATGAATGAGATCGCAGCGGCACTCGGCGACAGCACACGCTGGCGCCTGGCCGAGCTGCTGGCCGAGCGGCCACGGTCGGTCGGCGAACTGGCCGAATCGACCGGTCTGCGGCAGCCGCAGACCACCAAGCACCTCCAAACTCTCGCCAGAGCCGGGCTGGTCACGGTGTTCCCACTGGGCCAGCGTCGCGTCTACGCACTCGAACCGGCGCCGCTGAGATCACTCGGGGACCGGCTGCGCACACTGAGCGAGACCATCGAGGCACATCAGGACGAACGCGGTGTGATCGAACGCTATCTCGCCGCCATCGAGGAGGAATCCGTTGCCGCCCAGCAGGATCGATGGGCCGATGGGCGCGGATTCGCGTTCGAGCGGATACTCACCGCGACGCCCGCACGCATCTGGCAGCACTGGGTGGATCCCGATCTGCTCGCGCCGTGGTGGGTTCCGCCGTCGATGGCGATCACCGACTGCCTGATCGAGGCAGCACCGGATGGGCGCGTAGTACTCGACTACCGCGATGCCGAGGGGCGGCGCTACCGCTCCCAGGGCCGCGTCACCGAAGCGGACGCACCTCGGCGCCTGACCTTCGACCTCTCGGTGCTCGACGCCGCCGGCGCCGTTTCGTTCACCGGCCACTACGCCCTCGTCCTCGACGCCGTCCCCGACGGCACCCGGCTCCGGCTCGATCTGATCATCACCGAAACGACCGTCGCCGCCGCGCCTTTCATCGCCGGAATCGAAACCGGCTGGAACCAAGTACTCGACAACCTGGCAAGGGAAGTGCAGTCATGACCGAACGCAGAGTCACCACCAACATCAGCCTCACCCTCGACGGCCGCTACCACGGTCCGGGCGGGCCGGCCGACCTGGGCGCCATCGTCGGGTACGCGAGCACCGAGGTCGCCCGCGACTACCTCACCGGCATCTTCGACGGCGCGACCACCGCGGTCCTCGGCCGCGTCAACGCCGAAGGATTCCTGAGTTTCTGGCCCAGCGTCGCCACGGACGAGAACGCCGACCCGCGCGATCGCGCCTACGCGCAATGGCTGGTCGACGTGGACAAGGTCGTCCTGTCGCGCACTCTCACCGAAGCACCCTGGGAGCGCACGCGCCTTGTCGACGCGCCCGCCGCCGAGGTCATCACCGAACTGAGATCCACCGGCAGCGGCGACATCCTGGTCAACAGCAGCCCGAGCACGGTCACCCAGCTCCTCGCCGCCGACCTGATCGACCGCCTGCACCTGATGATCGTTCCCGAGATCGCCGGCGACGGCGCCCGCTTCTTCACCGACGGGGTGCCGGGCTCGCAGTGGCAGCTGGTCCGGCACACCGCGGGCGAACTCGGTGAACTCGCCCTCGTCTACGACCGGGTGCGCTGAGGGTTCACACGCCGAGGTCCCCCAGCGCGGCGAGCAGGAATTCGTCGACGGCGGCGGTGCGTTCGAGATGTACCAGATGGCCCGCGTCCGGAACCCGCACCACCGCACGCAGATCGGGCACGTTCGCGCGCAGCGTGGCGAGCGGGTCACGACCGCTGAAACCCTCCATGTCCGGGTCGTTCTCGCCGTAGAGGAAGTAGGCGGGCACCGCAACGGTGCGACCGGCCAACGATTCGGTCAGCTCCCAGTTGCGATCGAGATTGCGATACCAGTTGAGCCCGCCGGTGAATCCGGTGCGGGTGAATTCCGCTACGAGGGTGTCGAATTCGGCCGTACTGAGCCAGGACCACGGCAGCGGTGGCGCCTCGGGCAGTACGTCGAGATAACCCAGGCCCGGTGGATTCTTCCAGGTGTCGAGGTAGTGGTAGTCGCCGGAGAGCGAGTAGTACACCCGCGCCAGGAATTCCGCCGGTCGGGCGGCGAGTTCGGCATCGGCCACACCTGGTTCCTGGAAGTAGGACAGGTGCAGGAAGTGCCGCTGCGCGGCCTTGGTCCAGAATTCCGAGGGCGCCCGCGGCGGGCGCGGCGCGAACGGATTGTTCAGCACGACCGCCCCCGCCACCCGCTCCGGGGCGCGCAGCGACAACTCCCACACGAGCTGGGCGCCGAAGTCCAAGCCAACGAAAACCGCCCGCTCGGCACCCATGTCGTCGAGCAGGGCCAGTAGGTCGCCGATCACCGCCGCGTTGGTGTACGCCTCGATCTGCGCGGGGGCCTCGGTCCGGCCGTATCCGCGCAGATCGGGAGCGACGGCTCGGTACCCCGCCGTGGCCACCGCGTGCAGCTGACGGTGCCAGATGTAGGAGGTGTGCGGGAAGCCGTGGCAGAACACCACCGGATACCCCTGCCCCTGTTCGGCGACGTGCATCCGCGTGCCGTCGATGTCGAGATACCTGTGTCGAAGTTCCACCGACGCCTCCAAAATCTAGAACGTGTTCTTATTTTCACGGTAGTGTGCGACGACCATGAGCGGAACACCCAAGATTCTCGACGGCCGGGTAGCGGTCGTGACCGGAGCCAGTCGCGGCATCGGCAAAGGCATTGCCCAGGAACTGGGCGCGGCGGGCGCGACGGTGTACATCACCGGCCGCACCACCACGGCGGGCAAGTTGCCCGGCACCGTGCACGACACCGCCGCCGAGATCACCGAACTCGGCGGACACGGCGTGGCGGTGCTCTGCGATCACCGCGACGACGCGGCGGTCGAGCAGCTGTTCGCGCGGGTGCGCGCCGAGCAGGGGCGCCTGGATGTGCTGGTCAACAACGTCTACAACTCCCCTGCCGCCGCGCGCTGGCTCGGCCGAAAGTTCTGGGATGTACCGGCCAGGGCCTGGGACGAGACCTTCGACATCGGCGTGCGATCCCATTACGTGGCCGCCGTTCTCGCCGCCCCGCTGCTGATCGAGTCGGCGGGCCTGATCGTCAACATCTCCTCCCCCGGCGCCCAGCGCTATACGCACAACGCGGTGTACGGCGTCGCCAAAACGGCCCTGGACCGGCTCACCGCCGACCTGGCCCACGATCTGGACGGCACCGGCGCCACCGCGGTGTCGTTGTGGCCGGGCATCGTGAACACCGAACTGCTGCAACTCGTCCCGGCCGACGAACAGGGTCGCCGCCTGGTGACACTCCCCGGCGAGGGCACCTTCGACCTCGACGCCGCCGAAACGCCACGCTTCCCCGGTCGCGCCGTCGTCGCGCTGGCCGCCGATGCGGACCGCTCGGCCCGCACCGGCCGGGCCTGGCGCGTCGCCGACTTGGCCGAGGCCTACGGCTTCACCGATCTCGACGGCCGCGTGCCCCGCAGCGACCCCTAGAAGTATCCGAGACAGTGCGTTACATTTATCTTGTGTGGACGGCCTGCTCGGTGGCTGTCCAGGTGACATCGGAGAGTAACAATGACGTTCTCGAAATCCGCCGCTGTCGAGTCGGAGTACGCCGACGCGCTGCGCACACTCTCGGAGGGCTCGGTCCATCGCCGATTCGACCCCTACCTCGATATCGACTGGGACGCACCCGAACTCGCGGTCGACCGCAACGACCCACGCTGGGTGCTCTCACCGGAGCTCGATCCACTCGGTGCCACCGGCTGGTATCAGAACCTGCCCCTGGAGCGGCGCATCGAGATCGGGCGCTGGCGTCAGGCCAACGCCGCCAAAGTGGGACTGGCCTTCGAGTCCATCCTCATCCGCGGCATGATGCAGTACGCGATGACGCTGCCCAACGGCTCGCCCGAGTTCCGGTACTGCCTCCACGAGATGACCGAGGAGTGCAACCACATCCAGATGTTCCAGGAGCTGGTGAACCGGATCGGCGACGACGTTCCGGGGATGCGTCCGGCATTCCGGGTCGCCTCGCCGTTCATCGGTGTCGCGGGCGGCTACTTCTGGGCCATCCTGTTCATCGGCATCCTCGGCGGTGAGGAGCCGATCGACCACTACCAGAAGGCGCTGATCCGCTCCGGCAACGCCACCCAGCCCACGCTGCTGCGGATCATGCAGATCCACATCGCCGAAGAAGCCCGCCACATCTCCTTCGCCAACGAGTTCCTGCGCGCGCACGTGGCCCGGATGAACCCGGTGAGCACCGCGGTGTGCGCGGTCGCCTTCCCGATCGCGATGCGCTGGCTGGCCGACGAACTGGTCAAACCACCCAAGTCCTTCGCCAGGAAGTTCGACATCCCCGACCAGGTGTTCGCCGACGCCTTCTGGCGCAGCCCCACCTCCCGCCAGATCCTGAGCGGCTTCTTCGGCGACATGCGCACCCTCGCCGACGAACTGGGTCTGATGAACCCGGTGACCAAGCGACTGTGGAAGGTACTGAAGGTCGACGGCGACCACTCGCGCTACCGCAGCGAACCGGAACGCCGCCTCACCTCCGTCCGCTGAGGGAAGGTCGATCACCTTGCGCCAGTGGTGATGTGAACCGCTCGAGGTAGAGTTCGCCTCGCCATCGGACGGGGTGCGAGCGGTTCTCGGGGGGACCACTGTGAACGAAGTGTTGTTGCTGATCGGCACGGGTGGACTGGTTCCGACCCTGATCGCCGCGCTGTCGGCGTGGGTTTCGACGGTGTTCAGCCGCCGGGCCGGCACACGCGCCGACACGAGCCCCGAACCACCGGAGCCCGCCGATGCGACCGGCCCCGGATGCGCCACCCCGGGCGGTCATCGCACCGCCGAATACCTGCGGCAGATGCGCGGTGCGATGGCGCAGAGCACCGCGTTCTTCTGGGCCTATGTGATCAGCGGCTGCTGCGGCGTGGTCGTGGTGCTCGCCGCCGCCTCCATGGCGGCCTTCGGCAACAGTGACGCCGCCGCCGCGACCTCGATCATGGGCGCGGTCCCCGTCGGCATCACCGCGCTGTTCTACAAGCGCTCCACCGACCTGGACAAAATCGTGCGCGAGAACCTCGAACGTCTGAGCCGGGCCGACGAACTCGCCGCGGCCAACCGCGCAGCCCACGAGGTGGTGACGCGCATGGGCGCCGGCACCGACCAGGACCGCCTGCTCGCCATGATCGGTGTGCGCCAACTGTTCCCGGCCGCCACCCCCACCGAAGTCGCCGAACTGCTCCGCACCGTACCGGCTCCGATCGCCGAGCCCGCCGAGCTGTAGCCGGTCCCGATCGGTCAGCGCTCGAGCAGGGCCCGGATGGCCGCGGTGACGGTGGCCGGGTCCTCCTCGGCCATGAAGTGGCCCGCGTCGACGGTGCGGTGTTCCAGTTTCGGCGCCCAGCTCGACCACAGGGCGGTGGCCTCGTACCCGAGGGCGGCGCCCCAGTCCTGCTGCAGAACTGTCACCGGCATCGTCAGGCGGTTGCCCGCCGCACGGTCGGTGCGATCGTGGTCGACGTCGATGCCCGCCGAGGCCCGGTAGTCGGCCACGATCGAGGGCACGGCGGCGCGGGCGGCGGCCAGGTAGGCGGTGCGCACCTCGCCGGGGATGGCGGCCGGATCCTTGATCCACAGGTCGAGGAAGTGGCCGAAGAAGGCGTCGGCGCTCGCCGAGATCAGCTGCTCGGGGAGCCCGGCGGGTTGCGCCATCAGGTAGAGGTGAAAGCCGACGGCGGCGGCGGTGCCGTGCAGTACGTCCCACATGTCCAGGGTGGGAAGCACGTCGAGGCAGGCGAGTTGGCTGATCGCACCTGGGTGATCGAGCCCGGCACGGAAGGCGACCAGCGCACCTCGGTCGTGACCGGCCAGCGCGAAGCGCGAGTGCCCGAAATGCTGTGCGAGAGCGACGATGTCAGCGGCCATCGTCCGCTTGGAGTAGGTGTCGGCCCCCGTTTCCGCCGGTTTGTCGCTGTCGCCGTAGCCCCGCAGATCCGGGACGAGCACGGTGTGGTCGGTGGACAGCTCGGCGGCGACGTGGCGCCACATCAGGTGGGTCTGCGGAAATCCGTGCAGCAGCACGATCGGGCTGCCCGAGCCGGCGACGGCGACGCTGAGCGCGACATCGTCGGTGACACGAACACGGTGGTAGTCGAATCCGGGGAGGCGAATCATCGGGGTGGCTGCTTTCGTTCGACGGCGTCGCGCCCGGTCGGCGCGTGACGATTCCGAGCCTGCGACGCGGCGATGAGCATTCGATGAACGCGCACTACATTGGCCTGATGCGGTTGCAGGTACTCGGCCCGGTCACCGCCCACGACGACCGGGGCGGACCGGTCGCCCTGCGCGGTCCGCGGCACCGGGCGGTGCTGGCACGGCTGATCCTGGCGCGCGGTCGGGCGGTTCCGGTCGACCGGCTGGTCGAGGATCTGTGGGCCGACCCGCCCGCCGACGCGATCGGCGCGATCCGCACCTTCGTCGCCGGCTTGCGCCGCGCGCTCGAACCCGACCGCGCGCCCCGCACACCGGCGCGACTGCTGGTCACCGAAGGCCGCGGCTACGCACTGCGGGCCGACCCCGGCGCCGTCGACGCGTGGCGCTTCGACGATGCGGTGCGTGCGGCGGGCGAGCTCGGTGCCGAGCAGGCCTTCTCGCTGCTCACCACCGCATTGAGCTGGTGGCGTGGCCCCGCCTACGCCGACTTCGCTGATGAACCCTGGGCCCGGGCCGAGCGCGCCCGACTCACCGAACAGCGACTACTGGCCGTCGAAAGCCGCGCCGCCGCGCAACTGTCCCTCGGAGCGGCCGCGGCGGCAGTCCCCGACCTCGACGCACACGTCGCCGCACATCCGTGGCGTGAGGACGCCTGGGGCCTGTTGGCGACCGCGCTATACCGCGCGGGCAGGCAAGCCGATGCTCTGGCGGTACTCGCGCGGGCGCGGCGGCTGCTGGCCGAGGACCTCGGCATCGACCCAGGCCCGAAACTGCGGCGCCTCGAAAACGACCTCCTGCGCCAGGCCGACCACCTCGATCCCGCAGCCGCCGATCCGGTCGCACAGGTGTGGGAACGGGCACGCGCCGCCTACGACAGCGCGGTCCCGCCGAGAACCAGGACCCGGCTGGAATCGGCGGCCGGTCTCATGCGCGATCTCGCCGTGACCGGCGGCGGTGGACTCGAAGCGGCACGCGCGCACCGGTTGTCCGCGGTAGCGGCCGCCGACCAGCTGGGTGACCCCGAGCTCACCGCCCGCGTGATCGGCATCTACGACGTACCCGCCGTCTGGACCCGCGCCGACGACCCGGCACAGGCCCGCCGGCTCGTGCACATCGCCGAGCGCACCCTGCGCCGGCTGGGCGACCACGACGACGCCGACCGGGCCGGACTGCTCGCCACCATCGCCGTCGAATCCCGCGGCAGCCTGCCCGTGGACGAGCCGACCGAGGCCGGGTTGCGGCCGCTGCGAGCCGCCCGCCGGGCCGAGGACATCGCGCGCCGGCTGGGCGACCCGTCACTGCTGGCGTTCGCCCTCAACGGCGTGTTCATGCAGAGCTTCCAGCGGGCGGGCCTGGCCCCGCGCCGCGAGGCCATCGGCACGGAGATACTCGCCATCGCGACCACCGGGAAACTGGTCACCCACCAGGTGCTCGGCCACCTCATCTGCATCCAGACCCGCTGCGCGCTGGGCGATTACGCCGGCGCCGAACAGCATGCCGAGGCCGCCGACGCGCTCGCCCAGCGCTACGAACTGCCCCTGGTCACGGTGTTCACCACCTGGTATCGCGCACTGCGTGCCACGGTCACCACGGACCTGGCGACCGCCGAGTCGGCCTACGAGTCCGCGGCCACCACCCTCGTCGGGGCGGGAATGCCCGGACTCGAACACGGACTGTTACCGCTGGCCCGCTCCAGCCTGTATCTGCGCAGCCACGCAGTCGACCGAATCGCGGCCATCGATGCCGACACGGACTGGGGTCCGTACGAACCCTGGGTGCGGCCGGTGCTGCTGGTGTCCCGCGGCGCGATCGACAGTGCGCGAACAGCTCTGCGCCGTCTGCCGTCGCCACCGCGCGACCTGCTCTTCGAAGCACTGTGGGCGATCACCGCGCACGCGGCCATCGCCGCCGACGAGGTGTCGACCATGCGCCGGGCCCGCCTCCACCTCGCGCCCGCCGCGGCCGAGACCACCGCGCAGAGCGGCCTGCTCGACGTGGGCCCGGTACGTGCCCACCTCGACGCCCTCGATGCCGCCCTGTCCGCGCACGGCTCGACAGACCTGGAGTCCGATGACCCCTCGGCCTGACGGTCGGAACCCGGCCGCGACGGCCCACGACGAAGGCGCGCAACGGCTACCGTGAGCACTGTGCTGACAGCTGGGCTCCGCGCCGCATTCGATGTCGAGGTCACCGCGCGCGACACCGCCGCCGCCCTGGGCAGTGGCGACGTCGAAGTGCTCGGGACGCCGCGGGTGGTCGCACTGGTGGAGGAGGCCACGGTGTGCACTGTGGCCGGACAGCTGCCGGACGGGCACACCACGGTCGGCACCGAGGTGTCGATCAGGCATCGCCGCTCGAGCGCCCCGGGCACCACATTGACCGTCACGGCCCGGCTGATCGAGGTCGACGGCCTGCGCCTGACCTTCGATGTGGCGGTGCACGACGACGGGTTCCTCGTCGCCGACGGCACGGTGCGCCGCGTGATCGTCGACCGCGCGAGCTTCCCGCCTGCTACCCCACGCCGCGGCTGACTCGGGCCCGGTTCACCCGCCCGTCCGCGGCGGCGCCGCGGCCCGGCTCCGGCCGACAGCCATGTCGGCGAGGCGGACGAGGGATTCGCGGTTGCGTGGTACGAGCACGAGCTTCTGCACGGCGTGCGGGAGGATCCGCCCGGGCCCTCCGACCGCTCGCTCCCCCATCACGACCTCGGTCGTGCGCGGGCCGACTTCGCGCAGATCCAGCCGCACCACGGCCGCCCCGGCTGGCCACAGCCGGGCATCGAGTTCCAGACTGTACGGCGGGTCGGCCGCTCGCACCTCCGTGCTGTCGTCGACGGTCAACGGCCACGGCCCCACACTGTGGTGGATCCGCGTACCCACCTGCGGCCAGCCGCTGTCGACCGCCCGGATGTGGGAGGCGCCCACGACCCAGCCGGTATAGCTCCAGCCGTCGGCCAGCACGGCGAACACATCCTGCACCGGGGCGGGCACCGTGAGCCGCACCCGCACCAATCCGTCCTCGTCCACCGTTCTGCCCTCCGTACGACGTCGCGCTCTGTGCGGATCATCCGGTCCGGTCGGCGTTTACCCCGTCCCGCCGGGTCGAATCGGGCAGCGGAATCAGCGTTTCCCGTTGCGGTAGAGCAGCGGTTGCACCCACCACACGCTCACGAAAAGCAGGGCCGCGACGACGCCCGCGATCACGCCCGCCGTCGTGCCGACGACCATGTCGAAGATCAGGACCGCCATCCCGGTCAACGCGATCCCGAGCAGGGCGATACCGGCCAGCGCGAGCCGGTGCGCGCCGCTGACGAGCACATCGAGGCGGTGCCGGCGAAACAGCAGGCGATGGATGGCGACCGGGGCCACCAGCAGGGCGGTCGCCGCGATCGCCGCGGTGACCACGACCAGATACACCACGCGCAGCGAGGTGCTCAACGTGTCGAAGCGCGACTGGAACGGCAGTGTCAGCAGGAAACCGGTCAGGACTTGCACGCCGGTTTGCAGCACCCGCAGTTCCTGCAGCAGCGAGGCCCAGTTGCGGTCCAGCCGCTGGATGACGGTCTCACCACGCATCCGCTGGTTCCACGCGGCGTCGTCCTCGTCCATCGCCGCTCCTCACCTCAGGCTCTTTTCCGCGCTCGTGCGGCGCATACCCGGCGTCGCGCGGTTGAACCCGTGCGGGGTGAGCACCACCCCGCACGGGGCGCCGGCGGCTCAGTTCACCGCGTAGGGGTAAACGTCGGCACGACCCTGGAACGACAGGATCCGCGGGTTCTGGACGCGCCCGCCGCGAATCTCGATGGCGCGCCGGATGGTCTCGCTGCCGTCCCACGCGCCCGGCCCGGCCAGCACCACCGGCAGGTACTCGAGCAGAGCTTCGGAGTTCTCCCAGGTGGCCGAGTCCCACAGGAACGAGGGGCTGTGGTCCACACCGTAGTTGTGCAGTCCTTCGCCGATGCCGAACATCGGGTCGGCGAACGAGGTCGGCCGCGACCATTCGAAGCCCATCCCCTCGTCACAGGAGACGTCGATGAACAGGGTGCCCCGGGCGAACAGCTCGAGATCGTCGTTGGTGACGAAGGTCAACGGCGCCTCGGTGTCCTGGAACATGCAATTGACGATCACGTCGTAGTTGGCCAGCATCTCCGCCAGCGGCCCCGGTTCGGGCGCCTTCAGCGCCAGCGTGCGACCGGGTGCGTCGGGGTCGCGCTGGAAGTGCTGCATCCGCACCGAGGCGAACGGTGAGGCCACCGCCGACACGCTGCGCTGCGTCAGCACCGTCACGTCGCTGATGCCCAGCGCCGACAACGCCCGCACCGCACCGCGCGCGGTGGCGCCGAAACTGATCACCGCGGCGCGCATCCGGCGACCGTAATCGCCTGTCACGCCGCGCAGTTGCAGCGCGTGCAGGACTGAGCAGTAACCGGCCAGCTCGTTGTTCTTGTGGAAGACGTGCACACTGAACGCACCCGAACTCGTCCAGTGGTTCATCGCCTCCCAGGCGATCAACGTCAGCTCCCGGTCGATGGCGAGCTGGGTGATCCGGGTGTCCTGCACACAGTGCGGCCAGCCCCACACGATGGTGCCGGGACGCATCTGCTCGAGGTCGGCGGCCAGCGGCTTGGCCAGTACCAGTACATCGCATTCGGCGAACAGTTCTTCGCGGGTGCGCAGACCGGCCACCAGTGGGGCCAGCGCGGCATCGGAGTAGCCGAAGCGCTCACCGTAGCCGTGTTCGAGAAATATCTGGCCACGCAAGCCGGGATCGATCCGATCGAGATGGGCCGGATGGATGGCCAGCCGGTGTTCGTTTTCCTTGCGGGAGGTCGCGACGACGCCGACGATCAGGTCTTTCACAGTTGCTTCACCAGCTGAGCTTACCCGCCGCCGCCCACCCGCCGACCGGCCGAGATCGGTCGAACGCGCCGCTCAGCTCTCCGCGACCGTGGTGATCTGGTCCAGGGCGCCCGGAAAGCGGCCAATCGAGGTGGTCGATGAATTACCGGGAAAACATCATTCACTCGATCAGGCCGCCACTCCGGGTTCGCACCGATTACGCCCATATCCATTTGCCCGAACCTTGAATACCGGAGTAACTGTTCAGCGCTGCCCGTGTTGGAATCAGTTGACCACGCGCCGTCGCCTGCCTCAACGCCGGTGCAGCGACCAGACGGTGGTCCCACCCCAGAGCACCAACCTGGCGGTGGCGGCCATATAGAGGACGTAGGCGAGAACCACCAGGACAGAGCCATAATTGCCCGCCCAGTCGCCCAATCGCAGCAGCGCGGCGAGCCCGAGCCCGAGCAGGACCACACCGAGGATCAGCCCGGGCGTGGCCAGGGGCGCGATCGAGGAATCGGCGAGTGCCGAACTACGGCGGTCACGATCGGTAACTGTCAGATTGCTGTTCGATTCGAAGTAGACACTGCTCATAATCATGAGCTCCCTTCCGGTGGCCGCTCCGACACGGTCGACGGATTCGCGTGCGGTGCGGCATTCATTCCGGCAAGATCCGCATCGACCCGGACCGGTGGTCACAAACGGTTAACGTTCAGCAATTACGAGCGTGCCAGGCGAGACAATCGAATAACAGGCGGTGTGATCTGCATCACATCGAACATCAGTGCGATACGAATTCGTAACGTCGCCGCACTTCATGCAGAACACGCGCCGGAACTGCCGATCCCCAGCGTAACTGGACATTCGCCCAATATTTGTACACGCGTGTCATTTATCGAACTGTTATAGCCACTGAGGTGCGAAAACGTTGCGCGTTCCACACCGTGACCCAGTCGGGGCCGAGCAGTCACCCCCGCGGCGCGCGAGACCGGTTCGTCCGACTCGCCGGAACCGGCAAATTTTCGGCGGCGACATCTCGGCGTCGTGTCGTTTGAATGCGGCACGTTCGGCTATCGTCCATCCAGCTCATTTTCGATGTCTTCTCGATGCTGCTGGATCGTTCGTTTCGCTTCGCCGCCATCGCGTGCCGCGTGAGATCCACGCCTCGCGATTCGGCGACCCCCTCAGACGAAGGACGCCGGTCACCATGCCCGCACCCGTTATGCTCCACGGCCGCATCGTACGGCTGGAACCCCTGGCACCGCACCACGTCCCCGGCCTGGCCGGCGCGGCCGCCGCGCTACGCGGACCGGCGGAGTTCACCGTGGTCCCGCACGGTGAACAGGAGGCGCGCACCTACGTCTTCCAGGCCGAGGCCGCCCAGCTGGCCGGCACAGCACTGGCCTTCGCGATCGTCACGATCGAGGAGGAATGCGTGGTCGGGGCG
The DNA here is from genome assembly GCF_042650145.1 of Nocardia halotolerans. NCBI lineage: Bacteria > Bacillati > Actinomycetota > Actinomycetes > Mycobacteriales > Nocardiaceae > Nocardia > Nocardia halotolerans. The sequence continues at coordinate 26,933 of NZ_JBHSDL010000013.1, read as the reverse complement.
ACCCGTTTCACCCACCTCGACTACTGGCGGGGTCCGCTGACCTGGCCGCTGTCGGCCGAACCGGTCGCCGCGGGCCCCAGCGGCGCGATTCCGGACGCCGTCGAGATCGGCAACACCTGGCTCACCCCCACGGTGCGCGGCGGGCCGGTGAATCTCGACTCCAAGCTGCTGCTGCTCACTCACGCCTTCGACAGCTGGGGTGTACGCCGGGTGACCCTGCGCGCCGATGCCCGCAACCGGCGCTCACGCGCGGCGATCGAACGCCTCGGTGCGGTGAGCGACGGCGTTCGCCGGGCACATTCGCGCGGGCTCGACGGGGCGGTACGCGACACCGCGTTCTATTCGATCCTGCACGACGAATGGCCGGGCGTGCGTGAGCGGATCAGCGAACAACTGGCCGCCCGCGCGGCACTGCGCCGCGCACCGCTGATCCCGACCACCGCCGATGCGTGGCGCGCCCTGGCCGCCCCCATCGGCTGAGCGGGATCAGACCGCCACCGACTCGACCCGTTCGGCGATCAGGTCGGCGAGCTCGGCCGGGCGTTCCTCGGGCAGCCAGTGCGACGCGCCGTCGAGTACGACCAGGCGGTACTGCCCGGTGACGTACTGCCCGGCCAGCTCGGCACCGCGACGGCTCAGCGCGGTGTCACCGGAACCCCACACGTGGGTCACCGGCACCCCCACCCGCGCGGTGGCCGTGCGCGGTGAGCCGGCCACCAGTGCGCGATACCAGTTCAACGCGCCGGTGAGGGCGCCGGCGTCGATGATCTCGCTGTGCACCCGGGCGATGGCCGCCGCCGACATGCCCGACCGGGCGAGCATCCGGTCCAGCAGCTCGGGCCTGGCCCGCAACAACCGCTCGGGCAGCACCGGCAGCTGGAACAACCCCATGTAGTAGGAGCGCAACAGCTGATCACTGCTGACCAGCGACCGCACGAACGCGCCGGGGTGCGGCACCGACAGCGTCACCAGTGTGCGCACCCGTTCCGGCCGGGTGGCCGCCATCGACCAGGCGACCATCGCGCCCCAGTCGTGACCCACCAGATGCACCGGACCACGGTCGAGCTCGTCGACCAGGGCGAGCACGTCGGCGACGAGTTCACTCATCCGGTAGGCGAGCCGACCGCGCGGCCGCGCACCCGGTGCGTAGCCGCGCTGATTCGGGGCGAGGGTCCGGTAACCGCGGGCGTTGAGCAGCGCGGTGAGTTCGGCCAGCGATGTGGCGGTCTGCGGGAAACCGTGCAGGACGACGACGACCGGGCCGTCGAGCGGGCCGGCATCGACCACGTCGAACTCGAGTCCGGCCCTGACGAAGGTGGTCAACCGTGCACGCATCGTGGTCTCCGCTCGAATCGGGAATCACTTCATCATGCCCGACGGGTTCACCGGCCGGTGCCACCGTGCACGACGGCCACCTCCACGCCGCCGAGATCGAAGGCGCGGTGCAGGATCTGCACCGCTTCGTCGAGATCGGTGTCGCGCACCAGCACCGAGATGCGGATTTCGGAAGTGGCGATCAGGTCCAGGTTGATGCCCGCCGTGGCCAGTGCCTCACAGAAGGTCGCGGTGACGCCGGGCTGGTTGCGCATGCCCGCACCGATCAGCGACACCTTGCCCACCCGATCGTCGTAGCGCAGGTCGGTGAAGCCGATCTCGGCGCGCCGCGAGCGCAACAGGGCCACCGCGCGGTCGCCGTCGGCGGTGGGCAGGGTGAAAGTGATGTCGGTGCGGCCGGTGCCGGTGTTCTGCACGACCATGTCGATACCGACCTCGGCGTCGGCCACCGCACGGAACACCCTGGCCGCGTAGCCGGGTTCGTCCGGCACACCGACCACGGTCACCTTGGCCTCGTTGCGGTCGTGCGCGACCCCGGTGAGCACGGCCTGCGCGGCCGGGATGTCGGCCATCGACCCGAAGACCGTGGTGCCGACCGTGTCGGTATAGGACGAGCGCACGTGCACCGGTACGTGGTAGCGGCGCGCGTATTCCACACAGCGCAGCATCAGCACCTTCGAGCCGCACGCCGCCATCTCCAGCATCTCCTCATAGGAGATCTCGTCGAGTTTCTGCGCGTCGGCCACGATTCGCGGGTCGGCGGTGAACACGCCGTCGACATCGGTGTAGATCTCGCAGACATCGGCTTTCAGCGCCGCGGCCAGCGCGACGGCGGTGGTGTCGGAACCGCCCCGGCCGAGGGTGGTGACATCGCGACTGTCCTGGCTCACGCCCTGGAAGCCGGCCACCAGCACGATCTCCCCGTCGTCGAGAGCCCGGCGCACCCGGCCCGGATCGACCGCGATGATCTTGGCGTTGCCGTGGGCGCCGGTGGTGATCACCCCGGCCTGGGAACCGGTGAGCGAACGGGCTTGCGCGCCCAGTGCGTGAATGGCCATGGCCACCAGCGCGTTCGAGATGCGTTCACCCGAGGTGAGCAGCATGTCCATCTCCCGCGGTGACGGCGCGGGCGCCACCTGAGCGGCCAGATCCAGCAGTTCATCGGTGGTGTCGCCCATCGCCGAGCACACGACCACCACATCGTGGCCCTGCTTCTTCGTCTCGACGATCCGCTCGGCGACCCGGCGGATCCGCTCCGCGGTCGCGACCGAAGAGCCGCCGAATTTCTGTACAACCAGGGCCATAGTGGGTGTCCTCTCCCCTGCTCGCCCGCGTGGTACTCGCGGGTAACTCCAGTCGAGTATCCCGGCAAAGCGGGCGAGCCCGGGTGGTTTGTGACACGAAAAGTGGTGCCGCCGTGCCGTTCTTGCCGCGATACTGGCTCGATGGGGGGTGGCGTTCGGCGTCGGCTCCCGGTTCGACAGCTCCCGGCGTTAAGGCGAATTCCTATGGTCAGTCAGCACTTTCGTGCCCGCTCGTTGTGTGTCGCCGTGCTCGGCGCCGGTCCACTCGCCGCGGAGGTGGTGCGTGTCGTTCGCGAATCCGGGCCGGAGTTGAGCGCGCGGGCCGGGGCCCGGCTGAGTCTCGGTGCGCCCGCGGACGCCGATCTCGTCATCGATGCCGGTGACACGGTGGATGCGCTGGACACGGTGCGCGATGCCCTGCGCGACGGCCGATCGGTGATCACCGCCGGCACCGCGCTGATCGCCCGGCACGGACCCGAATTGGCCGCCGTCGCCGAGGAATCCGGTGCGGATCTGTGTTTCGAGGCCGCAGTGGCCGGCGGGGTGCCCGTGGTGCGGCCGCTGACGCAGTCGCTCGCCGGTGACGCGGTGCGCCAGGTGCTCGGCGTCTTCGCCACCCACAGCCCGCACGCGGCCGCCCAGGCCGCGATCCTGGCGACCCTGGCGTTCCACACCCGGGTGGCGGTGACCGACGTGCACGTCGAGGAGTTCGGTACGCCCAGCGCCCATGATCTGGCAGCGGCCGCGGCGTTGTCGTTGCGGCTGCGCCCGCTCACCGTCTGCACCAGGATCTGTGAGCCCGAAGACGGTGGCAAGGAATGGGTCTCGGTACGCGTGCACCCCGCGCTGCTACCGGCGACCCATCCGCTGGCGCGGGTACAGGCGCCGATGCGAGCGGTGACGGTGCAAGCAGAGGGCGCCGGGCGGTTGATGTTCTCCGGTCACGACGCCACCGCCGCCACCGCCTCGGCACTACTCGGCGACCTGATCATGGCCGCCCGCAACCGCGTCCACAACGGCCGCGCCCCACGCGCGTCCTACTATGCCGAACTCCCCGTAGCACCCCTGGGCGACACCCCCACCCGCTACTACCTGAACCTGCGCGTCACCGACCACGCGGGCGCACTTGCCCAGGTCGCGGCGACCTTCGCCGAACACGGGGTGAGCATCGCCCGCGTCCGGCAGGAACACCACGACAACGCCGCCCACCTGATCGTGCTCACCCACCGCGCCCGCGAATCCGCCCTCGCCGACACCGTCGACGCCCTCGCCGACGCCTCCTGCGTCCGCGCGGTCCTGACCCGCTGGCGGGTGGAAGGGGTCGAGGAGCCCCCTACAAGCTGAACGCCACCGCGCGCAGTATCAGGACGGCGATGAACACCACGGTGAAGGCCAGATCGATCGAGACCTCCCCCAACCGGACCGGCTTGAGCACCCCGCGCACCGGCGCGATCACCGGTTCGGTGGCGGCGTGGGTCACCGACCGCACCTTGTCCACCCACGGCGACCGATTACCCAGCGTGCCGAGCCAATCCACCACCATGCGCGCGATCAACAGCACCAAGAACACGGTCAACGCGTAACCGAGCAGGGTTCCGATGAGACTCATGACGAACTCCTTCCCGGAGGCCGCACGGGACCTCTTACCGAGACAACGCCCCAACCGGCGCCAAGGTGTCCACTATGCACGGTTCTCAGCGGATTATCAGCGCCCCGCACCCCTCATTCGGCGTGGCGCGCGTCTGTCGGTTCGTAGCGACGGGTGAAGTCGAGGATGCGGGCCGTCACCAGGTCGGGTATCTGGTAGAAGAGGCCGTGCCCGGCGTTCGGGAAGATCTCGGTTTCACAGGTGGCGATGTTGTCGCGCAGACGTCGGGCGGCGAGCTCAGGATCGACGATCAGCGACTCCGCGCCGAACAGCCCCAGGGTCGGGGCCGTGATCGAGGCCAATCTCTCGTCGGCGAACATGCGCGGATAGCCGATGGTCGGGACATATTTCAGCGCCGCCTTCACACCGGCGAATTCCGCGTCGGTCAAGGTGACTCCAGGATTGAGCCAGGCGTTCATCTTGCGCAGGTTCTTGTCGGTGGGCCGAGCACCTACCTTGATCATCGTCCACAGCACGCTCCATTTGAGCTTGGTCAAGGTGCCGCCCGGCTCGGCGATCGTCAGACTCGCCAACCGCCGCCGCTCCCCCGCGGCGATCGCCATGGCCAGCCAACCGCCCTGCGAGTACCCGACCAGATGCACCTGCTCGACTCCGAGCCCGTCGAGCACTTCACCGAGCCAGGTACCGAACTTCGACTCGTCGATCGGTGCGGTCTGCACGCTGAGTCCCGGGGCGCCGATCATCTCCGGCGCGTACACCACCCGCTCCCGCGCGAAGTCCTCGACCATGTGGCTCCACATGAGACTGTTGCCACCGAGCGAGTGCATCAGCACCATCGGAACGCCTTCGCCCGCACCGGATTTGCGCACTTTCGTCGTGCCGAAGGAGGTGGGGATGTCGAGCATGGTGCACGGAACCGGCCACTGCTTCTCCAGTTCACGGTAAGCCCGCAGGTACTCCTCGCGCGCCTTGTCGTTCTTGAATCGCCCGATCTTGGCCATGACCACCCCTGTTGTCTCGTTGGTGATATAACCGTACCACAACAGTGGTATGGGCGTACCATGAAACCTCGTCGCGCAGCCGGGAACAGAAGGAGGCAGGGTGCCACGCTTGGCCGATCACGAAGAACGCCGCAAGGTCATCACCGGAGCGGCACGCCGGGTCATCGCCAGGGGTGGACTCGATACGGCAACCTTCCAATCCGTCGCGGCGGAGGCCGGAATCTCGGTGCGGTCGGTGCAGTACTACTTCGGCACCAAGCGGGAGTTCCTGCTGGCCACCCACCGCGCGGTCGTCGAGGATTCCGGTGCCCGGCTGGCTACCGGGCTCGCGACCCTCGGGCCCGACGCCGGTCCACGCGAGGTCGTCCGCACGATCCTGCTGGCGCTGCTCCCCCTCGACGAACCCAGCCGGCACAACGCCGTCATCCTCGGCATCTTTCACGCCGCGGCGCTCACCGGCCCGGACGTGGAATCCGCCGATACCGTCGGCGCGCCGAACTACATCGTCGACGCGGTCGCCGAACAACTCGAGCGACTACGCGGGCCCGATGCCGATCACGAGCTGATCCGGGCCGACGCCGAAGTGATCCTGCTCGCCCTCGGCGGGCTGGCACAGGGCATGCTCACCAACAACGACTACGCCGCGCGCGCAACACAACTGGTCGACCATCTCCTCGATCGAGTGTTCGACGCCTGACCAGCGAAAGGCCCCGGCGAGTCTCTCGGAAACCAAGACGCGCCGGGGCCTTTCCGGTCGAACTACCTCTTGCGTTCCTTCTTCTCGCGCACGCGCACCGAGATGCGCACCGGCGAACCGTCGAAGCCGAACTCCTCACGCAGGCGCCGTTCCAGGAAGCGGCGGTAGCCCGCCTCGAGGAAACCGGTGGTGAACAGGACGAACGTCGGCGGGCGGGTGCCCGCCTGGGTGGCGAACATGACGCGGGGCTGGCGGCCACCGCGCATCGGCGGCGGGGTGGCCGCGATGACTTCCTTGAGCCAGGTGTTCAGGCGGCCGGTGGAGATGCGCTTGTCCCAGGACTCGAGCGCGGTCTCCATCTGCGGCACCAGTTTCGCCACGGCGCGACCGGTGTGGGCGGAGATGTTGACCCGCTGGGCCCACGGCACCCGCACCAGATCGCGATCGATCTCGCGCTCGAGCATGTACCGGCGGTCCTCGTCGACCAGGTCCCACTTGTTGAACGCCAGCACCAGCGCGCGACCGGAGTCGGCGACCAGGCTGATCACCCGCAGATCCTGTTCGGTCATCGGCACCGAGGCGTCGATCAGCATGATCGCGACCTCGGAGGCCTCCAACGCCGACTTCGTCCGCAGCGAGGCGTAGAACTCGGTACCCGTGGCATTGGACACCTTGCGGCGCAACCCGGCGGTGTCGACGAACTTCCAGGGCTTACCGCCCAACTCGACCAGCGAGTCGACCGGGTCCACGGTGGTGCCCGCGACATCGTGGACCACCGACCGCTCATCGCCGGCCAGCTTGTTCAGCAGGCTGGACTTGCCCACGTTCGGCTTGCCGACCAACGCCACACGACGCGGCCCGGCGACACCGGTGCCTTCGCGCGGGGTCTCGGGCAGAGCGGCGAGCACGTCGTCGAGCAGGTCGCCGGTGCCACGGCCGTGCGCGGCCGAAACCATGCGCGGCTCACCGAGACCCAGCGACCACAATGTCGCCGCCTCGATCTCGACCTTCTGATCGTCGACCTTGTTGGCCACCAGGATCACCGGGATCTTGGAACGGCGCAGCTTGCGCACCGCGGCCTCGTCGGTCGCGGTGGCGCCGACGGTGGCGTCGACGACGAGCAGGATCGCGTCGGCGGTCTCCATCGCCACCTCGGCCTGCCGGGCTACGTGCTGCTGCAGCCCCTTGGCGTCGGGTTCCCAGCCACCGGTGTCCTGTACCAGGAAACGGCGCCCGGACCAGTTCGCCTCATAGGAGATGCGGTCACGGGTCACACCGGGAACGTCCTCGACAACGGCTTCACGCCGCCCGAGAATACGGTTGACCAGGGTCGACTTGCCCACGTTCGGGCGCCCGACCACGGCCACCGTCGGCATCGCCAGGTGCGTCTCGCCCTCGGCGTCACCGTCGAGCTCGGTGAGCTCCCATTCGGACTCGTCGGTCCAGATACCGTCGCCTGCGAGAATCTCCTCGGTCATCGCGACCCTCCTGTCGTGGCCGAAAGCTGCTGGGCCACCACGCGATACAGCTCGTCGATGGTCTGTGCCATCGTCAGTTCGCTGGTGTCGACGAGCACCGCGTCGGCGGCGGGGCGCAACGGAGAGACCTTGCGGGTGGAGTCGAGGGTGTCGCGACGCTGCACGTCGGCCAGTACGGCCTGGTAGTCGTCGCCGCGGCCCTCGCGGATGTTCTGTGCGTTGCGCCGTTGGGCGCGTGCCTCCGCGGAGGCGGTCAGATAGATCTTGGCATCGGCGCCGGTGAGCACGACGGTGCCGATGTCGCGGCCTTCCACCACGATCCGCCCGGCCACCGCGGCGATCTCACGCTGCAGGGCGACGAGCTGATCGCGCACCGACGCCACCGCCGACACGGCGGACACGGCCTTGGTGACGGCCGCACCGCGGATCTGGCCCGACACGTCGTCACCGTCGAGTTCGATCACCTCGTGTCCGGGGTCGGTGCCGATCGACAACGGCAGTGCCGCGACGGTCTCGGCGATCGCCACCGGATCGGTCAGGTCGACGCCGGCGCGCAGCACCTGCAGTGTCGCCACCCGGTACATGGCACCGGTGTCGAGGTAGCGGGCGTTCAGGCGCGCCGCCAACTCGCGCGACACGCTGGACTTGCCGGTGCCGGACGGGCCGTCCATGGCGACGACGAGGGTGCCGTCACCGGTCAGTCGCTCCTCGGCGAGTTCCACCGAGAAATCCACGCTGCTCACAGTTGCACCGCCTCATAGAGTTTGCCGATTTCGTCACGGCCGAGCACCCGCAACGTGCCGGGACGCTGTTCACCCAGCGCCACCGGGCCCAGGTGGGTGCGGACCAGCCGGATCACCGGGTGGCCGACCTCGTCGAGCAGCCTACGCACGATGTGTTTGCGGCCCTCGTGCAACACCAGCTTCACCAGCGAGCGGCCCTCGTGGGCCTCGAGCAGCATGAACTTGTCGACCTTGGCCGGCCCGTCCTCGAGCTCGACGCCCTCACGCAGGCGCTTGGCGACGAGCCGGTAGTTCACCTCGCCGTACACGGTGGCCAAGTAGGTCTTGGGCACCTCGAAGGAGGGGTGCATCAGCCGGTGCGCCATCTCCCCGTCGTTGGTGAGCAGCAGCAGGCCCTCTGTGTCGGCATCGAGACGACCGACATGGAACAGGCGCTGACCGGCGGCGATGCGCTCGGCGACGATATCGCCGACGCAGGGACGACCCAGATCGTCGGACATGGTGGACTGCCAGCCCTTGGGCTTGTTCAGCACCAGGTGCACCAGTTCCTCGCGCACCACGACACGGGTGCCGTCCACCCGCACCACCGCGTTCTCGGAGTCGATGCGCAGACCCTGCTCGCGCACGATCTTGCCGTCGACCTCGACACGCCCCTGGGCGATCATCTCCTCGGCGGCGCGGCGCGAGGCCACCCCGGCCTTGGCGAGGACCTTCTGCAGGCGTTCGCCTTCGCCCCACGGGAGCTTCTTGGGGCCCTCGGTGGTGTCGGCGTGCTGGTGGCGGGCCGGCTTGGCGTTGTTCAGGATCGTCGGAGCGACGACCTTGCGCTGCGGCTTGGCGGTCTTCTTGCGCGCGGCGGGCGTCTGGGCGCCTGCCGGACGGGCCGCGGAGCCGGTGCGCGGTGCGCCGGTACGCGGAGCACCCGTGCCCCGCTGTCCGCGGTCGGCGTCCTCGCGCTGGTAGCCACCGGCGGCAGGCCCGCGGCGGTCATCACGCTGACCACCGGCAGAACCACCACGACGGTCGTCACGCTGGTAACCCGCACCCGAGCCACGGCGGTCGTCACGCTGACCGCCAGCGGAACCACCACGACGATCGTCACGCTGGTAACCACCACCGGTGGCCGGGCCGCGACGATCGGTGCGCTGACCACCGGTCGGCGCCCCACGACGGTCGTCACGCTGGTAGCCGCCGGCGGAGCCGCCACGGCGAACGCCGGACTCCCCGTCACGCTGGTATCGGCCGGTCGAATCATTGCCGCGCTGGAAGCCACCCGCGCCGGTGCCGCGGCGGCCGGGGGCCTCGCCACGGGAACCCGCCTGACCGCTGCGCGCACTGCCACCGCGGGGGGCCGCGGCTCGGCTCGCGCCACTACGGGGCTGGTCGCTACGTTTTCTTCGGTCCGGTGTGCCATCTCGGCGAGCGGAATTATTCATCTGTCCTGTCAATCGTCAGTGCCGAGATCCATGTCGGACTCGGCGGATTTCTTCAGCCTGGTGAACCGGGGATCGGTGTCCAGGCTCTCGCTGATCTCGTCGATCAGATCGACGCCGGGAAGCAGCGGCGCCAGCGGTGGCAGGTCGCCCAAGGAGGCGAGCCCGATCCGTTCGAGGAACAACTCGGTGGTGCGGTAGAGCGTGCCGTTGGTTTCGGGGTCCTGACCCGCTTCCGCGATCAGGCCTCTGGCCAGCAGCGTGCGCATCACTCCGTCGACGTTCACCCCGCGAACCGCACTGACCCTGGTTCGGGTCACCGGCTGGCGGTAGGCGACCACCGCCAAGGTTTCCAAGGCGGCCCGGGTGAGTTTCGTCCGGGCTCCATCGAGCAGTACCCGCTCGACATAGGGCGCGTACTCCTGTCGAGTATAGAAGCGCCAACCGTCACCGACGAAACGCAGGTCGATGCCGCTGCCGCGCGCCGACAGTTCCGCCGACATCGCGCGCAGGGTGTCCTCGACCCGTTCGCTGGTGTCGTCCAGGGCCGCTGCCAGCTGTTCTACCGGCGCCGGAGCGTCCACAACGAGCAGCATCGCCTCGAGCGCGGAGCGCAGTTCGGGGTCGCCGAGCGGCTCGGGAGTGAACTCCACCACTGTCTCGGTCATGGGTGTGCCCTCATCCGTAGTCCTCTTCGAATGTCAGTGCGGCCGCCTCGGCATCGGGGTCCAGTTCACCGAGCCAGCTCACGGCCAACGGGCCGAGCGGATCGGGTTGGTCGAAGGCGATGGTCTTGCCGCGGTACAACTCGAGCAACGCCAGGAACCGCGCCACGATTTCCACCGGCACCGTGCAATCCTCGACCAGTTCGGCGAAGGTCGTCCACCCGCCGGGTCCGCGTTCCTTGAGCCGGGCCAGCACCAGCTCGGCCTGCTCGGCCACCGAGATGGCGTGCATGTGCAGGTGGCCCAGCCCCACCTCGGCGATCGGGCGCGGCCGGAACGCCGCCGCCGCGATCTGGGCGAAGGCGGCGATGTCGACCCCCAGGGTGACCTCGGGCAGCAGTCCCTCGAACTGCTCCTCCAGCGCCACCGAACGCGGGTACCGGCGCAGCGCGGCGGCCTCCAGTTCGGCGAACAGTTCGGCCACCTGCTTGAACGCGCGGTACTGCAGCAGGCGGGCGAACAGCAGGTCACGCGCGTCGAGCAGTTCGAGGTCCTCGGCGTCGGTCATCTCACCGGCCGGGAGCAGCCGCGCCGCCTTGAGATCGAGCAGGGTCGCGGCCACCACGAGGAATTCGGTGGTCTGATCGAGGATCTTGTCCGCGCGCAGTTTCGTGTTCTCGGCCAGTTCGGCGGTCAATGCCTTGGTGTAGGCGATGAATTCGTCGGTGACCTGATGCAACGCGATTTCGGTGACATCGAGTTTGCGCGAGCTGATCAAGGTGAGCAGCAGGTCGAACGGTCCCTCGAAATTGGTCAACCGCAGATGGAAACCGGTCTTCTCGGGCTCGGGCGCCGGTTCTTCGGGTACTGCTCGCACCGCAGGTGTAGCTCCGATCACCGGCCCGACCGGTGGATGACCTCACGTGCCATCGCCCGATACGACTCGGCGCCACCGGACTTCGGCGACCAGGTGGTGATCGGCTCGCCCGCGACGCTGGCGTCGGGGAAGCGCACCGTGCGCGAGATCGCGGTGTCGTAGACCAGGTCACCGAACACCTCGACCACGCGCGACATCACCTGACGCGAATGCAGCAGGCGGGCATCGAACATGGTGACCACGATGCCGTAGAGGCTCAGTCGCGGATTGAGGCGATCACGCACCTTCTCGACGGTGTCGTTGAGCAGCGCGAGGCCACGCAGCGAGAAGTACTCGCATTCCATCGGGATGATCACCCCGTCCGAACACGCCAGCGCGTTGACGGTGAGCAGACCGAGGGAGGGCTGGCAGTCGATGAGGATGTAGTCGTAGCGGTCGCGCACCCCGGCCAGCGCCCGGCCCAGCGACTGTTCGCGGCCCACCTCGTTGACCAGCTGGATCTCGGCCGCGGAGAGATCGATATTGCTGGGTAACAGGTCCATACCGTCGACCTTGGTGGTCTGCAGCACGTCGTCGACCTTGGCCTTCCCGCCGATCAGCAGGTCGTGCACGGTGAGATCGAGGTCGTGGTGGGCCACCCCGAGCCCGGCCGAGAGCGCGCCCTGCGGATCGAGGTCGACGAGCAGCACGCGCCGGCCGTATTCGGCCAGTGCGGCACCGAGATTGATGGTCGAGGTGGTCTTACCGACCCCGCCCTTCTGGTTGCACATGGCCACGACGAGGGCGTCACCGTGTTCCTTGACCTGTGGTGGGTCGGGTACCAGACGCAGCGGGCGGCCGGTCGGGCCCATCTCGACGGGCTCGGCGACCTGTTCCGGTCCACCGTCCCACGGTGTTTCCGCTGACGTCACGATCCGCTGCTCCTTATACGTTTCCTGCCGGTAACCCCTGTCGAGGGTAGCGAGCCCGGTTCGGCGACCGACTCGCTTTCATACGGTCCAGCTCTGGGTAGACGCTACCGCTCGGACCGGTGAGGTACGGCATGGCAACGCCGGGCGTGTTCGCACGATACCGCTTCCTACGGAACCGGGTGTTCACTCAGCGGGCCCGCGGGTGCGCGGTGGCCCACACCTCGCGCAGCGTGCTCACCGTCACCAGGGTGTAGATCTGGGTCGTGGTCACCGACGCGTGGCCGAGCAGTTCCTGCACCACGCGCACGTCGGCGCCGCCGTCGAGCAGGTGGGTCGCGAAGGAATGGCGCAGCGTGTGCGGTGACACCGCGGCCCCGATCCCCGCGCGCTCGGCGGCGGTCTGCAACACCTGCCAGGCGCTCTGCCGCGACAGCCGACCGCCCCGGTGATTGAGGAAAAGCGCACCACCGCACCCTTTTCCGCGCGCGGCCAGAGCGGGCCGACCGCGCACCAGGTAGGCGTCGAGCGCCGCGAGCGCGGGTCGGCCGATCGGGACGAGCCGCTGTTTTCCGCCTTTGCCGTGCAGCACCACGCAGCGTTGTCCGGTGTCGATGTCGTCGACGTCGAGCCCGACCATTTCCGAGATGCGGGCGCCGGTGGAATACAGCAGTTCCAGCAGTGCCCGGTCGCGCAGGCCGCGCGGACCACCGTCGGCACCGCCCGGTTCGGCCGCACCACCCGCGGCTTCGAGCAACCGCAGCACCTGGTCGAAGGGCAGCGCTTTGGGTAGCCGGCGAGCGGGCGCGGGCGGTTTCACCGCGTGCGCCACGTCGGTGTCGGTGATCCCTTCGGCCGCGGCGAAGCGATGCAGCCCGCGAACCGCGATCAGTGCCCTGGCCACCGACCCGGCGGCCAGCGGCGGACGATCTTCGCCACCGGCGCGCAAGGCCATGGTGAACTCCGCGACATCGCCCTGAGCCACCGCGTCCAAACTGTCGACGCCGCGTTCGGTGAGGAACTCCCGGTACCGGGTCAGGTCACGCCGATAGGCGCCGAGGGTGTTGCGCGCGGCGCCCCGCTCGACCGTCAGATGGTCGAGGTAGGCGTCGATTTCGCGCGCGAGTGCGCCGCGTTGCGTGGCCGAGCCGTCGGCCACCGTCCTCACGCCTCGGTATCGCGCGCCGACTTCGCCTCGGCCGCTTTGCGTCGCAGGAAAGCCGTCGGCTGCCCCGGCCACGGTGCGTCGGCCGGACGCAGAGCCACCTGACCCGCCTGCGCCGCCGCGTACGCGAGAAGCCCGGCGACGGCGGTCGCGTTCACGATCTCCCCGGCGAGTGCGGCCCGCACCGCGTCACCGAGGGGCATCCGCACCAGTTCCAGATCGGCTTCCTCGTGCTCGGGTTCGGGCTGATCGGTGGCACTGAGACCGGTCGCGCAGAACACCCGCAGGGCCTCGTCGGTGAACCCGGGCGACAACGCCACGTCCACGAGCACCGACCACTGCGCGGCGGCCAGCCCCGTCTCCTCGGCCAGCTCACGCTTGGCCGCGGTGAGCGGGTCCTCACCCTCGATGTCGAGCAACCCGGCGGGCAGTTCCAGCAGCCGGGTACCCAGCGGGTGCCGGTACTGGCGGATCAGCACCACCCGGCCGTCGTCATCGAGCGCGAGCACCGCGACGGCACCGTGATGCTCGATGACCTCACGCTCGACGATCCGGCCACCGGGCATCACGACCTGATCCTGGCGCAGCGCCACGATCGCACCGCTGTAGCGCACCCGGCTCGAGACCGTGTCGAAATCGTGCTGACCGGGTTCGCTCATAGACTGCTGACCGCCTCGCTCGAACTCAGAGTTCCGCGGCCTGCTCCGCGAGCTCTTCCTCCGGGAAGTCTACGGGAAGCCGTTCGGCCAGTTTGTACTTCAACGCGGCAAGGATGAGCGCGGCGAACAGCGGATGCGGGCGGGTGGGCCGGCTCTTGAGCTCCGGATGCGCCTGGGTGGCGACGAAGAACGGATGCACCGAAGCCGGGTACTCGACGAACTCCACCAGATGCCCGTCGGGCGAGGTACCCGAGAACTGCAGGCCGCTCTTGGCGATCACGTCACGGTAGGCGTTGTTCACCTCGAAACGATGCCGGTGGCGCTCGGACACGTGCTCGCTGCCGTAGGCCTGCGCGACGACCGAGCCCTTCTGCAGGGTGGCCGGGTAGGCGCCCAGGCGCATGGTGCCGCCCAGATCGGCCGCACCGGCGACCACGTCTTCCTGATCGGCCATCGTCGAGATCACCGGGTTCTTCGTCTCGGACTCGAACTCCGCGGAATTCGCGTCCTCGATCCCCACCGAACGCGCCGCCTCGATCACCACGCACTGCAGACCCAGGCACAGGCCGAGCAGCGGAATCCCGCGGCGACGGGCGTAACCGATCGCACCGAGCTTGCCCTCGATGCCACGGATACCGAACCCACCGGGGATCAGCACCGCGTCCACGTCACGCAACGCCGCCTGGGCACCGGCCTCGGTCTCGCACTCGTCCGACGGCACCCAGCGGATCTGCACCTTCGCCCGGTGCGCGAAACCACCCGCACGCAGCGCCTCGGTCACCGACAGGTAGGCATCGGGCAGGTCGACGTACTTGCCGACCAACGCCACCTCGACGGTCTCGCGCGGGGAGTGCACGCGCTCGAGCAGATCGCCCCACACCGTCCAGTCCACATCGCGGAACGGCAACCCGAGCTTGCGCACCACATACGCGTCGAGACCCTCGCTGTGCAGCACCTTCGGAATGTCGTAGATCGACGGCGCGTCCGGAGTGGAGATGCACGCCTCCACGTCCACGTCACACATGAGCGCGATCTTGTTCTTGAGCCCCTGGGGTACCTCACGGTCGCAGCGCAGGATCAGCGCGTCGGGCTGGATGCCGATATTGCGCAACGCCGCCACCGAATGCTGCGTCGGCTTGGTCTTGAGCTCACCCGAGGGCGCCAGATACGGCACCAGCGACACATGCAGGAAGAACACATTGTCGCGGCCCACATCGTGGCGGATCTGACGCGCCGCTTCCAGGAACGGCTGCGACTCGATGTCACCGACGGTGCCACCGATCTCGGTGATCACCACATCCGGCACATGCCCCTCGAGATCGGGACCCTGCATCGCCAGGATGCGGTTCTTGATCTCGTCGGTGATGTGCGGGATCACCTGCACGGTGTCGCCCAGATACTCGCCCCGGCGCTCCTTGGCGATCACCGTCGAATAGATCTGACCGGTGGTCACGTTCGCGTCCTTGGTCAGATCGCGATCGAGGAAACGCTCGTAGTGCCCGACGTCCAGATCGGTCTCGGCACCGTCCTCGGTGACGAACACCTCGCCGTGCTGGAACGGATTCATGGTGCCCGGATCGACGTTCAGATACGGGTCGAGCTTCTGCATCGTCACCCGCATGCCACGCGCGGTCAGCAACTGACCGAGGCTGGATGCGGTGAGACCCTTACCCAAAGAGGAGGCGACGCCACCGCTCACGAAGATGTGCTTGGTGGCAGTTCGAGCCTGATTCCGTTGATGACCCACGGACCACCACTGTACCGCTAGTCCGCCTCTCCGCGAACTTTGCCGGTCGTTTGCGGGATGCGTGTTGAGTTCCCGGGCAGGCGGAGCGGCGCCGGACGGCCGCTGGGCGTACCCGGTGAGTTACCCATGTACTGGCGAAACCAGTCGTTCTGCTGGCATCGCTGCGCGGAATCTTTCCTTCGGGAGGGTGGTGAGGTTCTCAGTCAGCGGGGCATGGCTACGAGTGTCAGGGAGGTCGCCGCGGGGCCGGTGCCGTACCTGCCCGCGCCGCCGGTCAGTTGTTCGGTGAGGGCGAGAGCTGTTGTCACGCGGCCTGTTTCGCGATCGATGTTGTCCACGGTGGTGACCGTGGTCGCGAGTGGGGCCTGGGCGCGGACGTGGGCGATGGGGCCGTCGGCCTCGGCGGCGCCGGGGCGGCCGGACAGGACGGTGCCCGCGGCGCGGGCGCGCAGGGCGCCGGTGAAGCGGGCGATGGTCGCGCCCTGGCCGGTGTCGGATTCGACACCGTTGCCGGTGACCACGACGGCGAGTTGCGCCGGTCGCACCGGAGTGTCGCCGTAGGCGAGGAAACCGCCGCCGCGCAGGGTCTCCAGGGCCAGCGCGAGCTCGGGGCCGGTGCTACGCGGCTCGTTGGTGGCCGGGTCCAGCAGCAGCGTGAGACCGAGCAGATCACCGGCCATGCTGCCCTGGTCGACGGCCCCGGTACGCAGCTGCGCGCCCGCCGGGACGATATTGGTCAGCGCCGAACGCATCCGGTCGCCCTCGCCCGCGTCGACGAAGGCATCGGTGAGCGCGACCCGGCCGGTCACCGTGGCACCCGCGGCGCCCAGCGCGTTGCTCACCCCGTCGACATCGGCGGGATCGGCGTCGGGGGTGGTGAACACCAGCACGCTGCGCTCGGCCAGCGTGCCACCCAGGATGCGGTCTGCCGATCCGGCGACGAACGCGTCGGCGGCATCGAGCTGGGCGGTGAGCTGATCGTTGCGCGCGCTGAGCTCCGCCACCTCGACACTGAGCTCATCGGAATCCGAACGCAGGCCCGAAACCATGTCCGCGGCCAAGGTCTGCGAGCCCAGCACCACCCCGATCGCGAGCGCCAGGAAGATCGCCGCGATCGAGATGGCGTGTTGACGCAGCGAGATCACAGTCGGCCCCGCACCCATTCGACACACCGATTCCAGTACTCGACCGCCAGATCCAGCACCTCCGAACCGTTGCGCGAGGCCAGGATCACCACCACCACCGCCACCAGCGCGGCCAGCACCACCAGCGCCAGCGCCGCACCGGTGGAGCGGTGCCGGTACAGCGTCGAGACCGCGTTGGCGTCGACCAGCTTCGCGCCGACCTTCAACCGGGTCAGGAAGGTCGCCGGATTGCTGTCGCGACGACCACGATCGAAGAAATCCTCCAGCGATGCGGGGGCACCGGCCAGCACGATCAGCGACGCACCGTGATGGTCGGCCAGCATCAGCGCCAGATCGGTCGGCGAACCCGACGACGGGAACGTGGTGGCGCCGATACCGAGGTCCTGGATGCGCTCCAAACCGCGCGCGTGCCCGTCGGTATCGGCGGGCAGGATCATCTCCGCCCCCGAACGCAGCGTCGCGGTGCTGATCTCCTCCGGGTCGCCCACGATCAGATCCGGGGTGTACTTGAGCTTGCGCAACGTGTCGGCACCGCGCCCGACCCCGATCAGAATCGGTGCGTACTCCTTGATGAACGGCTTGAGCCGCTGCAGCTCCTCGAGATGACCCGACCCGTCGGCAATCACCACCACATGCCGGTTGCGCAGCTCCAGATCGATGTCGGGCACCCCGATGCCGTCGATCAGCAGCGCACTCTCGGTGCGAACGAACTCGGTGGTGTTGCCCGCGAACGCGTCGAGATGATCAGCCAGCCCGTTGCGGGCCTCGATCATCTTGTCGGCGATGGCCGACTCGTCGAATTCGATGCCCTCGACCAGCACCTCGGGCTCTTTCTTGGTCAGCCTGTCGGCGTAGACGATGCCCTCGTCGATCCGGATCTTGGCGCCGTCCTTGATCTTGCCGAACGCATCGGAAGACACCGTGTCCATCAGCACGATCCCGTTGGCCACCAGTACCTCCGGGCCCAGATTGGGATAGCGGCCCGAAATGGAGGGCGAAGTGTTGATCACCGCGAGCACACCGGCCTCGACCAAGCGGTCGGCGGTGTGGCGGTCCAGATCGGTCTCGTCGAGGACCACGACGTCCCCCGGACCGACGCGCCCCAGCAATCGCCGGGTGTTGCGGTCCACCCGGGCGATTCCTGCGACACCGGGCAGCGTTTCCGTACTCCTCGACAACAGCGCCGGCATCTTCATGTGGCCGATGATGCGGGCAAACCCTCAACCATTGGTGGAGGCGCGCCGAATCACCCGCCGCACGACTACCCGTATGCTGCGGGTCACAGATATTTCGGACAGGAGACACATTCATGCCCAGCAGCACCGTCGAGACGGTTATCGACGCACCGCGCGACATCGTCTACCGCCTCTTCACCGAGCGTGAGGCCGTCAGCCCGCACCTGCCGATCCAGGTCAAGCTGGTCAGGCCCGGCGATGCCACCACCGGTGTCGGCGCCCAGCACCTGTTCGGCTTCGGCAAGGTAGGCGTCACCGAGGAGATCACCGCGCTGGTCCCCAACGAGCGGATGGAATACAAGATCGTGAAGGGCGCCCCCGTGAAGCGCCACATCGGCATCGTCACCTTCGCCGACACTGCGGAAGGCGGCACCCGCGTGGTCTATGCGATGGAATCGCAGCCGTCGCTGCCGGCCCCCGCCCCCGTCGTCGAGTTCACCCTGCGCCAGCTCACCAACCAGCTGATCGGCGGCGTCCGCAAAGCTCTGCGCTAACCCCCTGAGCCAACGCGCAGGAATTCGCGCCAAACGGCCACAAAACCCCCAGCGCACACCACAAATACCCACCTACCGCACTCCCAGCCCCGCACGACCCGACCTCGAGGAGGGTCCGCCGCGAAGCGGCGGTTCGCGGCCGGGCCGCCGGTCAGCGCTCGAAGCGCAGCGCGAAGCGCCAGTCTCGAGCGCTGACCGGCGGCCCGTGGGGGCCGCGAACTAGAGCGCGCCAGCGCTCCAACAAACACAGCCCAAACCGTCCCCCAACACCACACCTCAAATATCTCTAAAGCCCACCACCCCCAGCATCTCTAAAAGCCGCCACCACCAGCATCTCTAAAGCCCACCACCACCAGTGAACAACCCACCCCGCTGCTACCGGTCGCGCCGATCAACCCCGCACCCCCAGCACACCACCCTCAAATAGCCACACCCCGCTCAGCCCGAGCAGTCTCCAAAAGCTCCTCAGCATGCGCCCGCCCGGTCTCGGTATCATCGAGCCCCGCCAACATCCGAGCCAGCTCCACCACCCGCTCCTCATCGGTCAGCGTGCGAACCCCGCTGTCCACCTTGCCTTTCCCGTCATCGGACTTGTTCACCACCAGATGCGTGTCAGCGAAGGCCGCCACCTGCGGCAGGTGGGTCACCACAATCACCTGATGCGTACGGGCCAGGCGCGCGAGCCGTTTGCCGATCTCCACCGCCGCTCGCCCGCCGACACCCGCGTCGACCTCGTCGAACACCATCGTCGCGCCGTGGTCCGAGCCCGACAGCACCACCTCGAGCGCGAGCATCACCCGGGAGAGCTCACCACCGGAGGCGCTCTTGCTCAACGGCAGTGACTGCGCGCCCGAGTGCGCCGAGAGCCGGAATTCCACTTCGTCGACCCCGTGGGAACCCGCGTGCAGTGACGCACCGTCCACCTCGAGTGGCGCGGAGTCCTGGGCGCCGGCCGGGATCGGCCGGACCTGAACTTCCAGGCGCGCCTTGCCCATCGCCAGGCCGCCGAGTTCGGTGCTCACCGCGGTGGCCAGTTTGCTCGCCGCCTTGGTTCGGGCCGCGCTCAGTTTTCGGGCCGCCTCGCGCACTTTGCCCGCGGCGGTGTCGACTTCCCCGGCGAGTTTGGCGAGTGCGTCCTCGGACACGTCGAGGGAGTCGAGCCGGGCGCGCGACTCGTCGGACCAGGCGATCACACCGTCGATGTCGGAGGCGTACTTGCGGGTCAGTGACTTCAGTTCCGCCTGGCGGTTGAGCATCGTGTCCAGGGCGCTGGGGTCCGAGGGCAGTTCCGACAGGTAGCCGCTGAGTTCGGTGGTCACGTCGACCACCACCGCGATCGCCTCACCGAGCCGCGGCGCCAGCCCGGTGAGACCCGGGTCGTCGGCGGAGTCGAGCCGGGCGCGGGCGCCACCGAGCAGGTCGAGCACGCCACCGCCGTCGGCGGGAGCGTCACCCTGGCCCGACAGTGCCTCGTGGGCCGCGACCGCCGCTTCCCGCAGTGAATCCAGGTCGCTGAGTCTGCGGATCTCGGCGACCAGCCGGGTGTCCTCGCCGGGTTCGGGTGCGATGCCGTCGATTTCGGCGAGTGAGTGCTTGAGCCGGTCGGCTTCCAGCGCAAGTTCCCGGCTGCGCGCGGTGCGCTCGAGCAGTTCGGTGCGCGCATCCAGCCACGACCGGCGGTGCACCTGGTATTTGCGCAGCAGCGAGGCGACGCCGTCACCGGCGAACTGATCCAGTGCCGCGAGTTGCTGTTCGGGTCGCTGCAACCGCAGCTGGTCGTTCTGGCCGTGCACGGTCAGCAGCCGGGAGGTGAACTCACCGAGCACCGCCGCGGGCACCCCACGCCCACCCAGGTGCGCACGCGAACGTCCGTCGCTGTTGACGGTGCGGACCGCGATCACGCTGCCGTCCTCGTCGGCCTCGGCCCCCGCCGATTCGAGCACCTGGCCGACGGCCGCCCGGGCCGCGTCGTTGACGTCGTCGACGACGAATCGGCCCTCCACCACCGCCTTGCTCGCGCCGAGCCGCACCCGGCCGGCGTCGGCGCGCGCACCGCTGAGCAGGTGCAGGCTGGTCACCACCATCGTCTTGCCCGCACCGGTCTCACCGGTGAGCACGGTCAGGCCCGCATGGAACTGCGCGGTGGCCGTCGAGATGACGCCGAGTCCGTCAATTCTGATCTCTGTCAGCATCGGTGTCCTTCCCCGTTCGCTGTCTTCCCCGCCAGCCGGTCACCGGCAGCTGGAACTTGCGCACCATCCGGTCGGCGAAGGGTGCCGAGTCCAACCGCACCCAGCGCACCGGCTGTTCACCACGCACCACTTCGACCCGCGCACCGCGTGGCAGCGCCAGGGTGCGCCGGCCGTCGAGGAACACGATCGCATCGTGTCCGGTCGCCACCGTTTCCACGGCGATCCGCGAGGTCGGGCTGGTCACCAGCGGCCGGGCGAACAGGGCGTGCGCGTTGCTGGGTATCACCAGCATCGCCTCGAGTTCGGGCCACACCACAGGCCCGCCCGCGGAGAACGCGTAGGCCGTCGAGCCCGTGGGGGTGGCCACGAGAATGCCGTCGCAGCCGAACGCGGACACCGGGCGCCCGTCGACTTCGAGCACCACTTCCAGCACCCCCATCCGCTGGGCGTTCTCGATGCTGGCCTCGTTGAGCGCCCAGCCGTGTTCGACGACGGTGTCCTCGATGCGGACCGAGACGTCGATGGTCAGCCGGTTCTCCACCCGGTAGTCGCGGTCCACGACCTGGGCCAGCGCCTCGTCGAGGTGTTCGGCTTCGGCTTCGGTGAGAAAACCGATGCGACCCAGGTTGATCCCGAGCACCGGGACACCGCAGGGCCTGCCGAGTTCGGCGGCCCGCAGAAATGTTCCGTCGCCGCCCAGGGCGAGCACCATCTCACAGCCCTGGGCCGCGGACGGGCTGTGCGGCACCACACGCACCGGGTACCCGGCCTCGTCCTCGAACCGGGTGCTGTCGGCCTCGTCGGCCAGTACCCGCAGGCAGATGCCCGCTCCGGCGAAGATCTTGGCCACCCGGTGCGCGGTTTCGATGATCTCCGCACGCCCCGGATGGGCGACGAGCAGGATCTCCCTGCCGCCGGCGCCCGGGCTCACTGCGGACCCGCCTCGACGGCTTCGGCGACCAGTGCCCGCACCTGTTCGGCGTCGTAGTCGAATGGGCCGACCTTGCGCAGCCACAGGAAGTACTCCACGTTTCCGGACGGACCGGGCAGCGGGCTCGCGACCACCCCCCGGGTGCGCAGCCCGAGCGCCGCGGCCTTGGCCGCCACATCGCACACCACTTCGGTGCGCAGAGCCGGATCGCGCACCACACCGCCGGAACCGACCCGATCCTTGCCGACCTCGAACTGCGGCTTCACCATCGGCAGCAGATCCGCGCCGTCACTCGCGCAGGCTGCCAGGGCCGGCAGCACCAGACCCAAGGAGATGAACGACAGGTCACCGACCACGGCTTCGACTGGGCCACCGATACTTTCGGGCGTGATGTTACGCACGTTCGTCCGGTCGAACACCCGCACCCGGTCGTCGTTCTGCAGCCGCCAGATCAACTGCCCGTAGCCGACATCGACCGCGACCACCTCGCGGGCGTCCCTGGCGAGCAGCACATCGGTGAACCCGCCGGTCGAGGCGCCCGCGTCCAAACAGCGCTTACCCGCCACGCTGAGCCCCTGCGGCTCGAACGTCTCGAGCGCGCCGAGCAGCTTGTGCGCACCCCGCGATGCCCACGACACCTCGTCGGGCTGGTCCCGCACGATCAGCGGAGTCCCCGTTTCCACGGCCGTGGCCGGTTTCACCGCGACAGTGCCTGCGATCAGGACACGGCCCGCGCCGATCAGTTCGACCGCGTGTTCTCGCGATCTCGCCAATCCGCGCCGAACCAGTTCGGCGTCCACCCGCGCTCGTCTGGCCACCTCAGATCTTGTCCACTGTGGCCAGCGCGTCCACCAGCACGTCATGTGCCTGCTCGAGGATGCGCGCGCGGCGGGTGATGTCGGCGCCCACCTCGGTGCTCTCCGCGGGGCCTGCCGCCCGTGGAGCGCCGAGTTCGGCGAGCAGTTCGTCGACCTGGGCCTTGATCCGGTTCGGGTCGGCCGGTTCCGGAGACGCCTGAGCACCGGGCAGGTGACTGCCCGGCATCGGGATCCCAGGGCGGGCTGGCTGTGACGCGCCGGTCGACGGCGAACTCGGAGTACTCATCGTGACGTCAACGCTATCGGATTTCGGAATCGGCCGCGCGCACCCGTACCGCCCGGCCCGGGTGCTGCGCCAACAGTTCCGCGACGCCGGCGGGCGCGACGACGCCGGGCACCACCTCGTCGTTGAGGGCGTCCAGGGAGGTCGCGACGAAGGTGGGCACCTGGGTGGGCGGTGCGGTGACCATCTCGTCGAGGGTGCTGACGCCGGTCAGCACCAGCAGCGAGTCCAGGCCGAGGCCGTTGGCGCCCTCGATGTCGGTGTCGAGCCGGTCGCCCACCACCAGTCCGCTGCGGGTGTCCGCCCGCACCAGCGCGTCTTCCATGAGCGGTGCGTAGGGCTTGCCTGCCACCAGCGGCTCCCGGTCCGAGGCGGTGCGCAGCGCGGCGACCATCGACCCGTTGCCGGGCGCGAGACCACGCTCGTTGGGCAGGGTGCGGTCGGTGTTCGTGGCGATCCACAGCGCGCCCGC
This sequence comes from Nocardia halotolerans, assembly GCF_042650145.1. Lineage (NCBI taxonomy): Bacteria > Bacillati > Actinomycetota > Actinomycetes > Mycobacteriales > Nocardiaceae > Nocardia > Nocardia halotolerans. The sequence goes on along the minus strand of NZ_JBHSDL010000013.1, from coordinate 3,742 downwards.
GCGCAGGGCGTAGGCGGCTTCGGCGAGGTCAGGCCAGGCGGTGGCGGGCGAATGCCCCTGCACAACGGCCGCGGGCGGTGCGTCGTCGAAACGCCGGACGGGTAGCAGGCCGACGGCCGCGACCTCGGCGGCGAGATCGTCGGTCCCCACCACGAGTACCCGATCCCCCGGCGACAGCCGCTGGGCCAGCATCCCCGCCGCGGCTTGCGCGCTGGTCACCACATCATCAGCCGAAGCCGGGTACCCCAGTTCCAGTAGATGCTCGGCCACCGCGCCGGCGCTGCGCGCCGCGTTGTTGGTGACATACACCAGCCGCTGCGCCGCAACCCCTTCCGGGACAAGCGCTTTGGGCGCACCGTCGATCACCTCGGGTCCGCGGTACAGCGTCCCGTCCAGATCGAGCAGCAATGCCTCATAGTGATCGCGTAGCCGGTTCACACACCCTCACTCCGTTGTAACAGCCGGGCCGAGTACTTCTCCGACCCTAGGCGAGGCCACCGACAGCCTTCAGCACGCCGAATCAGCTTCGCCTTCTTCATGATCAGGGATGCCACCCCGTTCCGGGCGCGTTGTGCCCCGGTTCTGCCTGCCGACCGGCGCGTCGCAGACCTCGCTGGGCCATCGGGCCGACAGCCCGAATCGCCATCGGGGCGGCCGATACGCCGGATGCCGGTGCACGGCGGTGCGATGTTCGACCGCGCGATGGTCGCGAGAACCCGCACGCGGCACCGCAACAATGCGCTGTACGCACAACGGCCGTCGGCCGGAACCCTGGGCAGGATTCCGGCCGATGGCCGTGTGGTGGAGCTACTGCGCGTCGCCGCCGGTGAGTTCCGTGGCGCGTTCTTCGGCGTCGGTCTCGCCCTCGTCGTCGGCGGCCGCGGCGTTGAGGAACCACTGCAGGCCCTCGTCGGTCCGCCCCGCAGCCACCAGAGCATCGGCGTAGGCGTAGAACAGGCGCGCGGCGGGCGAACCGGTTCGGGACGGGTCCAGATCGGAGGACTGCAGTGTCACCACGGCCTGGTCGAACTGTCCCAGATCCATCCGGGCGCCCGCCACCACGATCCGCAGTTCAGCTGCCTCGTCACCGGTGAGCTGCTGGGCTTCCTCGCTGCGGCCGAGCTCGATGGCGCGTTCGGGCCGGCCGAGACCGCGTTCGCAGTCGGCCATCACCGCGAGCAGTCCGGCACCACCGGCCATGCGCCGAGCGGTCCGCAACTCCGACAGCGCTTCGGCCCATTCCTCGGCGTGGTAGGCCACCACACCGGCGGTTTCCCGCACCACAGCGATCCGGCCCGCCCGCTGCCGAGCCGCCCTGGCGTGCGCCAGCGCCAGACGTGGGTCGTCGTCGAGCAGTTCCACGGCCATCACCATGTGCCGCGCCACCGTCTCGGCGTTGCTCTTGTCCAGGCTCAGCAGATCGCGGCGCACCGCCGGATCGAGGTCGGAGGGCTGCACGTCCTCCGGGATGTCGGGCTCTTCCGGCCGAGCCGCCCGACGATCCGTCGGCCGTCCACCCGCGGCACGGGCCCCCTCGCCACCACGTCGGCGATCATCGTGCTCGGAACCGCAGGCACGCGACGCAACGCCGGAGTCGCCACGGTTCCGGTCGTCACGAGCCGCACCACGATCATCACGCTCAGAACTCTGAGCGCGGTCATCACGAGCGGAGGCACCCGGCGCGCGGTCGTCGCGATCCGAGCCACGGGCGCGATCATCACGGCTCGCGCCGCGGTCGTCGCGATACGGCGCGCTCGCGGCGCGGTCGTCGCGATCCGATGCACTCTCGGCACGATTCGAGCTGTTCGCAAGTTCGGCCGACGGCGCACCGCCGGACTGCTCAGTGGACGCTGCCGAATCGGCGGCCGGGTAATCGACGCCGGGCGCGGCGGAGTCGATATCGGACTGCGGCGCTGCGACGGCGCTGTCCGCCGCAGCGTCGACGTTCTCGGCGTCTGCCGAGGAGATCACACCGAGCACATCGCCTTCACGTTCGCGGCGCTTCTCCCGATAGGTGCCGTTGAGCGGCGCTCCGTCTTCACCGACGAACTTGCCACCGCCGCCACCGGAATCGCCACCACGTTTGAACCCGCCACGCCCACGGTCGTCATCGCGCCGCGCGCCACGGTCGCTGTCGTCGCGACGCTGGTACCCGCCGCGTTCCGAGCTGCCACCACGCGAACGATCATCACTGCCCGCCCGGCGGAACCCGCCCCGATCGGCACCACGATCAGCGCCGCCACGGGGACGGTCACCGCCGCTCTCGGTCTTGCCGAAGCCACCACTACCGCCACGCGAACGATCATCACCTTCGTTGCGACGGAAACCGCCACCCGAACGATCATCGCTCGCACCGCGGCGGAACCCACCACGGTCAGAACCACCGCGGTCAGAACTGCTGCCGCGCGAACGGTCGTCGCCCTCGTTGCCGTGGAACCCGCCACGATCGCCACTGCCGCCGCGCGAGCGGTCGTCGCCTTCACCGCGCCGGAAACCACCACGGTCACCGCCGCCGGAGCGTTCGCCCTCATGGCGCCGGAACCCGCCCCGATCGCCACCGCCGGAGCGGCTGTCGTCATCACGCCGGAACCCGCCGCGGTCGCCACTGCCACCGCGTGCGCGGTCGTCGCCTTCGCTGCGCCGGAAACCACCACGATCGGAGCTACCGCGCGAACGGTCGTCATTGTCGTTGCGGCGGAAGCCACCCCGATCGCCACCGCTGTGCGGGCGATCGCTGCCGCTTTCGTTCCTGCGGAAGCCACCGCGATCGGGGCTGGCGCCGCGTGCGCGGTCGTCGCCCTCGTTGCGCCGGAAACCACCGCGGTCACCGCTGCTACGGGGACGGTCGTCGTCGTTGCGGCGGTATCCGCCCCGGTCGCCGCCACGGTCGGAACCGCCGGCCGGACGGTCGGATTCGTCACGGCGACGGTAGCCACCACGGTCGCCGGAGCCACCGCGGGCCGCATCGTCGCGACGCTGGTAACCACCGCGGTCGCCGCCGCTGCTGTCGTTACGCCGGGAGCCACCGCGATCGTTGTCGTCGCGACGCTGGTAACCGCCCTTGCCGCTGTCGTCACGGCGCTGGTAGCCACCGCGGTCGGAGCCGCCGCCAGCGCGTCCACCGGCCGGGCGCTCGCCCGAACGGTTCGCGTCATCGCGACGGGGGTAGCCGCCGCGGTCGCCCGAGTTGCCGCGGTCGTCGCGGTTGAAGCCGCCACGCCGGTCGTCGGAGCGATCGGAGCCTCGGCTGTCGTCGTTGCGGCGGAAGCCACCGCGATCGGAGCTGCCTCGACCGGCGTCATCGCGGCGGAATCCGCCGCCTTCGCCACGGCCCGCGCCCCGATTGTCACCCTGACCGCCGTGCGGGCGATCGGTCGGTTCGCCGCGCCGGCCGAAACCGCGGGCGTCTCCGTCCCGGCGGAAAGGCTTCCGTCCGTCGTTGTGTTCCGACACGGCGATCCCTTTCTAGGTTCCCCGTCCTCCGGGGAGTGTTGTCGTGGCCCCGTCTGCAAAGAATTCAACCACGGGCGGACGACGGGGCATCGTCCGCCCGGCGCGCCGGGCACATTTCGGGCCCACAAACGCCGATAGGGGACCCAAATAAGGGTCCCCTATCGCGAAGGATGTTCCGGCGGTGTCCTACTCTCCCACACCCTGTCGAGTGCAGTACCATCGGCGCAGGTGGCCTTAGCTTCCGGGTTCGGAATGGGACCGGGCGTTTCCCCACCGCTATAACCGCCGT
>NZ_JBHSDL010000012.1:0-30064 GCF_042650145.1 Nocardia halotolerans | reverse complement strand
CCGGTGTGCTCGCGTCGGAGCCGAGTCGGCCGGGACCCGCGACCGGCCCGGTGTGCTCGCGTCGGAGCCGAGTCGGCCGGGACCCGCGACCGGCCCGGTGTGCTCGCGTCGGACCCGAGTCGGCGGGAACCCACAGGCCGATCCGGTGTGCTCGCATCGGAGCCGATCTCGTCGCCCGGACACCGCGGTGTGGTACCGATGACAGCAGGTCGATCGAGTTGGTTCGGATGAGGAGTCTTGGAGTGAGTGTGCGGGTGTTCCTGGTCGACGATCACGCGGTGTTCCGGTCGGGGGTGCGGGCGGAGCTGAGCCGGGAGACCGATATGGAGGTTGTCGGCGAGGCCGGGGCAGTGGCCGAGGCGATAGCCGGGATCGATGCGGCGAAACCGGATGTGGTGCTGCTCGATGTGCACATGCCCGACGGCGGCGGCGTGGCGGTACTGACCGGGATCGCCGAAGGGCCGGTGTGTTTGGCGTTGAGCGTGTCCGATGCGGCCGAGGACGTGATCGCGGTGATCCGGGCAGGGGCGCGCGGATATGTCACCAAGACGATTTCCGGTGCCGAGCTGGCCGACGGGATTCGCCGGGTGGCCGGCGGTGACGCGGTGTTCAGTCCACGGCTGGCGGGCTTCGTGCTCGATTCGTTCACCGGGCGTTCCCCGGTGCCCGAGCCGCCGCTGGACCCGGAGCTGGACTCGCTCACTCCCCGTGAGCTGGAAGTGCTGCGGCTGCTGGCGCGTGGTTACACCTACCGGGAGATCGCCGAAACCCTGTTCATCTCGGTGAAAACGGTGGAAACCCACGCCTCCAACGTGCTGCGCAAAACCCAGCAGTCCAACCGCAACGCGCTGACTCGCTGGGCGCATCGGCGCAGGATCGAGTGACCGCGCCGCGAGCGCCGCTCACATCATGGCGATGATGAGCGCGATCAGGATCACCAGGCCGATCAGCACGCCCGCGCCGATCGCCAAGGGTGCGCCGTTGGGCAGGTCGTCGAGGAAGCTGCCGGTGCGCTGCGGGGCCGCTGCCGGCGCGGCCATGGGCGCGCGGTGCGGGCGGGGCAGCGGCTGGGAGTTGGGGCTGCGCAGGCCGGTGGCCGAGTTGCGCGCCGCCCAGGAGGGGATGGTGCCGTCCTCGGTGCGCAGTGGCACACCGAGGATGTAGGCGCCGGTTCCCGGCCCGAAAGCGGCGGTGAGGAGCTCGTCGCGCGCCTCGGCCATCGTGGGCCGGCGCTGCGGTGCGGGTTCGAGCATGTGCAGCAGCGGCTGGGTGAGGATGCCGCTGCGGGTGGGCGGAATGATCCGGCCCATCGCGGCGCGGGTGACGACATCGTTCTCGTCGTCGTCGAATCCGAACGGCGGCTGGCCCTCGAGTGCGGTGTAGAGGGTGGCGCCGAGGGAGAACACGTCGCTGGCCTCGGTGGGCTGGGCGCCGCGAGCCACCTCGGGCGGCAGGTAGGCGGGGGTGCCGGTGATCACACCGTCGGGTTCGTCACCGTGGGCGTCGCCGGCGCCGCGCGAGATGCCGAAGTCGCTGAGTTTGGCCAGCCCCACGCTGTTGCCACGGTCGGCGACGAGGATGTTGCCCGGCTTGATGTCGCGGTGCACGATGCCCGCGGCATGTGCGGCGGCGAGCGCGTCGGCCACTTGCGCGCCGATCTGGGCCACCTCCACCGCGGGCAGTGTGTCGACCATCGCGAGCGCCTTGGCCACGCTGCGCGAGGGTAAGTACTCCATGACCAGCCAGGGTTCGCCCGCCTCGATCACCACGTCGTAGACCGCGATGGCGTGCTCGTGTGACAGCTTGGCCGCCACCCGGCCCTCGTGGACGATGCTGCTGCGGATCTGTTCGGCCTCGGCCTCGCTCAGTCCCGCGGTGGAGAGCACCTGCTTGATCGCGACTTCCCGGTTCAGCAGCCGATCGGTCGCCAGCCAGACCGCGCCCATGCCACCCCCGCCCAGTTTCGACTGCAGGCGGTAACGGCCCGCGACCAGGTAGTCGGGGCCGACATGGGGACGAGCACGTTCGGTCACGGGTGCGAGGGTAGTCGAATCCGGCGCTGACTGGCCGAGATCTTCCGGGAGGGGTGCCCGGCACTCCGGTCGCTATCGAACGTATATTCGAATACGATCGATAGCTGGAACGGTGCTGCTGTTTCGGCGCAGGGCGGTTTTCCGTCCGCGGGTCCATCGTGGAAGTAGGTGGTGTAGATGGGTTCGAATGCGTTGCCGCCCGAACCGGGCACGCGTGAGCACACGCTCGACGAACTGCGCAGGCGCATGGCCGCGGTCCCCGGGCGTGGTGCGTCCGTGGCCGGTCACATGCCACGTGAACAGCCATTTCGCCGTGATCTGCTGCCGGTTCCGCCCCCATTGGCCGCCCTGTTGCCCGACGGCGGTTTACCGAAGGGCGCGGTGGTCGCCTACTCCGGCGCGCATTCACTGCTGACCGGCCTGCTCGCCGCCGTCACCGCGAACGGTGGGCACGCGGCGGTGGTCGGGCTGCCCCGGCTGGGTTTGCTGGCGGCCGCGGAAATGGGTGCCGAACTGTCCCGGCTGGCGGTGATCCCCGACCCCGGCTCCGACCCGGCCGAGGTGGCCGCCGTCCTGCTCGACGGCCTCGACCTCGTGGTCCTCGGTCTCGACGGTTTCGCCGTCCCCCCGGCCCGCTGCCGCGTCCTCGCCGCCCGTGCCCGCAACCGCGGCACCACCCTGGTCGTGGCCGGCGGCGAATGGGCCGACCCGACCTTGCGCCTGGACTCCCGCGTCACCGGCTACCGCGGCCTCGGCCCCGGACGCGGCCGCCTGCGCTCGGTCTGCCTGGATGTACGCGTCAGCGCCAAAGCGGGCCAGTCCCGCCACGGCCACATGGACCTGTGCGCCAAGGCCGGCCGCACCGAATGGTTGCCTCGCGAAACACTGAGTCGGACAGCCGAAGGCACCGCTTTACGTGAGGCGGTCTCATGACTCCCGGAGCTGTTCGATGGGTGTGAGCGAGTCCGTGGGTGGCGGCGTGGCGCGCGTTGATCGAGTGGTGGCGGTGTGGTGTCCGGATTGGCCCGCGGTGGCGGCGGCCGCGATGGTGGGAGCGGCGGCGGACCGGCCGATCGCGGTGTTGCGGGGGAACCGGGTGGTGGCTTGTTCGGCGATCGCGCGGGCCGAGGGGGTGCGGCGTGGGATGCGGCGACGGGATGCGCAGGGGTGTTGTCCCGAACTCGTGGTCGCCCAGGACGACCCGGATCGAGACGCGCGGTTGTTCGAGCCGGTGGCCGGTGCTGTCGACGAGACCGTGCCGGGTGTCGAGGTGTTGCGGCCCGGGCTGGTCGTGCTCGGGGCGCGCGGTGCCGCACGGTTCTTCGGCTCGGAGGAGGCCGCCGCGGAGCGGTTGATCGATGCTGTCGCCGCCGCCGGTGCCGAGGCGCAGATCGGGATCGCCGACGCGGTGTCGACCGCGGTGATCGCGGCCAGGCGCGGTTCGATCGTGGCACCGGGAGCGGGTGCGCGCTACCTGGCTGCACTGCCGGTGGCCGAGCTCGCGGCCGAGCCGAGCCTGGCCGCACCCGAACGCGCCGACCTGGTAGACCTGTTGCGCCGCTTGGGGTTACGCCGTGTCGGTGATTTCGCCCGCCTGTCGCCCGCCGAGGTGGCCTCCCGGTTCGGTGCCGATGCCGTGCTCGCCCATCGCACCGCCCGCGCCCTGCCCGAACGCCCGCCCTCGGCTCGCCGGCCTGCCCCGGAACTGAACGTCGAACTGGCCTGCGACCCGCCCATCGACCGGGTCGACGCGGCCGCGTTCGCCGGCCGGCAGCTGTCCACCCGCTTGCACGCGGTGCTGTCGGCAGCGGGCGTGGCGTGCACCCGGCTCGCTGTCACCGCCCGCACCGAAACGGGGGAGGAGCTCACCAGAATCTGGCGGTGCGCTCGTCCGCTGACCCCGTCCGACACCGCCGACCGGGTTCGCTGGCAGCTCGACGGCTGGCTCACCCGCCGCGCCCGCCCCACCGGTCCGATCGTCGCGCTCATCCTGGAGCCGGTCGAGGTCGTCGCCGCCGCCGCGTTGCAGTTGGGCCTGTGGGGCGGGGAGGGTGCGGAAACCGAACGCGCCCGCCGCGCTCTGGTCCGGGTGCAGGGTCTGCTCGGTGGGGAAGCGGTGCGCATCGGTGTGCTCAGTGGTGGCCGTGGACCCGCCGAACGCATCACCATGATCGCCCTCGGCGACGAACTCACCCCCGCCGCCGACCCCACCCACCCCTGGCCCGGCCGCCTCCCCGAACCGGCCCCCACCCTGCTCCTGCTGCACCGGCCCACCGTCCACCTGACCGCCGCCGACGGCGCTCCTGTCGCCGTCACCGCCCGCGGCCTGTTCACCGCCGACCCCACCCAGCTGCGCTGGGGCAGCAGACAATGGTCCCTGCTCGGCTGGGCAGGCCCCTGGCCGGTCACCGAACGCTGGTGGTCCACGGCCGAACATTCGACGCTCGCCATCCGGGTCCAAGTCCAGCTGGACGCCGACCCCACCGAAATCCGCGCCGTCCTCCTCGTCTTCGACGAAGCCCACTGGCACGCCGAGGGCGTATACGAGTAAGCGCTTCGCCGCCGACCATCATGGTGAGGTCGACGCGACCTTCCCGCTCACCGTGGTCGGGAACCTCGTCCTGAACCCCGGCTCTAGAGTGAACTCCGGTACCGGGTGGTCCGGCGACCAGGTAGCGAAGGACGGGGGCACCGTGAATCCATTCGAGGGCATGTTGTGCTCGGCGGCGGCTGCCGACCTTCCGCTGCCCGGGACCGCGGCGCACGTCACCGGCTGGTTGTGTATCGAGCATCCCGGGGCGTGGGGACGGGATGTGATCGGGGACGAGGTGCTCGGGCCCGAGATCACCGCCGAGCTGGCCGCGCGCGCTTCGGCGGCGAAGGTGCGGCCGACGCTGATCCGGCGTCCCGGTCGCAACGAGTTCACCGGTGTTCGCACCGTGTTGCTGGTGAGTTCGCGGCCCGAGGGCTCGTGGTGTGAGCGGTTCGAGATCACCGATCTGCGTCAGCTCTTCGACATCGACTTGCATCTGGTCGACGGCCCCGCACCGGGAATCGGTGTGCGCGTGCACGACCCGTTGGTGTTGGTCTGCGCTCACGGCAAACGCGACCAGTGCTGTGCCCTGTTCGGCCGCCCGATCGCCGCCGCCTTGGCCGCCGAGAATCCCGGCCGGGTGTGGGAGGCTTCCCATACCGGTGGCCACCGCTTCGCCCCCGCCGTGGTCCTGCTCCCGTCGGGCCTCACCTACGGCCGCGTCGACATCTCCGCCGCCGAATCCCTGCTGTCCGCCGCCGACACCGGCGAGGTCTCCCTGACCGGCCTGCGCGGCCGCAGCTGCTACCCGCCGATCGCCCAACTAGCCGAAGTGACTGTCCGCGAACAGATCCGGACCCCCGCCGACGAACTGACCGTCCACCTCGACCCGGCTCCCACTCACGACCCCACCGTGGCAGGCGCCGCCATCGTCACCCATCGCGACGGCCGCCGCTGGCGCGTCACCGCCCGCACCGTCCCCGCCACTCCCCGCCAAGCCAGCTGCGCCGCAGCCCCCAAACCCGCCACCTACCTGGAACTGGTTGCCTCAGAAGAACTCCCACCCACCACCTGACGCGTCCAACACACCCGCCATGCTGCTGCCGCCGGCACCCCAACAGCGCCAGCGCAACGACCGCCACCAGCCCCCGCCCAACTCTCCTGGGCGTTCGATCACCAGGCTCCCCGGCAGACACCCGAGTGTCGACCCGCCCAAACGAAGCCCACCGACCCAAAAGCTCGGTCCGACATCCCGCCGCAACAGCCCACTCGCGCGCGAGTCGAGGTCTGGACGGTTGACCACCAGGCTTTCATGGCAGCATTTCGCGAGAGGCGGCCTGCACCAGAGCCTGATGATCTTGAAACCGGCCGTTCAGGGGCTCGGGCTTTGGTGGCTGAGTGGGTACGGCGGGTGGGTTACCAGTGGGTGCCGGGGACCCAGCGGGCTGCGCGGCGTAAGGCGGTGGTGGTGAGTTTGCGGGTGGGGGAGGGTGGTTTCGGGGTGGGGTGGGGTGTGGGGGTTTTTGGTGTGGGATCTGGGGATTCGCCTTTGGCTGCGGGGGAGTCGGGGAGGGCTCGGTAGTAGCGGTGCATGATGCGGTCGCGCAGTTTCGGGGTGAGCAGGCCGCCGTATTCGGCGAGGGTGCCGAGGGGGACGTCGATGCGTTTGGGGCGGTCGGTGAGGGCGCGGACGATGGTGTTCGCTGCCCACTCGGGTGATTCGGCCGGCCCCTGGTTGCCGCTGGGGGCGATCATCGGGGTGCGTACCAAGGGCATGTGGATGGTGGTGAAAGTGACTCCGTCGGCGAGGGTTTCGATGGCGGCGACCTCGGTGAACTTGTCGAGTGCCGCTTTGCTGGCGAGATAGGCCGAGAAGCGGGGGGTGGCCACCTGTACGCCGGCGCTCGAGATGTTGACGATGTGGCCGAAGCCGCGTTCGCGCATCTGCGGCAGCAGTGCCATGGTCATGCGCAATGCCCCGAAGTAGTTGACCGCCATGGTGCGTTCGTAGTCGTGCAGGCGGTCGGTGGAACGGTGGATGGCGCGCCGGATGGACCGGCCGGCATTGTTGACCAGCATGTCGACGTGGCCGTGCCGGTCGAGGATGGTGTGCACGGTGGACTTCACGGAATCGGCGTCGGTGACATCGCACTGGTAGCCGTAGGCCTGGCCGCCCGCGTCGACGATCTCGTCGACCACCGCGGCCAGTTCGTCGCCGCGACGGGCGAGCAGGAAGACGACGGCGCCTCTGGTGGCGACGGCGAGCGCGGCGGCCCGCCCGATTCCGGACGACGCGCCGGTGATGATCACGTGCCGACCGGTCAGTTCTCGCCGCTTGCGACCACGGCCCTGTTCTGCTGGAGAAACCTCAGACATCACTGCTCCTTTGCAGCTCGTTCCCCTGAACTTACTCCAAAGTAAGTTCAGGGAACAGGCTGTTCGAAAAACTCGAAAATATGTTCGAACAGCACTCGCCAACGTTCGAACGTATGTGCGATACTGATGGCATGGCGGACGATCGGATGGCGGACATCTATGCCGCGGTGCGGCTCGGCGGTGGCGACCCGGATGCGGCGCGCGCCGCGCTGACCAGGCTCTGGGACGAGATCGGGGAAGGCGGCGACCCGTTGCATCGCTGCGTGGTGGCACATCACCTGGCCGATGTGCAGGAACGACCGGAGGGTGCGTTGCTCTGGGATCAGCGGGCGCTGGCGGCGGTGTTCGGGCCGGGTACCCCACTGGACGAGGGGCTGCGCGGGTTTCTGCCCTCGCTGTATCTGAACCTGGCCGACAGTCACCGCCGGGTCGGCGACTTCGAGATGGCGCGCATGCAGTTGGCCATCGCCCGCGGGCACCTGGATGTGCTCGCCAACGACGCCTACGGTGCGGTGATCCGGTCAGGGTTGGGGCATGTGGAAGCGGCGCTCGAGTCGTCTTCGATGGAACGGTTGCCGGCGAATTGAACTGTCCGGCAGGTGAACCGAACGTGGGAGGACTGGTGATGCGGGGATCGTGAGAGGAGTGGGCGCGTGGGTTGGAGCAACGGCCCGCCGACCTGGTCGGAATTGGAGCGAGTGCTCTCGGGTAAGCCGAGCCACCGCCCCGCCGAGGAGATGCATCCCGGCGACGGTGGCGACAGCCCCGCCTGGTCACGCAAACGTGGTGCGTACCAGGCGGACCCGCTGGACCTGCCGACCGGGCCGACGGTGCCCTACGCCGAACTGCACGCCCACTCGGCCTACAGCTTCCTCGACGGCGCGAGTCAGCCGGAGGAACTGGTCGAGGAGGCCGTGCGGCTGGGTTTGACCGCCCTCGCACTCACCGACCACAACGGGTTCTACGGGACCGTCCGGTTCGCCGAGGCGGCCAGAGAATGGGGAATGCCAACGGTTTTCGGTGCCGAACTGTCACTGGGAACCGCTGCGGAGGCGGCGCCGGGCCGAGGGGATGCGGTCCGGCGCCGTACTGTTCCACGAGGCGGCATGCGTGGTGCGGCGGGCGCCGGCAGTGATGTCGATACATCACGGGGCGTGGCGGGGCGGACGCCGGAGCAGACACTGATCGGCGACAGTCGGGCCCGGCCATCGGATTCGCCGCGAGTAGGTGATGGCAACAGACATGCGCCGGCTTCGATGTGGGCCGAGGCCAGGGGTGACTCGCGCGCGCAGCAGGCTGACCGGAGGTCGGCCCACGGCTGGGGCAACGCTCATACCCAGGCGCCGAATTCGCTGCCGCGCACCGGTTATCCCGACCCATCCGGCCCGCATCTGCTGGTCCTGGCCCGAGGTCAGGAAGGGTACCGGCGGTTGTCGCGCGAGATGGCGGCGGCGCACATGGCGGCAGGGGAGAAGGGTGTGCTGCGCTACGACCTCGACGCTCTCACCGCCGCAGCGGGCGGGCACTGGCACATCCTCACCGGTTGTCGAAAGGGCCACCTGCGCACCGCACTCGAACAGGACCTGCGCGACGGTGCGACGAAACTGCCCGCAGCCGAAGCGGCCCTGCGTGACCTGGTCGAGCGTTTCGGTGCCGACCGGGTGAGTGTCGAGCTCACCCATCACGGCATCGCCACCGATGACGAACGCAACGCCTACCTTGTTGCCCTGGCCGACCGCCTCGGGCTCCCGGTGCTGGCCACCACCGGCGCGCATTTCGCCGCGCCCGCCCAGCGCCGCCGCGCCATGGCCTTGGCCGCGATCCGTTCCAGGAGCAGCCTCGATGACATGGCGGGTTGGCTCGCGCCCACCGGCGGCGCGCACCTGCGTTCGGGTGCGGAGATGGCCCAGCTGTTCGCCGAGTACCCGCACGCGGTGGCGAACGCGGCGGCCCTGGCCCGCGAATGCGCTTTCGACCTCGGGCTGATCGCCCCGAAGTTGCCCCCGTTCGAGGTACCACCGAACCACGACGAGAACTCCTGGCTGCGCGAACTCACCTACCGTGGTGCCGCCGAACGGTACGGTCCGCCGGAGCAGCACCCGAAGGCGTACCAGCAGATCGAGCACGAACTCGCGGTGATCGGCGAACTGAACTTTCCGGGCTACTTCCTGGTGGTCCACGACATCGTCGAGTTCTGCAAGAACAACGACATCCTGTGCCAGGGCCGGGGATCGGCCGCCAACTCCGCGGTCTGCTACGCCATCGGCATCACCAATGTGGACCCGGTGGGCAACAGCTTGCTGTTCGAACGGTTCCTCTCGCCCGAACGTGACGGCCCGCCCGACATCGACGTCGACATCGAATCCGATCGGCGCGAAGAGGCCATCCAGCACGTCTACACCAAGTACGGGCGTGACTACGCCGCCCAGGTGGCGAACGTGATCACCTACCGCGGCAAGTCGGCGGTGCGCGATGCCGCACGGGCACTGGGCTTCTCGCCCGGCCAGCAGGACGCGTGGAGCAAGCAGGTGAGCCGCTGGTCGGGCGTGGCCGAAGAACAGGGCACCGACATCCCGGCCCCCGTACTCGAACTCGCGGGCGAACTCGACGGGTTGCCGAGGCATCTGGGTATCCACTCCGGCGGCATGGTGATCTGCGACCGGCCGATCGCCGACGTGTGCCCGGTGGAGTGGGCGCGGATGGCCGGGCGCAGCGTGTTGCAGTGGGACAAGGACGACTGCGCCGCTGTCGGCCTGGTCAAGTTCGACCTGCTCGGCCTCGGCATGCTCTCGGCCCTGCACTACATGATCGACCTGGTGCGCGAACACAAGGGCGAGAAGGTGGAACTGCACGCCCTCGACCTCACCGAACCCGGTGTCTACGAGATGCTTTCGCGCGCCGACTCGATCGGGGTGTTCCAGGTGGAGTCACGCGCGCAGATGGCCACCCTGCCCCGGCTGAAGCCACGCGAATTCTACGACCTGGTGGTGGAGGTGGCACTGATCCGCCCCGGTCCCATCCAGGGTGGTTCGGTGCACCCCTATATCCGCCGGCGCAACGGCACCGAACCGGTCACCTACGACCATCCGGTGCTGGAGAAGACCCTCGCCCGCACCTACGGTGTGCCCCTGTTCCAGGAGCAGCTGATGCAGATCGCCGTCGATGTCGCCGGGTTCAGCCCCGCCGAGGCCGATCAGTTGCGCCGCGCGATGGGGTCCAAACGCTCGCCCGAGAAGATGCGGCGGCTCAAAGCCCGGCTCTATCAGGGGATGCGTGAGCTGCACGGCATCACCGACGACGTCGCCGACCGCATCTACGAGAAGCTCTACGCGTTCGCCAATTTCGGTTTCCCGGAGAGCCATTCGCAGAGCTTCGCCGCGATCGTGTTCTATTCGTCGTGGTTCAAACTGCATCATCCGGCCGCGTTCTGCGCCGGATTGCTGCGCGCTCAGCCGATGGGTTTCTACTCACCGCAGTCGCTGGTCGCCGACGCCCGCCGCCACGGGGTGCGCGTGCACGGACCCGACATCAACGCCAGCCGCGCCGAACCCACCTTGGCGAACGCGGGCACCGAGGTCCGCCTCGGGCTGGCCGGGGTGCGCGCCATCGGCACCGACCTGGCCGACCGCATCGTCGCCGACCGCGCTACCCACGGCCCCTTCACCTCGATCCTCGACCTCACCGGCCGCCTGGAACTCACCGTCCCTCAAACCGAATCCCTGGCCACCGCCGGAGCACTGAACTCGCTGATCGCCTCACCACCCGCCACCGGAGGCCGAACCGACCGGGCAGACACCACCGAGGAACACCCTGAACCGCGCGTCCTCGGCACCTCGCAAGTCGCGCACGGCGAGTACTCCCATACTGCGCACGACAGCACGACGGACTATGACGCGCGAAGCGGGCCGAAGACGCCGGAGGTGCGCGGCGGGTCGGGCACGCTGGAAGTGCGTGCCCAGTCGACCGCGCAGGAAGCGCGCGGCGGTGCTGTCACGCCGGACCCAGGCGATACCAGCAGCCTCAGGCGGGCGGCGTTGTGGGCGGCGGGGGCCGCGGCGCAGGAGCGCGCGAATCTGCTGCCCGGCACCGGCCCGGCCACCGCCGCGCCCGCGCTACCGGGCATGAGCGCCCTCGAACTCGCCGCGGCCGACGTGTGGGCCACCGGTATCTCGCCCGACAGCTACCCCACCGAATTCCTGCGCGCCCACCTGAACTCGCTCGGGGTGGTCCCCGCCGCCGATCTGCTGCTCGTCGAGGACGGCGCCCGCATCCTGGTCGCGGGCGCGGTGACCCACCGTCAACGCCCCGCCACTGCCGCGGGCGTCACCTTCCTCAACCTCGAAGACGAGACCGGCATGATCAATGTCGTCTGCTCGGTCGGCCTGTGGACCCGGTACCGCCGCCTGGCCCAGAGCGCCACCGCCCTGCTCATCCGTGGCCGCATCCAGAACGCCGAGGGCGTGGCGAGTCTCGTCGCCGACCACCTCGAGAACCTGGACCTGCGCATCGTCGCCCGCTCCCGCGACTTCCGCTGACACGTGTCCGCCGCACCGGCCCGGCCCCGCGAGCCCTGAGTCCGACTCCACTCACACGATCGCCGCGCACCTGCCCGCCCACGCACTACGCTGCGACCATGCGCAAGCTTGCCGTGGTGATGATCGCGTTGCTCGGGCTCCTGTTCCTGGCGGGGTGTGGCGACGACAACGACGAGACCCAGGAACAGGGCGGCCGGTCCACCCTCGACGCGCCGTCGGCGGCCGTGGTGCCCGGGTTCCGGGAGGGTGCGCCCGCGAAAGAGAGTCCGGCACCGGATCAGAACCGCAAGGAGGTGGTCACCGGTTCGGTCGACATCACCGCCGACGATCCGATCGCCGCCGCCGAGTCCGTCACCGACCAGGTACAAGCCCTGTCCGGGCGCGTCGACAGCCGCACCGAACAGCCCGGCACCGACAAGCGGGCCCCGCGCGCGGTACTGAGCGTACGGGTGCCCGCTGACAAGACCGAGGCCTTCATCTCCGGGCTGGACGGCGTGGGCACCCTCACCCGGGTGAGCACCAACCGCGACGACGTCACCATGCAGTGGCAAGACCTCGACGCCCGCATCCGGGCCCTGCAGTCCTCCGTCGACCGGTTGCGCGCGCTCATCGTCGAGGCGGACAACACCGCCGATCTGATCGCCGCCGAGGAGGCGTTGTCGAGCAGGCAGGGTGAGCTCGACAGCCTCACCGCGCAGAAACGTGCCCTCGATGATCAGGTGGCGTTGTCGACTCTGACCATCACTCTCACCGCCGAGGACGAGGAAGCCCCCGGTGCCGCCGATTCCTTCTGGGACGGTGTCGTGGCGGGCTGGCATTCACTCGTCGACTGGCTCCACGATGCCGTGGTCTTCACGGGCAAACTGGTGCCGTGGCTCGGGTTCGCCGCCGTGCTCGGCGCGGTGCTAGCGGTGGTGGTCCGACTGCTGCGCCGCCGTACCCGGGCCCGTACCCCGGCAGCCCCGTCCCCGGTGATCGCCCCCACCACCGAGGCGAGCGAGGAAGGAACCTCCGGTGCCCACAGTGCGGGCGACGATAAAACCGAACAGCCGTAAGGGCCCGCTGGTCGAAACCGCCGCCGACGGCACCCTCACCGTCTACGTCCGGGCCCCCGCCGTCGAGGGCAAGGCCAACAAGGCCGCGATCGAACTGCTGGCCGAGCACTTCGGCGTCGCCAAGTCCGCTGTCCGCCTCACCGCGGGCGCCACCGCACGGTTCAAGCGGTTCGACATCGACTGAGCTGCCGTCGCCACGGCCGGCTCGCGCCGCCTATACCGCGCCGGGGAACCCCAGCTGTCGCCACGCCTCGTACACCGACACCGCGGCCGCGTTCGACAGGTTCATCGAGCGGCGCCCCGGCAGCATCGGGATGCGCACCTGGTCGGTGATCCGCGGGTCGGCCAGCACTTGCGCGGGCAGCCCGGTCGGTTCGGTGCCGAACAGCAGGGCATCGTTGTCGCGGTAGGCCACCTCGGTGAAACGGGTGGTGGCCTGCGTCGTGAACGCGAAGACCCGCCCGGGGTCGATCGCGGCCCAGGCGCTGGTCAGATCCGGGTGCACGGTCACCACCGCGAGGTCGTGGTAGTCGAGTCCGGCGCGGCGCAGCTTCGACTCCGACAGGTCGAAACCGAGCGGTTCGATCAGATGCAGCGCGCACCCGGTCCCCGCGGCCAAACGGATCGCATTGCCGGTATTGGGCGGAATCACGGGTTCGTGAAAGATCAGGTGCAGCACAGCGGACCACTCTCTCATGTGATGCGGCCCCGCGTGCCGGCCGCCTCACCGGTGCCCGGGTGCGGCGTCTGGAACAATCGGGACCGTGAACGAGGCGGAGACAACCGGCAAGCATCGCGTGGCGCGGTTGAGTGCGGGTCAGCAGTACCTGCGCAGTCATCTGCCGATGACCGTGGTGAGCGCGTTGATCGTGATCGCGATCGCGTTCGTGGCATGGGACCGGTGGCGCCGCGGTGCGCTCATCTTCGGCAGCGCCGCCCTGGTGGCCGCCGCTTTCCGGCTGTGCCTGCCGACGGTGCAGGTGGGGTTGCTCGCGGTGCGCGGCAAGCCCTTCGACGTGGCCGCGCTCGCCGCGGTGGGCAGCGCCATCATGTTCCTGGCCCTGACCCTCGACGTCAGCTGAGCGAACTCAGCGGTTCTCCCGCGCCAGCCGCATCGTCTCGGTGAGCAACTTCGACACCGCGGCCGCCTCGGTGAGGAAGCCGTCGTGCCCGTCGCGCGAGTGCAGGATCTCGAGACCCACGCAACCAGGTAGCCCCTCGGCCAGTTCGGCCTGGGTGTACAGGGGATACAGGCGATCCGAGTCGACGCCGCCGACCACACACGGCACCGACGTGGAAGCCAGCGCGGCGGCGATCCCACCACGCCCGCGACCCACGTCGTGGCGGTTCATGGCCTCGCTGAGCAGCACATAGGTGGCCGGATCGAACCGCTGGCCGAGCTTGTCGGCCTGATGCTCCAGGTAGCTCTGCACCGCGTAGCGACCGCCGAGCCACGGATCCTCATCGCCCTGGGCTTGATTGGCGAAGCGGTGGTCGAGTTCGCCCTCGGTGCGGTAGGTCAGGTGGGCGATGCGCCGGGCCAGGCCCATGCCGGTCATCGGCGCGCGGCCGGTGCCGTGATAGTTGCCGCCCTGCCAGTCCGGATCGGCTGTGATGACGGCCATCTGCGTGGTCTGGGTGCCGATCTGATCGGCGGTGGCGCGCGCGCCGACGGCCAGCACCAGCGCGGCCGACACCCGCTCGGGCAGCTCGATCATCCACTCCAGCACCCGCATGCCGCCCATCGAACCGCCGACCACGGCACCGAGCCGCTCGATGCCGAGCACCGTGAGCAACTGGGCTTCGGCGGCAACCTGATCACGGATGGTCAGTCCGGGAAATCGTGCGCCCCAAGGCTTTCCGTCGGGGGCGAGGGTGGACGGCCCGGTGCTGCCCCGGCAGCCGCCCAGCACGTTGGTCGCGATCACACACCACTCGTCGGTGTCGATCGGCGCGCCGGGCCCGACCATCCCTTCCCACCAACCGGGCGCACCGCTCGCCCCACCGATGACATGGGAGTCACCGGTGAGCGCGTGTTCGATGAGCACCACATTGTCCAGGGCGGGCGAGAGCTCACCCCAGCGCTGCACCGCCAGCCGCACATCGGGGACCACGGCGCCGTTCTCCAGCGTCACATCCCCGATGGCGACCACGCCGAGCCGCCCGTCCGGCGGTGGCAGCAGAGCCGCGCCGGCGCCGGGACGGGTGATCGGCGATTCGGTGCTCACAGTCACGTCGTCGCCGCCGCGAAACCGGCCCGCAGATCGGCCAGGATGTCGTCGATTCCCTCGATGCCCACCGCGAGCCGGACCAGGCCGGGAGTGACTCCGGCGGCCAGCTGCTCGGACGGCGTCAACTGCGCGTGCGTGGTCGAAGCGGGGTGAATCACGAGGGAACGCACATCACCGATGTTAGCCACATGGCTGTGCAGGCTGAGCGCGTCCACGAACTTCTTGCCCGCATCGACACCGCCGGCCAGTTCGAAGGACACGATCGCGCCCACGCCCTTGGGTGCGAGCTGCTGTCCGCGCTCGTACCACGGCGAGGACTCGAGCCCGGCGTAGTGCACGACCTCGACACCCGGCTGCTCGGCGACGAACTTCGCGACCACTTCGGCATTGCGCACGTGGCGTTCCACCCGCAGGCTCAGCGTCTCGATGCCCTGCGCGATCAGGAACGCGTTGAACGGCGACACCGCCGCACCCAGGTCGCGCAGCAGCTGCACGCGGGCCTTGAGCGCGAACGCCGGCGCGCCCAGCTCGGCGAAGACCACACCGTGATAGCTGGGGTCGGCTTCGGTGAAACCGGGGAAACGGGCATTGCCCTCGGCGTCGCGCACCGTCCAGTCGAAGGTGCCGCCGTCGACGAGTACCCCGGCCACGGTTGTGCCGTGCCCGCCCAAGTACTTCGTGGCCGAGTGCACCACGATGTCGGCGCCGTGGGTCAGCGGTTGGATCAGGTACGGGGTGGCGACGGTGTTGTCCACGATCAGCGGCAGGCCGTTGTCGTGGGCGACACCGGCGATGCCGGGAATGTCGAACACGGCGCTGCTCGGGTTGGCGATGGTCTCACCGAAGAACGCCTTGGTGTTGGGCCGGATCGCGGCCCGCCACTGCTCGAGATCGTCGGGGTCGTCGACGAAGGACACCTCGATGCCGAGCTTGGGCAGCGAGTAGTGGAAGAGGTTGTAGGTGCCGCCGTAGAGGTGCGGGCTGGACACGATGTGGTCGCCCGCACCGGCCAGGTTCAGGATCGCGTACGTCCCGGCGGCCTGTCCGGAGGCCAGCAGCAGCGCCGCGACACCGCCCTCGAGCGCGGCCACCCGCTGCTCCACCGCGTCCTGGGTGGGATTCATGATCCGGGTGTAGATGTTGCCCGGCTCGGCGAGCCCGAACAGCGCCGCGGCGTGATCGGTGTCGTTGAAGGTGTAGGAAGTGGTCTGGTAGATCGGCAGCGCCCGCGCGTTGGTGCTCGCGTCGGGGGCCTGGCCCGCGTGGATCTGCTTGGTCTCGAAGGACCAGTTCTCGGGCAGGGCAGAGTCGGTCATGAAAGTACTCCAGGGTCGTTCGCCGGATGTCTCGTCAGTTGGGTCGGATCGACGGACAACAACACATGGGGGCCTCCTGAATGCGCGCTTGCTCTCGACCTTCGAGAGCCCGGTCATCACCCGGAGCACCCCACCGCAGCTGGAGGGTTGCCGACCAGCGAGCCGGGGCTTGGCGCTGGTACTCATGACCTTGCCGACATGTTAACCGGCGATCTCACCTCGACGGAAATTTCCGGCGAACTATTGCCCAGATCACTCTCTGACCGGTGCGCCGGGCACGCGTGTCGCGGGTCGGGCCGCACCGGCGGAAACACCGATCGACGTTCGGCCCGGAATCGGCGCGGGGTAGCTTCGAAGAGTTCGCACAGTTCGGCCTCGCATCGCGGTGAGGTCGGGGGCAGCAGTACGCTTGTCTTGTTTGCACCACACGTCCCGCAGACAACGCGGGGCATATACGTTGTCTGTTGGAACTGCTGGGGTCCGCTCACAAGCGTGTTCGCCTGGCCGTGCAATAAGGGCACCCACCGAGGAGGACACGAAGATCCATGTCCAAGATCAAGGTTGAAGGCACCGTCGTAGAACTCGACGGCGACGAGATGACCCGGATCATCTGGCAGTTCATCAAGGACAAGCTGATCCATCCCTATCTCGACGTGAACCTCGAGTACTACGACCTCGGCATCGAGTACCGCGACAAGACAGACGACCAGGTCACCGTCGACGCGGCCAATGCCATCAAGAAGCACGGCGTGGGCGTCAAGTGCGCCACCATCACCCCCGACGAAGCGCGGGTGAAAGAGTTCGGCCTCAAGAAGATGTGGCGCTCGCCCAACGGCACCATCCGAAACATCCTGGGTGGCACCATCTTCCGCGCGCCGATCATCATCTCCAACGTGCCGCGCCTGGTGCCCGGCTGGACCAAGCCGATCATCATCGGCCGCCACGCGTTCGGCGACCAGTACCGCGCCACCGACTTCAAGGTCTACGAGGCGGGCACCGTCACGCTGACCTTCACCCCCGAAGACGGCAGCGAGCCGATCGTGCACGAGGTCGTGAAGATGCCCGAAGACGGCGGCGTCGTCATGGGCATGTACAACTTCCGCAAGTCGATCGAGGACTTCGCACGCGCCTCGTTCAACTACGGCCTGCAGCAGAACTACCCGGTGTACCTCTCCACGAAGAACACCATCCTCAAGGCCTACGACGGCATGTTCAAGGACGTCTTCGAAGAAGTCTTCGACGCCGAGTTCAAAGCCGAGTTCGACGCGGCGGGCCTCACCTACGAGCACCGCCTCATCGACGACATGGTCGCCTCCTCCATGAAATGGGAGGGCGGCTACGTCTGGGCCTGCAAGAACTACGACGGCGACGTGCAGTCCGACACCGTGGCCCAGGGCTTCGGCTCGCTGGGCCTGATGACCTCGGTGCTGCTCACCCCGGACGGCCGCACCTGCGAGGCCGAGGCCGCGCACGGCACCGTCACCCGGCACTACCGCCAGCACCAGCAGGGCAAGCCGACATCGACCAACCCGATCGCGTCGATCTTCGCCTGGACCCGGGGCCTCGAGCACCGCGGCAAGCTGGACAACACCCCCGAGGTGATCGGCTTCGCGCAGGCGCTCGAAGACGTGGTCATCAAGACCGTCGAGGGCGGGCAGATGACCAAGGACCTGGCACTGCTCGTCGGCGGCGATCAGGGTTACCTGAGCACCGAGGAATTCCTCGGCGCCCTGGACGCCAACCTCGCCCGGGCCTTGTCCGCCTCTCCGCGAATTTAGGCTGTCCGCCTCTCCGCGAAATCAGGCCGGACCCAGGTGCGGGGGGACCTGGGGAGGCGGCAAGCTCCGGCAGCGTGGTGGGGTTTGCCCGTACCCGGTGAGTTACCCATGTTCTTGCGAGATCTGTGGGTGTACTCGCCGGGTACTGCTGTTTTGGAAGGGGAGAGATTCACCGGGTGCCGGCTGAGTCGGCCACGATCCCGGAATCGACGTGCCCTCGGACCGCGCCTGAGGCGGTCTCGGGTCTCGGGGAGGCGGATCAGTGGGGGAACTCACGGTCGGGACGGGTACCGAGTGGGTGGGGGTGGTCGTTGTAATCGGGCGTGACTTCTTCCCTCGCGACTGCTGACCGCCTCGAGGCGCCACGCGACAGCTGGCACGTCCCGGCGATGCTCGCGCTGGCGCTGGGTGGGTTCGGGATCGGCACCACCGAGTTCGTGACCATGGGGTTGCTGCCCGACATCGCGCGGGCGTTCGATGTCTCCGAGCCGTCGGCCGGGCACGCGGTGTCGGCGTACGCGCTGGGTGTGGTGGTCGGTGCGCCGTTGATCGCCGCGCTGTGCGCCCGGGTGGCGCGCAAGAAACTGCTGATCGTGTTGATGGTGGCGTTCACCCTGGGCAATGCCGCGACGGTGCTCGCCCCGACCTTCGGCACGCTGGTGCTCGCCCGTTTCGTTTCCGGGTTGCCGCACGGCGCCTACTTCGGTGTGGCCTCGCTGGCCGCCGCCACGCTCGCCCCGATCGGTCAACGAGCCAAAGCCGTGGCGGCGGTGATGCTCGGGCTCAGTGTGGCGAACGTGGTCGGGGTGCCCGGTGCGACCTGGCTCGGACAGCACTTCGGCTGGCGTGACGCCTACGTCGTCGTCACGGTCATCGGCCTGGCGACGGTGGCCGCGCTGTGGCGGTATCTGCCTGCGCTGACCGGACTGAAGCTCACCAACCCGGTGACCGAACTCGGGGCGTTGCGCCGCCCGCAGGTGCTGCTCACCCTGGCTGTCGGCGCGATCGGCTTCGGCGGCATGTTCGCCGTGTACACCTACATCGCCACCACCATGACCGATGTGGCCGGCATGCCCATCGGGGCTGTTCCCATCGTGCTCGCGCTGTTCGGGCTCGGCATGATCGCCGGCAACGTCATCGGCGGCGTCCTGGCCGATCGTGGCGTGGACCGCTCGATCTTCGCGGCCATGATCGCGATGGTGGTGATCCTGGCCGGCTTCGTCCTGGCCGCCCACCACCCCGTCACCGCCGCGATCGGCGCCTTCCTCGTCGGCGCGTCCGGCGCCGCCCTGGCCCCCGGCCTGCAAACCCGCCTGATGGACGTCGCCGCCGACGCCCAGACCCTCGCCGCCGCCCTCAACCACGCCGCCCTCAACATGGCCAACGCGGCCGGCGCCTGGCTCGGTGGCCTGGTGATCGCGGCGGGCCTCGGCTACACCGCCCCCGCCCTGGTAGGCGCCGCCTTGGCCATCGCAGGCGTGCTCCTGTTCACCCTCACCGTCGCCCTCCAACGCCGCACCCCCAACAACGCGCCGTAACTGATTAGTCCCCGACCAGACCCACTCGTACTGTCCTGCGCATGCCGAGCCACCTGCACGAGGGTTTGCTCGCCGAGTGCACCGATCTCGATCAGCTCGATGCCTGGCTGACGCAGGCCGTCACCGCGACCAGCACGGACGAACTGTTCGGCTGGCAACGCGGTTTCATAGATCGCCGCGGGTGCTGGTTGTGATGACTGTTGTTGGGGGAGTGGTGGTTTCGGGGGCATATCGGCCGATGGTGTTGTGTGGTCGGTGATCTCGGGGTGGCTCGACGGGGCAGATGGGGCAGGTGGCGTATATGATCGCCTCGCTGTGCTCGGGGGGAAGATCTCGGATGGACACCCCGTGCGTGTTCCGAGAAGGAGGGGAAGTCTGTGAAATCCCGTATTGCGCTGTCTGCCACCGTTGTCGCGGCAGGTCTGCTGCTGACCGGATGCCAGGAGGATGTGCCGGCCGGGAAGCCGGCGACGTCGTCGGCGAGCCCGTCGACCTCGCAGGCGCCGGCCACGCCGAACGCCGACGGTGTGCTCAACCCCGGCGATGTCGGCAAGCTCGAATCCGGTGTCGAGCTGTCGATCCTGAAGGTCGAAGCCGATGAGGTGGAGCGGCAGGGGGCGGTGTCGGTGTTCACCTTCCAGCTCAACAACACCTCGACGACCGCACTGGACCGTTGGTCGCACCCGACCGTCGTCTACGGCGAGGACGGCACCGCCGCCGAGTCGGTGCTGTCGATGGACAAGAACTTCAAGTACGGCCTGGAAGGCAAGCTGCCGCCCGGCTCCAAGCAGACCATCAAGGTGGCCTACGCGGTGCCCGTCGACAAGTTGAAGCCCGCCGTGATCACCTCCGATGAGCTGATCTGGCGCGGCGATTTCAGCAACTACAACAAGGGCTGATGTAGCAGGCGCCGACCGGTGCGGATCGGTCGGCGCCTCGCCTTGTGGGCCGCGAGCCGCGTGCTCAACCTGGACCCGTCCGCGGTGGCACGCCCGGATGGTTAGCGTGTGCACATGGAACTACGCAATGAACCCCCACACCCGGACGTACTGTCGTGAGCCGGGGCACCATCCTGATCACCGGGGCCAGTTCCGGGCTCGGTGCCGAGATGGCACGTCAGTTCGCCGGTCTCGGTTATGACCTGGGCCTGTGCGCCCGCCGCACCGAGCGCCTCGACGAGCTCCGCGCCGAAATCCTGGCCGCGCACCCCGACCGCACCGTCTCGGTCAGGAGACTCGATGTCACCGACGACGCCGCGGTGTTCACCGTCTTCGACGAGTTCGCCGCCGAATTCGGCACCATCGACCGCGTGATCGTCAACGCCGGCCTGGGCAAGGGCGCCCCGCTGGGCACCGGCCGCCACGACGCGAACCGCGAGACCGCTGTGGTGAACTTCCTCGCCGCGCTCGCGCAGAGCGAGGCGGCGCTGAAGATCTTCCGCGCGCAGGGCAGCGGCCACCTGGTGATGATCTCGTCCGTCTCCGCCCTGCGCGGCATGCCCAAGACGCTCACCACCTATGCCGCCACCAAGGCCGGTGTCGCCGCCCTGGCCGAAGGTGTGCGCGCGGAGGCGATCGCGGGCGTGGATGTTTCGGTGATCTATCCCGGCTACATCCGCTCGGAGATGAACGACCGGGTCAAGCATCAGCCGAAGTTCATGGTGGACGCCGAAACCGGCGTGCGCGCCATGGTCACCGCGATCGAGAAGCGCCGTGTGCGGGCGTACGTCCCCGGTTGGCCTTGGCGGCCGGTGGGTTTCGCGTTGCGTGTCCTGCCGCTGCCGCTGGTCCGGAAGCTGATGTGAGCACGACGAAGGCCGTGCCACCCGGCACGGCCTTCGTCGTGGGATCTCAGTGCTGGCGGGGCAGCAGGTGTTTTCCGTCCTTGTCGGTCGACAGGGCCAGCGAGCTGATGTACTGGATCTCGCCTTCGGGGCCGGGGACCGCCGAGGCGATCATGTCCGGGCGTTCGAAGTCGATGCCGGTGACGTGGCAGGTCAGCAGGTCGCCCGAGGGGTTGCCGTGCTCGTCGAACATCGGCACCTCGATGCCGTCGTCGGCGCGGCGCAGGTAGTACTTGCCCTTGGTGAGGATCGCGGTGGCCGGGGTGGCGATGACGGCGACCACGACGGCGACCAGCGGCGAGTACGGCTTCAGCAGTTCACCGAAAAGGCCGAAGAAGATCATGATCGACAGGCCCGCCGACAGCCCGAAACCGACGAGGCCGACCGGGTTGAAGTCGTAGAGCATGCCGCGCCGGAACTCCGGCACCTTCGGCGAGATCTTGAGCAGGTACTTGTTCACCGCGATGTCGGTGGCCACGGTGACGATCCACGCGATACCGCAGTTGGCGTAGAAGCCCAGGATGCCGTTGAGGAAGTCGAACATGTTGGCTTCCATCAGCACCAGCGCGACCGCGAGGTTCACCACCAGGAACACCAGGCGGCCCGGATAGGTCTTGGTGACGCGGGTGAAGGAGTTGGTCCAGGCCAGTGAACCGGAGTAGGCGTTGGTGACGTTGATCTTGACCTGGCTGATGACGACCAGCACCACGGCCAGGGTCATGGCCAGCCAGCCCGGCACCATGTCCTTGTAGATCTCCAGGAACTGATGCACCGGCTGGTTCGCGATGCCCTGGGCGGCAGGCAGGTTCGCGATCAGGTACACCGCGAGGAACAGGCCCACGACCTGCTTGGCCGCACCGAACAGCACCCAGCCCGGACCGGCCAGCAGCATCCAGCCCCACCACTTGGCCCGGTTCTCCGGCGTGCGCGGCGGCATGAAGCGCAGGTAGTCGATCTGCTCGGCGATCTGGACGATCAGCGACAGACACACACCGGCG
This sequence comes from Nocardia halotolerans, assembly GCF_042650145.1. NCBI lineage: Bacteria > Bacillati > Actinomycetota > Actinomycetes > Mycobacteriales > Nocardiaceae > Nocardia > Nocardia halotolerans. The sequence continues at coordinate 7,828 of NZ_JBHSDL010000012.1, read as the reverse complement.
GCCAGCAGCGCGCCGGACATGCTCACCCCTTGGCCGTCCTGACCGCCGTAGGCGAAGAACGAACCGACCGACTCTGGGTGGTTGAGCAGCAGGAATCCGAACGGCGCCACCATCAGCAGCAGCCACAGCGGGGTGGTCCACACCTGCAGTTTGGACAGGGTGCTCATGCCGTAGATGACCAGCGGGAAGATGACGACCGTGGAGAGCAGATAACCCATCCACAATGGTATTCCGAGGCCCAGTAACAGGCCCTGGGCCATGATCGAACCTTCGAGGGCGAAAAAGATGAAGGTGAACGAGGCGAACACGATATTGGTGATCACCGAACCGTAGTAACCGAATCCGCTACCGCGAGTGATCAGGTCCAGATCGATGTTGTAGCGCGCCGCGTAATAGGCGAGCGGAAACCCGGTGAGCATGACGACCACGGCGAAGATACCGATGCCGATCAGGGCGTTTCCGGTGCCGTGGGCGATGCCGATATTGGCACCGATGGCGAAGTCCGCCAGGTAGGCGATGCCGCCGAGGGCCGAGATGCCGACGACTGCTGGGCTCCATTTGCGGTAACTACGCGGGGCGAACCGCAGCGTGTAGTCCTCGAGTGTTTCTTTGGCGGCTGTGTCTGCTCCGGCCATTTCCCTCTCCCTCATCGCTGTCGCAACGTAATGGGCGACGAACAAACGGTGCGGTATGGACGTAGACGTACGTTTTCCGATCCGTTACGTCGCTGTTACGCATTCCGGGAGTGGCCGGGCCACCAAAAAGCCCGCCGCACCGAAGTGGTGCGGCGGGTTCGTGACTCGTCGAGGGTGCGCGCTCAGACCGCGCGCAGGTGCCCGCGGCTGGCGTAGATGTGTTCGGCGATGAGCGTCGCGATCCGGTCCGGTGCTTCGAGCATCGGTACGTGACCCACGCCGTGCACCAGGATCCGGTCGGCCGAGGGCGGGAGTTCGCGCAGGTAGCGGGTGGCGTAGACGCTGTTGGGAATGATCCGGTCGTATTCGGCCAGCAGCATCCGCACCGGGGTGTCGAGCTCGTGGAGGTCGTCCATGCCGGGGGCCCGCACGCTGCCCAGGATCAGCGGGATCATCACGTCGCAGTGCAACGCGGCCGTGAGCACGGTCGCGAGGTCGCGCCGGGCCACCGCGCCGGTGTGTTTGGTCAGCAGCAGCGCGACCGCCTGCTGGATCAGCGCGTTGTTGATCGCCATCCCGCCCAGGCGCCTGCCGAGCGCGACGAACGGGAGCAGGGACGCGAATTTCATGCCGATCCGCACCTGCGTGATCGAGGGGGAGGCCCAGCCGCCGGCGGCCGCGATGGTGGTGAGGGTGCGTGCGCGGCCGCGCCGGGCCAGCTCGAGGCCCACCCAGCCGCCGAGCGAGTTGCCCGCGATGTGGCAGGTGCGCCAGCCCAGCGCGTCGAGCTGGTCTTCGATCTGGTCGGCCAGCGCGTACACATCCAGGGCCCAGCCTTCGACCCGGGGTCCGCCCCAGTGCCCGGCGAACGCGGGCGCGTACACCTCACAATGGGCCGACATTCGGCGCGCGACCTGCTCCCAGCAGTGTGGGGAGAGCATGAACCCGTGCAGTAACAGCACCGGGTCGCCGGACCCGAGATGTAACGCCGCGACGGGCGCTGGCCGGGCGGTGGGCTTGGCGGTGCGTGACGTCATCGTCAATCACCCCTTCCTGGACGGCGGTGTCCGGGGGAGCATTCCTGCCTGCATTGTACGGTCGTGCGGTGCCGATAATCCTGTCAACCGTGAACGTCAACGGGGTGCGCGCCGCCTCGACCAAGGGCCTGTCGGAGTGGCTGGCCGCCACCGAAGCCGACATCGTCTGCCTACAGGAGACCAGGGCGACCGACGCGCAGACCGCGAAGGCGCTGGCTCCCGCGCTCGCGGCCGGGTGGGTGCTCTCCCACGCCGAGCCCGAGTCCAAGGGCCGCGCCGGTGTCGCCATCCTGTCGCGGCGCGCGCCCGATGCGGTGCGGATCGGTTTCGGCAGCGACGAGTTCGCCGCGTCGGGCCGCTACATCGAAGCCGACTTCGGCGAGATCACCGTGGCCAGTGTGTACGTTCACTCCGGTGAGGCCGGCACACCCAAGCAGGACGAGAAGTACCGGTTCCTGGCCGAGTTCGGGCCGTACCTGAAGTCGCGCACCGGTGAGTTCGTGGTGAGCGGGGACTGGAACATCGCCCCCGCCGAGGTGGACCTGAAGAACTGGAAGGGCAATCGGAAGTCGTCGGGTTTCCTGCCCGAGGAACGCGCCTGGATCGCCGACCTGCTCGCCGCGGGGTATGTCGATGTGGTGCGTGCCCTGCACCCGGAGGTGGCCGGCCCGTACAGCTGGTGGTCCTACCGTGGCCGCGCCTTCGACAACGACTCCGGCTGGCGCATCGACTACCAGCTCGCGCGCGGGGAACTGACCGGGCGCGCCAAACAGGCCGTGGTCGAACGCGCTGCCGCCTACGACCAGCGGTGGTCGGACCACGCACCCGTTACTGTGCAGTACCGATGAACCTCTCACGCAAAACTCTCGGCCTGCTCGGCGGGCTCGTCCTCATCGTGGCGGCCATCGGCCTGAGCCTGTTCGGTGACCGCGGCACCGACAGTTCCGCGGCGACCACCACCCGCGCCGTCGCCGCGGTCAGCACCACCGCCGACGCCCCGAAACCGGGCCCGCCCGCCGGGAAGTCGTCGGCGGCACCGGTCACCAGGACCGCCGGGGTGCCAGATCGCGCTTACACCACGCTCGTGGAGATCGACGCGGGTCGCTGGCCCGGTTCGGCGAACGCGGTGGGGACCAAGGGCGGCGAACGATTCATGAACCGGGAATCCACGCTGCCCGCCAAGGATTCGGCGGGCGACCCGGTGCGATACCAGGAGTGGGATGTGAATCCCAAGCAGCGCAATCGCGGTCGTGACGCCGAACGCATCGTCACCGGCAGCGACGGCAGCGCCTGGTACACCGGCGACCACTACGACACCTTCACCAGGATGCGCTGATGACTTCGCGAATGACGCTGTCGCAGTTCCTCGCCCGCCCCACCGTCGAGGCGCCCGCCGCGGCGACGGTCCTCGGCGCCATGGCGGTGGACGCGAACCAGTTCAGCGGACTGCGCTACGACTCGCCCGCCGACTACCGCGTGCGCGAACTGCGTGGCGCCAAGATGCGCACCGTCGCCGAACTGTTCGACGAATTCGCCGCCGCCTTCCAGTTCCCGTACTACTTCGGCGCCAACAAGGACGCCTTCGACGAATGCCTGCGCGACCTGGACGATTTCGTGGGTGATGCCCCCGGGTACGTGGCGATGATCCGCACCGCCGACGAACTGCTCGCCGACCAGCCGGCCGAACGTAGCTGGTTCGACGCGGCCGTGCGCGACTGTGCCGCCTACTGGGCACGTCGCGAGGTCGCTTTCCGGGTGATCCTGCAGGCAGAGCCGGAAACCTTCGGCGCGGTCGCCCTCTCCGCCTGACTCGAGGCACCTCATTTTGTGGGGTGTCACGGCGAGATTCGCACCGCTAGGGTCGGATCCGGGTGCGCCGAGTGGCGTGGCCGAAGGGAGTTCGACCGGCGTGAAGCGGTGTAGGCAGATTCTCGGTGTCCTCGGTGTGGTGGGGGCGATCGGCCTGCTCGCGCCCGCCGGGCCGGCCCAGGCGGAACCACCCGCGGTCGAATACGCACCGACGATGCTGGTCCTCGACGCCTCCGGTTCGATGCTGGCCGAGGACCCCGGTGGCGGCACGAAGATGGCCGCGGCCCGCACCGCCGTGCACAGTTTCGTCGACATCGCACCCGCCGAGTCGCGGGTGGGCCTGGCGGTCTACGGCACGGGCACCGGTTCCACCGATGCGGAGAAGACCGCTGGTTGCCGCGATGTCTCGGTGCTCCAACCGGCCGGCACCATCGACAAGTCCGCGCTCACCACCGCCGTCGACAGTATCGAGCCGAGCGGTTTCACCCCGATCGGCACCGCGCTGCGCACCGCGGCGGGTGCCCTGCCGACCGAGGGCCCACGCTCGATCGTGTTGGTCTCCGACGGGCTCGACACCTGCGCACCACCCGATCCTTGCGAGGTCGCGCGCGAACTCAGCGCGGGCGGCGCCGACATCGTCGTGCACACCATCGGTTTCGGTGTCGACGACGAATCCCGCGCCCAGCTGACCTGTATCGCCGACACCACCGGTGGCACCTACACCGACGCCGCCGACGGCCGAGCCCTCGAACAGGTGCTGCCCCGGGTGAGCACCGCGGCGCTGCGTGACTACGCGTCGGCGGGCATGCCCGTCGAAGGTACGAAGGGGTATCAGGACGCACCGGAGGTGGCGCCGGGGCAGTACCTCGACACCCTCGGTCACGAGGAGCCGCGCTATTACGCGGTCGACATCGCCGAGGGGGCGACCGCCTACTTCAGCGGCACGGTGTCGTTTCCGCGCGGCGAGGACGCTGTGCGTGCCACCAACAGTCTGCACCTGCGCGTTTACGGCGCCGAAGGCGAGGACTGCAACGCCTTCGAACACGAGAGCGCCGTCCGGTCCACCGACGGTGTAGCGCTCACGGTCACCTCGCGATGGACCGGTGCGACCGAAGCGAAAGACGGCACCGCGCGCACCGACGGGTGCAAGGGCGGCGGCCGGTACCACTTCACCGTGGAATGGGCGGGCGTCGCCGACAATGCGCCGGCGACGTTGCCGCTGGAACTGAATGTCGCGGTGGAACCGGGTATCACCGACGCGGGTCCGGCGGCCGAGCACACTCCCGCGCCGTTCACCGCGCCGAGTGGTCCGGTCGAGCCGGTGACCGGCGGCGGTTCGTTCAACGTGGCGACCGCCGTCGACGGTTCCGGCGTGTACGGCGACACCGTGCAGCGCGGCGAATTCGTCTTCTACAAGGTGAAACTCGACTGGGGGCAGGGTTTGGCGTACCGGGTGCGGTTCCTCGAGACGCCGGGGCGCGGCCTCGACAACGTCTCGATCGTCACCACCACGCTGTACACGCCGTACCGCGCGGAACTCGCCGACGAATTCGCGTCCTATACCGGTTCACCGCAGACGGTGCCCACGAACCAGCCGGCCCTGGCCATACCCGAGGTCCGCTATCGCAACCGTGAATCCTCGGCGCCGGAGGTGTCCGACAACGCACTGGCCGGCTGGTATTACATCGCGGTGAAAGTCAGCCCGACCCAGAGCGACCCCGGTGCCGCGCGTCCTGTCCCCATCGAACTGGACCTGGCGGTGACCGGAACACCCGAGCCGGGACCCACCTATCGCGTTGACAAGGCAGACGAACAACGGCCCGGCCCGGCTCCGGTCAGCGAACCCGACGACGGCAACAACCGTTTGCCCCTGCTGGGTGTGGGCATCGCCGTTGTCGGCGCCATCGCGTTCGCTCTTGTGCGCCATCGCGGCCGCCGATAGTGCCCCGCCGAACATTTCGCTGCCGATGAAATTGGTGGCTGTGATTGCCCGGACAGCCCGCTTAACGTCATCGCAGTGCGGCCGGGCGAGGCTGCAGGTGAGGAGGACTTGATGAAGCGAATACTGCTGAGCGCGAGCATTTTCGGTGCGATCATCGCGGCGGGCGCCGGGCAGGCGAGCGCCGAGGCCGCCCCGCGGACCGATGCGGCGGTCCAGGTGGCCGAGGCGTCTTCGGGCTCCGGCGATCTGATCGGCAGCGTGCTGAACGCGCTCACGACCGGTTCCGCGCAGGAGTGCGACGGTGTCGTGCTCGACGCCTGTGTGCAGCTCCCGGGCCAGACCGCCGCCGCTGAGCAGGCGTTCGCGTAGCCGGTCGCCGACCGCGGTTCCGTCGCCGGTTCGGGAGGCCGCCTGCCTGGCGGGTCTACCAGTTGCCGGCATACCTGGGCAACGGTTCTTCGGCGCCGTGTACACCGAAGGTGCTTGCTCTACTGGTTCGCTCGGTCCGGGGTGGGCCGATAGCGATCGGCGAGGTCGTCACCCAGCAGCACGAACACGTCGGTGACCTGGTCGATCAACTCGTCGCGGGTGAGTTCCAGATCACCGGCCAGCCAGGCTGTGAGGGTCTGGACCAGCCCGCCGACGAGGTAGATCGCCCGGAAGTCCACCAGTTGCCGGGGGACCTCGCCACCGTAGAAACCGGTGCCCTGCGCGGCGACGAGCCGGGCGAACGCGCGCACCGTGCGGGCGGTGCGCGCCCGTAGTTCCGGTGTCGCCATGCCCGCGATCAGGGCGGCGCGGGCCTTGCGCGGGTCGTCGACGAGTACCGCGATGCCCGCCTCGATCGCGGCGTGGGCCTGCGCGCGGCTGTCCGGGGGCGCGCCGGTCAGCGCGGTGACGATGGCGGCGGTGAGTTCTTCGGCGATGCGATCGAGCAGCGCCTCGAGCACACCGTCGCGGTGTTGGAAACTCTCGTAGTAGTAGCGCTCGTTGAGGCCCGCGCGGGCGCACAGCCCGGCCACGGTCAGCTTGGCCTGCCCGTCTTCGGCGACGATGTCGAGCGCCGCGTCGAGCAGTGCCTCGCGCCGCTGCGCCCGGCGTTGTTCGGCGGAAACGCCCCCGTATGCCCGTTGTGTTGCCACGGCGTCCATTGTGCGTGCCCGGTCTCCTCGGGGATCTTTTGGTAGAAGGTCTTGCCAGATTTCCAATTCTGGAGGAGTCTATTGCCAGATGCACTCGACGAGGAGGCGCAGCATGGCCGCAAGAGACGGCGCACCCGGATATTTCGCCGACGATTCGATGCTCCGGCGGGTGATGAGCAAGCGCGCGGTGGGCCTCACCTATGGCCTGCGCGCCCTGGTGATCGGCGCGGTACACCCGCTGCTGTTCGTCGGAACCAGCGAGCACACCGCCCACCGGGCAACCCCCTACACCCGCCTGGCCGTCACCGGCGCCCTGTTCGAGGCGGTGTTCCTGGGCAGCAAGGCCGAAGCCGATCGCGCGCTGGCCTTCACCCGGCGCAAACACGAAGCCGTGGTGGGCACCCTGCCCGAAGACGCGGGCGCCCACCACCCGGCGGGCACCTCCTACGCCGCGCACGATCCACACCTGATGTTCATGACGATGGCGTTCACCTTCGACTCGGCCGAGGTGATGTACGACCGCCTAGTGCGCGAGCTCACCGCCACTGAACGCGAGGACCTCTACCAGGACTATCTGCGCTGGGGCGAACTGTTCGGCATGCCGCGTACCGCCGCCCCCGCCGACTACCCGGCCTTCCGCCGCTACTTCGACGACTACCTGGACTCCTCGGAACTGTTCCTCACCGACGAAGCCCGTCTGGTCGGTTCCTACCTGGCCGGCCACCGCAAGCCCTACCGGCTGCGCCCGCCCGCTGAACAGGTCGGTTCGGCGCTGTATCTGCTGGTGCAGGGGAGTCTGCCCGTACGGGTCCGGCAGATGTACGGCATCGAATGGGGCATCTCCGACGAGCTCGCCCACCGTGCGCTGTGCCGCGGCATCCGCACCGCCCACCTCACGCCACCGTTGGCGCCCCGCGTGCTGGCAGGCACTCTCGCCGGTCCGTGTACCCCGTCCTACCAGCTGCTGGCTCGCCGCGAACGGCACATGATCAGGTCGGGCAAGCCGAGTATGCCCGGTGTGGACCCGCGGAACTGGCAGCAGCGCAACACCGCGCTGCGTACCGGCGGGCCCGCCGCGTAACCGCGCCGGGGACCGCCGGGAAATCCGGCTTGCGGCACATGGAAAGATTCGGGGTATGTCCAGTCCTGCCCCGGCCGCGACGGCCGAACGCAAGCAGCGGGTGCTGTCGGGCATCCAGCCCACCAGCGACTCCTTCCACCTCGGCAACTACCTGGGTGCGCTGCAGTACTGGGTACGGATGC
>NZ_JBHSDL010000011.1:0-1321 GCF_042650145.1 Nocardia halotolerans | reverse complement strand
ATCTGGCTAGAGGCTTTTCTTGGCAGTGTGAAATCAGGAACTTCGCTACTATATTTCGCTCCCCATCACAGCTTGAGCTTACGCCAGGCGGATTTGCCTACCTGACACTCTCACTGCTTGGGCGCACACATCCAGTGGTGCGCATTCCCTATCCTACTGCGTCCCCCCATCGCTCATAACGATCATGAGGTGGTACAGGAATATCAACCTGTTGTCCATCGCCTACGCCTTTCGGCCTCGGCTTAGGTCCCGACTAACCCTGAGAGGACGAGCCTTCCTCAGGAAACCTTAGGCATTCGGTGAAAGAGATTCTCACTCTTTTTTCGCTACTCATACCGGCATTCTCACTTCTAAGCGCTCCACCAGTCCTCACGGTCTGACTTCACAGCACTTAGAACGCTCTCCTACCATTGTTCGTAAGAACAATCCGCAGCTTCGGTGATACGTTTAGCCCCGGTATATTTTCGGCGCAGAGTCACTCGACCAGTGAGCTATTACGCACTCTTTAAATGGTGGCTGCTTCTAAGCCAACATCCTGGTTGTCTGTGCAACTCCACATCCTTTTCCACTTAACGTATACTTTGGGACCTTAGCTGGCGGTCTGGGCTGTTTCCCTTTCGTCTATGAACCTTATCACCCATAGACTGACTCCCAAGGTAAAGTAGTTGGCATTCGGAGTTTGACTGAATTCGGTAACCCGATGAGGGCCCCTAGTCCAATCAGTGCTCTACCTCCAATACTCATCCCTTGAGGCTAGCCCTAAAGCTATTTCGGAGAGAACCAGCTATCTCCGTGTTCGATTGGCATTTCACCCCTACCCACACCTCATCCCCGCATTTTTCAACATACGTGGGTTCGGGCCTCCAGTCAGTGTTACCTGACCTTCACCCTGGACATGGGTAGATCACACGGTTTCGGGTCTACGACCGCATACTAATTCGCCCTATTCAGACTCGCTTTCGCTACGGCTCCGTGTCTTCCACTTAACCTCGCATACAATCGTAACTCGCCGGTCCATTCTACAAAAGGTACGCCGTCACCCATTAACGGGCTCCGACTACTTGTAGGCACACGGTTTCAGGTTCTCTTTCACTCCCCTCCCGGGGTGCTTTTCACCTTTCCCTCACGGTACTGGTTCACTATCGGTCACTAGGTAGTATTTAGCCTTGGGAGATGGTCCTCCCGGATTCCGACGGAATTTCACGTGTTCCGCCGTACTCAGGATACACTCCGGAGAGAATTCTTTTTCGATTACAGGGCTGTTACCTTCTACGGCTTACCTTTCCAGGTAGCTTCATCTAAAGAATTCCTTTGTAACTCC
>NZ_JBHSDL010000010.1:0-32126 GCF_042650145.1 Nocardia halotolerans | reverse complement strand
GCAGGCTTCGGAAGGGCAAGGGTTCAAACTGTAGCTCAGGCCCCCACCGGGAAGCAAATCCCGCATGAAGTAACCCTGAACACATGATCAGTCAGGCGCTCAACATCCTACCTCGTTGTCCCGGTCACTGTGTGGCCGGGTCGGCGTCCGTGTCGCTCTGACTCGAATAAAGTTACGTGCCGACCAACACGAAGTCAAATCAGCTGGTCAGGCCAGGTTTTCGGCACCGAGGTCGGTGGTGAACCAGCTCGGCGCCGCAGCCGTGAATCGCGCACGCTCCCATTGACCCGCACCGGCGGGGATGGTGCCCACCACGGGGACGTCGGTGACCCGGGGCAGGTCGTCGCGATTGCAGTGCGCGGCCAGGTCCGGCTCCGCGGGCCAGGCACCGATCACCAGTCCGGCGCAGGGCACGCCGGCGGCGGCCAGGACGCGGGTGGTGAGTTCGCTGTGGTTGAGGGTGCCCAGCCCCGCGGCGGTGACCACGAGAACCGGGGCGCCGAGCTGCTGGGCGAGATCGAGCAGGGTGTGGTCGCCCATGCGCACCAGCAGTCCGCCCGCGCCTTCGACCAGGACCAGGTTCGCGTCGGTCAGGGTGCGGATGCCCGCGACGGTTTCGGTCAGGCTGAGCAGCGGCATGCCGGCGCGGCGAGCGGCCGTGTCGGGGGCGAGTGGCTCCGGGTAGCGGGCCAGTTCGAGGGTGCGGGTGACGCCGGACAGGCGGGTGACCTCGGCGAGGTCTCCGGGTTCGCCGGGGGCGATACCGGTCTGGGCCGGCTTGCAGACCGCGACGGTGCGGCCTGCGGCTCGCGCGGCGGCGGCCACTGCCGCGGTGACGACGGTTTTGCCGACGTCGGTGGAGGTGCCGCTGATCAGCAGGATGCTCATGCGCTGATTCTTTCCGTGCCGCGGGCGTCGGCGAGTACCTCGCTCAGCACCTCGGCGATGACGTCGAGTTCGGCGGTGGTGAGGTTGGCGCGCGCGGTCAGGCGCAGCCGGGAGGTTCCGGTCGGAACCGACGGCGGCCGGAAGCAGCCGACGTCGAGACCACGCGCCCGGCAGGTCTGGGCCGCGTCGAAGGCGAGCTGCGCTTCGCCGAGCACCACCGAGACGACCGCGGAGTCCGGTTCAGCGACGCCGGCGATGCGGGCGATGTCGGCGGCGCGGTCGAGGACTCGGGTCGCCATCGTGGGATCGCGGCGCAGCAGGCCCAGCGCCGCGCGGGCGGCGCCGACTGCGGCGGGAGCCAGTCCGGTGTCGAAGATGAAGGTGCGGGCGGCGTCGATGAGGTGGGCGCGGATCCGGGCGTCGGCCAGCACCACACCGCCCTGGGCGGCGAACGCCTTCGACAGGGTCGCGGTGATGACGATGTCGGGTTCGCCCGCCAAGCCCTGTTCGTGTACCAGGCCGCGGCCGCCGTCGCCGCGGACGCCGAGTCCGTGCGCTTCGTCGACGACGAGCACCGCACCGTGGGCGCGGCACGCCCGGTGCAGTTCGGTCAGCGGGGCGAGGTCGCCGTCGGCGCTGAACACCGAGTCGGTGAGCACCAGCGCGCGTTCCTCGGTGCGCTCGGCGAGCAGTCGCTCGACCGCGGCGACATCGCGGTGCGCGGCGATTTCGACGCGCGCTCTGGACAGCCGGCACGCGTCTACCAGCGAGGCGTGACTGCCCGCGTCCGAGACCACGAGGGCGCCGCGCCCGGCCAGTGCGGTCACCGCGCCCAGGTTGGCGGCGTAGCCGGAGGCGAACACCAACCCGCTCTGCGCGCCGACGAATTCGGCCAGTTCGGTTTCGAGCAGCGCGTGGTCGGCGGTGGTGCCGGTGACCAACCGCGAGCCGGTGGCGCCCGCGCCCCAGCGGCGTACGGCGGCGATGGCGCCCTCGATCACCTCCGGGTGGCGGACCAGGCCGAGGTAGTCGTTGGAGGCGAGGTCGATGGCGGGCGACTCGGGTTCGCGCACGCGCAGGTGCCTGCGCAGGCCGGCGTCGGTGCGTTCGGACGCGCGCTCGTCCAACCAGCTCAACGGGTCAGTGCTCACGGCAGCCGACGATACTTGAACGCCGTTCAGGTACGTCATCGGATCGACGCCCGCACTGCGGCCCGCACGGCACCGGTGATGGTGGCGATGTCGGCGGAGGTGCTGATGAAGGGCGGCATCGTGTAGACGAGGTTGCGGAACGGGCGCAGCCAGGCGCCCGCGGCGACGGCGGCATCGGTGGCGGCGCGCATGTCGACCGGTTCGGCCAGTTCGACGACGCCGATCGCGCCCAGCACCCGTACGTCCACGACGCCCGGCAGCTCGGCGATCGGGGCCAGGCCCGCGCGCAGTTCGGTGCTGATCCGGGCGACCTCACCACGCCAGTCCCGCGCCCGCAGCAATTCCAGCGAGGCGACCGCCACCGCGCAGGCCAGCGGGTTACCCATGAAAGTGGGCCCGTGCATGAGACCACCGTGCGCGGCGCTGATGGTCTCGGCGATCCGCGCGGTGCACAGCGCGGCGGCGAGGGTGAGATAGCCGCCGGTCAGCGCCTTGCCCACGCACATCACGTCCGGGGCGACGCCCGCGTGGTCGGCGGCGAACAGTTCGCCGGTGCGGCCGAATCCGGTGGCGATCTCGTCGAAGACGAGCAGCACGTCGTTGTCGTCGCAGATCCGGCGCAGCTCGGTGAGGTAGCGCGGGTCGTGCCAGCGCATGCCGCCCGCGCCCTGCACGACCGGTTCCACGATCACGGCGGCCAGCTCGTCGCGGTGGGTGGCGACGGCGCGTTCGAGGTCGGCGACGTAGCCGGTGTCGAAATCACGCGGCGGGGCGGGCACGAAGACCTGCTCGGTGAGGACGTCGGTCCACAGCGAGTGCATGCCGCCGTCGGGGTCGCACACGCTCATGGGAGTGAAGGTGTCGCCGTGGTAGCCGCCGCGCCAGGTGAGCAGGCGATGCTTGCCGGGTTGCGAGCGGGCGCGCCAGTACTGCAGGCACATCTTCGTGGCGACCTCCACCGAGACCGAGCCGGAATCGCAGAGGAAGACCTTCTCCAGGCCGGGCGGAGCGAGCTCCACGAGCAGTTGCGTCAGGCGGACGGCGGGCTCGTGGGTGAGCCCGCCGAACATCACGTGACTCATCCGCTGCGACTGCGCGAACAGGGCTTCGTCGAGCACCGGGTGGCGGTAGCCGTGCACCGCGGCCCACCACGAGCTCATCCCGTCGACCAGCTCGCGGCCGTCGGCGAGCGTGAGCCGGGTGCCCGACGCGCTCGCGACCACCAGCGGTTCGGTGGTCGCGGGGAAACCGCCGTAGGGATGCCAGACGTGTTCGGCATCGAGGGCGGTGATCTGCTCGGGGGTCAGGTCCACTGGAATCCTCGTCGTCGCCCGGTGCCGCCGGGAACGACGGCCTTGAACACCGTTCAAGTTATCACTCGCCGTCCTCGGCGCCACGCCCCTCGGGCAGATCGGCCACGAGTTCGGGGATGCGCGAGAGTGCCGCGCGGACCCGGTCGAGGGTGTTCGTGCCGAGTTCGGCCGTGAGCGCCCGCTCGATGCGGCCGATGTGGCGTGCGGCCAGCGCGACGGCGTCGCGGCCCGCCGCGGTGGCCACGATCAGCCGGGCGCGCTTGTCGGCCGGGTCGGGTGTGCGTTCGACATAGCCGCAGCGCGCCAGGTGGGTGACCAGCTCCCCCATCGACTGCTGGGTCATCCCGGCCGCGTCGGCGAGCGCGGTGACCCGGGAGCCCTCGGGCGCCAGGTGGCGGAACACGGCGTAGTGAGCAGGCCGCAACTCGGCGCCGAGGACGGCTCGCAAGGCGGTGTTCAGTTCGCGCTCATAGGCATCGGTGGCCTGGACCAGCAGTTTCAGCAGGGAGGCGGGTGCAACCGTTGACATGATGCAAAGGTTACCTTTATACCTGGGAGATGGCATCGGTTCTGCACTTCCGCAACGGTCACCGGGTGACCCTGCTCGATCGCGGCGCCGACGCGCAGGGCGCCTACCTGCGGCTCGAGCACGTACTGCCGCGCCCCGGCAGACAGGCGGGCCCGCACTGGCATCCCGAACTCAGCGAGACCTGGACGATCCGCGCCGGCCGGATGCGGTTCCGCATCGACGGCACCGACATCGTCGCCGGGCCGGGCGACACGGTGACGGCCCCGCCGCGTGCCGTGCACGAATTCTGGAACGACGCCGAGAACACGGTGGCCGAGCATCTGATCCGCCCACCGCTGCGGCACTGGGAAATGTTCGAGCTCTGGAGCGGACTCGACAATGCGGGCGCGACGACAGCGACCCGCCTCCCCCGCAACCCACTGGCACTCGGGCTGCTCTGGGAGTACCAGGACGGTTACCTGGCCGGCCCGCCCGCATGGCTGCAGCGGTGGGTTCTCGGTGGCCTGGCCGCGCTTGCCCGGCGCACCGGCTACGCCCGGCGGCTGCTCGCGACCGAGCGGGGGTGACGCAGCCCCCACCGCCATCGTGCGCGGTCGGAGGCCGGATTCCTCTACTGTCGTAGCATGTCCAGCCCGAACGACCGCTCCGGTGCGGTGACCCCACTGGGCGTGTGGCCGGGCACCGCCTACCCGCTGGGCGCGACCTATGACGGCGCGGGCACGAACTTCTCGGTGTTCTCCGAAGTGGCGACCGCGGTAGAGCTGTGCCTGATCGCCAAGGACGGGTCGCAGACACGGGTGCACCTCGACGAAGTCGACGGCTACGTCTGGCACGCCTACCTGCCCGCGGTGACACCGGGTCAGCGCTACGGCTTCCGCGTACACGGCCCCTACGAGCCCGAACTCGGGATGCGATGCGACCCGAGCAAATTGCTGCTCGACCCCTACGGGAAGGCCTTCGACGGCCGGTTCGTCAACGATCCCTCGCTCTACGCCTACGGGCTTGATTCGCTGGGCCACACCATGACCGGCGTGGTGATCAACCCGTTCTTCGACTGGGGCGACGACCGCCCGCCCAAACGGCCCTATCACGAGACGGTGATCTACGAAGCCCACGTCAAGGGCATGACGATGACGCATCCGGAGATCCCGACGGAGTTGCGTGGCACCTACGCGGGCCTGGCGCATCCGGCAATCATCGGGCACCTGAAGAAGCTGGGCGTCACCGCGATCGAGCTGATGCCGGTGCATCAGTTCTTCCACGATCACGTGCTCACCGATCAGGGACTGCGAAACTACTGGGGCTACAACAGCATCGGTTACCTCGCCCCGCACAACGAGTACTCGGCCCGCCCGCGCGGGGACGCGGCGGTCACCGAGTTCAAGGCGATGGTGCGGGCGATGCACGCCGAGGGCATCGAGGTGATTCTCGACGTGGTGTACAACCACACCGGCGAGGGCAATCACTGGGGACCCAACCTGAGTCTGCGTGGGATCGACAACGCCGCGTACTACCGGCTCGACGACGACGATCCGGCGCACTACAAGGACTACACCGGCACGGGCAACAGCCTCAATGTGCGGCATCCGCACACGCTGCAGCTGATCATGGACTCGCTGCGCTACTGGGTGGTGGACATGCACGTCGACGGGTTCCGGTTCGACCTCGCGGCCACGCTGGCGCGCGAACTGCACGACGTGGACCGTCTGTCGACCTTCTTCGATCTGGTGCACCAGGATCCGGTGGTGAGCCAGGTCAAGCTCATCGCCGAACCCTGGGATGTGGGCGAGGGCGGGTATCAGGTGGGCAACTTCCCCAGCCTGTGGACCGAATGGAACGGCAAGTACCGCGACACGGTGCGCGACTACTGGCGCGGCGAGCCGGCCACGCTCGGCGAGTTCGCCTACCGGCTCACCGGGTCCTCGGATCTCTACGAGCCGACCGGGCGGCGCCCGAGCGCCAGCATCAACTTCGTCACCGCCCACGACGGGTTCACGCTGCGAGACCTGGTGTCCTACAACGACAAACACAACGACGCCAACGGCGAGGACAATCGCGACGGCGAGCACCACAACCGGTCCTGGAACTGCGGAGCCGAAGGACCGACCGATGACCCCGAGATCCTCGCGCTGCGTGCACGCCAGCAACGCAACCTGCTCGCCACCCTGATCCTGAGCCAGGGCACCCCCATGCTCGCCCACGGCGACGAGATGGGACGCACCCAGCTCGGCAACAACAATGTGTACTGCCAGGATTCGCCGCTGGCCTGGATGGACTGGTCACTGGCTCAGCGCAATGCCGAGCTGATCGAGTTCACCAGTTCGGTGATCGCCCTGCGCACCGCGCACCCGATCTTCCGCAGGCGCCGATTCCTGGCCGCCGGACCCGGCGACGGGCACCGGCATCGACGCGAGATCGCCTGGTTCACCCCGGCCGGGGCCGAGATGACCACCGCCGACTGGCACAGCGGTTTCGGCAAGTCGCTGGCCGTGCTGCTCGACGGCGACGGGATCGCCGAACCGGGTCCGCGCGGCGAACGGATCAGCGACGATTCGTTTCTGCTGTGCTTCAATGCGCACGACGAAGCGATCGATTTCATCGTGCCCGGGCCGGAGTTCGGTACCGAATGGACTCTCGCGCTCGACTGTTCGACCCCGACCGGTGCCGCCGATGCCGTGTTCGCCGCGGCGACGGTGCTGCCCGTGCCCAGCCGTTGCCTGCTCGTACTGCGCCGAACCGACTGACCGAGACGATGACCGAGACCTACGTGACCGACCCGCTGACCCTGCTGCATCGCGCACCGATCCGGCCGAGCACGGTGCGCAGCACCTACCGGCTACAGCTGCGACCCGACGCACTCACCTTCGCCGATGCCCGTGCCATCGCCGAATACCTGCAGCAACTGGGGATTTCGCACCTGTATCTGTCGCCGATCCTCACCGCCGCGCACGGGTCGACACACGGCTACGACGTCACCGATCCGACCACGGTCTCGGCCGCGCTCGGCGGGCCCGCCGGACTCAAGGCGCTCTCCGACGAAGTGCGCAGTCGCGGAATGGGTCTGATCGTGGACCTGGTACCCAACCATGTCGGCGTGGGCGACCCGCAGCAGAATCCGTGGTGGTGGGACGTGCTGCGGTCGGGCCGTAACTCCAAGTACGCCAAGTACTTCGACATCGACTGGAGCCCGGGCAACGGTGCGGGCGGGCGCCTGGCGCTACCGGTGTTACAGAACGAGAACGATCCGGCCGCGCTCACCGTGGACCGTTCCGGGCCCGAACCGATGCTGGCGCTGCACGATCTGCGGTTCCCGATCGCGCCGGGCACAGATGGTGACCACGCGCTGCGCATCCACGACCGCCAGCACTACCGGTTGGTGAGCTGGAAGGCCGGAGTGTGCACCTACCGGCGGTTCTTCGCCGTCAACAGTTTGGCCGCGATCCGGCAGGAGGATCCGGAGGTCTTCGAGGCCACCCACCGGGAACTGGCCGCCTGGTGTGAGCACGATCTGATCGACGGTGTGCGCGTCGACCACCCCGACGGGCTCGCGCATCCGAGCGCGTACCTGACCCGGCTGCGCAGGTTGATCGGCCCGCAACGGCTGCTGCTGGTGGAGAAGATCCTGGCCAATCGCGAACCGCTCGACGCCACGCTGCCGGTGGACGGCACCACCGGCTACGACGCACTCGCCGATGTGGGCGGGGTACTGATCGACCCGGCCGGTGAGGCGGCGCTGACCGAGTTGTCCCAGCACGTCGCCGGGCACGGCAGCGATCGCGCCTGGTTCGGGGAGACCGAGCACCGGATCAAGCGGGCGGTGGCCGAGACCATTCTCGCGCCGGAGATCCGCCGGTTGGTCGCCGCGATCAAACGCGACGGCAACGCGGGCAGTTTCGACACCCTCGCCGTGAGCAACGCGACCATCGAGGTGCTGGCGTTCATGCCGGTGTACCGGGTGGACTACGCGCCGCTGGCCGGCATCACCGCCGCGGTGGTGGCCGAGGTGGAAAAGCGCAACGCCGAGTTGACCGCGCCGCTGTCGGTGCTGGTGACCGCGCTGGCGGTGGGCGGTGAGGCGGCGACGCGGTTCTCCCAGGTGTGTGGCGCGATCACCGCCAAGTCGGTCGAGGACACGATGTTCTATCAGGCCGCGCGCCTGGTGTCGTTGCAGGAGGTGGGTGGCAATCCCGCCCGTTTCGGCCACTCGGTCAACGACTTCCACTTGTCCAACAGTGAACGCTCGCAGCGCTGGCCCGCCACCATGACCACACTGTCGACCCACGACACCAAGCGCGGTGAGGACGTGCGAGCCCGGATCGGGGTGCTCTCGCAGGTGGCCGATGTGTGGTCCCAGCGGGTGCGCGGATGGCTCGAGACCACCCCCGCTCCCGACGGCGCGACCGCACTGTTCCTGTTGCAGAACATGTTCGGGGTGTGGCCCGCTGACGGCCGGCCCGCGTCCTCGGTGCCGGGTCTGCGTGATCGGCTGCATCTGTTCGCGGAGAAGTCGATTCGCGAGGCGGGGACCAAGACGTCGTGGGAGGAACCCGACGCGGCGTTCGAGTCGGCGGTGCACGGCTGGCTCGACGCGGTGATCGACGGCCCCGTCGGCACCGGCATCGGCGATCTGGCGCACGAGCTGGCCCCGCACGCCTGGTCGGACGCGGTGGCGCAGAAGCTGTTGCAGCTGTGCGGGCCGGGCGTCCCCGACCTCTATCAGGGCACCGAAGTGTGGGAGGACTCGCTGGTCGACCCGGACAACCGGCGTCCGGTGAACTTCGCCGTGCGCGCCGGGATGCTCCAATCCCTCACCGACACACCGGCACTGGACACCACCGGGGCGGCGAAGATGTGGGTGGTGGCCTATGCGCTGTGGTTGCGCCGGGAACGGCCGGAATGTTTCGTCGGCGGTATGTACCGGCCGCTGTACGCGGTCGGCGAGCACGCGCACCGGCTGGTCGCCTACGGTCGCGGACCGGCGGGGGAAGGCCCCGAGGTGATCGTGGCGGCCACCCGGCACTCGGTCGGACTCGGCCCCACCGGCTGGCTCGACACCGTTCTGCCGCTGCCGGAAGGCAATTGGACCGACCGGCTCACCGGGCGCGCCTTCGCGGGTCAGGCGCGGATGGACAAGCTGTTCACCCGCCTGCCGGTGGCCCTGTTGGTGCGCTGACACACCCGCCGAAGCGGGACCACCTCCGTGGTCCCGCCTTCGTCGCCGGGTCAGCGCCGCAGACCCAGGTACTGCAGGGCCGCGAACCCGCCGACGACACCGGCCTGCAGCACCGCCCACACCGCGCCGGCCGTCGTCAGGCCCAGGGCACCGGTGGCCACGGCGATGAGACTGGCGAGCACCCAGGCGGTGTTGCCGAGCGCGACCGCGGCCGCCGCCGGCCGGTTGACCGGTGATCTGAACCCGATCACGGCCACGGCCAGGCCGTACGCGGTGAGGAACGCGCCGATCACGAGGGCCGCGCCGGTGTCGAGACCGAGCAGACGTTGCAGCGGCACGGCCAGTGCGAGGTAGGCGAGGCCGTTCGCACCGGTGACGACGGCGTCGAGGCGCAGCGACAGGCGCAGCAGGTTCTCGCCGTCGGCGAGCAGGGTGGACAGGCGTGAGGGTGCCGAGGTGGTCATGGTGAATCTCCTGAAGTGGGAACGGATCTCAGGCGGGGACCTGGTCGAGGAAGCCGTAGACGCGGTCGATGCGGCCGTCGGCGAGCACGGCGACGTCGAAACCGATCACCACGTCGGCGCCGTCGGCGGGTCCGAGACCCCAGGTGAAGCGCACCTGGTCGTGGTGGGCGTCGACCGGGCCGGCCAGGCGGAAGGTCCAGTCCGGGAACTGGGTCTGCACGCCGGCGATGGCGGCTTCGAGCTCCGCGTGGCCGCGTACCGCGACCAGCGGATCGACGTAGCTGGCCTCCGGGGTGAACAGGCGGGCGATCGCGGCGCGGCGATCGCCGGGCTCGCGGGTGTTCCAGGCTTCCAGGTACTGTGCGACGACGGTGTTCATCTCGACCTCCGAAATATGCTGTGAGCTGGTGTTTCGCTCGTTGCTTCTGCGATGACACCAACGTTATGACCGAGGCGGGGGTCGGCGAATCAGTCGCCTATAGGTACTTTCGCGGCGCGACTACTGTCGCTGCCGGACCAGCGATACGGTGGGCTCCATGCTGCACGGACGCGAAGCCGAACAGGCCAGGATCGATGACCTGCTCGCCGCGGCGCGCGCCGGGCGCAGCGGAGCACTGGTGGTGCGCGGAGCGGCCGGGATCGGCAAGTCCGCGCTGCTGGATTACGCGGCGGCTCAGGACATTCCGGCGGTACGCAGTACGGGTATCGAGTCCGAGGCCGAATTACCCTTCGCCGCACTGCATCTGCTGGCGCGCCCCGCTATGGAGCTGGTTCGCCGGTTGCCGCCGCGCCAGCGTGACGCGCTCGAGGCCGCGTTCGGATTGGGTGCGCACGCGCCCGCCGACCGGATGCTCATCGGCCTGGCCGTGCTGACCCTGCTGGCCGAGGAAGCCGCCGACGGCCCGCTGCTGTGCATCGTCGACGACGCGCACTGGCTGGACCAGGCCAGCGCCGACGCCCTGCTGTTCGCGGCACGCAGGCTCGACGCCGAGGGGGTGGCGCTGCTGTTCGCCACCCGCACCGGTCCCGATGACTTTCCCGCACCCGGCCTGCCGGAGCTGGCCCTGTCGGGCCTGTCCCCCGATGCGGCGGCGGCCTTGCTCGACGCGAGCGCCACGCAACTGACACCGGCGATGCGCTACCGGCTGCTCACCGAGTCGGGCGGGAACCCGCTCGCACTGCTGGAACTTCCCGCCATTCTCGCCGACACCGCCTGGGACGGTACGAACCCGCTGCCACTGACCCAGCGACTGCAGTTGGCCTTCCACGGGCGCGTCGCGCGTCTGCCTGCGGCCACCCGCACCGTGCTCCTGGTGGCCGCCGCGGCCGGCGTGGCCGACCCGGCGCCGATCCTGCGGGCCGCGGCGACTCTCGGCGCGTCGCTGTCGGACCTGCAACCGGCCCAGGACGCGGGCATGATCCACCACGACGGCCGGGGACTGACCTGGCAGCATCCGCTGCTGCGCTCAGCGGTGTACCAGGGCGCACCCCTGGCCCAGCGACTGTCCGCGCACCGCGCCCTCGCCGACGCCTACCGCACCGATGCGCTCCGCGCGGCGGACGCCAGAACCGCGGAGGCAACGGTGCACGCGCGAACTGAAGATGACGTAGCCCAGACGGCACGGTCCGGGAGCGCGGTATTTCCAGGGGGCAGGCCCGATACCGAACGATCCGAGAACGCGGCATTCCCAAGGGGCGGGCCCGATTCCGAGCGGTCCGAAGACACGGTCTTGCCAGGGATCGAGCTCGACACCGAGCGGTCCAAGGACGCGGCATTCCCAGGGGACGGGCCCGACACCGCGCGGTCCGAGGACACGCTCTTGCCAGAAGGCGGGGCCGATACCGAGCGGATCGAGGACACGGTGTTCCCAGGGGGCGGGGCCGATGCCGATCTGTGGGCTTGGCATCTGGCGTGTGCCGCCACCGGTGCGGACGAGTCGGCAGCGGTCGCGCTGGAGGGCACCGCAGATCGGGCCAGACGGCGCAATGGTTTCCACGGGGCGGTGGCCGCCTATGACCGGGCGGCCACCTTGAGTGTCGATGTCGGCGCTCGCGTGCGCAGGTTGGTGCTCGCGGCCGAGACGGCGACCGAAGCCGGATCGACGGAGCAGGCGGCCCGGCTGGCCGAGCGAGCGGCCGCCCACGGTGTCGGCGACGAATTCGCGCGGCGGCTCGACCTTGTCCGCGCCCAGGCCGAATTCGCCTCGGGTACACCCGGTTCGGCGCACCGGCGACTCATGGCGGTGGCCACCGCGGCTCGGGCGGACGACCCGGGTGGCGCCGCCCGGATCCTGACCAGGGCCGTGCACACCGCCTGGTATCTCGGCAGCGCCGAACTCGACGAGGTCGCCCGGTTCCTGACGACGCTGCGCCTCGACGAGCACGACCCGATCACCCCGATCGTGCGCTACCTGACCGGGTCGGTGACCGGGCGGCGGACCACCGACCTGCGCGCCGCGGTCGATGCCGCCCGCGCCGGCGGCGCCGACAGTCCGGGCGACCTGGTGCAGTTGTGCGGCAGCGGACTCGTCGTCGGCCAGGACGAACAGGTCGACGAGGTGGCGGCCGAGCTCATCGCCGAATGCCGGGAGCAGGGGCGGATCGCGTTGCTCGCGCCACTGCTGTTCTTCCGCGCCGAAAGTCAGCTGTTCGGTGGCCGGCCGCGGGAGAGCCGGGTGGCCGCCGAGGAAGGGCTACGGATCGCGGGCGATATCGGCCAGGCCCAGTGGGTGGGGCAGTTGCACGCGTTCCTGGCCTACCTGGCGGCCCTGCACGGTGACGAGACACGGTGCCGGGCCGCGGCCGATCGCGCGGTGGCCGAGGAGTTCGGTGGGCCGCGCGCGGTCGGCGCGTCCTGGGCGCACGCGGCGCGGGCGTTGCTGGCACTCGGGTCGGGCCGGCTGGAACAGGCCCGGGCCGAACTCGCGCGGATGACGGTGGAACCGGCCGACCACCACGTGATCGGCCTGCGTACGCTGCCCGATCAGATCGAGGTGGCGGTCCGGCTCGGCGCACACGACCACGCCACCGAAGCCTTGGCGCGGCTCACCGACTGGTCGAACGGAGCCGAGCAGGACTGGATCGCGGCGCTCGTGGCGCGCGGCCGGGCGCTGCTGACCGACGGCGCCGAGGCCGAGGCCCACTACCGCGCCGCACTCACCGGGAATCGCCCGTTCGACGAAGCCCGCACCCGGTTGCTCTACGGGGAATGGTTGCGCCGCGACAAACGCAAGATCGACGCGCGCACCCACCTCGAGCAGGCACTCACGCTGTTCGATCGGCTCGGTGCCGTGCCGTGGCGCGAACGGGCCCGCGCCGAACTGAGCGCGCTGGGAGTGGGGGCCGCCGCCCGCCCGGACGAGGGACCACTGAGTTCGCTCACGCCGCAGGAGTCCCAGATCGTGCGGCTGGCGGCGCAGGGGCTGTCGAACCGGGAGATCGCGGCGCGGTTGTTCCTGAGTCATCGCACGGTCGGTCATCACCTGTACAAGGCGTACCCGAAGCTGGGTGTGGTCTCGCGCGGCGAATTGCGCGAGCTCGCGTTCGAGTGAGTCAGTCGCCGGTATGGGCCCGTGCGGCGCCGACGGTCCAGCGCACCGCGGCGACGGCGGCCGCGAGCAGCACCGCGGCCTGCGCGGAACCGGTCACCAGGAGCAGCAGCGCACCGACCACGAGCCCGGCGACCAGCGCCTCGAGCTTGTAGACCGGCCACGCACTGCCCGCGATGTCGACCGTCGCGGAAGCTGCCGATGGGGTAACCACTGCCATACACACAGGATAGGCGCACTCGAGAGTTCGGGCCACCGAACTCTTCGGTCGGCGCCATGTCGGGAACATCACACCGCGGTCGCACGTTGTGCAGGTCATGCCACTGACAGGAGAGTACGCACCGAGCACTTCCGATTGGTCACGCCAGCAGGCCGAAGCATACGAGGGCTCCGGCGGGACCGAAGCCACCTCGTTGAACGGCAAGCCCGTCGTCCTGCTCACCACCAAGGGCGCCAAGACCGGCAAACTGCGCAAGACGCCACTGATGCGAGTCGAACACGACGGGGAGTACGCCGTGGTCGCCTCGCTGGGCGGGGCGCCGAACAACCCCGTCTGGTACTACAACATCAAGGCCGAACCACACGTCGAACTGCGCGACGGGGAGGTCAACAAGGACTACACGGCCCGTGAGGTCGTCGGCGAGGAGAAGGCGCTGTGGTGGGAGCGCGCTGTCGCGGTGTGGCCCGACTACGCGGAGTACCAGAAGAAGACCGATCGCCAGATCCCGGTCTTCGTGCTCACCCCCCGCTGACCCTTTCGGAGTCCGCCCGCCGCGGTGCGCGGCGGGCGCTGCCGTGTACGCGACTCGGGCGCGCGTCGGCGGCCGGAGCCGTCTCGGTAGCATGACCTGGTGTCTTACACCGCTGACGTCGCCGAAGTTTCCCTGACCGGTCCGCCGCTGAACGCGGACGAGATCGATGCGGCCGCGAAGCGAATTTCCGACATCATCGAGCCGACACCACTGCAATACAGTCCCCGGTTATCGGCGAGCACCGGCGCGCAGGTGTATCTCAAGCGCGAAGACCTCACCGCGGTGCGCTCCTACAAGCTGCGCGGCGCCTACAACCTGATGGTCCAGCTCACCCCCGCCGAACGCGCCGCAGGCGTGGTCGCCGCGAGCGCGGGCAACCACGCCCAGGGAGTGGCCTTCGCCTGCCGCGCGATGGGTGTGCGCGGGCGCATCTTCGTGCCGACCACCACACCGAAGCAGAAGTGCGACCGGATCCGGGTGCACGGGGGCGAGTTCGTGGAACTGCTCGCCGTCGGCGAGACCTACGACGCGGCCGCCGCGGCCGCCGCCGCCGAGGTGTCGCGCACCGGCGCGACCATGGTGGCCCCGTTCGACGACCCACGCACCGCCGCCGGCCAGGGCACCATCGCCGCGGAATTCCTGGAACAGCTCGGCACCGCACCGGACCTGGTGGTGGTGCCGGTCGGCGGCGGCGGCTGTCTCGCCGGCATCGGCACCTACCTGCGTGAACGCGCACCGCACGCCGGTCTGCTCGGTGTCGAGCCCGCGGGCGCGGCCTCGATGACCGCCGCGCTGGTGGCGGGTGGACCGGTGACGCTGCCCGAGATCGACCCGTTCGTCGACGGTGCCGCGGTGCGCCGCATCGGCGCGCTGCCGTATCAGGCGGTGTCGGCCTTCGGCGGCCGGGTGGTCTCGCACGCCTCGCTGCCGCTGCTCACCACCACCGAACCCCCCACCGGCGCAGCGGCTTTCCGGATGATGCAGGTCGACGAGGGCGCCATCTGCACCGCCATGCTCGAGCTGTACCAGAACGAGGGCATCATCGCCGAACCGGCGGGAGCGCTGGCCACGGCCGCGCTGGCCGAGATCCGGATCGAACCGGGTACCACGGTGGTGGTGCTGGTCTCCGGCGGCAACAACGACGTCTCGCGCTACGGCGAGATCATCGAGCGTTCGCTGGTGCATCGTGGACTCAAGCACTACTTCCTGGTCGATTTCCCCCAGGAACCCGGGGCGCTGCGCCGTTTCCTCGACAATGTGCTCGGACCCGACGACGACATCACCCTGTTCGAGTACGTCAAACGCAACAACCGGGAGACCGGCGCGGCACTGGTCGGCATCGAGCTCGGCGCCACCGACGACCTGGCTTCGCTGCTGCAGCGCATCGAGGAGTCCCCGATCCAGGCCGACCGCCTGGAACCGGGCACACCCGCCTACCGCTACCTCACCTGAGCGCGGCTGATCTCACCTGAGCGCGGCTACGCGGCCGCACGGTCGATACTCGGCCTGCGGTCGCGTCCGGCCCGCACTCCCGACAGCGCCAGGGGCAGCAGCCAGCCCATGGCCAACTGGTCGTAGGGCAGCCGGACCTGGTCGAGGCGGTTGTGCACGAAGCCGACCGAGATACCCGAATCCGGGTCGACCCAGCCGAAGGAACCGCCGAGCCCGATGTGGCCGAACGCGTTGCGCGCGCCGACCGCCGGCATCGAGTGGTAGCCCAGGTGCCACATCATCGGGAGGTAGAACAGGGCGTGATCGAGACGGTAGGTCTGCACCCGCCGGATCATGGCGTGCGTGCCGGGGCGCAGGAACGGGGTGCCGTCGACGGTGGCGCCGCCGGCGAGCGCGCCGTACATCTGCGCCAGACCGGCGGCGGTGGCGACACCGTTACCCGCGGGCATCTCGGTGTCGAGGATGGTGGGGTCGTCGCCGTCGAGGATGCTGTTGAGGTTGGTCAGGTACAGGCAGCGCGCGGCCGCGCCCAGGGCACCGGGGATGCGGAAACCCACCCGGTTGAGGAAACCGGCGGCCAGCGGGTGCCCCGCCAGGCTCAGGTGGGCGCCGGAGAGCCGGGCGTACTCGGTGGTCGAGTCGGCCGACGGGCGGCCCAGATGGATGCCGTCGATGCCCAGCGGGTCGGTGACCTCGGTGCGGATGAGCTCGCCCATGCCGCGGCCGGTTACGGCCCTGGCCAGTCCGGCCAGCAACCAGCCGTAGGTGAGCGCGTGGTAGGCGGGGACGCCGAGCAACCGGTCGGGGGCGGCCAGCGCCAGCCGATCCTCCATCAGCTCGTGGTCGAGGATTTCGGTGGCGCTGTCGGCCACCGCCGACAGCGACGACAACCCGGCCCGGTGGGTGAGCAGGTCGGCGACGGTGATCGAGCCCTTGCCGTGCGCGGCGAAACGCGGCCAGTACTCGGCGACCGGTGCCTGGTAGTCGAGCAGGCCGCGATCGGCGAGCCGGTGGATGACGGTGGCGGTGACGCCCTTGGTCGCGGAGAAAACGATGGAGCCGGTGTCGGCCGACCACGGCCGCTCCCCCGCGCTGCCGGCCCACAGGTGTGCGACCGGTTCGCCGTGGCGGTAGATCGCCAGCGCCCCGCCCGCGTCGCGGCGGTGGCCGATGAGAGTGGCGAAGGCGCGCACCAGGGGGCCGAACCCGGCCGGCGCACTACCGCCCACACCGGTCGGTAGGGCAGCGAAATCCTGCCCGTAAGCGTCGTTGCTCATTGTCCAACCTTACGGTGACCTACCTCATCCCGGCAATGATCAGTGCGTGACCGTGGCCGACCCGTGGCCGGTCGCGATCACTCGGTGACCACTGTGCCCGCCCCGTCGCCTTCCTCCAGAACGGCGAAGCTGTGTCCCGAAACCAGGGTGCCGGCGCCGCTTTCGGTGGCCGGCGCCCAGGCCAGCAGCACCCGGCCGTGTACCGGGATCACCGCCTCGTCCTCGGACAGGTTGCACACCACCGAGATCCGGTCGCGGCGCAGCACGAACCAGCGCTCGGCTTCGTCGTAGTCGGCCCAGACCCGTTCCAGCCAGGGGTCGGTGAACTCCGGCCGGGATTTCCGCAGGGCCAGCAGCGCGCGGTAGCAGGCCAGCAGACGCGCGTGCGGTTCGCGGCCCGGTTCGGACCAGTCCAGCTGGGAGCGGGTGAAGGTGGCGAGGTCCTGCGGGTCGGGTACCTCCTGGGTGTCCCAACCGTGTTCGGCGAACTCGGCACGCCTGCCCGCGGCGGTGGCGGCCGCGACGACCGGGTCGGTGTGGGAGGTGAAGAACTGGAACGGGGTGCGCGCGCCCCACTCCTCGCCCATGAAAAGCAGCGGGGTACTCGCCGAAAGCAGCACCAGGGCCGCCTTCACCGCCAGCTGACCGGGGGTGAGGTAGGCGCTCGGGCGATCGCCCGCGGCGCGGTTGCCGACCTGGTCGTGATTGCAGGTGTAACCGAGCAACGCGCTGCCGGGAATCAGGTCACGCCGGATCGGGGTGCCGTGGGTGCGGCCGCGGAAACTGGAATAGGTCCCGGCGTGGAAGAACCCGTGCGTGAGGGTGTGCGCCAGGCAGGCCAGGGAGCCGAAATCGGCGTAGTATCCCTGCCTTTCGCCGGAAACCGCGGTATGGACGGCGTGGTGCAGGTCGTCGTTCCACTGCCCGGTCAGGCCGTAACCGCCCGCGGCGCGCGGGGTGATCAGTCGGGCATCGTTGAGGTCGCTTTCAGCGATGAGGGTGAGCGGGCGACCCAGATGCGCGGCCAGCGCGGTGGTTTCGGCGCTGAGCTCTTCGAGCAGGTGGGTGGCGGTGCGGTCGAGCAGGGCGTGCACCGCGTCGATGCGCAGGGCGTCGAGGTGGAACTCGCGCAGCCAGCGCAGCGCGTTGTCGATGATGTGGCGGCGCACCGCGTCCGAGCCGGGACCGTCGAGGTTCAGACCCTGTCCCCAGGTGTTGTGGTCGGACGCGAGGTACGGGCCGAAGCGCGGCAGATAATTGCCGCAGGGGCCCAGATGGTTGTAGACCACGTCCAGGCAGACTGCGAGACCACGGGCATGACAGGCATCGACGAAGCGTTGCAGCCCGTCGGGGCCGCCGTAGCTCTCCTGCACCGCGTACCAGAGCACACCGTCGTAACCCCAGTTCCGGGTGCCGTCGAAGGCGTTCACCGGCATCAGTTCGACCGTGGTGACGCCGAGGTCGACCAGATAGTCGAGTCGATCGACGGCCGCGTCGAAGGTGCCCTCGGGGGTGAAAGTGCCGATGTGCAGTTCGTAGAACACCGAGCCGGCCAATGGCCTGCCGGTCCAGGACCGGTCGGTCCAGCGCGCGGGGTCGAGGTCGTGGACCGCGGACAACCCGTGCACGCCGTGCGGTTGCCGCGGTGAACGCGGATCGGGGAGCACGGTCGAGTCGTCATCGATCAGAAATCCGTATTCAGCACCTTGACCTGCGGCGACCCACACCGACCACCAGCCGCCACCATTGCGCCGCATCGGGTGCGGCTCCCCGTCCAGTTGCAGTCGCATCGCGCTCGCCTCCGGCGCCCACACCCGAAACTGCCTCATCGGCCCAGCATCGCATGCCCACGCGCGGCACGCCCGGCCGACTTCGGGCACCTGTGTGCGCGTGCCACTCCCGGCCAACTCTGGTCACCCGTGAGCGCACGCATCACCGCCATACTCCGACCACCGGTGAGCGCACCCATCACCGCCGACTGATCACCATGTATGCGCACCAACGCCCACCGACCGGGCCACCAAACACGCGCACCAACGCTCACCGACTAGGCCACCAAGTATGCGCACCAACGCCCGCCGGCTGGGCCTCCAAGCACGCCCACCAACGCCCACCGGCTGGTCACCGCGTGTGCCCGACCACCCCGACCGGGCCGACCCCGATACAGAGCGATTGCTGCTCGTCGAGCGACCTGATCCGCAACTCGGTGCCGCCGCCGAGCAGGCGGACGAACACCGTGTTCAGGCCCGCCCGCACCTCGGCGATCGTCTCGGTGTCGCCCGCGAACGACACCGCGATCCGGCCGTCGCGTTCGGCGTAGTAGTTCAACTGGGCGGTCCAGTCCCGGATCTGCATGGGGCCGTCCAGGGGCACGGTGGTGGCGGTGGCGCCGCGTAACCGGTGGCCGCAATCCGGTTCGGGACCGGGCACGATGGCGCGGTTCCACCAGACCTGTGCGTCGACGATCGCGCCGGTGTCGGTGATCATTCGCAGCCGGGGGGTAGCCGGGCCGAAGGTGGTGGGTGTCGCGATCGGGGCGAGCACGTGGTCGGTCATGTTCTGTGGGAAAGCCAAGGGGTTCAGCACATTCCACGGAACTTCCTGCGGGAGGAGGGGGGCGTCGGCCACGCCGGGCAGAGCCGCCTGGACGCCTGTGATGTAGGTGCGGGCCGGGCTCGGTTCCCAGGAGCGGGTGAAGGTGATGGTCGAGAACACGCTGCTCATCAGGAACAACACCGCGGTGGCGACGCGTGCGACACCCCAGGCTCCACCAGCTTGCCGACCACCACCCACACGGGAACCTGCGGGAGTTCCAGCGCGCGCACCTCCTTCAGCTCCACCGGCTTGCGTGACTTCTCCGGTGCGAGCGGTTTGCGCGGCTGAGGGCTCGCGGCGAAGCGGTGCCCGCAGGATCAGCGCGAAGGCCAGGGTCGCGACGACCGCGAAGTCGGCGAAGTAGCGCATGGACTGCAGGAGCAGGGCCGCGGTGCCGGGGCCGTCGCGCAGGACAACGACCGGAGCGATGGTGAGAACGGCGTATCCCGCGAGGCTCGCCCACACTGGCACCACCCGGCGACGGGTTCGAATCGTCCAGGCCGCCACCAGGATCAGCACCACCCAGCACAGCACCACGGCGGGCGCTGGTGGGTCCGCCCACGGTGTGGCGGGCTGCCAGCGTTCCCAGCGCCACGGGCCGCCGAACAGTGCGGGGACCAGGCCGTCGGAGAGGGCTCGGCGGAGCAGGGCGCCGGGGTCTTCAGGACCCGACAGCCCCCGCGGACGTTCGATGACGAACAGGAAGCACGCGGCCCAGGCCAGCAGGACCGCACCGGTCGCCGTCCACAGCGCGGCCCCGCGCGCCGCGGCCTCGCGCACCGACCGCCCCGAAACATGGGCCGAGAGCACCACCACCGCGAACGCCACCGGCAGCACGACGACCGCCTTCTCGAACGACAGCAGTGCCAGGGCGAACACGATCGCACCCGAGACCGCGTACCGGCGGCGGCCGGTACGCACCAGGAGCAACGCGTCGGCGCTCACCCAGGCGAGCGCGATCTGCAACGGCAGCGCGTTCACCGCGGCCGCCCACCAGGCGAACGCGGGCACCGTCAACGGCACGAACAGGAAGAACAACAGCGGGAACAGCAGGCGCGAACGGATGCCGAACAGCACGATGAGCAACCGCAGCATCGCAAGTGACGCGAGTAGTTGCAGGCCCAGCAGCACCACCACCGCGGCCGTCCAGTTCAGCGGCGCCACCGCGGTGATCACCCAGGTCACCGCGATCGCCAACGGCATCACATGTCCGTCGTGGCTGGTGAACAGCAGCTCCGCCGACCACAGTGGGTGGTTGCCCGCCTGCCCGATCAGGATGAAATCGTCCCAGTAGAAGAACCCGGAGGCGGCGACCCACCCGCGCAGCACCAACTGCGCCACGATCAGGGCGGCGGCGACCAGCAGCACCGCCCACCCGGTCGGCGGCCATCGGTTGGACCGAGGCGACATCTCGGCGTGCGGTGGCGATTCGAGCAGCGGCGCGGATGTCACGCCTCTCGACGCTAGCCCGTTGTCGACGAAGCAGCCATCTGGACCCGCCCGCAGACTGCTGTCCGCCGCCGGTGCGCTGTCATCAGCCGCCGGTAGCGGCGGATCACAGTAGCGCTGTCGTCAGACCGAGCAGACCGGGCCAGACAGCGGCTGCCATCAGCCGGGCTCAGAACACCCGCCAGCATCCCGCGGCCGGGCATGACAGCACCTTCAGCGTCCCCTGACTGCCGGGTCTGGATGAGCAGCCATCACCTCCGAGCAGCCGGGGCCGACAGCGCCGCCATCAACCCGGACCACCGGGCCCACGGTTACGCCCGCCATCAACCCGGACCACCGGGGCCCACAGTTACGCCGCCATCACCCCAGGCAGCCGGGGCCCAGTAAAGCCTTCAGGTCGCCCATCAGGGCCGAGGACGGGGTGACCCGCCAGCTGTCGTCGAGCTTGAGCAAAGTGTTCTTCTCGCGGGCGCCGACGTGGCGGACGTGCACATCGGAGGTGCCGGGGTGGCGCGAGAGCACCTTCTTGAGTTCACCGATCTTGTCCGGCGTGCACATCCGGGTGGTCATCACGACCGCTACCGGCTTGGCCACTCCGATCGCCGAAAGGTCCGGCACGACGAGGTCGTTGGCAATCAGGGAGATGCGGTCGTCACGCACCGAGACCCGGGCTTTCACCAGCACCACGGCATCTTCGACCACATCCATGCCGTACACCGAGTACGACTGCGGGAAGAACAGCACTTCCACGCCACCGGTGAGGTCCTCGAGCTGCGCCGATGCCCAGGGCAGGCCGTTCTTGTTCACCCGCCGGTTCACCGAGGCCAGGATCCCGCCGATGGTCACCTGCGCGCCGTCCTTGACGTCACCTTCCAAGATCGCCGGGATCGGCGTGTCCACCTGCGCGGCCAGTACGTGCTCGACACCGTTGAGCGGATGCCCGGACACGTAGAGCCCCAGCATCTCTCGCTCGAGGGCGAGCTTGTGCTTGGTCTCCCATTCCTCCTCGGGCACCCGCACGTTGAACACCGACGCGATCGAGTCGTCGCCGTCGTCCATCCCGCCGAACAGGTCGAACTGGCCGATCGCCTCGGCCTTCTTGGTCGACATCACCGCGTCGATCGCATCGGAATGGATCAGCAGCAAACCCTTGCGCGGGTGGCCGAGGGAGTCGAAACCGCCTGCCTTGATGAGCGATTCGGTGACCTTCTTGGTGCAGGCCACCGCGTCGATCTTGTTCAGGTAGTCGGAGAAATCGGTGAACTTCGACTTCTCCCGGCGGGCGGCGATGATCGAGGACACCACATTGGTGCCGACGTTGCGCACCGCGCCGAGCCCGAAACGGATGTCGGTGCCCACCGACGCGAAGTTCAGTTCCGATTCGTTGACATCGGGCGGCAGCACCGTGATGCCCATCTTGCGGCAGTCCGACAGGTAGATCGCGGCCTTGTCCTTGTCGTCACCGACGGAGGTGAGCAGACCGGCCATGTACTCGGCGGGATAGTTGGCCTTGAGGTAGGCGGTCCAGAACGAGACCAGGCCGTAGCCCGCGGCGTGCGACTTGTTGAACGCGTACCCGGCGAACGGGAGGATCGTGTCCCACAGTGCTTTGATGGCGGGTTCGGAGAAGTTGTTGGCGAGCATGCCGTCGCGGAAGCCGGCGTAGGCCTCTTCCAGGACCGACAGCTTCTTCTTACCCATGGCGCGGCGCAGGATGTCGGCTTGGCCCAGCGAGTACCCGGCCACCTTCTGCGCGATCTGCATGATCTGCTCCTGATAGACGATCAGGCCGAAGGTGTCGGCCAGGATCTCCTTCAGGGGCTCTTCGAGCTCCGGGTGGATCGGTTTGACTTCCTGGCGCCCGTTCTTGCGGTCGGCGTAGTCGTTGTGGGCGTTCATGCCCATCGGGCCGGGGCGGTAGAGCGCGAGCACCGCGACGATGTCGCCGAAACCGGTGGGCTGCATGCGGCGCAGCAGGTCGCGCATGGCGCCGCCGTCGAGCTGGAACACACCCAGGGTGTCGCCGCGGGCGAGCAGTTCGTAGGTGGCCGGATCGTCGAGCGGCAGGTTGTCCATGTCGAGATCGATGCCGCGGTTGGCCTTGATGTTCTCGAGCGCGTCGCCGATGACGGTGAGGTTGCGCAGCCCCAGGAAGTCCATCTTCAGCAGGCCGATGGCCTCACACGACGGATAGTCCCAGCCGGTGATGATCGCGCCGTCCTGGGCTCGCTTCCACACCGGGATGGCGTCGGTGAGCGGTTCCGAGGACATGATGACCGCGCAGGCGTGCACACCGGCGTTGCGGATCAGACCTTCCAAGCCCTTCGCGGTCTCATAGATCTTGGCGACATCGGGGTTGGTGCTGATGAGCTCGCGGACTTCGGTGGCTTCCTTGTACCGCTCGTGCTCGGGATCGGTGATGCCCGAGACCGAGATGTCCTTGGCCATGATCGGCGGCGGCAGCGCCTTGGTGATCTGGTCGGCGATGGCGAAGCCGGGCTGGCCGAACAGCACTCGCGCGGAGTCCTTGATCGCGGCCTTGGTCTTGATGGTGCCGAAGGTGATCACCTGGGCGACACGGTCGCTGCCCCACTTCTCGGTGGCGTAGCGGACCATCTCACCGCGGCGGCGATCATCGAAGTCGATATCGATATCGGGCATCGACACGCGTTCGGGGTTGAGGAACCGCTCGAAGAGCAGACCGTGCGGTATGGGGTCGATATTGGTGATGCCCATCGCGTAGGCCACGAGCGAACCCGCGGCCGAACCACGGCCGGGACCGACGCGGATACCGACCTCGAGCGCGTGCTTGATCAGGTCACCGACGACGAGGAAGTAGGCCGGGAAGCCCATGTCGCAGATGACTTTGAGCTCGAAGTCGGCGCGATCGAGGTATTCGCGTGACGGGCCGTCGGGGAAGCGGCGGTCCAGGCCGTCGAGTACCTCTTTGCGCAGCCAGCTGGCCTGGGTGTGGCTCTCGGGCACCGGGAAGATCGGCATCCGGTCGCGGTGTTCCCACACCTCGTCGTAGGACTGCACGCGCTCGCCGATGAGCTCGGTGTTGTCGCAGGCACCGGGGACCTCCGCGTCCCAGATGGCGCGCATCTCCGCTGCGGACTTGAGGTAGTAGCCGTCACCGTCGAACTTGAAGCGGGTGGGATCCGAGAGCGTCTTGCCGGTCTGAATACACAGCAGCGCTTCGTGATTGACCGATTGGTCCTTGGTGACGTAGTGGCAGTCGTTGGTGGCCAGCGGCGGGATGTCGAGCTGCTTGCTGATCATGAGCAGGCCCTCGCGGACCCGGCGCTCGATGGACAGGCCGTGGTCCATGACCTCGAGGAAGAAGTTGTCCTTGCCGAAGATCTCCTGCCACTTCGCGGCCGCTTCGAGCGCTTCGCGCTCGTGGCCCAGGCGCAGACGAGTCTGCACCTCGCCCGACGGGCAGCCCGTGGTGGCGATGATGCCCTCGGCGTGCTGGGCGATGATCTCCTCGTCCATACGCGCCCACTTGCCCAGCTGACCTTCGATCGAGGCCAGGCTCGACAGCTTGAACAGGTTGCGCAGGCCGGTGGCGTTCTCGGCCACCATCGTCATGTGGGTGTAGGCGCCCGAACCGGAGACGTCGTCGCCCTTCTGCCCCGGGTCGCCCCACTTGATCCGCTTGGTGTCGAAGCGCGAGCCCGGTGCGATATAGGCCTCGATGCCGATGATCGGCTTGATGCCCGCGTTCTTGGCACTGTTGTAGAACTCCGAGGCGCCGTACATGTTGCCGTGGTCGGTCATGCCGACCGCGGTCATGCCCAACCGCTCCGCCTCCGTGAACAGCGGCGAAATCTTCGCCGCACCGTCGAGCATGGAGTACTCGGTGTGGTTGTGCAGGTGAACGAACGATCCGGACGGAGCCAAGACGGTCCTTCCTCCCAATGTGTCGGCGGGGGTTGGCCTAGGCATTCTAGGCATGCCGGTACGACAAGTTTTCCCGCGCAACACGGCGCCCCCGCCCCGCCTCGACGGGGGTCGGCGTGTCGTGGTGAAGGTCACCGGCGAGTCCCCGCCGAGCCCGCATCGCGGGGCTCGCCGCGCGACGAGTGCGGCTCCGGCCACCGGTGCGGGCGGTCATAATCGTGGCGTGCACTCCGTTCGGCTCGCGTCATGACCACGTTCGTGGTGGCCGTCGTCGCGGTCGTCGTGGCGGCGGTCGTCGGTCTGCTGATCTGGCGGCGGACCCAGCGGGTGGTCACCACGCCCGCCCAGCGTGCGGTGCATCAGGCGTTGCACACGGCCGCGCTGGCGGCGGTGCCGTTGCGGCGGGGGCTCACCGGGGAATCGGCGCGGGAGGCGGCTCCGCATCTGCGCACCCTGGCCGCCGCCGAGGCGCTGGGGGTGACCGACGCCGAGGCGACGCTGCTGGCCTGGGACGGGCCGCATGCCGGGATGCTCGAGTCGTTCGGCGCGGCGGCGCGGCGCGCGATCGCCGACGAACGAGCGGTGCTGGTGACCGGCGACGAACACACGTTGATCGCGCAACCGCTGCTCATCGATGTGGGGGCGGCGGTCGGGGCACTCGGCATGGTGACCACCGGGAAACCGGGTCCGGGCATGCTCGGAGCGGCCGCGGAGGTGGCGCGCTACGCGTGCGGGCAGCTGGAACTGGCCGAGCTGGACGCTTCGCGCGCGCGGGTGGACCGCGCCGAGTTGCGGGCGCTGCGAGCCCAGATCAGCCCGCATTTCATCTACAACGCGCTCAATACGATCGCCTCGTTCGTGCGCACCGACCCGGACCGGGCCCGCGAACTGATCCTCGAATTCGCCGACTTCACCCGCTACTCCTTCCGCGCCGCGGGCGAGTTCACCGTGCTCGCCGACGAGTTGCGCAATATCGAGCGGTACCTGGCGCTGGAACAGGCCCGCTTCGGCGATGCCCTCGACGTGCGGTTGCAGATCGCCCCGGAAGTGCTCGGCGTGGTCCTGCCGTTTCTCGCGCTGCAACCGCTGGTCGAGAACGCGGTGCGGCACGGCCTGGCGGGCGGGGGACGCGGTGGCCAGCTGAGCATCGTCGCCACCGACGCGGGCACCGACTGCCTGATCAGTGTCGAAGACGACGGTGTCGGCATGGACCCGGATCTGCTGCGCTCCGGTGCCCTCGACGCCATCGACACCTCCGGCCCCACCCGCACCGGCGAAGCCGCCCACGTGGGTCTGGCCAACGTCGACGACCGCCTGCGCGCCGCCTTCGGCGACGACTACGGGCTGGTCGTGGAAACCGCCCCCGGAGCGGGCACCAAGGTGAGCATGCGCGTCCCCAAGTTCCGGCCCGGCATCCGCGCCTGATGTCTCGACGGTACGAACAGCCCGAGTCGGGGCAGCGCGGCGGTACGTGGTCATGACGTCGTCCGGGGAGCCGGTTACGATGAGCAGGCTGTGACCTGGAACACTGATGACACACCGGCCGAGCTACGGGTGCTCGCCGTCGACGACGAGAAGCCCGCGCTCGATGAGCTGGTGTATCTGCTGAACGAGCAGGCCGGAGTCGGGGATGTGTACGGCGCGGGTGAGGCCACGGCGGCCTTACGGATGTTGCGCGCGCATCCGATCGACGCGGTGTTCCTCGATATCGACATGCCGGGGCTCACCGGGATGGAGCTGGCGGGGATCCTGTCGGAGTTCGCCGAACCGCCGGCGGTGGTGTTCGTGACCGCGCACGACGATCACGCGGTGGCGGCGTTCGATCTGGGAGCGGTGGATTATCTGCTGAAGCCGTTGCGCGCGGCCCGGCTGGCCGAGGCGGTGCGCCGGATCGTCACCGCGCGGGCACCGGTGCCCGCGGTGGCGCCGCCGGAGCCCGCGCATCCCAGCGAGGTGATTCCGGTGGAGCTGGGCGGGGTGACCACGCTGGTGCATCGGGCCGATGTCGCCTGGGTCGAGGCCGACGGTGACTACGCGCGCCTGCACACCCGGTCCGGCTCGCATCTGGTGCGGATTCCGTTGTCGGCGCTCGAATCACGGTGGGAGGGCGCCGGTTTCCTGCGCGTACACCGCTCCTATCTGGTGGCGTTGCGGCTGGTCACCGGGTTACGCACCACCGGGGGCGGGACGGTGGTGTGCCTGCGTGCCGAGAGCGCGGGCGGGGCGGTGGAATTGCCGGTGAGCAGGCGGCAGGTTCGCGAACTCAAGCAACGACTGGTGCACGGGCCACGACAGAACTGGTCGCAGCGATGACCGGCCCGCAACGGCCACAACGGGAACGGGTGGTGCTGGCGCAGCGGCGCGGGGCGCGGCAGGTGCGCACCCGCACCGAAGTGGTCGAGCAGACCGACCTCGGGGCGGCGTTGATCGGTGGGTTGATCCGGGCGCAGCTCGGTCTCGCCTTGCGGCTGAGTCTGGTGGTGGTGGTCGGCTTCGGTGCGCTGCCGGTGCTGTTCGGCACCGACGCGATCGCCGCGACGACGATCCTGGGCATCCGCCTGCCGTGGTTGATCCTCGGCCTGCTCGCCTTCCCTGTGCTGTACGCGGTCGGCGCGACATACGTCCGCCTGGCGCAACGCAATGAGGACGACTTCCTCGAACTGGCCGGGGACTGAGCCGATGGGCGTGCGTGCTGACGCGTGGCCGATGGCGGGCGCACCACGGCGCGAGGCCGACGCCCGTGGTCGCTTCCCGCGCCGCGACGCGAAGGTGGGCGCCGTAGCGGCCACAGCGAGGTGGCGGCCCGCACCGAGGGCGGACCGGTGACCCCCGACAACCCGACGCTCACCGTGGCCGCCCTGCTGCTGGCCGCGGTGGCCACCATCGGGATCGGGTTCTACGGAGTTCGGCTCTCGCGCACGACTTCGGACTTCCTGGTGGCCTCACGCAGCGTCGGTTCCCGCTGGAACGCGGCCGCCATCTCCGGTGAGTACCTTTCGGCTGCCTCGTTCCTCGGTGTCGCCGGGCTGATCGCCAAGTTCGGCGCGGACGCACTCTGGTACCCGGTCGGCTTCACCGCGGGCTATCTGGGCCTGCTGATGTTCGTGGCCGCGCCGTTGCGCCGCTCGGGCGCCTACACCGTGCCCGATTTCGCCGAGTTCCGGCTCGGCTCGCTCCGGTTGCGGCGCATGGCCGCCGCGCTGGTGGTGCTGGTGTGCGCGGTCTATCTCATCCCGCAGTTCCAGGGCGCCGGGCTCACCCTGCGCATCCTGCTCGGCGTGCCCTCCTGGGTGGGTGCGGTGGCGGTCGGGGTGATCGTGTTGGTGAACGTGGTCGGCGGCGGGATGCGGTCGGTGACGCTGGTGCAGGCCTTCCAGTACTGGCTCAAACTCACCGCGGTGGCGATCCCGGCGTTGGTGCTGGGCTTGCACTTCCTGGCCGACGAACGTCCGGTCGGTACCCCGGCGCCGCCGACGGTGGATCAGCGCACCACCGTCGACATCTCCACCGATGTGCTGGTGCACCTGGACGTTTCGCAACCGGCGACGATCCACGGAACGCTGGACGGGCGGCCCGTGGCGGGCGAGGTGGTGCTGGGACCCGGCGAGCACACCCTCGACGCGGGGACCGTGCTGATTCTCGCGCCGGGTTCGGCGGTCCCGGTGGTCGCCGGCGCACCGGCCGACGGCGCGAGCTGGGTCGAGCCGGGTGGCGGATTCGGC
Organism: Nocardia halotolerans; assembly: GCF_042650145.1. Classification (NCBI taxonomy): domain Bacteria; kingdom Bacillati; phylum Actinomycetota; class Actinomycetes; order Mycobacteriales; family Nocardiaceae; genus Nocardia; species Nocardia halotolerans. Next base: position 3,907 of record NZ_JBHSDL010000010.1, on the reverse strand, counting down.
GGGAATCACCCGCAGTACCAGGTGTTCTCACTGATGGTGGCGACATTCCTCGGCACCATGGGGTTGCCGCACGTGCTGGTCCGCTTCTACACCAACCGCGACGGGGCCTCCGCGCGCCGGACCGCGCTCGCGGTGATCGGGCTCGTCGGCCTGTTCTATCTGTTCCCGATCCTGCTCGGCGTGTTCGCCCGCCTGTACGTGCCGCAACTGCTGATCACCGGCGCTTCCGACGCCGCGGTGGTGCTGCTGCCCGGTGCGGTGCTCGGCGGTCTCGGCGGGCAGCTGCTGGCCGCGCTGGCCGCGGCGGGGGCGATCGCGGCGTTTCTGTCGACCTCCTCGGGTCTGCTGGTCAGTCTGGCCGGGGTCCTCAGCACCGATGTGCTGCGCGGGCGGATCCGCGATTTCCGGGCCGCCGCGCTCGTCGCGGGTCTCGTGCCGCTGACGCTGGCGTTGACGGTCGCCTCGCTCGACCTGTCGCGCACGGTCGCGCTCGCGTTCTCGGTGGCCGCCTCGACGCTGTGCCCGCTGCTGGTGCTGGGCATCTGGTGGCGTGGGCTCACCGCCGCCGGGGCCACCGCGGGCATGCTCGTCGGTGGTGTCACCGCGGGCGGGGCGACGGTGCTCGCGGTGCTCGGCGGGGTGTCACCGGAGCTCGCCGACGGTTGGGCCGCGGCGATCGTCGACTATCCCGGCGCGGTGAGCGTGCCACTGGCGTTCGTGGTGACGATCGTGGTGAGTCTGGTGACCCGGGGCCAGGATTCGCGCACCGTGGCGGGAATCTTCCTGCGCATGCACGCGCCGGAACGACTCGGTATGAGCGCCGATCGCGACCCCGAACATCCCGCCCGCCGCTGACCGTTCACCGCGCCGCAGCGACCGTTCACCGCACGAGCGGCCACCTTCACCGAGTGACCCACACCACATCGATACGGGCTCGCCGCGCCGCCCTTACCGTCGTTTCACGCACGACCCCCCTCACGCTAGGACCACCGGCATGACCGACACCGACACCGAAGAAGCGCCGGACCGGCGCACACCCAGTGGCGACGAATGGCTCGCCGTGCAGGCGAGCCCGCAGTTCCAGGATCTGCGAGACCGTTTGCGCCGCTTCGTCTTCCCGATGACCGCCCTGTTCCTGCTGTGGTACCTGAGTTATGTGGTGCTCGGCGCGTACGCGCACGACTTCATGGCGACCGAAGTCTTCGGCAACATCAATGTGGGCCTGCTGCTCGGCCTCGGGCAGTTCGTCTCCACCTTCCTCATCACCGGGCTCTACGTCCGGTTCGCCAATCGTGAGCTGGACCCGCGCGCCGCGGCCATCCGCGAAGAACTCGAGGTACGGGCATGAACATCCTCGCCGCGGACGCGGCGGTGGGTAACCCCATCGCCAACATCGCCATTTTCGCGCTGTTCGTCGCGGTCACCATGGTCGTGGTGATCCGGGCCAGCCGCAACAACACCACCGCCGCCGACTATTTCACCGGCGGCCGCGGATTCTCCGGTCCGCAGAACGGGATCGCCATCGCCGGTGACTACCTGTCGGCGGCGAGCTTCCTCGGTATCGCCGGCGCGATCGCGGTGTACGGCTACGACGGGTTCCTGTACTCGATCGGCTTCCTCGTCGCCTGGTTGGTGGCGCTGCTGCTGGTAGCCGAAATGCTGCGCAACACCGGCAAGTTCACCATGGCCGACGTGCTCAGCTTCCGGCTCAAGGAAGGCCCGGTGCGTACCGCCGCCGCGCTGACCACCCTCACCGTCTCGCTGTTCTACCTGCTCGCGCAGATGGCGGGCGCCGGCGGGCTGGTGGCGCTGCTGCTCGATGTCTCCTCGCGCGCCGGGCAATCGGTGGTGATCGCGATCGTCGGCGTGCTGATGATCGTGTACGTGCTGGTGGGTGGCATGAAGGGCACCACCTGGGTGCAGATCATCAAGGCGGTGCTGCTGATCGCGGGCGCCGCGCTGATGACTTTCCTGGTGCTGGCCAAGTTCGGCTTCAACCTCTCCGAAATCCTGGGCGCGGCCCAGCAGTCGGTGAACGAGTCGGCCAACGCGGCGGTCGCCTCCCGTGACGTGCTCGCGCCCGGCGCGCAGTTCGGTGGCAGCGAGACCTCGAAGCTGAACTTCCTGTCCCTGGGTCTGGCCCTGGTGCTGGGCACCGCGGGCCTGCCGCACGTGCTGATGCGCTTCTACACCGTGCCCACCGCGAAAGAGGCCCGGCGCTCGGTGGTGTGGGCGATCTTCCTCATCGGCGGGTTCTACCTGTTCACCCTGGTGCTCGGTTACGGTGCGGCGGCCATCGTGGGCCCGGACCGGATCATGGCCGCGGCGGGCGGACAGAACTCCGCGGCGCCGCTGCTGGCCTTCGAGCTCGGCGGGGTGATCCTGCTCGGGGTGATCTCGGCGGTCGCGTTCGCGACGATCCTGGCGGTCGTGGCGGGTCTGACCATCACCGCCTCGGCGTCGTTCGCCCACGACATCTATGCCAGCGTGATCAAGAAGGGCGAGGTCGACGAGCTCAAGCAGGTGCGGGTCTCGCGGATCACCGCGGTGGTGATCGGTGTGCTCGCGATCGGGCTCGGCATCCTGGCCAACGGCCAGAACATCGCGTTCCTGGTGGCGCTGGCGTTCGCGGTGGCGGCGGCGGCGAACCTGCCGACGATCCTGTACTCGCTGTTCTGGAAGCGTTTCAACACCACCGGTGCGCTGTGGTCGATGTACGGCGGCCTGATCTCGACCATCGTGCTCATCGTGTTCTCGCCCGCGGTGTCGGGCACCAAGACCTCGATGATTACCAGCGTCGACTTCCACTGGTTCCCGCTGTCCAACCCGGGCATCGTGTCGATTCCGCTGGCGTTCGCGCTCGGCGTGCTCGGCACCTACCTCGGTGGCCGCGGCGAGCAGGTCGACCTGGGCAAGGCCGCGGAGATGGAAGTGCGGTCCCTGACCGGCGTCGGTGCGGAGAAGGCGATCTCGCACTGATGCATCCCCGCCCGTGCCGGTGGTTCGCCCCACCGGCACGGGCTGTACCCCCAATTTTTCTGAGGAGAGTTTTGTGACCGGCGCAGTGACCGACCCCACCCGGCCCGACCACGCGAACAGCTACCCGCCCGCGGCCGAGTTCGTCGCCCGGGCCAATGCCGATGCCGCGCTCTACGCGCGGGCCGAGACCGACCCGGACGGTTTCTGGACCGAACAGGCCAACCGGCTGCACTGGCACAAACCCTTCAGCCAGGTACTCGACTGGTCCGACGCCCCGGTGGCACGGTGGTTCGCCGACGGCGAGCTCAACGTCGCCTACAACTGCGTCGACCGCCACGTCATCGACGGCCACGGCGACCAGGTAGCCATCCACTGGGAAGGCGAACCGGGCGACGCACGCGCCATCACCTACCGCGAACTACTCGACGAAGTGTGCCGCGCGGCGAACACTTTCACCGCACTCGGGCTCGTCGCCGGTGACCGGGTGGCGATCTACATGCCGATGGTCCCCGAGGCCATCGTCGCCATGCTGGCGTGCGCACGGCTCGGGCTCACCCACTCGGTGGTGTTCGCCGGATTCTCCTCGGCGGCACTGCGTCAGCGGATCGACGACGCCGAAGCCCGCTTGATCATCACCACCGACGGGCAGTGGCGGCGTGGCAAGCCCGCCCCGCTCAAGTACGCCGTCGACGAGGCACTGGGCAACGATCCCTCGACGGTCGAGCATGTGCTGGTGGTGCGCCGGGTCGGACTCGAGGTGCCGTGGACGGAGGTGCGTGACCTGTGGTGGGACGAAACCGTCGCTGTCGCTTCGCCTTCGCACCAAGCGCAACCCTTCCCCGCCGAACACCCCCTGTTCATCCTCTACACCTCCGGCACCACCGGAAAACCCAAAGGCATCCTCCACACCAGCGGCGGCTACCTCACC
>NZ_JBHSDL010000009.1:0-127799 GCF_042650145.1 Nocardia halotolerans | reverse complement strand
ATTCGCATCCTGAGCCGCCTGCGCCAAACGGTTCGGCAACTCCGGATCAGCCTCACCACCCTGCACGAAGTCCAGCTTCTCCTCGTTCGGGATCGACGGATCCAGCGCGGTGTTCAACTGCTCGTTGAGTTGCTCGACGGTCGGTACGGGGGGCAGTTCCGCGGCGGCCGAGGTGGTGGCGGCCATGGCGGTGGTGGTGGTTTTGGCGGCGGGTGCGTCGCCCTTGTCGTCGCTGCACGCGCTCATTCCCAGTGCGGCGACCACTGCCAGGCCGGCGATCGCGGCACGTCCGGTCCTACGAAGCTTCAACTGCTCGTCCTTTGCGTTCGAGGTAGGTGGATTCCTGCGGGGAGCCGAGGCCGTCCCTCAGGAGAGACTGGTGAGCGGGTCGGCCCGCGTCAGTCCCGGGTCATCGGCAGGAAAGGTACGCGCTGGGCCCGGACCTGTCGAGCTGGTCTCGAAACGCACGGTCACCACCCCGTACCCGGCGCCTTGGACCCAGCCGTGCCCGAAGTCGGGGTGTGCCACGTCCATACCGGGGAACCATTGTCCGCCGGGCTGTTCCGGTTGCCGGATCACCGGTTCGGGGTCGTGGTCGGGTTCGGTTCCCAGGTCTTCGGGCACGGCCTGATCGAGTTCGGGGAACAGCGATTCCTGGCGCACCATCGACAGCCCGCCGTACCCGACGCCGACGAGCCGGATAGGCCCCAGCTGGGCCGGGTCGATCGCGGAGCGTTGCGCGGCCGCGGCGAGGGTGGCCGGGTCGGCGGTGGCGTAGGGCAGGGTGAACGACCTGGTCACGATGCTCATATCGGATTTCTTGAGTTTGAGTACCACGGTGCGGGCGGCGCGGCCGTCGCGGTCGAGCCTGCGGTGTGCGGCCGCGGCCATCGCGGTGATCGCGGTGCGCAGCTCGGTCAGGGTGACGATGTCGCGTTCGTAGGTGTTCTCGGCGCTGATCTGTTTGGCTTCGGCGCGTTCGGTGACGGGGCGGTCGTCGATGCCGCGGGCGAGCCGGTGCAGTGCGGTGCCCAAGCTGCCGCCCAGCAGCGTGGCGGCTTCGGATTCCGGGAGCGCGGCGAACGCGCCGACCGTTTCGATGCCGAGGCTGCGCAACCGGGATTCGGCCACCGGGCCGATCCCCCAGAGTTTGCGCACCGGCAGCCCGGCCAGCAGTTCGACCTGTTCAGCGGGTGAGATCACCCGCAGCCCATCGGGTTTGGCCAGCCCGGAGCCGATCTTGGCGAGTTGTTTACCGGTGCCCGCCCCGATGGAAGCGGTGAGCCCGGTTCGTTCGCGCACCAGGGCGCGCAGCATCGTGCAGTACTGCTGTACCCGGGTGACGCTCGCACCGGCCAGTTCGGCGGGTTCGGCGAAGGCCTCGTCGAACGACAGCGTCTCGAGCACGGGGACTCGGCTGCGCAACGCGTCGAACACCTGCGCGCTGAGCACCGAGTACACCGCGCCGCGCGGCGGCACCACCACCGCCGCGGCGCCGACGAGGCGGCGGGCTTGGTGCATGGGCATGGCCGAGCGCGCACCGAACACTCGCGCCTCGTAGCTGGCGCCCGCCACGACTCCGCGCTGGCCTGCCCCGCCGACCAGGACGGGGCGCCCGCGCAGGGTGGGGCGGGTGAGCTGCTCGGCCGAGGCGAAGAACGCGTCCATATCGATGTGGAGCACCCAGCGGCGGGCGGTGCTGTCCGCGTCGGGCCTGGCCTGGGCCGGCGCGGTCGGGGCGTCGGTGCTCACGAGGGCAATCTACGCGCGCGCTCCGACAACTCTTCGACACTCGGTACCAGCCATGGCACAGCAGGGAGGTCCCCGGGTATGTGATGATCGAGGGATGAAGATCCGTAAGGCTGTCATTCCGGCGGCGGGAATGGGCTCCCGGCTGCTCCCACTGACCAAGGCGACGCCCAAGGAGATGCTACCGGTCGGCGACAAGCCCGTGATCGAGCACACGGTGCGGGAGCTGGTCGCCTCCGGGATCACCGACATCACCATCGTGGTGAGCGGCGGCAAGTCGCTGATCCAGGATCACTTCCGGCCCAACCCGGGGCTGGTCGCCCAGTTGCGGTCCGACGGCAAGGACGCCTTCGCCGACGCGGTGGAGGAGGTCGGTGAGCTCTCGCGCGAGGGCCACATCACCTACCTCGACCAGCACGGCCCGTACGGCAACGGCACCCCGGTGCTCAACGCGGCCCGCAGCATGGGTGACGAACCGATGCTGGTGTTGTGGCCCGACGACGTGTTCGTCGCCGAGACCCCGCGCGCCCAGCAGCTGATCACCGCCTACGAAGCCACCGGTTGCCCGGTGCTGGCGTTGCTGCCGATGGAGCCGGGCGAGTCGCAGCGCTACGGCGTCCCGGTGGTCCGTGAGGATCTCGACGACGGCCTGCTGCGTATCTCGGGGCTGATGGAGAAGCCCAAACCCGAGGACGCGCCGTCGGCGTACGCGGCGATCGGCGGGTACGTGGTGACGCCGGGCATCATCGACGAACTGCAGGTACAAACCGACAAGTGGTACACCCACCAGTCCGGCGAGGTGTATCTCACCGACGCGATCAACAATTACGCCGCCAACCACGCGGTGTACGGGCAGGTGATCCAGGGGCGCTGGTACGACACCGGCAATCCGGCCGACTACCTGGTTGCCCAGTTCGCGTCGGCGCTGGCCCATCCCGAGTACGGGCCACTGCTGCGCCAGCTCGTCGACTGAAACACCACGGGCGCCGCTGCTCGGCTATCGGGCGGCACAGTGTGAACGCCGTGTGATTCGGTGCCGTACCGAGGACAGATCTCTCCCGGCACGGCACCGTTTCCACAGGACGATCATCGGAGCAGTCACTGTCATCTCAGCGTGTTCCATGCGCATGAGCAGTAACGCGACAGATTGTGCCCGACGAATCCGCCCGTGTCACACACATCAGCAAATTTTCAGCACGCCGCGTGTCGGCCACCTTCGGGCATGCGCGAACCCGCCTGGACCGCAATGGGTTCCGCGCGTACGCGCACCGAGGAACCGCCGAACGCCGGACCGGGCGGGGCCCGTTTCGGCCCCGCCCCTGTCCGTGCGTACTACGCCTTGGTGACCGACACCCTCACCCCGCCGGTGATCTCGGCGGCCTCGGCGTCCACCGGACCGAATGTCAGGGTGGTGGCCAGGATTTCCCCGGCGATCAGGTCGCGGTGCGTCCGCGCCCACTCGGCCCGGTCGGCGGGTACGTCCAGGACAACACTGATCCGGTCGGAGACCTCGAGGCCCTGCGACTTGCGGGTCTCCTGCAGGTCGCGGATCAGGTCGCGAGCCCAGCCCTCGGCCTCGAGCTCCTCGGTGACCACCGAATCGAGCACCACCAGACCGGCGTTGCCCGGCAGGGCGGCGGTGGAGTCGGGTTCGGCGGCGACCAGGCGCTGGGTGTACTCCTCGGGCAGCAGGGTGATCCCGGCGGCGGTGACCACACCGTCGGCCGATTCGGACCACTCCCCTGCCTTGACGGCCTTGATCACGGTCTGGACCTGCTTGCCCAAGCGCGGGCCGGCGGCGCGCGCGTTGACGGCCAGCTCGAAGCGCCCGTGCACGGCGACGTCGGTGGTCAGGTCGACCTTCTTGACGTTCACCTCGTCGGCGATGAGCTCGGTGAACGGCGCCAGCCGCGCGGCGTCGGCCGCGGCGATGGTCACCTCGGCCAGCGGCAGGCGCACCCGCAGGTTCTTGGCCTTGCGCAGGCTCAGCACCGTGGAGCACACCATCCGCACCTCGTCCATCGCGGCGACGAGTTCGGCATCGTGGGGCAGTTCGGACTCGGCCGGCCAGTCGGTCAGGTGCACCGAGCGCTCGCCGGTGAGCCCGCGCCAGATCACCTCGCTGATCAGCGGCAGCAACGGCGCGGCCAGGCGGGTGGCCACCTCGAGCACCGTGTGCAGGGTGTCGACCGCGTCGCGGTCCTCGGTCCAGAACCGCGAACGCGACCGGCGCACATACCAATTGGTGAGCGCGTCGGCGAAGGAGCGCAACTCGTCGGCGGCACCGGCGATGTCGTAGGTCTCGAGCGCCTCGGTGACCACGTCACGAGTCACCGCCAGCTTGGCCAGGATGTAGCGATCGAGCACATGCGGCGAGTCCGTGCGCCACACCCCGGGCTTGGAGGCGTAGAGCTGCAAGAACGTCCACGCGTTCCACAGTGGGCGCATCGCGTGGCTCACGCCTTCGCGGATGCCGCGCTCGGTGACGATGAGGTTGCCGCCGCGCAGGATCGGCGAGCTCATCAGGAACCAGCGCATGGCGTCGGAGCCGTCGCGGTCGAAGACCTCGTTGACGTCGGGGTAGTTGCCCTTGGACTTCGACATCTTCAGGCCGTCGTCACCGAGCACGATGCCGTGCGCGGCAACAGTTTTGAACGACGGCGAGTCGAACAGCGCGGTCGAGAGCACGTGCAGGGTGTAGAACCAGCCGCGGGTCTGCCCGTTGTATTCGACGATGAAGTCGCCGGGGAAATGGCTGTCGAACCATTCTTTGTTCTCGAACGGGTAGTGCACCTGGGCATAGGGCATCGAGCCCGATTCGAACCAGCAATCGAGCACCTCGGGCACCCGGCGCATGGTCGAATTCCCGGTGGGGTCATCGGGATTGGGCCGGGTCAGCTCGTCGATGTAGGGCCGGTGCAGATCCTGGGGGCGCACCCCGAAATCGCGCTCGAGCTCGTCGAGCGAACCGTAGACGTCCACCCGCGGGTGTGCCGGGTCGTCGGAGATCCACACCGGGATCGGGCTGCCCCAGTAGCGGTTACGGCTGATGTTCCAGTCGCGCGCGCCTTCGAGCCACTTGCCGAACTGCCCGTCACGGATGTGCTCGGGCACCCAGCTGATCCGCTGGTTCAGCTCCACCATGCGGTCGCGGAACTTGGTCACCGCGACGAACCACGACGGCACGGCCATGTAGATCAGCGGCTGACCCGAGCGCCAGCTGTGCGGGTAGGAGTGCTCGATGGTCTCGTGCCGCAGGAGTTTCCCGGCGCTCTTGAGGTCCTTGATGATCACCGGGTTGGCGTCGAAGACCATCAGGCCCTCGTACGGGGGCACCATCGAGGTGAACTTGCCCGCCGGGTCCAGCGGCTGCACGATCTCGATGCCGTTGGCCGCGGCCACATCCATGTCCTCCTCACCGAAAGCCGGTGCGAGGTGCACGATGCCGGTGCCGGAATCGGTGGTCACGTAGTCGGCGGTGAGCACGCGGTGCGCGTTGGGATGGCCGACGAAGAATTCGAACGGCGGGGTGTAGGACAGGTCGGCCAGCGCCGCCCCGTCGTACTCGCCGAGGATCTCCGGTTCGGCGCCCAGTTCGCGGCTGTAGTGCGACAGCCGCTCGGCCGCGAGTAAATAGCGCTTGCCATCGGCACCGCGTACGTGCACGTAGCGCACGTCGGGGTGCACGGCGATCGCGAGGTTGGAAGGCAGGGTCCACGGCGTGGTGGTCCAGATCAATGCGTTCGCGCCGTCCAGCGCGGCGAGGGGGTGCTCGGTCGGGACGCCGAGCACCATGTCGACGGTGACCGCCGGGTCCTGGCGCATCTTGTAGGCGTCGTCGAGGCGGGTCTCCTGGTTCGACAGCGGCGTCTGCTCGTACCAGCTGTAGGGCAGCACCCGGAAGCCCTGGTAGATCAGGCCCTTGTCGTAGAGCGACTTGAACGCCCACATCACCGACTCCATGAAGTCGATGTCGAGGGTCTTGTAGTCGTTGTCGAAGTCGACCCAGCGGGCCTGGCGGGTGACGTACTCGCGCCACTCGTCGGTGTAGCGCAGCACCGAGGACTTACAGGCGGCGTTGAACTCGGCCAGCCCCATCTCGTCGATCTGCGACTTGTCGGTGATGCCGAGCTGCTTCTCGGCCTCGATCTCGGCGGGCAGGCCATGGGTGTCCCAGCCGAATCGGCGGTCCACCTTCTTGCCGCGCATGGTCTGGAAACGCGGGATCAGGTCCTTGACATAGCCGGTGAGCAGGTGACCGTAGTGTGGCAGCCCGTTGGCGAAGGGGGGACCGTCGTAGAAGACGAATTCACCCGCGCCCTCACGATTGTCGATGCTGGCGCGGAAGGTGTCGTCACTCGCCCAGTAGTCGAGGACCTGGGTTTCCAGTTCGGGGAACGTCGCACCCGAACTCGCACCGAAATCGACCCGGGGGTATGCGCCACCGGTGGTTGTCTCGTCCGCCATCGCGGGATCTACTCCTCGTGCCGCCGCGCCGCTGGCGCGAATCCTGGGCACGGGGACGATGGCGGCGCCGGTGCGCCGTACCGCGGTACCACCCCGTTTGCCCGCGCTGCCCCTCGCCGGGGACGCACGCGTGCCTCTCGTTGTGTGAGCTGTGACGGGCTCGCCCGTTCGGTTCTACTGGGCGCCACTGGTGCGCTGTTCTTCCGAAGACTCCCCGGTGATGGCCGGATCATTGTCGTGTGTGCTTCGATTCTAGCCCGGTTCGTCCAACCGATATTCCAGGCGGTTCAGTCCCGGCGGACGTGCCTGGCCGGCGGGACGGGGTCGTTCTCGGGATCTCGTCCGGCCAGGGCGCTCACCAGCAGAGTCGCGGCGCCGATGACACAGATCAGGATGCAGCCCCACGCCCACAGCACCGAACCGGTGGCCAGGGCTGCGACGAGCAGTCCGAATCCGATCGCAGCAAGAACGAGCGTCAAGACGAGCATGCTGACTCCCAAGCAACCGAGCAGCCCGACGAACTGGGCGTTCCCGAATCACGCGACGCGCGGCGCCGCGCGACCCGGGTACCAGTTTACTTCGAGCCCTTGGCGAAGGAAGCGGGAGCCAGACTATTGCTGGCACCGTTGGTCTCGCCGGCGAACTCGCCGCCGTCTACCGGCACGGCCGAACCACGGTTCTCCAGCTCCTCGAGCTGGGACTCCAGGTAGGACTTCAGCCGCACCCGGTACTCGCGCTCGAAGGTCTTGAGCTGCTCGATGCGGCTCTCGAGTACCGAACGCTGCTGGGTGATGGTGGCCATGATCTCGGCGTGCTGACGCTCGGCGTCGGCGGTGAGCGCCTCGGCCTTGTCCTTGGCCTGCCGGATCTGGGTGTCGGAGCGGTTCTGCGCGTCGGCCAGCATCGCGTCGGACTTCTGGCGCGCGTCGGCGATCATCGCCTCCGAGCGGGTGCGGGCATCGCCGACCAGTCGCTCGGAGTTTGCCCGCGCGTTCGACAGCAGGCTCTCGGCCTCGGTCTTGGCGTCGGTGGTGAGCCGGTCGGCCATCTCCTGCGCCAGGGTGAGCACCTTCGCGGCCTGCATGTTCGCGTCCGGGCCCGCGTTGTCGCGGGTGGGGGCGGCGACCGGCATGGGAGCGGGGGGCGCCGCCGGAACCGGCGGCGCGATAGGTTCTGGTGCGGGTGGCGGCGCCTGCTGCACCGGCGCCTTGGCTGCCGTGACCGGGGCGGACCCGCGGTTCTTCTTGGCCTCGGCCAGCTCGGTGTCGAGTTCGGCGACCCGCTGACGCAGGTCGGCGTTCTCCTCGATCAGGCGCGAAAGCTCCTGTTCGACGAGATCCAGAAAGGCATCGACCTCGTCCTCGTTGTAGCCGCGCTTACCGATCGGCGGTTTGCTGAACGCGACGTTGTGCACATCGGCAGGAGTCAGCGGCATCGAAGGATCCCTTCACGCGTCTTTTGGAGAACTAGCAAGCGGTCTACTCGATTCATTGTGTCACACGGAGGTCACGGGCTGCCCGAGCCTACCCACGATCGACATCAGGATGAAGACGAGGAAGAGCAGCACCATTATCGACAGATCCAGTCGAATTCCCCCGAGATTCACAGGAGGTATCAACCGCCTCAGCAGTTTCACCGGCGGGTCGGTCACCGTGAAGATGGCCTCCAAGATGATCACCACCACCCCGGTCGGGCGCCAGTCACGCGCGAAACTGCGTATGAACTCGACGATCACCCGACTGATCAACAACAGCCAGAAGATGAAAAGCACGAGGTACAGAACCGCGAACAGGGCCACGGCTTCACTCTGCCCGAAAATCGGCGGCGTGCAAAATGGCCGCGCCGCGCTATGCGCGGGCGGCCATCACTGTGTTGCTTGCCGGAGCACTATTTCTGGTTGTAGAAGCCGTTTTCCGCGATCCGGCGCCGCTCCTCGGCCGACACATCGACATCGGCCGGTGAGAGCAGGAACACTTTCGTGGCCACCTTGTCGAACGAACCGCGCAGCGCGAACGCCAGCCCGGCCGCGAAATCGACCAGCCGCTTGGCATCGGCGTTGCTCAGGTCGACCAGGTCCATGATGACCGGGTTTCCCTCCCGGAAACGCTCACCGATGATCCTGGCCTCGCTGTAGTCGCGCGGACGCAGCGTGGTGATCTTGGACAAGGGACCTCCGTCCTCGAAGATCCCGGGCCGCCGCGCGGGCACCGGCTCGGGGCGTAAACGCTCCTCGAGCCTGCGCTCCTCGGCGTCGGGATCGACCGCGAGCGCACCACGAGTGGAGCCACGCATACCGGGTGCGACACCGCCCGCCCGAAACGAACGCCCAGACGACGGGGCGGACTCGATCCTGGTGGGCCGCCGGGGCGCCTCGTAGCGGTCGTCGGCGTAGGTGTCGTCGACGTAGTCGTCACGACGTGCCTGGTAGGCCGATTTGTACGCCGGCTGCGGGAAGTCGTCGGCCTCGTCGGCGAAACGCTCGGCGCCGTAGCGGTCCTCGGCGTAGCGATCGTAGCCGCGCGGACGGATCCGGCCTGCGCGCTCGTCAGCCGCGCGAGAGGCGTGATCGTCGACGTAGTCGTCTTCGTACTCATCGAGCGGAACCATGCCGAAGTACGCCTTGAACTTGTGCAACGTGCTCATCTTGACGACCTTCCTTCGGCCCCGGTGGCGGCCGGGTGTTGAAGTTCTTGCTCAGCGCCTCGTCGGCCAATCGTATGTGTCGAATGTGACTGGTGAGGTTTCTTTGCTACGCCGAGGTTATCGGGCGCGCGCCCATCAGGGCAGTTCCGACACGCACACACGTCGAACCGTGTTCGACCGCAATCTCCAAATCACCCGACATACCTGCAGAAAGTTCGGTGGCATCGGCGTGTCGAGCCATCAGCGAAGTGTGCAAAGTCGCAAGGTTCGCAAACGACACATGAGTGTCGGCGTCAAGGGGAGGAATCGCCATCAGACCGGCCAGATGCAGCCCCGGAGCCTTCGCCACCACCTCGGCGAGGGCGGGCAGATCGGCCGGCGCGACACCCCCGCGTCCGGGATCGGTATCCAGACTGACCTGCAGCAGGACCCGCAGCGGCGCGGTACGCTCGCCGGCTGCCAGTGCGTCCTGCGCAGCTCGGTCCAGAGCGGTTGCCAGACGTTCGCTGTCGACCGAGTGCACGGTGTGCGCCCACCGCGCCACCGCGCGGGCCTTGTTGCGTTGCAAGCGGCCGATCATGTGCCACTCGACGTCTTCGTGGGTCAGTTCGGCCACCTTCGCCGAAGCTTCCTGCTCGCGGGATTCGCCGAATTCCCGCCGGCCGAGGCGATACAGGATCTCCACGTCGGTGGCGGGGAAGAACTTCGTCACCGGGAGCAGCCGCACCGAACCCGCGGGGCGGCCCGCGGCGGCCACCGCGGCGTCGACGCGGGCGAGCAGGCCGTCCAGGCGGGTCGAGAGCTCAGCGGCGCGGTTGGTGTCGACCGAGGTCATCGGCGCACCTCCGCACCGGCTGCGCGGACGCTCACGCCGGCTGCTCCATCCAGATCACACCGGCGATGCGGCCGGTGGGTGCGCCGCGGCGGTGACTGAACAGGGTCTTGTCCTCGATGGTGCATCGCGGGTCGAGGGCGATGCCGCCGACACCGGCCTCGGCGAGCTGCCTGCTGATACCGGCCCGCAGGTCCAGGCCGGGGGTCTTGTGCACCGTGGTGGTGGCGCTGCCGGGCAGATGGGCCTCGACGTCGGCGCGCATGGCGGCGGGCACCTCGTACTGGCGCCCCGAGGCGGCCGGACCGAGGAAGGCACCGATCCGTTCGACGCGCGCGCCGACCGAGACCATCGCCGCCAGCACTCGGGGCACGATGCCGATCCGGGCGCCGATGCGGCCCGCGTGCACGGCGGCGACCACTCCGGCTTCGTCGTCGGAGAGCAGGATCGGCACGCAATCGGCGGACAGGACCACCAGCGCCAACCCGGGCACCGTGGTGACCAGGGCATCGGTCACCGGGACCGGCTCGGCGCGCGGCCCGTCGACGATCTCGATGTTGCGCCCGTGCACCTGCTCCATCCAGACCAGCCGGTCCGGGGTGAGGCCGATGCCTTCGGCGAGGCGGTTGCGGTTGCGGCGTACGGCTTCCGGGTCGTCACCGACGTGGTCGCCCAGATTGAACGAGTCGTACGGGGCCACGGAGAAGCCACCGGCGCGGGTGGTGGTCACCCGGCGGACGTGCACGGTGGGGGGTGCGGAAGTCATGGTTCGAGGGTAGTGCGGTGGCGCGCCCGATCGGCACACGCGCGCAGTGACGTCGGTCAAGCCCGTCCCCGGCGCACATGACAGCGCCCGAACTCGGCCGAGTTCGGGCGCTGTGGTCCGGGGATGTTATCGACGCATGAAGACGGGGATGTCGATGTCGTCGTCATCGTCACCGTCTTCGCGCGGTTCGGGATTGTTGACGCGGTTCATCGCCGCCTCGGTGACCCGCTGACGCTCCGACTCCCGGTACCGCTCGGTGTCGCGATAGTTCGGCGCCGCCGCCCGACCGCTGGACATGCCCGCGGTGGCGGGTTCGGTGGGCCGGGCGGGCGCCTCCGACGGTCTGCCCTGGCTGATCTCGCCCGCCCGGCCCGAACTGATCGGGTTCGAGCCGGTCCGGCTCGCCGGGGCGGCGTTCTCGATCCGCCGGGACGGTCCGCCACCGTCGAAACCCGCGGCGATGACTGTGACACGCACCTCGTCGCCCAGCGAGTCGTCGATGACCGTACCGAAGATGATGTTCGCCTCGATGTGGGCGGCTTCCTGCACCAACGAGGCCGCCTCGTTGATCTCGAACAGACCCAGATCCGAGCCGCCCGCGATCGAGAGCAGCACGCCGTGCGCACCGTCCATCGATGCCTCGAGCAGCGGTGAGTTGATCGCCGTCTCGGCCGCTTTCACGGATCTGCCCTCACCGCGCGCCGAGCCGATGCCCATCAGGGCCGAACCGGCCCCCGACATGACGCTCTTGACGTCGGCGAAGTCGACATTGATCAAGCCGGGAGTGGTGATCAGGTCGGTAATACCCTGAACACCGTTGAGCAGCACTTCGTCTGCCGACCGGAAGGCATCCATCAGACTCACCGCCGCGTCGCCCAGCTGCAGCAGCCGGTCGTTCGGAATGACGATGAGGGTGTCGCACGACTCGCGAAGCAGGTTGATGCCCACTTCGGCCTGGTTCCCACGCCGCTTGCCCTCGAAAGAGAACGGCCGGGTGACGACGCCTATAGTCAGCGCGCCCAGCTTGCGGGCGATGCTGGCGACGACGGGGGCGCCACCGGTACCGGTGCCACCACCCTCGCCTGCGGTGACGAAGACCATGTCGGCGCCCTTGAGCACCTCTTCGATCTCGTCCTTGTGGTCTTCGGCCGCTTTGCGACCGACTTCCGGATCGGCTCCGGCACCCAGGCCGCGGGTGAGCTCACGGCCGACGTCGAGCTTGACGTCGGCATCGCTCATCAGCAAAGCCTGCGCGTCGGTATTGACCGCGATGAACTCGACTCCTTTGAGTCCCTGTTCGATCATCCGGTTGACGGCGTTCACGCCGCCGCCGCCGATACCGACGACCTTGATCACTGCAAGGTAGTTGTGCGGGGGCGTCATGGGCTCTCGCCTTCCTTCGATCTTAAACCCTCAACCTCAACCATAGGGTTGGCGTTATGTCAAGTATCCGACTGCTGCGGAACGCTATTCGCAGCTACCGCGATCCCGGCGCAGGCGCGCCGAGGCGAGAGCCAGAATCTTGTGCCACAAATAGTGTCGCTGAGTGGCGCTCACTTTACCGTGGCCAGATTCGGGCTCGAAACGTCGAACACGGTGCCCTCTCTGGTGAGCAGCGGCAAAACGACGGCCGCTTTGCGCTCGCCGTCACCCGTGCCGCCCCACACTACCTGCCTACCGTCGCGAAGGTGGAGCGAGACATCCGAAACCGACCGTGCGACAACCTCGCCCACCTGCACCGACAGCGCGGGCGGCAGGGTCACCAGCACGTCCACCGCCGCACCGATCGCGTCAGGACCGGTGAACGACCCCTGCGTGACCAGCTTCGGCACCCCGATGGGCGGCTCGGCCTCGATGGCGAATTCGACACTGTCGGCATCGATCAGGTGGGCACCGTCGGGTGCCTCGAGATAGACGACCGGTGTGCGTTCCTCGACGGTGACCAGCACCGTCGACGGGAAATTGCGCTGCACCCGCACCGAACGCACCTTCGGGATCGCGGCGACCCGCTGGGCGATCTCGGTGGTGTCGATACGCAACATCGAACGGCCCTCCGGGATTTCGAGCAGGGTGCGTACCCGCTGTTCCGGCACGGCCACGAGACCCTCCACGCGCACGGTCCGCACCGACAGCACCGGGGTGAACCAGGCCAGCACCACCAGCACGGCCACCACGACCACGGCCACCACCGTCCAGAGGCGGTAGCCGCGCCACCCGCGCGCGGCGGGCATCGGCAACCTCACCGGCCGCCCTGCTGCGGGCGGGCCCGTAGTCCGTCGAGGATCTGGCTGCCGAGCATCGTGACATCGCCGGCACCCATGGTGATCACCACGTCACCGGGCTGGGCCAGTGCCGCGACCTGCCTGCCCACCTTCGACATGTCCGGTTGATAGTGCACCGGTTTGGTCACCGACTGGGCCACCAGCGCCCCGTTGACACCGGGCAGCGGGTCCTCGCGGGCGCCGTAGACATCGAGCACCACCACTTCGTCGGCCAGGCTCAGCGCGGTGCCGAACTCGGCGGCGAAGGTGGCCGTGCGGCTGTAGAGATGGGGCTGGAACACCACGATCACCTGACCGCGGCGGGTGCGCGCACCGTCGCGGGCTTCCTGGGCGACGAGCTGGGCGGCGGCCTCGAGCACGGCGCGCACCTCAGTGGGGTGGTGGGCGTAGTCGTCGAACACCCGCACGCCGTTCTCACGGCCGGTGAACTGGAACCGGCGGTGCACGCCACCGAAACCTTCCAGTCCCTGCAGGATCTCGTCCACTTCGGCGCCACCGGCCCGCGCGGCCAGCAGCGCGGCCAGCGCGTTGAGCGCCATGTGTCTACCCGGCACCGACAACCGCAGCGTGCGCGGGGTGGCTTCACCGTCGAGCTGGAATTCCACGATGCCGCCGATGTCGCGCGGTTGCCAGTCCAGCAGGCGCGCGCCGACCGGCACGGGGACGTCGGGCAGGTCACCGGAGCCGTAGCCGAGGACCTCGACGCCGCGTTCGCGCAGGCGCGGGGCGACCCGGTGGGCCAGTGCCAGCGAGCCCGGGTCGTCGAGGCACACCACCAGCAGGCCGCCGGGGGCCAGGCGGTCGGCGAAATCGTCGAAGACCTGTATGTAGGCCTCGTCGGTGCCGAAGAAGTCGAGGTGATCGGATTCGATGTTGGTGACCACGGCGACGTCGGGGTCGTACTGCAGCAGCGAGCCGTCGGACTCGTCGGCCTCGGCGACGAAGATGTCACCGCTGCCGTGGTGGGCGTTGGTGCCCGCCTCGTTGAGTTCGCCACCGACCGCGAAGGAGGGGTCGGCGCCGCAGTGCTGCAACGTCACGATCAGCATCGAGGTGGTGGAGGTCTTGCCGTGGGTGCCCGAGACCAGCAGCGTCTTGTGCCCGCGCATCAGGGCGGCCAGCACGGTCGGGCGCATCAGCACCGGGATGTCGCGCCGATTCGCCTCGACCAGTTCGGGATTGGTCTTCGGGATGGCGGCGTAGGTGGTGACCACAACTGTGGGACCACCGGGCAGCAGATCCAGGGCGTCGGCGTCGTGGCCGATCCGCACCTGCGCACCGCGCGCCCGCAGCGACAGCACTCCGCGGCTCTCGCGCGCGTCCGACCCGGACACCGCACCGCCGCGCGCCAGCAGGATCCGCGCGATGCCGGACATGCCCGCACCGCCGATCCCGACCATGTGCACGCGGGCGAGGTCGGCGGGCAACGCCGTGTCGGCCGCGGGCCGCTGCTCGCTCATCGGGCGACCTCGGTGACGATCCGGGCCACCGTGTCGGCAGCGTCGCGATGGCCCGCGCCTGCGGCGGCGCGGCTCATCTCGGCGAGTCGAGCAGGGTCGAGCAGCAGCGGAATCACCTCATCGATCACGTATTTCGGAGTCAGCTCGGCGTCGGGAACAATTCTGCCACCACCTTGGGCAACCACCGGGCGGGCGTTGAATTCCTGTTCACCGTTGCCGTGTGGCAGCGGTACATAGAACGCGGGCAGTCCGACGGCCGACACCTCGGCGACGGTCATCGCGCCCGAGCGGCAGACCACCGCGTCGGCGGCGGCATAGGCCAGATCCATCCGCGACAGATACGGCACCGCAACATATTCCGCGGCGGGCGCGCCGGCTTCGCGGTCCAGCGTCGCGGTGTCGAGGTCCAGGGTGTTCTTGGGGCCGTGCGCGTGCAGCACCGAGATCCCGGCGGCGCCGAGCTGGGCCGCGGCGCCGGCGACGGCCTCGTTGAGGCTGCGCGCGCCCTGGGAACCGCCGAAGACCAGCAGCACGGGCCCCTCGGCGGGCAGCCCGAAGTGCTCTCGGGCCTGGGCTCGCAAAGCGGGACGGTCGAGTTCGGTGATCGAGGCGCGCACCGGGATGCCGACCACCTCGGCCCCGGCCAGCCCCGAATCGGGCACCGCGGCAAGCACCTTCGCGGCCAGGCGCGCGCCGACCTTGTTCGCGATGCCTGCCTTGGCATTGGCCTCGTGCACGATCACCGGCACGGCGCGCCGGCGACCGAACAAGCCGCCACGTGCGGCCAGATAGGCGGGCAGCGCGACATAACCGCCGAAACCGATGATCACATCGGCGTGCACCTCGTCGATCACCGCTCTGGTGGCACGCACCGAGGAACGCACGCGACCGGGCAGGCGCAGCAGGTCGGTGGAAGGTTTGCGGGGCAACGGCACCGGAGGGATCAGCTCGAGCTGGTACCCACGGTCGGGCACCAGCTTCGTCTCGAGTCCACGCTCGGTACCCAGAGCGGTCACCCGGATCGAATCATCGAGTCTGCGCAACGCGTCGGCCACCGCCAGCGCGGGTTCGATGTGGCCTGCGGTACCCCCGCCTGCGACGATCACCGACAACCCGGATCGCGGGTAACTCACCTGGATCTACCTCGTTCTTTCGCGTGTGGCATCGGATAGGTCGGTTCCCATGCTCGGGTCGACCGTAGCGAACTGGTGCCGCGGCTCTCCGGCGCGCGTCGTCTACGCTCGGCCGGCGGCTGGCGGCGGGGGGCCTGACGTGGGCGTTCGCTCTTGGCGCGCGGCGCGGCCTTGCGCGGGGCGCTCGGCGGGGTGTACACCTCGGGCACCGGCAGCCGCAGCAACCGGCTGAGCCTGCCGTCCTGACCGGCTTTGAGCGCCGCCACCGCCTCGGGTTCGTGCCGGGCGGCGCTGGCGATGATGCCGAACATGAACAGCGTGATCGCCAGCGAGGAACCACCGGCCGAGACCAGCGGCAGCTGCAACCCGGTCACCGGCAGCAGGCCGACGACGTAGCCGATGTTGATCAGCGCCTGGGCGGTGATCCAGGTGGTGGCGGTGGCGGTGAGCAGGCGCAGGAACGGGTCCACCGAGCGCAGGGCGATCCGGATGCCGGTGTAGACGAACAGCGCCAGCAGCGCCAGCACCGCCATACAGCCGAAGAAGCCGAGTTCCTCACCGATGATGGCGAAGATGAAGTCGTTGTGCGAGTTGGGCAGATAACTCCACTTCGCCCGGCTCTGCCCGAGCCCGCGCCCCAGGATCCCGCCGTCGGCGAGCGAATACTTGGCCTGCAACGCCTGGTAATTGGCGCCGAGGGGATCGTCACCGGGGTTGAAGAAGGCACGCACGCGGTCGGATCGGTACCCGGCCGACAGGGCGAGTATCGCCGCGGCCACGAGACCGGTCACCGTGATCCCGACGAACAACCGCACCGGCAATCCGCCGAACCACAGCAGCGCCATCAGCACGATGCCGAGCGCGATCGTGGTCGACAGATTGGGTTCGAGCACCACCAGCAGGCACACCAGCAGCCCGGCGGGGACCAGCGGCACCAGGATGTCCTTGAGCTGGGCGCCGCGGCGCGAAGCCAGCAGGTGCGCACCCCACACGATCAGGGTCACCTTGACCACTTCGGACGGCTGGATCGACACCGGGCCGATGTCGAACCAGCGCCGCGCACCACCGTGCACCGCGCCGATACCGGGAATGAGCACCAGCACGAGCGCGAGCACCGAGAGACTGAAAACCGGGAACGACCACTGCCGCAACAACCGCAACGGCAACCGCAGGGCGATGTAGAACCCGAGGGCACCGAGCGCGGCGAACATGGCCTGCTGGATGAACAGCGAGTACGCCGAGCCACCGCCGGCGTAGGCCTCCACGCTCGACGCGGACAGCACCATCACCAGGCCCAGCACCGTGAGCAGGGTCGCGATGGTGACGATCAGGTGAAACGATGCGAGCGGCCGGGCCAGCCACGCGCCGAACCGTTCCCCCGCCCAGTTCGGCGGCCCCGGCCGCTTGCGGCGCGGGCGCGCGCTCGTACCGGCCCGGCGGTCGGCCACACTGCCCCGGCTACCCACGCTGCCCCCTGGTGGGCCATAACGGTTCGTCCGGGCGCGCGTTCGTCACAGTGCCCGCCCGATGTCACCGTCTTCCAGTGCCGTCACCGCGTCCACGAAGCAGCGTCCGCGATGGGTGTAGTCGTCGTACATGTCCAGGGAGGCGGCCGCCGGCGCGAGCAGGACGGTGTCTCCGGCGCGGGCCAGACCCGCCGCGGCGCGCACCGCGCGGCCCATGACCGCCTCGGCACGCTGGGATCTCGACGACTCCATGTCTGCATCGTCTCCCGCATCCAGCGCGATGACCGGGACTTCGGGCGCGTGTCGCGCCAATGCGGCGGCGATCACCGGCGCGTCGGCACCGAAGAGCACCGCGCCCACCAGCCGGTCGCCGATCTCTTCGACGAGGTCATCGATGCTGGCGCCCTTGAGCAGACCACCCGCCACCCACACCACCTGCGGGTGCGCCATGATCGACGCGCGCGCGGCATGCGGGTTGGTGGCCTTGGAGTCGTCGACGAACTCGACGCCGCCCAGTTCCCGCACGAACGCGGTGCGGTGCGGGCCCACCTTGTGTTCGGCCAGGCCCTCCTTCACGAACTGCGGTGCCACATCGATGGCCCTGGTCAGGGCGGCGGCGGCGAGGGCGTCGGCGATACCGGCCGGGCCCTGCGGGCTGATGTCGGAGGTCTCGGCCAGGATCGCGGCCTTGGTGAACGCGCGATCGAGCAGCTTGCCGTCGACCACGCCCAGTTCACCGTCGGCGGGCACCCCCACCCGGAATCCGACCGTGCGCCGCGCCTTGGCCTTGCGGGCCAGCGACCCGGCGACCGGGTCGTCGAGTCCCACCACGCCGACCCGGCCGGTGAGCGCGCGTGCCTTGGCGGCGGCATAGGCGTCGAGGCCGCCGTGCCAGTCCAGGTGGTCCTCGGCGACATTGAGCACCACACCCGCCTCGGGCCGCACCGAGGGCGCCCAGTGCAGCTGGAACGACGACAGCTCCACCGCGAGCACCTGCGGGCCCGGATTGCGGCGCAGCGCGTCCAGGATCGGCAGACCGATGTTGCCGCAGGCCACACTGGAGATGCCGGCGGCGCGCAGGATGGAGTGCGTCATCTGGGTGGTGGTGGTCTTACCGTTGGTGCCGGTGACCACCAGCCACTTGCGGACCGGACCGTAGATGCGGGCCTGGTCGACCCACCAGGCGAATTCGACGTCACCCCAGACCGGGACGCCCTCGGTGACCGCCGACACCAGCACCGGCGAATCCGGGCGCCAGCCCGGACTGGTGATCACCAGCGCGAACCGGCTCAGATCGGCGTTCTCGAGTTCCACGGCGGTGGCGACCTCGAGGCCCAGTTCGGCGGCCTCGGCCAGTGCCTTGGCGCCGTTGTCGGTGATCACGGGGTGGGCGCCGATATCGCGCAGCGGTTCGATCAGCGAGCGTCCGGAGACACCCCAGCCGGCGACGAGAACGTGCCGACCACGGAGGAATTCGAGCATGGGGCCCGGCGAGCGCAGGGCGCGGGGCGAGTGTTCGACCATGTGTGTACTCACCCGACCTGTGACAGATATTCGCTGTAGAACAACCCGAGACCCACGGCGGCGGCGATACCCGCCAATATCCAGAACCGGATGATCACCGTCGTCTCGGCCCATTTGCTCAGTTCGAAGTGGTGATGGAACGGTGCCATCTTGAACAACCGGTTGCGGGTGGTGCGGTAGACCGCCACCTGCAGCACCACCGAGGCCGCCTCGGCCACGAACAGCGCGCCGATGACGACCATCAGCAGTTCGGTGCGGGTGGTGATGGACAGACCGGCCAGCATGCCGCCCAGGGCCAGCGAGCCGGTGTCGCCCATGAAGATCTTGGCCGGCGCGGCGTTCCACCACAGGAAGCCGATGCACGCCGCGGCCGCGGCCGCGCAGACCAGCGCCAGATCCAGCGGGTCACGCACGTTGTAGCAGCCCGGTCCGGGACTGGTGGCGCAGGCATTGCGGTACTGCCAGAAGGTGATGATCACGTAGGCGCCGAGCACCAGGCTCATCGAACCGGCGGCCAGACCGTCCAGACCGTCGGTGAGGTTGACCGCGTTGGACCAGGCCACCACGAGCAGACAGACCATGATCACGAAGATGATCGCGCCCATCGAGACCGTTGACCAGTCCCGCACATAGGAAATGTGCTGGCTGCCAGGGGTGAGCCCGTGCTCACCGCGGAACTGCAGCACCAGCACCGCGAAGATCACCGCGGCACTGATCTGGCCGATGTACTTGCCCGCGGCCGAGAGTCCGAGATTGCGCTGCTTGCGCAGTTTGATGAAGTCGTCGAGGAATCCGACGACACCGAGCGCGGTGGTGAGCCCGAGCACGAGTAGGCCCGAGGCCGTCGGTCCCTCCGCGTCGTAGCCGATACCGATCAGGTGCGAACCGAGATACCCGGCCCACATGCCGATCAGGATCGCGACCCCGCCCATGGTGGGGGTACCGCGCTTGGCCTGATGACTGGCCGGGCCGTCGACCCGGATCTCCTGGCCGAAGCCCTGTTTGGCGAACACCCGGATCAGGAACGGCGTCAACAGGATCGACACCGCCAGTGCGATCCCTGCCGCGAAAAGAATCTGCCTCATCCAGCTGCCTCCGTGCTACCTTCCCCTGCCCTGGTCAGGTGCTCGGCGACGGCCCACAGACCGACCGCTTTCGATGCCTTGACCAGTACCACATCGCCGGCGGCGATTTCGTCGTCGAGCAGCGCGATGGCCGCGTCGATATCGGGTACGAGGATCGACTCCTCGCCCCAAGAGCCTTCCATTACCGCTCCCTGGTGCATGCCCCGGGAGGGTCGTCCGGTGCCGACCACGATCAATCGGTCGACATCGAGGCGCACGGCCAGTCGGCCGATCGCGTCGTGTTCGATCACCGAGGTGTCGCCGAGTTCGCCCATCTCACCGAGCACCGCCCAGCTGCGCCGGGGTTCGGTACCCGCCTTGGCGAGGGTGACCAGCGCTTTGAGCGCGGCCCGCACCGAATCGGGGTTGGCGTTGTAGGAATCGTTGATGACGGTGATCCCGTCGGCGGTGGTGCGCACGTCCATCCGGCGCACCGAGGCCGCGGTGGCCCCCGACAGCGCCTGGGCGACGGTGGCCAGGTCGGCACCACATTCCAGCGCCACAGCGGCGGCGGCGAGCGCGTTGCCCACCTGGTGTTCGCCGTGTACGGCCAGTCGCACCGGCACCGATTCGCCACCCGCGTGCAGGGTGAACCGGGCGCGCGCCTGTTCGTCGGTGGTGACGTCGGTGGCGCGGATATCGGCGTCACCGGACAGGCCGACCGTCAGCACGCGCGCCTCGGTGCGCGTGGCCATGGCGGCCACGTTGGGGTCGTCGGCGTTGAGCACCGCCAGCCCGTCGGCCGGCAGCGCCTCGACCAGTTCGCCCTTGGCGACGGCGATGGCCTCGCGGCTGCCGAATTCGCCCAGGTGCGCGGTCCCGACATTGAGCACCACGCCGATGCGCGGCGGCGCGATGCGGGCCAGCGCCGCGATGTGGCCGCGACCGCGCGCCGAGAGTTCGAGCGCGAGGAACTTGGTGTCGGCGCCGGCGCGCAACGCCGTCCACGGGTGCCCGAGCTCGTTGTTGAACGAACCCGGGGGCGCCACGACGGGACCCAGCGGCGCCAGCACGGCGGCCAGCAGGTCCTTGGTGGAGGTCTTGCCGGAGGACCCGGTGACGCCGACGACGGTGAGACCCGTGCGCTCGGCGAGCCGCTGGGTGCTCACCCGCGCCAGGTCGGCCAGCGCGGCCAGCACCGCCGCACCCGAACCGTCACCGTCGTGGCTGAGCGCGACCGAGCTCGCCGGCACGGAACCGGCGTCGGGGGCGACGACGATCGCGGGCACGCCGACCGGGCGGGCCGCCAGCACGGCGACCGCCCCGGCGGCCACCGCGGTCGCCGCGTAGTCGTGTCCATCGGAGTTCGCGCCCGGCAGCGCGAGGAACAGATCACCGGAGCCGACTCGGCGCGAATCGAATTCGACCGAACCGGTCACCAGTACCTGGGGGTCGGGCACGTCGTGCAGCTCGCCGCCGACGACCTCCGCGATCTCCCGCAGTGTCATCTCGATCATGAAACCGTCAAGTCCTCCGAGTCCGTCTGCGGACTGTGTTGTGCCTGCCGGGCATCCAGCGCCGCCGCGACCACCTCGCGGTCGTCGAAGGGATGCTTGACGCCCTGGATCTCCTGACCCGCCTCGTGGCCCTTGCCCGCGATGAGCACCACGTCGCCGGAACGCGCCCAGGCGAGGGCGGCGGCAATGGCCGCCGCACGGTCACCGATCTCGCGGATCTCGCCGCGATCGGTGGCCGGGAGTTCGTGCGCACCGGCCACCACGGCGGACCTGATGGCCGCCGGATCCTCGGTGCGGGGGTTGTCGTCGGTGACGATCACCAGGTCGGCGCCACGAGCCGCCGCGGCACCCATCAGCGGGCGCTTGGCCGCGTCGCGGTCGCCACCGGCGCCCAGCACCACGGCCAGCCTGCCGTGCCCGGCTTCGGTGAGGTGCCCGCGCAGGGTGGTGACCACCGATTCGATCGCGGCGGGCTTGTGCGCGTAGTCGACGACGGCCAGGAAGTCCTGACCGCGTTCGACCCGCTGCATCCGGCCCGGCACGTCGACCGTGGCCAGCGCGGGCGCGGCGACGCCGGGTTCGACACCGGCCGCGGCGCAGGTGGCGACCGCGAGCAGGGCGTTGGCCACGTTGTAACGACCGGGCAGCCGCAGGCGCACGGCCAGCTCGCCGTCGGGGCCCGCGGCGGTGAACGCCTGCTCGCCGCCGGTGGCCCGCACCGGACCCTCGACCTGCCAGGAGGCGTCGGCACCGGAAGTGGACACGGTGATCGGCGCGGTCAGGTCACCGGCCAGGCGGGTGCCCCATTCGTCATCGACGCAGACCACCGCGGTACGCGCGGCCACCGGCGAGTCCGCGTCGAACAACCGGCGTTTCGCGGCGAAATAGTCTTCGAAATCGGCGTGGAAGTCGAGATGGTCCTGCGACAGGTTGGTGAACGCGCCCACCGCGAACCGCACACCGTCGACGCGGCCCAGTGCCAGCGCGTGACTCGACACCTCCATCACGACCGCCTGCACGCCCTGCTCGACCATCGTGGCGAACATCGCGTGCAACTGCGGTGCCTCGGGGGTGGTGAGCGCGCTGGGCACCCGCTGACCGCCGATGCGGGTCTCGATGGTGCCGATCAGCCCGGTCGACAGGCCCGCCGCGGCGAGCCCGGCCTCCACCAGGTACGAGGTGGTGGTCTTGCCGGAGGTGCCGGTGATGCCGACGATGCGCAGCCGGTCGCTCGGATGGCCGTAGATCTCGGCCGAGAGTTCACCCAGCACGGCGCGCGGCTGTTCGCGCACCAGCACGGGCACCGCGACCCGGCCGATCGCGTCGGCACCCGCGGCGTCGGTGAACACGGCCACCGCGCCGCGTTCGATCGCGTCGGCGGCGAACCGGGCGCCGTGGGCGTGCGTGCCGGGCAGTGCGGCGAACAGGTCACCGGGGCGCACGGCGTTGGATCGTTGCTCGATGCCGGTGACCGGCATCTCGGGCGATACCGGTGTCACCGTCGTGGCACCGGTGAGGTCGAGCAGGGCCTGCAGCGGCGTCGACGGCGGCGTGGTGGGCCGGAGCGCGTGCGGGCTGGACTGCGCGGGCACAGGGCTCCTCTCTGAGAGTGATCGAGCGCGTGGGCAAGACGACGAGTCAGGTTACCGACGCGCGGTGTCGGACGGACAACGCGGGTTGCGCCAAAGCGCGCGAATCAGAGCCCGGCCTCCAGCACGAGCGTCGGCGGCTCCGGCGACGGTGGTACCCGGTCGCGCTGCAACGCCCAGGAGGCGATGCTGTGGAACAGCGGAGCCACCGAGCCACCGCCGCTGCCGTCGGAGCTGCGGACCGGGGCGTCGAGCATCATCCCGATCACGTAGCGAGGGTTGTCGGCGGGCGCCATCCCGGCGAAGGTGATGTAGTGCGAGGAGGTCGAATAGCACCCGCACGCGGGGTCGACCTTCTGCGCGGTGCCCGTTTTGCCCGCCACCTGGTAGCCCTCGATCGCGGCCGGTGTGCCGGTGCCCATCTGCACGCCCATCGGGTCGTCCTGCACGGTCGCCTGGAACACCGTGCGCAGCGTCTGAGCGGTCTGCGGGCTCACCACCCGCACGCCGTCGGGCTGCAGTTCCTCGGTGCGGGTGCCGTCGGGGTCGATCTTGGCCTTCACGATGCGCGGCGGGATGCGCAGGCCGTCGTTGGCGATGGCCTGGTACATGGCTGTCATCTGCAGCGTCGTCATCGAAAGGCCCTGGCCGATCGGCAGGTTGGCGAAGGTGCCGCCGGACCACTGATCGCGGGCCGGCACCTGGCCGGGGCTCTCGCCGGGCAGGCCGACACCGGTGCGTTCACCGAGGCCGAAACGGTCGAGCATGTCGGCGAAGCGGTCCTCGCCCACGCGTTGCGCGAGCATGAGAGTGCCGACGTTGGACGACTTCCCGAAGATGCCGGTGGTCGTGTAGGGCGCGAGACCGTGCTGCCAGGCATCGTTGACGGTGACACCCGACATCCGGATCGAGCCGGGCACCTGCAGCACCTCTTCGGGCGTGGTGAGCCCGTATTCGATGGCGGCGGCCGCGGTCACGATCTTGTTCACCGAACCGGGTTCGAAGGGTTCCGACACCGAGGGGTTGCTCATCTTCGCCGAGGCCCAGTGCTGGGGCCCCAGTGCGGGATTGAAGGTGTTGTCGTTGGCCATGGCCAGCACCTGGCCGGTCTTGGCGTCGAGCACCACCGCCGACGCCGAGGCCGCGCCGGAGCGCTGTTTGGCCTGCTGCACCTGCTGCTGCACGTAGTACTGCATGTCCTCGTCGAGGGTGAGTTCCACGCCGTAGCCGTTCACCGCGGGCTGCAGGTCGCGATAGCTGCCGGGGATCACCGCCCCGTCGGAACCGCGGTCATAGGTGCGTGAGCCGTCGGTGCCCGCGAGTACCGAGTCCAGCGCCGACTCCAGCCCGATCTGGCCGTGCCCGTCCCAGCCGGTGGCCCCGACCACGTTCGCCGCGAGCGCACCGCCGGGGTATTCACGCAGGTCCTGACGCTCGGAACCGACTTCCGGGAACTTGTCGACGATCTCCGCGGCCACCCGCGGATCCACATTGCGGGCCAGATAGTGGAAGGGCTTGTCGCTGCGCAACTTGTCGAGCAGCTCCTTCTCGGTGGGCGCGTCCGCCCCGAGCTTGTCGTGCACGAACTTCGCGATGTCGCGCAGCCGCTGCTCCGGGTCCGGAGCGCCGGGCTTGGTGTCCTTCGCGTCGGCGAGCTGCTTGCGCACCCGGACCGGTTGGAAGGTCAGCGCTTTCGCGGTGATGGTGAAGGCGAGCCGGTTGCCGTGCCGGTCGGTGATCGGGCCGCGCACGGCGGCCTCGGTCTCCTTGGTGGTGCGCTGGGAGGCGGCTTGGGCCGACAGCACGGGCGCGGCGATGCTCTGGATGTAGAGCAGCTGCAACGCCACCACGGCAAGAGTCGACAGCAGCACGACCCGGCCGACGCCCAGGCGCAGGCGGATCGGCCGGTCCGGTGCGAGCGAGCCCGATCGGCGGGCCCTCGACGAGACCGGCCCGCGTCGCTGCTGCGACGCGGGCCCGCGTTTGTTCATCGGCCGCCCTCGGGAGCGACGATCTGCGGTGTCTCACTCGGCGGACCCGCGGGGGCGGGCTCGACATCCGGGCCGGGTAGTGGCGTTTCGGCCGGGGCGAACGGATTGCCCTGCGGGCTCGCCGAGATGTCGATGCGGTCGGGAACCGTGACCGGCGCGGCCGGAACGGGTTCGGCCTGGGCGGGATCGGCCGGCGCGGGCTGCGGCGAACCCTGCGGCGGATTCGCTTCCGGGGTCCCCGGCCGGTCGTTCGGCGCGGCGAGCACATTCGGTTCGTCGCCGGCGGGCGCGGCCGGATCCGCGGCGGCGGCACCCGGCCGCACCGGCACCACCCGCTCGCCCTGTCCCTGCCCGGGCGCACCAGGTTCGGGGGTGGGGGTGGGTGAACCGTTCAGCGGCGGTGCGGGGGCGCCCTGTGCGGGCGTCGGGGTACCGATGACGGTGACCGCACCGTCGGGTCCGAGCACCAGGCGGGCGGGATCCGTCGCGGGGATCATGCCCAGTTCCCTGGCGCGCGCGGCCAGTTCGGGTGCGGAGTCGGCGGCGGCGACCTCACGTTGCAGTGCGGCCCGCTCGTCGGCGAGGGTGCGGTTGACCGCCCGGGCATCACCGAGCAGGTAGCTGTCCTCGGCGGCCCGGGTGGTGAGCAACAGGGTCAGCGCCAGACCGCAGCCGAGCAGTCCGATGATCGCGGCGACGAACGGGATGCGCCCGGCCATGGTCGAGGAGGGTTGCGGCAACTCGATGCCGTCGAGCAACTGCTCCCTGGTGCGCTTGCGCGCGTAGGCCCGCTGTGCGGCACCGGACTTCACTCGTTCGGCCGCCTGCACCCGCCGGGCGGTCCGCCCTGGTACGGCAACAGTGCTCGTGCGCACGCTCATCGTGTCCCCTCCTGTGTCCTCCCCGACCTCTCCGCGATGCGTTCGGCCGCACGCATCCGCACCGGAGCGGACCGTGGGTTGGCCTCGATCTCGGACTCGGTCGCTTTTTCCGCCCCTCGGGTCAGCATCTGGAATTCCGGTCCCATGCCGGGCAGTTCGACCGGCAGATCCATCGGTGACCGAGAAATGATCCGTGGTGCGAATTCCTGCTTCACCAGCCGATCTTCGAGCGACTGGTACGACATCACGCAGATCCGCCCACCCATGTGCAGAGCGTCGAGCGCCGCGGGCAACGCCGCGCGCAGCGAATCGAGCTCGCCGTTGACCTCCACCCGCAGCGCCTGGAAGGTGCGCTTGGCCGGATGCCCGCCGGTGCGCCGGGCCGCGGCGGGAATGCTCGCGTAGAGCACCTCCACCAGTTCGGCACTGGTCGCGAACGGCTTCACCGCACGCCTGCGCAGCACCTCCGAGGCGATCTTGCCCGCGAACCGTTCGTCGCCATAGGTTTTCAGCACCCGCGCCAGGTCTCCGTGGCTGTAGGTGTTGAGTACGTCGGCGGCGGTGGGCCCGGTCGTGGGGTCCATCCGCATGTCCAGCGGAGCGTCGACGGAGTAGGCGAAGCCGCGATCGGCCTCGTCCAGCTGCATCGAGGACACCCCGAGGTCCATGAGAATCGCGGCCACGGAGCCGATCTCGGCCAGTCCCGCCTCGGCCAGCGCGTCGGGGATCCCGTCGTAGCGGGTGTGCACCAACGTGATCCGGTCGGCGTAGGGCGCCAGGCGCTCACCGGCCAGCTTCAGCGCGGTGGTGTCGCGGTCGAGCCCGACCAGGTGCGCGTTCGGATAGGTGCGCAGGAAGTGTTCGGCATGCCCGCCCAGACCCAGGGTCGCGTCGAGATAGACCGCGCCCGGTTCGCTCAGCGCGGGGCCGAGCAGTTCGTCGGCTCGCTGGAGCAGGACCGGCACATGACGGGGGTTCTCGGCGTCATGGTTCACCTCGACCTCCCGGGATACTGCCTCGCGTCGCAGACGGGTCGTCTTGCCACAGAGTGCTTTTCGAATGGGTTGATGCTCGGATGAGCTCGCTGTGCGAATGCGTCGAGGTCTCTGACCGGGGCACGGCACCTGGCGTCGGGGAAGTACGTCAGGGTCCACGCCCGGGCAGAGGCCTCGCAGCACTCGCGTGCTGTGGGGTCAGAAGATCCCGCCCAGCGACTCGTCTCTGGCTTGCGCGTAATCCTCCTCGTGCTCGGCGAGGTAGGACTCCCACGCCTGCTTGTCCCATATCTCGAGGAAGTCGACCGAACCGATCACCACGCAGTCACGCGTGAGGTCGGCGTACCGTCGATGGTCCGGCGACAGCATGATCCGGCCCTGTGCGTCCGGACGTTGTTCATCGGTGCCCGCCGCGAGCGCGCGAACGAAAGCCCTTGCCTGCGGGTTGCTTCGAGACGCCGCCGCGGCCCGCCGGGCGAGCGCGGTGAACTCGTCTTTCGGATACACGGCCAGGCTGTGGTCTTGGCCCTTCGTGACCATCAACCCTCCCGCCAGATCGTCTCGAAATTTCGCAGGCAATGTCAGTCGCCCTTTGTCGTCCAGCCGGGGGGTGTAGGTACCGAGAAACATCCCGGCCACCTCCCTACTGGATCACCTCGCCGTGCGGCCTCTCCTGTAGTGCGCGACCCACATTACCCCACTTTCCCCCACTTTCAATCGAAACCCTGGGTGATCCTGCTCCCCGCCAACACAATTCCGCAGGTCATTCCAGCTATCACTGAGATTCGGGCCTATCGCGTGTTCGGAAGACTCGCGCGGGTCGTTCACCGGGTACCGGGTCAATGTTCAGCAAACTTCGCAGGTGCGGTGCGTGACGACGCCGATGACCGACCGCGGCGCGGGGCGCGGTGGGGAACCGTGGGGAAAGTGGGGGCAGCACCCTGGGCACGCGAAAAGCGGCGCCGCACCCGATTCGGGTGCGGCGCCGCTTGCACAGCTGTGACCGGCGGACCGGCCGGTTCGAGCCGGGCTACTCCTGCTCGAACCTGCGGCGGAACCGGTCTTCCATCCGCTCGGAGAACCCACCCGACTTACGTGAGCGACTACTCCGGCCCGGCGAACTACCCGACGGACCGGTCCCCGCGGGGGGAGTCTCGTCGGTCGAATCCGGCTCGGCGGCCCGACTCGAGGAACCGATCATCAACAGGACACCAGCGCCGAACATGGCGATGAAGCCCACCAGACTGATGATCGGGAAACCGCCCGGCTTGAACGGGGCGGCGATGCCGGCGACGAGCAAGAACAGGCCGATGGCGAACAACGCCGCGGCCTGGAGTCTGCGTCGACTCGACGTGGAGCGAAGTCGTCCGCCGCGGACGGACGAGGCGAACTTCGGGTCCTCAGCATAGAGAGCGCTCTCGATCTGTTCGAGCATGCGCTGCTCGTGCTCGGAGAGTGGCACGGTACCTCCCCCGGCACTAGGCGTGGCTGGTCGCCTCCGGGTAGGCGACGGGTAGCCGACCTTGGCGGCTATCTGCTCCCCATGATACGAGTTCGATCGTAGGCATACCACCTACTCCGTCATAACTAAGCGGTCATGTCCCGGTCGCGGCCCGGCTGCGGGCGTGTCTTCGCCGCGGCGACCAGCGCATCGTCGACGTCGTAGAGGAATGCGCCGACCCGCGAACAGAACTCGTCGGCCTGAATTTCGGTGATCGTTCGGTCCAATCCGGCCTCCAGCGCGGCCCGCAGCGGCGAGTGCGCCTCGAAGTAGTCGGCCCACATCGCGAACTCCGGGGTGGCCCGCCTCAGCAGCACCCAGGCGCTGCGCGAACGCGCCCGCGGCGCCCGGTCGGCGCCGGCGAGCGCGATCATCGCGCCCGCACCACGCAGCGCGGACAGGTAGGCGGTGCGGAACCGCTCCCCCGGCTCGTGTTCCCAGGCCGAATCGGTGAGCAGGGCGTCGGCCTGACGTAGCAGCCCGCCCGCGCGACCGTCGTGGCCCGCATGCTCTCGACCATCGTGGCGACCAGTCATCTGCTGCCCCTTTCGCCCCTCGCACCTCTCGAACAACCATTCGAACGTTTGAATTGAGATTGAATATAGGGACACCCACCGACAACTTCTGCCGACTTCCGCGCCCCGCGCGACCGACGAGAGCCATGACAGCCGTCAAGCCGAATCACCACACCCCAGCACCCGTCGTCGTCGACCTCAGCGTCGCCGCCCTGCGCGCGCGCCTGCACGACGTCCTGTCGGTGTATGTCGCCGCGATGGACTATCCGCGCGGCACCGAACATCACCGCGCCCCGATGTGGCACGAACACACCACCCGAGCGGGCTGGCGGGCGGTGGCCGCGGTGCTACCCGACGACAACGGCGCGGTCGACCTGCGCACCGCGCCCATCCTCGCGATCGCCTACGGCTACAGCGGCGCACCGCGGCAGTGGTGGCATCAGCAGGTACACACCGGGATGCGCCGCTGCGGCTGGCCCGATGCCGCCGCCCGCGACCTGCTCGCCGACTATTTCGAGCTCACCGAACTACACGTGCACCCGTGCGCGCAGGGTCGGGGTCTGGGCGCGACCCTGCTCGAGCGGTTGCTGGCCGACCGCCCCGAGGCCGCGGTACTGCTGTCCACGCCCGAGGTGCCCGGCGAGGACAATCGCGCGTGGCGGTTGTACCGGCGGGCCGGGTTCACCGATGTGATCCGCAGTTTCGTCTTCGCCGGCGACACCAGGCCCTTCGCGATCCTGGGCCGCCGGTTGCCGATGCCATCACAGAGCAGCGCGCGGTGAAGCCACCGCAGACGACGGTGGTCGTCGGTTCCGGCCACAACGCGCTGGTCGCCGCCTGCTATCTGGCTCGCGCCGGACAACGGGTGCAGGTGCTCGAGCGCGACACGGTGCCCGGTGGCGCGGTGTCGACGGTGGCGCGCTTCCCCGGCCACCTGGTGGATCGCGGTTCTTCGGCCCACATCATGATCCGGCACACCGGGATCATCGAGGACCTCGAACTCGAACGATTCGGTTTGCGCTATATCGATTGCGATCCGTGGGGATTCACGCCGGCCGACGGTGCCCGCCCGCCGATCGTGTTCCATCGTGATCTCGACGCCACCTGCACCTCGATCGCCGCGGCCTGTGGTGCGCGCGATGCCGGGGCCTACCGGCGGTTCGTCGCGGTCTGGGGTGAGCGCAGCGCGCGGGTGATGCGCTCGTTCGGCGGGCCGCCGACACCGGGCAGGCTCGTGCGCGCGTTCTGGGGGCTGGACGCGCGCGCCGGTGGGTCGGCGCTGTCACGGGAGTTCCTGCAATCCGGTGACGCGCTGCTCGACTCCTGGTTCGACGACGAACGCCTCAAGGCTTCACTGGCCTGGTTCGGTGCGCAGTCGGGTCCGCCCATGTCGGAACCGGGAACCGCGCCGATGGCCGGCTTCGCCGCCCTCATGCACTCGGTGCCGCCGGGCCGGGCCGTGGGGGGAAGTGGGGCGCTGAGCGCGGCCCTGATCGCCCGCTTGCGGTCCGACGGCGGCGAAGTACACACCGGTGATGCCGTCACGGCGCTGTGCCGCCGCGGTGACGGCTGGCAGGTGCGCACCGAATCGGGCCGCACCCTGGCCGCCGACACGGTGGTCGCCGGTGCGCACATCCTCTCAACGCTGGACCTGTTGCGTGCCGGCGGTTTCGACGCGGCCGTCCTCGACGACTGGCAACGCCGCATCCGCGTGGGCCCCGGCATCGGCATGGTGGTGCGCGTGGCCACCGACCGCCTCCCCCACTACCCGGGCGCCGACATCAGCGAATCGGCCAACGGCCTGCAGTTCCTGGTCGCCGACCGCGCCCAGCTGCGTCTGGCCCACGGCGCCGCCCTCGCCGGTGCGCTACCACCGCGCCCGGTGGTGCTGGCGATGAGTTTCAGCGCGCTCGACCCCACCATCGCCCCGCCGGGCGAACACCAGCTGTCGCTGTGGGCCCAGTGGCATCCCTACGAACTCGCCGACGGCAGCGACTGGGCCGCACACGCCGACCGCGAGGCGGACCGGATCATCGCCGAAGTCGACCGGTACGCCCCGGGTTTCGCGGATTCGGTCCGGCGTCGGTTCGTGCAGACGCCGGTCGACCTGGAATCCGAAATGGGTCTGCGTGGCGGCAATGTGATGCACGTGGAGATGTCGCTGGATCAGGTGATGTTGTGGCGGCCGCTGCCGGAGTTGTCCGATCAGCGGGTGCCGGGTGCGCCGGGGCTGTATCTCACCGGCGCCTCGACCCATCCCGGCGGTGGTGTGTCCGGAGCCAGCGGGCGTAGCGCGGCCCGGCTGGTCCTCGGTGCTCGCGGAGCTCGCCGGTTCCGCGCGCTGCGCAGGCGATGAGGTCGGGTCACCGGGTGGTCGGCACCCCGGGTATCGATCGGCGGGCCGAGGTGGCCGGGGAAGTACGGCGCTGGGTGAGTGCTCGTCCACACCGGGCGATCCCCGCTCTCAGCGCGCTGGTGCTGGTGCTGGTGCAGATCAGCTACCCGTTGAGCGCGGGTTCGGCGCGCGACCGGATCACGGTCGCCGTCGTGGTGCTGTCGGTGGCCACCGCGCTGCTGCACGCGGCGACCACCCGCGGCCCGCGGTGGGCCGTCGGCTTCTTCGTGATCGTTTCCGGGATCGGATTGAGCTCGGAGATCGTGGGCACCGACACCGGGATGCCGTTCGGCGCCTACGCCTACGCCACCGACCGGCTCGGACCGGCGCTCGCCGATGTCCCGCTGGTCGTTCCGCTGGCCTGGACCGGCGGCCTGTACCCGATCTGGATCGTGGCGAGCCTGCTCGCGGCGAACTCACGCACCACCCGCACCGTCGTGTTCGTCCTCGGCGCGGTGGGCTGGGACCTGTTCCTGGACCCGCAGATGGTCGCTGACGGTCAATGGAGCTGGGCCGTCACCGATGCCGGCCTGCCCGGCCTGCCGGAAATCCCGTACACCAATTACCTCGGCTGGGCCCTGGTGGCCGCGATCATGGCGTTGTC
The DNA here is from genome assembly GCF_042650145.1 of Nocardia halotolerans. Lineage (NCBI taxonomy): Bacteria > Bacillati > Actinomycetota > Actinomycetes > Mycobacteriales > Nocardiaceae > Nocardia > Nocardia halotolerans. The sequence goes on along the minus strand of NZ_JBHSDL010000009.1, from coordinate 96,425 downwards.
GCTCACCGTGCTCGACCGAGCACTACCCCCGGCTCACGACCCGTCGGTGGCCGTCCCGGTCGCGGTGTTCGGGTGGACTTGGCTCGGTTCGACTCTGGCGCACGCGGTGTTCCTCGGGTTGGGAGCCTCGGCCGCCTGGGGATTCGCCGCGCTGGCACTGCTCGGGATTCCGCTGCTGCTGCGCGCGCGAACCGATCTCGCGGAGGCGGGGGCCCGGCTGCCGGCCGGCGCGGGAAAAGCCTGATCGGCGCGGGTAGGCGGTGCCGAGTGGGCCCGTCGTGTGGGTTCTCGGGCCCGAGCCTGGCACGATGTCAACGTGCAGCCGAGTCTCGTCGCCGACATGACCACTCCCTCGCCGCGTCGTCGTGTGCCCGCGCGGCGCGTCGCGTCCGTTGTCGTTCTGCTGGCCCTGCTGGTGCCCGCCCTCGCCGGATGCCTGCGGGTACAGGCGTCGATGGGCGTGTCGTCCAACGACCGGGTGTCCGGGCGCATCGTGGCCGCGGTGGTGCCCAGCGCGGACGGCGACCAGGGCCCGCAGCTGGAAGCGCCGGATTCGCTGGCGGCGAAGATGCGCGTGGAGACCTACGACCAGGACGGCTACATCGGCTCGCAGGTGTTCTTCGACGACCTGACCTTCGGTGAGGTCGGCCAGCTCGGCAGCCTCTCCGATCAGACGCAGGGCATGTTCACCCTGGAGTTCAAGCGGCACGGCGATCTGGTGAGCCTCACCGGCCGGGTCGACCTGGAGTCGGTGCCGCCGCAAGGTTCCGACGTGCAGTTCTCCATCGCGTTCCCGGCGCGGGTGGCCAAGACCAACGGCACCCGCGAGCGCGCCGACAACACGGTGTCGTGGAAGCTGCCCGCCGGTGAGGTCTCGACGCTGCGCGCCGAGGTGAAGTACGCCGACCCGAACACCCGCTCGTTCGCGGGCTGGGCGGGCATCGTCGGCGGCGTCACCCTCGCGGTGGCCGCGCTGGTGGCCGGAATGGCGTTCCGCAACCGCAACCCGCGTCCGCCGAACGCGCCACGCCCCAGCTTCTCGCCCGCGGAGATCTGGCGCGATATCACCCACCGAAGGCTCGGCCGCTGACGTGGGCGCGCTGGGGCGCTATCTGACCTGGGCGGGCACCGGTGTGGCCGCGCTCGCCGCGAGCACCGCCGCCTACAACCTGGCCACCGTGCGCACGGTGACGCGGCAGGCGTCCGGGGTGATCGAACCCGTCACGGTCTGCGTCCCCGCGCGCGACGAAGCCCACCGCCTGCCCCACCTGATCGCCGACCTGCGCGCTCAGACCGGGGTTCCGCGACTGCGGGTGCTGATCCTCGACGACGCCTCCACCGACGGCACCTACGAGGCCGCGCGCACCGCGATCGGCGACGACGACCGTTTCACCGTGCTGCGCTCGGCCGCCCATCCCGCCCCCGGCTGGACCGGCAAAGCCGCCGCCTGCGCGCGCCTGGCCGCCCGCGCCGACGCCGCGGCTCTGGTCTTCGTCGACGCCGATGTGCGCTTGGCGCCGCACGCGATCGCGGCGGTGGTGACCGAACTACGCAGGCGCGGTGCGGGTCTGGTGTCGGCGTGGCCGGTGCAGGAGGCCGGATCGGGCAGGGAGCACCTGCTGCAACCGTTGCTCGCCTGGTCGTGGGCCTCGACGCTGCCGGTCGGCCCGGCCAATCACAGCCTGCGCCCTTCTACGGCGGTCGCCTGCGGGCAGTTCCTGGCCGTCGACGCCGAGGCTTATCGCGCCGGCGGCGGGCACGTGGGGGTCGCCGCCAGCGCCACCGAGGATCTCGACCTGGCCCGGGCGTTGCGCCGCGCGGGTCATCGCACCGCCCTCGTCATGGCGGGCCCGGCCGCCCGCACCCGGATGTACATCGGCGCAACCGGACTCGCCGACGGGTACACGCGCTGGTTGTGGTCGGCCTACGGCGGTCGCCTCGATACCGGTGCGGCCGTGGGAGTGCTCGCGGTCCTCGCCTATTGGGTGCCGCCGCTGGCCGCGGTGTTCGGCCGTGGGCGCACCCGCCGGGCCGGTCTACTCGGCTATCTCGCCGCCGTGGTGAGCCGAATCCTCGCTCGCGCCACCGAGACCCGGCAGGCGCCCGCCCGCACCGATCTCATCTCGGCCCTGGCTCATCCGGTGGCCGTCGGTGGCTACCTCACACTGTGGGCGCGTTCGCACCGCAGGCACCGGGCCGGGCGGCTGCGCTGGAAGCAGCGCCCGCTGGTCGCCCCCGACGACGCGGTCGTCCGGCACGCCTGATCTCCGAGGCGTCGGTCAGGGAACGTCGGTGATACCGACGGTCGGGAAGAAGAAGCAGGAGCGGCCCGCATTGTCGGTGGTGCCGAAGACGGCGGCCAGCACGGTGCCGCGACCGGTGTCGACGGGGACGGCCCGCACACCGCCGACGGGGACGGCGGTGAACAGGAACTCGCGCAAGGCGGTTTCGGCGAGCGGGCGCAGTTCGGCGGGGACCTCCGGGGGCACCATGGCGCGCACGATGTCGGCGATCGACCCCATCGAGGCCATGCCACCGCGGCCGGTGTCGAGATTGAGCCAGGCCACCTGCATGCCCGAGGTGTCGGTGGCGGCGGTGTCCGGCGCCAGACCGTAGGGCAGGAAGGTGAACAGGGCCTGCCCGGACTGCACGGCGGTGAGGTCGAGACCGGGGATGGGCAGGGTGTTCGTCGGCCACGGGCCCGGCACCGCACCCGCGACGGCCGGCACCAGGCCCAGACCGTCACCGGAGCAGTTCGCGGCGACCGTGGGGTAGAGGAAAGGCTGGATACCCATGGCTTTCAGCGTCTCGACGACGGTCTGATACGCGCCGAGGAGGTCGCTCGGGCCCGCGGCAGGCGTGGAGTTCGGCGCGTCCCGCGTGACGGCGGGCGTCGCCGGGGCGGTCGGCTCCGCGGCGGCCGGTGACGCGGCCAGCAAGAGCGCGGCAGCACAGGTCGTCAGCGAGGTCAGTGCGGTGGAACGGCGCGGCATGATCACGACGTACTCCTCATCGACGCAGAGAAGGCCGAGGCTACCGCGTGCGGAGCGGGAATCCGGCCAGGCGAAGTAACCAGCTGTTCGGCGCGTCGCAATTCTCCGGGGACCCCACCGCAGATCCCCGACCTCGCCGAATCGGCGCACAATCACCTGAGACTTGCGAACCGCCCGCGCCGACAGTCCGGGGATACCGCGACGTCGACCCGACTACGGGGCACCCTTCGGCTGTCCGGGGTTCATCGCCGTCCGCAATCGCCCGAGCAATCGCTCGAACTCCGCGAGCCGGGCGGGCTCGTACTCGGCCAGGATCGCATCCTGTTCGGCATTGATCGGGCGGAAGAACTCGTCGGCCAGGTGTCGGGCATCCTCGCTGCACCGCAACGTCACGACCCGCCGATCGGTGTGCTCGCGGCTGCGGGTGATGTACCCCGCCTGCTCCAGCCGGTTGAGCAGGGTCGTCATCGCCCCCGAGGTCAGGGTGATCCGCTTGCTCAACAGCGCGGGCGACAGCGGTTCGTCGGCCTGTTCGGCGGCCGCGATCTCCATCAGCGCGAACGCGTCGGTGGAGTGCACGCCGAGTGTGTCCGCGAAGCGGCGACCCAGTTCGGTGAAGCTCGCGCCGTAGTTGATGAGTTCCGCCGCGAGCCGCTGCCGCCGCATCATGACATCGCCGGATGTCTGCTCCACCTTCTCATCCTCTCGTCGACCGCCCGATTGACAACCTACCGCCCGCCATTTACCTCCATCATAAAGTAACTTGATGACGGAGGTAATGTGCGGACAGAAATCGAGACTCCACCACTGCGCCGATGGCTGGGGCTGATCGCCGTTTCACTGGGCGTCGCGTTGATCGTGGTCGACCTGACGATCGTGAACGTGATCCTCGCGCCGATCGTCGACGATCTGGGGATCACGTCGATTCAGGCGCAGTGGATCCAGGAGTCGTATGCGATCGTTTTCGCGGCACTGCTGCTGGTCGCCGGTCGGCTCAGTGACCTCTACGGCGCACGCAAACTGTTCCTGATCGGGTTGGTCGTCTTCGGCGTCACCAGCCTGCTGGCCGCACTCGCGCCGAGCGGCGGCCTGCTGATCGCCGCCCGCTTCCTGCAAGGTGTCGGCGGGGCGATGATTCTGCCGACCTCACTGGCGCTGGTGAACGCGGCCTTCACCGGCAAGGCGCGCGGGCAGGCGTTCGCGATCTGGGGATCCACGATCGGCGCGGCCGCGGCTGTCGGCCCCTTGCTCGGCGGGTGGCTCGCCGACGTCTCGTGGCGCTGGGCCTTCGGCATCAACATTCCCGCAGTCGCGCTGATCATGGTGGCCGTGCTGATCTACCTCCCCGCCGTACCGAAGAACACCGGTGGCGTCGATTGGCTCGGGGCGACCCAGTCCGCGCTCGGCCTCGGCCTGCTCGCGTTCGCCATGATCGAAGGGCGCCACTACGGATGGCTGATGGTGACCGAGCCGCTGAGTATCGGTGAATTCGCCTGGCGCAGTGGGCCTTCACCGGTTCTCCTCGCGTTCATCGGTGCCGCACTCGCACTCGGACTGTGCTGGCGCAGGCAGGCGATGCTCGGCAGCACCGGTGGCGAGCCACTGATCGATGTGCGGCTGTTCTCGATCCATTCGTTCCGCACGGGCAATGTGGTGACGCTGATCGTCGGCCTCGGCGAGTTCGGCATCATCGCGGTGCTGCCGCTGTGGATGCAATTCACCCTCGACTACACCGCATTTGCGGCCGGGCTCGCACTGGTGCCGCTGGCGATCGGCAGTTTCGTCGCCAGCGGTGCGAGTTTCTCACTGACGGCGTCGGTTTCAGCCCTCGGGCAGGTCAGGATCGGCCTGATCCTGGAAGCGCTGGGATTGGCGATGCTCGGCGTGTTCGCCGCGGCGGACAGCAGCTGGTGGTCGATCGCGCTCGCCCTGTTCGTCTACGGCATCGGCGTCGGCTTCGCCACCGCCCAGGTCACCAATGTGGTGCTCGCCGACGTTCCCGCCGAGAGCGCGGGACAGGGCTCGGGAATTCAAAGCGCCGCACGCGAACTCGGCTCAGCACTGGGCATCGCCGTCCTCACCACCCTGTACTTCAGCACCCTCGGCGCCGACCTGACCGACCGGCTGACCGACGCGGGCCTGCCCGAGTCCGAGGCGGACCAGCTGTCGTCCACCGTCACCGACAGCGCGGGCTCGGTGATCCCGGCCCTCGCCGAGAATCCGCACACGCTCCCCGTCGCGGAAGCGGCTCGTGCGGCCATGGCGGCCGGAATCGAAGTGGCGAGCTACCTGTGCGCCGGCCTACTCGTCCTCGCATTGGTGGCAACCGCCTTCGTGAAACCCGCGAAACAAGCAGCGACACAATAGTTCTCGCGAGACGTGGCGGCCACGGAAGCATCCGTGGCCGCCACACCGCATTCGTCACACCTTCCCCACCTATACGTAGGCGTATATCAGCGGTAATCTCCATTTATACGACGCCGTACAGATGGAGGTTCCAGCCATGCGACTGCCCGAATCCGCCCACGCCGACCAACCCTGGCGCATCCACGAGATCGCCCCCGACTTCCGTGTCGAGGACATCTGGCAATTCCGCACCCCCGGTGGCGGCCCCGACGACTTCCGCGCACTGCTCGCCGCCATCTGGGCCGAACGCGCCTCCGAGCCCACCGGCATCAGCGGCCTCCTGTTCAAAGTCCGCTGGAAGCTGGGCGAATGGTTCGGCTGGGACCGCGACGACACAGGCACCGGCACCCGCGTCACCTCCCTGCGCGACCGCCTCCCCGCCGACCTCCGCGACACCGACACCCCCCTCGACGACGGCCCCCTCACCAGCCTCTACGTCCTCGACAACGAATACGCCGGCGAAATAGCCAACGGCACGATGCACGGCATCATGCACCTGGGCTGGACCCCCGACGACACCGGTTACCACCTCCGCATGGCCGTCCTGGTGAAGCCCAACGGCTGGTTCGGCCGCTTCTACATGGCCCTGATCAAGCCATTCCGCTACGGCATCGTCTATCCCGCGATGACCCGCAGCTGGGAACGAACCTGGAACGACCTCTCCGTCGCTCGTTGAACGGCACCGATCGCGTGTCCCACACCAGCCAGGGGGCGGCTTCTACCTCGGGGCGACAACCGCCACCAGCACCGAGTCCTTGCGCCAGTTCGGGCGGCGCTGGGCGATTTCACCGGCCCGGGCGCGTCCATGGCGTTCGACAACCGGGATCACGCGATCACCTTCTCGGCCGAAAGGTATCACTGGCGAAGGGTAGTGCTACTCAGGTAGCAGCCGCCCTCCGCTCTACGCGCTGAGCGGCGCCGCGGTGACGCCGTAGCCGAGGTTGGTGAGGACCTCGCTGGTGGCTTTGGCGAAGTTGAGGGTGATGAAGTGCAGGCAGGGGGCGCCTTCCTCGGTGAGGCGCTGCGCCATTTCGGTGGCGATCTGGATGCCTTCGGCGCGGACGGCGGCGCGGTCTTCCTCGGGGCCGGTGCCCGCGGCACGGGTGAGACGCGCGATGACGTCGGGGGGCAGGGGGCGCCCGCACAGTTCTTCGGCGCGCTGGACCGTGCGCAGGGAAGTGATCGGCATCAGTTCGGGGATGATCGGCTTGGCGCCCTCGATGGGGTCCATGGCGATCACCCGATCGCGCAGACGCAGGTAGTGCTCGACGTCGAAGAACATCTGGGTGATCGAATACTCCGCGCCCGCACGCAGTTTCGCGGCCAGGAAGCGAGTGTCGTGCTCGAGGTCGGGCGAGCGGTGGTGGCCCTGTGGGAACGAGGCGACTCCGACGTGGAAGTCACCGAGGTCGCGCACGATGCGGACCAACTCCTCGGCGTACTCGACGCCACTGGGGTGCTTGCGCCACTCACCGAGCGGGTCACCCGGCGGGTCGCCGCGCAGGACCAGCAGGTTGCGGATGCCGGAATCGGCGTAGGAACCGACGAGGGCGCGCAGTTCACTGAGGCTGTGGCCGACGGCGGTCAGGTGGGCGACCGGCAGCAGGGTGGTCTCGGTGGCCAGTTCACCGGTGATGCGCACGGTCCGGTCCTTGGTGGAGCCACCCGCACCGTAGGTCATCGAGACGAACGCGGGATGCATGCATTCGAACTCACGCACCGCGCGCCACAGCCGAGCCTCGCCAGCCGCGTCGCGGGGCGGGTTGAACTCGACGGAGAACGGCACACCGCTGCCCGAGTGCGTGCGCAGGCTCTGCACCACCGAGGGGGTGTTCGAGACGACCGACGACCGCTGGGCGGGTCGATCTGGGGTCGAACGTCCCCGTCCATTGTCGAAATCCACCGGTTCAGTGTAGTGGGAGGCCCGGACGCCACGGAGCCGACCGGTCAACCCCACCACCGACGCGACCCCGGCGCAGCGCGGACGAGGGACATCGCACGTCAAGGAGGGTGGACGTGCGGGGGGCGCTCCTGGGGGGCGGGGCACAACGGGGCCGCGCGCCGGCGGGCACGGCGGTGCGGGGGCGGAGCAGGGCCGTGCGGCGGCGGGGCGGCGGTGCGGGTAGGTCGCAGCAGGGCCGTGCGCCGGCAGGCGCGACGGTGCGGGTAGGTCGCAGCAGGGCCGTGCGCCGGCAGGCGCGACGGTGCGGGTAGGTCGCAGCAGGGCCGTGCCGGCAGGCGCGACGGTGTGGGGTAGGTCGCAGCGGGGGGCGTGCGGGGGCGGGGGCGGCGCGTGGCCCGCGTATCGTTCGAACCAACGCTGGAGTCGTATCGTCGAGTGCGCAACCGGCTGATCTACTCGCCCACGCCCGTACATGGAGGCCGCCCTGACCGCCGGAATCGGTACCCCGCTCTCCCGGTCCGCCGCCGACGCGCTGAACTCGGTCGACCTCACCGCGCTGACACCGGGCACTCCGGCCTTTGTCGGCGCGGTCGAACGGGTGCTCACCAGCTTCTTCACCACCCGGCGTGAGATCGTCGACCCGCTGGGTCCGGTCTTCGTCGATGCCGCCGAGGCGCTGGCCCAGTTCGTGGTGCGCGGCGGCAAGCGGACCCGGCCGGGTTTCGCGTGGACGGGCTGGCTCGGCGCCGGTGGCGACCCGGCCGGTCCGGACGCGGCCGCCGTACTCACCGCGTGTTCGGCGCTGGAACTGGTGCAGGCGTGCGCGCTGGTGCACGACGACATCATCGATTCCTCCCGCACCCGCCGCGGCTTCCCCACCGTGCACATCGACTTCGAGGACCGGCATCGCGCGGCACACTGGCCCGGCGACGGCGCCGCCTACGGTTCGGCGGTCGCCATCCTCATCGGCGATCTCGCCCTCGCCTGGGCCGACGACCTGGTGCACGAGGCCGGACTCGACCCGGCCGCCCTGGCCAGGTTCGCGCCGGTCTGGGCGCGGATGCGCACCGAGGTGCTCGGCGGGCAGCTCCTCGACATCAACGGTGAGGCCGGTGGCGACGAATCGGTCGAGGCCGCGTTGCGGATCAACCGGTACAAGACCGCCGCGTACACGATCGAACGGCCCCTGCACCTGGGCGCGGCGCTGGCCGGCGCCGATGACGATCTCGTCGCGGCGCTGCGCGTCTACGGCACCGACGTGGGCATCGCCTTCCAGTTGCGCGACGATCTGCTCGGGGTGTTCGGCGACCCGGCCGTCACCGGCAAACCGTCCGGCGACGACCTGCGCGAGGGCAAGCGCACCGTGCTGATCGCCGAGGGGCTGCGCCGCGCCGACCCCGAGTCGGCCGCGCTGATCCGCACCGGGCTGGGCACCGACCTCTCCGACGCCGACGTCGACCGGTTGCGGACCGTACTCAAAGACCTGGGCGCGGTCGACGACGTGGAAGGCCGCATCCGCGACCTCACGCACTCGGGTCTGAACGCGATCGCCGTCAGCACCACCACCGGCCCCGCCAAGAAGCTGCTCTACGACATGGCGCTGGCCGCCACCCGCCGCACCGCTTGAGGTTGTTGTGAAAACTGTTGTCGGATCCAACGATCATGTCGTGGTGGTCGGTGCCGGGTTGGCCGGGTTGGCCGCCGCGCTGCATCTGCGTGGCGCCGGCCACGAGGTGACGGTGCTCGAACGAGCCGATCATCCGGGCGGGCGAGTCGGCCGTTACCGGTTCGCGGACTACGACATCGACAGCGGGGCAACGGTACTGACGCTGCCCGAAACCGTCGACGACGCCCTGGCCGCGGTCGGGCACACCAGAGACAGCGTCGGCCTGCGAATCCACCGCCTCACCCCGGCCTATCACGCCCGCTTCGCCGACGGCACCGATATCCGGGTGTTCGACGATGCCGAGCAGATGGCCGCCGAAGTCGAACGCACCTGTGGCCCGGCCGAATCCCGGAACTACCGCCGACTGCGTGCCTGGCTGGGCCGGATCTACGACGCCGAATTCGACGAGTTCATGAACGCCGACTTCGATTCGCCGCTGGACATGGTGCGCACCCCCGCGGCCCGCTCCGCCCTGACCGCGCTGGCCCGGCTCGGCGGCTTCGGCAAACTCGGCCCACGGGTGCGGTCATATCTGCGCGACGAGCGGCTCACCAGGCTGTTCACCTTCCAGGCACTGTATGCGGGGATGTCACCGGATCGGGCGCTGGCGGTCTACGGCGCCATCCCGAACATGGACACCTGCCTGGGCGTCTACTTCCCGGAAGGCGGGATGCGAGCCGTCACGACCGCGCTCGCCGACGCTTTCACCGCCGCGGGCGGTCGCCTCGTACTCGAAGCCGAAGTCGCGGGCCTCGACTACGCGACCGGGCCGAGCGCCTCCGATCCGACCGGCACACCGCCGAGCACAGACGGCGACCGACAGCACGGCCTCGCCGACACCACCACATCGGCAACATCCGGCTCCCTCGCCGACGGCCCGAGCACGGCGTCGGCAACACCGCGCGCCCCCGCCGGCTCCCCGAGCACCGGGCCGCGCGCCCGGCACGCCGAAGCCGTACGCACCACCGACGGCCGCCGATTCCCCTGCGACGCGGTGGTCCTCACCACCGACCTCGGTTCCCTGCACCGCTTCGGCCTGCGCAACCGGCGCGGTCTGCGGGCCTCGCCGTCGGCGGTCGTCGCCCACGGCACCGTGCCCGCCGAGGTCGCCGCGCAGTGGCCGGTTCAGGCACACCACACCATCGATTTCGGCGCCGCCTGGTCGCGGACGTTCCGCGAGATCGCCGCGCGCAGGGGCCGCGGGCAACTGATGAGCGACCCGTCGCTGCTGCTGACCCGGCCCGCCCTGACCGACCCCGGGCAGTTGGTCGACCGGGCCGACGGCCGCTGGGAACCGCTGTCGGTGCTGGCGCCGTGCCCCAACCTCACGGCCGCTCCCCTCGACTGGGAGCGCCTCGGCCCCGCCTATCTGCGCGAGCTGCTGACCGTGCTCGAACAGCGCGGTTACACCGGCATCGCCGATCACTTCCGCGTCGATCACCTCGACACCCCCGCCACCTGGGCCGCCCAGGGCATGATCGCGGGCACACCGTTCTCGGTGGCGCACCTGTTCCGGCAGACCGGCCCGTTCCGGCCACGCAACCTGCCAAGGGGCGTGGACAACGTTGTTCTCGCAGGTTGTGGCACCACACCGGGGGTGGGTGTGCCCACCACGCTGCTGTCGGGCAAGCTGGCGGCGGCACGAATCACCGGCAGCCGGACGCGCACCGGCACCGACCACCGGGTTAGTGTTCCAAGTTGAAGCCGTAAACTGACGGCCGACTTATCAGCTCGCGGTTACGACCGCCGACCATCCGGGGGGACCGACCGAACATGCCGCTCCCCGAGACGACCGTAGGCCCCATGGACACCACGCGCACCCTCGAACCGCAGCGCCACCTGCCCACCGGGACCGATCCCGGCGTCCGGTCGCGGCTGCGCACCGTAGGCGATTTCGCCCGCAGTCCCGAGGGCCACGCGGCCCTGATGGGTTTCTTCGGCGCGATCATGATCACCGTCGGCGGCTTCGGCGCGGGCGCTGTCCGCAAACGCGACCCGCTGCTCGAAGCGCTGCACCTGTCGTGGCTGCGGTTCGGCCACGGGTACGCGCTGTCGACGATCGTCATCTGGATCGGCGTGCTGATGATGATCACCGCGTGGGTGCGCCTGGGTCGCAACACCTTGAGCAAGGACGCCGAGCGGGTCACGCTCAACGAACTGCGCGCCATCGTCGGCATCTGGATCACCCCGCTGCTGTTCGCCGCGCCGATGTTCAGCCGCGACGCTTACTCCTACCTCGCCCAGGGCGCCCTGCTGCGCGACGGTTTCGACCCGTATCAGGTGGGTCCGGTCGCCAATCCCGGTGTGCTGCTGGACAACGTGAGCACGGTCTGGACCACCACCACCGCGCCGTACGGACCCGTGTTCCTGCTGATCGGCCGCGCGGTCACCACACTCACCGGCGACAATGTGATCGCCGGGACCATCGCGCTGCGCATCGTCATGCTGCCCGGTCTGGCGCTGATGATGTGGGCCGTGCCGTATCTGACCAAGCATCTCGGCGGGAAGCCGACGGTCGCGCTGTGGCTGGCGGTGCTCAATCCCCTGGTGCTGATCCACCTCATCGGCGGCGTGCACAACGAGATGCTGATGGTCGGGCTGATGTGCGCCGGCATCGCGCTGGTACTCGAACGCCATCATGTGGCCGGCATCGTGGTGGTCGCCATCGGCGTCGCGATCAAGGCGACCGCGGGCGTGGCCCTGCCGTTCCTGGTGTGGATCTGGATCCTGCACGAGAAGGAACGCCGAGCGGCCCAACGGCGGGATCGCGCGGATTCCGACGCGGCACTGTCGGAAGAACAGAAACATCCCGACGCGGCTCGCCCCTCCGCCGACATGCCACATCCGCTGTTGGTGTTCACCAAGATCGCCGGTATCGGGGTCTGTGTCTTCGCGGCGGTGTTCGGCGCCGCCTCGGTCATCGCGGGGGTCGGCTTCGGCTGGGTCACCGCGCTGCAGGGCTCGAACAAGATCATCAACTGGCTCTCGCTGCCGACCATCCTGGCGCACATCGTCACCTGGGTGACGCCGTGGACGCAGGACGAGGTGCTGTCGGTCACGCGTGACCTGGGCAAGGTCGCGCTGGTCGTGGTACTCGTCGCCACCTGGTGGCGGTTCCGGCACAGCGAACGCGAGGCCGTCATGGGCATCATCGTCGCGTTCGTCGCGATCGTGCTGCTCTCCCCCGCGGCCCTGCCCTGGTACTACTCGTGGCCGCTGGCGGTGGCTGCCGGGTTCGCGCTGTCCACCCGGACCCTGATGTGGCTGGTCGGTATCTGTACGTGGTTGATGCTGGTGTTCCAGCCCGACGGTTCGATCGGCCTCTACAACTTCTGGCACGTAGCGCTGGCCACCTTCGCCGCCGTCGTGGCCGCGGTGTCGCTGCGCCACGTCGACCCGCTGCACCTGCGCAAAGCCGGCTCCCACGCCGCCCAGCTCGAACCGGCGCCGTCGCTTCGGACATGAGCGATCAGCGCCCCCGGCACGGCCTGACCGGAGCCCGATCGTGAGCGCACCGGCCCGCACCTCGCGCGCCCTGACCGGCCGCCATGAACTCGAGGCCGCGTACGCGACCTGCCGCCGCATCGCCGCCGAACACGGGCGCACCTATTACCTGGCCACCGCGTTGCTGTCGCCGGACCGCCGCCGGGCGGTACACGCGCTGTACGCGTTCGCGCGGATGGTCGACGACATCGTCGACCACGCCGACAACACCGCACACGTCCTCGACCCCCGTGACCGCTCGGCGCAACGCAGCCCTGCCCACAACGATGCCTCCCCCGCCGACCATCTCGACCTGGTCGAAAGTCAACTGCGCTCGGTCCTCGCGCAAGGCGACATCGACAGCACCGATCTTCTGCGGCGCCAGATCATCACCGCCACCGCCGACACCATCGGCCGCTACGACATCGCGCACACCCACATCTGGACATTCCTCGACGCGATGCGCATGGACGTCCCCGGCACTCCCCTGCACCACACCCGCTACGCCACCATGGCCGAGCTGCGTGAGTACATGCGCGGGTCGGCAGCGGCCATCGGATTGCAACTGCTGCCGGTCCTGGGCACCGTGGTCCCGGTCGCCGAAGCCGAACCGGCCGCCGCCGCGCTGGGCGAGGCGTTCCAGCTCACCAATTTCCTGCGCGATGTCGCCGAGGACCTCGACCGCGGGCGCGTCTATCTGCCCGCCGACGAGCTGGCGCCGTTCGGCGTCGGTGAGGCGCGCCTGCGCGCCTGCCGGTCGACAGGCCGAACCGACCAGCCTGTCCGGCGCGCACTGGCGCACCTGATCGCCGTGAACCGCGACATGTACCGGCACGCCGTCCCCGGCATCGAGCTACTGAACCCCCGGGTACGCCCGGCGATCCACACCGCCGCCACCCTCTACGCCGAGATTCTCGACCGGATCGAGGCGATCGACTTCCAGGTGTTCACCACCCGCGCGACCGTCCCCGGCCATCGCCGGATCACCGTGGCCGCCAGAGCTTTCGCCACCCGGCACTGATCCACCGGTGTCGGTGGAGTTGTGTCGGCGCGCGGGCCTCATCGGGCTGGGATGTGCCTGCGGCGCCCTACTCGGCGTAAACGTGCGATCGGACTTCGATCAGTCGATTTTCTGATTCGGAAGCGCCCGCTCGCACGATTTCGCCAGTCGCTGACCGCACGAGCGGGCGGCAAGGACCCCGATCAGAGGGGTTCGGCGTGGGCGCGGCGGACCACCTCGCGGGCCAACTGACTGTGCAGGGCATCGACGGGGCGACCCGGGAGGCTGGGGTCGTCGGTGTAGAGCCAGCCGAGGATGTCCTCGTCGGTGTACTTGGCGTCACGCATCACCGTGATCACACCGGGGAGCATGCGGACGATCTCGTCCTCGTCGTCGAAGAAGCGGGAGGGGATGCCTGCGACACCGTTGCGGCGGACCGCGAGGACCTGGTGGTCGCGCAGGAGTTGGTGCACCGCGGTGATCGGGACGCCGAGTATATCGGCCGCCTCGGGGAGCGAGACGATGTTTTCGGCGTCGGGCAGCACGTCGTCGCTGCAGGGGAAGGCACTCACCTCGATAACGGTAGTACGTGTCGGGGCGCACGCATCGTCTGGCATGCCGACACCACCCGGTTACCATCGTGGTGGCCGCACCCGGCGGCCAGTTGAATGCCGGAGGACATCACTTGATCGGCCAGATGCTGGAAGGGCGCTATCGCATCGACGCGCCGATCGCTCGCGGCGGAATGTCGATGGTCTTCCGCGGGACCGACACCCGGCTGGATCGTCCGGTGGCGATCAAGGTGATGGACCCCAAGTTCGCCGGTGACCCCCAGTTCCTGAGCCGTTTCGAGTTCGAGGCGCGCGCGGTCGCCAAGCTCAAGCATCCGTCCCTGGTGGCCGTGTACGACCAGGGCATAGACGGCGAACACCCGTTCCTGATCATGGAATTGGTCGAGGGCGGCACATTGCGTGAACTGTTGCGCGAACGCGGCCCGATGCCCCCGCATGCCGTGCGCGCCGTGGCCGAGCCGGTGCTGCGCGCGATCGGCACCGCCCACGACGCGGGCCTGGTGCACCGTGACGTGAAACCCGAGAACGTGCTGATATCGGATGCGGGCGAGGTGAAGATCGCCGACTTCGGCCTGGTGCGCGCGGTCGCCGCGGCCAACACCACCTCCGCGAGCGTGATCCTGGGCACCGCCGCCTACCTCTCGCCCGAGCAGGTCACCACCGGCACCGCCGACGCGCGCTCGGATGTGTACTCGTTCGGTCTGCTGATCTTCGAACTGCTCACCGGCCGAGTGCCGTTCACCGGCGACAATTCGCTGTCGGTGGCCTACCAGCGCGTCGAGAACGACGTGCCCGCGCCGAGTGAGTTCATCGGCGGTGTGCCTCCGGAGTTCGACGAACTGGTCGCCCGGGCCACCTCCCGCGACCCCGCGCAACGGTACGCCGATGCCAACGAGATGGCCGCGACCCTGCAGTCGATCGCGATGACGCTGAGCCTGCCCCCGTACCGGGTCCCCGCTCCCCAGGATTCGGCCGAACACCTCAGCGAGACCTATCCGGTCCCGCCGACGCCCCCGCCGCCGAACCCGGTTGCCGCCCATCATGCTCCGGCACCCGATCACCCCGCGCCGATGGCCGGCCCCCAGCACACCCGGGTGGTGACCGCGCAACGCCCACGACCCGACGAATACGCCCCGCACCCGGTTCCCCAGCAGAACCGGCTCGCCGGGAGCGGTGAGCACGCTCGCCGCACCGGCCTGCTGTGGGTCAGCATCGTCACCGCGCTCACCCTGCTCGTCGGTATCGGCGGCTGGTGGCTCGGGGTGGGCCGCTACACCGCCGTGCCACCGATCGCGGGGATGGACTCCGAACGCGCCGTCGCCGTGCTCGAGGAGGCCGGTTTCGAGACGGTGCTGCGGCAGAAGGCCTCCGACACCATTCCCGTCGGCGGTGTGGTGGGTACCGAGCCGACCGCCGGTTCGCGGGTGACCAAGAGCTCCACCGTCGCCGTGCTCATCTCCAACGGCAAACCCCGGGTGCCCGAGAACATCAAACCCGGTGACTCGATCAGCGCCACCAACGAGGCGATCCGCGACATGGGTCTACAGCCGATCGACAGCGGCGAAACCCCCAGCACCGCCCCCAAGGGTTCGCTGGCCAGGGTCGATCCCGCGCCGGGCACCGTCCTGCCGATGGGCGCGCAGGTGAAGGTGTATCGCAGCAAGGGCTCGCAACCGGTGAACGTGCCCGACGTGCGCGGCAAAACCGCCGAAGAGGCCGCGGAGGCACTGACCACCGCCGGTCTCACCGTGCGCGACACCCGGGTGCAGTACGACAAGAGCGTCGAGGGCGACAAAGCGATCGGCACCGACCCCGCAGTGGGCGCCACATTGCAGTCCGGCGACAGCGTCACCCTCATCGTGTCGAGCGCGGTCACAGTACCCAACGTGATGGGCAAGTCCGTGGGCAGCGCCCGAGACAAACTCCAGCAACTCGGATTGCGAGTCGAAGTCAAGTCACTGACCGACTCCGACAGCTCACTGGTGATCGGCCAAGTGCCCGGAATCAACACGAATGTGGAGGCGGGCAGCGTAGTAACGCTAACCGCCCTACCTTGAAGAGACCGCGCCCCGAACAAGCCCGACAAGGAAAAAGAGAAGAAAAAGGAAAACCCAGGACACGGTAACCGCTGACCCCGAGGCCACCACCCCTACACGCCTCGCTCACCAAGACCCCACCACCCACAGCACACCCCGAACCCGCCACACTCCAAGTCCGCCACCTACCGCACTCCCTCAGCCACCCAGCATCACCTGAGTGCGCCAACTCCCGCACTCCCAGCCACCAGCACCACCCGACTACGCCGCACTCCCGCACTCCCCGGCCACCCACCACACACCAAGTCCGCCACCTCCCGCACTCCCAGCCCCGCACGACCCGACCTCGAGGAGGGTCCGCCGCGCAGCGGCGGTTCGCGGCCGGGCCGCCGGTCAGCGCTCGAAGCGCAGCGCGAAGCGCCAGTCTCGAGCGCTGACCGGCGGCCCGTGGGGGCCGCGAACTCGAGCGCGCCAGCGCTCAAAAAACACAGCCCGCACCTTCCCCGAACACCACACCCCAAACATCCCTGGCCACGCCCACCAGCGAACACCCCAGCGGCAGCCCACCGAACCCTCACCCCCAGCCCCACGCTCCCCGGCTCCGAGTAGCGACGCCCCCCAAACGCGCCTCGCCCCGCCACCAGCGAACACCCGGTGCCAGCCCACTGAAACCCATCCCGGCGGTGGCGCGCCTCGCTCTCCCGGCTTTCCTCGGCGCGTCGGTCCCGTTCTTCCATGGCCAGCCCACCGAACCCACCCCCGCGCCAGCCCACCGAAACCCACCCCACTCCCCGACCTTCGAGGACTGACGCCCCTCAGAACTACCTCAGCATCTCCGCAACCAGAAACGACAGCTCCAACGACTGCTGTGTGTTCAACCGAGGATCACACGCAGTCTCATACCGACCACTGAGATCAAGATCAGAAATATCCTGCGCCCCACCAAGGCATTCGGTGACATTCTCCCCGGTCAGCTCGATGTGCAACCCACCGGGATGAGTACCCAACGCATGGTGGATCTCGAAGAACCCCTGCACCTCGTCGACGATGCGGTCGAAGTGGCGCGTCTTGAACCCGGTGGACGACTCGTGCGTGTTGCCGTGCATCGGATCGCACTGCCAGATCACCTGGTGCCCCGTGGCCTGCACCTTCTCGATGATCGGCGGCAGCACGTCACGCACCTTGCCGTTGCCCATGCGCGCCACCAGGGTGAGCCGTCCGGGCTGGTTGTTCGGGTCCAGCCGTTCGACGTATTCCACCGCCTGCTCGGGTGTGGTGGTCGGCCCGATTTTCAGCCCGATCGGGTTGGCGAGCAGTTCGGCCAACGCGACGTGCGCGCCGTCGAGCTGACGGGTGCGTTCCCCGATCCACAGGAAGTGCGCCGAGAGGTCGTAGAGCAGCGGTTCCCCGGTTTCGCTTTCGCTGAGCCGAAGCATGGCGCGTTCGTAGTCCAGTACCAGCGCCTCGTGTGAGGCGTAGATGCGCGCGGTTTTGAGGCTCGGGTCGTTCACCTGGCAGGCGGCCATGAATCGCAGGCCGCGGTCGATTTCCTCGGCCAGGGTCTCGTAGCGCGCGCCGGCGGGCGACTGGGCCACGAAATCACGGTTCCAGTCGTGCAGGCGGTGCAGGTCGGCGGTGCCCGCACTGGTCAGGGCGCGCACCAGGTTCATCGCGGCGCTGGCGTTGGCGTAGGCACGGACCAGGCGCGACGGGTCGTGGCGGCGCAGCGCCTCGTCGGCGACCAGGGAGTTGACCATGTCGCCGCGGTAGGAGGTGAGTCCGAGGGCGTCGGTGTCGGAGGAGCGCGGTTTGGCGTACTGCCCGGCGATGCGGGCCATCTTCACCACCGGCATGCTCGCACCGTAGGTGAGCACCACCGCCATCTGCAGCAGGGTGCGGATGTTGCCGCGGATGTGCGGTTCGGTGTTGTCGGCGAAGGTTTCGGCGCAGTCACCGCCTTGCATCAGGAACGCTTCACCACGGGCCACCTGCGCCAGCTGTGTCTTGAGATCCTCGACTTCGGCGGGCAGGCAGATCGGCGGCACGCTCTCGAGCACGGTGCGCATCGTGGCGGCCTCGTCGGCGTCCCAGGACGGCTGCTGCAGGGCGGGGCGGGCCAGAGCCGCGTCGAGGCGCCTGCGCAGTTCGGCGGGCAACGGCGGCAGTTCCGGCAGGCGGTCAATGGGTACGTCGACGGTCCAGGTCACGAGATCAGAATACGACTCGCGCCACCGGGCGAATATCCGGCGTACCCGCTACCGCGCTTCGAGTACCCGCGATGCGCGTGCGAAGTAGCTGTGCGAAGTGCGCGCGAAGTAGGTGCGACCCGTGCGAAGTGCGCGCGTAGCGCCGACATAGGGTTTCGTCAACCCATCGTGGGTTCGCGCCTGTGTCGTCGCGTCGGACGGCACGGGCCACCCACCGGCACGAAGAGGCGATCTCCCTGCGATATTTCTACGACTCGGAATTCATCGAGGACGGAGTGACGATCGATCTGATCTCGATCGGCGTCGTCTGTGAGGACGGGCGCGAGTACTACGCCGTGTCCACCGAATTCGACGCGGGGCGAGCTGGGCCGTGGGTCCGCAAGCACGTGCTGCCCAAGTTGCCGCCCGCCGGGTCGTCGCTGTATCGCACCCGCCAGCAGATCCGCGACGATCTGTTCAAGTTCTTCCTGCCCCGCGCGAGCGTGCAGCCCGAGCTGTGGGCCTGGGTCGCCGCCTACGATCACGTGGCCCTGTGCCAGCTGTGGGGCGACATGACCGCGCTGCCCAAGGGCATGCCGCGCTACACCAACGAGCTACGCCAGCACTGGGTGGCCCACGGCAGCCCGGAACTGCCCCCGATCCCCGACGACGCCCACGACGCGCTCGCCGACGCTCGCCACAACCTGGCCAAGTTCGAGGCCATCGAGTCCTACCGGCGCACCCCGCGGCTCTGAGAACGCGACGAAGGCCCCGAGTCGAATGTGACTCGGGGCCTTCGTGGTTCGCGAGGTGCGCGGTCAGTGACCGTTGGGCTCGCGCTCGTTGGCGATGGCCTGCTGCTCGGCGAGAACGGCGAGCATCCGGTGCTCCTCGTTCTCCTCGATCTCGGCCCAGCTGTCGCCCTCGGCCTTCGGATCGGCCCGCAGGAAGCTGCCGGTACCCGGCTTGCCGGCCGAACCCAGCTTGTTCATCTTCTTGGGCACCGGGGCGCCCTGGTATTCCAGCGGGATGGCGTGGCCGTGTGCGTCGACCCCACCCAGCGGCTGGTGCACCTCGATGTACTCACCGTGGGGCAGCCGCTTGATCACACCGGTCTCGATGCCGTGCTCGAGCACCGCCCGGTCGCTGCGCTGCAGACCGATGCAGAACCGGTAGGCGATGAAGTACGCCAGCGGCGGCAGCAGCAGCACACCGATGCGACCGATCCAGGTGGTCGCGTTCAGCGAGATGTCGAACTTCAGCGCGATGATGTCGTTGACACACGACAGCGTCAGGATCACGTAGAACGTGATTGCCATGGCGCCGATCGCGGTACGGACGGGCACGTCGCGCGGACGCTGCAGCAGGTTGTGGTGGGCGGTGTGGTCGTTGGTGAGCCGCTTCTCGATCCACGGGTAGGCGATCAGCAGCGTGAACACCAGGCCCATCACCAACGCCACCCAGAAGGCCGCGGGAATGGTGTAGTTGCCGAGATAGATCTCCCAGGCAGGCATCAGACGTGCCATACCGTCGGTCCACATCATGTAGAAGTCGGGCTGTGAACCGGCCGAGACCTGCGATGGGTTGTACGGACCGATGTTCCACACCGGGTTGATCTGCAGGACACCACCCATGATGCCGACGATGCCCAGGGTGAAGGCGAAGAACGCGCCCTGATCGGCGGCGAACACCGGGATGATGCGCGCGCCGACCACGTTGTGCTCGGTGCGGGCGGGCCCGGGGAACTGGGTGTGCTTCTGGTACCAGACCAGCGCCACGTGCGCGCCGATCAGCGCCAGGATGATGCCGGGCAGCAGCAGCACGTGCGCGATGTAGAGGCGCGGGATGATGATGTCGCCGGGGAAGTCACCGTTGAAGATCAGCCAGTGCATCCAGGTACCGACCACCGGGATACCGATGGTGATACCGGAGAACGCGGCGCGCAGACCGGTTCCGGAGAGCAGGTCGTCGGGCAGCGAGTAGCCGAAGAAGCCTTCGAACATCGCCAGGATCAGCAGCAGCGAACCGATCACCCAGTTGCCTTCACGCGGCTTGCGGAAAGCGCCGGTGAAGAAGATGCGGAACAGGTGGATGATGATCGAGGCCGCGAACAGCAGCGCCGCCCAGTGGTGGATCTGGCGGACGAACAGACCACCGCGCACCTCGAAGGAGATGTTCAGTGTCGTCTCGTAGGCCCGCGACATGCTGACACCGCGCAGCGGCTGGTAGGCGCCGTCGTAGACCACGTGTGCCAGCGACGGATCGAAGTACAGCGTCAGGTAGATACCCGACAGCAGCAGGATGATGAACGCGTACAGCGCGATCTCACCGAGCAGGAACGACCAGTGGGTCGGGAAGACCTTGTTGATCGACCGTTTCACGAACGCCGCGGCGCGATACCGCTCGTCCATTTCGTTGACCTGGTTGGCGGCCATAGTTCCAGCACTCATGAACGACGCTCCCAGAAGGCCGGGCCGAGCGGCTCGATGAAGTCGCCCGCGGCGACCAGGAAGCCCCCGGAGTTGACGGTGATCGGCAGCTGAGGCAGCGCGCGGGCAGCCGGACCGAAGATCGGCTTACCCCACTCGGTCGCCAAGAACTGCGACTGGTGGCACGGGCACAGGATTCGGTTGGTCTGCTGCTCGAACAGCGAGGTGGGGCAGCCCAGGTGGGTGCAGATCTTCGAGTAGGCGAAGTAGTCGCCGTAGTTGAAGCTCTCCTGGCCCTTGCGCTTGATCGCCTTCTCGGCGTCCTCGGTGCGCAGGCGGATCAGCATGACGGCGTTGCGGATACCGCGCAGCGACTGCAGGGTCGCGTGCGAATCTCCGCGCCACTTCTCCTTCCACGGGAACACGGTTTCCATGGAGCCCGCGTCCAGATCCTCGGGGCGCACGAGCACGATGTCGTCGGGACGACCGGTGTCGCGGCGGATGTAGACGGTCTCGCCCGGGTAGTCCGGGGTCCAGCCCGACACCCACAGCGGCGACTTGTCGCCCTTGGCCCACGGGTTCTTCACCATGCCGCCGATGAACACCAGCGCGGCGCCGATACCGAGGACACCGACACCGGCGCCTGCGGTACCGAGCATCATCTTGCGGCGGCCCAGGGTGGAGGTGTCGAGCGCGTCCTGGAGCTCGGCGGCCAGCGTGCGGCGCTCGACCTCGTCGGACGGGCCGTCGTGGCGCTGCTGGATGGAGATCTCGGACGGGATGAACCGCTTGCGGATCAGCACCACCGCGATACCGATGACCAGCACCGAGATACCGAAGGTCAGACCGATCAGCGGGGTGTACAGCGAGTAGGCGCCGTGGCCTTCCTCGCCGTTGCCCTTCCACTCCCACGGCCAGAACAGGAAGACACCGATCAGCGCGGCGGCGGCCAGGCCGGAGACGGCGAACCAGAACGTGACGGCACGCTCGGCGCGCTTCTCGGCCTTGGTGCCGGGCACCGGCCAGCGTTCGCCGCGGTACACGACGTCGACGTCGTCGCGTGCGGTGCCGAGCGCTGCCAGCTCCTCACGCGACATCGCGTCCAGTTCGTCTTCGGTGGGTTCGCGACCCATGTCGCTGTGCTCCTGTCCACTCATGAGCTGTATCCAATCGGGCATGCCCCGGCGCCCTGCGTGGTTACGCGAGCTACCGCCTCCGGGCGCTGACGGGTCATGACCGAGACCCGATCCACATTGCGGCGCCGACAACGGCAGTGATGCCGATGACCCAGATCGCCAAGCCCTCTGTGGCCGGACCGAAACCGCCGAGGTCCCACAGGCCGCCGGGCGACCCTTCCTCCGCGACGTTCTTGACGTAGGCGACGATGTCGCGCTTCTCTTCCGGCGTCAGCTGCCGGTCGGAGAACTTCGGCATGTTCTGCGGGCCGGTGAGCATCGCGGTGTAGATCTGCGCCTCACTGGCCGGGTCCAACGGCGGGGCGAACTTGCCGCTCGACAGCGCGCCGCCACGACCGGTGAAGTTGTGGCAGGAGGCGCAGTTCATGCGGAACAGCTCGGAGCCGCGACCGATGTCGTCGCCGCGCAGCGATTCCTGGGCGATCTCACCGTTGGCGTCGCGGATCACGGTGGGGCCGCCACCGTTGTCGGCGATGTAGGCACCGAGCGCGTCGGTCTGATGCGCGTCGAACTTCTCCGGCTTGCGCATGGCCTGGGCTTCGTTGCGCACCATGGGCATACGGCCGGAGGAAACCTGGAAGTAGACGGCGGCCTCGCCGACACCGATCAGGCTGGGTCCACGGTCTTCCACACCCTGCAGGTTCGCACCGTGGCAGGTGATGCAGGAGGTGTCGTAGAGCTGCTTGCCCTCACGGATCAGCGCGGACTGGTCTTCGTTCGCGGTGGCGACCTGCGGCTCGGGGGTGAGCGCGGTGGCCAAGAAGCCGGCTCCGACCAAGCCGACCATCAGCGCGAGCGCACCCGCGATACGACGGCGGGCGCGACGCTGCTTACGCGTCTGCTTGGACGCCTCAGCGGCGGGACCGCTGCCGGGGCCTGCGGGCTCGGGGGCCGACGGGGGAGATGAACTCATCTGTAGTCCCTTTGGAGTAGACGGAACCGACTTGTGCAAATGCTGTGTGCCCGCGGGCTAACTGACGAAGTAGATCGTGGCGAACAGCCCGATCCAGACGATGTCGACAAAGTGCCAGTAGTAGGACACCACGATGGCGGCGGTGGCCTGGGCGGGGGTGAACTTGCTCAGCGTGGTGCGAACGAGCAGGTACACGAACGCGATCAGACCGCCGATCACGTGCAGACCGTGGAAGCCGGTGGTGATGTAGAAGACCGAGCCGTAGGAACTGCCCGCGATGGTGGTGCCCTCATGGGCCAGGTGGTAGTACTCGTACCCCTGTCCGAGCACGAAGAACGTGCCCATCAGCAGGGTGATCGTGTACCAGCGGCGCAGGCCGAACACATCGCCCCGCTCCGCGGCGAACACGCCCATCTGGCAGGTGAACGACGAAGCGATCAGCACCGCCGTCACCGGGACGGCCAGCGCGAGATTCAGCTCGGTCGGCTCCGGGGGCCAGTTGCCGTGCGCTTGCGCGCGCGCAACGAAGTACATCGCGAAGAGGCCGGCGAAGAACATCAGCTCGCTCGACAGCCAGATGATGGTTCCGACGCTGACCATGTTGGGCCGGTTCAGCGAATGCACACGCTGAGTAATGGCCGATCCTGGGGTGCCTACTGCGGTCGTCACGGGGTAAGTATGACTCTTCGTAGTACGACAGCTGTACCCGGGTACGAAAGTTTGTCGCGCGAATCGGAAAACCCACGTACAGAGGGGGTCCACCGCGTCTGTCGGCGTGTTGGCAACCGGCGCGCGCCAACCCATTGTGACAGCGTTGGATGTGGATAACCTGAGACGAGGAGGCGGCAATGGTCGTGGTGCGGATGTGGCGGCGCCTGTTCGGCGGGCAACCCGAGGCGCTGGATCCGGCGCGCACCGATCTGGTGGTGGTGGCGTCGAGCTTCGACGACGCCGAAGCCGGTTCGGCGGCGCTGGATCGGGCCACCGAACTCGATCGGGGCGCCGAGGCGGTGTTGCGCCACCATCTGCGCCTGCCCGCCGACCGGATCGAACAGGCGTGCGAGATCGCCGGTTACGACGGATACGAGCGGGCCGCGCCCGTGGCCGAAACGACCGGCGAGGACCTGGTCCCGATCATCTTGCAGCGGGTGCAACTACTCGATCCGCTCACCTGCTCGCAGGAACGCTCGCGCATGGCGGGGCTCGCCCAGCGCCACGATGGTGTCGCCGATGGTTGGGACGCGCTGCAGCCACCGCACCCCGCCCCTTAAACTTGCCACTCAGGCGCGACCCGCTCGTGCTGTTCGGGCCCGCGATCCGGTAGCGCGGCCCTTCGCGCAACCTGGTTGCGTCCGTCGTCGAAACGAAAGATGTGAGAGCAGATGAGCGTTCGCAGCTGGCCCCAGGTGCTCGGAACCCTCGCCGACGGTGGCGACCTGGCCGCGGACGACACCACCTGGGTGATCGACGAGATCTTCACCGACAACGCCACCGCCGCCCAGATCGCGGCCTTCGGCGTGGCCATGAAGATCAAGGGCCCCACGCCCACCGAACTGGCCGGGATGGTGTCCGGCATGCTCGGACACGCCCGGCTGGTCCGCATCGATGGCGACGCGGTCGACATCGTCGGTACCGGCGGCGACCGTTCCGGTTCGGTGAACATCTCCACCATGTCCTCGGTGGTGGTGGCCTCGGCCGGGGTGCCGGTGGTCAAGCACGGTAACCGCGCCGCCTCCTCGAAGGCCGGTGGCGCCGACGTGCTCGAGGCGCTCGGGGTGAAGCTCGCGCTCGGACCCGAGTCGGTGGCGCGGTCGGTGCGCGAGGCCGGGATCGGTTTCTGTTTCGCGCCGCTGTTCCACTCCGGCTTGCGTTTCGCCGGGGCGGCGCGCAAGGAGATCGGCATCCCGACGGTGTTCAATGTGCTCGGCCCGCTGACCAATCCGGCCCAGCCGCGCGCGGGACTGATCGGCTGCGCGTTCGCCGATCTGGCGCCGGTGATCGCGGGGGTGTTCGCGCAGCGCCGCTTCGCGCTGCCGGTACCCGGTGGCGCCGATGTGCCCGGCACGCCCGACGACTACCGCGCCAGTGCGCTGGTGGTGCGTGGACGTGACGGGCTCGACGAGATCACCACCTCGGATCTGACCGATGTGTGGGTGGTCAGCGGTGGCCGGGTCAGGCAGACGGTGCTCGATCCGACCGTGCTGGGGATCGAGCGCGTGGACCTGGACGCGTTGCGCGGTGGCGACGCCGCCGAGAACGCCCGGATCGCGCAGGCGGTGTTCGCCGGGGCGCCGGGCCCGGTGCGTGACGCGGTACTGCTGAACTCGGCCGCCGCGATCGTGGCCTACGACCTGTCGCGCGGCCAGGGCGATGTCGACCTGGATCTGGACGCGGCGCTGGCCGGCGGGCTCGAGCGTGCCGCTGCCGCGGTGGACAGCGGCGCGTCGGCGAAGTTGATGCAGAGCTGGGCCGAACTGACCCACGTGCTCGACGAGCACTGAGCTCGCCGGACGGGCGCGGAAAGTGCTACTCCCCCAGTGAGAAGCCGGCTTCCACGTCGGCGCTCGAATAGGATTTGAAGGCGATGTGGGTGGTGGTGCGGGCCACCCCCTCGACCTTGTCGATGCCCTCGGTCACCACTTCGGCGATGCGCTCGTGGTCACGGACGCGCACGATGGCGATCAAGTCGACGTCGCCGGCGCACGAGTACACCTCGGCGACTCCGTCGGTGTCGGCGAGCGCCTGCGCGGTCTCGGGGATGCGAGAGTTCTCGGCCTGGATCAGCACGATCGCGGTAATCATGGGATCAGCCTAGAACTTCCGGGCGCTCGGTGGCCGCTTTGAACGCCCGCATCAGCGCACGGCTCTTCACTCCGGGCGCCGATTCCACCGAACTCGACACGTCGACGCCGTAGGGGTGGTGCCGGTCGATGACGTCGGCGACGTTGCCGGCGTCGAGCCCACCGGCGAGCACCACCCGCCCCGGTTGCGCGCGCACCCAGTCGGGGAACTCCTCGAACACGCCGCTGCCCGCGCTGGCGTCGTAGAAGAAGTACTCGCTGGTCTGCTCGGGGGCCGGTGGGGTCGACGAGCAGAACGCCAGGTTCGGCAGGTCGGCCCACCGGTAGAGCTGCACGATGTCGAACGCGTCGGCCACCTCGGTGACCTCACGGTGTTCGAGCGCGACAGCGAAGGTGGTGATGCGCCCGCGCGCGTACCCGGCCAGTGCCCGGGCCTGCTCGGGCGTCCGGTACCGCTTGCTCTTCGGTGTGACCATGACCCCGATGGCGGAATAGCCCAGCTCGACCGCCCAGTCGATCTGCTCCTCGGTGGTCAACCCACACACCTTCACGAACATCGGTCACCACTTCCTGTCCCTGGGCCCCGCCATGATGCGGGGTCCACAGTCCATGATCCAGGACAGGGTCGCCGTCGTCGCACGAGGTGCCGGGTCCTCACCGCGCGGCCAGGTACTGCTCCTGCTCACTCGTGCTCGTCGCCGCCGAGCGCGCGAGTTGGGCCCAGCCCACCCAGCGGGCCGCACCGTGGAGCGGTTCGCAGTAGCCGTCGCTGGTCCGCACGATGCGGGCGCCGGGTCTGGTGAGCCAGCGGGCGATCACGCCGACTTCCTCCGGGGGCGCGCCACGCAACGGCGGGATCGAGTCGTCGAAGCCGGAGGCCGCGTCGGGGATGACGGTTTCGGCAGACGCGACGATCTGGTCCACGACGGTCATCGGGGGTGTACCGCGGGGCGCTACGCCCGCGGCGGCGAGACGGCCGTAGCGGATGACGGAGAATTCCCAGCCGCCCGCGCCGTCGGGGAGGGCGACGACGAGTTCCGTGAGGCGGGCCAGGGCGGCGAGGCGCTGGGTGCGGGCCAGTTTGGTGACCACGGCGGCACTGCGATCACGCAAGCGGGCCGCTGCCTCGAAATGCTCGGCGGCCGAGCATGTTTCGATGCGGTCGAGCATGGCGCGCAGCAGAGTGTCGGCGCGGCCGGTGAACAGGTCGCGAACCGATTGGGCGGCCGGGGCGTAGGCGTGCGCGTCGAGGTCACCGTCGGCGCGGGCCGCGGGGCAACCGCCGACGACCGCGGGCGGACAGGTGTGTTTCGCGGCGCGGGTGAGGCGGGTGGCGCAGGTTCGCAATCCGGCGAACTCGGCGATCGTCGAGCCGACATCGACGGCATCGATCCGAGAGGTGAACGGACCCATCGCGGTGCGGCTCGGCGTGCGCACCACGACCAGCCGGGGGAACGCTTCGTCACTCAGCGTCAACCACCATCCGCGCTTCGGGAATTTCGAGCGCCGGTTGTAGGGCGGGGCGTGGGCGGCGAGCAACCGCAGCTCGCGCACCCCGGCTTCGAGTCCGTGCGCGCACACCACATGGTCGACCCGTTGTGCCAGCGCCACCATCTCTTTCATCCGGCCACGGGTCTCCGAACCGGTGAAGTAGGTGCGCACGCGGCGGCGCAGATTCACCGCGGTCCCTATATAGAGGACTTCATCCGACGGGCCACGGAACAGGTACACGCCGGGTGCGGCAGGCAGATCGTGGGCGAAGCTTCGTTTGGCCCGCTGGGTTCCGGTGACACCGGGCAGGTAGTCGAGCAGTTCGGTGAGGCTGTGTACGCCCTGGTTGCCGACCCGGGCGATGAGGGCGTGCAGAACGTCGACGGTGGCGCGCGCGTCGTCGAGGGCGCGGTGTGTCGGGGTCGTGGACGCACCGAGCACCCGGGCCAGCACCCCGAGCCGGGCCGAGGGCGCCTCGTCGCGGGTGAGCACCCGCCGCGCCAGTTTCACCGTGCACAGCACCTGTGGGTTGGGCCACGCGATGTCCTGACGCGCGGCGGCCGCTTTCAGAAAGGCCGTGTCGAAGCGGGCGTTGTGCGCCACCAGTACCGCCCCGGCCGCGAACTCGAAGAACCCCGGCAGCACCGCCTCGATGCGCGGTGCCGCGTACACCATCGCCGTGGTGATGCCGGTGATCTGCACGATGGCGGGCGGAATCTCGTACCCCGGATTCACCAGTGTCGCGTACTCCCCCAGCACCTCTCCCCCACGCACCTTCACCGCCCCGATCTCGGTGATCGCGTCACCATCGGGGCTGGTCCCGGTCGTTTCCAGGTCGACGACGACGAAAGTGGTGGCGTACAGCGGAGTATCGAGTTCGTCGAAGGCCAGCTGTCGGGCTGCCACCGGCAGGGGTTCGGGGTCGGGCACGGCGAGCAGCGTAGGACGGTGGTCCGACAAGTCGGTCGAGTCGCCCGGTGGCCCGGCCGCACTCACCCGACGGCAACTTCGGCGCACACCCGCTCTCGGGCCCGAGCCCCGGTTGCTCCCAACCACTTTCACGGAACAGGCAAACCCGCAGCTCCGGCCACCCGGAGCGGTACACGGACGACACCGATACATTCGCCCGCCGGAATTCGGCGCGAGCATTTCGTTTCGATGCGAACAAAATGCTCGCGAACAAACCTCAATGAGACCGGGCTCACACTTGTAGTTTTCGTGCATCACCGCCGCTGATCCAGTCGGATAAGGCGCATTACCAGTCCTGGACGGCCGGACGGGGCGGCGCGCCGTCCGCGTTGACGGACGGCCGGGGAGCCACGCCGCGACGCACCGAACCCCCGCCACCTGGCACTTCACTGCCCTCACTCGGCGCGCCACATCTCCGACCAGCCCTGCGCGACGCGCCGAGACAGCGACCGGAGCTCCTAGAATTCGACCTGGCGTTATCGTTTTGTGATTGGTGTGACGCAGCTCGCAGGACGGCTGCGGCGTTATTGCCGGAAACGACTCCCGGACGCATGTCCGACTTTACAAACCACCGTGATGTCTTCGTAACCTTTTCGAGACCTCACGGAGTCCGCCGCAACCGGAAACGGTTCGGCGCGAGGAGTCCGCCCCGTCATACGGACGGGACGTCGTGGGGCAGATTGGAAGTACCGCATCATGGCGACCAACACCGTCAAGCGTCAGGCGCAGCGTGCCGTTGCCGCCGGAGCCGTCGGCGCTGCCACCATCGGCGCGTTCCTCCTGCCGGCCGCTCCGGCGTCGGCGACGCCGGTGACCGTGCCCGGCATCGGCACCTTCGAGGTGCCCAACGAGATCCCGCTGCCCCCGCAGGGCATTCCGGGTATCGAGTTCCCGACCGCGCCCGACACCTTCGTCGCGCCGCGTGCCTCGCTGGCCGACGTCGCGCTCGACGCCGCGTTGAGCAAGGTCGGCTCCCCCTACGTCTACGGTGCCGCGGGCCCGGACGCCTTCGACTGCTCGGGTCTGGTCCAGTGGGCCTACCGCCAGGCGGGCATGGAACTGCCCCGCACCAGTGGTGCCCAGCTCGGCGCGGGCACCCCGGTCTCGATCGACAACCTGCAGCCCGGCGACCTGGTGTCGTTCTACGGCGGCGGCCACTCGGGTCTCTACGCGGGCAACGGCAACGTGGTGCACGCCGCGACCGCCGGTTCCCCGGTGCACGTGGCCGCGATGGACACCATGCCGTTCGCGGGCGCTCGCCGCTTCTGATCGGAACAGCCACGGTGCGTCGTTCACGGGGAAGGGCGCACCGTGACCCTTTCGTGCCCCACTGGACACGGACACTCGCGGTTCCGTAACCTGATCGAGACCTTCGTGGCGGACGAGGAAGTCCGAACTCAGGTAAGGCGCTCGCATCAGCGAATATCGAGAGAAACGGGGCACGGGGCACAGTGACTGCACACCACCGGACATCGCACGTTGCGCGTGGTTTCGCCGGGGCCCTGGCCGCCGCGATCCTGGTGTGCGGAGCCGCTGCCGCGGGGCCCGCCCTGGCCGATCCGGCCGCCCTGCCGACCAGCGCCACCGACGCGATCGCCCAGATGGTCGACCTGTCCAGGCAGGCCGAGGCCCTCAATCAGGAATCGCTCACCGCCCAAACCGAACTCGACGCCGCACTGGGCGTGCAACACGAGGCCGACGGCAAGCTGGCCGCGGCGACCGCGGTGGCCGACGCCGCCCGCGCCGAAGTGCGCAAGTTCCAGCCGATGATCGATCGGGCCGCCGTGGCCGCCTACACCGGCGCGCGCACCGATCGCATGTTCGCCGTGCTGTCGAGCAACTCCCCCCAGCAACTGCTGGACAAGATGTCGACCTTGGACGTGCTCTCGCAGCAGACCGCCGCCTCGGTGCGAGAGTTCAAGAAGGCCGCCGATGTGGCCACCGCCGCCGAATCCGCCGCCCGCGCCGCCGCCGACACCGCGCGCGCCGCGACCACCGCCGCCGAGACCTTCCGCGCCGAGGTCGACCGCAAGCGCCAGGATCTCGGCGTCGCGACCACCCAGGTGGTCGAGGCGTGGGGTGCGCTGTCGGCCCATGACAAGTCCACCCTGGCCGGTTCGCCGTTCCCGCCCGGCTTCGACCGCGACAGCCTGCTGGCGGGGCTGGTCCCCGGCAGCGGCACCAGCGCCCTGGCCGCCGCGCTCACCCGCGTGGGCGACCCGTATGTGTGGGGTGCCACCGGTCCCGATCAGTTCGACTGCTCCGGCCTGGTGCAGTGGGCCTTCAAACAGGTCGGCAAGAACGTCCCGCGTACCAGTTCGGCACAGGCAGGCTTCGGCACACCGGTGGCCAAGAGTGACCTGCAACCCGGTGACGTGGTGCTGTTCTACCCCGAGATCTCCCACGTGGGGATCTACGCGGGCAACGGGATGATGGTGCACGCCTCCACTTTCGGTGTGCCGGTCGCCGTCGCGCCGATCGACACCACGCCGTACCACTCGGCCCGGCGATACTGAGCCACGGTGAACGCTCCGTCGCACCGCCGCGCCTCCGGTCTCCGTTCCTGGTTCTCGGCCCGCGGCCGCCTCGAGTTCTGCCTCACCCTCGCCTCGGTCACGCTGCTGACCGGCGCGTGCGTCGCCCTGATCCTGGTGCCACGCAACGCCGGGCCACTGCAACTGGCCACCGATGAGGCCGAGGTACTCGGCATCACCGCCGACATCGACGATCCCCGCCTCACACCGGTGCGCCGGCAGGTGCAGCCGTTCGGGCCGATCATGGTGCGCCGGGTCGCCGCCGGTGACCGCGACGACGCGCTGCTGGTGGCCCACCCCGGCCATTCCGCCGACCTGGACGTGCTGGAACGTGAGCTCGCCCCGGCGGTCGCGGACGTGAACGCGGTGTGGGGCACCGACTGGAATCGCGCCCCCGTGGTGATCGTGGCCGCGTCCCCGGCCGAGTTCACCGCGCTCACCCGGTCCGCGGGCACCGACACCGGCGCCGAGGTGGCCGCGGTCTCGCTCACCGGCTCCTACCCGCCGGGGACCAGGCCCACCGAGCAGCGGATCGTGTTCAACCCCGACGCGCGCCGCCGGGTCGGTGACGAAGGCATGGCGGTACTGCTGCGCCACGAACTGGCTCATATCGCCACCAGGGCGGCCACCACCGACGGGTCGCCGCTGTGGCTGCTCGAGGGGTTCGCCGAGTACATCGCTCAGCACAGCAGCGGTGCCACCTTCTCCCAGATCGCACCGACGCTCACGACCCGCCTGCGGGCGGGCGCCCTGCCCGCCGATCTGGTCGGTGACGCCGAGTTCGCCGGTCCCGATGCCGCCTTCGCCTACGAGTCCGCCTGGAGTGCCTGCGCGTTCCTCGCCGAACGGTACGGGCGCACCGGCCTCGTCGAGCTCTACGAGCGGCTCGCGACCGGACCGCAGTCCGCCGCCGCGCAGGAGGCGGCCTTCGACACCGTGCTGGGCACTTCGCGGGCCGACTTGCTCGACGGCTGGCGCTCCTGGTTGCGTGCTCGCGCCCTCTGATCCCCGCCCGCGCCCGTCGACGCATTAGGTTGTTCACTCATGGCCCGAACACTGCTGGTTACCAACGATTTCCCGCCACGGCCGGGCGGAATCCAGTCATATCTGCAGGCGCTGACCAATCGGTTGCCGCCCGAGGACCTGGTCGTCTACGCCCCGCGCTGGCGCGGTGACAGCCACGAGAAGTTCGACGCCGCACAGGAATACCGTGTGGAGCGCCACCCCACCACACTGATGCTGCCCACCCCGGCGGTACTCGACCGGGCCCGTGCCCTGCTGCGTGAACACGAGTGCGACACGGTGTGGTTCGGCGCCGCCGCCCCGCTGGCCGTGATGGCGCCGATGCTGCGCCGTGCGGGCGCCGAACGCATTCTGGCCAGCACGCACGGCCACGAGGTGGGCTGGTCGATGCTGCCCGGCTCGCGGCAGGTGCTGCGCTCGATCGGTGAGCACACCGATGTGGTCACCTACGTCAGCAAATACACCCGCGGCCGGTTCGCCTCGGCCTTCGGCCCGCGCGCCGCGCTCGAATATCTGCCGCCCGGCGTCGACCCCGGCGAATTCCGTCCCGATCCGGCCGCGCGCGCGGAACTGCGGGCCCGCTACGGGCTGGGCGACCGGCCCACCGTGCTGTGTCTGTCGCGACTGGTGCCGCGCAAGGGCCAGGACCTGCTGATCGCGGCGATGACCGAGATCCGGCAGCGCGTCGACGGCGCCGTCCTGGTGATCGCGGGCGGCGGACCCTACGAAGCCCGCCTGCGCGGCCTCGCCGAAGCCCTCGGTCTCGGCGACAGTGTGGTGTTCACCGGCCGGGTGCCATCCGGTGAGCTGGCCGCCCACCACACGATCGCCGACGTGTTCGCGATGCCGTGCCGCACCCGCGGGGCCGGCTTGGACGTGGAAGGCCTGGGCATCGTGTTCCTCGAGGCTTCGGCCAGCGGGGTGCCGGTGGTCGCCGGTGATTCCGGTGGTGCCCCCGAGACCGTCCGCGAGGGCGAGACCGGGCTGGTGGTGCCCGGGCGGTCGGTGCAGCGGCTCACCGAGGCCCTGGTCGAACTGCTCACCGACCGGGAGCGGGCCGCCGAGATGGGGGCGGCGGGGCGCGCGTGGGTGCAACGGAACTGGCATTGGGACCGTCAGGGCGCCCGGCTGCGGCATCTGCTCCGGTGACACCGGGGACTGTCGCGGTGTGGCGTCCACTACGCTCAGCGAGGTGAGCAGTATCCAGGTCGCCGATCAGACCTTTCTCGCCGCACCGCCGGCCGCGATCGCCGAGGTGATCGGCGCCGCGAACAACTGGCGCCGCTGGTGGCCCGACCTGCGCCTCGACGTGCGCGAGGACCGCGGCGACAAGGGCATTCGCTGGACCGTGGCAGGCCCGCTGAACGGCACGATGGAAGTGTGGCTCGAGCCCGCCGCCGACGGCGCGATCCTGCACTACTTCCTGCACGCCGAGCCCACCGCCGCCAAGCCGCTGTCACCGCGCGCGCTGACCGCGGCGAACCGGTCACGCCGGGTCGCGGGCAAGGACATGTCGTTCGAAGTGAAGGCTAGGCTCGAAGCCGGGCGCCCCGCAGGGGTAGCGCCCGCGCGCTGACGTGGCTGTCACACGTCTGCCGGCCGCTATCGATGCGGCTATCGACAAAGAGAGGAAGTCCTCGACGCCATGGCTCCCGACCGGACCCAGAGATCGATCGTCATCGAAGCGCCGTCGACGCGGGTGATGGCGGTCATCGCCGATCTCGAGTCCTACCCGGAGTGGGTGGCCGCCGCCCAGTCGGTGCAGGTGCTCGACACCGACGACCGGGGCCGGGCCGCCAGCGCCCGTTTCGTGCTCGATGCCGGTGTCGTCAAGGACACCTACGAACTGGCCTACACCTGGCGCGCCGACGGCAAGGCCGTGAGCTGGCGGCTGCTGCGCGGTGACCTGCAGAAAGCGCAGGACGGCAGCTACGAACTGCGCGATCTGCCCGACGGGAACACCGAAGTGGTCTACGAACTCACCGTCGACTTGACCATTCCGATGATCGGCATGTTCAAGCGCAAGGCCGAGAAGGTGATCACCGATACGGCGCTGAAGGAACTGAAGAAGCGGGTCGAGGGCTGAGCGCCGCGGGCGGTACCCGGGTCGAACTGTTCGTCGGCAAGGGCGGGGTCGGCAAGACGACACTGGCGTGCGCGACGGGCATGACCCATGCCAGGGCGGGTCAGCGCGTGCTGATCGCCTCGCTGGACCAGGCGCATTCCCTCGGCGACGCGCTCGGTTTCCGGTTCCCGCACGACCCGGGCACCGTGGCCGGGGTGGCCAGGGTCGCCCCCGGGCTCGAGGTGATCGAAATCGACTCCCTCGCCCTGCTCGAGGACCGGTTCCGCGATGTGGTGCGGATGCTCGGCAAGGGCGGCGGACACGACCACGGCATCGACCTGGCCGCGCTGGACCCGGCCGAGCTCACCGGGCTGCCCGGGGTGCAGGAACTGCTGATGCTGATCGAGATCACCCAGTACACCGAGGAGAACGACTGGGACGTCATCGTGGTGGACTGTCCGCCCTCGGCCGACATGCTGCGCATCCTCACCGCCCCCGACACTCTGCTCAACTATCTCGAACGGTTGTGGCCCAAGCACGCGCGCACGATGAGCGCGATCGGCGCCGACCTGCGTAAAGCGGTGCTCGCGGCCACGGTGGAGCGGATCGTCGCAGCGGTGACCCAGGTGCGTGACCTGCTCGCCGACCGCACCCGCACCAGCGCCCGGTTGATCACCGGGCCCGAGCAGGTCGCCGTCGCCGAGGCACGGCGGGTGCGCTCGGCCGCCGCGCTGCTGGGCCTGCGGCTGGAGGCCGTGGTGGTGAACAAGGTGCTGGCCCAGGTGCCCCCGCCGGGCGAGAACGCCCACCCCGCGGTGCACTGGTACCTGAACCGGCGTGCCGAGCAACTCGAGGTGGTGGCGCGGCTGCACGAGGAACTCACCGACGTACCGATCCTGCTCGCCCTGCACGCCGGCGCCGAACCGGTGGGTGTGCAAGCCCTCACGGCGTTCTCGTATTCGGTCGACACGCGGCCCTCCCCGCACGCTCGGTCAGCCGAATCGGGGGAACCGATGGTTCGATGGGAGTCGGGCTCCGGCGTCGACTCCGTGTACGCGATGCGGATGCGGCTGCCGGTGGTCGATCCCGGCACCTTGCGGCTGGGCCGAGTGGAGGACGATCTGATCGTGGGAGCCGACGGCGTACGCACCAGGGTGCGGTTGGCGCCGGTACTGCGCCGCTGCACGGTGGCCGGCGCCGAACTCGACGACGGTCAGCTCGTGGTCCGTTTCCGGCCCGATCCGCGGGTGTGGCCCGCCGATCCGAACTACACGAAGGCCACCGCAGATGAGCAGTGACAGGCAATCCGACCGCCGCGGCCACGAACCCGACGGCATCGCCGAGTTCACCGAGGAGCTACGCCTGCTCGCCGAGGTGTTACTGGCCCGTGTCGAACCGGTGCTGCGCCGCACCGCCGCCGACGGCGAGGCCGATCTCGGTGGCTGCGCCTGGTGTCCGGTCTGCGCGGCGGCCGCCCTGGTGCGCGGCGACCACCACGACGTGGTCGCGGTCCTGGCCGAACACGGCACCTCGATGGTGACGGTGCTGCGCGAGGCGCTGGCCGGTGTGCCCGTGGAACCGGTGCTGCCACCCGAATGGGCCGATCACGCGGCGGGCCACCCGAGTGCGGACCGGTCGTCGGCTCGCCCGGGCCGCACCCGCGCCGCCACCACCGACCCGAAGCATCACGCCGCCGCTGACCAAGCCCGATCCACCGCCGCTACCACTACTCCGACCGGCCCCCGGAGCGACGCTGCCACCGGCGGAACTCCGCACTCCGCGGGCGGATCGGTGCCCCCAGGTCAGCCGTCGAGCCGTACCGCCGCCGCGTCGGAAGACCGAGGCGAACCTCGTCCTACGACGGCACCTGCCGACCCCGCCCCTGATGTGCCGGGCGCCCGGCAGTCACGCTGGGGGGCCGGGCGCCGGGACCAGGGCGTCCCGCGCCCCCGCCGCGTCGACGAGCGCCCCACTGCTCGCGCGGCACAGCCGCCACACCTCACCCCCGATTCGGGCGAGGCTCCCGACGACTCCTCGGCCACCGGCGTTTTCGCGGGCGACGACGGCGCGCAGGTGGCCGGCAAGTCCGCCCGGCGCCGCACCGACGACCGCGCAGCCACCGACCGGGCGGCGAGCGCGCGCTATGTCGACATCCCGGTGACGATCCGGGGATGACCCAGGCGATCGACCTTCCGCATCAGCTCACCGTCGGCGTCGATGTGGGCGGTACCAACATTCGCGCCTCGGTCGTCGACATCGAGGGCGAGGTGCTCGACACCGTGCAGGCGCCGACGCCGCATTCGGCGCGCGCGCTCGAGGCCGCGATCGACCGCTCGGTGCGTGAACTGGCCCGCAGACATCCCATCGCCGCGGTGGGGCTGGCGGTGGCCGGGTTCATCTCCGAGGACCGCTCGACGGTCCGTTTCGCTCCGCACCTGCCGTGGCAGGACGCCCCGGTGGCCCAGCGGCTCACCGCGCGCCTGGGTCTGCCGGTGATTCTCGAACACGACGCGAACGCCGCGGGCTGGGCCGAATACCGCTTCGGCGCGGCGGCGGGCGGGCACACCGTGGTGATCGTCGCGATCGGCACCGGCATCGGCGCCGCCCTGCTCATCGACGGGCGGCTCTACCGTGGCAGCCACGGTGTCGCCCCCGAACTGGGCCACCTGCAGGTGGTGCCCGACGGGCGGGCCTGCGCGTGTGGCAAACAAGGCTGCTGGGAGCGCTACTGCAGCGGCACGGCCCTGGCCGACACCGCGATCGAGCAGCTGGCCACCGACCCGGTGCGTTCGGTGCTGGCCCGCGACGTCGCGCGCGACCCGGGCTCGCTGACCGGGCGCCGGGTGGCCGGTGCCGCCCAGGACGGCGATGAGCTGGCCGTGCGGGTGATGGCCGACTTCGCGCGCTGGCTGGGTTTGGGCCTGGCTTTCGTCAGCGACATCTTCGATCCCGACCTGGTGGTGATCGCCGGCGGCGTGAGCAGTTCGGCGCCGCTGTTCCTGGACGAGGCGCGCGAGCACTACGCGAACGCGGTGACCGGCTCGGGACACCGCCCACTGGCCCGGCTGCGCACCACCCAGCTCGGCGAGGCGGCGGGCATGATCGGCGCCGCCGAGTTGGCCAGGGCCGCGATCGGCGTATCCGCGGCGAGCGTGCCACAGAGATGAGGGTCACAGCCATGCCCCGCGGCTACCGTACCGGCTTGGTTGTGACCTGCGACCAGCGGTAAAGTCGTTTTCCGACGAGGCTGTACACAACCATCCCGGTCCCGGGGAAAGGATGCCATGTTCTACTGGCTACTCAAATTCGTACTCGTGGGACCGTTCATGCATGTGTACAACCGGCCGAAGGTCGAAGGGGTGGAGAACATCCCGACCGACGGGCCGGCCATCATGGCGGGTAATCACCTGTCCTTCGCCGACTGGTTGTTCGCGCCGCTGCTGAGCCCGCGCCGGATCAACTACCTGGCCAAGGCCGAATACTTCAACACCCCGGGCCTCAAGGGCCGCCTGCAGAAGTTCTTCTTCGCCGGCACCGGCCAGTACCCGATCGACCGCAGCGGCGCCAACGCGGCCGAGGACGCCCTCAACGCCGCACGCAAGCTGCTCGACGAGGGCCGCCTGGTCGGCCTGTACCCGGAGGGCACCCGCTCGCCCGACGGCCGCCTCTACAAGGGCAAGACGGGCATGGCCCGGCTCGCGCTCGAGACCGGCGTTCCGGTCATCCCGGTCGCGGTGATCGGCACCGACAAGGTGAGCCCGCCCGGACCGTTCAAGTGGCGCCGTCAGCGCGTCACCCTCAAATTCGGCGCACCGCTGGACTTCTCCCGTTACGAGGGGATGAGCGGCAACCGTTTCGTCGAGCGCGCCGTCACCGACGAGGTGATGTACGAACTGATGCGCCTCACCGGCCAGGAATACGTCGACGTGTACGCCCACAGCCTCAAGAAGGGCGTCACCGCCTCCGACCGGCAGCTCGACGCCACCCGCATTCCCGACACCGCCGCGAGCTGAAAACCTCTGTGGCCCTTAAGTAAACCGTAAGGTTTGTCGGCCAGACTGCTCGCATGTTCAAGCAAATGCCGGCCGCCGCCGGTGTCGGCGGCGCCGAGGTCGACACCGAATTGTTCACTCCCGGCGCCCGACCCGGCGGCGTGATCGACGGTGTGGTCCGGCTGCGTGGCGGCCGGATCGACCAAGCGGTCGGGCAGGTGGCGGTCGAGTTCGTCACCCGGGTGGAGCGCGAGTACGCCGACGGTGAGGAACGCGTCGCCGATCACGGTTTCGGCCGGATCCCCGTCACCGGACCGTTCACCCTGCTCGCCGGCACGGTGGCCGAATTCCGTTTCGGCGCCCCGGTGCCCCACGAAACCCCGATCACCTTCTTCGACGGCCACCACCTGCCCGGCGCCGCGGTGGCGCTGCGCACCACCGTCGACATCCACGGCGGCGTCGACGCCCGCGACACCGACCCGATCGGTATCGGTGCCCTCCCCGCCCAGCATGTGGTGCTCGACGCCGTGCGGCGCATGGGTTTCGCGCTGCTGCGCACCGATGTGGAGGCGGGTCGCATCGCCCGCACACCGCAGCAGCTGCCCTTCTATCAGGAGATCGAATTCGGCCGGTCCCCGCATTTCCCACGCGTGAACCAGCTCGAACTCACCTTCATCGCCACCCTGCACGGTATGAGCGTGGTACTCGAAGCCGATATCGAAGGCGGCTGGTTCCGCGACGACATCGACGGCATCGGAATGTTCTGGGTGGACTACACCCAGCTGGCTCACCGAGATTGGACCGCCGAAGTCCATCGCGTGCTCACCGAACTGGGCGCCGTGCGCTGACCTCGCACTGATGATCGGACACCTCCGTGTCCGATTGGTAACCTTTGCCGAGCACAGGTCGACGGGCGGGCGAGCCACCGCAGGTGGCGGGCGTCGGCGGAGGGCGAGGTTCACATGGCCGGCGGCGAATCCGACGAGGGCCGGGTCGTGCCGTTCACCCGGCGTGGCCTTCGACGGGACGGCAATCCGCCGACCGGCCGGGTGGTGCGCGGTGCCCGCCTGGCCGCGCTACCGGTCGCCTACGCCGGTCGCCGCATCGCCGGCCTCGGCAAGCGCGCCGCCGGTCGCGACCCCGCCGACGTGGAGCGCGACATCCGCCTGCGCACCGCCGAACATCTCTTCCAGGTCCTCGGCGAACTCAAGGGCTGCGTGGCGAAGCTGGGCCAGCTGCTCGGCCTGCTCGAACTCGGTCTGGCCCCCGCCCTGGCCGAGCCGTACCGTCAGGCCCTCGCACGCCTGCACGATTCGGCGCCGGCGATGCTGCCCGGCGCGGTCCACGCCGAGCTCGCTACCCATCTGGGTCCTCAGTGGCGTTCGCTGTTCCTGGAATTCGACGACCGCGCCTCGGCCGCCGCCTCGGTCGGCCAGGTGCACCGCGCCCGCTGGCACGACGGCACCCAGGTGGCGGTCAAAGTCATGTATCCCGGCGCCCGCCCCGCCGTACTGGCCGACCTGCAAGCCCTGCGCCGCACGACCCCGCTGTTCACCGCCCTGCTGCCCGGCGCCGACACCCGACCGGTGGTCGAGGCGCTGTGCGCCGAGATCCGCGACGAACTCGACTACGCCCGTGAGGCCGTCAACCAGCGCGCGTTCGCCGCCGCCTTCGCCGAGGATCCCGACGTCGTGGTGAGCCGGGTGATCGCCCAGCGCGGTGACGTGCTCGTCACCGAGTGGCTCGACGGAGTCCCGTTGTCGCGGTTGATCGTGCGCGGCGAGGCCGCCGAGCTCGACCGGCTCGGCGTGCTCATCCTGCGTTTCCTGTTCTCGGCGCCGGCCCGCACCGCCCTCGTCTACGGCGACGCGCACCCCGGCAACTTCCTGCGTATGCCCGACGGCCGCCTCGGCGTCGTCGACTTCGGCGCCTGCACCCCTTGGCCGTCCGCCTTCCTCGACGTCGCCGGTGACGTGGGCGCCGCCGTCATCGCCGAGTCCGCCACCGACCTCGAGGCCGCCATCCGCCGCCACGGCTTCGTGGCCCCCGGTGGCGATCTCGACATCACCACCGTCGCCGCCCGCCTGCAACCTGTCCGCGACGCCCTACTCGCCCCCACCTACCCCCTCTCGGCCGACTGGTTACGCGAACAGGTCCGCCTGGCCACCGACCTGCGCCTGACCAACGTCCTGCGCCAGCTCACCATGCCCCCGGGCCACACCCCCATCCTGCGCTCCTTCCTCGGCGGCCTGGCGGTGCTCTGCCAACTCCACACCGCGGTTCCGCTGCGCGCCGAATGCACCCGCTGGTACCCCGAAACCGCCGCCGCGGCGGGACTTTGACCCCGAATGTGGGCGCGTCGGTGCGCACTACCGGGTAGCACGCTGGATCCTTCCGGCATCGTTCATGCGTTGTTGCCGTGCGCACGACCACCCGTTCCCCTCGGCGGTGCACCGTGCGGTGCATGGCTGATTTCGCGATGTCCCGGCGCACGCTGTTGCGCGCCTCCGCCCTCGGTCTGGTGGCAGCTCCGGCCCTGGCTGCCTGCGCCGGTGGCGACGGCCCCGGCCTGGTCCGTGGCAGGCCGACGCTCACCCACGGCATCGCCGTCGGTGACCCACGCAGCGATGGGGCGTTGATCTGGGCGCGGTCGGACAAGCCGGCGACGCTGGTGGTCGAGACCTCGGCGACCGAGAAGTTCAGCGAGGTCAGGCGGTTCACCGGCCCGCTGCTCACCCCGGCTTCCGATGGCACGGGCCGGGTGCGGGTGAACGGCCTGCCCGCCGGGCAGCTCGTGCAATACCGGGTGCGCCTGGACGGCGAGGACGGGGCGAGTTCGGAGACACTGACCGGTGTGTTCCGTACCGCCCCGACCGCGCCGGCCGACATCTCCCTGCTGTGGTCAGGTGACGTCGCAGGCCAGGGTTTCGGCATCAATCCCGACCTCGGCGGCATGAAGGTGTTCGCCACGATGGCCGCTCGCGACCCGCACCTGTTCCTGCACTCCGGTGACTGCGTCTACGCCGACAACGCGCTGAAGGAATCGGTCACCCTGCCCGACGGCCGGGTCTGGCGCAATGTCACCGCCGACGCCAAGAACCAGCCCGCCGAAACCCTCGACCAGTTCCGCGGCAACTACGCCTACAACCTCACCGACGACAACTACCGCCGCTTCAATGCCGCCGTCGCCCAACTGGTCCAGTGGGACGACCACGAGACCACCAACAACTGGTACCCCGGTGGCACGGTCGCCGCCGACAAGGGCTACACCGAGCGCAGCATGGACACTCTCGCCACACGCTCCTGGCAGGCCTTCCACGAGTGGATGCCGCTGGACCCCGCCGAAGCCGTCGACGGCCGCCTGTACCGCAAGATCTCCTACGGCCCGCTGCTCGACGTCTTCGTGCTGGACATGCGCGCCTACAAGGACGCCAACAACACCAACACCGCACCGCGGGGCCAGGTGCTGGGGCCCGCCCAGACCAGGTGGCTCATCGACGGACTCGCGGCTTCGAAAGCCACCTGGAAGATCGTCGCCGCGGATTTGCCGCTGGGTGTGACCGTCCCCGACGGCAAGACCGCCTTCGAGGGCCCGGCCAACGCCGCCCCCGGCGCACCGTCGGGTCGTGAAACCGAGATCGCCCAGGTGCTTTCCGGAATCAAGACCAACAAAGTGCGCGATGTCGTGTGGCTCACCGCCGACGTGCACTACACCGCCGCCCACCACTACTCCCCCGCCCGCGCCGACTTCACCGATTTCGACGAGTTCTGGGAGTTCGTTTCCGGCCCGCTCAACGCGGGTGCCTTCGGCCCCAACGACCTCGACCCCACCTTCGGACCCGAGGCGGTGTTCGTGCACGCGCCACCGACGCCCAACACTTCCCCGCTGGACCCGGACTACCAGCACTTCGGTGAGGTCAAAATCGACGGGGGCACCGGAGAAATGACGGTCGACCTGTGCGATGCGACCGGAAAAGTCCTGTTCACCAAGCAGCTCGCGCCCGCGGAAAAATAGGTGCGAACTACCGTGCGCGGGAATCGCTCCGCTGTGGTTAGCTATGCGGTCATGGGCACGCCGCATACCGTCATCTCCGAAGAATATCTCCCCACCGACACCGCGGATGTTGTTCGCACTGTGCGTGATTCGCGTGACCGTTCCGAACAGCTCACCGTCGTCGGCGGGGAACAGACCGAAGAGTCCTTCGGGCTGACCGATCAGCGCACGGTGCTGTCGTTGCGCAAGATGAACTCGGTGCTCGACATCAACCTGGGCAGGCGCACGGTGCGCGTGCAGGCCGGCGCCAAACTGTCCGAGATCGACCGGCGCCTCGGCGCGCACGCGCTCGGCCTGCCCGTGGTCGGTGACCACCGCGACATCACCGCGGGCGGATTCGCCTCCGTCGGCGGCGT
This sequence comes from Nocardia halotolerans, assembly GCF_042650145.1. NCBI lineage: Bacteria > Bacillati > Actinomycetota > Actinomycetes > Mycobacteriales > Nocardiaceae > Nocardia > Nocardia halotolerans. The sequence continues at coordinate 54,357 of NZ_JBHSDL010000009.1, read as the reverse complement.
GAGCACCGCCTCACACCGCTACGGCATGTTCATCGACCGGATCGTGGATCTCGAATACGTCGACCCCGATGGCCGGATCGGTACCTGCGGGCGCGGTCACCACACCGAACGCTTCCACCGCATCCTGGGCGCGGGCGGGCGCGCGGGCATCATCACCGCGCTGACCCTCGATGTCGTCGAGGTCGACAAGGACCACACCTGGCTCACCACCGAAGCCGACCGCTTCCTCGACTTCGATTCCTTCGTCGAGCACGCCACCACCGAGATCACCAACCCCGGCAGCGCGGCGCTGCAGGTGGGGCGCTGGGTCGACACCGCCCCGCTGAAGGTCACCAGGCCGGTCGGCGCGGGTCAGGTGACCCTCGGCGCGGTCCGCTTCGGTCAGTGGTCGAGCCTGTACCCCACCGCTCCCACCCGCGGTCTGCGGGCCCGGCGTGAGGTCGGCACCCGCACCCGCAAGTCGCTGGGCGCGATCGCCTCGGCGGCGGGCGGACGCGCGGGCATGCCGGTGCGCAACGCGGCGGCGGGCGCGCTGATGTTCGCGCCGAAGGTACTCACCATGCGCGACGCCGAGTACCTGGCCGACACCGTCATCAACTCCTCCGAACGCGGCCCGGCCTACCGGGTCGGCGTGTTCGCGCCCCTGGCCAACTACGGGTCGGTCTTCTACGGCCTGCACGACCTGTTCTCCGAGCATCGCGAACGCTCCGGCTGCTTCACCGTCATCTCCGCGATGACCTACGGTGTGCGCTCGGAGTATCTGCGCGCCGAAGCCGCCGCCCGCGGCCTGGCTCCGGCCGACTACGGCCTGATCACCTTCACCTGCCGGCTGCGCCCCTCGGCGCTGCCCTCCGAGCAGCTGCGCGAGATCGTCGCGGGCATCGACGACATCTGCCGCTCCGAACAGGCGCTGCGCTACAGCGTCTGAGTCCACGCCACCAGGCGCCCGGCCGAATGTTCGGCCGGGCGTCTGGCGTATGTGCGTGCGCACCGGGAATGTGATACACGCCGAAACCGCTGTTCAGCATGGGTTTCCCGGGACGGCCCCGGTGGTCGCGCAGATTCGGGCTCCCAGTGGATGGGACATCACGCTCTACGGTTGACCGCGAGAACGTGTGATGTCGCTTACGCATTCGGATCGCTATTCGAATGCGAGCCGCATCCCCGAAAGGACCACTGATGGTCGCTTCCACTCCGTCAGCCGCTCAACCGCGCTGGACGCCACGCCTGATCTTCTCCCTTGCCTCGATCGTGCTGCTACTGGAAATGCTCGCGGTGAGCTACATGATGATCTCCACCGCACTACCTTCGATCGCCGCGCACTACCAGACCACCCAGGGCGCCTGGCTGCTGACATCGTTCCTGCTGGTCGGTGCCGTCACCGCACCGCTGATCGGCAAGCTGGCCGACATGTACGGCAAGCGCAAGGCCCTACTCGGCTGCGTGACCGTGGCAGCGGCGGGGTCGTTGTTGTCCGCGGTCGCGGGCAGCTACGCGGTGCTGATCGCCGGTCGCGCGCTCACGGGCCTGCTCATCCCCTGCCTGTTCCTGAGCTACTCGCTGATTCGCGACGTGTTCCCGGCGAAGACGATCGCGCTGGCGGTCAGCATCGCGACCAGCGGCATGGGGTTGATCGCGATTCCGGCACCGTTCCTCACCGGCTGGCTGATCGACAATCACGGGTTCCGCAGCATCTTCTGGTTCTTCGTCATCGGTCTGACGATCCTGGGCGCGCTGATCTTGTTCAGCACCGCCGAATCCGAGGTGCGACTGAGCTCGCGCATCGATCCGATCGGGGCGCTGCTGCTCGGCGGCGGTATCGCCGGGATCCTCATCGCCGTCAGCTTCGGACCGATCTGGGGCTGGCGTGACAGTTCCACCCTGGCCTACCTGGCCGGCGGTGTGGCTCTGCTGGTGGTGTGGCTGGTGACCGCCAGGATGATCCGCGAACCGCTGATCGACCTCGAGGTACTCGGTCGGCGTTCGGTGCTGCTCACGACGATCGCCGCCGGGCTCTGTTACGGCGCCAGCGGACTGTTCACCATCCTGCTGCCGATGATGGCGATGACACCGGAGGTGCTCGGCCTCGGTTACGGATTCGGTGTGACGGCAGAGGGTTTCGCGATCTTCCAGGCACCGGTGGGCCTGATGGTCGTGGTCGGCGGTGTGCTCGTCGGTGTCCTGGTCGGCCGGCGCGCTGCCCGGCCGCGCCCGCTGATGGTCGGGGGCATGCTCCTGATGGCGCTCGGCTTCGCGCTGACCGCCGCCGTACACGACAGCAAGCCCTTGCTGATCATCTTCGCGGGCCTCTTCGGTACCGGTATGGGCATGTCCTACGCCGCGATCCCGAACCTGCTGATCGAAGCCGTACCGCCCCAGCTGCAGGCCACCACCGCGAGCCTCGTCGGGGTCTCGCAGAGCGTGGTCCCCGCCATCCTGCCGGTCATCGCGTTCACCGTCATGAACAACTCCTACATCGCCGCGATCCCGCCGGAAATGACCCAGGGTGCGGTGTTCTATGTGGAACGTGGTTTCACGATCGCCTTCCTGATCGGCGCGGTGGCGGCCCTGATCGGTGCGGTGGTCGCGGTGGCACTGCCCCGCCGGATCGTGCAGCTGTCCGCACCGGCCGAGGCGGCGGGGCCCGACGAGGAAGGGCTGGTGTTCGCGCGCTGAGCCCTACCGACATGATCGCCGCAGCCCTGTCTCCCGACAGGGTTGCGGCGACCGTCGCCCGGGCCCGCCGGGGTTCGGACTCATTTCGCGGCTACGACACCGGTGCGCCGCGCGGCACGGTAGGCCGCCGGTGTCACCCCGTACTCGGCCCGGAATCCGCGTGCGAACTGATCGGTCGAACGGAACCCGCACGTCGCGGCGATATCGCGAATACTGCGCGCGCTTTCGCCCAGCGCGGTCGCCGCGGCGACCAGCCTGCGGGTGCGGATGAGCCCGGCCACGGACAGGCCCTGCAGTTCGAACGCCCGGAACAGCGTGCGCCTGCTGACGTGGAGCCGCAGCGCGATGGCGTCGGGATTCACGGCCGGGTCGGTGAAACTGCGGTCTATGACGTCGATCGCGCGGCGCCGCAACACTTGCTCCGCCGTCAGTTCGACCGCCGCCCCGGCGAGGTCGCGCTCCAGCAACGCCACCACAGCGGCCCGGAACACGATCTCGTCGATCCGCGCGACGACCCCCAGGTGCGCGGGACTCGTTGCCCCACAGGCCAGATCGCAGGCGAACAGCAACGCCGATACCGCGGCTCCCGACAACGGCCAGGAACGCCCGCCCGCCGCGGTGACGTCGAGACCCCATGCCGTCAGCGCGGCCACCGACACGTAGAGGTGCAGCACGTCCGCCGCGGACGCCTGGCCCCGCGAGAGCACCGACCGGAACGGGTTGTCCAAGCAGACCGCGAAGGCCTCGCCCGCCACCGCGGCCGACCGGATGCCCCGCTGTTCGACAGTGACGCGGCCACCGATCACCAAGCTCAGCTGCAGGTACCGGCCATAATGGTCGTGGATGGCGTACGCATCGCGCTCGGCGGCGATGTTCGAGGTTCGCAGCCGAGCGACCAGCACCGACCCGGTGCTCAGAGTCCACAGCGTCGCGGCGAAGTTCTCCTGCGCCCGTAGCCGGCAACCGAAGGCGACACGATTCAGGTCGCGCGGTCCGCACAGCTCCACGCCCCGGCTACCACCTCCGTCGGCGGTGTCGAAAAGGCAGGCGAATTCTCGGTGCGCGGGTTCACTCGCTGATTGCCGCGAACCGGGCAAGCCGGACACATCGGGATGTGCGTCGTCGGTGCCGACGCGGGTACGGGGCCCATATCTCCCGCTGCGAGCACTACGCCCTCCGTGCGGCCGATCGTCGATTCCGCGTGCACCCGCATCGATCTGCATACCGCACCTCCGCGCCCGTCCCCGATTGTTCGCCTGTGCCGACAACTCCAAACGCTGCGAAAAGTCAAGGATAACAGCATAACTCGCACTGGTCGGCCCACTTTCGGAGCATGCGCACATACTCCGGTCAGCCGATGACCGACCCCCACTTTCCGTGCCATGTTCACCATGAAGCCGTGCCATTCCCCGCGCCGGGCACGCGGTGAGCACACGCCGAAAACTCCGCTCGGGCCAGGAGGTTCAGCTCGCCGGACGGGGCGCTGAGCCCGGCCGCGGCGATTGCTCGGCCATTGCGCGACCACCCGGCGTGAGGTTAGCGTCGAGTTCTCCCGCCTCCCTTGTTGTTTCGCAGCTCGCGGCGAAATCCCACGGTTCGATTTCGGCTCCCGAGGTGTCCCGTGCCGCGAGAGGCGGCCCGCACCTCTTGCCCGGACGCATCGCCATCCGGCTCGCTGACTCGATGAAGGAGCTCTGGAACATGCTGTGGGAAGCCCTGCTGTGGGTCACGCTGGTCGCCGGAATCGCCGGTGCGTGCGCCTACGGTCTGCGCAGGCGCGGCAAGAGCCGCGACGGTGAGTCGGTCAACGAGTCGGTGGGCCAGGTGTTCACGCTCGTGGCCGGATTGCAGGTGGTGCTCGCGTCGTTCCTGCTCATCGGCGTGCTCGACACCAATGCCGCCGCCGAGAAGGCGGTCGCCGAGGAAGCCGACCGGCTGCTGGCCTTGCAATGGGCGGGCGATTCGCTGCCCGAACCGGCTCGCAGCACCATCTCCGCCTCGGTGCGGCGCTACACCGGTGAAGTCATCGAGGTCGAATGGCCGGCCATGACGGCGGCCCAACGTGTCGAGGACACTGCGTGGAACGAGCTCAGCACGGTGCGCACCGCCATCGCGGGCACACCGGCGGCCGACGAGTGGCAGCGTTCCCGCCAGATCGCGGCGGCGGACCGGCTGTGGGAGGTGTACGAGGCACGCCAGACCCGGGTGGAAGCGGCGGGCAGCTCGCTGTCCCCGATGATGTGGGTGGCATTGATGCTGGGTGCGATGCTGTCCATCGGCCTGTCGCTGATGTTCGAGGGCACCAGCGCACGCGTACACGTCGTGGTGGTGGCCAGCTTCGCGGCGGTGGTCACCTTCATGATCTGCACGATCTATCAGCTACAAAACCCCTACGGCCGGGCCGCATCGATCGGTCCGGACGCCTTCACCACGATTCTGGGCCAGCTCACGTGAAGACTCCGATACGCACGGGGGTCTGCACGGTGATGGTCGGTGCGACGCTGTGGCTGCCCGGTGCTGTCGACGCCACGCCCCCGCTTCCCTCCATACCCGGTGTGCCACCGGGCGGCGAAATCCGGCCGCGGCCACCGGACGGCCGAAGCGTCCCGCTACCTCGATCTCATCAGCACCGCGAATTCGGTGCCGAGCTGGATGAGCACACAACCGCACCGTCACCTCCCCGAATCTCGACGACGATCATGCCCACCGCACCGCCGCCTCCACCCTTCTCCGCGCCGCACCGCCCACGCGTGGCGCCCACCCCGGATCACCCCACGTCCACCGCTCCCGCACCGCTCGGCCCCAAGAGCACTTCCCCGGCGCCGGCCCCTCCCCACCCCGGACTCTCCCTCTACGTTCCTGCACCGGAACAACCCCGGCCGTCCACGGACTTCCCCGAGCCCGCAACACCTCACCCCGGACAACCTGTCCCGCTCCCGTCTCCGGCGCTCCCGTCTCCGGCGCTGCCAGCTCCCGCGCTCCCGTCTCCGGCGCTACCGTCTCCGGCGCTGCCAGCTCCCGCGCTCCCGTCTCCCGCGCTACCCTCTCCCACGCTGCCAGCTCCCACGCTGCCAGCTCCCACGCTGCCAGCTCCCGCGCTACCGTCTCCCACGCTGCCAGCTCCCGCGCCACCGGTCGTGCCGGAGCCGGGGCTGCCCATACCGACCACACCGCCTCTCGAGCCCCGCATTCCACCCGGTGCCGCCGCCACGCCACCACCACCGACCGAACGACCCCGACCATCGAGCGAGGCCCCCGCGCGGCCGGCCGATCCGCCTTCGGAGTCGCCACCACAAACCAACCCACCTGAGCCGCCACCACCGCCGATGAGCGCCCCACCCACACCCCTGAAAGAAGCCACGACAGTGGCCGCGCGACCTGTGATCGAACAGCGCCGGTGGGCCATGGCCGCTCTGCTACTGATCCTCGGCAGTGCGGGCGCTGCCAGAGCCGCCCGCCGCCGCTCCTGACAACTCGCGGGCGTGGTTCGGCCCGCTTCACCGCACCCCGGAAACGACCGATCGCCGCAACCTGTCGGATTCGACAGTGTTGCGGCGATCGTGTGGAGCGGTGTCTCAGTGCTTCTCGGCACCCAGGTAGTACTCGAAGACCAGTCCGGCCGACGCGGCGAGCACCAGGATCACGCCGAGGCCGATCAACCAGAACTGGAAGAAGGCCAGGCCCAGCGCGGTGACCGAACCAGCGGCCGCCAGGAGGATGGGCCAGAAGCTGCCGGGCGAGAAGAAGCCCAGGTCGCCCGCGCCGTCGACGATCTCGGCGTCCTCGTAGTCCTCGGGCCGCAGGTCGATGCGGCGCGCGACGAACCGGAAGTAGGTGCCGATGATCAGCGACAGGCCCGCGGTCAGCACGATGGCGGTGGTGCCCGCCCATTCGATACCGGTGCGCGACTGAGCGGTGAAGAAGCCGTAGACGATGCCCACCAGGATGAAGAACGCCGTGAGCAGTTCGAAGATCCGCGCTTCGATCCTCATATCAGAATCCTCACTTGCTCTCGTTCACCGAAGCGCTCTTGATGTCGCGCTTGGTGTTGAAGGGGTACGTGGAGGTGGCCACCGGGGACTCGCCGATCGCCTCGAGGGCCTGACCGTTGGTCTTGCCGTCGATCCGCGCCTGCAAGTACTGGGCGAACTTCTCCGGCGACACCGCACGGACCTCGAAGTTCATCATCGAGTGGTAGGTGCCGCACATCTCGGCGCAGCGGCCGACGAACGCGCCTTCGGTGTCGATCCCGGAGATCTGGAAGACGTTGTCGGACTGGTTTTCCTTCGGGTTCGGCATCACGTCGCGCTTGAACATGAACTCCGGCACCCAGAAGGAGTGGATCACGTCGACGGCGGCGAGCTGGAACTCGATGCGCTTACCGGTGGGCAGCACCAGGATCGGGACCTCGGTGCTGGATCCGACGGTCTCGACCTTGTCGTAGTGCAGGTAGGACAGGATGTCGTTGGCCGGCTTGCCGTGCAGCGGGCCCGGCTGCTTGTGGCCGTCCTCGTCGGTGCGCTCGGCGTACTCGCGCAGCTGCTCCTCGTTGACCATCTCACGCTCGGTGTCGATGCCGTTCCAGGTCAGCCCGCCCACGTTGGCCACGTCGCGGTAACCGAACTTCCAGTTCCACTGGAAGGCGGTCACGTCGACGGTGACGTCCGGGTTCTCGTGCTTCTCGTGCACATAGTTCTGCACGACCACGGTGAAGTAGAACAGCACCGCGATGATCACGAACGGGATCGCGGTGTAGGTCAGCTCCAGCGACACGTTGTACCCGGTCTGGCGCGGGAACTCCGGGGAGTCCTTGCGCTTGCGGTGGAAGATGATGGTCCAGAAGGTCAGACCCCAGACCAGCACGCCCATGGCGAGCGCGGCCAGGACCGACCAGGTCCACAACTCCCGCATCCGGGCGGCTTCGGCGGTGATGCCCGAGGGCCAGCCGAATCGCAACCAAACATTGTCGATCGAGCAGCCCGAAACCAGGAGGGCAGTCATCCCCAAGGACACCGCCAGCCCGGCCCGCCGAAGGATCCGGCCCTGCCGACCCCGAACGGGTCGTGCCCCGATCTCTTCGCTCGCCTTGTGCGCCACGCTCACGCCTTCCTGGTCGCTACACATTCCGACACATCGCGTCGTCCGGGCCGCGATCCGCCCGTTCCGACACGCCTTCAAAGCACTTTCAGGCCGTCCCCGAGTATTGCCGCTGTGACGCCTGCACACCTGAGAAGGACCTGAGTACTACGCAGCGTAGACCAAAGCGGGCGCTGTCTTGCCGCGGGGTCGGTTTCGACACTCCGTCGACACCGGAGCGAACGCCGCGACCTGCGGTTTGATCTCGCACGCCGGCCGAATCGAGTCGGCAGGCCAACGATGACAGCGCTTTCGTCCTTCGCGCGACCGCCTGTCCGGGCCCGGTACAGGCATACTCGGTAGAGTTCAGTCGATTCTGCTGAATCGAGTGCATTCACTGCCACGCGCGCAGCGTTCCGGTGGCCCACGGCCGTCTCCGCTCGCACGTCCCCTCAACGAGAGAAGGTTGCCGACACCGTGTGCGGACTGCTCGGATTCCTGACAGCTGATCCGGCGACGACCGAGGTGGTCGATCAGGTGTACGACGCCCTGCACTGCCAGCGGCACCGCGGCCCGGACGAAAGAGGAACCTGGCACGGTGTCGCCTCGGAGCGGGGGCCGCTCGACGACCACATGATCTTCGGCTTCAACCGCCTCTCCATCATCGACATCGAGCACTCGCACCAACCGCTGCGCTGGGGCCCCGCCGACAATCCGCAGCGCTACGCGATGACCTTCAACGGTGAGATCTACAACTACCTGGAACTGCGCGAGCAGCTCGCCGCCGAGCACGCCGACGAATTCCCCGATGCCCAGATCTTCGCCACCGACGGCGACGGCGAGGCGATCGTGGCCGCCTTCCACTTCTGGGGCCCCGAGGCCGTGCGCAAGCTGCGCGGCATGTTCGCCTTCGCGATCTGGGACACCGAATCCCAGGAACTGTTCCTGGCGCGCGACCCGTTCGGCATCAAACCGCTTTTCCTCGCGACCGGCCCCGGCGGCACCGCCTTCGCCAGCGAGAAGAAGAGCGTGCTCGAACTGCTGAGCCCGCTGGGCCTGTCCGACGAGCTGGACCCGCGCGCGCTCGAGCACTACACGGTGCTGCAATACGTGCCCGAGCCCGAGTCGCTGCACCGCAACATCCGCCGCCTCGAATCCGGCACCTACGCCACGGTGCGCGTCGGCGGCGAGCCCGTCACCACCCGCTACTTCCGTCCCGACTTCCGGGTCCGCCCGTTCGCCGCGGGGTCCGAGCAGGCCCGCTACGCCGAGATCGCCGCCGCCCTGGAGGACTCGGTCGCCAAGCACATGCGCGCCGATGTCACCGTCGGTTCGTTCCTGTCCGGCGGTATCGACTCCACCGCCATCGCGGCGCTGGCCATGCGCCACAACCCGAACCTGATCACCTTCACCACCGGTTTCGAGCGCGAGGGCTATTCCGAGGTGGATGTGGCCGCCGAGAGCGCCGAGCTGATCGGCGCGCGCCACATCGTGAAGGTGGTCTCGCCGGTCGAGTTCGCCGCCGCCATCCCCGAGATCGTCTGGTACCTCGACGATCCCGTCGCCGACCCCGCCCTGGTCCCGCTGTACTTCGTGGCCAAGGAGGCCCGCAAGCACGTGAAGGTGGTGCTCTCCGGTGAGGGCGCCGACGAACTGTTCGGCGGCTACACCATCTACCGGGAACCGTTGTCGCTCAAGCCGTTCGAGTACTTGCCGCGGGGCGCGCGCAAACTCCTGGGCCGGTTGGCCGATCGGATCCCCGACGGCAGGCGCGGCAAGTCGCTGCTGCAGCGCGGCTCGCTGTCACTCGAGGACCGCTACTACGGCAACGCCCGCAGCTTCAACGACGCCCAGCTGCGTTCGGTGCTGCGTGAGTTCCGCCCCGAATGGACCCACCAGGACGTCACCGCCCCCATCTACGCCCAGTCCGCGGGCTGGGATCCGGTGGCGCGCATGCAGCACCTGGACCTGTTCACCTGGTTGCGCGGCGACATCCTGGTCAAGGCCGACAAGATGACCATGGCCAACTCCCTCGAGTTGCGCGTGCCGTTCCTGGACAACGAGGTCATGCGGGTCGCCGAAGGCATTCCGTTCGACCAGAAGATCACCAGGGAAACCTCCAAGTACGCCCTGCGCCAGGCCCTGGACGGCATCGTCCCCGATCACGTCCTGCACCGCGCCAAGCTCGGCTTCCCGGTCCCCCTGCGCCACTGGCTGCGCGGCACCGAACTCTACGACTGGGCCGAAACCCAGATCACCGAATCCCAGACCGACCACCTGCTCGACAAGGCGGCCGTCCTCCAGATGCTGCGCGACCACAAGGCCGGCCTGTCCGACCACAGCCGCCGCCTCTGGACCGTCCTGGTCTTCATGGTCTGGCACGGCATCTTCGTGGAAGACCGCATCAAGCCCGAAATCCAGGAACCCACCTACCCCGTCTCGCTGTAACGCCTCAGACCTGCCGGGCCGGCATCACCACCAGTTCCGGCAGGCTGACGTGGGCGGGCCTGCTGATCGCGAAGGCCACCACCTCGGCCAGCTCAGCCGCCGACAGCGGGTCGATGCGGGTGCAGACGTCGGCCAGCCAGGCCTGCCCGGCCTCGGAGCCGGCCAGCAGTTCGGTGGTCACGACACCGGGTTCCACGTTGGTGACCCGGACACGGCTCGTTGCGAGCTCGGCACGCAGGTTGCGCGACAGGTGGCTCACCGCCGCCTTGCTCGCCGCGTACACCCCGACGCCCGGTTCGACCCGTCCGGCCGAGATCGAGGAGATGTTCACGAGGTCGGCGCAACCTCTGCGCTGCGCCGACTCGATCAGATCGGGCACGAAGGCCTGGGTGATCCGTACCAGCGCACCGAGATTCAGATCGAGTTGCTGACTCATGGCTTGTACGCCCACGAGATCCGGGATCAGCACACCCGCGGCGTTCACCAGTAGGTCGGTGGTCCCGAGTTCGTCGGTCACGCGCCGGCGCACCTGTTCGGCGGCACCGTCGGCGATGAGGTCGTGGGCCAGCACGAGCACCCGCCCGGCGCCCGGTCGATCGGTGAGCTCGGCTCGCAGTGCTTCGAGGCGGTCGGCGCGGCGCGCGACGAGGGCGAGGTCGGCGCCCTGGGCGGCGAGGGTACGGGCGATGCCGGCTCCGATTCCGGAGGAGGCGCCGGTGACGACTGCGATTCGGTTCGTGTTGTTCATGATTCCGATCTTCGAACCGCCGTTCCCGCGCAACCAGTACCCGGCCGAAGGTGGTACCGGCAGGATCAGGCTCGCCCGGTGAGCGTCGTTCATGATGGAGCCATGGCCGATACCGAACTTGGTGCTTTTCTCCGTTCCCGGCGCGCGCGGCTCCAGCCGGAGGCAGTCGGCTTGCGCAGCTATGGCGGTCGACGCCGGGTCGCCGGGCTGCGGCGCGAGGAACTGGCCGTGCTGGCGGGGGTCAGCGTGCCCTATTACGTGCGGCTGGAACAGGGACGAGCGGGCAATGTGTCGTCCGAGGTGCTGACGGCGCTGGCCAGGGCACTGCTACTCGACGCGGCCGAGACTGCCCATCTGCACGATCTCGCCCGCCCGGACGGCCGGCGGATCGGTGTCGCGGCCGAGTCGGCCCTCGACGTTCAGGTGGTGCGGCCGACACTGCGGCGGCTGCTGGACGCGATGCCCGAGGTCCCCGCGTTCGTGCTCGGGCGCCGGACCGAAATGCTCGCGGGCAATCGCATGGCCGCGTTGCTGTTCTGGAATCAGCCGAATTCGCCGCCGTCCCAGACCAATTGCGCCCGCTCGGTGTTTCTCGACCCGGCCGTGCGCACGTTGTACCGGGACTGGCCCCACAAGGCCCGCGAGACCGTCGGCTTCCTGCGCCGCGACGCCGCCCGCTACCCGGGCGACGTCGCGCTCACCGCACTCATCGGCGAATTGACTTTGCGCAGTACCGAATTCAGCGTCCTGTGGGCCGAACACGAGGTCCGTCAGCGCGCCACCGGCCGCAATGTGCTCGATCATCCGCTCGTCGGCGAACTCGTCCTCGACTACGACAGCGTGGTGCCCGCCGACGACGCCGACCAGGTGCTGATCACCTATCTACCCGCCGAGGGCACCCGCACCGCTCAGGCGCTGCGCCTGCTCGGCGATTGGCATGCCGACACCGGCCGGCTCGAGCAGGTGCGGGTCACCGGCGAATAGGTTTCGGGCCGTCTACAGCAGGACCGACAGTTCGTCGGCGGCGTCGCTGCCGTACGCCTTGGTGAGGCGTTCGAGGGCGTCGCCGGTGTTGAGGGTCCATTCCTGGGTGCCGGTGGTTTCCAGGATGAGCACGGCGATGAGGGAGCCGAGCTGGGCGGCGCGTTCCAGGCTCAGCCCGGCGCGGTGGGCGGTGAGGAAACCGGCGCGGAAGCCGTCGCCGACACCGGTGGGGTCGATCTTGGCCACCTCGGGCACCACGCCGACGCGCACTTCGGTGCCGTCGGCGTCGACCACGAGAACGCCTTCGGCGCCGAGCGTGGTGACCCGGATGCCGACCTTCGCGGTGATCTCGGCTTCGCTGAGCCCGGTCTTCTGCTGCAGCAGCGCCCACTCGTACTTGTTGGTGAACAGGTAGGCGGCGCCGTCGACCAGTTCGGTGGCCTGCTCGCCGTCGAGGCGGGCCAGCTGCTGGGACGGGTCGGCGGCGTAGGCGATGCCCTGGGCTTTGGCCTGACGGGTGTGGGCCACCATCGCCTCGGGGTCGTTGGCGCCGACCAGCACCAGGTCGACGTCATGGGCGGCGGCGATCGCGGCGATGTCGATATCGCGTGCCTCGCTCATCGCGCCCGGGTAGAACGACGCGATCTGGGCCATCGCCTCGTCGGTGGTGCAGACGAACCGGGCGGTGTGCGCCTTCTCCGAGGTGTGCACGGCCGAACAGTCGACACCGCTGTCCTCGAGCCACTGCCGGTACTCGGCGAAGTCGGCGCCCACCGCACCGACGAGCACCGGTCGCTGCTTCAGCAGCCCCATCGCGTAGGCGATGTTGCCCGCCACTCCGCCACGGCGGATCTGCAGATCGTCGACGAGGAAACTCAGGGACACATGATCGAGTTGATCGGCGAGCAGCACATCGGCGAACCGGCCGGGGAAACGCATGAGGTGGTCGGTGGCGATGGACGCGGACACGGCTACAGACACGAGGCGAGGCCCCTTCGACGCTAGACGGGAAACAAGAAAGCCCGGGATCAACCGATCCCGGACTTCAACCGTAGCAAGGGTCACACCCCCGTGGTTCACCTCAGCGCAACCAGGTCACTACCGAACACAGGTACAACACCAACCACCCGCAGATCACCGCAACCCGCCCCGGCGGCCACCCTCAAGGCCGACCAAACCAGTTGGGCCGGAGTCCAGTTCGGCCACAATCCCAGTTTGGGCTACCAGCACAGTGGGACCGGAAGTCGAGCAGGCCGGAAGCCGAGTGGACCGGAAGCCGAGGGGACGGAACTAACCACCCTCACGAGTGGCACGACCACACCCCACGCCCCCACCTACGGACTCCCAACCCAACCCCCACGTTTTCGGCCGCCCCGAATCCGAGGGGCGAGACGTAACGCCGAAGGCGCAGTATCGCCCCTCGGATTCGGGGTGACGAGGCCGAAAACCCGCGGCGCCAGCCGCTAATTAAACGAGTCGCCGCAGGCGCAGCTGCCCGTCGCGTTGGGGTTGTCGATGGTGAAGCCCTGCTTCTCGATGGTGTCGACGAAGTCGATCGAGGCGCCCTGGATGTAGGGCGCGCTCATGCGGTCGACGGCCAGCTTCACGCCGGAGAACTCGACGACGAGGTCGCCGTCGAGGACGCGGTCGTCGAAGAAGAGCTGGTAGCGCAGGCCGGCGCAGCCGCCTGGCTGGACGGCGATCCGCAGGGCGAGGTCGTCGCGACCTTCCTGGTCGAGCAGCGCCTTCGCCTTGAGGGCGGCAGCGTCGGTCAGCGTCGCACCGTGGGTTTCGGTGGCGGTCTCGTTCTGCACAGTCATGGACACTCCTAGTTCGACTCAGCCCGTCAACGGACCTCAGGTGCACGGCGCACGACCGATATCAACACCATGGCACCGTTCGCTATTCCTATTTTGCCACCCCTGCCTCCGCGCGGGAACTCGCCCTGGGTGCTTGATCCCACCCTACGCGCCGCAGGAGGGTGATCCAGCTCACGCCGGGTCGGCATTGAGAGGGGGCCCACCGTGGGGCGGGACCGCGTTTCCCGATGGTAGGCCCATCGAATAGCCTGGTGAACGTGAAATTGTTTCGTCGCGACGAGTCCAGCACCATCGACGAGTCCGTCGACGCCTCGGTGCCCGACGTCGAGCAGTCCGCCGCCGCGCCCACTTCCACCACGCCGGGTAAGGGTCGTCCCACCCCGAAAAGGCGTGAGGCAGAAGGTAGACGGCGTGGTCCGGTGGCGCCTGCCCCGATGACCTCGAAGGAGGCCAGGGCTCGTCGCAAGGCGGCCAAGGGTTCCAGGTCCGACCGTAAGGCGGCCGCTGCCGATCGGCGCGCCGCGGTGCAGGATCGGCGTGCCCGGATGCTGGCCGGGGAGGACAAGTTCCTGTTGGCTCGCGACCGGGGTCCGGTGCGCGCCTATGTGCGCGATCTGGTGGATGCCCGCCGCAATCTCGTCGGCTTGTTCATGCCGATGACACTGGTGCTGATTCTGTTGATGTTCATGGTTCCGCAGCTGCAGACGATCGTGTCGTTGGCGATGCTGGTGATGCTGGTGTTCATGCTCATCGAGGGCTTCGTGCTCGGCCGGATCGTGAACAATCGGGTGGTGGCGCGTTTCCCGGACACCACCGACACCGGTTTCAAGCTCGGTTGGTACGCGTTCGTGCGCGCCTCCCAGATTCGTAAGATGCGCGCGCCCAAGCCCCGGGTCGGCCCCGGCGACGCCGTCTAGAAGCTTTCCTCGATTGCCGTTCCATCCGCGGGTGGGGCGGCATTCGTGTGTTCAGGGCCGGTCGGTACGGATGCTGTGCGTGTAGTCGGCGATGGCGGACAGTTCGGCGCCTACGCGCTGGGCGTCGCGGTCGATCACTCCGGTCGACCCGGTGGTGGTGCGGCCGATGAGCATCGCGAGCCCGAGGACGAGGGTGAGTGTGATCAGAAGAGCGAGCATGGCAGGAATTTTGCGCCCGTTTGTTTTCAGCCGACAGTGGCTGATGTGTCATTGTGCGTAAATATTCGGACAGATAGCCTGGGCTGATGCTGTCCCGGGTCGCCGTCGTCCTCAACGACACCCTCGCCATGTTCGAATTCGGTGTCGTGTGTGAGGTTTTCGGCCTCGATCGCACCGCTGACGGCCTGCCCGGCTTCGACTTCCGGGTCTGTGGCGTGGAACCGGGCACACCGCTGCGTTCGACCACCCCGGGCATCACGGTGACCCCGGAGTTCGGGCTCGGCGAACTCGCGCACGCCGATCTGGTCGCGCTGCCCGCCGCCCCGATCGATCGCTACGACGACCGGATCATCGACGCCGTGCGCACCGCCGCCGACGCGGGCGCGATCGTGCTCACCGTCTGTTCGGGCGCCTTCCTGGCCGGTGCCGCGGGCCTGCTCGACGGACGCAAATGCACCACGCACTGGCGCTACGTGGACCAGCTCGCCGCCCGCTTCCCCGCCGCCACCGTCGACCCCGATGTGTTGTTCGTCGACGAGGGCGATCTGATCACCAGCGCGGGCACCGCCGCCGGCATCGACGCGTGCCTGCACCTGGTGCGCCGCGAGATCGGTACCGCCGCGGCCAACGGCATCGCGCGCCGCATGGTGGTCTCGCCGCAACGCGACGGCGGGCAGCGTCAGTTCATCGAGCAACCCGTGCCCGAATGCCACTCCGAGGGCCTGTCGAGCACCCTGGCCTGGCTCAGCGAGAACCTCACCCATCCGCACACCGTCGACGAGCTCGCCGCCCGCTCGAGCATGTCGACGCGCACCTTCGCCCGCCGTTTCGTCGCCGAAACCGGCACCACCCCGGGCAAATGGCTCACCAGCCAGCGGGTGCTGTTCGCCAAGCACCTGCTCGAAGCCACCGACCTGCCTCTCGAGCGCGTCGCCGACCGGGCCGGTTTCGGCTCCGGCGCCCTGCTGCGCCACCACTTCCAGCGCCACGTCGGCCTCGCACCCACCGAATACCGCCGCCGCTTCGGCGCGAGCGGTTGAGCCGCACATCGGCGAGTTCGTGCCCGCGGCGACCACACCGGCCCACGCTGGGAATCGGCGCCCGGTAACACACCACGGCACTGTGAGGTGTCATGGCCGGCTTGACCTGGGTGGCCGAAACTGTTGAGCTGGCATGGTGTTTCGCAGTGGGTGGGGAAGTTTTCGTCGGTTGAGCAAGGCCGTCACGCTCGTCACGGCAGTTGTGCTCGCCTCGTCGGTCGGCATGTCCGCCGCTGTGGCCGCACCGCTCGCCGCGCCGGTGTTGCGCGCGCCAGCGGGCGGTTTCGAGGAACTGTCCGTGCCGTCGAGCATGGGGCCGATCAAGGTCCAGGTGCAGTGGGCGGCGCGCGGTGGCAGCGCCGCCCTCTATCTCCTCGACGGGCTGCGGGCCCCGGCAGATCACAGCCAGTGGACCACCGACACCGACGCCCTGCGTCGATTCGCAGGTGACAACGTCACGCTGGTGCTGCCGGTGGGTGGCCACTCCAGTTTCTACACCGACTGGTACCGGCCGAGCAGCACCAATCAGCAAGCCACCACCTACAAGTGGGAAACCTTCCTCACCCGCGAACTGCCGGACTACCTGGCCGGGTACGGCGTGTCCCGCACCAACAACGCGATCGTCGGCGTCTCCATGGGTGGTAATGCGGCGCTCACGCTGGCCGCCCACCACCGCGACCAGTTCCGCTTCGCCGGCTCGTTCTCCGGCTTCCTCAACCCCACCTACCCGATGTGGAACCAGGCCATGCGCGCCGCCATGCTCGACGAGGGCGGTTTCAACGTCGACGACATGTGGGGCGCGCCCGGCAACCCGGCGTGGAGCCGCAACGACGCCACCGTCCAAGCCGAACGGCTGCGCGGGCTGCCGATGTACGTGACGAGCGGCAACGGCGTCCCCGGTCCTCTCGACCTGCCCAGCGGCGTCGGCAACACGATCAACGCGGCCGGGATCGAGGCACTGGCCGCGATCGCGGCGAGCATCTTCCGCGACCGCACCGCCGCCCTCGGCATCCCCGCCCGCGTGGACTTCACCAACGGCACCCACACCTGGCCGTACTGGCAACAGTCGCTCACCACAGCCCGCCCGATGATCCTGGACGCCCTCCGAGCCCACTGACCCCTCACCACCAAGAAGTCGCGAAGAGGCAGGTGAGCACATGGGTAACTCCTGGGGAACGGGCCAACCCACCACGCCCCCAAAGCTTGCCGCCTCCCCACTCCCCCCGCACCTGAATCCGGCCTGAATTCCCGGAGAGGCGGTCGAGCATTACGGTGCTGGGGTGGCCACTCGTGTTCTCGTCCTCGGCGGTGCCCGTTCCGGTAAGTCGGCTTTCGCGGAGGGCCTGGTGGCCGACGCGCCCACGGTCCGCTACCTGGCGACCGCGGTCCTCGATCCCGCCGATCACGACTTCGCCGACCGGATCGCCGTGCATCGCGGCCGGCGACCCGCGCACTGGTCCACCGTCGAGAACACCGAGCCCGCGACGGTTCTCGCCACCGAGACCCCGGCGACCCTGCTCGACGACATCGGCACCTGGCTCACCGCCCGCCTCGACGCCCGCCGAGCCTGGGACGCACCGCGCGGCACCGTCGCGCCCGACTGCGATGCGCTCGTCGACGCCGTGGCCGGGTACCAGCAGCAGCTGGTGGTCGTCTCGCCCGAGGTGGGGATGGGTGTCATCCCGGCGACCCGGTCGGGGCGGTTGTTCCGCGACGAGATCGGCACCCTGAACCAGCGTCTCGCGCGGGTGTGCGACGAGGCGTATCTCATCGTGGCCGGTCTGCCGGTTCGGCTGAAATGAGCCGGGCCGGTCTGCGCGGCGCACCGTGATCCGGGCAAGATGAGCCTCGAACACCCGGCACCACTTTCGAAAGGCTTGCCAGTGACTCACGGATTCGACCCGGTCGCGGCCCCGGACGCGCAGGTCCGCGCGGCGGCCGAGCGGCGCCAGACGCAGCTCACGAAACCGGCCGGGTCGCTGGGACGGCTCGAGGCGCTCGGGAACTGGGTCGCCGCCTGTCAGGGCGTGTGCCCGCCCACCCAGTTCGAACGCGCCCGGGTGGTGCTGTTCGCCGGTGACCACGGTGTGGCGCAGCACGGGGTTTCGGCGTATCCGAGCGAAGTCACCGCACAGATGGTGGCCAATTTCCTGGCCGGCGGTGCGGCCGTGAACGCGCTGGCCGCCGTGGCGGGCGCGACCGTGCGGGTGGTCGACATCGCCGTCGACGGTGATACCGACCCGACCGTCTCCCGGCACAAGGTGCGCCGCTCGAGCGGTGCCATCGACCGGGAAGATGCCCTCACCATCGATGAGGTCACCGCCGCGCTGGCGGCGGGTCGCGCCATCGCCGACGAGGAGATCGACGCCGGCGCCGACCTGCTCATCGCCGGGGACATGGGCATCGGCAACACCACTCCGGCCACCGTGCTCATCGCGATCCTCACCGGCACCGAACCGGTCGCCGCGGTCGGTCGCGGCACCGGGGTCGACGATGCGGGCTGGATCCGCAAGGTCGCCGCGATCCGCGACGGCATGCGCCGCGCCCGCCCGGTCGCCACCGATCCCGTCGACCTGCTGCGGGTGGCCGCGGGCGCCGATTTCGCCGCGATGACCGGTTTCCTCGCCCAGGCCGCCGCCCGGCGCACCCCGGTGCTGCTCGACGGCGTCGTCGTCACCGCGGCCGCCCTGGTCGCCGAAGACCTGGCCGCGGGTGCGAAAGCGTGGTGGCTGCCGGCCCACCGTTCCACCGAACCGGCCCACGAACTGGCGCTGAAGCACCTGCGACTGGAACCGCTGGTCGATCTGAACATGCGCCTCGGCGAAGGTTCCGGCGCGCTGACCGCCCTGCCGATCCTGCGCGCCGCCGTGGCCGTGCTCGCCGAGATGTCGACCTTCGCCGATGCGGGCGTGAGCACCTCGGCCGCCGAGCCGAACCCGGTCGACCTCGTCAAGTGATCATGATCCGCGAGCGCCCGGAGGGACCCGGCGGATCTGTATGCGACGACGGGCGCAGGACAGTACGTCGCGACTGCGGTGTGTCGTGAACGCCCTGCGGTTGGCGATCTCCTGGCTCACGGTTGCCCCGATCGCCGGGCCCGCCGATGTCGATCGGCACAGCGCCGGGCGCGCCATCACCCTCGCTCCCCTGGTCGGTCTGGCCCTCGGTCTGCTCGCGGCGGTCACGCTGTGGGTGTTCGAGCACGCGGGCCTGTCCTTCGCCCTGGCCGGGCTGCTCACCGTCGGTGCCGGGGCGCTGCTCACTCGTGGCATGCACCTCGACGGTCTGGCCGACACCGTCGACGGGCTCGGGAGTTACGGCCCGCCGGAACGCGCGCGCGAGATCATGAAGTCCGGCGGTGCGGGTCCTTTCGGGGTCGCCGCGCTGATCTTCGTGATCGCCGGCCAGTCGCTGGCGTTCGCGGCGCTGGCCGAGCAGCAACGCTGGTTCGCGGTCGTGCTGGCCGTGGCAGCGGGTCGGGTCGCGGTGGTGCCGGCGTGCCGCCGCGGCGTCGCGGCCGCGCCCGGCGCCGGGTTCGGTGCGCTGGTGGCGGGCACCCAGTCGCGGGCTGCCGCACGGGGCTGGCCCGTCCTGGCCGTGCTCGCCGCGACGGTGGCGATCCCGGGCAACCTCTGGCTGGGCCCGGTCGTGCTGACGGCCGCCTTCGTTTTGTCGGTTCTCCTCACCCGGCACTGTGTCCGCCGTTTCGGTGGGCTCTCCGGTGACGTCCTCGGCGCGGTCGTCGAGATCACCGTTTCGATTGCGGCAGTGGGATTCTCGCTCGCCGCGTGACCCACAGCCGGACCTGCCGAAACTCGGACTGGTCACAAGTTCAAGACGTCTCGGTTTGTGTGTGCGCACAGACAGCCCACTCATCGGTACTCGGGTGCGTCCCCAGCACACCGGTAGCAATACAGTGGATGTCATGTCTTCCGAGCGCCTCTACTTCCGTCAGCTGCTCTCCGGCCGGGACTACGCCGTGGGCGATCCGATCGCCACACAGATGCGTAATTTCGCCTATCTGATCGGTGATCGGGAGACCGGCGAGACCCTGCTGGTCGACCCCGCCTACCAGGCCGGTGACGTGGTCGATCTGGCCGAGGCCGACGGCATGCGGGTGAGCGGAGTGCTCGCCACCCACCACCACCCCGACCATGTCGGCGGCACCATGCTCGGTTTCACCCTCGGCGGTGTGCGCGAGCTGCTCGAGAAGACCAGCGTTCCCGTACACGTGAACAACCAGGAACTGGACTGGGTCGCCCAGACCACCGGCATCGCGCCGAGCGAACTCACCGGCCACGACCACGGCGACAAGGTGCGCGTCGGCGCGTTCGAGATCGAACTGCTCCACACACCCGGCCACACCCCGGGCAGCCAGTGCTTCCTGTTCGACGGCCGCCTCATCTCCGGCGACACCCTGTTCGTCGACGGGTGCGGGCGCACCGACTTCCCCGGCGGCGACTCCGATGAAATGTTCCGCAGCCTGCGCCGGCTCTCCGAACTCGACGGCAACCCGGTGGTCTACCCGGGTCACTGGTACTCCGAGGCACCCAGCGCCGCACTGGCGACACTGCGCGACAGCAACTACGTGTTACGCCCGCAGTCGCTGCAGCAGTGGCAGGCGCTGATGCCGGGCTGACACCGAAAAGAGCGGGCCCCACTCGGGGCCCGCTCTTTCTCAGCTGTTGCTGTCTACAGGCTGCGCATCCACCCGTGGGTGTCGGCGAAGGTGCCGCGCTGGATGCCGGTCAGCGTGTCGCGCAGCGCCATCGTCACCTCACCGGGCTCGCCACCGCCGATCGCGAACTCCCCATCGGTGGAGCGCACCCAGCCGACCGGAGTGATCACCGCGGCGGTGCCGCACGCGAAAACCTCACTGATCTCGCCGGATTCGGCACCCGCGCGCCACTCCTCGACCGAGACCTTGCGCTCCTCGACGGAGTACCCGGAGTCGGCGGCGAGGGTGAGCAGTGAGTCGCGGGTGATGCCCGGCAGCAGCGAACCCGACAGCGAGGGAGTCACCAGCCGGGCCTGGGAACCGGTGCCGTAGACGAAGAACAGGTTGTTGGTACCCATCTCCTCCACATAGCGGCGCTCGCAAGCGTCCAGCCACACCACCTGGTCACAGCCCTTGTCCGTGGCCTGCGCCTGGGCCAGCAGCGAAGCGGCGTAGTTGCCCGCCACCTTCGCCTCGCCCGTACCGCCCGGGGCCGCCCGCACGTATTCGGTGGACAACCACACCCGCACCGGCTTCACCCCGCGCGGGAAGTACGCACCCGCGGGCGAGGCCAGCAGCAGGTATTTGTAGGCCGAGGCCGGCTTCACGCCCAACCCGGCCTCGGTGGAGAACATGAACGGCCGCAGGTACAGCGAATCCTCGCCACCGGCTGCGGGCACCCAGTCGGCGTCGACGTCGAGCAGCTGACGCACCGACTCGATGAACAGTTCCTCGGGTAGCTCGGCCATCGCCATCCGCGCGGCCGAGCGCCGGAAGCGCGCCGCGTTGGCGTCGATGCGGAAGGTCGCGATGGAGCCGTCGGGCTGGCGGTAGGCCTTGAGCCCTTCGAAGATCGCCTGCCCGTAGTGGAACACCATGGTCGCCGGGTCCATCGACAGCGGGCCGTACGGTTCGACCCGCGCGTTGGCCCACTGTCCGTCGGCGTAATCGATCGACACCATGTGATCGGTGAAGAATCGCCCGAAACCGGGCGCCGCCAGAGCCTCTGCCCGCTGCTGCGCCGCCAGGGGCGCGGGGTGCGGAATACGAGTGAACTGTGCAGCAACTGTCATGACGCGATCCTAACTCCGGGCAATCCGGTCACTTCGTCTTGGTGTCGACGAACGGCGGCTTGACCACCTCGCAGCGCAACCGGCGCCCGCGCACGTCGACCTCCACCTCGTCGCCGGGGGCGAGCTTCGCCTCGGTGTCGAGCAAGGCGAGTGCGATGCCCACCTTCAGCGAGGGTGAGAAGGTGCCCGAGGTGGTTTCGCCCACCGGTTCGCCGTCGCGCAGCACGCTCTGCCCCTGACGCAGCACACCGCGGTCGAGCGCGCGCAGACCCATGAGGGTGCGGCGTGGACCGTCGGCCTTCTCCTGCGCCAGCGCGACCTTGCCCCAGAACTGCGGTTTCTGCCAGCCGACCGCCCAGCCGGCGCGGGCCTGAACCGGGCTGATGTCGAGCGAGAGTTCGTGTCCGTGCAGCGGGTAACCCATCTCGGTGCGCAGGGTGTCGCGGGCGCCGAGGCCGGCGGGCTGACCACCGGCGGCGCGCACCTGCTCGAGCAGGGCCCGGAACACCGCTTCGGCATCGTCCCACTCGGGCAGCAGTTCGTAGCCCTGCTCACCGGTGTAGCCGGTCCGGCACACGCGCACCGGCCGACCGTTCCATTCGGCGTCGACGTAGGCCATGTATTCCATGTCGGTCGGCAGTCCGAGCGCGGTGAGCACCTCGGTGGACTTCGGGCCCTGAACAGCGAACACCGCGTAGTCGCGATGCTCGTCGGTCACCGTGATCGCCGGGGGCGCCGCCTTGCGCAGCTCGGCCACGACCGCGGCCGTGTTCGCCGCGTTGGGCACGAGGAACACTTCGTCGTCGCTGACGTAGTAGGCGATCAGGTCGTCGATCACCCCGCCGTCGGCCGCACAGCACAGCGTGTACTGCGCCTTGCCGGGCCGGATCCGGCCCAGGTCGTTGGTCAGCGCCGAGTTCACGAACGCCGCCGCACCCGGCCCGGCCACCGTCGCCTTGCCGAGGTGGCTCACATCGAACAGGCCGACCGCGTCGCGAACCGCGTTGTGCTCGCCGACCGTGCCGCCGTACTGCACCGGCATCTCCCAGCCGCCGAACGGAGCGAAAGTGGCTCCGAGTTCGACATGGACGGCGTGAATGGGGCCTTCGAGCAGTACGTTGTCGGTCATGGCCCGAGCTTATCGCCGCAGGGCAGATGCGGCGGTGTGCCCCTGCTTTTGGGGGCGCGTACGCGGGTATCGCGCATCGTGCAACCATGCGAGAATCACGAACGTCAATGTCCGCAGACCGGTGGAGTCGAAGACCGTCGCGACCCGGCTTCGAGGGGTGCGCGGGTGGCGATGGTCGCTTCGAAAGTTGCAGCCGGGCAACGACTGTAGTCTTCGAACTGTGAGTGAGTTGCCCCGCGCCAGGTTCGGTCATGTCGCGCGAATGGACGAAGCCGTGAGCCTGGCCGTGTCCCGCATACCGGAATCGTCGGTCGATCGCGGCATGCTGCGACTGACCAGGTCGGCCAACACCGGCGGTCTGTGGTTGGCGGCCGCGGCGGTGCTGGCGGCCACACCCGGCCCGCCCCGCCGCGCCGCCCTGCGGGGAGTGATCGCCCTGGCCGGCACGAGCCTGACGGTGAATTTCGTGCTCAAGACCCTGATTCCGCGCCGTCGCCCGCCCGCGGAACTGATGCCGCGCGGGCGCAGGCTCATCGACGCGCCCGCCTCCTCGTCGTTCCCGTCGGGCCACAGCGCCAACGCGGCTGCCTTCGCCACGGCCGTCGCCCTGGAGAGCCCGCGCACCGCCCTCGCGATCGCGCCGGTCGCCGCGGCGGTGGCGTATTCGCGGGTCCACACCGGCGCGCACTGGCCTTCGGATGTGCTCGTCGGCGCCGGTGTCGGCACCGCGGTGGCGTTGACCACGCGACGCTGGTGGCCGATCCGCGAATCCGACGAGGCCGAGGCACACGCTGTGCAGAACGCCCCGATCCTGGCCGAGGGCAAGGGCCTGCTGCTGCTGATCAATCCGCGCTCCGGCGATGCCAACTACGATCCCACCGCCGATATCGCCGAGGCGCTGCCCGCGGCGACCCTGCTGCACACCGCCCTCGGCCGCGACGCGGCGAACCAATTGCAGGAAGCCATCGATCCGTCGGTGGTGGCGGTCGGCGCGGCCGGTGGTGACGGCACCATCGCCGCGGGCGCGGCCGTCGCGATCCGCAACGACCTCCCGCTGGTCGTCGTGCCCGCGGGCACCTTGAACCACTTCGCCCGCGACCTCGGCGTCTACGACCTGCGCGAGGTGGCCGACGCCACCGGTGCGGGCGAAGCGGTCGAAGTCGACATCGCCGCAGTCGAACTCGACACCCCCACCGGGGTGCGCACCCACCATCTGATCAACACCGCCAGCATCGGCGCCTATCCCGAGCTGGTCCGGCTGCGGGAGAAGTGGGAGGACCGCTGGGGCAAGTGGCCCGCCTTCGCCGCCGCGCTCGTGGTCACGCTGCGCCGGGCCGAACCGATCCGCATCCGGGTCGACGACCGCTGGCACGACATGTGGTTCCTGTTCATCGGCAACGGCCCCTACCACCCGCACGGCGCCGTTCCCGCCTTCCGTTCCCGGCTGGACGAGGGGCTGCTCGATGTGCGCTGGCTGCGCGCCGACGTGCGGTTCTCCCGGACCCGCGCGGTACTCGCACTGATGCTCGCCGCGATCGGGCACAGCCGGGTCTACGGCGAACGCCAGACCCACGAGCTCACCATCGCCTCGGAATCCCCGGTGTCGGTGGCCGCCGACGGCGAGGTGATCGGTTCGGCGAAGAACCTCCGTTTCGCCATCGCCGGTCGCGTGACGGTGTACCGCCGCGACGAGGACAACCCGCGCTGGGAGAATCGCGCCCGTCCGCACCATCGCCGGCCGCTGCAGTGGCTCGCCGATCGCCGGCGCTGAGACCCACTGCCCTGGTCGCTCACAAACCCGTCTCACCTCGATCACCATCGCCCACAACAACCTTGCGCACGCACCCCCGGCTGTGGTCATGATGGATCATGAACTCCCCGGACGGTGCCCACGCGTTCAGCGCGAACGAAGCCGACCACCGCTGGGATCCCTGGACACCGAGCGTGGTCGCCGCGCGGCTCGCGTCCAGCCCGGTCCCGTGGGCGGTGGCCGGCGGCTGGGCACTGGATCTGTTCGCCGGTGAGGTCTCGCGCGCTCACGACGACATCGAGATCTCCATTCCCCGAACAGCTTTCCGGCAGATCGCGGCCGTGTTCCCCGAATACGAGTGGGATGTCCCCGGCGACGGCACACTCTGGCCCTACGCCCAGGCCGCCGAGCGCGCCGACCTGCACCAGACCTGGTTGCGCGATCCGTCGACCGGCACCTTCCACCTCGACGTGTTCCGCGAACCCCACGACGGCAACACCTGGATCTGCCGACGTGACAACACCATCCGGCTGCCGTACACAGATCTCCTCCGCCGCTCGCGCACCACCGAAATCCCCTACCTCGTCCCCGAAGTCGTGTTGCTGTTCAAGGCTCGCGCCAACCGACCCAAGGACGACAACGACTTCCACCGCATCCTGCCCCTGCTGCTCGGCTATCAGCTCGCCCGGCTGAACAGCTGGTTGGGCCGGGTGCATCCGGGCCACTCGTGGCTGACCGAGATCGCCCGCGCGACCGGTTCCGCGCCGTCCGGGCAGTGACGCCGAAGCTACCGACTGGTACCGAACCGTAGATTTCCGGCAAATCGCCCAAACGTGAAACACTGTGCGCCGCTGTTCAATTGATCGGAGCACAATGAAATTCGCCGTTACTCTCGGGACCGCCGCCGTCGCCGCCTTCGCCTTCGCGATCGCGACTCCGTCGGTGGCCACCGCGCAGTCTTCGAACTGCCACGACTCCTACTCCCCCTGCCTACCCATCGTGAGCGATGTCGACTGCGAGGGCGGCAGCGGAAACGGCCCCGTGTACACCGGTCCCGTCCGGGTGATCGGCCCCGACGACTACGGCCTCGACCGCGACGGTGACGGGTACGGCTGCGAGTAGACAGCAGCAGGGGCGTGCGATGGCCTCATCGCACGCCCCTGCTCGCTCAACGGTCAGCGATTGCCGTCGGGCCTGCCCCAACCCTGGTCGTCCGGCTTGCCCAGATCCGGTCCTGAATCCGGCCCACCGGGTCCACCTCGGCCGGGCTCGCCGTACCCGGGCTCGCCGTACCCGGAACCGCCCTGGCCCGGACCGCCATAACCCGGCTCGCCGTAACCCGGACCGCCATAACCCGGCCCACCGGCACCCGGGCCACCGGCACCGGGGCCGCCCGAACCCGGACCGCCGTAACCGGGACCACCCGAGCCCGGGCCACCGTAACCGGGACCGGTGCCCGGACCGCCGTAACCTGGGCCACCGGCGGGGCCGCCGCCGTAACCCGGCTCGCCATAGCCGGGGCCACCCGGATGTCCACCGAATCCGCCCGCGGGACCACCCTGCGGCGGGTAACCCGGCTCGGCTGTCCCCGCGTCGTCGACCACCGTTCCGCCCACGACCAACCGGTAGGCGTAGGTGGAGGCGATGATGGTCAACGGAATGGTCACCAGCAGGCCGATGCCGCACAGCAGGGCGCCCACGACGTTGATGCCGAACAGCGCCAGCGCCAGCAACAGCAGCGGACCGGCATTGCTCGAGATCGCCGAGAAGCTGGACTTGATCGCGCTCACCGGGTCCTGATCGCGGTCGATCACGAATTGCATCGTCCACCAGGTGAAGAACGCGATCACGATGCCCGGCAGAATGCACAGCAGCAGACCGATACCGGTCGCCAAGCCGACCAGCAGACCGGCCAGGATCACCGCACCCACTTTGGTGAACTGGAAGAAGTCACCGAATGTCGGCTTGCGCCCGTCGATTTCGTGCAGAGCGCCGCGCACGAAGGCCGCCGAGATCAGGTATCCGACGATGGTGCTCACCACGGTGCCGATGAACTGCCAGATGCCGAATCCGAAACTGACACCGTCGTCGTAATCGGTGTCGGTCGTATTGCCCTGGCCGAAAATGAGGTTGAGCGCCACCTGGATCAGGAAGGCGATCAGCACGATCGCCACCCACACCACGGCATTGTTCTTGAATTTGTCCCACGCGTATCCGAGGGCGTTCCCGACGCTCAGATTCGGGCCCGCCGGTTGATATCCGGGTTGTTGCTGTCCATACGCCATCCGAACCGATCTCCTCATCGCCTGCGGCGACCTCGGCCGCCGTTATGAGTGTTCCGATCCGGCGCCACGTGCACACGCCGACATGGCGATCATGGCACAAAGACAACGGGCGCCCACCCGTCCTGGGTGAGCGCCCGTGTCCCGATGTGTCTAGGAGCCCGCGTTCTCCCGCTTGGGCAGCTTCCAGCCGGGACGCGGGTAGTGGCAGGTGTAGCCGGCGGGGTATCGCTGCAGGTAGTCCTGGTGCTCGGGTTCGGCCTCCCAGAACTCGCCCGCCGGGGTCACCTCGGTGACGACCTTGCCCGGCCAGAGCCCGGAGGCGTCCACGTCGGCGATGGTGTCCAGGGCGACGCGGCGCTGCTCGTCGTCGAGGTAGAAGATCGCCGAGCGGTAGCTCGCGCCCACGTCGTTGCCCTGCCGGTCCCTGGTGGTGGGGTCGTGGATCTGGAACAGGAATTCGAGCAGCGCGCGGTAATCGGTCTGTTCGGGGTCGTAGACGATTTCGACGGCCTCGGCGTGGCCGGGGTGGTTGCGGTAGGTGGGGTGGTCGTTGGTGCCGCCGGTGTAGCCGACGCGGGTGTCGAGCACCCCCGGCTGTCGGCGGATCAGGTCCTGCATCCCCCAGAAGCATCCACCGGCCAGAATCGCCTTGCGGGTCTCGGTCACGCGTCCTCCTTCATGAGAGCTACACGGTCACACAGATCGGACATAACCGCCATTGTGGAACGCCGGTTCCGGCCCGGAAATTCCCACCAGTACAGTTTCGGCCCGAACGTTGTCCAAACAAGTTCGCATACCCCAGTATCACCCGAGGAAACAGGAGGAATTCGGCGCAATGCCACGGTTCGGGGTTTCACAGTGTTCGGCACTCGGATTGTTCACGGCGGCACTGGTCGCCGGTGCGGTGGGCGCGGCGGGCGCGCATCCCGCCGGACCCGACGATTCGGTCGCGCAGTCCTCCACGTGCGGGCAGGACAGGCAGCTGCTACATCGCGATTCGCCCGCACGGTACGCGGTGGGCCAGATCGACGCGGTGCTGATCGAGTCGGCGTCGCGGGCACCGGTCCCCGGCGGAAAGGTCGTGCTCACGGGACACGACATGTGCGGTGACTCGATCCACCGCCACCTGGCCACCGGCGCCACCGGGCAGGTCAGCTTCCGTGGGCTGCAGCCCGGGCACTACCAGGTCACCGCCTATCGCTCAGCGACGACAGCGCAACCGGTCACCACGACCGACGTCGAACTGTCGACGCCCACTCTCAAGACCGTGCGGTTCACTGTCGGCGACGAGGCGACGTAAGGGCGGAGCGTCGCTTGGTGCGGCCTTGTCTGTGTTCCGGTATCCGGCGGACCAACAGCAGGCCGCACCGGGCAGGCCACCGAGTGAGCGGCGGCGCACACCTGGCCCCGCTCGGGCTGTAGCCGTTCGCGCAGACGCCCTGCCAATGGACACCGCCGGTGACGACGGCAGCGCTGATCAGTGCACCGCCGCCGCGACCCGGTGGTTCGACAAGTGGCTCAGCACAGCCTGATTCGCCTCCCACCCGTCGGGAAACTTCACCGGCACCCCGAGGTGCACCGGTTCGGCCGAGGGGTGCGCGTCGAGCAGCTCGGGAATACCCGCACGGCCGACGAGGATGCAGGCATGCCGATGCCGGGAGGCCAGCACACACAACCGGCCCGCTTCCAGATGGAAAGCGCTGGCGTCGCGACGCCCCGAGAGCGGGTGCAACACCAGGGTGACGTCGTATTCGCGCCCCTGCAGCCGGTTGGCGGTGTCGACGGTGACCGGTTCGGCCGCGCTACCGCGCAGGGCGGTGCGCACGGCGTCGGCCTGGTCGCGGTGGGCGGTGCCGATGGCCACCCGATCCACGGTCACCGGCCGGCTGCCGGATTCCGAATGCGCGGTGGCGCCGCGCTCGATCAGCCGCGCGGCGATCGCGGCGATCGCGGCGACAGCTTCGCGATCGGTGCGCAAAGCGTGCCTGGCGGGCAATTCGTACCAGCCCCAACCTGATTCGGCCGCCTCTTCCAGCACCGCGTCGACCGGCCCGCCCATGCCACGGGTGCCGAATTCCAGCCGGCGGTCACCGAACCCGGTGCCGGACTCGAATTCGGTGAACGGGTAGAACGCCTTGGACACCACCGGTGCGGCCGTGGCCGGCAGCCGCCACGAGACCGGCAACCGGTGGGTGGGGATGTCGGCGTTGTTGGCCTGCATCACGCTCACCGCGCTCATCGTCGGGTCCCAGGTGAGCCCGGCCCAGCGCGCGGTCTCCACGGTGGCGAACGGGTCGAGCTGGCCCGGGTCGCCGACGAACAGTCCGCGGTCGAAGCGATTCGCGATGCGCAACAGCATGTCCGAGCGCATCTGATAAGCCTCGTCGATGATGGCGTGCGACCAGCTGCCCTCGGTGATGGTGGCCCATTTGGCGGCGGTGCCGATCACGATCGTGCGGTCGGCGAGGTCACCGGGTTGTTTGGCGACCCGCACCTGTTCGTGACGGCCCACGCGCTCGCTGGCCACATAGGCGGTGCTGGACAGCCGCCCGATCCGCAGGGCGGGGTCGGCACCGGCGAGCCGGTCGATGAGGTCGTCGACCTGCTCGTTGGTCTGGGCCACGATCATCCGCTGCTCGCCGTCCTCGGCGAGCTGTCGCGCCGCGCGCACCACCAGCGTGGATTTGCCCGCACCGGGCGGCGAGTCGACGACGATGGCCCGCAGGCTGTCGTCACGCAGGTCGGTGAGAATGCCGGTGACTGCCTCGTCCGGAGTGGTCACGAGAGCTCCTCGTCCGCGTCGTCGGTGGGCGGTGTCCACTCCGGGGGCGGGCCGCCATGGGTCCACGGCGTCTCTTCGAGTTCGGGCAGATTCAGCTGACCGTTGAACGGTGACGGCTTGAACCGCGCGAAACCGAGTTCGTCACCGGACTCGGGGACGGTCCCGGCGTCGGGCACCAATTTGCGCCCCATCCCACCCGAGAGTTCGAGCACCATGGTGTCCCCTTCGACCTCGACGACTTCCCCGGTCTGCTTCGGGCGCTCCACACAGGTGAGCTCTTCGCCGACCACCGCGGTGAACGGGTCGCTGGTGCGCACTGTGATGTGCGGGCGCAGTTTCGGGCGTGCCCCCGAACGATCCAGGCGTTCGGGTTCGCTGTGCACCACGGCGCCGCGAAAAGCCGCACCGGTGACCCGGTGGCCGAGCATGAGCAGCGGATCGTCGAACGCGCACTGCGCCTGCAACGCCTCGAGCGCGCGCTCACGGGCGAGCAGCCGGCGCACGGCCGGGACGGCGGAGTCGCGGCGGGCCTGCGGAACTCCCTGCGCCACCTCGGCGGCGAAGCGCGAGAAAGCACCACGATCCTGGGTCCACCGGCTCTCGACGCTCGCCCCGGCCGGCAGCGCGCCCAGCAACTCGATCGAACGCCACATCAGCTGCCAGGTCGGTGCCAACTGCCCGCGCAACGACTGTTCGAGCCGTTCGGCGGCGACCGATCGCGCGGTCTCGTCGGCAGCCGCGTTGTAGGCGGCGATGAGCGGGGCCAGTTCCTCGTTGTCGAAACCGGGGTCGGTGGCCGGGCCCGCCGGCGGTGACAGCAACGGGTCCTCGGCCAAGGCGGCGGCCTGCGCACCGGTCAGCCCGGCGGGCGGGTCGATCCAGCCGAGCAACGCGGCGAGATTACCGTCCTCGAGGGCGGATTGTCCCGAGGCCCAGTGCGCCGAGAGCGCCGCGGTCATCGCGGGCAGCACCGCGGAACCGGGGTGCTCGGCACGGTCGCCGAACCAGGTGAGCCAGCGCCCGAGCAGTGGAATCGATGCGGGCACCGGGTTGTCACCGTCGACGCGATGAAACCGCACCGACCGGCCGAGCAGCTGCAGGAAGCTCACCCCACCGGGATTGGGTGTCCACAGCTGCGGCGCGTCCAGGCAGCGGGTGTAGGTCTCGCCCGCCTTGCTGGTGAGCTCCTCGGTGTCGAGCAGGAACGAGGACAGATACGGCAGCACCACCTCGGCCAGCTGCTCGATGAACCGCAACCGCAACACCCGGTCGCGTGGCTGCGCCACGATCAGCACGTTCTGATCATCGGGCGCCGCGCCGATCATGATCGCCAACGGCGCCGCGGCCTCACCGGCCAACCGCAGCGGCACGGTGACCAGCGGCCGGTCGGCCAGATGCAGGTGACGCACCGCCGCCGTCGGCTGCGCGCGTCCCGCCCGCACGGCCTCGGCCTTGGCCAGGGCCGACAGCACGCTCATCCGGCGATTTCCCGGCGCAGCCGGTGCGCGGTGCGCAGCATGGCGGTGATGTCGGCGTGCTCGGGCCCGGGTTCCAGCGTCCCGTCGGCCAGGCCCAGCACCGTGTCGATGCTGTCGATCCCGCCGACCTCGTCGCAGATTCCACGGCCCAGCACGTCGAGTGAACCGCAGCCGCGCGCCTCGTCGCGGCAGGCGAAGGCCAGCTCACAACTCGACATGCATTCGGGCGCGTACCGCGACGGGATCGCGGTGATCGTCTGTTCCAAACCCGCACCCGGCGCGAAACTCGCCGCCGGCGGCAGCAGCTCGAGCAGGTCCGGGACCGCGGTGAGCCGGGTGAGCTGCCGCGACACCACCGCCAGCTGCTTGCGCAGGTCGACCAGGGCGGCGGTGGGCCGGTTGGTGAAGTCCTTGGCGCACACCAGGATCGTGTTGTGCGACACCAGCTCCGGCGACTGCCCGAGCTCGCTCATCAGCTCACGCAGAGCGATCACGTACACCGCCGACTGGCGCGCGGCCGCGGCCACCTGCGCCGGGTCGGCCTGCCCGTCGATCACCGGGAACGCCTTGATCTCCACCACATGGAACTTGCCGTCGAGCTGCACGGCCACCACATCGGGTTCGAGATAGGCGGTGGCGCCGGCGATGTCCAGGCGCAGCATGGGGTGATCGAACAGGGTCCCGTCACCGGCGGCGATCGCGCTCTGCAACAGCTGTTTGGTGCGCTGGTAACGCACCGCGTTGCCGGTGTTCTCACCCACCGAGTTCAGGTCGTGGTAGGCCACTTCGGGGATCGTGAGGCCCAGCGTGTCGCGCAGCAGGGCGAGCAGCTCGGCACACCCGTTCGCCTTCACCATCGCCTCGAAGGCGTTGCCGCGGGTGATGGCGAACTGCGACTGCCCGAACTGTGGTGGGAACCCCAGGGATTGGGCGATCACGGTCTTGTCCACCGCGGCCGCGTCGAGCAGGGCCCGCCGGGCGCATCCGGGATTGGCCGTGAGCGCGGCGATGGTGCGCGCGTTGTGCCTGGTCGCGGGCGCCGCGCCGCGCAGATTGTCCAACTGTGCTGCGAGAGTGCTCATTTCACCTCGATTCGTCGCCGATCGGCCATCCCGAGCCGAACACCGAATAGTTGTGCGGCCGGATCGGTGAGCTGATCCGCCGCTCGTCGCGCCGCCGAAAGCCGTTGCCGCGCGTCCTCGTCCTCGTGCACCGCCAGCTCGCGCCGCGCGGCCTCGATCACCAGCACCGGATCGAGTGCGTCCGGTGTGCAGGACACCCCGGGTATCGACACGGCGAGCCGCCACAGTACGCGCAGCCCCGCCGGTTGCGCGCCAGGCTGCGCCGCGAGGTGTTCGGCCAACCGGATCGCCGAGGTCAGCAGGTCCACCCGCGGACTCAGCGGCCCCACCATGCGCCGGGACAACGGCCACGAACTCACCGCCATCAACCCGCGAGCGGGCGCGAGCAGATCCGCGGTGAGCGCCGCGCACAGGTAGTAGGGCCGGGCGAACGGCGACGACCGGAACGAGCGTTCCTCGTCGCGGCGCAGGCTCGTGAGCCGCGCGGCCAGCAACTCACCGGAGAAGAACGCATCGTGGGTGGCCAGCACCAATTTCGGCGACGACGGCACCGACAGCAACGTCAGTGCCCGGTGCACGTGTTCACGCACCGGCACCGCGGGCGCCTCGGGCGGCTCCTCGTCGGCCGGGATCGACCCGAGTACCACCGCATCCCACGCGGCCTCGGCCTGGCGCAGTTCGGCACGCGCCTGCCGTGCCAGTGCCCGGTCTCCACCGGCGGCGGCGCGACGCACCTCGGCCCGGAGACCGGCGATGCGCGCCTCCAGCGCCTCGGCCGAGTCCGTCACGGCTCGGAGCGTATCCACAGCTACCAGCATTGTCCAGTGAATGCCAGTATTCGCGGTCCTCGACGGCACTCGATCCGCGCTCGACGACGTCGCGGTGCGACCCGAACCGGGCACCGAATAATCTGGGCAGATGACCGCTGTCGCAGATCGTTCACTCGGACCGGAACTGGCACGCATCGAAACCCTCACCGCCGACACCGATGTGCTGGTGATCGGGTTGACCTCCTCGGAGAACGGGCCGCAGCTCGCGCCCGCGGACCTGTTCGGTGACGTACTCACCGAACAGGTCCGCGCGGAGCTGCTCGACGCACTCGGCGCGGTGGGTGCCAAGGGCAAACCGGAAGAGCTCCACCGCGTGCCCGCGCCCGCGGCCCTGGCGAACGTGACCAGCGTGCTCGCCGTCGGACTCGGCGCGACCGACAAGCTCGACGCCGAACAGGTGCGCCGTAGTGCCGGAACCGCCGCTCGCGCGCTCACCGGCACCGAACTCGTGGCCACCACCCTGTCCGGCATCGACCTGGGTGCCGCGGCCGAAGGCTTCTACCTCGGCGCGTACACCTTCCCCACCTTCAAGGCCAAGAGCGCGCCCAAGCCCGAAGAGCAGCCGGTGCTGCGCGTCGAACTGCTCGTTCCCGAGCCTGAATACGGGGTGCTGGAACTGTTGCGCGCCCAGCTCGTCGCCGAAGCCGTGGCCACCGCACGCGATTTCGTCAACACCCCGCCGAGCGCGCTCTACCCCGCCGAGTTCGCCGAGCGGGCCCGCGTGCTCGCCGAAGCCGCCGGACTCGAGGTCGAGGTGCTCGACGAGACAGCGCTGGCCGCCGGCGGTTACGGCGGCATCGTGGGTGTCGGCCAGGGCTCTTCGCGGCCGCCGCGCCTGGTGCGCATCACCTACGCGGGCGGGCCGAAGAAGGTGGCGCTGATCGGTAAGGGCATCACCTTCGACACCGGCGGCATCTCGATCAAGCCGGCCGCCAACATGGAGAACATGACCTCCGACATGGCCGGTGCCGCGGCGGTCATCGCCACCGTGCTGCTCGCCGCGCGCCTGGGCCTGCCGGTCACCGTCACCGCGACCGTGCCGATGGCCGAGAACATGCCATCGGCCACCGCCCAGCGTCCCGGCGATGTACTCACCCAGTACGGCGGCACCACCGTGGAGGTCATCAACACCGACGCCGAGGGCCGGCTCATCCTGGCCGACGCCATCGTCCGCGCCGCCGAGGACGAGCCCGACTACCTCATCGACGTGGCCACGCTGACCGGCGCCCAGATGGTCGCGCTCGGCACCCGCACGCCCGGCGTGATGGGCACCGACGAGTTCCGCGACCGCGTGGCCACCGTCTCGCGCGCGGTCGGCGAGAACGGCTGGGCGATGCCGCTGCCCGCCGAGCTGCGCACCGATCTCAACTCCAAGGTCGCCGACCTGGCGAACGTGGCCCCGCACCGCTGGGGCGGCATGCTCTCGGCGGCACTGTTCCTGAAGGAGTTCGTGCCCGAGGGCCTGCCGTGGGCCCATCTCGACGTCGCCGGTCCGGCCTACAACACCGGCGGCCCGTTCGGCTACATCGGCAAGGGCGGCACCGGCGTGCCGGTGCGCACCCTGATCACGGTGATCGAGGAGATCGGCGCCGAGTAGTCAGTCCTCGAGGTCGGCTTCGCGGGCCCGGCGCCGCTCGATGCGGCGGCGGGCGTCGAAGTCGCGCATCCGCTGCGGGTACCCGGTCTTGGTCACGTCGTAGACCGGTATCCGCAGCGCGTCGGCGAGCCGGCGCGCACCCCGTTCACCGACGAGACGACGCGTCCATTCGCCGTCCGCCGCGACCAGCACCGCTGTGACATCGGTCACAGTTGTCTTCGGTTCGATGAACGCTTCGACGCCACGCCGAGCCCGCGCCCACTCCGCGAGCGCACGTACCTCCGACGCGTTGTCACGAGCGACTGACCTGCTCCTGCCACGCCCACCGCGGAATCGATCCAGCAAACCCACCGGCTCAGCCCTTCTGCTTTCCGGCGGAATTCTGCTCACCGCCGTACATTCCATGGTGCCAGCTCTGCCCGGATCGCCGCCCTGCGCTACACACGCGGCGAGCGAGTGCAAGGATGGTTGCCGGAACAAGAACCAACGATTCCCGGGCGCCCCGCCGATGGTCGGGGTGGATATACGCCGCGACCCGCGACGGGCGTCCGCCGGGAATGACGCACTGTTGTATTACCCGTCGAACAGTCAGAGGAGTCAGAGGACATGGCCTTCTCCGTCCAGATGCCGGCTCTTGGTGAGAGCGTCACCGAGGGAACGGTGACCAGGTGGCTGAAGCAGGAAGGAGACACGGTCGAGGTCGACGAACCGCTGCTCGAAGTCTCCACCGACAAAGTCGATACCGAGATCCCGTCGCCCACCGCCGGTGTGCTGTCGAAGATCGTCGCTCAGGAAGACGACGTCGTCGAGGTCGGCGGTGAGCTCGGCGTGATCAGCGACGCCGGCGAAGCCCCCGCTGCCGATTCCGCACCTGCCGAAGCGCCCGCCGCCGAAGAACCGGCACCCGAACCCGAGCCCGCCGAACAGGCACCGGCCCCCGAACCCGCCGCCGCGCCCGCATCGGGCGAAGCCGCCTCGGGCACCCCCGTGAAGATGCCCGAGCTGGGCGAGTCCGTCACCGAAGGCACCGTCACCCGCTGGCTCAAGGCCGTCGGTGACGAGATCACGGTCGACGAGCCGCTGCTCGAGGTCTCCACCGACAAGGTCGACACCGAGATCCCCTCGCCGGTCGCGGGCACTTTGCTCGAGATCTCCGCGCAGGAGGACGACGTCGTCTCCGTCGGCGGTCAGCTCGGTGTGATCGGTAGCGGCAAGCCCGCCGCCGCGCCCGCACCGGAGCCGAAGCCCGAGCCTGAGCCCAAGCCGGAACCGAAGCCCGAGCCCGAGCCTGCGCCCAAGCAGGAGACGAAGCCCGAACCCGCTCCGGAGCCGAAGCCCCAGCCGAAGCCGGCGCCCCAGAAGGCCCCTGCCGCCACCGGCGGCAACGGCAGCACCCCGTACGTCACTCCGCTGGTCCGCAAGCTGGCCGAGGAGAACGGCGTCGACCTGTCGGCCCTCACCGGTTCCGGCGTCGGCGGCCGTATCCGCAAGCAGGACGTACTCGCCGCCGCCGAAGCCAAGAAGGCGCCCGAACCGGCACCGGCCGCCGCCGCGCCCGCCCCGGCGCAGCAGGCTCCGGCCAAGGAGTCCGTCTCGCCGAAGCTGGCCGCCCTGGTCGGTTCCACGCAGAAGGCCAGCCGGATCCGGCAGATCACCGCCACCAAGACGCGCGAATCGCTGCAGACCACCGCGCAGCTGACCCAGGTCCACGAGGCCGATGTCAGCAAGATCGCGCATCTGCGGCAGCTCGCGAAGGCTTCGTTCAAGAACCGGGAGGGCGTGAACCTGACGTACCTGCCGTTCTTCGCCAAGGCCGTCGTCGAGGCCCTCGGTGTACACCCGAACGTGAACGCCTCCTACAACGAGGACACCAAGGAGATCACCTACCACGCGTCGGTGCACCTGGGTATCGCGGTCGACACCGAGCAGGGGCTGCTCTCGCCGGTCATCCACAACGCCAGCGACCTGTCGCTGGCCGGGCTGGCCCGCGCGATCGCCGACATCGCCAACCGCGCGCGCACCGGTGGCCTGAAGCCGGACGAGCTGTCCGGTGGCACCTTCACCATCACCAACATCGGCTCCGAGGGCGCGCTGTTCGACACCCCGATCCTGGTTCCGCCGCAGGCAGCCATGCTCGGAACGGGTGCGATCAACAAGCGCCCGGTGGTGGTGACCGACGAGACCGGTGGCGAGTCCATCGGTGTGCGGTCGATGGTGTTCCTGCCGCTCACCTACGATCACCGTCTCATCGACGGTGCCGACGCGGGCCGGTTCCTCACCACCATCAAGAACCGACTGGAAGAGGCCGCGTTCGAGGCCGATCTCGGTCTGTAGCAAGGCAAATCGATGAAGGTGGTCATCGCCGGTTCGTCCGGTCTGATCGGGACGGCGCTGGTCGCGGCCGCGCGTCGCACCGGGCACGAAGTATCGCGCCTGGTGCGTCGTGCACCGGCGGCGCCGGACGAATTCGCGTGGGATCCCGCGCGCGCCCAGCTCGACGAGCGGGCGTTGCGCGGGGCCGACGCGGTGGTGAACCTGTGCGGCGCCGGCATCGCCGCGCGTCGCTGGACCGGTGACTACAAACAGTTGCTGCGCGACAGCCGCATCACCCCCACCGACGTGCTGTCCACCGCGGTCGCCGCCGCGGGGGTGCCCACCCTGATCAATGCCAGCGGCGCCCACTACTACGGCCTCGACACCGGCGACGCCGTCGTCGACGAAACCACCCCCGCCGGCACCGGTTTCCTCGCGACCCTGTGCCGGGACTGGGAAGCCGCCACCGCACCGGCCACCGCCGCGGGCACCCGCACCGTGCTGGTGCGCAGTGCGGTGGTGCTGGCCCGTAACGGTGGGATGCTCAGCATGTTGCGCCCCCTGTACTGGCTCGGCCTGGGCGGTCGACTGGGCAGTGGCCGCCAGTACACCCCCTGGATCTCCCTCGACGACGAAGTCGCCGCGATCATGTTCGCCCTGACCCACCCCGAGGTGTCGGGCCCGGTCAACGCCGTGGGCCCCGCCCCGGTCACCAATGCGGAGTTCAATCGCGCGCTCGGCCGGGCCGTGCACCGCCCGGCCCCGCTGGTCGTCCCCGGTTTCGCCCTGCGCGCTCTGGTCGGTGAACTGGCCGACGAGGGCATCCTGCACGGCCCACGTGCCATTCCCGCCGCGCTGGAAAAGGCCGGCTTCACCTTCGCCCACCCCACGATCGGCGCCGCCCTGGCCGCCGCCGTCGGCTCCCGGGCCTCGTGATGCTGATCCGCGACGCCGCCGAACCCGATCTGGGTGCGCTGCTGGCGATCCACAACACCAATATCGCCGAGTCCACCGCGATCTGGGACACCGGCGAAGTCGACCTCGACGACCGGCGTGCCTGGTTCAGCACCCGCACCACCGCGGGCATGCCGATCCTGGTCGCCGAGATCGACGGCGAGCTCGCCGGTTACGCCTCCTACGGCCCCTGGCGTCCCAAATCCGGCTACCGATTCACCGTCGAGAACTCCGTCTACGTCGACAAACGTTTTCAGCGTCGTGGCGTCGCCACCGCCCTGCTCACCGAATTGGTCTCGCGCGCAGCCGGTTCGCACCGCGTGCACGCGATGATCGCCGCGATCGAATCGGGCAACTCGGCCTCGATCACACTGCACGAGCGCTTCGGTTTCCGCACCGTCGGCGAACTCCCGGAGGTGGGCCACAAATTCGGCCACTGGATGGACCTCACCCTGATGCAGCGAAATTTTCCGTTCGAGCCCTGACACGGCCGCCGACCGTCCTTTGTCGCCGTGGGTTCCCCGGCGTAACGTCGGGGCGGTGAACGACACGCGCCCCACCGCGTCCGCACGATTCGATGCGACCCCGATCGTGGTCGAGGATCTCGGACTCATCGACTACCACGCCGCCTGGGAGCTGCAACGGCAGATCGCCGACGAGCGCGCCGCAGGCCGCGGCAGCGACCACCTGCTGCTACTCGAGCATCCCTCGGTCTACACCGCCGGC
This sequence comes from Nocardia halotolerans, assembly GCF_042650145.1. Taxonomy (NCBI): domain Bacteria; kingdom Bacillati; phylum Actinomycetota; class Actinomycetes; order Mycobacteriales; family Nocardiaceae; genus Nocardia; species Nocardia halotolerans. Next base: position 15,713 of record NZ_JBHSDL010000009.1, on the reverse strand, counting down.
CGGCGCACCGAGGCCGACGATCTGCCGATCGACGGCAGCCCGGTGGTGCAGGTCGACCGCGGCGGCAAGATCACCTGGCACGGGCCGGGCCAGCTGGTCGGTTACCCGATCGTGCGCCTGGCCGAGCCGGTCGACGTCGTGCACTACGTGCGCCGCCTGGAGGAGGCCCTGATCGAGGTGATCACCAGCCTCGGCATCGCCTGCGGGCGGGTGGACGGCCGGTCCGGGGTGTGGCTGCCCGCCACCGACTACGCCGCCGAACGCAAGATCGCCGCGATCGGGGTGCGGGTGCAGCGCGGCGTCGCCCTGCACGGCATCTCGCTGAACTGCAATTCCGCCCTCGACGGCTTCCAGGCGATAGTGCCGTGCGGCATCAAGGACGCCGGCGTCACCACCCTGACCCGGGAGCTCGGCCGCGAGGTCACCGTCGCCGAACTCAAGCCGCTGATCGCGGCCGCGATTGTTGCCGCCCTCGACGGGGAAATTCCCGTCAGCGCCCATGACATTGATCGCACCACCGGCCCGGCCCCCGCCGCGGCCCCGAGCGTAGAGTCGGTCCAGTGAGCTCCGTAGACGCCTCTGCCCCCGCCGGACGCAAGCTGCTGCGCATCGAAGCGCGCAATGCGGAGACCCCGATCGAGCGCAAACCCAAGTGGATTCGCACCCGCGCCACCATGGGCCCGGAGTACAAGGAACTCAAGAGCCTGGTGAAGCGCGAAGGGCTGCACACCGTCTGCGAGGAAGCCGGCTGCCCCAACATCTTCGAATGCTGGGAAGACCGCGAGGCCACCTTCCTCATCGGTGGTGAACAGTGCACGCGGCGCTGCGATTTCTGCCAGATCGACACCGGCAAGCCCGCCCCCCTCGACCGCGACGAACCGCGCCGCGTCGCCGAGAGCGTGCAGGCGATGGGCCTGCGCTACTCCACCATCACCGGCGTGGCCCGCGACGACCTCGATGACGGCGGCGCCTGGCTCTACGCCGAGACCGTGCGTGCCATCAAGGCGCTCAATCCCGCCACCGGCGTCGAACTGCTGATCCCCGACTTCAACGCCGACCCCGACCAGCTCGCCGAGGTCTTCTCCACCCGCCCCGAGGTGCTGGCCCACAACCTGGAAACGGTGCCGCGCATCTTCAAGCGCATCCGCCCCGCCTTCCGCTACGAGCGTTCCCTCGCGGTGCTCACCGCCGCCCGCGCGGCCGGCCTGGTCACCAAGTCCAACCTCATCCTCGGCATGGGCGAAACCCCCGAAGAGGTCACCGAGGCCATGCGCGACCTGCACGAAGCCGGTTGCGACATCCTCACCATCACCCAGTACCTGCGCCCGTCCCCGCGCCACCACCCCGTGGACCGCTGGGTGAAGCCGGAAGAATTCGTCGAGCACTCCAAGACCGCCGAACAGCTCGGCTTCGCCGGCGTCATGGCCGGCCCCCTGGTCCGCTCCTCCTACCGCGCCGGCCGCCTCTACGCCCAGGCGATGGCCCACCACGGCCGCGAGATCCCCGAAGCCATGTCGCACCTCACCCAGGAAGGCACCGCCTCCCAGGAAGCCAGCTCGGTCCTGGCCCGCTACGGCAGCTGACACTGTCGGTGGGTCCCGTTAAGCTGAAGTCAGCAGCTTGACCAGGCTCCACGAGGAGGCGAGATGGCGATCGATTTCGATGCGCTGATGCCGCAATTGCGCGCGCTTTGCGAGAAGTACGACGTTATCGAGCTGTCGGTCTTCGGTTCTGTGGCTCGTGGATCGGATGGTCCGGACAGCGATGTCGACCTGCTCTACCTGTTGAAGCCGGATACCCTCATCGGGCTGGAGTTTTTCGGCTTCCAAGAAGAGCTGGAAGAACTCTTCGGCCGAAAGGTCGATGTCGTTCCGAAGAAGTACCTGCACTGGTTCATTCGCGATGAAGTCTTGGCGGAGGCGAAGGACCTGCATGTCGCGGCGTGAAGACCTGTACCTCGCCGATATCGTCACCGCCTACTACAGAATCGCCTCCTACCTCGAGAATATCGACTTCGTGGACTTCCAGAAGGACGATCTCCGGCAGGATGGGGTAATCCGCCAGCTTTCGATCATCGGCGAAGCGGCATCTTCGCTGACAGCAGCAACCCGGGACTCAACTCCGGAGATCCCGTGGAAGCTGGTCCGAGGCATGCGGAACATGTTGATCCATCAGTACTTCGATGCCGACCTGATGATCGTCTTCAATGCCGCCACGAAGAGTGTGCCGAAGCTGGCCGACCACATTCTGGCGATGCTGACAGCACGTGAGCCCGCCGAGGCCGAGCGCGTCCTCGCCCACAAGCCGCCTTGGCTAGACTGAGCCTCCCTGATTTTGTGGAAGGACCCATGTCGAAGTTCGAGAACGTCTCCGTCAGCACGCAGGCCAATGTCTACTTCGACGGCAAATGTGTCAGCTACGACCTCGAGTTGCCCGGTGGCGTCTCGAAGTCGGTGGGCGTGATCCAGCCGTCGCAGCTGACCTTCACCACCAGCGCCCCGGAGGTCATGGAGCTGGTGGCGGGCGAGGCGAAGGTGACCCTCGCCGGTGGCACCGAGGCCCGCACCTACCGTGGTGGTGAGTCCTTCGAGGTGCCCGGCGACAGCTCCTTCGACATCGAGATCGTCGAAACCATGCACTACATCTGCCATTACGGCTGAGAGCGAACCGCGGGGCGGCCGGATCGGCCGCCCCGGTTCGGCTCACTTCACCTGGAACTCGTCCTTGTACAACCGGTTCGGTCGTGGTGCGGTCGCTTCGCTGAGCTGGGCTTCGAAATCGCCCGGGCGCACGGTCTTGGGCCGGTAGCTGCCACCGAAGGTCACCATCACCGAGCCGCCGACGCCGTTCACGCCACGCTCGGAGTTCGCTTCCCGACCGGCGTTGAACACCGTCGCCAGGTCGCGTCCGTCGTTGCCGACCGCGATGGTGCCGTCGTGGAAGAACTGCACGAAGGTGCCGTTGTCGGCCGATACGGTGCCCGCGATCGTGTGTCCCTGTTCCGCGTCGAGCGCGAATTCGGCATCGCTGTTGTGACGACGATCCACCGGTCCCGGAACATCCAGGGTGCGCCCGATGCCGAGCAGCACCGTCTCACCCAGAGCGTTGTGCCGTTCCCGGCTCAGTTCGGTCCACAGATGGGTGGTCGACCAGACCTTCACGCGCCCGTCGTCGAAAAGCGACACCCTGTCGTCGGTGCCGTTGCTGATCAAATATTTCGCACTGTTGGGGGCCATCCCTCGATCATCCTTGATAAGGCCGCCGAAGTCGCCCGTTCTGTGCAGTCGAGGGCGGTGATCAGAAACTCTTGTGTGGCACATCCGCCGTCAGACCGCCGACTACTACGCACTCCGCCCCGGGGCGACCAGCGCATACACCGCATCCGGCTCGGCGGCCCGGGTCGGCGGAATCCGCAGGAAGTCCGCGAGGATGCCTTCGGTCATCGGGGTGCTGGTCAGTCCTCGTCGAGCCGATGCTCGGCACCGTAGGAGGATCGCGCGCGCTGCGATACGACCACCGCGGATCAGCAGGCGATGTTCGCCGCACCCGAGGACTGGAAGGAGATGTGCACGTGGTCGTAGTGATTCTGGGTCGGGCTGCCGCGGTCCTCCATGTAGGACCAGCCGCTGCCGTCGTTGTACCGCTGCTGCCAGATCACGTAGGTGACTCCGAAGCGCGCCTTGTTGGCCAGCACGAACTCCGCGATGGTGTTGCCGAGCACGGTGTTCGAGGTCATCACATCGAGTGCTCGCCCGGCCCCGTGGTCTCCGTCGTAACGACCGTGCGCACCACCGATGTCGCCGACGCCGAACATCGTCTGCAGCAGGTGGCCCACCTGCGCCACATGCGGCAGCGTGCCCTTGAATTCCGTCCCGCACAGCACCTTGGCCTTCATGGCCGACAAGGCCGCCAACTCGTCATCGGCCGGCAGACCGGGCTCCGGCTGCGGCTCGTCGTGCCTGGGCTCGTGCAACGCCGCCCCGGCGATCGGGTCGGCCTCGACAGCCGAGGTCGAGTGCGTGTCCACCGATGCCACCGCCTCGACGTCGGCACTGGGCCGCAGGGTCATCCACAGCATCCCGGGAACGGTCGCCGCGAGGCTGCACACGGCCAGCGGCATGCGGCTCCGGGGAGTCGACGGTTTGCGATGTGAAGCAGGCACGATGTAGTTCACCAGTCGTCGTCGAGATCAGGTCACTGTAAGATTACGAAACAGTCGCGGAAAAGTCACGCCCGCCCGCACACCAGCAGTCGGACCAGCATCTATCACCCGAGGCGATCCCGCAATCCCCGGCTCCGAAGAATCTGTGATCACCGACAGAATTCTCGGCGCAGCGGTCTCGTTCCCGCTTCGAACGCGCCGATGTCGGTGCCCCTTGCTACTTTTCGCGAGTTCGATCTCCACGAGCTCAGCGAGGAACAGATGACCGCCGAAACCACCTATCTCGAACTGTCCGACGACGCGGGCTCCTCGCACAAGTTCTATGAGGTGATCGTAACCGGAATCCACGTGAACATCCGGTACGGCCGCATCGGCGAGCAGGGCCAATCCAAGGCCAGCTCGTTCACCACCGAAGAAAAGGCGCGCTCGGCGGCGCGGAAGAAGATCGGCGAGAAGATGCGCAAAGGCTACGCACCGGCCGTGATGGGTGCGCGCGAACGGCGCAGCGTCACCCGCCGCAGCATCACCAGCCAGCGTTCCACCGCCAAGTCCGCGCCCGTGCTGTGGCGTTTCGACTCCGGCGCCGCCGCCTTCGGAGTCTTCGTCGACGACCAGCGCTGCTGGGTCGGAAACGAACACGGCGAGGTCTGCACCCTCACCCACGCGGGTGTCGTCACCAACCGCTTCCGGTTGCCAGACGCCGTCAAATGCATCGTCGCCGACGATTTCTGGATCTACGCGGGCTGCGACGACGGCCGCGTCTACGACCTGTCCGGAAAGGTCCCCCGCGCCGCTTACGACGTCTCGGCCTCCGACGTCTACTGGCTCGACATCCACGACGGCATCCTGGCCGCCTCCGACGCCGAAGGCGGCCTGACCGTCATCGACCACGAAGAGGAGTCCCTCTGGTCCGCGCGCAGCAAGGGCAACTCGGGCTGGATGGTCCGCGTCGACCCGACCGGCGTCTACCACGGCCACAGCGCAGGCGTCACCAAGTATCACCTGGAAACCGGCCGCGCCCAATGGCATTCGGCGACTCGCGGCGCCGTCCTGTTCGGCTGGCAGGAGTCCGGCACCGTCTACGCAGGCACCTCGGCCAACCAGGTCGAGGAGATCACCAAACAAGGCACCACCACCCGCGCCTACCAGTGCGACGCCGCCGTCTTCTCCTGCGCGGCCTCCCCCGACGGCCGCTACATCTTCGCCGGCGACTCCCACTCCTCTGTTTACTGTTTCGACGCCACCGGCGCCCGGCTGTGGAAACTCGCCACCGGCTGCGGTTCCGCCTATTCCATGCAGTACCACGACGAGAAGCTCTACCTGGTCACCACCTCCGGAGCCCTCGCCTGCCTCGACGTCAGCGAGTCCGCCATCCGCAGCGCCGATCAGGGCGTCGTGCCCACCACTCGCTCGGTGAAAGCGCCCGAATTCTCCGCCGTATCCCCCAGCAGCACCGTGGAAGTCACCACCGAGGTGGGCTCCGGCGTGATCGTCGAATGCCTCCGGCACGGCGATACCCTGCGCGTCCACGTCGCCTCCCCCGGCTACGACCCCCACTGGAACGTCCAGTTCCCCCGCGACCTGCGCCACGCGGGCGCGCGCTACGTCGTCGACGCCGTGTCCGAATCCGCCCGAGGCGGCTTCTACCGCGTCCGCGGCGATATCCGCCGGCTCGGATGAGCCGGCCTTCGTCCTGACATCGCAACACTCTCGCCACCCTCGGCCTTCGGGACGGCACCGTCCTTCGCACCTCGCACCTCGCACCTCGCACGTCGCACCTCGCGCCTCCCGCCGGCGACCGGGGCGCCGGCGTCCGGGGCACCGGCGCGCAGCCGGTTACCCGGACGCCGCTATCGTGTAATCGTCACTGCCACAACAGTATCGAAGGAGCACGTCGGTGCCGGATCGCCTGGACCAGCTGACCGTGACACTCGGAAGCCCACCTCCGCCCGAGTTCGCGACCCTCGAAACCGACGATCTGGCCCACCTCAACGGCCTGACCGAAACGGCCCTCGCGGCCCGCAAAGCCGCCATGGACGACGCGCTGGGAGCGGGCATGCACCTGATCCCCCGCATGGCCCGCCCCGCCGTGCGAAAGGTCCTGGGACTATGAGCAACCTGCGGCACACCGTGGCCGAAATCGCGAAACTGGCACGGGTCATCGACGCGGATCCCGCCGATATGGATTACCTGATGTCCCAACCACCTTCGGCGATCAAAGCGTTCCGCGACCAGCTGAGCGATGAGATGTCGGGCCGCGATGTCGCGCGCATGCAACGAGTCGCCGCCGCGGTCAAACTCGTCCCGAAGCCGATCGCCGCACTGGTCGCCGAAAAGGCCCTCGGCCCCGCCCTGGCCGCCGCGGTCGCCGGCGCGGTCGAGCCCCAACGCGCGGTAGCCATCGCCGAATCCCTGTCCCCGAAGTTCCTGGCCGACGCGACAGTCCTGCTCGACCCGGTCCGCGCCGCCGAAGTGATCGCCCGAGTACCCGCCGACATGGCCGGCGCAGTCGCCCGCGAACTGATCGAACGCGGTGACTACCTCACCATGGGCCGCCTCGCCGGCGCGATGCCCGACTCGGTCCTGTGGGCGGCCCTACCCCAAGCCACCGACAGCGACATCCTCCAGGTCGGCCTGCACCTCGAGGACAGCTCCCAAGCCGAACGCCTGCTCAACATGGTCACCGACCGCGTCCCCGGCATGGTCGCCGCCATGTACGCCGAAGAAAAATGGGCCGACGCGATCTCCCTGCTCGACCTCATCGGCCCCGAACAACGCGCCCGCATGGCCGACATCGTCGCCCAACAGGAAGACGAAGTCCTCGACGGCCTCCTCACCGCCGTCACCCACCTCGACGCCTGGGACGCCCTACTCCCCGTAGCCGCCGGCATGACCATCACCGGCCTCCAACGCCTGGCCCAACGCCCGATCATGCACGACCCCACCACCCTCACCCGAGTCTCCGACATCTCCCTCACCCAGGGCCTCTGGCTCGACCTACTCCCCCTCGTCCCCCACCTCGACCGACCCCAACAACAATGCCTCGCCGAACGTGTACTCGCCGAAAACGACAACGCCCTACGCGAATTGATCATCCTGGCCAGCCCCGAAGCCCCCACCATGCTCCCGCTCGCCCTCACCATCCCCGGCGAACCGCGAACCCGAGTCCTGACCCTCCTCGACGGAATGCCCGAACTCGACTCTCTGGTCGACCTGCTCGACGCTACCGATCACACCGCCTGGGAAACCCTCGTGGCCCTCAACAACGAACTCCCGGGCCGCGTCCGCAAACTCCTCGTCGTTCGGGCTCGCACCTGTGGGCTCGACGAGGTCGCCGTTGCGTTGTCGAACGAGTCCTGACGACGCTACCGAGATAGGAAGCGGCTCACTCCTGCGCGATCGCGCGCCGCGCGTAGGCCGAACTGCGCGCACAGAAGTGGGTCGGCTGCGATCCTGGCACGGGTACGCGTATCAGGCGGATACGGACGCGCACTGACCAACCACTCGCTCCGTATCTCCGCGATTACAACCTGGATCTCGTCGTGCTCATCAATGAGCCGACCAGACCAATCCATCTCCTCGGGCCCATCCTGAAAGCCGGACGAATACCCGAGATACTCGTTCCACACCGCATACGAGGTTGCCAACGCCAGCTCATCAGGCACGCGGAGCTTCAGCAACCACCGCCCGTGCGCCCACTCGTGGTCACCGAGCAGCATGTTCGCCGACATCCGCACCGCGCCTGGTCGCCACGCACGCCCCGGCCAGCACCACACCGGCGGCGCGCCACGACAATCGATCCCACGCCGCCCCATTTCCTCCGCCATATCGGCGTAAGCCCCACGCCAAGACCCACACACCAGGCCCCACTCCGCCCGATAGATCCCGTCCGTCCGAAGGGTCGACAACACCTCCGGCGCCTGCAACGTCCACAACCTCATCGGGCGGTCACGGTGCCTTCAGCGAGCCCCGTATCCGCGGGATTTTCGGTGGTGGCTGTGGTGTTGTCCTCGTGGGTCGGCCGATCGATGTTCGCTGACTCGACCCACCGATCAGCTGACACGCCGTAAGCGCCCACCACCAGGCAGTGATGCCTCAGTTCTTCAACACACAAAGCTTCCCCCACAATCCGTACTGGCACATCGCCTGCCCGGACAATAAGGCCATCGTCGGCCTCGACCCGGACTCGAGGACAATCTTGACCAACAACGTCCTCGACCACTCCTTTCGCTAGCCTGGCACGAGCGCCGTGGAACGCCAAGAAATAGGGCACTGAACGGGCGCGATACCTCACTTCGGTCCGCCGCCGCGATCAATGCTGTGGCCGAACGGCCAAACCAGTCTGTCGCGGCGATGCCGTCAATCCGGAAGATAGCGGATGGGGATCGGGATGGGTATACCGGCGGCCTTCAGTTCTTCGAGAGCGAAGGTCCGGTCGAGGTTGTCGCGGTAGAGGCCGCGCAGGAGGACAGCGATGAGGTTGTGGTGTTCGCGTTCGGAGGCCTGACTGAGCCGACTGATCTCGCGGCTGCTCTGCATGGCGGCTTCGGTGATACCCGCGCTGTCGAACTGCCGGATTATGAGGCCGCCCTCGAGAATCCCACTCCATGGTGTCGTGATCGCGTGGTACGACCTGACCGTATTGAAGAGCATGGAGCGCAACATATTTCGGCTACCCATACCGGGCCGCTCGAGGGGAAGGGCGACCTCGAACAGACGCTGCAGCCCCTCGAAGTGGGCTCGGCGGTCCGCCTTGCCAGGAAGACCCTCGTGGCGGAGATCGAGGATGACGTCCAAGTAGGACTCGATGAGCTGGCGCTGCCCGAAGATGGCGGGCGGAGGCGGGGCGAAATCGTAGTCGTCGAACGACATTCGGCAGTTCCCTTCGGGGCGGTCGCGGTGGCCGTCGCTGCGGGACAGGCCGCGCATACTCGTTGCACCCAGAAGGTGCCCACGGCAACAGTGTTGCTGACCGCTGTCCTGGACCGTCTCGAACGGGGCGAGACGACGCGCGGCATCTGTCGCGCTCGTTCGCCGCTCGGCGCAACCGTCGCCGAGACAGTACACGAACTGGGCAAAGGATCCCGGGTGCAGGCACGGGACACGGTTCCGTTCGCTTCGTGGGCCGCCGCAACGCATTTGGCCGACTATCCGGCTGTCACCGCGTGTATCGAAGCGGACGGCGATATCGACACCACCTGCGCCATCGCCGGCGGAATCGTCGCCGCCCACACCGGCACCGCCACGTTGACCGGGGTGACCCGAGCATGGCTCGACGCCCGCGAACCGCTACCGTCCTGGCTCACCTCAATCAGCCCATCGCGCCGCCGACTCCGCGGCATGTGAGCTGTTCGATTCTCACGACGACAGCCGCTGTCACGCCATCGACCACCGCAGCCCCGAATCGACGGAGGCTTTTGCTGATGCGATGGCCCGTACATCTGTGACGCACGCTGGGTCCGCTCGACGGCGCGCTACACGATCAGCACAAGACGCCGCACACCCGAATCAGCCGTGCTGAGCGCCTGCCAACTCACGTTCGGCCGCGGAGCGGGCACTGAACGGGCACTGCCAGTCCGCAGGCTTGGGCCGACCGGAGTACCGGCGCGTTTCGGGCAGCGTCTCGTACTCCAGCAGGTTCGGGTTGATATCCCCCTGCAGCATGATGTCCTGCTTGCGGATCTTGTCTGCCAGCCGGTCCCACATTCCGTCGGCTTTGATCCGCGCGAACTGCTCGTGGGAGTTGAACGCCAGCATCGGGAACGGTGGGCGACGGCCGAATCGCCGATGCGTCTCGTGCAGGCCGATCACGAAGAACGGGTGTCCCGCCACGCTGTACCGGAACTCGCCGGATTGGGGATCGGACGAGCATCCGTCCGCCCAGGCGAACCGGTCCGCGTCCGCCTCGTGCAGTAGCTGCAGGTGCTCCCACAGCAACTCTTCGAAGCGAAGCTCGTCCACGCCGCGCGGCTGCTCGAAGGTCGCGATGAAGCTCGTGAACTTCCGCGAGCTCCAGTCCGCGCCGTCAACGAACTCTGCCAGGTCAGCAGCCATTGTTCGAGCCGACTCTTCGCCACCCATCACGTCGTAATGACAGTGGGTGATCCCGCCCTGACGCCAGGCGGAGCGACCCGCCAGACAGGCGAACCGATCTCCGAGAAGGAAGTTTCCCAGCTCAGCTCGCGCATCCGTCGTCAATCCCGGAGTTCCTTTCCAAACACATCTGTACCCGAGCGGGTGCGCTCCGAGCCACTCGGCGAATGCAGCCACCTCGCCCACACTGCGAGCTGATCCTGTCAGCGACCAGCCCGATACGCGAATCGATCGAATCGGCACCGAGTATTATTTAGGCCGCTCGAGGGCAGAAACGGACACACGAACGTGTTGCGGATCACGTTCGGACGATCCGGCTCGCCGAGCCGAGCACTCGCCGAGAACGTCCGGTGGACCTGACGGTGTACCGACCTTCCCCTCCGTTGTCGGACCACGCGACGCAACACCCGCGGCATCCTGAGTGACCGCGACCACGGGCGACGATCACCGGGGAACGGTTGTGGCGACCCACGCAAGCGAAACACCGGCTTCCATTGAGGTGCAACGTAATGTATGGCTACCGGCCGCCCGACCGATAGCAGCACCAGGAACTCACTCGCGTGGGTGGTTGCCACGCTGAACGAAGGGTTCGAGGGCCGCCAACTCGACCGAGATCCATCGACGTAGATGTCCAGCGCCCGATACTGCATATAGGCACCCGCGATCCCATCGACTTGTCGGTGGTGCGGCGTAATGTCACGCCTGTCGGCGTTGCGGTGACCAATCGGAGGTTCGCGATGGACGTGCTGCTCGGGATCGGAACACGTAAAGGTTTGTTTCTTGCTCGTAGCCGGGATGGGCGGGCGAGTTGGGAGGTGTCGCCGCCGCAGTTTCCGGTGGCGGATGTGAAGGCGTTGGCGATCGATACTCGGCGGGATTCGCCGCGGGTGCTAGCCGGAGTGTTGAACAGTCACTTCGGGCCCACATTGGTGGTCAGTGATGATCTCGGGGATACATGGAGCGAGCCGGATGATGCACCGCTGGCGTTTCCCGAGGACACAGGGGCGGCGCTGGGAGGGGTTTGGCAGATCGCGCCGGCTACCGAGGCCGAACCGGACGTGGTGTACGCGGGGGTCGAACCGTCCGCGTTGTTCCGGTCAACTGACCGTGGCCGGTCGTTCGAGCTGGTCCGGGGATTGTGGGAGCATCCGCACCGGCCACAGTGGGAACCCGGCGGGGGTGGGTTGTCCTTACATACTGTGCTGCCGCATCCGGTCGACACGCAACGGATAGCGGTGGCAATGTCCACCGGTGGCGTCTATCAGACTGCTGATGGCGGTGCATCGTGGACGCCGACGAACAAGGGAGTCACCGCGGATTTCCTGCCCGGTGAATTACCGGAATGGGGACAGTGCGTGCACAAAGTTGCCCTCGATGCCGGATCGCCGAGCACGATGTATTTGCAGAACCACGGTGGCGTATTTCGAAGTACCGACGCGGGTGTGAGCTGGCAGTCGATAGACGGTGGATTACCGCCGTCGAATTTCGGCTTTCCGATCGTCGCGCATCCGCGCCGGCCGGGCGTGATCTATACCTTCCCACTGGTGGCCGACATGGATCGCTTCCGATTTCCGCCCGACGCCACCTGCGCGGTGTATCGCAGCGAGGACGGTGGTGAGACCTGGTCGAAACAAAACGACGGGCTACCGGAAGTGCCGTTCTGGGCTGCGGTGATGCGGGACGCCATGTGCGCCGACGATGCCGACCCGACCGGCATCTATTTCGGCACCCGCAACGGCGAAGTGTATTGCAGCGCAGACGAAGGCGATCATTGGCAGCTCGTGGCCGACAGGTTGCCGGACGTACTGTGCGTACGCGCCGCGGTCATCGGATAGTGCGATGGCACGCGTCCGCTTGCCCTCCATGCTGCGCACCTACGTCGACGGCGCCAAGGAACTCGATGTCGACGGGACGACCCTGAGGGAGGTTCTGGATGCGCTGCGCGAACGATCGCCCGGTTTGGAACGTCGGCTCCGCGACGAACGTGGGTCACTACGTCGATACGTGAACTTTTATATCGACGGTGATGAATGCCGTCTGGTCGACGGACAGGACACCGCTGTCGGCGCGCGTACGGAAGTGATGATCATTCCCTCGGTCGCCGGTGGCTGATCGCATTCCGCTCCGAACGACTCAGTGGTCAGGTTCGTCCGGCGACGACTCGGACTCGCCACCGTCGCCACGTGCGCTTTCAACATGGCCGACCCTGCGCGGCCGGACCATTCGTCGAGTTCGTCCGGGCCGCGCATCCTCGCCGACCCGTTTGCGGCGCGATGCGTCCAGGTCGATGAGATCCGCGTCTTGCTCGTTGTCACCCGATCCGGGCGGTGCGACCTGCTCGAACGGCAACGTCGCCGATTCACGCTGCAGTTCCGCCCGCGTCACCGGGCGGGTAGGCGCTGGGTCATAGGCCCCATCCCGCGGCCAGCGCCGAGCCGGCCCGACCTCTGATTGGCTTCGCCGCGGCCGCTTCGGCAGCCGCACGACATTCGTCGCGCCGTCGGCCGCCCGGGTCTCCGCCTCGGCAGCTCTCTGCTCGGCCGATTTCCGCCGCATCCGCTCCACCGCATCGAATCGTTTCTCACCTGGCCCGGGCGTGAACCCCGACCCTGTTTCGTGGTCCGTCATCGAACTAGCCGCAGGCAGGCGCCGCGTCACTCGTCGGCAGCACCGCGCCCAGTGCTCCGAATACTGTCCTGCGTCCATCGCTCACATACTCATTCTGCCTCACGCCTCAACACGCGCCCTCAACCCTGCCCCGAGTTGGCGAGGAGCCAGCGGCGAGGGTAGCCATCTCCGTCGTTATCAGGGCGTCTGCGGTCGACGGCACGATCGGCATCGCCGCGCGGGCAAGGAACCCGGAGACCGGTCCAGATCTGCTCGTTGAGGCGGAAACTGTGTTCGCGAGGGCTCACGCTCAGCATGGACCAACAACAACGAACTCCCGAACAATTCCACGGCGACATCGTCGGCGCTGATTACGAAAGCTGGAAACAACAGGAGCGCGGTGAACGGCAAAGCACCACAAGTACTCCATGCGGTCCCTCACTGACCGATGCCGCCTACCATCGCGAGATCATGGTCGGGGCCTCCGCTCATTGGTAACGAATGAATTGCCGACATCGACACAACGTTGGTCGTGGTCAACAGTCCAGGCGCCGTTTGCGCTTGTCGGCGGGTAGAGGAGACGAGCTGTGCGAGTGAGCGGGTGGGCGGTGGCGACCTCCGCTACCGGCTCTCTGAGCGGCATGATCTTGGGCTACAGCGTTCATCGCAGCGTGGGTGCCGGCTGGAATGCACCGTCGGCTGGGCAGCTCTTCGGGACTTCAGCGCTCACGGCCGCGGTGATCGCCGGTGTTGTCGGCGTCGGCGCAACATCGTTGCTGGCATGGGGCCAGGTCCGCTACGCCGCGGTGTTCGGGACAGCGCTCGCCGGACTAGCTGTCCTTGGTGCTGTCAACGCACTACCGGCTCCTGACGAGTGGGACGAGCTCCCGATCGCGCTCGGGATCGCACTGGGTCTGCTGATCGTGCCCGCCCTACTGATCCGAGCTGCGCAGCGGTGGTTCTTCGGCGGCCTGATCGCTGCCGTTGTACTGGGGTATCAGGTCGACAACCTGTTCGGGTCCGATCCCTCCGACTACCGCGCCTTCCCTTCGTCGACGGTTCCGGCGCAGCAACCGTGGCAGTTGGCGGTCGCGCTTCTGTTGATCACCGCGCTACTGGCCGCCATGTGGTGTCGGCGTGGCGAACGAGTCGAGAGCGAACTGTCCAGTACGTCGGTGATGTTCGGGGCCGCCATCGCGATCAGCGCGGGACTTGTCGCGCGGGTGTGGTCGGAATCAGGCTGGCTGGCCGCCGCTGCATTAGTCCTGGTGGCGGCGACGTTCGCGGCAGGTCGGCGGTGGCTGCTGCCGGAGCAGGCGATGGCATTGGCCGCGGCTATGGCTGGCGCCGCCATCCTGGTGGTTGAGCCCGGGCTCGACGTCGAGCCGTCGATGGTCACGCTGGTGGTGGGCAGTGCCGCAGCAGTCGGTGGCGCAGTGTACGGACTGCGATTCCGGCGGCCGGCGTTGGCAGTGGCCGTCTGCGCGGTGGCGGCGCTGCTTGCCACGTTGTCGCACGTTTCGGAGACCGGGTGGGTTCGCGTGGTCGCCGGCGCGGTGCTGTTGTTCGCGATCGCGATGACGGGGTTCTCATGCTTGCCGATCGAGCCGGCGCTCCTGGCCGGGTGGTCGGTGCTTCCGGCGCTGGCCTCGCTCACCAGCCGGGAACTGACGGTGCGCACAGACACGGAATCGGCCGCCGCCGTCAATCGTTGGACCAGCGACTACTACCCGACATGGGCGGCATACGTGCCCGGACGTCTCACCGGAGAGCTAGTGGTGATCGATGCCCCGCAACAAACCTTCGTCTCCCGCCCGGCCATGATCATACCGGGCTTGATCTTGACGGGACTGTGCGCTGCTTGTGCAGTCGGGCTCGCTCGGCACGGTGCGGATGCCAGCCGCGACCGAAACGCTTCGCAACCTGCCGAAGAATCCGGCAGCGACTAGCGGCGGCAGAACTACTGGCAAGTCACACCGACGGACCCGGGCTGCCTCCGGCAGTTCCCGGCCTCCCCAGCGGGCTACCAGCTACCCCCACTGGACTACAGGGGCGGCAGGGGCTACACAGCATCAACACAGCGCCGAGGACTGGTTTACCACCGGCAGCTCGCGGACTTCCCGCAGTCGGCGAGCTCATCGTCGCGCACGGGCGGGCCAGCGGATCTCAGTATCTGAAGGTCCACCCGGGACTGGCTACGCGCCTCCCAGGCAGTTCTCGGGAGCAACCGCGCGCAGTTCACCATGGGCAGCGCGTGAAGTATTCCTTGAGGTCCGGAATGCTCTACCAGCAGATCGTCGGTAGGACAGGATTGCGCTACCGCCACTGTCGGCGTATGCGGCAAGATCAGCGTCATCGTTGTTGGGCACGACCATGGACATGCGCCCAGCGCAGTACCGCCTCTCCGGGACTTGGCCGAAGGGCTTGGGCGGTGACGTTTCTGATCGGGCATACCGGTCGAGTCGCGTTGTGGGCGTTCCCGATGAGTTACCCATGTGCCCACGAAATCAGTTGCCCTGAAACGTAACCCGCAACGCAAAGAGGCCCTCCAGCATCAGCTGGAGGGCCTCTTCACAATAATTGTCCGGCGGTGACCTACTCTCCCACACCCTGTCGAGTGCAGTACCATCGGCGCAGGTGGCCTTAGCTTCCGGGTTCGGAATGGGACCGGGCGTTTCCCCACCGCTATAACCGCCGTAACACTACGAAACCAGACAGCGCTCCCCAACCAACCAAACCCCCAAAACAAACGGGGACCCGATCAATCAGGTTTGCTGCAGTGTCTGTTGTTTCAGATACCGCACAGTGGACGCGTAACACCTTCGATAGTAAGCCCTCGGCCTATTAGTAC
>NZ_JBHSDL010000008.1:0-136901 GCF_042650145.1 Nocardia halotolerans | reverse complement strand
ACCTGATGCCGATCACCGACAGTTGCCGCCACGGCGAACATGATGCCCGACCTGGCCATCTATCGGGCGAGAACCGAGAACTCGATTGGGAGACATGACCTAGTTCCTTCCTGACCTGACGATTTTTCTGGCGAGATCAAGTGGTTCGCTGTTCGGAGGTAGTCGACGCACGAGGTGGTCATTGACGTCGGCCGCTGATTGCACCACCGCGAGCGGAAACTGCCACCGCAGATCGGGATGTGGTGCCGCGCTCCGGTCTGACGGCGGTCGACCGGGCTCGGGACCGGTGTCGGTGTCCCTACTTCGCCCGCACGTGCGAGCCACGGGGATGAAATTGATGACTCCGCGCGGTGGCCGTGGGCGAGTGGCGCCATCACCGCGAAACGGGCGAGGCCCTACCGGCCCCAGAACAACGGCAAGATCGCGTGGTTTCATCGCACGCCGGCCGATGGCTGGACCCATGTTCCTTCTTCGGTGGCGGGTCAGGGGTTGCAGGACAGGTCAGCCAGCACGGCGTTCAGTTCGGCCAGTGTTGTCACGGAGTGGAAGTCGCCGTTGGAGAGCCTGCCGATCTCGCGCAACGAGTCCGGGTCGGTGGGTACCGGAACTCGAATGCTGCCGTTCGCGTCGGGTACCTCGACAGCTCCGTTGCTGGTTCCCAGCGAAATCGCCGAGATCCTGGCGTACTGCCGTTTGGCTTCGCGGGCGGCGGTGAAAGCCCCGCGGGCTGCGTCGAGTTCGGCGGGCATGGTTTGTTTTCCGTCGGAGATCAGGACGATCCGGCGCGGTCCTTCTATCGGTGTGGCCACTTGCAGCGCTTCGATCGCGCTGAGCGCGCTGAAGATTGCTTCACCGGTGGCGGTGCGTTCGGCCAGTCGCACAGCGTCGACAGCCCGCTTGAACACGGTGCGATCGACCGACAGCTGCGCCTGAACCGATGCGGTTCCGGCGAAGGTGACCAGGCCGAGCTGGGTCTGTGGTGGCAGCCGGTCCGCGTACTGTTTCGCCGCGGTCGTGGCGACCGCGAGACGGCTTGGCGTCACATCGGTCGCCTCCATCGACAACGAGGCGTCGAGCACGAACACGACAACCGCGTCGCACACCGCGAGCCCGACCTTCGGCTGCGCCTGACCGGAGACTGTATGCGCACAAGCCGAGGTGAGACCGACGACTGCGGCCAACAGGACGGCCGCTACCGACAGCTTCGAATGCCCTTGGCGCACAGGGCCAAGCTACCAGCGGCACGGCGGATGAAGTGGGCTGGTTGTTCGGTGAGGTTGAGGGCGGTCGGCGGATTGTCCGAGGGGGAGTCAGAGGTGGATCAACACCAAGAGCGTGAACAGGTAGCCATACACGATCGCGCCGCTGGCTATCGACCACCCGAGGACGGCGAATCGACGTGCTTTGGTATGGATCAGAACTGCCGCCGCCGACGCGAGTATCGGTGCCAAGGCGAGAGCGTTCACCAGCCAGTGGCCGATTTCGGGAACCGAGACCTGGAATGAGGTCCAGGACACCGCACCGATGATCAGTCCGGCGACGGCCTGAAGCCCTACTGAGACCGAGTCGGCGACCGTTCTGTTCACTGCCCATCTCCTCCGGCGATTCCCGCGCCACGGCAACTGCGTGGACGGCATCTATGAGCCTTCCACGCAGCCTCCTGATGTCTGGCAAGTACTCGGTGACACCGGGTAGGTGACATCACTTTTCGCCGCCCGAGTCAAGATTGCCAATCCGAATCGACGACAGATCTTCTCGATATGTGCTGCCAGGATTCGGTGGCACAACCACGGTGCCTACGATTCCATCGTAATCACCCTCGTCGAGGGCTGACGAGGTATTAGGAGAACAGGGATTCCAATCCGCTTGCCCGCCAGCGCGGAGTGTTGAAATTCGTGGTCAGTCGATCGTTATCGAGTTTCACCGCTTCCGTCGTGGCAGAGTCGCAGTCGCTGAGGATGTCGCGACCAAATTGTCGGTCAAAGCCGTGAGAGCAGACGAGCTCGGCCGGCTGAGCTGTTCTGCGCAGGCTTCGATGTGGCGCAATCGGGGCTGTGGTGGGGGAGAGAACTCACGTCGTGTACGACCTGAAATCTAGCCTCAGGGCAGGCCGGTCACCAGGACGTTGGCGGCCTCCAGTGCGCGGGTGCACGGATCGGGTGGGTTGTGTGCCGCAGGGCTGTCGGAGGCTCGGATGTAGACCGAGCCGGTACCGGCAGTAAGGACGATCTCGCATTCTCGGTCGGCCGTGCGGTCCTGAATCCCGGTGCGCCCGCCCACCGTGGTCTCGGTGGCTGAGGGTCTGGTCTTCCTGATGGCCTCGAGTGGGAAACTCGTGGATGCCGAGGTGGTAGGCCCAAACCGCTTTGGAGTCCTGCCAGGTGCAGTACGTCCAGTCCGGTTTCTCGGTTGTGGTGGAGGTCTTGGTGTCGGGATCGATACCCATCTGTCGCAGACATCCCAGCATCACGGAATCACCGACTGCCCTTGACAGGCGACACCCCTAGAAGTCGACGATGACGTGATCGAGTCGTGTCCTGGCCGTCACGAGTCCTGCGGGCGGCGTTGCGGAACCGACCCGGCCTTCGGTCGGCGCGGTTCCGCAACCGACCCGGCCGTGTCCCCACCGCGATCGGGTCAGTCACTACCGCGCAAGCACCGGCAGCGTCTGGATGCCTAGAGTTGCGCGGTTGCAGAGGCCGACCGCGCGCTGCCCGTCAGGTCCTCAACGCGGAATAGTCGAATTCGGGCGAACCGCCATCGCGCAACCTCGATTCAGCCTCGCAGAATGATGTAATGAGCGTCCTGGGGGTTCCGCTTCATCAAGGAGGCGATTCGCATGCGCTCGAGATCGATTCTCTCTGTAGCTTCCACCCTGGTCGCGTTGCTCTTCGGGGCACCGGCCATCGGTGCGGCCGAGCCGGCCGGACCGTGCAATCCGGGCACTCCCGACACCGCGCCGGCGACCACCACTTTCTTTGATGACGACCGCCAGTATCTCGGTCCCGACCCACTGCCGACGCAGCCACCGGTCGGTCCGCTGCTGACTGGATATCAGCGGTTCGGGGCCTTGGACGCCGACCAGTTCGTCGCGAAGTACCGTACCGAGCAGGGGTGGTGGATCTACCCACCAGAGGACGGGTTCGTCGTGCGTGCCGGACACGCCATGCGCCACCCGCAGGCATTGCCACCGGGCAAGCGGGTCGATCGTTTCGGCTATGCGGGCGGCAAATTCCTCGCACCGCAAGATGACTCGTTTGCTGCCCGCGCCCTACCGCCGCAGAACCTGAACACCCCGACCGGCACACCGCTGAGCAACTACCACCAGTATTGCGTGCTCAAACCGTTCCAGGTCGACGCGGGCCCGATCGCGGCGTGGTTCGAACAGCCCGGCGGCGGCACCCAGTACAAACTGGAGTCGAACTACCTCCCCGAAGCTGGTGCGGCCCTGAGCGTCACCTGGTTGCTGCAGAACGGCTACCTCGTCGAAGAACGACCGTCTTGAGCGGAGTGACCACCATGAATCGCCATGAACTCGCCGCGGCACTCATAGCCGCCGGCGTGCCTCCCGAGTCATTTCAGATCGCCGAGGTCCACGAAACCAGTCCACCGCCCACCGACTTCTGGTTCTTGCGATCCGGCTCCGACGATGACTGGGAGGTCGGCGCCTACGAGCGGGGACAATTCGACGTGCGGGCGAACTTCGACACCGAAGCCGATGCCGCCCGATGGATGCTGACAACGCTCACTGGCGCACCATCGAACTGACGAAGGCTGGAGGCACACCGGAGATTCGGTGCGGCACTCGAGCGGTGAGTTGTCGCGGTGGATCGGCGCGTCGGCGGGAGGGAGCGCCGCTCGGTGCATCGGGCCCACCAGCTCTGCCGCAGCCCGACAGGCTGCTCCATCGCAGACTCGCCTGGCACAGCGCTGCCTCGGGTGCCTCGTCGGCGGGCCGTGCCCGCAGGCTGTCGAAGATGGCGGCGCCCGCCCGGCGCAGAGCGCCGAGTAGGAGATCGTCTTTGCTCGTCACGTACCGGAAGTAGGTGCTGTGCCCGATCCCGGCGGCCGCCGCGATGTCTTCGGTGGTCACCGCGTCGACCGCGCTCGGCGAACAGTCGCAACGCGCCACGCGGGCTCCAGGTTCTGCTTGCCCATCAGCCAGTTGACCGCGATCCGGACGACCGGCTGACCGCCGACGATCGCATTCCACGCGAAGCGCTGTGCCGCGACCTGGCCCGGCTCGATGATACGTCGATGCCGTCACTGGCGGTCGCACGACAGGGCATCGGTCGGGATGAGCCTCGCTGCCACGCGTCGACCCACCCGACAAAGGCGTGGTACCGACTGGTCTGCGGTGACGGCACGAAGGTGCTGCCCAACGGCGCGCGGGAAGCGCTTCCGGCAGTGGTGAATTCGGCGCGAGCTGCGATGGCGGTGACGTGGCTGTCCGACGGCGGGGTGCGGATCGGGGAATTGTGTGGGCTGCACCTGCTGGACCTTCATCTGCGGGAGGACGTGGTCTGCGGCCGGTGCCGAACACCGCATCTGTATGTCTGCTTCCGGCCGAACAATCGGAATCGGTCCGACGCCAAGCCGGGATGCCCCTTCTTGACACTTTGTGACCGATCGGTTGCAATGTTATCTGTGAGCTATGACACGATCATCAGAGGCGGCCGCTGGTTCGACGGCGCCGGTTCCCCGTCCGCTATTCGCCACCTCGGCCTGCAGGGAGATCGTGTCGTCACGGTCTCGGCGGACCCGCTGGACGAAACGGGTTGCCCGAACGTCGTCCCTGCCGAAGGTCGATGGGTGCTGCCCGGCATGCTGGACATCCACACGCACTACGACGTCGAGGTGCTGAAAGAGCCGGCGCTGGCCGAATCCGTGCGGCACGGCATGACCACCATCGTGCTCGGGTCCTGCTCACTGTCGACGGTGCACGTCGAGCCCACCGACGCCGGTGATCTGTTCGGCCGCGTCGAGGCGATTCCGCGCCCGCATGTCATCGGCACCGTCGAGGAGGTCAAGTCCTGGAGTTCGGCGCGCGAATACGCCGAAGCCCTGGAGCGCCTGCCGCTGGGGCCGAATCTCGCTGCCATGATCGGGCATTCGGATATCCGGGCCGCGGCCATGGGCTTGGACCGCGCGACCCGCAAGGACGTGCGGCCGACGGTCGCCGAACAGGCGCGGATGGAGGCCTGGCTGATCGAGGCGCTCGACGCCGGGTTCGTCGGCATGTCGGCGCAGCAGTTGCTGTTCGACAAGCTCGACGGCGAGGTAGCGCGCTCGCGGACGCTGCCCTCGACCTATGCCGGTTGGCGGGAACGGCGGCGGCTCAACGCGATTCTGCGCCGGCGCGGTCGGCTGCTGCAGGGCGGGCCCGACATCAAGAATCCACCGCGGCTGGCCGCGATGATCTTCGCCAGTGCGGGCCTGTTCCGCAAACGGCTCAAGACCACGCTGATCTCGGCAGCCGACCTCAAGGCCAGCCCGCTCATCGTCTACCTGATGAGCGGACTGGCCCGCGCGGCGAACGCGCTCAACGGCGATTTCCGCTGGCAGCATCTGCCGGTGCCGTTCGAGGTCTACGCCGACGGCATCGACCTGGTCATCTTCGAGGAGTTCGGGTCCGGGGCGGCCGCGCTACATCTGGCCGACCAGGTCGAGCGCAACGCGCTGATGCGCGACGAAGCCTATCGCCGCCGCTTCCGCAAGGACTACGACGCCAAGTTCGGCATCCGGGTCTGGCACCGGGATTTCTTCGACGCCGAGATCGTGGACTGCCCGGACGAGAGTGTCGTCGGCAAGACCTTTGGCGAGGTCGGCGTGGACCGAGGCGGCGTGCATCCGGTCGACGCTTTCCTGGACCTGGTGGTCGAGTACGGCACCAAGCTGCGCTGGCGCACCACGATCTCCAACCACCGGCCCGCGATCCTGAACCGGCTCAGCGTCGATCCCGGTGTGCAGCTGGGCTTCTCGGATGCCGGAGCGCACCTGCGGAACATGGCCTTCTACAACTTCGGGCTGCGTTTCCTGCGCCGCGTCCACCGCGCCGAGCAGACCGGGAGGCCGTTCATGACCATGGAACAGGCGGTGCATCGGCTCACCGGCGAACTCGCGGACTGGTACGGCGTGGCAGCCGGGCATCTGCGCCCGGGCGACCGCGCTGACCTGGTCGTGGTCGATCCGGCGGGCCTGGACGACTCGCTCGACGCCTACGCCGAATCCCCCGTCGCGATGTACGGCAACCTGTCTCGTATGGTCAACAGGAACGACAGAGCCGTTTCGGCCGTGTTCGTCGGTGGGCAGTATGTGTTCGGCGAAGGGCAACCCGCCGAGGTGCTCGGCGTCCGGCGCACCGGCCGCTTCCTGCGAGCCGGAGGGTAAGTGACCAACGCGCGACGAACACAGGCCGAACGCAGCGCCGCCACCATCGCCAAACTGGTCGAGGCCACCATCGAGGCGATCGAGCAGGTCGGCTATCACAGCACCTCGCTCGGCGAGATCAGCAGTCGCGCGGGGGTTTCCAAGGCGGCCATCTTCCGGCACTTCGATTCGCGCATGGACCTGGTGGTGGCGGCGGCGGGCGAGGTCAGCCGCCGACACCTGGCTGTCGTCGCCGAGCTGCGCATCCCCGGGAGCGTCGCGCACCCGGTCGATCTCGCGGCGCTGATGCACCTGATGCGTAACCAGATTCGCAGCGACATCAACACCGTCTGGCTGGAACTGCTGGTCGCCGCCCGCACCGAGCCCGAGCTCCGGCTCCGGATCGCGCCGGTGCTGCGCGAGCTCTACGATGAATTGGACGAGCTCGCGGTCAGTGTGCTGACCCCCGACGTTTCGTCTGAGGCGGCCCGGCTGCTGGCCACCTCGCTGATCCACATGTTCGACGGCGAGGCGATTCTGCGCACCACCTATCCGCGTCCGGAACTCGAGGACGCGCGCATCGACCACGTCGCCGCCGCGTTCCGGGCGCTGACGGGTCCTACAGTCCCCGGCCCATGACCGATCAGCAGCTGCTGGTACTTCAGCCGCACTTCGTGATGTAATCGGTGTCGCCGCTGGTAGTGGGCCTGTTTGGCCCGGTACTGGTGCCGACGCCGCCACAACGACCATTGCCAGACCCGGTCGACCACCAGAACACCCGTCCGGGTCACTCAAGTACTCGACCGCGTAGGCACGCACGTCGTCACGCACCCGTCGGCATCCCGAGCCGCAGGGTTCAACAGCCACTGCATCCAATCCGACGTCTGGTCACCGGCGGCTTCGGCAATTGTCCAGCCGTTCTTCCCGGCCGGCGGCGCCAACAAGCCGCGCACGGACACGCGGGCCCGCCATCTCGGCTCTGCCCGGCAGAAACGGCCCGTGGCTCCCTGAACAAGTTGTCCAGCCCGGCCACCCACGTGACCAGGTCCGCACCGATCGATACGACGGAAGCTGTTTCCGCACAACTTAACTCAGTGCGGCTGGAGTATTAGTCGGTGCCCGTGACCATCGTCGCCACCACCGCGCCCGCTTTGCGAGGGCGACTACCGGCGCTTGTTCGAGGCCCCGGCGTCGGCGCGCACACGCCGTGACTCCATCCACCCTCGTCTGATCACACTGTCCACCACCCGTCGGGTCGCCGGGTGAGGCAGATCACTAGCTGTGTTGTGTCACGGCTGCCGGTTTCCGGTGTCGAAAAAGGTGTATCAGTCATCGACACCCGCCCACCGTCAAGGGCGCGAAGGGATCGGTATGCACAGGCACCTTGGCTTGGACACACCCCACGCCGGTCGGCCGGTATCTCGACGAACACTGCTCCGGGGTATCGCCGCTGGGATCACCATCGCCGCTTGCGGATGCGGATCACCCGACAAGAAGGGCCAGATAGTGAATACCGCAGAAGTTCTCGGCACACACATGTCCTACACCGAAATCGGCGTCGGCAACCCGCTCGTGTTCCTGCACGGCAACCCGAGCTCCTCGCATGTGTGGCGCAATATCCTGCCCCACATCGCTGACGGGCGGCTGCTGGCGCCGGACCTTGTCGGCATGGGCAAATCCGGTAAACCCGACATCGGCTACACCTTCGCCGACCACGCCCGCTACCTCGACACCTGGTTCGACGCCCTCGACCTCGACCGCGTCGTTCTCATCGGCCACGACTGGGGCGGCGCGCTCGCCTGCGACTGGGCGGCCCGTCACCCGGAAAGGGTGCGTGGGCTGGCCTTCTTCGAGAGCATTGTCAAACCGATGGCATGGGAAGAGCTTTCTCCGCAAGCACGCGCCCGGTCCGAATCCATCCGAACCCCGGGTATCGGCGAGGAGATGGTGCTCGAGCAGGACCTGTTCATTCGCCAAGCCTTCACCGGGGGCGTCCTCGATCCCGTTGACGAGGTGGCTCTACAGGCATACCTCGCGCCTTACCCGACGCCCGACAGCCGTCGGCCCATCCTCGCCTGGGCCCGCCAGATGCCGCTCGGCGGTGATCCCGCCGAGCTAGTCGCTCGCATCGAGGCCTACGACCGGTGGCTGGCAACCAGCACCGGCACACCGAAGCTGCTGATGACCTTCGAAGGTTCCCCCACACTGCTCATCGACGAAGCGATGGTCGACTGGTGCCGACACCACATCACGGCACTGGATATCGTCGCTTGCGGCCGGGCCGGACATCACGCCGCCGAGGACCGCCCCGACGAGATAGGCACCGCAATCGCCCGATGGTTGCAGCGTCACGCCCTCACCGGACCACAGAACCGATGAACATCGTTGCGCCTACCCCGCCGCAAGTAGACGATCCATTGATGACCGACGCCGCGCCAACTGGCCTCAACTCAGTCGACCCGAGCGAAGTCGCGCTCGTAGCCGAAGCGATCGACGGCGACGCCGACGCGGCCGCCGAGGTGATGCGCAGACTTCAGGATCCGATCTACCGGCTGGCGCTGCGGATGACCGGTCGGCGCGCCGACGCCGAGGACGCCACACAGGAGATTCTTCTGCGTGTGTTCACACGGCTTGCCACGTGGCGAGGCGAGGCGAAACTGCTTACCTGGGCATACCGCATCGGCGTCAACCACCTGCTCAATCTACGGAGGCAATCGCTACAGGAGGCAGCGCAACTCAGTCTCGACGCCTTCGCTGACGCGCTGGCCGAGGGATTGGCAGCCGACCACCGCGAACCTGATGCGGAACTACTCGCCACCGAAGTCCGCCTCCAATGCAGCCAAGCGATGTTGCAGTGCCTGACCCGTGAGGAACGGATCGCGTTCGTCCTCGACGACGTGTTCAGTGTCGGGTCCGCCGATGCTGCTTGGATTCTGGACCTCGCACCCGCCACCTACCGAAAACGTCTCGAGCGGGCCAAAAAACGCCTACGTGCATTCTTGACCTCGACCTGCGGCCACGCGAACGAGCAGGCCCGATGTCGGTGTTCGCGGCGTATCGCCCACGCCGTGTCGACCGGACGGATAGATCAGCAGCAGCCGGAGCTGGCCACCCACCCCATCACCAGCGGAGGCCGTAGCGCTGCGGAAGCCGAACAGCAGATGATTGCGCTACACGACGCCGCGGCGGTGCTCCGCGTTCATCCGGACTATGCCTGCCCTCGAACGAAAGTGGACGCCGTTGCAGGTCTCTTGAAATCCGGACAGTTCTCCTTGCTGTCCGGCGAATCCGACTAGCCTCGGCCCGTCATGGAAATAGGGCCTGACCTGCGACAAAAATAACGAAAGGTTCTCTGACCTGCGATAATTCGACTTACGACAGCTGCTCGCGCGGATGCTCGAGCGCGAGCGTGGAAACTGGCTGGATCCAACGCTGTTGATCACCAGACCGGCATCGACAATCCGGTGATCATCGATCTCGATGCCACCCTCACCGACGCCCACTCCGAAAAGCAGCGTGCGACACCAATGTTCAAGCGTGGGTGCGGGTTTCATTCGTTGTGGTCATTCATCGACCACGGACCCGGCGGTACTGGCGAGCCAGCCGCGTCGATGCTGCGCCCAGGCAA
The DNA here is from genome assembly GCF_042650145.1 of Nocardia halotolerans. Taxonomy (NCBI): domain Bacteria; kingdom Bacillati; phylum Actinomycetota; class Actinomycetes; order Mycobacteriales; family Nocardiaceae; genus Nocardia; species Nocardia halotolerans. The sequence goes on along the minus strand of NZ_JBHSDL010000008.1, from coordinate 126,904 downwards.
CGCCGGCTCCAATACTGCCGCCGACCACAAATAGGTCCTGGCCGACGCCTTGGCCCAGCTGCCGGGCAGGTGTCGTGGCGGGTTGGTCGGAAAGTCTTGGTCCGCACCGATTCTGGCGGCGGTACTCACGAATTCCTCGACTACTGCCACCGACGCAGACTGCAGTACGCGATCGGGTTCACCCTCGCCGACGACATCGGCACAGCGATGGACACCCACCTGACCGACCGAGATCGGACACCGGCCTATGACGCGCACGGCCAGGTTCGTGACCAGTACTTTTCGAGATCAGCTGCCGGATCTGGAACTGCGTCACCGCCGTCGGGCTCGCTGCGAGGACCGCATTCGGACAGCGAAAGACACCGGGCTACACAATCTTCCGTTCCATTCCATCGATGCGAACCGGATCTGGTTGGCGTTGGTCGCGCTCGCCATGAACTTGACCGCGTGGGTGCAAACCCTGTCCCTGCACGACCACGAAGCCGACTTTGGGCCTGCCCCATCTTGGGCACCGCCGGACCCGCTACCAAGCCGGGGTTGTCGCGCTCGACGAGGAAGGCGGAGATCCCGTCTGGACCGGTTCCGTCGCTGGTTCGGGCGAACACCGTGAAAAGGTCGGCGATCGGAGCGTTGGTGATGAAGCACTTGGAACCGTCGATCGCCCACTCGTCACCATCGCGCACCGCTCGCGTCCGAAGGGCAGTCGCGTCCGATCCGGCCTCGGGCTCGGTCAGGGCGAAACAGCCGGTCATCTCCCCGCTCGCCAGCTCGGGAAGGTAGCGCTCGCGCTGCTCATCGGTACCGTCCGAGACCAACGTCTCCGAGCCGATCCCGGTGTTGGTACCCACGCGGGCGCGGAAGGCAGGCGAGCACTGCGAGAACTCCATCGCGGCCAAGGCCAGCTCTTCGGTGGTCAGCCCGGAACCGCCGTACTGTTCGGGAATCGACCAGCTGAAGTAGCCCTGGCTGCGCATCTCGTCGAAGATCTCGGGATCCCGAATCATCGAGCCACTCCCGAATCAGCAAACTCGGTGCAGACCAGCACTTCTGGCTCGGGACTCGTCGATCTGGTGACGCGCGGCAGCCGGATGTCGCCGCTCACGAACACAGTCTGCGCGCCAACCACTTTCGGTGAGTGCCATACACGCGGCCGGCCTGGGGAGGAGCGCGGTCCGGGCCGTCGTCCCGATTGCTATCGGACCAGCGTGAAATCGGGCATCTTGAAGGTTTTGTCGTTGAATTCTGCGGTGGGCCCGTAGAACCGGACGGCGGGTAGCGGACGCTTGTCGGCGGTCGGGATCCAGTTCGATTCCATGCCATCCGGCGCGGCGGGCCCGACATAAAGAGTCACCGAGCCGTCCGGGTTCTTCCGCATCGACTCCAGGTCATAGCTCGACAGTGTGGTGCGCGGCGGGTCGGCGTAGATGAATCCGAAGGTCGCGCGGTCGTAGACGGTCACCGCCCAGAACTGTTCGACCGGCATCTGCGCCGGGATGTCGACCTTGTAGGTCTTGCCGGCTTCCAGGAGATTTCCGTCCGAATCGGCCATGGCCATCATGTACTGGGTGGCCGGGTCGTCGGCCAGGACCGCGGGCACGTAGGTGCACCACATGAATTGCGCGGCGCGGCCGGTGATATCGATGGAATCGTCGTACTCGTAGTCGAAAGCGCGTTTGTTGTCGGCCATCAACAGCGACGCGTAGTGGCGGTCGGGCCAGTAGAAGCGATGCGCGGGTAGGTGGTCGAAATAGTTCTGCAGGTAGTACCACGCATCGATGGCGGCTTGGCGCATGGCGCGTTTCGCGGTGTCGTCGGGCTCGAACGGCCGACCGCGCACGATACCCAGCGATTCCAGTTTGCCGACCATCTGCTTGTCGATCGGGCGGACGGGTTCGACGGTGACGATGTCGTACAGATCGTCGAAGAATCGTTCGTCGTAGAACGGGGTGGTCGGATAACGGTCGCCGACGGGGTCGACGAATCGCTGCTGGGGCGGATTTGCGGCCTCGTCCAGGTTGTACATCCGGAGCCGGTGGGAGAAGTCGACCGCGTTCTGCTGGGTCTTGCCGGGCATGACGATTGACCGGAAGCCCAGCGAGACAAGGTAGTTCGGCGACGGTACCTGGATATAGCCTGCGGGAACCGGCTGTTCGTAGTCCGGTGGGGTGAGCAGATATTTTCCGCCCTTGCCACGATCGGCGCCCTTCGGGCCGACGTCGGCGATCGTGGACTGCCAGGCGTCGACCACTTGGCCGTAGAGCTGCCCATCGGGCCCGGCCGCGGGGACCTCCAGCACGACCGGTCCCTGCCGCAGATCGGCGTAGGCGGCGATGTAGGGGGTGGAACTGTTGGCGGTCAGCGCCTCGAGTCGAGGGGTAGCGGCCGCGGAGTAGGCGATGATGTCGTTGTTGTCCAGACCGAGGTGCTCGAAAGCGGCGGCACGGAACCGGTGGATCGAGGCGGCGGGCATGGCCCACAGCACGGCTTCGAACGCCCGCTGGTATTTCACCTGATAGTCGAAATCGACCTGCGAGGGCTGCGCGCCCTCGGGCGGCTGGCCGCCCAGCGGCTCATCGGTGGGACTGCCCAGTGCGTGATATCGAGGCAATGCGCTCCCTTCGGGGTCGTCGTTTCCGGTCCCCGTGGTGGCACACGCTGCGGTGAGCGCCACGCACAACGACACTACTGTGAATCTCATATATGAACGCACGTTGCCTGCTGCCCGGCCGGGCCGTCGTTGTCTGCCCGTGATCGCACGTTCGGCCAACTCGCCCTGCACATAGAAGTGAGAAGATTGCTAGTGAATGGTTGACTGGGCCGTTGCCGGTCAGGGTTCGATCAAACCTGTTGCCCGCGCCCAATCGCGGACCCGCGCCATACCTTCGTCGAGGCCGACTCGCGGCCCGTAGCCGAGACTGGTCTGTATCTTTTCGATGGAGTAGGTGCCGGGACGGTTGAGTAGTTCCATGGTTCCGGCACTGAGATCGGTGGCCTGGCCGAACCGGCGCAGAATCGCACCGGCTATATCGGCGAGTGGGGCGGCGACACCCATCGGGAGTGTGCGCAGCGTGCCGTTGCTCATGCGGGCCAGTTCGCCGAAGAAGTCGGCGCAGCGCACGCCGATTCCGTCGGTGATGTTGTAGATCTGGCCGGCCGACCGGTCGGAAGCGAGGACGAGGACGAGCCCGTCGACGAAGTTGTCGATGTAGACCGGGGAGAAGATGCCGTTGCCGCCGTCGGGTAGCGGAAAGCCGGTGGCCTTGCGCATCTCGGTGAGGGGCGAGCGGACCCATACCGAGCCCGGTCCCCACACGTCACCGGGCCGGATCACGGTCACATCGATCTCGCGGGCAGCGTGGGCGGCGAGGACAACCGCTTCGGAGTTGATCTTCGTATCGGTGTAGACGTCGCCGTTGACCTGAACGGGATAGGTCTCGTCCACATTGTCGGGGAAGTCGAATCCGTAGGCCGCGACCGAGGAGAAGTGGACGAAGCGGGACACGTCGGCGGCGATCGCCGCGCGCAGGACGCGGCTGGTGCCCAGGACGTTGACGCGCCAAGACTGTTCGAGGGGGAAAGCCGCACCGAGCAGGGCGGCCGTGTGGATGACGATGTCTGCGTCGGCGAGGTGGTCGGCCCAGGGGCCCGGGTCGGTGGTGTCGCCGGCGACCACGTCGTGTTCGGGGTCGGCGACGAGATCGACACCGCGGACTCGGGCGCCGAGCTCGCGCAGCCGCTGGGCCAGCGCGCGACCGATGAAACCGTTCGCGCCGGTGATGAGAACGGTCCTACCCGACATCGACGGGGTCGGCCGTTCGTGGTCGCTCATCGAGGGGCCGACCCGGTGACCTGGGCAGCGCCGCCGCCGATGTATTCGACCGAGCCGAGGTTCTGTTCGGCGGACAGGGTCCGGGTGAGGTGGGAGACCAGTGCCGCATCGAGGATCGAGTGGAAGGTGCCGTCTTCGTTGAAGTTCACGTTGGCGCCGCTGATGCGGAACAGCACGACGGTGTCCTCGGTATTGGTGTCGGGGCAGACCAGGGTGTGCACCGAGGACCCCGGTTCGAACAGGTAGGAACCCGCGGTCTGCGGCTGGTCACGGTATTCGTCGTAGTACCAGCTACCGCTGATGGTCCAGGAGTCGACGACGCCGGTGTGGTAGTGCAGTGGGATCCGGGCGCCGGGTGCGAAGGTCGCCAGCACGACCCATTCGCCGTTCTCGATATCCAGGCGCAGCGGCTTGAAATGCACACCGGGACCGAGCGCGTCACGCACCAGCGGGATGTCTTTCTCGTTCACAGTCAGCAGCTCGCCCTGGGGCAGCGCGACCAATGGCAGCGGAGCCCCACTGCCAGTTGTAGCGGGGCCGGGCACGATCGAGGTGGTCATCGGGTGTTCCTTTCCTGGGCGGCGCCACAGTGCGCGCGTTGCCTTCACCTTCCCTTCTCTGCTCTACGAAGTCTTGACAATAGACGACCATTAATTGACTGTAGAGGACATGTCTGTGATCCGCGGCACGTCGTTGACCGGTTTCGGGGAGCTGGTCGCCGAGCTCGGTGGCGACCCTGAGGTGTTGCTGCGCCGCGCCGGTATCCGGCCCGCCGATATCGGACGGTTCGACTCGTTCTTCACCTACCGGGCGATGATGCACGTGATGGAGACCGCGGCCGCGGCCACGGCGGCCCCTGATTTCGGGCTACGCCTGGGAGCCAGGCAGGGGATAGACATCCTCGGCCCGGTAGGTGTCGCGGCCCGGACCTCGGCGACCGTGGCCGAGGCGCTGCGGATCTTCGAGCACTATCTGGCCGCTTACAGCCCGGCCATCGGTGTGCACGTGGAACCGCAGACGGGGGGTGAGGTCGCGTTCTTCGAGTTCCAGGTCCTGCTCGTCGACTCGCCGGCCCATCCGCAGACCATCGAGTTGTCGCTCGGAGTCGCGCTGCAGGTCTTCCGGTTCATGTTGGGAGCGCGATACTCGCCGACGGTGGTGCATCTGCCGCACGAACCGCTGTCCTCCCGCGAGGAGTACCTGCGGTATTTCTCCTGTACCACCCGATTCGAGCAACGTCGCGCCGGTTTCGAGATCCCCATGCGCGACCTCCAACGCCCCTTGGTGCAGGACCAGCAGGCCCATTACGCGGTGCTGACCTACCTCGACACCGTTATCGACCGCCACGACCGCGCCATGCGGACTTCGATCCGGGAACTTGTGCGCCAACTGCTGCCCGCCGGCGCTGCGACGCTGCTGGTGATCGCCGCGCAGTACAGGATCCACCCGAAATCGCTCCAACGTCGGCTGGCCGCGGAGGGAACAACGTTCGCCGCCCTCGTCGACGATGTCCGCCGTGAGATGGCTCAGCACTACCTTCGCGATACCGGGGTCACCCTGACCCATCTCGCCCGCGAACTCGGCTATGCCGAACAGAGCGTGCTGACCCGCTCGTGCCGCCGCTGGTTCGGCGCGAGCCCCGCCGCACTTCGCAAGCGCTGGCGCGCGGAGCACCCCGCCCCGCAAGCGCGCCAGTGAGCTGTGTGCTGGACCACTAGTCTGTCTCCTACAGTCAAGAAAGTGTCTTCCAGTGTCAAGACTGGAGGTCGATGTTCGGGCACGGTTGCATTACGTCACCAGCAAGGAGTCACCTATGTCGTCCAATTCCAGCCCGGATCAACTCGCCGCACGGCATCGACCCGTTACTGCGCGGATGCGTGCGGTGCTGATGCAGGATGCGAAGCTGCGGGTCGCCGAGGTTCCCGAGCCGGTTCCCGGCCCCGGAGAGGTACTGGTGGAAGTGTTGGCCTGCGGGATCTGTGGCTCGGACCTGCACTGCGCCGCACACGGACCCCAGTTCAACGCTGCAACCCGCGGCGCGGCGGGGATCGACCTGCTCGATCTGTCCCAGCCCGTCGTGTTCGGCCACGAGTTCGTCGGTCGAATCGTGTCCTACGGTCCCGAAACCGCCCAGCAGATCCCCGTTGGACGCCGCGTGGTCTCGATGCCGATCCTGCTGCGCGACCCCACGGTCATGCTCGGATTCGGTGGACCCGCGACCCCCGGCGGCTACGCCGAGAAGATGGTGCTGTCCGAACCCTTGCTGATCGAGGTCCCCGACCACCTGCCCACCGAGATCGCCGCCCTGACCGAACCCTTGGCCGTCGCCTACCGCAGCATCGAACGCGCCCAGACCAGCCCCGACACCGTCCCGCTGGTCGTGGGCTGCGGACCGATCGGGCTCGCCGTCATCGCCATCCTGAGAATGCGTGGACTCGGCCCCATCGTCGCCTCCGACTATTCGCCCGAACGCCGCGAGCTCGCCCGCCGCCTCGGCGCCGATATCGTCGTCGACCCCCGCGAGGATTCCCCCTTCGAGGCGTTGGCAGCCGCCGCGGCCACCGACGACCCCGCCAGGATGGCTCTACCCACCGCTGTCCTGGGACAACTACCGCTACGCCCGACCGTTGCCTTCGAATGCGTCGGCGCACCTGGACTCATCCAGCAGATCATCAGCGGTATCCCCGCCGGCTCCCGCATCGTCGTCGCCGGGATCAACCTCGCCCCCGACGAAATCGAACCTGCCCAGGGCATTCTCAAAGAACTCGATATCCGCTTCTCCCTGTACTACTCACCCGCCGACTTCGCCGCGACGTTCGCCCACCTCGTCGCCGGTGACCTCGACCCCAGCGCACTACTCACCGGCACAGTCGACCTCGACGGCGTAGCCGACGCCTTCGACCGCCTGCGCAACGACCCCCACGACGCCAAGATCCTGCTCGACCCGACACGCTGAACCGTCACCCGCCGCGCCGGCTGGCCTGCGGCCCCTCGAGGTCCGACCTCTTGCCCGTCCTCTTTGGTTGAGCAGATCAGCAGTGTCGGGGTAAGTCATCGCTAGACATGTAACACGTTGCACAGTAGATTCTGCGAAGTGGTCAGCACGTAGACGGACCAAAGACGTGTTTGAACTGGGTTTATCCACTCAAGCGCTCGTATATTCCGGCGCAAGACGAGAACCCGTTCACTGCTGAAGGGCTCACAGAATCAGGGAGGTAGACGTGAGGCGTGTCAGCACGCACTGGCGGGCAGGGGTGTTGGCCGTCGGGTTGATGGTTTCGACCGTACTGACTCCGGCAGTCGTCAGCCATGCCGCGACAGACGACTTCTTTGTGGCAGGAGACGGGATCGATCTGGCAAGCCTCGCCCCGGGGACGGTGTTGAAGACGCGGACGTTGAAATACCATGTTGTGGGCGTGGATACGCCGATGACCGCCGTGCAGGTGCTCTACCGCTCAACCAACGCTCTCGGCGAGCCGGTAGCGAACGTGACCTCCATCGTCCGCCCCCCGGCCTCCGACGGATCGAAGGTCGTTTCGTTCCAGTCGATGTATGACTCCCTCAATCCCGCTGACAGCCCTTCGCGCGCAATCGCTGGTGATGTGCAGATCGGCGGCGCTACCACTTCCGGTTCCAATATCGCCGGTGGCAGTGTCCTGGTCTCTGGCGAGACGGCCGCTTTCGCTCCGCTTCTGGCCCAGGGCTACACCGTGGTAATTCCCGACACCGAAGGCCCAGGGGCAAACTTCGCTGCGGGACCGGAATACGGTCTGCACACCTTGTTTTCGTTACGAGCGGCACGCTCGACGCCGGAGACCGGAATCAGCGGACGAGCCGAAATCGGTTTGATGGGCTACTCAGGTGGAGCGATCGCCACGAACTGGGCAGCCATCTTGGCGCCCGCCTACGCGCCTGATATCGAGGCGGACCTGGTCGGCGCCGCCGAGGGAGGTGTGCTGGTCGCTCCCGCCAACAACCTGCGCTACGCGAACGGCAGCCTGGGATGGGCCGGTGTGGTCGGGATGGCCGTCGTCGGCATCGCGCGTTCCTACGGCATCGACTTCACCCGCTATCTCAACGACTTCGGGCGTCAGACCGTTGCTCGACTCCAGGATGCCTCGATCCTCAACGTCTTCCTGCAATACCCAGGACTGACCTGGCAGCAGATGGCGCTGCCCGAATTCAGCGACCCGAACTCGGTACCTGAGTTCGTGGCAGTGGTGAACGAGCTCAACATGGGCTTGGCACCCATACCGAATACTTCGATGTTCATCGCGCAGGGCTCCAACGGGATACTCGAAGGGACAATTCCCGGTGGGCCCGGCATCGGTGATGGTGATGGCATCATGGTTACCGGAGACGTCCGCGCGTTGGCCAACCGCTACTGCGAGGCCGGTGTGACTGTGCAGTACGACCAATATGATTTCGTCAGCCACGCGCCCGCTCTCATGATTTGGGCCGCTCGTGCCTTGCAATGGCTCAACGACCGGTTCAGGGGTGCACCCGCCCCGAGTAACTGTGGAGCCATTGCATCCGGTAATCCCATCGTTGTCGAGCAGCTCCGATAGAGGTAGCTCGGCGTGTGACGACTGTCTGGGGCTTCGTCAATCCCAGGCCCCGGATATCGGCCTGACAACTTGAGCTTCTGGCAACGCAGGCAGGTGACTCGAAAAGTTGTCCCGCTTCGTCGGAATGTGATGGCAGCATGCGGTCGGCTGCCCAGCGGTGGAGTGGTGGACGGCGTCGAGAGCACGCTCGCGGTCGGTACTGCCGGGGAAGCAGTTCGGACGGATGCCGGACTGGCAGGCGCAGGCCGAAGGTAACCTGGGTGCGGTTGCGACTAGACCGTGGGCCCGTCACGGCGATCGTTTCCCGTCCCGCAGGACGTCACGACGGGTCAGGGTGCGGGAGATTCCAGCGGCTGCGGCGCGTACCGCGTGGACGTGTGCGTCGGGCCTGAATCGGCTGCTCGGGCCGGCGATGCTGATTGCGGCGACCGGCGTGTTGTCGCTGCCGAAGATGGGTGCGGCCACGCAGACCAGGCCGATGGCAGATTCCTCGTATTCGAATGCGCAGCCGTTCTTGCTGATTTGCTGGAGTTGACGGCGCAGCATGCCGGGCGCTACGACGGTATGCGGGGTTCGTCGGGTGAGCGGTTCCGACAGCACCGCACGGCGCAGCGCAGGAGCGGCGTCGGCGAGCAGGGCTTTGCCGATGGCGGTGCAGTAGAGGGGGAGCCGTCCGCCGGTGCGTGATGGAGCGTTGGTCTGCTTGTGGCCGCCCACCTTGGCGAGATAGACGATGTCGTGGCCGTCCCGTACGCCGAGATGGACCGTTTCGTGGGTACGTTCGTAGAGGTCCTGGATGAACGGCATCGCAATCTCGAGCAGGCTGCGTTCCACCGACGCGCGCATGCCGAGTTCGAACAGGCCGCCGCTCAGCCGATACCCCTCATCGCTCCGATCGAGAAGGCGATTGCGCGCCAAATCCCTGGCCAGCCGGTGGACGGTTGCTTTGTGGAGGCCGGTGCGCCGGACCAGTTCAGCCAGCGGGAGCGTCTGATCATCGGCGCGAAATGCGCGCAGGATCGTTACCGACTTACCCAGGACAGTGCCGACATCTGCGCCATCGGTCATGGTGGCATCGTATCGCTCAGCGAGACGAAACGGTGGTGGCGCCGAATTGTGGCACGGAGAGTGGATGCCATGAACATCTCAATAAACCCCGCGGCCTCCGTGACGGCTGGCACCGTTCAGGTGCAGCTACGTGCCCCGGCTCTGTTGCATTCGGTAGAGCCGGTCCAGAAGGTGACCACAATGCTGACCGGTCACCGTGCGGCGATTTTGCGTCCGGGGGTCGGCGCATGACCAAGGTCAAAGTTGCGGTCATCGGCTCGGGAAACATCGGTACCGACCTGATGATCAAGGTGCTTCGCACCTCGACTCACCTCGAGATGGGCGCGTTGGTCGGCATCGATCCGGCATCGGACGGGTTGGCCCGTGCGGCCCGCCTCGGCGTTCCGATCACCGCCGAAGGTGTCGAGGGCCTGGTATCGATGCCGGGATTCGACGATATAGAGATCGTCTTCGATGCCACCTCGGCCAAGGCCCACCTGTCCAATGACGCCCGACTGCGGCCGTTCGGGAAACGGCTGATCGACCTGACGCCGGCCGCGATCGGGCCCTACGTCGTGCCCGCGGTCAACGCGGACGACCACATGGACGCCCCGAATGTGAACATGGTGACATGCGGCGGCCAAGCGACGATCCCGATCGTCGCGGCGGTTTCCCGAGTGGCCCACGTGGCCTACGCCGAGATCGTGGCCTCGATCGCGTCTAAGTCCGCCGGCCCGGGCACCCGGGCCAATATCGACGAATTCACCGAGACGACTTCCGCGGCGATCGTGTCGGTCGGTGGCGCGCAGCGCGGAAAGGCGATCATCATCCTGAATCCGGCCGAGCCGCCGCTGGTGATGCGCGATACCGTCTTCTGCCTCGTCGATGCACCGGATCCCGTTGTGCACGAACAACTCCGGCAGTCGATCCAGGCGATGGTGGCAGACGTCGCCGCCTACGTTCCGGGCTATCGGCTCGAACAAAAGGTGCAGATCACCGAGATACCGGCAGACCAGCCGGTGCACACGCTGCTCGCCGATGGTCGGCGTCCCACCCATCAAGTGTCGGTGTTCCTCGCCGTCGAGGGCGCCGCGCATTATCTGCCCGCGTACGCAGGCAATCTCGACATCATGACCTCCGCGGGGCTGCAGATCGCGGAACGGATCGCACAGCGGAAGGAACTCGCTCGATGAGCACCACCGTTTTTGTCCAGGACGTCACCCTGCGCGACGGCATGCACGCGGTGCGCCACCGGGTCCGGCCCGAGGACGTGCGCCGCATAGTCGCGGCACTGGACGCCGCCGGGGTGGGTGCCATCGAGGTTGCTCACGGTGACGGCCTGGCTGGGGGATCGCTGAACTACGGTCCCGGATCGCATACCGACTGGGAGTGGATCGAAGCCGCCGCCGACGTGATCGAACGGGCCCGCCTGACCACCCTGCTGCTACCCGGGGTGGGCACGGTCGGTGATCTGCAACGCGCCTATGACCTCGGCGTGCGCTCGGTGCGGGTAGCGACCCACTGCACCGAAGCCGACGTCTCTGCCCAGCACATCGCCACTGCCCGCGAGATCGGTATGGACGTCTCGGGCTTCCTGATGATGAGCCATATGGCACCCGCCGACGAGCTCGCAGGGCAGGCGAAGTTGATGGAAACCTATGGTGCGCACTGTATTTACGTCACCGATTCCGGCGGGAGACTGACGCCGACCGGTGTGGCGGAACGAGTGCGTGCCTACCGCGACGTGCTCGATCCCGGCACCGAGCTCGGCATCCACGCCCATGAGAACCTGTCGCTGTCGGTCGCCAATTCCGTGATCGCCGTAGAGAACGGTGTCACCCGGGTGGATGCGTCGCTGGCCGGGCACGGTGCCGGCGCGGGCAACTGCCCGCTCGAGGCGTTCATCGCCGTCGCCGACCTCTACGGTTGGGAGCACGGCTGCGACCTGTTCGCTCTGCAGGACGCCGCCGACGACATCGTCCGTCCGCTGCAGGACCGTCCGGTGCGCGTGGATCGAGAGACGCTCACCCTCGGCTACGCGGGCGTGTATTCCAGTTTTCTGCGGCATGCCGAGACCGCGTCGGCGCGCTATGGCGTCGACGTGCGATCGCTGCTGCTGGAGGCTGGTAAGCGGCGTCTGGTCGGCGGACAGGAGGACATGATCGTCGACATCGCGCTGACAATGATGGCCGAACGCGGCAGCGGTGCAGAGGGACTCGCTGTCTGATCGGTATGGATCGGCCAGAACACCTGTAGGCCGCGGCCCCTCGAGGCTGCGGTCTACAGGTGCTGCCGGGCTCGGCGCAACGTTGTGGAGTCATCGTGATGCCGCACGCCTCGCGACGACGAGCACGGCCGAACTGTTGATACCGCGAGCGGATTCGCTCGGGTCCCAGCGGCTCGGCCGTGCAGGGCGCAATCGGATCGGGAAACGTTAGAACCAGTCGTCCGGTCGGCAGGTCAGCTGTTCGACGGCACTCGATGCCGGGGTGGTCTCGTCGATGCCGGCGTAGGCGCCGCGGTAGAACAGCAGGGGTGCGGTCGGGCCGCCCGCCGACAGTGCGGTGACGCGGCCGATGACTATGTGGTGATCGCCGCCATCGAGGACGTCGGCGACCTCGCAGTCGATCCAGGCGAGAACGTTGTCCAATACGGGTGCGCCGGCGGGCGAGAGGGTCCATCGGATTTTGGCGAACTTGTCCTCACCGCGCCGGCCGAAGACAGCGCTCACTGCACGCTGGTCAGCTGCGAGCAGATTGACTGTGAAGTGCCCGACGCGTTCTATGGCGCTCCACGCGCGGGAGTTCTTTGCCGGGCAGAACAGGACCAGCGGTGGGTCCAGCGATAGCGCGGAAAACGATTGGCACGCGAAGCCGACCGGGTCGCCGTTCTCGACTGTCGCGATAACAGCGACACCGGTACAAAAACTTCCGAGAACTCGCCGGAAGTGTGTCGGATCCTCGATGTTCACTGAGGGTTTCGGGGTGGCGGTAGCGGCGACCATGGCGCTCACAACATCCCGCCGTCGATCGTCGCGCCGAACGCCTCGTCTCCATACATTTTCAGCGCGGCCTCCGGGTCGTGGACGACGTGTACCCGGCCCGAATGAGCGTCGCGCCAGAACCGTTGGATCGGTGCGCCTGTCGAGATGGCTGAGGCACCGGAGTTCTCGAACAGGCGGTCGATGGCGTAGATGGCACGTTCTGATGCTCGGACCTGGTCGCGGCGTACCTTGGTGCGCAATGTCATCGGGACATCGCCGGACTGCGCCGCGCCCTCGATGTCGGCGATGTTGGTGGTCAGCTGGAGCCACGCGGCGTCGATCTCGCTGGCCGCCTGCGCCACCCTCACCTTGGCGAACGGATCGTCCTTGGATCGTGCACCACCGTAGGCGCGGATCCGTTCCTTCTGGTGCGCGATGTGGGCATCGTAGGCGCCGACCGCCATACCGACGAGGGGCGTGGTGATGGTCGTGCTCATCAGCGAGAACAACGGAACGCGATACAGAGGGTTGGTGTTGACGGCTTGTCCGGGGCACGTGCAGCGGAAGGAGTCTGCGAAGCTCAGCGTGCGATGCTGTGGGACGAAGACGTCATCGACGATGATGTTGTTGCTGCCGGTGCCGCGAAGCCCGACGGTGTGCCATACGTCGTCGATCGTGTAGTCCTCGGCGGGAACCAGCATGGCGAGGTTGTCGACAGGATTGCCGTCCGGGCCGAGAACGAGGCTGCTGAGAATGGCGCCACCGGCGTACGCGGAACCTGAGGAAAAGCTCCACTTACCGCTGAGCCGGTAGCCGCCCTCGGTGGCGGTCGCCCTGCCCATGGGGGCATAGGCCGAAGACATCAGGACATCGGGATCGTCCGCCCACATGTCGTCCTGTGCCTGCTCTGGAAACGTTGCGAGGTGCCAGTTGTGCGCGCCGAGGACCGAGGAAACCCAGCCGGTGGATCCACAGGCGCTCGCGATCAGCTTGACGGCGGAATAGAAGGGCACGAGGCCGGATTCGGTTCCGCCATAGCGGGCAGGCTGGAGCATCCGGAAGAAGCCGGTCTCGCGGATCTGCTTGATGGATTCGTCCGGAACCATGCGGTTGTCCTCGGACTCCTGCGCGCGTTCGCGCAGTGCTGGCAGTAGATCTCTGATGCCGTCGAGAACTTGCTCGGTCATGGCGTGCTCCTGTTCGGTGGCCGTGCAGTGTGTCGGAGGTCTCACTCCTCGCTGCACTAAGCATCACGCGCATGAGCCATGTCGGACAAATGCCTATTGGGCCGTGATCAATGCCTCCAGGGCATAGTCTCAAAGGTGACTCATGGTCGACTGATGTTCCTCAGTCGCAAGTCGGTGCCATCTCGGCCGCGATCGTCCCCAGGTTGTCGACGAGAGCCGCAGTCGATGGACTCAGGGTCCGGCTGGCAGAGAGCGTGAGGCCGACGCTGTGTCCGATGGGCTCCAGCGAAACAGGGAGGGGCTTCAACCTGCTGTCGTCTCTGGCGATCAGACTCGGGAGTGCCGCGATCATGTCTGTCTCCAGAAGCAGCCGTCGTACGGTGAGGAACGACGTTGCCTCGACACGATTGTCCGGCAATGCCATCGCATTGCGCACGAAATGCTCTTCGAGCTCGCGCCGCAGCGAAGTCTCGGTGCCGGGCAGGATCCACGGGAACCCACGCAGGTCGTCGAGAGTGAGATCAACGCGGTCGGACAGCGGATGGTCCGAGCGGGTGACGAGTTCGATGGATTCCTGGTACAGGGTTTTGCGCACCACATTCTCGTCGGTGGCCGCGGTGAGCCGGCCGACGATGAGATCCACGCGCCCTGCCTCGAGTTCGACCAGCAACACCTCGGGAGTTCCTTCTCGCACGATCACGGTGAGCGATGGGCGCTCGGCCTTCAGTCGCGCGATCGCGACGGGGAGCAGCACATTGGACCCCGCGAGATGGGTGCCGACCGCTACCGTGCCGCGGTCGGCTTCGGCCAACTCCACGACATGGCGACCCGCCTGATTCAGCTGGGCCAGCACGGCCCGGGCATGCGTGGTGAACGCCTCACCGAAAATGGTGGGGGTGATGCCACGTGCGCCTCGCTTGTACAGCGAGACCCCGAGGATTGTCTCCAGGTCGTGCAGGCTGCGGGTCGCGACGGGCTGGGTTACGTGCAAGGCGGCCGCAGCGCCGACGACGCTACCTTGCCTGGTCAGGGCGTCGACGAGCACGAGGTGTCGCAGCTTCAGCCGCCCGTCGAGCAGTTTGGGCATGTCCACGAGCCGAGCGTATCGGTTTGCCGAGCGCCGCGATACGTAGAACTGGTGAGTTCACTGCCGAGCCATGTCCTCCTGGGTATGAGTACGGAACGAACAAGTATTGGCATGACCTTCGTCACGTGATGACGATGTACGGATGAGCGTGAGAAGAACCGTCATCACCGGCGGAACTGTCATCAGTATGGACGACGAGTACGGCGATCTCCCGGACGGAGCCGTCCTGATCGAGGGCAACCGGATCATCGCCGTCGCGCGGTCCGCCAACGAGTTCACGGGCATCGATGCCGAAGTCATCGACACCGATGGCGGCTACATCCTGCCCGGAATGATCGACAGCCATCGACACACATGGATGGCATTGCTGCGAGGAACCTCAGCGGACCACTCGCTTCTCGAGTTTCTTGCCTCGACCTTCTACGGGATCGGCTCGATCGTGCGCCCGGAGGATGCCGCTGCTGCGTCGACGGTCGGCGCGCTGGAAGCACTGGACGCGGGCGTGACAACGATCATGGATTGCCACGACTGTGTGAACAGTCCGGACCACGCACGCGCCGACATCGAGGCATTACGTGCCGTCGGGATCCGCTCGGTCTACGCGTACGGCATGCAGCAGTACGACTACCGGCCGCCTGTGTTCGAATCTCATGGCCACCGCCTCGACGAGGCGCAGCGGCTACGGTCGGAGTACTTCACCTCGGAAGACAATCTGTCCCGAATAGCAATCCTGTACAGCGATTTCGGCACCGTCGCGTTCGCCGATACAGCAGCGGAGATCCGAAAGGTCCGCGAACTGGGAATCCTCGGCGCCTCGCATACCGGCGCCGCGACGAACTCCATCCTGCTGCGGGGTTTGCACGAACTCCATCACCACGGCCTGCTTCTGCCCGGGCACCTGCACATCCACTGTCCGGCCCTCGACGAGAGGGAGTGGGCACTGCTCGCCGACACCGGTGCGAAGGTCACCATCGCGCCCGAGACCGAGATGCAGATGGGCATGGGGCATCCGCCGTTCCGGGCGGCGCTCGACCACGGCCTCGCCCCGGCGATCAGCACCGACATCGTGTGTGTCGGCTCGGGCGACCTGTTCTCGCAGATGCGCCTGGGTCTGCAATTCCAGCGAGCGCTCGACCACGCCGCGACCCACGCGACCGGGTCTGTGCCCGCCACCGTGCAACTGCGTGTCCATGACGCACTCGCCTGGGCAACACGCAACGGAGCCGCGGCACTGGGCCTCGGCGAGAGTATCGGATCCTTGACCGTCGGTAAGAAGGCCGACGTGATCGTCGTCAAACCGCGGATGGACCTGGTGCGGTCGAGCTACCCAGCCGGTTCGGTGGTGCTGCAGTCGACCGCGGCCGACGTGGACACCGTCATGGTCGACGGAGTGATCCGCAAGCGCCACGGTCACCTTGTCGGCCAGGATCTGGCCGCCGTTCGAACCCGGGCCAACGCGGCGCTCGATCGGATCGAGAAGGCGGCTGCGGGCCTGACCACGCACAGCACGGAGGAGATCCGCGGCTGGTTCACGGCGGCCGAGCAGACAGCCGCCGCCAACTTCGCTGAGGCGTACAAAACGGACTGAGCCAGACCGACGAAGCCCCGAATGCCCCACTGACGTGGGGCATTCGGGGCTTCAGTGCGTGATCAGGGGCTCGGTTGTTGTCCGAGCTCGGCGAACATACGGACCAGGGCGGCAGTGAGATCCGAACCGGCGTCGGCCAGATCCAGAAAGACGTCGTAGTGATTTCGGTCCGGGACGACAAGCAGTTCACTGGGAGAGTGAGCCACCCACACCCGATGGAACTGCCGGCTCTGCTCGAGGAATCCGGCTCCGTCGCGTTCGGCGACGGCGACGACCGCTCTCGGTCCGGGACCAGAGGCATGTAGGACCGGGCTGAGGAGCTCGGCACGACGGATGTCGAGACCGAGCCACTCATTGGCGAACGAGTCGACCAGGGGGCGTAGATCGAACAGTCCGCTGATCGGCATCGCCGCGCGGACAACGTGATCCGGTAGGTCGAAGTCGCGCTGCCAGCCGACCGTCATGACTGAGGCCGTGAGATGGCCACCGGCCGAACTGCCGCCGACGACGATGCGCCCGGGGTCGATGCCATATGCCGCCCCGTGGTGATGCACCCAGGCAACGGCAGCGCGGACCTGGCGAACGATCTCCTCCAGCGATGTCTCGGGTGCGAGGCCGTAGTCGACCGAGACGGTGGCGATCCCGGCAGCATCGAGAGTTCGCGCCATGAACGCTGTGTCGTGCCGCGACAGCGCTCGCCAGTAGCCACCGTGAATAACCAGGAACGCTGGGCGCAATTCATCGGCGACCGTGCCCCAGACGTCCAGCTTCTGCTGGCTTCGCTGGTCGTAGGACAGCCCCTCGATGCCTCGCAATCCCGCAGTTGCTCGGTGGGATCGAACCCGGTACTCGGCCATCACCTGGTCGAACAGCTCCGGGGTGACTGTATTGCGGACGTTGTACTCGACGTCGATCTGCGGATCGGACATCCGAGGGGTCAGAACGCGGAACGAGCGAGGGCGCGAACTTCCTCGGCCACCAGGGCGGGGGAGTCGAGTGTGGGGAAATGTGTCTCGCCACCGACCATCCGGTAGGTGAACCACGGATGAGCGTCATGGAAGTCCTGCTGGGCCTGCAGGTACTCCGGCGCGGTCGGCTGAGAGAACAAGTGTCTGATGGGTCGGTGCGCGGCCAGCTTGTCCATCCGCTGCAGCGGCGACCCCCACTGGCCGTAGGCGGCGGCGATGACATCGCAAGAGCGGGACCACATCTCGTGATCGAAAGCCGCCATCTCGTTGTCGAGATGGTTGCGCACTCGCTCGTCGGAGCTGCCGTTGAGCCAGATGTCGAACAGCTCGCGCTGGGCTGCCCGCCAGCTGTCCGGAGCGTGGGCGGCGGCCAGGCCGGCGAGGAACTCCGCCGAGGCAGGCGTCATGAGCCAGTCGATGACGATTGCGGAGGGCGCGCGGTCGGCGCCCACGCGATCGATGAGTTCGAGGTTCGCCCAGCCGCCGTGCGAGGTCGACAGCGGCAAGAAGCGGTCGACGCCGATGCCGTCCAGGACGGCCAGTGTATCGCTCGCCTGCTCGGGCGGCCCGAAATCGGCTACCGGGGTGCGGTCTGCGCCATGCCCGCGCCAGTCGATCCGGACGACATGGTGGTCCTCGGCCAGGAGGGGGACCAACGGGTCGAACAGTCGGTGGTCCTGGCACCAGCCGGTCAGCAGGGTAACCGTCGGTTTATCGCGATCGCCGTGTTCGTCGTACGAGATCGCATGTCCGGCAACATCGATGCTCTTCGTCGGAGGGTTCATCGGGGCTTCCTTTCGATTCGAGTCGGTGCCGAGAAGTGGTCGGTCCCGTTCTGGCGGCAGCGCAGTCCATTCCATCTTGTGCTCACGGCACATGCCTGTCGAATGCAATTCTGCGCCGGGGGTATGCCGATCCGGCAATGGGCCGACGTCATGGCGATCGCGGTGATGCGTAAACACCGAATCGCGGAGCGGCTGCTCGCGGATGTGGTCGGGATTGCCTGGGAGCGGGTGCATCCCGAGGCGTGCGAGTTCGAGCACGTGATCAGTGACGCGGTCGAGCGTCGAGGCCTCGGATTCCTCGACTACCCCACCACGTCGCCGAACAGGATCTGAGTCAGCCCTGACCTGGCTGATGCCGGGGCGGTGGTCGGTCGACGTCAGCTGGATCCGCCGCCGATCCGACCGCCACCGCCCCGCTCGACCGGACGCTCAGAGGCCGAGGAACCGCTCCGCGTTACCCCGTACGATCAGCTGTCGCGCAGCATCATCGAGGAACTCGCTCTTGCGGACCACCTCCCCGACCGGCCGTTCGCCGAGGGGGTAGGGGTAGTCACTTCCGACCATGACCCGGTCGACACCGACTGTGTCGATCAGCAGGCGCAGGGCGCGTTCATCGAACACGACAGAGTCGACGTAGAAGCGGCCGATGTAGTGCGACGGCGGGAAGTCCGACGTGCCGATCACATCGTTGCGCCCGTGCCAGGCGTTCTCCATCCGTCCCAGCCAGAACGCGAATGATCCGCCGCCGTGGGCGAAGCCGATCTTCAGGCGGCTATCGATCCGGTCGAAGACACCTCCGAGGATCAGAGCGAGGATCGACAGGTGGGTCTCCGCAGGCATCGCGGTCAGCCATTGCGCCATCCACCGGTCCAGGCGTGGCGAGCTCGCCATATCCCACGGATGAACGAACACGGGAACGTCGAGGGAGGCGCAATGCTGGAGGAATGTCACCACTCCCTCGCTGTCCAGATCGCTGTCCCCGACATGGTTGCCGATCTCGACGCCGCGGTGGCCGTTGGACAGGGATCGCTCGAGCTCGCGGCAGGCGGCGTCGGTGTCTTGCAGCGGCACCTGACAGAACGGGATCAGCCGGTCGGCTTCCGGTGCGACGATCTCGAGCGCCAGGTCGTTGAATATTCGCGCAATCCGCGCGCCCTGCTCGCCGGAGCGGCCGTAATTGAAGAACGCGGGCGTGGGGGAGACGACCTGCGTGTGTACCCCGTCGGCGTCCATGTCCCGCACTCGGTGAGTGGCGTCCCAGCAGTCCGCTCGGATCCGCCGGAACTCCCGAGTACCCATCATGATCATGGCGTCCGACTCGGTCTCGACCCGCAGCCACGGTGCCTCTGAGCCGCCGTCTTCGGTCAGATCCGGCCAGCCCTTCGGCACATAGTGGGTGTGGATATCGATCATTCCGGACACGTCCTCACCCCTTGCCTGGATGAATGGCTCCGCAGTTCCCGCAGGTGCGGGCCAAGACACTGTCGTAGAACTGGGTGAAGACGGGCGGAAGGTCGGCCACGATGTTGCGGACCTGGAGCTCTATCTCATGGATCAGAGCGTTGCATTTCTGGCAGTACCATTGGAATTTCTCGAGGGTGCCCTCCTGACGCACCCGCTCGATCACCAGCCCGATCGAGTCGGCCTGCGGGCGCTGCGGCGAATGTGGCAGATTGCCCGGCAGCAGCCAGGTTTCGCCCTCGTTGATATGGACTGTCTCAGGGCCGTCGTCGGTCATCACGTTGACGTGCATGTCGCCCTTGAGCTGGTAGAACCACTCCTCATAGGGGTCGAGATGGAAGTCGGTCCGCTGGTTCGGGCCGCCGACGACCTGCACGATGAAGTCATTGCCGAGCGCCATGGTCTGGTTGTTGACCGGCGGTTCGAGCAGGTGCTCGTTGTCGGCGATCCACTTCTGAAAATTGATGGTGGGCGGGATGCGTGTCATGACATAGCCTCTTCGGTCGGATTGCGCGGACGGGCGGGCAAGTAGGCCACGCCGTTCATCTCGATGAGCAGATGCGGGTGCGGTAGCTGGTGCACCGCGATGGTGGTGCGGGTTGGTCCGGTCTCATCGAACAGTTCGGCGTAGACGTCGTTGTAGCCGCCGAAGTCGTTCATCGAGACCAGATAGGCGGTGACCTGAACCAGGTCCGAGAGCTCGGCGCCGACTCCGGCGAGGATGGCGCGCATGTTCTCGATGACCGCGCGAGTCTGCGCTCGGATGTCGAGGTCGGTGGTGCCCATCTCGTCGACCTCGACACCGACGAAGGAGTTGTCGGGCCGCCTGGAGCTGGTCCCGGAGACGTACACGAAGTCTCCGGCCACCTTCACGTGTGGGAACCTGCCACGGGGGATTGCCAGGTGATCGATGACCTTGGCGCTGTGTGCGCCGCTGCTCATGCGATTCCCTTCACGGTGACGTGGCCGAGTCCGGCGATGTCGCACTGTGCGATGCCCGCGGTCAGCGGGATCGCTGCCGTTGCGGCACCAGCGAGGACCACGTGACCGGCGCGCAACGGAATTTTCCTGCGACGGCTGATATCGAGCAGTGCGTGCAGCGCCCGCACCGGATCGCCCAGGATCGCGGCTGTCGATCCCAGCATGGTCTCGGCTCCGACTTCCAAACGCACAGCTCGGTTCGCGACGTCCTGTGGGCCCTGCCAGGGGCCGATCACATAGGCTGCGGCCGAGGTGTTGTCGGCGACGACATCGGTGTAGGTGAACCGGAAATCCCGATATCGCGAGTCGATGATCTCCATGGCCGGCGCGACCGAATCCACACAGGATTCGATGTCCACCAGCGGATCGTCCGGGTCGACATCGCGAGCGATCCGGTAGGCGATCTCGGGCTCGATTTTGGGATGGATGAAGCGCGACAACGCCACCTCGCCTCCGTCATCGATCCTCATGTTGTCGGTGAGTCGCCCGACTATCACCTCCGACACGCCCATTTGGGCCATCTTCGCCCTGCTGGTGAAACCGAGCTTCACACCGGTCATGGACTCGCCACGGGCCCGTCGGCGGCCGATCAGTTCGCTTTGGATTCGGTACGCGTCGTCGATGCTGATGTCGAGGGTGTCGGCCAGGCTCGGCGTATCGGTCACTGTGCGCTGAGCTTCATCGAGGCGGGCGGCCAGACCAGTGAAGTCGACTGCTTTCGTATTCAACGGGATTCACTCTCCAATAGTGTTGTGTGGCGCGTCCTGTTCATGCCGACTCTTCTTCGATGACGGCGTCGACTTCGCCGAGGCCGCCGAGCCGCAGCCGAAAGGTGCCCTTGGCCGAGATCGGTACCATCGGCCCCAATGCGCCCGACATGATCACCTCGCCTGCGCGTAGTGGCTGTCCGCGCCGAGCGAGTTCTCGTGCCAGCCAGGTCACAGCCACGACCGGCGACCCCGAACAGGCATGCCCTGCGCCGAAGGAGACCGGCTCACCGTCGCGCTCGAGCACCATCCCGACTCGGGCCAGATCCAGTCCGGTCGGCGACACCGGCGTGACGCCGAGGACGACGGCACCGCTGGAGGCGTTGTCGGCGACCGTGTCGGTGATGGTGAGATCCCAGTTCGCGATCCGGGAGTCGACGATCTCGACCGCGGGCAGTACGAAATCCGTGGCGCGCAGTACGTCTGCCACCGTGGCGCCGGGCTTGTCGATGTCACGGCCGAGAACGAAGGCGATCTCGCCTTCGGCGCGCGGCTGGAGGAATCGTGCGTACGGCACAGGTTCGCGGTGCCCATAGATCATGTCGTCGAGCAACATGCCGAAGTCGGGCTGAAAGACACCGAACTGCAGTTGAACTGCCGGCGCGGTCAGGCCGATCTTCGCGCCGACCACCCGGGCTCCCGACGCGACTCGCGCGCCGATCACCTCGCGTTGCACCGCGTAGGCAGCGTCGAGGTCTGTCGCGCCCACGAGCTCTCGGACGGGAGCGGCGGCGGTTCGGGTCTCGCCCGCGACGCGTAGCCGGTCGGCTGCGGCAGCGATGAGTTCAGTGCTCGCGATCATGTGCTGTTCCGTCATAGCTGCACGCACACATTCGTCGGTTCGGTGTAGAAGTGCAGCGAGGATTCGCCGCCCTCGCGCCCGATGCCAGAGAGCCCGGCACCGCCGAAGGGGGAGCGGAGTTCTCGGGTGAACCAGGTATTGACCCAGGAGATGCCGACTCGCATCTGCTGCGCGACGCGGTGGCCCCGCCGAAGGTCATTGGTCCACACCGCAGCGGCCAAACCGTATTCGGTGTCGTTGGCGAGTGCGATTGCCTCGTCGTCGGTATCGAAGGGGATCAGCGCGGCGACCGGACCGAAGATCTCTTCCCGTATCGGGCGGTCCGCGTTCGTCAGGCCTGTCCACAGGGTGGGCTCTATCCAGGATCCGGCGTTCAGAGCGGTGCCCAGTTCGGGAATGCCGCCGCCGGCGATCACTTCGGCGCCGGCCTGTTCCGCGAGCTCGAAGTAGCCGAGAACTTTGTCTCGGTGCGCCTGGGAGATGAGCGGCCCCGTGGTGGTCGCGGGGTCCAACGGTGCACCCAGCCGCAGCCGGGCGGCCCGCTCGGCGAGACCTTCTGCGATATCGTCGAATATTCCCCGCTGGACGTACACCCGCTCGGTGCACAAGCACACCTGCCCGGTGTTGGTGAACACGGACCGGGTCAGCCCGGTCAGGGCCTCCTCGAGGTCCACGTCGTCGAACACGACGGCGGCGTTCTTGCCGCCGAGTTCGAAGGACACCGGCTTCACCCGCGGTGCAACTGTTCTCATCACATGTGTGCCGGTTGCGGACGACCCTGTGAAGGTCACGCCATCGATTCCGGGGTGCGCTGTCAGAAGCTCCCCGGCCGAGCCCGCGCCGAAGCCGTGTACCACGTTGTAAACACCTTGTGGCAGCCCCACCTCTTGCAGCACCTCTGCGAGCAGATTCGCTGTCGAAGGGGTTTCTTCACTCGGCTTGACAACAACAGCGTTGCCGCAAGCGAGCGCGGGCGCCACCTTCCACGTCAGCAACAGCAGTGGCAGGTTCCACGGCACGATCACCGCGACCACACCCAAAGGTTTGCGGACTGCGTAGTTCAAGGCTTGTCTGCCGCCGGCGAGGTCGGTGAGGAAGGACTCCTGCCCGGCGGCCGCCGCGATATCGGCGAAGGCTCGGAAGTTGGCGGGCGCCCTCGCGACATCGAGTTCACGCGCCTGCGTGATCGGCTTCCCGGTGTCGGCGATCTCGGCGGCCACGAACTCCTCGAACCGTTCCTCGATCCGATTCGCCGCCCGCCGAAGCAACTCCGCTCGCTCACGAACCGGTGTGTCGGCCCAACCCCGATGTAGTGCCCGGCGTGCCGCAGCGACGGCTCGGTCGACCATCGGCGAATCGGCCTCGTGCACACGCCCGACCAGCGCGCCGGTAGTGGGGTCGAGATTGTCGAAGCTGCGCTGCGGGTCGGGATCGATGAATTCGCCGTCCACGTAGTTGCGAATCCAGCGTTCGGTCGATGTGGTCATGATTACATGATTGGCGAATCTCCTATGCTGAACAAATGCAAATTCGGATGCGAGCTATGCCTGATGTGAAGGTGCTCAGTTGCGGCCGGCCTGATGTACGACCGGGACTTCGGCCGCTCTCAGGGTTCGGTGTGCCCACGGATCGCATTGCGAAAAGTGATGGGAGTCTGTCCCGTGCGCTGGTGGAAGTACTTGCTGAAGTGGGTCGCGCTGGCGAATCCGAGGTGGTCGGCGATGCGGGTCGCGGTTTGTTCGCTGTGGGCCAGTAGGCGTTTGGCCTCCAGGACAACTCGGCGATCGATGTAGTCCTTGGCACCGAGTCCGGCTCCGGCGAGTGTGGCGCGGGACAGGGTCCGGGGCGAATATCCGAGTTCTCGGGCGTAGTCCTCGACCCGGCGGGTGTGGGTGAAGTGAGCTTCGACAGCGTCTCGGAAGATCATGAACGTGGGGGAGATTTCGGCGACGGGGGCGCCGGCCGGGGTGGGGAGACAAGCCAAGCGCAGCACCAGGACCGACAGCAGGTGTCGCAGAGTCGCTGTGTGGATCTCGATGGGAAGCCTGCCGAAGGCATCGAACTCTTCGGTCAGGTGGTCGGTGGCCAGTCGCAAAGCCGCGACATCACCGGGGGACGGATGATGCAGAACTGGGGCATGCGGGTCGTCGATGCGGGCGCCTGCGACGGTGGCCGGGCTGAGGAAACCCTGCTGGAACAGGACCAGCGAACCGTCGACATGCGCGAGATCACCCCACTGGTTGACCTGGCCGGGTCGGATCCACAGCCAGGACCGCGGCTCGAGGATATAGGTGGCGAAGTCGACCGTTTGCCGCAGAGAACCTTCGGTGAGGGTGAGCAGGTGATGAAAGTCGGGTCGCTGGGGGGTCGAGAGAACGTCGCCGGATACCCGATTCCGCAGCTCGGACAGCCGCAGTACCTCGACACCGGTCGGGGTACCGACTGGGGCGGAAAAGGGAACGTCGAGCAGTCTCCCTACCCGGATGTGTCGCTTTTTGACCATATCCAGTCCTCAGCGTATCCGAATCCATCTGCACTTTCACCGTAGATTTGGCTTGTTCACCCTTCCAGTGCCCATCCGGGTGTCGGATAAGAATAAGTGAGAGCAGCGTGCGAGCAGTTCCGTTTTCGCTACCTCCAGAAGGAGTACAGATAATGAGCAACATCGAGAACGCTGTCATGACCGCCACCACCGAACTGTTCGGCAAGAAGGACCCGACCGCGGTGGATCGCTGGTTTGCCGACGACTACATCCAGCACAGCTCGTTGGCCGCCGACGGACCGCAGGCCCTTCGTCAGTTGGTGGCCGGCCTCGGCGACGATTTCCGCTACGAAGGGGCTCGGGTGATCACCGACGGTGACTTGGTTGCCCTGCACGGTACCTACTTCGGCTTCGGTCCCGACCCGCTGGTCGGGTTCGACATCTTCCGTGTCGACGCGAACGGCAGGCTGGCCGAGCACTGGGATGCACTCACTCCGCTGGTCGGTGCCACCGTTTCCGGGCGCGGCCAGACCGACGGGCCCACAGAAATTACCGATCTGGACAGGACCGAGTCCAATCGGGCCCTGGTCGCCGAGTTCGCACGCAAGGTCCTTGTCGGCGCTGATTACTCGGTGCTGACCGATTACATCTCGACCGAGACCTACGATCAGCACAACCCGGAAGCCGCGGACGGTCTGGACGGGTTCGGTGCCGCCGCTGCGAAGTGGGCGTCACAGGGAAAGAACCTTGTGTACAAGAAGGTCCACAAGGTGATCGCCGAAGGCGATTTCGTGCTGCTCCAGTCCGAGGGCGAATTCGGAGACCCGGCCGCGTACTACGACCTGTTCCGCGTCGGCGGCGGCAAGATCGTCGAGCACTGGGATGTCATCGCCCCGATCCCCGCCGTCTTGCCGCACACCAACGGCCTGTTCTGATCGTCACCCGCATGTACCGCAGCGCGTTGCCGACGATGAGCCGCACGGTTTGATCCGGGCGCGCACGACCGAGCTCATCGGTCCACCAACGGCTTCGGCGCGCGGATCGCTTCGGCCTGGCCGCTCGACATCGGTGGTGTCGTTGACCCTGAACTGCCCTACCGGAATGTGGGGAGAGCGATCCGGACTCCGCGTGGAATGTCCGCGCGATTTCTCCGCTCCCGCGGGTCGCCGCTACCAGCCGCAACAGCAGAACCGCCTGAGGGCTCGATCACAATCGAAGGAATCCACGCTCTGTACTTCGTCTTCGGGTGACAGCCCTCACCTACCCCTGCAGCAGCCCCGTTCGGCGCCTACGGCGCGAGCAGTATGACTACTTGCAGCGCAAGATGCAGCTCCGCGGAGTGCACCGGATCCGCGGTGTCGCGACCGGTCAGGTCACGAATCTTGCGCAGGCGATAGCGCACCGTATTTCGGTGACAGTGCAGTTCCTCGGCCGCGGTGGCGGTCGATCCGCGGTGGCGGTACCACGCGTCGAGCGCGGCGATCAGATCGTCACGATCAGGGGTGGGCAGTCGTAGCACGGGCCCGAGTATTTGGGCGGCGGCACGCCTGCTGGCCTCTGGCACGGTGACGAGTAGATGGGCGAGCGGCTCGCTGCCGAACCGGACGACGGTGCGCGCGCCGGGTCGCGCACTGCGAGCGGCGAGGTGGGCTTCGGTCAGCGCGCCGGGGATGGCGATCGGGCTGGTGAAGGCGGCGCTGAGGCCGATCCGCCCGTCGATGAGCTCGGCCAGCACGTCGCAGGCACGTTCGATCATCGCAGGCGCCGACGCGGACAGCAGCCCGGTGTGCGAGTCGATCTGGGAATCCCACACGGATTTGGCGCCGAGATCTCGCAGCGCGCCGACCAGGCGGGCGGGGAGAGTAGCGCCGGAGTCGGTGGTCTCGATCGACACGACGGCGAAGACGCCGTTCTCGGAAAGACCCAGGGTGCGCAGGGCGGTCAGAGTGTGGGCGGGATTGTCGGAGTGATCGTCGAAAAGCGTACGGATCAAACGGCTCTGGGCCTGCGCATCGACATGCGCGAGCATGATCTCGGTCTCGCGGTAGGCCTCGACCGCCGCGTCGGAGAAGGTGTCGATCAGATTCCACAGATCGGTGGCAAGGTCGTGCAGCCGCGGGTCGCCGGGACCGGTGGACCGGGCAGTGAGTTCCTCCCAGGTCAGTCTGCCCCCGAGGCGATAGGCGTGCAGCAGTGCGGCGATGGGAACGCCACGCTCGGCCTTGAGCCGTCCCACGGCGCGCGCCGCGTGCAGCCGCGCCGGCCCGGTTCCGGCCAGCGCGCTGATGATCGCGGTGAGATTCTCCAGGCAGGCCTGCTGTAGTTCCTCGGCCGTGAGCAGGCCAGGGTCGGCATAGGACCGGTCAGCGCCTGCGATGCGGCCGACCAATTCCGCGGCCATGGCCTCGACCGAATCGAGCAGCGGTTCGGCCAGCCCGGTCGGCGGCGCGGTCGTGATCGGCGATGTAGCGGTCATCCCTACAGGCTAAGACCACGGGGTGAGCTGCGCCACCCCTGGGTTGTGCACGAGCACATCATGGTCGTGGCCGATGAGCGAACTCGCCACGACGCCGCATGAGCCAGGTCACGTCGACATTGTGCCCGGGCACAACAGAGGTGGGGGCGGATCCGCAACCGGAGCACATGGTGCTCATCGGTTGACGGCGACAGAATCGAACTATCTCGGCCGCTGCGTGCCGAAGCCGGCCCAACAGTTGTGGAGGATCGCCAGTGGTCACCAAGAAGGCAGAGCCCGGCCTCGCCGCGGTGGATGTCGCGTTGTCCGAGCTCGTCGACGGCGAGAAGAGGTGGGCGGCCACCTCCTTGTCCGGTCGGCGTGCGCTGCTGGACCGGGTGCGCGAGCTCACCGGACGGCACGCTCAGGAGTGGGTCGACGCGGCCGCAGGCATCAAAGGCCTCGCGGCTGACTCGCCGCTGGTCGGTGAGGAATGGACCTCGGGACCGTATGTGATGGCCGCCGGACTCGGTGCGCTGTCGAAGACACTCGACATCCTCGACCGCGGCGAGAGCCCGCTCGACAAGGCGAGCTTCGGCGTCGCGGGTGACCGGGTGACCGTCGACGTGCTGCCCGCGAGCCCGTTCGACGCGCTGCTGCTCAACGGCTTCAGTGCGCAGGTGTGGCTGCAGCGCGGCGTGAGCACTGCCGCCGCGAAGGCGAACGCCGGTCTGGCCCAATTGGATCCGAGCCGCACACAGGGAGTCGGCGCAGTGCTCGGCGCGGGCAACATCACCTCGATCGCGCCGCTGGACGTGCTCTACGAACTGATCGCGCACAACCGGGTCGTCGCGCTCAAACTCAACCCGATCACCGATCCGATGCTGCCGGTCTTCGCGAAGATCCTGGCCCCGCTGATCGACCTCGGCGCGGTGCGGTTGCTGACCGGTGGCGCCGAGGTGGGCGGTTATCTGATCGGCAACGAGCTCGTCGACCACGTGCACATGACCGGCAGCGCGCGCACCCACGACGCGATCGTCTGGGGCACCGGTGCCGAGGCCGCCGAGCGGAGACTGGCGGGCACACCGAAACTGACCAAGCCGGTCACCAGCGAACTGGGCGGTGTGTCGCCGACGATCGTGCTGCCGGGCGAGTGGAGCGCGGCTGACATCGCCTTCCAGGCCGAACACGTCGCGACCCAGCGGCTGCACAACGGCGGCTACAACTGCGTCGCCGCCCAGGCCATGATCATCTCCGCCGACTGGGCGCAGAAGGATCAATTCCTCGCCGCGGTGCGCGCCGCGATCGCGAAGGCGCCCGCCCGCCCTGCCTACTACCCGGGCAGTGACGATCGGGTCGCCGGAGCCTGCGAGTCCTATCCGGGAGCCGAGCGACTCGGCGGCGGCCGGGTGCTCGTCACCGGCCTCGCGCCCTCCCCGGCCGAGCCGCTACTGACCGAGGAGTACTTCGCGCCCGTCTTCGGGGTAGTCGAATTGCCCGGAACCGAAGCGGAATTCACCAGGGCAGCCGCCCGAACCGCGAACGAGGCGTTCGCCGGAACGCTCGGTGTGAACATCATCGCCGAGCCCGGCACCATCACCGAACTCGGCGCGTCCTTCGATGAGCTGATCGAGGATCTGCGCTACGGCACGGTGGCGATCAACGCCTGGACCGGTGTCGGCTACCTGACGCCGACGGCCTCTTGGGGCGCCTTCCCCGGCCACACCATCGACGACGTGCAGAGCGGCATCGGCGTCGTCCACAACGCGTGGCTGATCGACCGCGTGGAGCGCACCGTGGTGCGCGGCCCGTTCCGGCCCGCGCCGCGCTCGCTGCTGCGCGGCGAACTCGCGATCTCGCCGAAGCCACCGTGGTTCGTCGGCAACAAGACCGCCGCGAGCACCGGCAGACTGCTCGCCGAATTCGGCGCCGACCCCGGCTGGCTGCGCCTGCCCCAGATCTTCGCGTCCGCCCTGCGCGGCTGAGCCCGACAACCTTGGAGAATCAGATGAACACCAGCATCGCCGATTACGTCGTCGTCGGCACCGGATCCTCGGGCGCGGTACTCGCCGCACGGCTCACCGAGCGCTCGGCCACCAGCGTCATCGCCCTGGAGGCCGGTCCCGAGGACAAGAAGCAGGCCGTCCACATTCCGGCGGCGTTCTCGAAGCTGTTCCAGACCGATCTCGACTGGAACTACCTCACCACCCCCCAGCCCGAACTCGGCGACCGCCAGATCTTCTGGCCGCGCGGCAAGATGCTCGGCGGGTCGTCGTCGATGAACGCGATGATGTGGGTCCGCGGTTTCGCGGCCGACTACGACGCGTGGGCAGGCGCCGCCGGTCCGGACTGGTCGTTCGCGAAGGTGGTCGAGTACTTCCGGCGCATCGAGTCGGTCGAGGGTGCCGCCGAACCCGACGAGGGTCGCGCCGGTCCGCTGCGGATCTCGCACCAGCGCAGTGCTCGTCAGTGGACCGACGACTTCCTCACCTCGGCCGAGCACGCCGGCTTCAAGCGCGAGCGCGCGAACCTGCCGCAGCCCGAAGGCTTCACGCAAACCATGGTCACCCAGAAGCGCGGCGCCCGCTGGAGCACCGCCGACGCCTACCTGAAGCCCGCGCGCAAACGGCCGAACCTGACCGTGCTCACCGGCGCGCAGGCGACCCGGATCGTGTTCGAGGGCACCCGTGCCGTCGGTGTCGAATACCGCAGGAACGGCGAAACCCATCTGGTGCGCGCACACAAGGAGGTGGTGCTGTGCGGCGGTGCGATCAATAGTCCGCAGCTGCTGCAGCTGTCCGGGGTGGGCGATCGAGAAGCGCTCGGGCGCCAGGGCATTCCGGTTGTGCACCACCTGCCCGAGGTCGGTCGTAACCTCACCGATCACCTGATCTCGCTGATGGGGTTCGCCGTCGACTCCGGCACGCTGTTCGCCGCGGAGAAGCCGCTGGAACTGCTCAATTACCTCGCGCGGCGTCAGGGCATGCTCACCTCGAATGTCGGTGAGGCATACGGCTTCGTGCGCAGCCGGCCCGAACTCGACCTGCCCGACCTCGAGATCATCTTCGGACCCGCCCCGTTCTACGACGAGGGCATCGGCATCGCGCCCGGCCACGGCATCGCGATCGGCCCGATCCTGCTCCAGCCACGCAGCCGCGGCACGGTCACCCTCGCCTCCGCCGACCCGATGGCCAAGGCGCTCGTCGACCCGCGCTACCTGTCCGATCCCGACGGCGCCGACCGCGCCGCGCTCCTTGCCGGGCTGCGGATCGCGCACAGCATCGTGTCCGCCGAGCCGCTCGGCTCCCGGATCGGCCGATTCCTCCAGCCCAAACGCGAAAAGCCCACGGTCGAGGAAACCCTCGAGGACGCTCTCACCTGGCACTCCCACACCCTCTACCACCCGACCAGCACCTGCCGGATGGGCAGCGACGCCGCCAGTGTCGTCACCCCCGAACTGACGGTTCGCGGCCTCGACGGCCTCCGCGTGGCCGACGCCTCGGTGATGCCGACCATCATTCGTGGCCACACACACGCCCCCGCGGTGGTCATCGGCGAGAAGGCGGCCGACCTTCTCCGCTGAACGAACGGCGCCGCGAACACTGCCAGGTTGCCTCTGTGGCAACGGGTTTGGCGGGTATTGCTGTCTGGGTCACTGTTGCCTGCACGCTACCTAGCGTCGGCGCCGGTGCGCTCGAAGCCGAAGACCTGAGGGCTTGAGGGTAAGAGTTTCGCGGACATCGAGGTCATATCCTGGGTCGGATTCCAGATCGAACTGGTGCAGCAGCGCCGCGAGGGCCACCGCTATTTCGTGGTGGGCGAACTGGCGGCCGATGCAGGCGCGGGGCCCGGTGCCGAAAGGCTTGTAGACGCGGGGTGGTAGGCCGCGAATGTTGTCAGGCAGGAATCGGTCTGGGTTGAATTGGTCTGCGTCGGGGCCCCAAGCCGGGTCGCGGTGGGCGGCGAGGAGTAACACCAGCACCCAGGCCTTCTTGGTAAATCGGTAGCGGCCGCACAGCGTGGTGTCGCGCTTGGCGCGGCGGAAGTATCCGGGGCCGGTCGGCCACAGCCGCAGGGTTTCGTCGACGACGCGGCGCAGACCGCGCAGCTTGGCTACGTTGTCGTAGCGGATATCCGGGAATTCCGCTGTGGGCCAGCGCTCGTCGAGTTCGGCGCGGACATCCGCAACGATATCGGGGCGGGTCGAGAGGTAATGCAGGGCGAAAGCGATGGTGTTGGCGGAGGTTTCGCTGCCTGCGATGAGGAAGGTGAGGGTCTGGTTTCGGATGTTGACCGTGTCGAGATGCTCCCCGGTGTCGGGGTCAACACTGTCGAGCATGAGATCGAGGATGTCGCGATACCCACGCTGCGGATCGATTTTGCGGGCGTCGATGATGTCGTCGACGACAGCGTGGGCGTGTGTCAGGTCGGCCTTGTGCTGATCGCGGTCGTCACGGCGGAAGACCTTGTCGAACAAGGGCAGTACATCGGTGCGGCGGTTGGCGTAGGCGAGCTCGCGCACCATCGCTTCGACGAACTAACCGCTGCGCGAATCGGCCAGCGAACCGAACGAATGCGAGAAACCCGCTCGCGCAATGATTTCGAAGGTCAGCTTGTTCGTCGTCGCCGGTACGTCGATCCACTGCGGTGTCGCAGACCAGACGTCGGTCAACTCGCGGACGGTCTCGATGATCGCGCCGTGGTAGTTGGCCATCGCCGACTTGGTGAAGGCGGGGGCGAGAATGGTGTGGGCCTTGGCCCAATTCGGCTCGGAGTTGTAAGCGGTGAACAACCCGTCCCCCGCCAGCGGTCGCAGTTTGATCAGCGCGTGGCCGACGTGCTTTTCCCACCGCGACTCGTCGTTGACTTCCTCGATGGCCTCGACCCCGGTGACGATGATCGCGGGGTAACCGAAAAGCTTCTGTTCGAAGACCGGCCCCAACTCCCGCGCTTGCTCGGCCAGCTGTTGGCACGGCTTCGCGAAATCGGTGGTCAGGACGTCACCGAGGAGCGGCAGCCGGAACCGCGGATGCGGTAGCTTCGCCGACAGCTCTGGGGCGGAGGTCGTATCGATCATGATGTATCCCTATGTCTTCTGGGTCGTTGATTCGGCTGGCCTGTTCGAAGCGGGCCGGCCCGCGGCCACGAATCGGTAAGCGGGCGACCACCACCTGGCCAGCGGCAACAACTCCGATACCTCGTCGGCGAGGTTCGCCGATGTCGAGGTAGGTAGTGGCGTCGCCATTTCGGCCTGCGGCGTCGATCGTGGGCGGCTGTTGCCAACTGTAGTGCGAGGCCGGCCGTGTCCCATTCGGTCTTGGGAACATGCTCTTGCGCAGTGGATTTCGCGAAGACGTCCGGGTCTTGCCAGAGTGGTCGCAGCCGCCGCCACTGCCTGCTTGTCGTAGCAGCCGAGCCATCGCGTCGCTGAGCGCAGTAGCGGAGCGGCTGACACCGCCACTATGGCGGCGGCGATCCAGACGACGTTCCGAGAATGGGTCTGCATCCGATCAAATTACCTGGGATGGATAGCTACCAATTTGTTCCTGCTTCGCACAACATCCCAATATTGCTGATAATCGACCCGTCAGATGTATCGATCCACACAGGCAACTCATCGACCAACTGCGCGGTGAGCAGATTCCAACCCTTACTGGGCCAATGCACAACTTCTCGGCCGATGACGAGTTGCCCCTGAGCCACACCAGCCGCCCAAACGGCTGCCACCGCAAATGATGCATCCATCGATTCGCCTCCACCCGTGTACCAGAAATCGCTCCTACCGAGGCGTTGCCATCCCAGCCCGACGGTGTAGTACCGTCGATCGAGAGTTCCCAAACCAGATCACTGCTGTCGAATCGGCCCCCGTACTGCAGGCATAGAATGTCCCGCGAAACGGCATGTAACGCCTCCACCCATGCTTCGGGCGGGCTCATACCCTCAGCAGCGTCAAGTACCGGCACAGCACCGGATTGCATCGGTATTCGCCACACCAGCATGTCTGCGTCCGAAAAGTTTCCAAAATTCGGCCAGACCATCAGGCCATTGTCGCAGCAGAGTGCCAGGAGCGGCTGCACCCGGGAACTCTCCACTCGTGGGACAGATTGGGCAGGCCACCGGCAGTCGCCACCTGTGTCGTGGGCCTCAGGCCGGCAACGCACGCGGAATCGGACAAATAATCATTAGCTTGCGTCAAGCCTGTGCGCGGCCGATTACCCGATCACGACTGCCCGAAATTGTTACTGACGAGGTCGGGGCGTTCGGCGTGTGAAACAAGCCCACTGCCGGCGGCGACGTCGATGGATGTCACGAACTGCGGCTGGAGGATCAGGGGACGAGCAGCGCGGCGGCCCGCTCCCAGTAGGTGCGCAGGTCCTGCTCCCAGTAACCCCAGGAATGCGTGCCTGCTGGGCGGAATTCGAATGTCGCCGGGATATCCAGTGCGGCCAGTCGGTCGCGCAACAACGCGGTGCACACCACGGTGATTCCGTCGAGTGCACCGCCTATGATCAGCTGATCGAGCAGTTTCACCGGGTCGCTTTCGATGCCGGGGCCAT
Organism: Nocardia halotolerans; assembly: GCF_042650145.1. Classification (NCBI taxonomy): domain Bacteria; kingdom Bacillati; phylum Actinomycetota; class Actinomycetes; order Mycobacteriales; family Nocardiaceae; genus Nocardia; species Nocardia halotolerans. Next base: position 93,357 of record NZ_JBHSDL010000008.1, on the reverse strand, counting down.
CGAGGGTGTCCAGCGGGCCGGGCAGGCCGTTGCCGGTGCTGACATACACCTGTACGCCACGCAGCTTCTCGGCATTGAGGGCCGCATCGCCGGCCGCCCAGGCCGGATCGGCGGGTGGCCCCCACATATTCAGTGGGTTGCCGCCTTGCGCGGTGACGATCGAGGCCACCATCGCCTGTCCGGCCGGGCTGCTGGTCTGGATACAGCCGCTGAAGGAGCCGACCATCCGGAATCGTTGCGGCGCCACCTGTGCCATCCGGAACACCGCCGCGCTGGACATCGACAGACCGGCGACCGCGTCGTGGCCGGTGCCGTGGAAGGCGGAGTCGATGATCGGTGGGAGTTCGGTGGTGAGGAACGTCAACCAGCGATTGCGTCCGGTGCCCGGATCGTCGGCCCGCCAGTCGGTGTAGAACGTGCCCGCTCCACCGATCGGCATCACCACGTTCGCCTGTGCGGCGGCGAAGAATTCAACGGCGTCGGTTCTGGTGAACCAGTTGCCGCCCTCCCGCCAGTCCTGGGTGTCGGTGCCGCCGTCGATCCCGTTGAGCAGATACAGCGAGCCCGCGGGTGCTTCGGGGTCGGCGGCGGGAATGATCGCGACGGTGACCGGGCGGTTCATCGACGCCGAGTGCACGGTCAGGTCGATCACCTTGCCGGGCCCGTTGGCGGCCGCCGCGACCGCGAACGAGCCGTTCGGTGCCGGTACCGCCGCTGCCATGGCGCGGGCGGCGACCAGGTCCGGGCTCGCCTGCGCTGTCGCGACGGCGGGCAGGCCGGTGGCGGCGAGCGTCACCGCGATTGCCAGCCGCCGCACCGAAGAACTCACCACTGTCATGTCCGCGTTCTCTCCTGTGTCGTCGCTAGTGCCCATGGCGGCTCTGCCCGTCGACCAGTTGAGCGCGGTCTTCGGGATCAGGACGTGGTCTGGGCGCCGGAGCAGCTCCGGAAGTTGCCGAGTGGGCCAGATTTTCGTGTTCCGATGCCGGCTGCAGGCGTTTGAGCCACGCCGGTGCCCACCAGCAGGCGTCCCCGAGCAGCCGCATGGACGCCGGTACCAGCAGCATCCGCAGAATGGTGGCGTCGATGAACAGGGCCGTGACCATGCCGAAGGCGATGTACTGCATCATCAGCAGATCCGAGAGCGCGAATGCGCCGGTGACCACCAGCAGGATCAATGCGGCCGCGGTGATGATGCGGCCCGTACGCGCGATACCCGCCTGCACCGCTTCGGTGGTCGAGGCACCGGCGGCCCTGGCTTCGACGATGCGCGACAACAGGAATACCTCGTAATCGGTCGACAGCCCGTAGATCACCGACACGATCACCACCAGGACCAGCGACATGATCGGTTGCGGGGTGAAGCCGAACAGTCCCGCACCGTGCCCATCGATGAAGACCCAGGTGAGCACACCGAGGGTGGCGCCGAGTCCGAGCAGGTTCAGTGCGGCGGCTTTGAGCGGCAGCACCAGCGAACCGAACATCAGTGCCATCAGTAGCGTGCCGGCCAGGAAGACGAACGCGATCATCAGCGGCATCCGCTCGACCAGTGCGTCGATGCTGTCCTTCTCCACGGCGGGTTGCCCACCGACCATCAGTGTCGTGCCGGGCGGCAGCGGCATCGAACGCAGGTAGTCGATGGTCGCCTCGGCGTCGCCGGAACCGGCGAGCACGGTGTGGGTGGTGAGGACCTGAGGCTGGAACGGCGACTGCATCGGTTCGGCGAACGGCGCGGCCAGGCCTGGGGCGTGGTCGGCATCGGCGCGGACGGTATCCGCGGTTGTGGGGTCGAAAGTGACGATGACCAGGTCGATCGGGTCGATCTGGCGCAGCGGGAACAGCTCGTCGAAGTGCTGTTGGGCCGAACGTGTCGGATGTGTCGGCGGAAGGAACCGCTCATTGACGGAGCCGAAGGCCAGGTTCTGGATCGGGACGATGAGCAGCAGCAGGCCGAGGCAGATCGGAACAGCCACCACCAGCGGACGTTTCATCACCCCGGCGGCGAATCGCCCCCACCTGTTGTCGGGCACACGGTCGTTCGCGACCGGTTTGCGGAACCAGGCGACCCCGAGCCAGTCGACTCGCCTGCCCAGCACGGCCAGCATCGCGGGCAGCAGGGTGATCGAGGTGAGTGCGGCCAGCGAGATGGTGATCATGGCGCCGTAGGCGAACGACCGCAGGAAGCCCTGTGGGAACACCAGGATGCCGGCCGCCGCGACCACGACGATCAAGGCGGAGAACCACACCGTGCGCCCCGCCGTGGCCACCGAACGCCGGACCGCGTCGTCGACCGTGCGGCCGTCGGCGAGTTCCTCGCGGAAACGACTGAGCACGAACAGTCCGTAGTCGATCGCCAGCCCGAGGCCGATCATCGAGACAACAGGGGAGACAAAGGAGTTCACCTCGGTGACCGCGGTGAGGCAGCGCAGCAGCCCCCACGCTCCGAGCATGGTGAGCCCGCCCACGATCAGCGGCAGCGCCGCGGCGACGACGCCACCGAACAGGAAGAACAGCAGGACCGCGACTGCGGGGATGGCGAGCAACTCCACGCGTCGCTGATCCTGGACCATGGTGTCGTTCAACGCGGCGGCGACCGGTTGGCTGCCGGCGAGCTCGACCTCGACCCCGGGGATCACGAGTTCCTCAGCGATCTTGCGGTAGTTGCGAGCCTGTTCGGTGGGATCCAGGCCGCTGACCGCGACCGAGGCGAATGCGTAGTCACGTTCGGGCGAGCCGAAGACATCAGGAAGCGCCACACCGGTATCGGTCGGCCAATACGCGCCGTTGATCTGGTCGATCTCGTTCGGGAACCGTTGCGGCAGGCTGTTCAGGCCCGCCACGACCGTCTCGGCGAAGGCTGGATCGTCGATCGTGGAGCCCTCGGGCGCCCGAACCAGCAGGATCACGTCGCTGCTGTGATCACGTCCGAAGGCGTTGTCGCGTACGTGCGCCGCACGAACTGATTCCGACGACGGATCGTCGAATCCCGACGAACTCAGATCCGCGCCGAGACCGAGCCCGTAGGTTCCCAGTGCCAGCAATCCGGCCACCATCGTGATGATCACCAGGTACCGCCGCCGGACGACGATGTCCGACCACTGTGCCAACTCGGCGAACACATTCGCCTCCCAACTGCTCGCGATGTGGTCGAACTTGTCACTGTCGAGGGCCTTTCCGATCGCTACAGCGCAATGTTGCGGCCGGTCACAATGACTCTCGGGACAACGTTGTGAGCCGTGACTTCGCGATATGGGTCCGATCACAGCGAAGCGCGCTATTGCCAGTCCGAAATTCCAGAGGTCGGTGATCGGACGATCGCCACGGTGGTGGGCTCCTACGTTGACACCAACGGTCGATGCCACAGACCGGTCGAACCGGAGGAAATTGCGTGTCGGATATTGCCATTGTCGGAATCGGATGTCGGTTCGCGGGCGGAATCGATTCGCCGGAATCGTTCTGGGACTTTATTGTCGACAAGCGTGACGGCGTCGTGGAGATGCCCGCCGATCGCTGGGATTGGCGCCGCTACTACGACCCCGAGCCGCGGACGCCGGGGCGCAGCTACACCAAACACGGCGCCTTCATGACCACCGATCCGTGGGAGTTCGATCCCGACTTCTTCGGGATCTCGCCGCGTGAGGCCACCGTGCTCGACCCGCAGCAGCGGCTGATGCTCGAGGTGACCTGGGAGGCGCTCGACGACGCCGGGATCGCGGGGCACTCGGCCGGCGCGCAGGTCGGGGTCTATGTGGGCGGCTTCGTGGTCGACCAGTCGGTGATCGGCGTGGTGGGCCCCGCGCTGTTCCACACCGACATGCACACCCCGGCCAGCGCTTCCTACACGATGCTGTCCAACCGCATCGCCTACGCGCTGAACCTGGTCGGTCCGGCGATCACCGTCGACACCGCCTGCTCCTCGTCACTGGTCGCGCTCCACCTGGCTTGCCAGGCGCTGGAGAACGACGACTGCAAGGTCGCGCTGGCGGGCGGGGTCAATGTGATGCTGCAGCCGGAAACCTTCGTGCTCATGTGCAAAGGCGGATTCCTGGCCACCGACGGTCGCTGCAAGTCCTTCGACGCGTCCGCCGACGGCTACGGTCGCGGTGAAGGTGCCGCGATGGTGGCGCTGAAGAAGCTCGAAGACGCTGTCCGGGACGGCGATCGGGTCTACGCCGTGATCAAGGCCACCGGATCTAATCAGGACGGACGGACGACCGCGATCACGGTGCCCAACGTCGATTCGCAGGAGGCGCTGGCCCGGACCGTGTGCGAACGCTCGGGCCTGGCACCCGACGAGATCACCTACCTGGAGGCGCACGGCACCGGCACGCTGGTCGGCGACCCCGTCGAACTGCGCGCCCTCGGCCGGGTTTTCGGTGCACCGTCCGGGCGCTCCGGCAGCATCGGCGTCGGCTCGGTGAAGGCGACGATCGGTCACACCGAGGCCGCCGCGGGCGTGGCCGGCGTGATCAAAGCCGCGCTGGCACTGCGACATCGCACACTGCCACCGCAGGGCTGGCTGAACAACCCGAACCCCGACATCCCGTTCGACGAGCTGGGCTTGCACGTGCAGACCGAGGCGCAACCGCTACCCGCCGACTCCGCGCCGATGGCGGTGGCGGTCAACGGTTTCGGCTACGGCGGCACCAATGCTCACGCCATCCTGCAGGAGTTCCGCGCACCCGCACCGCTGATCCAACCGGCCCGGCACTTCGGCATCCTGCCCATCTCGGCCCGCAGTACCGGCGCCGCTCGTGCGTTGGCCGGCCGGTTCGCCAACTTGATCACCGCGGGCGCCGACCCGGATCAGCTGGCCGAAGCGGCATGGACCCGGATGGCGCACCACCCGTTCCGCACCGGTGTACTCCTCGACGGTTCCGCCGACGAACTGGTTCGCGAACTGCACGAGTACGCGTCGGGCGGCGGTCGCGACGCCGGTCGCACGGTCTCCTCCAGCGCCGCCGAGCCGGTGTTCGTGTTCTCCGGTATGGGGCCACAGCACTGGAAGATGGCCCGTGGGCTGCTCGCGGCCGGCGGGGTGTTCGCCGAAACCGCCGAGGAGATCGATGCGGAATTCCGCGCGATCGCGGGCTGGTCGATCATCGAGGAGCTGGGCAAGCCAGCGGACGAGTCCCGGATCACCGGCACCGAGGTCGCCCAGCCGGCCAACTTTCTGGTCCAAGTCGGTCTGGTGCGTGAGCTGGCCGAATACGGGATCGTCCCCGCGGCCATCGTCGGACACAGTGTGGGCGAGGTATCGGCCGCGTATGTCAGCGGCATGCTGTCGCTGCGCGAAGCGGTGCGCGTGGCCTGTCACCGGGCGCGGTTGCAGGCCACTACCGCCGGAACCGGCGGGATGCTCGCCGTCGGCATGACCAAGGAACAGGTCGACGAGCTCATCGCCGACGATCCGCGCGTCGACATCGCGGCGATCAACAGCCCCACCTCGGTGACCCTGTCCGGCGACGTCGACCGGCTCGACGAAATCGCCGAAAAGCTCACGGAGGACGGCATCTTCGCACGCCGCCTGCGTGTCGAGGTGCCGTATCACAGCCGGCTGATGGACCCGATCCGCGACGAACTGCGCACGGCGCTGGCCGATCTGACGCCACAGGCACCGAAGGTGCCGCTGTACTCCTCGGTGACGGGCGAACTCGTCACCGAGGGCGTCTGGAACGCCGAGTACTGGTGGTCGAATGTTCGTCAGCCGGTGCGATTCTTCGCTGCGATCGGGAACCTGATCGACGCGGGCAACCGGATCTTCCTCGAAGTCGGTCCACACCCGGTGCTGTCGGGCAATATCCGCGAGGCTCTGGTCGACGCGGACGTGAACGGCGCCACGGTGCCCACCCTCGACCGCGAGCAATCCGATTCGCACAGCATCCGGCGCACCCTCATCGGCCTGCACGCCGCCGGCGTGCTCGACCGCGACCTGCTGTTCCCCGCGGATCGGGGTGTCACCGCGCACGTACCGCTGCCGCGGTACCCCTGGCAGCGCACCCGCCTGCACTCGGCGTTGCCGCTGTTCGAGCAGGCCCGCCTCGGCACGCCCGAAGGCCACGCGATGCTCGGCGACCCCGATGTGGAGGGTCGTCCCGAGTGGTTGTTGCAGGTGGGCACCGAGTTGCTGCCGTGGCTGGTCGACCATGTCGTCAACGGCGTCAAGATCATGCCGGGTGCGGCGTACCTGGACGCGGCACTGAGCGCCACCGCTGCCCGGATCGGCAGCAAACAGGTTGCGCTGGAAGGAGTACGGTTCGTCGCGCCGCTGATCATGGGTGCCCCGGATGTGCCCCTGGTGGCCATCAGCGTCGAGGAAGCCAGCGGCCGCTTCATGATCAGATCGCGCAGCGCGACCGGAACGGCGTGGACAGTGCACTCGACCGGGCGCACGCTGACCGGCAGTCACGAACAGACAGCAGTCGAGCTGCCCACCATCGAGATCGGGGTCGATGTCGACCCGGCGATGTTCTACGCGGGCCTCGCCTCGGCCGGCCTGCAGTACGGTCCGACGTTTCGGCGGGTGACCTCGGTGCGTGTGGGACGCGATGTGGTGCTGGCGACCGTCGACGGCAGCATCGCCGAAGGCTCGCGACATCTGGCGCATCCGGCCGTCGTCGATGCCGCCATGCAGTGCGCCGCAATGCTTTTCACCGACGAACGGATCAACGAGGGTGTCATGGTGCCCGTCGGGGTGAACGCGGTGCGCCTGCTCGCCGAACTCCCCACGGAGATCACCGTCATCGCTCGCCGCGACCCCCGAGCCCGCCTGCGCGCCGACGTCGACCTGCTCGACCGCGACCGAAAGCTGGTCGCACGGTTGACCGGCCTGCAGATCGGTGCGCTCGAGCCAGGTAACAGCCCGCTGCACCGGATGGCCGACTTCTACTACACCGAGGTGCTGGAAGAACGGGACCCGATAGACCCCGCGGCCCTGGCCGACGTCGGGTCGGTGTCCACTGTGATCGTCGCACTCGGTGACAGTTCGCGTACCGCTGAACTCGCCGCCGCGATCCCAGGGGCGCGAGTGATGCTCGCCGACCCGGACAGCGACGAGCTGGAACCGGATCTCCTCGCGCATCTCGAGGCGGCAACAGCCGAGGAAACCCAGCGCACGCACGTCTGTGTCGTCGTCGGTGCGGGTACCGACGACGTAGCCGACCTGTGGACGCTCAAACGCGTCGCGGTCGCGGTGTCGGAGTACGTCACGCCCACCGTGGAGGGCGCCCCACCACAGATCAGCTTCGGCGACGGCAACGTCCACGCCACACTGGTCACCGAGTCCGCCTTCATGGTTCCTGGCAGCGATGTCGCACCGGACCCGCGCCAGGCCGCGCTCGCCGGCGGCCGCCGGGTGCTGCTCAATGAACAGACCCCGCTGCGCTGGCGGTTGGTCGATACCGAGCCGGCCACCCCGATCACCGAACTCGTCACCGAACTCGGTGTGCCCGGTGCTTTCACCCTCGACAACAGCGACGAGGTGCTGCTGCGCGGCGGCAAGCGCTGGGCGCCGATGGTGACCAAGCCGCTGCCCGAGCGCATCGAAGAGCTCGAGACCTCGCACCCGTTTGCCGACCCGGCGGCGAACTTCGAGCTGGACCTGCCACGGACCCGTGTGCTCTCGCAGGTGGGGTGGCGTGCGTGCCCGCGTCCGGAACCCGCCGCCGGCCAGGTCGAGGTCGCGATGGCGGTGATCGGATTGAACTACAAGGATCCGCTCAAGGTGATCGGACTGCTCGGTGAACGCGAACTCGCGCCCACGTATTTCGGCACCGTGCCCGGCATGGAGGGCATCGGCACCGTGGTGCGGGTCGGCGCCGATGTCACCGATGTCGCGGTCGGTGCCAAGGTCGCGGTGGCGTCCAAGGGCATGATGCGCAGATTCGCCATCGTCGATCGGGCGCTGGCCGTGATAGTGCCCGCCGACACTGATCCCGGGTATTGCACCAGCACTATTGCCTTCGGCACGGCCGAATACGCTCTGCACGATCTGGCTCGCCTCGAACCGGGCGAGACCGTGCTGATCCACGGTGCGGCCGGCGGTGTCGGCACCGCGGCCATTCAGGTGGCCAAGGCGATCGGTGCACGCATCATCGGCACGGCGAGTTCGCCCGAGCGCCGCGAGCACGTGCTGGCGATGGGCGCGGACTTCGCGGTGAACTCACGTTCGCTCAACTTCGTCGACGACGTGCTCGCGCTGACCGGCGGTACCGGCGCCGACGTGATCATCAGCAGTGCGCCCGGTGAGATCTTGCGCCAGAATTTCAATGCCGCCGCGGAATTCGGTCGCATCGTCGAGGTCGGCAAGGCCGACATCTACACCGGTGGCCTGCTGGAACTGGCCAACTTCGACAAGAATCTCGCCTATTACTCGATGGATCTGGACCGCTTGGTCGCGGTGCGCCCGCAACGGCTGTCGCGGCTGCTGCAGCGAGTGTTCGAGAAGGTCACCGAGGGTGTCTACACCCCGTTGCCGTACCAGATGTTCGAGACACACGAGGTGAGTCAGGCGTTCGAGGAGACGCTGAGGTCTTCGCGCGTCGGCCGGGTCGCCCTGCGGATGGACGACCCGCAGCCGCCCGTACGGCCCGCACTGCCGCCACTCGACATCGACAGCGCCGGTAGCTACCTCATCACCGGTGGGTTCGGTGGCTTCGGCATGGCGATCGGGCGCTGGCTGGCGCTGCGTGGTGCGCGCAGGCTGGTGCTGGTCGGGCGCAGCGGTGCCCGCACCGAGACGGCTCGCCGCCAGCTCGAGGTGTGGCGCACGGCGGGCATCGAGGTGATCGAAGAACACGCCGACGTGACCGATGCCGCCGCCGTCACCGCGCTCGTCGCTCGTGCGCACAGCGAACAGCACCCGTTGCGCGCGGTGTTCCACGCCGCGGGCGCGGTGGCCGACAACCGGCTCGCCAGCATGGCGCTCGACGAGCTCGACCGGGTCTATCGCCCCAAAGTCCACGGCGCGCAGGTGGTCCACCAGGCGGTGGCCGATGCCGGTATCACTTTGGACATGTTCGTGCTGTGCTCCTCGGGTGGCTCCATGTACGGGATCTACGGTCAGTACAACTATTGCGCTGCCAACGTCGCCGTCGAGACATTGGCACAACGCTGGGCCGCCGCGGGCGAGCGCGCACTGTGCATCGGCTGGGGACACCTGTCCGGCGCCTCAGGAGGCATGGCCTCGGATGAAACCGCCGAAAAGTACTTGGATCTGGTCGGATTCGGTCCGATAGACATGGCCGACGCCACCGCCTACCTGGAACAGACCCTGCGCCTGGGCGTGACCAACGCGGCGATCATTCCCACCGATTGGGCCAAACTGACCGGAACCTTCCCGCAGTTGGTGCGCACCGGTCGCACCGCTGCACTGGCCCGGTCCTCGGCCGAGGACACCTCCGAACTGGCCAAGCTGCGTGCGGATCTCGCCGCGATGGAGGAGGCCAAGCGCGGGCCCGCCATCGCCCGCAAGATGGCCGACGAACTCGCCGTTGTCATGGGGGTGCCGGTCGAGTCGATCGACATGACGGTGCCGGTGCCCGAACTGGGGTTGGACTCGTTGATGGCGGTCGAACTGGGCGCGCGCGTCACCAAGACGCTCGGCATCGACCTGATGTCGATGCAGATGGGGCGCTCGTTCAGTTTGGAACAGGCGGGTCCCAAGGTCGCCGAACTGATCCTGGCCTCTGAATCCGTTGGCACACCGCTACGGCCGGACACGGCGCCCGCAGAATCTGCCGCGTCGAGTGCCGAACCGCCGGCACCATGGGACCTCGACCGGCCGGCGGAAGTATCGATGGCGGGATCGCACTGATGGTCGACTTCGGCTTGATCGATGAATGGCGCCCGTCACCCGGTCGGCTCGTGACCTGGTTCGCCTCGGCGGACTCGGTCGCGCGCGCGGCCAGGGCCCCGGCACATCCGGCACCCCCCTCACTACAACAGGAGCAGTACCTGCGCCTGGCCGACCGGCACGCCGGCGCGGACTTCCGGTTCTCGGGCCTGTGTCTGGCGGTCGCCGAGATCCCCGCCGGTGACCTCGATCGCGACACGATCACCCGGACGATCCACGCTTTCCTGATGCGCCACGACACCTTTCGCACGTGGTTCGCCGTCGAAGCCGGTGGCACCGTACGGCGCCATCTGGTTCCCGAGGCAGATGTCGAGTTCGTACCGGTCGACTACGGCTACATCGACGACCCCGAGTCGATCTGCCGGCACGTGGAGAAGACGACACCCGGCCCGTTTCAATGGGACTGCTTCACCTTCGGCACCATCGAGCACAGCGACTCCACCACCGTGTACCTGGCGGTCGACCATCTGCACACCGACGGCCTCGGGCAGTACCTTTCGGCGGCCGACTTCGCCCAGCTCTACGCCACCCAGCTATGGGACGAGGCCGAACCGCCGGCCCCGGCGGCGAGCTACCTCGACTACTGCCGCAACGAGCGGTCACTCAGCGATCAGCAGAGCCTGTCCTCGCCGGGGGTCAAGAAATGGCTCGCCCTGCTGCACGGCAACGACAACCGACTGCCGGTTTTCCCACTCGACTTGGGCAAGAAGACCGACGGCTACCATCGCAGCGCCCACCGCAACGTCGTGTTGTTCGACGACGACGAGGCCGATCGATTCGAAAGCGTCTGCCGTGCCAACGGCGCCGAATTCGTCGGCGGTGTGTTCGCCGCCGCCGCACTTGCCGAACGGGAGCTGGTGGGTTCGGACTACTACTTCGGAATGACCCCGGTCAGCACCAGGTCCTCGGCAGCGGAGAACAACTCGGTCGGCTGGTACGTGACGCTCGTTCCGGTCGCGTTCCCGCTCACCGAACGCACCACCTTCGCCCGCGCGCTCACGATCGCGCAACGGGCCTACGACAGCGGTCTGCTGTTGGCACCCACCTCGTTCCACCGTGTTCTCGACCTGCTGCCCGCTGATTCCGAGATCAAGGTCGAACCGGGGTGGGTCACCCCGATGATCTCGTTCATCGACGCCAGAAACTTCCTGGGTAACGAGTTGTTCGACAGCATGAAGGCCGGTGTCTTCGCCAACCGCGCTGCCTCCGAGGAAGCACTCATCTGGATCAACCGGCTACCCGGCCGAACGTCGCTGAGCGTCATCTTCCCCGACACCGCGATCGCGCAGGAGTCGGTGCGCCGCTACCTGACCACCATGAAGTCCGTGTTCGGAGCCATCATCGACAGCGCCACGGAGCACCCATGATCCGAGAAGAATTCGTACCGACCATCTTCGGTGACCCTGGCATTCCTGACGGCGAGAAGTCGCGGTATCGCGTCGGCATCGCCGGTGAGCCCAGCGGCTTCGAGGTTTCGCACGTCGTCGTGCACGACCGGGGCGGATATCACACGACGACCGAGGTGAGCCCGGCAGAAAAAGGTGGGCGCGACCGGGAACTGGTCATGACGGTCGAGCAGCGAATAGGTCGTATCGACGGGCGACTGCACGCGGAAACCTATCGCGCGCAGGCTCGGTCGGGCGCAACGGTGGTTTCTCGCGAAGAAGTGAATTTCGTCGACACCGTGCATCTGCAGTTCGGCGGCCTGCCCGGGCCGTTCCCCCCGAACGTGATGCCGATCGCCGGTGGTCTGACGATGCTGCGTGGACTGGAATTCGCCGACGGACTGGTCGAATCGATCGACGTGTGGCTCGCGTCCTCGGTGCACTGGCCGCTGCTCGTCCGGGTGGAGAAACAGGTCGTGTTCGCGGGACCGGCCGGGGTGTTCCCGTGTTGGCAAGTGCGGTTGCGGCCCGGCTTCGAGCAGGTGAACGGGATGCTGGACAAGATGGTCGGCTCCGTCGTGCCGCCGTTCATCGCGCTGTTCGAGGTGGTGGCGCCGCATCGGATGGTGCAGCTGAGTTTCCCGACCCAGATGTCGATGTCGGCCCCGCGCGCCACGATGGAATTGGCGTGATGAGCGAAACCACCGGCGTCGCGAAGGCACAGGCGCCCGGGCTCGGCGCGTGGCTGGCGTTCGGCGCCTGCCTGATCGCGGTGTTCATGCAGATGATCGACGTGACGATCGTGAACACCGCGCTGCCGAGTCTGACCGCCGACCTCGGGGCGTCCAGGTCGGCACAGCTGCTGGTGATCTCCGGGTATGCGCTGGCGTTCGCCTGCACGCTGCTCACCGCCGCACGGATCGGTGCAATGGTCGGTCGGCGCAGAATGTTTCTGGTGTCGGTGGTCGCCTTCACCGCGGCCTCGGCATGGTGCGGATTGGCCAGTGACCCCGATGAACTCGTCATCGCGCGCGTGTTCCAAGGCGCGGCGGGGGCGGGCATGGCTGCCCAGACGATCGCCATTCTCACGGCCGGTTTCCCGCGCGAGCGCCATCCCCTGGTCTTCGCGCTCTATGGGGGCGTGGCTGGATTCGCCGGGATGCTCGGGCCCATTGTGGGCGGCGTGCTGCTCACCATCGATGTCGGTGGTTGGGGGTGGCGATCGGTCTTCCTGATCAACCTGCCGATCGGGCTGTTCGCGTTCGCGTTGGCCTGGAAGTTTCTGGACCGGACCAGCCCGGTCGGTCGTCACCGACTCGATCTGGTCGGTGCCGCGCTGTCCGGGCTCGGTCTGTTCGCCCTGATCGCGGGCATGGCCCGGATTCAGGAGCACGGGTGGCGGCTCGACGTCATCGCCGCCACCGGTGCCGGGCTGGTGCTGACGGCGGTGTTCCTCGCCCAGCAGCGCGCCCGCACCGCGCGAGGTGCCGACCCGCTCGTGCGCCTCGACCTGTTCGCCAACCACGGCTTCCGGATCGGCTCGGTACTGGTAGGCGCCTTCTTCGGGCTGTTCACCGCGTTCGTGTTCGCCGCCTCGATCACCATGCAGGATGTGCTCGGCTACTCGCCGCTGCTCACCGGCATGGTGATGACACTGTTCGCGCTGGGCGCGGGCGCCGGTGCCCTCGGCTCACTGATTCTGGTTCCCCGCTGGGATATCTGGGCGTTGGCTGCCGGGATCGCGCTGTTCGGTGGGTGTATCGGCGCGGGCGGGGTGTACCTGTATCTGGTCGACGGTGTGGCGAACGCACTGCTCTGCGCGGGTCCGGTGTTCGCGGCCGGATTCGGGGTCGGGGTTTTCGGTGTGCAGCTGCAGCCGATGATGCTGTCCGGGCTCGACGCCGATCGGATGGCTGAGGCCTCCGGTGTGTTGCCGACCGTCGAGCAGGTGGGGAACGCGGTCGGTCTCGCGGTGTTGACCACGGTGTTCTTCCGTTCGCACAGCCTCGGTGGCAGCATCATGATGATGGGCGCCATCGCCGTCGTCGCCGTCGTGCTCGCCGTGCTGACGTTGGCGATGCCGTCGCACGAGCGGCGGGAACGGGCTGCGGCGGGCCTGCTCGATCGGACGGAACAGGCTGCGACCAGCGCTGCTCGGGAGGCGGAACCACGCTGCGGATAATCGCTCGAGCAACGATCTCAGGGCATGGTCGGCGGCGTCGACACCCGTCGTGGTGGTGGCAACGGTCGCGGGTCGGCGGTGTTGATCACCGCGGGCCAGGCCGGTGGCTGCCCGCGGTCGGCGGGGTCATGGATCGCAACGGTGTTGTCGAGTGTCGAGTTCGATTTCGTCGAGAGGTAGGTCGGTGAGGGCGAGGATGTGGTGTAGAGAGTGGGTTCCGCTGGGGACATGAAGGGCGTGTGATGCGGCGGTGGCCGCGATGATCGCGGTGGCTCGGGATTGGCTTGTCCCGCGTGCCCATCGTGTGGTGCGGTCGTGACCGCGAGCCAGCACGATCCATTGGTCGGTTCCTGGCAAGTGAAATCCGCGTGGTGCTTTCGATGCGCCGGGGAGCCAGGTCAGTGCGGCGAGCGCGGTGGTGGCAAGCCGGGAATCGAGGCCGAAGAATGTGCGGACCGCTACGTCGAAGTCGCGCTGCAGGGTGTGCTGGTCGGCGAAATCGAGGCGGTAGAGCCGCCGTGGCTTCCGATGCCCGGGTAGCAGGAAAGTTTCGGGCTGGGTGTAGTTGCGGACGTTCTCGTCGCCGTCGCGGAAGCGTTTGCCCAGCAGTTGGTATGACCATTCGATGGCGGCCGGGCCGTGTTGTTCGCCGGCGCCGAGGAACACCGCGAGGTCGATGGGCCCCGGCGAAGTTCGGTAGACCGCTGCTGCGAGCAGGTTGGTCAGTCCCGGGGCGAGGCCGACCTCGACCACGACCGGGGACTGTGGTTTCAGCTGGGCGAGGTCACGGAGATAGGCGGTGCTGGCCGAGATTTCGATGAATGCCGACCCGTGGTAGCCGGCCAGGGCGGCCAGTCGTGGATTCTCGGCACCCGAAGCGTTGACTGTCACGTCGATGCCCGGCAGCGCCGCACGATAGGCTGCCAGCGCGGGATCCTGCAGATCGATGACGGTGCCCGCGCGATCCGGATCGCGCCCGGCGACCACCACCGTGTCGCCCCGGCGGCGAAGATGGGTGACGAGATGGCCGCCGACGGCACCGTAGCCGCCGAGTACCAGGACCCTCATCGGGTCGTTCCAGGTGCGCGGACGCCGAGGCTCACCGGTGCGCTGGGTGATTTCCTGGCGCGTAGTGCTCTGACGCCGACGAACCCGTATATCAGGCCGGTACAGATCTCGGTGACCGCGCTCGTCCAGGAAAACCAGGTGACGCCGGTGTGCGGCAACGAGATGTAGCTGTCTTGGTAGTCGGCCCAGAACGTCGGTAGCAGATGGGCGTAAACGAAGACCACGGCGCTGCCGAAGCCGATGCCGATCGCCGCTTCCGGTGCCCGGTAGCGATGCGTCACCGCCATGAGGACGGCGATCGCAACAAACACGGCCTGTACATTGCCACCGATCATGATCGCCATCGGCGAGGCATCCATGCCACGCCGAAGATGATCCAGGCCGTGGATGCCGAAGCCGATCGCGAACAGCACAGCGGCTGATCGCAGGTTCCGAGCGCTACGCCGATCGTTCTGGATGGACATTGACCAACCTCGATCCCGCTGACAATACGTTCATATGGTGCGACAATATGGTTATATTGTGGCACCATACGAGCATATTGTCTATGGTGGACTCGTGTACCCCTCCTGGCCATTCCCCTTACCGGCAGCCCCTGGCCCATCTGCTGCCGACCGGATTCGCATCGCCGCATTGCGCTGCTTTGGCGCCGAAGGGGTCGCGGCGACCTCGCTACGATCGGTCGCAGACAAGGCGGGGGTATCCATCGGACTGGTGCAACATCACTTCGGGACCAAGGCCGGGCTCGTCGCCGCTGTCGACGAGTACGTGCTGCGAACCGTCGCGACAGCGGTTGCCTCCGAACCACTACCACCACCACCGGAAGATTCGCTCGGCGAACTGGGGCGCCGGGTGACTTCGATCATGACCGACCATCCCGAGGTCGTCGACTACATCGCGCGCGCATTCGTCGAGGGCGACACCGTCGGCGCAACCATCTTCGACGGACTGGTCGCGATCAGCACAAACCAATGGAACCAATTCGATGAACAGGGCCTGCTCCGATCCGGTGTCGACCGCACCTGGGCGCCACTGCACCCACTGATCCTGGTCATCGGCACGGCCATGCTGCGAAAACAGATCGACCGCCACCTGCCCGAGCCCCTGACCGCCCCATCGCAACTGCATCGCTGGGACAACGCGGTCGCCGAACTCCTACGCGGCGGACTTGTCGCGAACCCGCCGTCATCGGTCGGCCCCACAGCCGAACACCGAGACTGACGTCGCGCCTGTCTCGACGAGATCCAGTTCAGGCCACCAGCAGTCGCGCATCGGGATCTCGTCCGGTCGATGCGCAAGAGTCGGATCTGTCGAACAACGGGGGACTGGTTCGCCCACCGGGAAGTGCCAGGAGCAGTGCTGACCTCGCCGTGTCCCCGGCGAACATTCAGGGGCTGGGCGTACGTTGACGGATTCGAGTAGCAGTGCAGCGGATCCGGGTATGCTGGCCTGATCCCGAGACCTCACGTCCTGTGTGGGTTCCGAGGGCCTTGTGGTTCGTTTCTGTTGTGTCCCGCTCCGCCTCGGGAGGTCGTCGTGCGTGTCGGTGGATTGGTATCGGTTGTTGCCACGGTGATGCTCGCCGCGCTCGTCAACGGCGGCGGCCCCGCCGCCGGGCAGAGCGATTATGCGCAGACCGGGCTCACCATGCACAACACGTACCGGGCCGAGCACGGTTCCCCCGCTATGACCTTGACCCAGAACCTGAACAACCGTGCCCAGCAATGCGCGAAGTACTACGCCACCAAAGGCGCGATCGATCACAGCTGCCCGTACAAGAACGGGGCCGGGGAAAACCTCGTCATGGGGCAGGGCAGCTTCAGTGCTGTATCACTCGTCGAGATGAGTACGAAGATGTGGTACGACGAGATCAAATACTACGATTTCAACAATCCTGGGTTCAGTATGGCGACGGGCCATTTCACACAGTTGGTGTGGAAATCCAGTACGCGTCTCGGGATCGGTTACGCCTCGGACGGTGGCACGAGTGTCGTAGTCGCGCTCTACAATCCACCAGGAAATGTACAGGGGCAGTATCCACAGAATGTGGCACGACCGCGCTGAGCCGGGCCTGTGAAAGCAGCCGTGCGCGCCGACGGCCTGGCCATCGGCTGATCTGTGGCCTCGGACCGTCGGATGCTACAGCCCCATGTCGGCTGCGATGACGGTGCGCAGGAGAAGTGCGTCGGTGGGTGGGCGCCGGGGCGGGGGGTATGACAATTGGCGTCCCGCCTAATTGTTGGCGCGTTGGATGGCGCGCCGGACCAGGCCGCGGATGCCGGGTAGCCCGATGGCGCGAAGCATGAGTTCGCCGGCCCAGACGTGAGCGCGTGAGGGCGGGGCGAATCGGCTTATTCCTTTGCGGGCCAGTGCTTGTCGTTTGCGAACTTCGGGGCGCAGCGAGGTCTCCCAGGCGTCGAGTGCGGTGGAAATATCGTCGCCGTGTGCTGCTACCGCGGCACCGAGCCGGTCGGCGCCCTCGAGGGCGAGGGCTGCTCCGTAACCGGCGAATACGGTCACACACCACGCCGCGTCGCCGAGCAGGACGACACGGCCGTGGCTCCAGCGGTCCATGACGACTTGGCCGACCGAGTCGAAATAGGCGGAGGCGGGGTCGGCGCCGAGTTGGCGCAGGGCATCGGCGACACCTCGGCCGAGATCTCCGAAGGCTCGGGTGAGTGCGGGTGTGGGGCCCAGCGCCAGTTCGGTGGCCGGATCGGGACTGCGGTAGGCGAAGAACGTCGAGGACCGGCCCGGCCCCAGGTTCATCACTGCGGCCGTGCGCCGGGGTCCGAGGAATGTCGTGCCGGCGCCTTCAGGTACCTGTTCGGGAACCTGTTCGAGCGGGAACGCTCCCACCATGTGGCCCAGATCCACCAGATAGTCGGCCTCGGGGCCGAATACGAGTTCACGAACTCGGGAGTGCACGCCGTCGGCGCCGATGAGAAGTTCGGCCTGCATGCGGGTGCCGTCGCTGAGCGTAACGACGACTTCGCCGGCGTCCTGGGCGACCGCCTGCACGGTGGTACCGAACCGGATGTCGGCGAGATCGGCCACCGCGTCGTAGAGCGCCGACTCCAGGTCCCCGCGGAACAGGCTCAGTGCCCGATTCCCGACAGCGGCTTGTGCGACAGCGGCCGGAATCGCGAACTTCTCGCTACCGTCCGCGTGAACCAGGATCGAGGTGAAGAACCCGATATCACGCGGAGTCAGTGTCGGTAGCAGCCCGAGCCGCTCCGCGGCGTCGTATCCGGGTCCGTGCAGGTTCACCAGATAGCCGCTGCTGCGCCGGGATTGCGCGCGTTCGACCACGACGACATCCCAGCCGTGCCGATGCATCCGCAGCGCGGCGGCCAGGCCGGCGATACCGGCGCCCACGATCAGCACCCGCTTGGGCTCTGTCCCGGCGGCATCCCGTGCCGCGTTCTCGATAGCCATCACTACCACTCCTGGATCGGTCTGTTATCAGCGAAAGCAGGTACTGCACTCGCTCGCGTATCGTCAACAAGTAGTTGACGATGATGCAAGAGTCAACCTACAGTTGACGAATGGATCGTCAGGTGCCACTGCGCGATGTGATCGCCGCTATCGAGCGGGCCCGGCCCGGCAACACTGTGGATCAGTTGTCCCAAGCGGCGATCATTGCGGCGCACTGGGTGCGGCTGGCCGATAGTCTGCTCGACTATTTCGTGGACCAGGCGCGGCAAGCAGACGTGCCCTGGGCCGAGATCGGCGCCTGCCTCGGTGTGTCGCGGCAAGCAGCGCAGAAGCGATTCGGGGCCAGGGTCGCAGCGCGTGCGGCAACACATTCACGGCTGGGAGCAGGATCGTGACGTGGCCGGATTCGCGCTCAGCCGGTGCCGACCTGCTCGTACTGCATTCCCTTCGCTGCGTCGGCCACGCGAGCGTGTCTCGAGTGGCGGCAGCGACGGGCCTGCCGGAGTCTGTCGTGGAATCCGAGCTGATAGACCTCGGCGCAGGCGGACATGTCACGCATACGCCCGGGGAGTTCGGCGGGTGGGGACTCACGGCCACCGGTCGTGCTCTGGACGCGGAACGGATCACCGACGAACTGGAAAACGCAGGAGCCCGAACCGCCGTGACCGAGGCTTACCACAGGTTTCTCGCGCTCAACCCGGAATTGCTCGACCTGTGCGCAGCATGGCAGACGCGATCGGCCCATGGAGTCCTGACCGCGAACGACCACACCGACCCCGGCTACGACGCCCGAATTCTCGAGCGGCTGAGCGACCTGGACAACCGCGCGCAGGTCGTCTGCGCGCAGCTGTCCGCGGCAGTGGGTCGGTTCGGGCGGTACGGTCCACGTCTGGCCGATGCGCTCGTTCGAGCGCGATCCGGCGCGTTGGAGTACGTGGCGACCAGCACGTCGTCGTACCACACCGTCTGGTTCCAGCTTCACGAAGATCTCCTGGCAACGCTGGGCATCCCGAGATTCTGAAGATGCGATACATTCACACACTTTCCGCTGAGGTGCAGGAGACCTCGGAAGTCCTGGGCGCCAAGGCGCACGGGCTCATCATGCTGCGACGCCTGGGTTTGCCTGTGCCCGCCGGTTTCGTCATCAGCACCGAGGTATGCCGAGCGGTCCTGCGTGACGGGTGCTTTCCCGAGGGCTTCGCCGCCGAACTCACGGCCGCCGTCGGTGACCTCGAAACTGCCACGCAGCGTAGGCTCGGTGGTTCCGAAAGGCCACTGACGGTATCTGTTCGCTCCGGGGCCGCGGTGTCGATGCCCGGCATGATGGATACCGTCCTCAATCTCGGGCTCACCGCCGCGGCCGCACGCGGATTGACCACCGAGACAGGCAATCCGCGGTTCGCGTCCATCGCCCGGTTGCGATTCCTGTCGAACTTCGCCTCCACGGTCGCCGGCATCGGCGCAGCGAGCGCGGAATCGGTGATGGCCGAGTCGATCCAGCAGAATCTCGGTGACGAGCAGTCAGGCATCTGCCACGCGATCGGAGTCATCGAGGCCCTCGTCTCGGAACAAGTCGGACAGCAGGTTCCCCACGATGCGTTCCGGCAGTTGGAGCTGGCGATCACAGCCGTGTGCTCCTCATGGGACAACCCACGCGCGCGCACGTTCCGGGCGATCCACGATATCCCGCACGACCTCGGAACAGCCGTGACCGTGCAGGCGATGGTCTTCGGACACCGCGACCGGCACAGCGGGACCGGAGTCGCGTTCAGCCGTGATCCCAATACCGGCGAACGGGTCCCCTTCGGCGACGTCCTGTTCGGCAGCCAAGGCGACGACGTCGTCTCCGGCAGATCGCCGACGCTGCCGCTGGGTGAACTGGCCGATCGAGAGCCGGCCGTGTGGGCCCAGCTCGTGGCGGCCCTCGACCGGATCGAAGCGCGCTACCGAGACTCGTGCTGCATCGAGTTCACCTTCGAAGGCGGTGAGTTCTGGATCCTGCAAGTACACCGCGGCAAAGTGGCCGCCGCGGCCGCCGTACACATCGCGGTCGCTCTCGTCGAGGAGGATGTGATCGGGCACCGGGAGGCACTGCGGCGAATCACCCCACTGCAGCTTCAGCACGCCCGCACACCCCGCATGATCCTCGACAGCACTGCCGACATCCTCGCCCGCGGGCAAGGCGCCTGCCCGGGTGTCGCCGTCGGCCGCGTAGCGACCACCCCCGATGCCGCGGTCCGCATGGCCGCACACGGCCCGGTCATACTGGTGCGACCGGACACTTCTCCGCTCGACATGCACGGTCTGGCCGCCGCCGCCGGAGTCCTCACCGCGCACGGCGGCCCCACCTGCCACGCCGCCGTCGTCGCGCGCGCGATGGGCAAACCCGCCGTCGTCGGAGTCGCCGATCTGACCATCGACGCCACCACGATGCGAATCGGCCGGCACGTAATCCCCGCAGGTACCCTCATCGCCATTGATGGAACCGGTGGCGAGATAACCGCCGGAAACCCACCCATCGGGACCACCACCGCCCCGCACGTGCACCGACTGCTCGAATGGGCCGACCAGATCTCCGGCGACAGCACTGAACGCAGCGACGCCGAACGCCTCAGCGCCGCACACTCGGCTCTCCGTCGCCGATAGCCTGCCGCGCCAACCGACCCCGCCGACCCGGCCCAGCCCGTATCGACTGTATCGAGACCGTGGCGGTGCGACGCTGATCGCGAAGACGCTGTTCGAGTCAGTCAGCAGCGCGAACGGCGTCGACGAGTTCCCCGACCGCACGAGCGCAATCGTTGCGCGTGTAGTCCAGCAGGCGCAGGCTGTCGGTGTCCGGTTCATAGGCGAGCGTATTGCCACGGCCTTGAATGATGAAGGGGTCGGGCAGCAGTGGGTGCTCCTCATCGCGTTCATCGATCACCCGAGAACCCCCTGCGGCGTCGACGAGCATCTGGAAGAACTCGCGGTAGCGCAGGTTCTGGTCACCGACGAGATAGGCCGTGCTCGTCTCGGCGTTGCGCAGTGCACCCCAGATGGCCTCCGCCAGTGAGCGAGCGGACATGAAGTTGGTGGCACCGGTCGGTGCGAAGTCCGGCAGCGCCGGTTCGTTGCCCGCCGCCCACGAGACCATGCGGCGATAGCGGTTCGTCGAGGCACCCGGCACCACTCCGATGATGGACGGTGGGTTGAGGGTCGAGACGGTGAACGAGTCGTCCGCGAGGGCGCGCGCGCCCTCGTCGGCGGCCTGACGGGCGGTGATGTAGGGATTTCCCGCCGCGAGGTCAGGGCGCAGGTGGTGGTAATAGCTGCCCACCTGGACAAATCGGGGGACGCCTGCCTGTTTCGCCAGCGCCGCGAAACGGGGGACACCACGGATCTGGGTCTTGTCCCAGAACTCGGCCTCGTCCGCGTCGTTGCTCTTGTGCCGCACGTCTTGGCCGGCTGCGAAGACGATGCCGTCGAAACCCTCCAGTTGTGCGGGGGTGAAGGACGGAATTGTGTAGTCGCCGAACAATACCGGGAAACCGGCGACGGGTGAGTCGTCGGCGACTGCGCTGCGCGCCGCGACGGTGACGTCATTGCCATGATCGCGCAGGTGCAGGGCGGCGTGTGCGCCGATCATGCCGGTGCCGCCGATGACCAGAATCTTCACAGTTCGAGTGCCTTTCGAATCAGGGGTTGCGGGGACGGTTGGTCCAGCCGCCGGACGACCGGGGTGACCAACCGCCGTTTGCGTTGGTACCGCCGTCGACGTGAATGGTTGTGCCGGTGACGAATCGGGACAGGCCAGAAGCCAGGAAGAGGGCGGCGCCCGCGACGTCCTCGGGCTGTCCGGGCCCGCCGAGGGGCGACCAGGTCGGCCAGAGCGGCAGGTCTTCCTCGGGCACGAGGTCGGCGTAGGGAACCTGGACGGTTTCGATGAGGTCAGGGGCGATCGCGTTCACGCGGATCCCGGCCGGTCCGACCTCCGCGGCGAGGGAGCGGGTGAACTGTGTGAGCGCGGCGTTGTAGGCGGAGTAGACCGTGTGGCCGGGGATGGCGCGGTGTGCCTCGACGGTGGTGAGGTTGATGATCGAACCTCCGCGTCCGCGCTCGGTGATTCCGGGCAGGACGGCGTGGGTCAGGCGCAACACGTGTCCGAGGTTGATCTCGTGCAGTTCCCGCCACAACTCGACGGTGTTGTCGGCGAACAGATGTGGCGGGCGCAGGTAGTGGCCGACATTGTTGACCAGGATGTCGGGCTCGTGCGCGAGGAGGAGGTCCGCGGTGCCGGTACGGACATCGAACTCGACGGTGGTGATCGCCCCGCCCGCGCCCGGATCGAAGTCGAGCGGGGCGCGGGGCGCGATGTCAGCGACGAGGACGTCGGCTCCGTGTGCGGCGAAGGCGTGGGCGATGGCGGCGCCGATTCCCGCGGCGCCGCCGGTCACCAGTGCCCGCCGACCGGTGAGCAGGGCGCCCGGAGTGAAAGCCGAACTGTGCAGCATGTCCTGATTCGAGTGCATCGCGTGGGGACTGCCGGGACAGATTCTCGGTGAGTGGGAACATTTCCGTGCCGGCGGACCCTGCCTCGGGTCAGAAGCCGCGTGCTATCCACTCTTCGAGATGGGGCGCCTCGGAGCCGATGGTGGTGGCGTCGCCGTGACCGGTGTAGACGCTCGTGTGGCCGGGTAGCGTCAGCAGACGATCGCGCAGCGAGCCGATGATGGTGGGGAAGTCGGAGAAGGCTCACAGCACGACGACCGAGCGGAGCACCTGGCCGGCGTGCATGGTGTGGAAGGCCTGTGGATCTTCCTGAACTCCCCACTCGACGCACGCGAATTCCACCAGCGTCGACGGTGTCCGCATTCCGTCGCAACGAGCTTCACCGACCACACCTGCGATCAGGCAGGGGTGGCGGCGAGAGCGTGGGGCCGCGCCGAGACGTCGCGCTGGGCGATTCTGGCTCCCAAGTACGCCGCCGGCACGCCGAGCGCCGCGAGGGCCAGTGGGTAGTACAGCGGGCCGACCTGCATGTTCATCGTCGCCACACCCGTGATCACCGAGCCGACCGAGCCGACAATACCGAGGCCGACGGCGTGGGCTGTCTTGTGGTTCGGCGCCAACCGGGCGACCAGGTAGGCACCGAGGACACTGAATGCGGTGCGGTAGGCGATCACCAGAGCTATCACCGGCGCGGCAACGTAGATGTGCTCCTGTGGCAGCACTCCCGCCGCCTGCAGCACGGCGTCGGCCGCGCTGGACAGCACGGCGGTGGCGACGAAACCGGCGCCGACAGCGGCGATACTCTTGATGATGTTCATGACGGGCTCCTCTGATGGTCTGATCCCCTGTGGCGGGGTTCTGCCCATAGGTCGGAGCCGAACGCGTGTTCTCGACAGACCTTCGCTCCGAGTTCACGGTCCAACGCTGAGGCACTGAGATGCTGATCGCCGCGGTGCCGATCCGAACTCTGCTACGGACCGGTTGGGCGGCGATCCTCGGGATGGCTCGACGTGCCGCAGGAGTGTCTTCCCAGGTTGTGGCCCAGACCAACTGGCATGGCAGTTCTGCCGGCCGGCGGCCGACTTCGGGGCGTAGCCGCGAGAACTGGGAGTTCGACACCACATTGCACAGCTCGGGTTCGGGGGCTTCACCGAACGGGAGGAGCAGCCCGTCGACATCGACGAACAGCAGTGGGTGGGTGTTGCGCGTGGCCGACTCCGTGCGATGGCCGACCGGGTCGACTTGGCCGGGTGAACTCTTGGGCGTGCCAGCGCCCGCGCCTCAGATGACGATGACCCGGCGCCCACGGGAATGACCCGCCTGGCTGTCGATGTGCGCCGCGGCGGCCTCGGACAGCGAGTACGACTTCTCGACCGGGATGCGGAGTTTTCCCTGTGAAATGAGCGTGGCGGCCTCGGCCAGTGCATCCGGCACGCTCCCGGCCACGCCAGAGAATCGGACCCCGAGCTTCGGCGCATCGAGGTCGGCGATGGAGACGACCCGCTGTGGGTCCCCGGTCAACTCGATGAGCTCGCGGATCACGCCCGAGCCGGCCAGATCGAGGGCCGCGTCGACCGGGCCGAGTCGCCGCACCCGCTCGACCCAACCTTCGCCGTACGTCGTGGCGAGGGCGCCCAGACTCCGCAGATAGTCCTGGTTCGCGGCCCCGGCGGTGCCGATCACCGTGATGCCGCGTTCGCGCGCGATTTGCAGCACCGCCGATCCGACGCCTCCGGCCGCACCGCTGACCAGCAGTGTCTGGCCGCTCTGCGCGCCGACGGCACCGATGATGCGCAGAGCGGTCTCCACCACGGAGGGGTACCCGGCCGCTTCTTCGAAGGTCAGGCCGGCGGGCATGGCGGCCCAGGCCGACAGCACGGCGAATTCGGCGTAGGTGCTGAAGCCTTCGCCGAACACCGGGTCGCCGATCTCGACTCCTTCGACCCCGCTGCCGATTCGGTCCACCACCCCGGCCGCGTCCAGCCCGACGCCGGCGGGCAGCTGAATCGGATGCGGGCCGAGGCGTTGGCCTTCCCGCAGCCGCCAGTCGACGGCGTTGACGCCCGCCGCCCGCACGGCGATGCGTACCTGACCGGGGCCCGCGTGCGGCTCCTCGGCATCGAGGAGTTGCAGAACGTCCGGACCGCCGAATTCGGCGAAGCTCACCTTTTTCATGTCCTGAACGCTAACACTAACGGTTAGTGTTTTGAAACAGGTATGACTTCATAACTGATTCAAGTTTGTAACTGGTAGCCTCATGACATGACCGTGCCGACCGGGCGTCGTGAGCGCAAGAAGGCGGCGACCCGCCAGAAGATCGCCGACACCGCTCTGCGGCTGTTCCTGGAACGCGGGTACGACGAGGTGGGAATCCGCGAAGTGGCCGCTGAGGCCGATGTCGCCGTCACCACGCTCTTCGCCCACTTCGCTGGCAAAGAGGCCCTGGTGTTCGAGCGGGATGAAGACTTCGAGCAAGGGCTCGTGCAGGCGGTCACCAGCCGGGGGGTCGGCGAACCGCTCATCCCGGCGCTGCGCCGCGAAATCCATTCCATGGTGCGACATTGCGCGGCGGACGGCGCTGCTCCGATCTGGAACATGATCGACGAATCGCCCGCGCTGCGGAGGTACGGGGAGTCGATGCGGCTGCGTCACGCGGAGGCGCTGGCAGCGGCCATCGCCGCCGATCCCGAACTGGCGCGGACCGCGACGGCGAGTGCGACGATCGCGAGGTTCGTGATCGACGCCTATTCGCTGGCCCGGGAGGCGGCCGACCCGGAAGCCGCGGTAGACGAGATCTTCCGGATGATCGAGGCGGCCTGGGAGGTGGGCTGACCTTACGGCAGGCCGTTGCCCCTACCTCGCCTGGCTGAGATGGACCATGGCGTCATAGAGCTGCTGGTCCGTCATCGGCGGTTCGGGGATCGGGTGTGCCCGCTCGGTCCGGTAGGCATCGAGCATGAGATAGAGGTTGCGCCGCCAGGCCGTGGGCGCCGTGGCGCTGGTGGCGTCGATGATCCGGCCGATGGACCAGATCAGATTGATGATGTCGGCCTGGGCGATGTCGGGGCGAACTCGGCCGGCTTCCTGGGCTCGGCTGAGCACGTCGACGATCTGTTGGGACATCTGGTCGTGGATGCGCTCGGTCTCCGCGCTGTGAGTGAAGCGGCGAGAGAGGAAGTCACTGAAACCTCGGTCGCCCACCTGCCTGCCGAGCAGGTTCTCCAAGTAGTAGACGAATGCATCCCACGGATCGTCCATCTGCAGGGCCTTCTCGGCACCATCGAGGAACTCTTGGAGGCGAGGTGTCAAGGCCGCCATGAGCAGGTCGAGGCGTTTCGGGAAGTGGCGGTACAGGGTGCCGATGGATACGCCGGCTTCGCGTGCGATCTTCTCCAGGGACGCATCCACACCGTGTGCGGCGAAGTCGCGCTGCGCCGCGGCGACGAGCTTGTCGTGACTTTCCTGGGCGTCGCGGCGCCGGGGTCTCCGTGTCCGCTCGGCGTCGCTCTGGCTCATCTCTTCACTCTAACAACGGCGCGGAGGCACCCCTCCGGAATAAAATGAGGCACCCCTCCGGTTATGTGGACATCAGTAACCGGAGGGGTGCCTCATATTGGCGCTCGCTCAGAATCCACGGAGGCGCATCGTCATGACCAACACCACCACCATCAGCATCATCGGCTCGGGCGGCATGGCCACCGCCATCGGCAACCGGGCGGCGAAACACGGCCACACCGTCGAGATCTCGAGCCGCAACGCCGCCACGGCTCAGGCGCTTGTCGACCAGATCGGCACGCGCGCAGTCGTCGGCACGTTCGGCGCAACGCCGCTGGGTGACATCGTCATCGTGGCCGTCCCGTACACCAACGTGGTTTCAGCGGTCGCGGACTACGGCGAGTCGCTGGCAGGCAAGATCCTCGTCGACATCTCCAACCCGTTCAACGCCGACGCCACCGGACTCGTAACAACCCCGGGCGGCTCGGCGGCACAGGAGATCGCCGCTGCCGCCCCCGAGGGCACTCACGTCGTGAAGGCGCTGAACACGATCTTCGGCCACGTCCTCGCTCACGACAAGCCGCTGGACGCTTTTCTCGCCGGCGACAGCGTCGAGGCAAAAGCACGCGTCGCCGCGTTCCTGGAGACCCTGGACTTGCGGCCCCTCGACACAGGAGGGCTGCGGATGGCCTCGGTCCTCGAATCGGCCGGCCTCCTGCTGATGGGGCTGGCGCGAAACGGCGCGGGCTTCGACCTCGCCCTGGGCGTCGAATTCCACTGACGCATCTCACCTGCGCCACCAATTCTCACGCCACATCACTCACAGGGAGCAGCAGCATGCGCGTCTTCATCACCGGCGGGACCGGCCACTCCGGTTCGTGCATCATCCCCGAGCTCATCGCCGCCGGGTACGAGGTCACGGGCCTGGCCCGGTCGGGCGTGGCAGCGGCGGCGCTGTCCGCGCTCGGCGCGAAGGTGCGTGGCGGCGACCTCGAGGATCTCGACGGGGCTCGCGAGAGCAGCCGCGGACTCCGACGGCGTCATCCACGTCGTGAGCATTCCCGCGGACGAGCGCATTGTGGCGCGGAAGTAGCGACCCTCATGAGAGGATGAGGTGCAAAGTATCTCAATGTATCGTCGCGTGGGTGGCGGTCGAATCAAGGAGGCGCGGGATTATGCGTGCTGTTTCATCGGTGCCCGGCCCGACGGCGATGGGTGCGCCCGGCGGGGTGCTGAGCTGTCGGTACGGCACTGTCGAGGACTTCGACATCGAGCGGTTCCTCGATGGGATCGGCGCCTTCGCGGGGGCGGGCGCGAACGTCATCGTGCAGCTGGCGAATCGGCCGGTGGGCCACGGCGTTGTCGAGAGCACGGTCGAGTCGGGTCGCGCCGACGTCCATCCGTGGAAACGGTTGCGCACCACCCTCACCTACATCGCGGTGGCGATGCTCGGTACCGAGGACGACCGCGCTGTGTATCGACGGGCCGTCGGCAGCGTCCATCGGCGCGTTCGTTCGGCGCCGGGCGCGGAGGTCGAGTACAACGCGTTCGATCCGGAGCTGCAGAAGTGGGTCGCGGTCTGCCTGTGCTGGGGAGTGATGGACACCCACGAACGCCTGTACGGGCCACTGGACGAGGCGACCAAGGAAGTCTTCGTGCAGTACGGGGCCAGATTCGGGACCGGATTGCAGATGAGGCCGCAGATGTGGCCGGCCGACGTGGCGGCTTTCGAACGCTACTTCGAATCCGGGTTGGCGAGCATGCAGATCGACGACGTCGTCGCCGAGTACCTGCGCAAGCTCGTCGGCCTGCGCAATGTTGCGAGGCCACGTCAGCTCGCCAACTTTCATCGCTTCGTCGTGACCGGTCTGCTGCCCGCACCTATGCGCGCTCAGCTCTACCTGCCGTGGACCGACGGGCAGGAGCGGCGGCATCGGCTGCTGTTCCGGATCATCGGCACCGTCTACCGACGGCTGCCCGTCCGCGCGCGGATCTTCCCGTACTCGATCTTGCTCTGGGATATGCGGCGGCGCCACCGGCTCGGACGCCCACTCGTGTGAGCGTGGCAGGATTGCGAGTCCATGGCGGACCACATTAGGGTCGGGCTCTTGTCCGGGTGAGGGGAGTGGGATGTGGCCGAGTCGACCAGGTTGCTGGCGCGGATTCGCGGACACGGCGGTGTCGAGCGCGGCAATGCCGAAGTCCTCGAGGGTGCCCTGGCCGCATTTCTGGACTTCGGGATCAAACGCACCAGCATGGGCGAGGTGGCCCGCCGGGGCGGTCTGTCCTTGGCGAGCCTGTATCGCCGGTTCGGCGGAAAACCCGAGGTGGTCCAGGCGGTCGGGCTCTGGCAGGTGCGCGATCTGCTGGAGCAGGCCGACGCCTCGATGCGTCAGCTGGCCGAGGCGGACGCGGGCGCCGAAGATCAGATCGTCGAACTGTTCGTCACCTTTGCTGTCGGCCTGCGGCAGAACCCCCTGTTGGACCGCCTTCTCGCCACCGACGCCGCCACAGTTCTGCCCTATCTCACTACCGACGGTGCGCCGGTGATCGAGCTCGGTCGTGACTTCTTGGCCGAGTTCATCACTCGCTTGCAGCAGGCAGGAAAACTCCCCGCCTACGATCCGCTGCCCGTCGCCGAGATGGTCGCGCGCACGGCGCTGTCGCTGGTGTTGACCAGGCCTACGGTCATTCCGCTCGACGACGAGGCGGCCGCGCGCCGGTTCGCCCGCGATCACATCGCGCCCGGATTCCGTCCGCTCACAGACCGAATCGGCGCCGACCGCGAGCACCGGTCGCGCGCATAGCGTCGCGCATGAACCCGAAGTTCTTCAGGCTGTACGGGTACCAGACGAGTTCCTTCTTCTGCGTAGGCAGCGCCGGAGCCGTGATCGCCTGCTTGCGGCAGTACTTGCGCACGCCGTCGGCGCCGCCGAATCGGTACCCGGTGCCGGATTGGCCCCAACCGCCATGGGGGAGTGCGAAATTGAACAGGTTGATGGTGGCGTCGTTGATGTTGACCGCGCCGACGGTCAGCCGCCGGGCGATCGCCTGCCCACGAGACTTGTCGCCCGTCCACACCGAGGCCGACAGGCCGTACTCGGAATCGTTGGCGAGCCGGATGGCCTCGTTCTCGTCGGCGACCTTGATGACCGGGATGGTCGGCCCGAAGGTTTCCTCGGTGATGCACGACATCGAATGGTCGACGTCGACCAGCACGGTCGGTTCGAAGAAGTTGCCCTCTCCCGTCGCCTTTCCGCCGGTGAGCGCTCGCGCGCCCCGGGCGATCGCGTCGTCTACATGGCGGGTGACGATCGCGAGCTGCGTCTCGTTGGCGAGTGGACCGATGTCGGCATTGCCGGTGCGGTCGTCGCGGCCGAGTCGCAGCGACGCGACGTGGCTGACCAGCTTGTCGACGAACTCGTCGTACACCGGGTCTTCGACGTACACCCGCTCCACCGATACGCACAGTTGTCCGGCGTTGGTCAGCGCACCGAAGGCGATGCCGTTGACCGCGCGGTCGAGATCGGCGTCGGCGAGGACGATCGCCGGGTCCTTGCCACCCATCTCGAGGCTGTAGGGTCGCGTGCGCTTCGCGCACGCGACGGCGATGCGGCGCCCGGTGTCGCCGGAGCCGGTGAACTGGACGAAGTCGGAATTGTCGACCACCGCGGCCCCGGTGTCGCCGGACCCGGAGACCACCGTGAACACCGGTGGTGCGCCGATCTCGGCCCAGCCACGCGCCAGGACGAGTGGCGTCAGCGGGGTCACCTCCGAGGGCTTGAGCAGCACGGCGGCGCCGGCGGCGAGCGCCGGAACGAGATCGGAGGCGGGCATGGCCAGCGGAAAGTTCCACGGCGTGATGATCCCGACCACCGGATGCGGGGTGTAGGTGGTGGTCAGCTTCTTGATCCGCATCAAGGGACTGTGCGGGCGCACGTCGGTATCGGCGAGGAACTTCGCGGCATTGCGCGCGTAGTAGCCGAGGAGGTCGACAGTGAAAGCGACCTCGACTTCGGCTTCCACGCGCGGCTTTCCGGATTCGTCCTGGATCGAATCGGCCAGTTCGGCGCTGTGGTCGAGCACCCAATCCTGCAGCGCGAGCAGCCATTGCTTGCGTCCGGCGGCGCGGATCGAGGCCCACCGCGGCTGCGCCTTGCGCAGGGCAGCCGTCGCTGCTGCGACTTCCTTCTCGGTCGTGACGGCGACGGTCCCGACCGGTTCTCCGGATGCCGGGTTGCGCACAGTCAGTTCGGTGGCGTCGGCGGTGGGTGTGGCGGATTCAGACACTTGTTCTCCTGGCTGGCCGAGCGATCTACCGGACCCACCTTAGATAGCGTGAGATGGTTTGTATATCACTCTGTCAGAACCGGGTGGTCGTAGAACCTCGGGGCTCGGCGTGTGCGTCTAGCCTCAGCTGGGCACAGAAGTGATGAGCGATTCTAGATAAGTGTCGAAC
This sequence comes from Nocardia halotolerans, assembly GCF_042650145.1. Lineage (NCBI taxonomy): Bacteria > Bacillati > Actinomycetota > Actinomycetes > Mycobacteriales > Nocardiaceae > Nocardia > Nocardia halotolerans. The sequence goes on along the minus strand of NZ_JBHSDL010000008.1, from coordinate 62,989 downwards.
ATGCTACCCGAATACTTCCTGTTGACAACGTACTCCAGCAGATCTATGTTAATCCACATTCTCTAGTACGAGAACCTGTCTGGACACATTCTGAGCCGGCCGCCACGTCGGCGCTCTGCGTTCGGGAGGCCTGAAACCCGTTCGAGGAGCGTATGTTCGAGCAAGATTCGATCGATGCCGGTGCCGTGCTCACACAGGCTGATCTGGCAGCGCTGACCGCCTGGATGGATGCCCGCGGCCTCGGATCGGGGCCACTGGAATCGGTGCGGCCGGTGACCGGCGGGACACAGAACGTGATGGCCCGATTCGACCGCGGCGGTCGCAGTTTCATTCTGCGTCGCGGCCCGCGCCATCTGCGTCCACGCAGCAACGAGGTCATCCGGCGAGAGTTCACCATCCTGGACGCGCTTGCGAAAACCGATGTGCCGCATGCCGGTTTGATCGCCGCATGTGACGATGAGTCCGTCCTCGGTGGCGCGGTCTTCTATCTCATGGAACCTGTCACCGGGTTCAATGCCGGTGTCGAACTGCCCGACCCACACGCGAGTGACGTCACCTTTCGCCGAGAGATGTGCTTCAGCATCGTCGACGCGCAGGCCCGGCTCGGTGCGGTCGACCACGTGGCGGTCGGGCTAGGGAACTTCGGTCGACCGGACGGATTCCTCGAACGTCAGGTGCCGCGATGGCTCAAAGAACTCGATTCCTACGCGGCGTTCCCGCAATATCCCGGTCCGGTGATCGGTCCGGTCGCGGAGGTCGCGCGATGGCTCGACGAGCACCGGCCCACTGCGTATTCGCCGGGGATTCTGCACGGCGACTTCCATGCGTCCAACGTGATGTTCTCCTACACCGAGCCGGCGGTGGTTGCGGTGGTCGATTGGGAGATGTGCACGATCGGCGACCCGCTGCTCGATCTCGGTTGGCTGCTGGCCACCTGGGACCTGCCGGGTTCGCCCGATGAGTTCGCGGGCGAACTGGCGCGCAGGGGCGGCCTGCCCACTCCGCGAGAACTGGTCGCCCGCTACAGCGAGCGATCGAAACGCGATCTCGCGGCTGTTGATTGGTACACCGTCCTGGCCTGCTTCAAGCTCGGCATCGTGCTCGAGGGGAGCTACGCCAGAGCGCTGGCAGGTAAGGCGCCGATGAGTGTCGGTGAGCGACTACACAACACGACGTTGCGGCTGTTCGACAGGGCGCAGTCGCTGATGAGCGGAGAATGATGATCGACTTCGAGATCCCCACCGAGACCGCTGAACTCGGTGCCCGGGTACGCAGATTCGTCGACACCGAAGTGGTGCCGTACGAGCGCGACCCGCGCGTCACAGCGCACGGCCCGACCGACGAGCTTCGCAACGAACTGGTGGCGAAGGCGAAAGCGGCCGGTCTGCTGTCGATCCAGCACCGGCCCCAGGGGATGTCACACCTGGAACAGGCGGTGGTCTTCGAAGCCGCCGGTTGGTCGACGCTGGGTCCGGTCGCGCTCAACTGCGCCGCGCCCGACGAGGGCAACATGTTCCTGCTGTCGAAAGTCGCCGATGCCGAGCAGGCCGCGGAATACCTGCAGCCGGTCATCAACGGCACGCGGCGTTCGGTTTTCGCGATGACCGAACCCGACGGCGCGGGTTCGGACCCGAGCCAGTTGTCGACGACCGCGGTCCGTGACGGCGACACCTTCGTGATCAACGGCCGCAAATGGCTGATCACCGGCGCGGTGAATGCCGACACCTGGATCATCATGGCCGACGTTCCCGGTGACGGTGCGACGCTGTTCCTGTGTCACGGCGATACACCGGGCATTGTCATCGAGCGGGTCATGAACACGATGGACCGCAATTATGTCGAAGGGCACTGCGTCGTCCGATTCGAGAACCTGGTGCTGCCGGAGTCGTCGATTCTCGGCACCGTGGGCGAGGCGTTCCGCTACGCGCAACTGCGGCTGGCCCCCGCCCGCCTCACGCACTGCATGCGATGGCTCGGTGCCGCGGCGCGTGCCCAGTCGATCGCCGTGCAGCACGCGAAGACCCGCACGTCTTTCGGTAAACCGATCGGTCAGCACCAGGGTGTCGGTTTCATGCTGGCCGACAACGAGATCGCTCTGCAGCAATGCCGGCTGATGATCTGGTGGGCGTGCTGGACCCTGGACAAGGGCGGCAAGGGCCGCCACGAGTCCTCGATGGTGAAATCCATGGTTTCCGAGGAACTGTTCAAGGTCGCCGACCGCTGCGTGCAGGTACTCGGCGGGATCGGAATCAGCGATGAGACGCCGGTCTCGGCGATCTTCACCGACATCCGTGCCTTCCGGCTCTACGACGGACCGACCGAGGTGCACAAGTACGCCATCTCGCGCCGATTGCTGAGGGATATCGACTGAGTGCACTGTCGTCGTCATCCGACCGCATCAGGTCGGCACCGAGGAGTGCCCAACCGCCGCGGAGCGGAGACGGACAGGGCTCGCGACCTGCCGTGGCGCATGACTCGGTGACGCGTTGCTCACGGCCTCCCCGCACCGGGACCATCGGCGACATACAGTTGTCCCGCGCAAGTTCAATCGAGAGGCTCCGCTCTGCGGTGCGCTCAGGGTCGGATCGGCATTTCAGGCCGCGTTGCTCGTCGCAATCCCGCACGACAGGAGCGAAGGACGATGACCTCGGACTCGACAACTGTTCCGAACAGTTCACGTGATCAGACACTGGTGATTCTCGGCGCGAGCGGCGACCTGACTGCGCGGCTGCTACTGCCGGGGCTCGGCGCGCTGTTGGCGACCGGCAGTGTGGACAAGCTCGAGCTCGTCGGCAGCGCGGTGGAAAGCTGGGACGACGATCGCTGGCGCTCGCAGGTCACCGAGTCCTTCGCCACGGTGGATGCGCGCGGACCGCAGGTGGCAGCCATCGTCTCGACCACCCGCTATGTCAGGGCGGACGCCACCGACGAGAACGATCTGCGCGGGTTGCTCGATTCGTGCTCGGGTCAGCTGATCCTGTATTTCGCGCTGCCGCCCGCCGTCACCGAGAAGGTCTGCCGCGTGCTGACCGGATTCGACCTGCCCGCGGGGACGCGGCTGGCGATCGAGAAGCCGTTCGGCACCGACGCCGACAGTGCCGCCGCTCTCAACGAGCTGGTGACGCAGCTGGTTCCGGAAGATCATGTGCACCGGATCGACCATTTCGTCGCCATGTCGACAGTTCTCAACATTCTGGGAGTGCGGTTCGCCAACCGCGTGATCGAGCCCTTGCTCAACAACCAGCACGTGCACAGCGTGGACGTGGTCTTCGACGAGAGCTTGACGCTGGAAGGGCGGGCCGGCTTCTACGATGGCACCGGCGCGCTGGCGGACATGATCCAGAGCCACCTGCTCGAGGTGCTGTCGCTGTTCGCGATGGAGCCCGTACCGTCCCTGCACGGGGACGACGTGCGCGATGGGAAGGCGCAGATTTTGCGCGCCACCCGGATCTGGGACGACGACCCGATCAGATACAGCCGCCGCGCGCGCTACACCGCGGGCGAGATCGACGGCCGTCAGGTGCGCTCCTTCGTGGACGAGGACGGCATCGACGGTTCCCGCAACACCGAGACCTTCGCCGAGCTGGTGCTCGCTGTCGATACCTGGCGCTGGGCGGGTGTGCCGTTCCGGGTGCGCTCGGGCAAGGCGCTCGGCTCGCCCCGCACCGAGGTGACGGTCACCTTCGAGCCGCCGCAACAGGTACCTGTCGGCTTGACCGGCAGCGTGCAACCCAACCGGCTCCACATCGGAATCTCCCTGGGCACCAACACATTCGGTCTCGACGTGAACATCAGCGGACCGGGCGACTCGTTCGAGATCGACCCGGTGAGCTTGGCGGGAGAGTTCGGCGCGGGCATGCTGCCGCCCTACGGCCAGGTGCTCTGGGGCATTCTCGAGGGCATCCCGCCGATGTCGGTTCGTGGCGACATGGCCGTCCAGTGCTGGCGCATCATCGAGCCGGTACGCCAGGCGTGGCGCGAAAACCAGGTGCCGATAGGCGAATACGCGGCAGGCAGCACCGGCCCCGGCGGCTGGGCTCCGACCGGGCTCCCCGGTCGGGGGGAATGACATGACGAACAACTCAGGGAGTTCGAGTCAACTCGACGTCCCCAACGCGGGCTTGCGCATGGTCGCTCGGTGGGGGCTGTGGATCAACCTCGCGACCTTCATGATCGGCTACGCCACGGGCGTCATCTCCGGGGCTTTGCTCTACATCCGAGGTGACCTCGACCTGCACGACGCCCAACAGGGTCTGGTGACGAGCATTCTGCTGCTCGGCGCGCTGGTCGCGGCGATGTTCACCGGCGGGCTCGCGGACCGGTTCGGCCGCAAGGCGGTGCTGGGCTGCGCCGGGCTGCTGTTCGCGGTGGGATTCAGCGTATCGGCGCTGGCGACGGGATTCACGGTGCTCGTCCTCGGCCGCCTGGTCATGGGTTTCGGTGTCGGCATCGCGTCAGCGCTCGTTCCCACCTATCTGGGCGAGATATCGCCGCCGCAGATCCGTGGGCGAATGCTCACTCTCAATCAGTTGCTGCAGACGGTCGGGATGCTCGTCGCATACGTCGTGAACCTGGCTTTCAGCGGCAGCGGCGACTGGCGCGCGATGTTCTGGGTCGGCGCGATTCCGGCCGTGTTGCTGGTGTTGATCGTGCGACGGCTGCCGGAGACGCCGGCGTGGCTGATCGCGCAGGGGCGTATCGATGAGGCACGAACCACCATCGGATCGGTTGTCGGTGCTGCGGGCGCCGAGAAGGTGATCGAGCATTTCCGCCACCAAGAGGAAGAACGCCAGCGCCTTCGAAAACAGGACAACAGTCCCGAGCGGAAGGGCTGGCGTGTGCTACTGGCGCCTCGGGTCCGCCCCGCGCTGGTCGTCGCGCTGGGACTCGCCATCCTGCAGCAGTTCGTCGGCATCAACACCGTGCTCTACTACGCGCCGACGATCATGGAGGAGACCGGCCTCAGCGCCTCGAACTCGATCGTCTATTCGGTCATCATCGGCATCGTCAATCTCACGATGACGTTCGTTTCGCTGCGCTTGATCGACCGGCTCGGGCGCCGACCGCTGCTGCTGATCTCCCTGATCGGGATGGGGATCTCCGTGGCACTGCTCGGTGTCTCGTTCATCGTCGATCTCGGTTCGGTGATTCTGCTGGTGTGCATGCTGGTGTTCGTGTCGTCCTTCGCGATCGGGATGGGCCCGGTGTTCTGGGTGATCCTCGCGGAGGTCTTCCCGCCCGACGCGCAGGCACAGGGGACGGGCGCGGGCTCAGCGGTGAGCTGGTTGTCGAACTTCATCATGTCGACGGCTTTTCTGCCGCTGACCGGGGCAATCGGCTCAGGCCCGGTCTTCTTGATCTTCGCCGTGATATGCCTGGTGGCCTTGATATTCGTCTACCGCCGCGTTCCCGAGACCAAGGACCGCGACTTCGCACGAATCGATGAAGACCTGCAGTCCCGCGCGGGCAGACACGTCTCGGGCGCCGCAGCGACTCAGCACCGGTCGCCAGACCTGTGATGGGGTGGCGAAGTTTGGGATACTGCGGGTATGGCGTTTCGCGACGATCCCAATGGTGACCAGTTCTTTGCGCTGCGTACGTTCCGACGAGACGGTTCGGCGCGGACGACGCCTGTGTGGCTGGCACCTGCGGGTGGCCGCTGGTACGGGTATACACCTGCGCGCTCGTGGAAGGTCGATCGGATCCGGCGCAACCCTCGGGTGGAGATCGCGGCGTCGACCTTCGACGGCACCCCGACCGGTCCGTGGCAGTCGGGCTCGGCGCGTGTGCTGCCCGCGCACGAGATGCGTACCGCGAAGCGGGCGATGACCACGAAATACGGCAACAAGTTCCGTGTGTTCGTGCTCACCACGCTGCTCGGCAGCCGCCGGCAGTACGGCGGACGGGCGGTGGGGCTGGAAATCAGCCTCGACGTGGACCCGTCGACAATGCGTGCGACGGAAAGCGCTATGGGGTCGTAGTCAGGCATGGCCGTATCGAAATCACGATAACCAAGTCGGCGCAAACCCAAAAACTGTGGGCTGGCGTACCTCTGAAATATGCACTAATCAGAGAGTGTCCTTTGATCTTGTTTGCCTCCCGGCCGAACCATCGCGGTGCTCGGTTCGCGGACCGGGAGTGGTGGGAGAGCCATAGTGCAGGTGCTTGGTCCGTGGTCAGATTCGGTAGTGATCGATGAGCTCGCGGGCGGGAAGGCCCGTGGGCTCCACGGGTTACACAGCAGTGGGGTGCGGGTTCCGCAGTGGGTGGCGCTCGGTAGCGATGTGTTCGCCACGTTCGTGTGTGCGGCAGGGTTGGACGGTGCGATAACGAAGTTCGCCGCGCTCACCGATCTGGAGCAGGCGGTGATCAGCGGAGCCGAATTGCGTGCCGCACTGCTGGCCGCGCCCCTACCCGACGCGGTGCGGCAGCTGGTCGCGCAGGCGAGCGAGCGGCTCGGCGCCGGCCCTGTCGCGGTGCGGTCGTCGGTGCAGGCCGAAGACGGTGCGGAACATTCGTATGCGGGACAGTTCGATACCTTCTTGAATGTGCACGGGGTCGAGGCGATCGCCGCGCGTGTGCGTGATTGCTGGGTGTCGGCCTTCTCCGAGCGGGCGATTCGCTATGCCTTCGCGCGCGAGCTGCCCCGCGCCGCCGGGCCGGCGGTGGTGTTGCAGCGGCTGATCACCCCGCGTGCGAGCGGGGTGGTGTTCACCGCGAACCCCACCACGGGCGCGCGAGACGAAGTGGTGATCAGCGCGGTGTACGGGCTGGGGGAGGGCCTGGTATCGGGCGCGGTCGACGCTGATTCGGTGACCGTCGACAAGGCCGACGGCGCCGTGCTCGAGATTGTGCTGGGCGACAAGGACCGTCGCTTCGAACCCGTGGGGGAACAGGGCTGGGAGATGGTCGAGGTAGACGCCGAACAACGCGGTGTCGCCGTACTCGACGATACCGAGGTCGCCGCACTGACCGAGGTCGGGCGCAAGCTCGAAACACACTGGGATGCACCGCAGGACATCGAGTGGGCGATCGACGACACCGGCATCTGGGTGTTGCAGTCCCGCTCGATCACCACCCTCGAAGCACCGCCCGCTCCTGGGCGCACGGTCGAACTGCGTGGTGCGGGGGAGACCATCCCGGCCGGTGAGCTGCGAATATGGGACAACTCCAACATCATCGAGAGCTTCAACGGCGTCACCTCCCCGCTGACCTACACCACCGCGGCCGACATCTACGGCCGTGTCTACCGGGGCTACGCACGATCACTGCGGGTGCCCGAAGAACAATTGCGCCAGACCGATGCGTGGACCTCGGTGCTGCTGGGCACTTTTCACGGACACGTCTACTACAACCTGCTGCACTGGTATCGCATGGTCGGCATCGCGCCCGGCTATCCGCTCAACCGCAAGGTCCTCGAAGCTGCGCTCGGGGTGGACGAGCCCCTCGAAGAGGACATAGCAAAAACATTGCGCCCGTTCGTATTCCGGAGTCGTAGCGCCCGGCTGCGCTCGCGCACGCTGACCACGGTGACGTACGTACAGCGGCTCATCGGCATCGATGGCATGGTCGAACGTTTCAGCGACGAGTTCTACCGGGTCTACGACGAATACGATGCCCTGGACTACGCCACGCTGACCGGTCCGCAGGCGTACGAGGCCTACCGCAAGGTCGACAAGGACCTGGTCGAGCGCTGGGGCCCGCTCATGGTCCTGGACGCGATTCTGCTCACCCTCACCGGGTTCACCTATCTGCTCACCAAGCTGTTCCTGCCCAAGGCACCGGAGTGGTTCCTCTACGCGGTGGTGGGCCCAGGAGCTGATGTCGAATCGGCCGAGCCGGCCCGCGCCATGACCGAACTGGCACGGTTGGTGCGCGCGAAACCGGAGCTGACCGAACTCGTCAATTCCACCGCACCGGAACACATCTACATCGAGTTGCAACAGGCCGGCCGGGAAGACTTCCTCGCCCGGGTGGACGACTACATCGAGCGCTACGGATACCGCAGTCTCGATGAGCTGAAGCTGGAGACCCCGGATCTGCGCGAGGATCCGGCGAGCCTGTTCGTCATGCTGCGCAGTGCCTCGAGTCGCGTCGGTGATGCCGCCACCGCGAGCCGCTCGGTGGAGGCCGACGCCTATTTGGACGCGAACCTGCGCGGCCTGCGCCGCCGCCTCTACGAACGACTGCGTACCAAGGCTTCCCGCTGTGCCGCACACCGCGAGCGACTGCGCTTCTGCCGGACCCGCGCCTTCGGAATGATCAAACGCATGATCCGCGTCATGGGCCGCGATCTGGTGACACGCGGGGTGCTCGATGAATTCGCGGACGTGTTCTACCTGACCAACGACGAACTGCGCGGCTGCTACGAGGGTCGGGACACCGCGGATCTACGTGTGCTCGTTGCGGGTCGAAAAACACTGCGGGCCAAAGACTCCGCACTCGTCGCACCCGCTCGATTCCGCACCGTCGGTCCGCGACTGGGCCGTGCGGAGCTGGCGGGACAGGGGTGGGTGCCCATCACCACCACCGCGGCCGCGACGGTGGGCACGGTGCTCACCGGGACACCCTCTGCCGCAGGCGTAGTCGAGGGCTCGGCGGTTGTCGTCGACGAACCGCGCGATGTGGCGGGTGGCATTCTGGTCGCCTATCGCACCGATCCCGGCTGGGTGGCAGCCCTGCCGTCGGCTACCGCGCTGGTCATCGAGCGGGGCAGCCCGCTCACCCATGTGGCCATTGTGGCGCGCGAACTGGGGGTGCCCACCGTGGTCCAGGTCAAGAACGCCGCGACTCGATTGCGTACGGGAATGCGCATTCGCGTGGACGGGGTCAACGGCACGGTCACCGTGCTCGCCGAAGGAGATCGGGCCGATGAAGGTGTCTGAAGATTGTGCGGCTGTCCGGGGTTGGCTCGCCCACCCGGCGGAAACGAGCGGCATCTACCTGGCCGATGAAGCTGACGGCTGGGAGTACCGCAGTTACCGTGAACTGGCCGAACAAACCTGGTCGATCGCGGCGCTCATGCGCACGCACGGACTCGGCGGCGGTGACGGGGCGTGTGTCATCATGCCGACCGGATTCCCCTGCTTCGCCGCTTTTTACGCGGTGTGGGCCTGCGGTGGCGTCTTCACCCCGGTGGCTCCGCCCATGTTCGGCGATCTCGAACAGATCGTCGCCCATATCGCGGCCATCCTGGAGCAGGCCACACCACGCCTGGTGGTGACTTCGCCGGAGTTCGAAACCTTCGTGCGTCAGGCCGCGGACCGTGCGGGTTACGGCGAGGTCGTGCTGGTGATCGATACCGCGACTCTCGAACCAGCCGGAGAGATAAGAGAATTCGGCGCACCGGACGAGGTCGCGCTGCTGCAGTTCACCTCCGGATCGACCGGGACGCCCCGTGGCGTGCGGGTGAGCTGGGGAAACCTCACCAACAATATCGCCATGATCACCCGCCTACTGCAATGGCGGCCGGGTGAAGTCATGGTGTCGTGGCTGCCGCTCTACCACGATATGGGCCTGGTCGGCGCGTTCCTCACCACGGTGACCAATCAGGGCGGGCTCTACCTCATGCGTCCCGACCAATTCGTGCGCGACCCTGCCCGCTGGCTGCGGGCCATGACGCACGCCGAGCACTCGCTTTCGCCGTCCTTCGCGCTCGGCTACGTGGCGCACCGGGTTCGGCCCGAGGAGATCGCGGATCTGGACCTGTCCGGCTGGCGGACCCTGGCGATCGGTTCCGAACCGGTCGAGGTCTCGGACCTGGTGTCGTTCGCGAATCTCACCGGCCCCCGAGGCTTTTCCATGGGCTCCTACACACTGGCCTACGGCCTCGCCGAGGCGACGCTCATGGTGACCTCCTCGCCCACCCGGCGGCCGATCACCGCACTGCGCATCGACAACCCGAATCTTCGTTTCGGCCGGCCGGTTCCAGTGCTGGAAGAAGCGCGGATCGATGACACCCGCCGGATCGAGGGCGCGGGCTGGATCACCGGCCTCGGATACTCCACCCCCGAATCGACGGTCACCGTGGTCGACGACGAGGGCCGCGAACTCCCCGACGGCGTACTCGGTGAGATGGTGGTGACCGGTGGTTCGGTGGCGCTGGGCTACTCGAGTCCCTCCGGCGCGGGCTCTTCCACTGACATCAGCGATGGCAAGCTGTTCACCGGAGACGCCGGATTCCGTTATCGCGATGAGGTGTTCGTCCTCGGCCGGATGGGTTCGAGCCTGAAGGTGCGCGGACGGTCGGTGTTCATGGAGGACATCGAATCCCGGGTCGCACAGGACACCGGAATCACCAAGGGCAAGCTCGCCGCGGTCGGCATCAGCGATGCGGGGGAGCGGGGTATCGCGCTGTTCGCCGAGACGGCCGCCGGTGACTGGATCACCGAGGCCCGCAAGATCATCCGTGGTCAACTCGGACCCGCGCATACCGTCAACATCGTCACGGGTCCACGTGGCCTCATTCGGCGCACGTCGAGTGGCAAGCCGCGTCGCCGCCACATGTGGCAGCTGCTGCGCGATGGCGCGCTCGACGGTGCGGTTGTGCACGATGCCGAGGCGGCACCCACCGGGGGGACTGCCCAGCCCGGACTGCCCGAAGAGCGGGTACGAAGGCTGCTCGACGCCGCGCTCGACGCCGTGGCGGTGCCCGCCGATGCGGCCGTGCTCTTCGAAGGCTCGCTCGCCGAGGGATTCGGCAATGAGGGCTCCGATATCGACTTCCTCGTCATCGCCCCGGGTGCCGAAGAACTGCCGACACTGCCGACGGTGCTGTTTCTCGACGGCCGTCGGGTGGAGGTGCGCACCCGATCGGCGGCGCAACTGCGGCGGCAACTCGAGCAGGTCGCGGCCGAGCCGAGTGAGGATCTGCTCAACCGCTGCCAGCGGTTCCTGCGGGCGACGGTGCTGCGGGCCGGAACGGTCGATCTCGATGCACTGCGCTCGATCATCGCCTACCCCGATTTCAGCGCGGTGACCGCCGGCTGGTGGGCCGCCCGCGCCACCCAGGCCCTGCGCTTCGCCGTCGCCCTACGCGCCTTCGGGGCCCGCGCTGAGGCCGACGAATGGGCCGCAGACGGTCTGCTCCAGGCCATGAAGAGCTGGGCAGCGCGCCACGGCGAGACCTATATCGAGACCAAGTGGTTGCCCACGCAGCTCGATCGCATCGGTTCCCATGCGCTGATCGACCGGTACCGGGCACTGACCGAATCGGCCGATCGTTGCGAGCGGACGCACTGGGAACAGCTGCTGGCCCTGGCGACCGCGCTCGGCATCACCGAAATCGTCGACGACCCGCACCGCATCGTCTTCGCGCGCAGGCCGCAGGTCACGACGTGGTCCATCGGCAACCGCGTGCACGTGCTGCGCGCGGACAACGAGGTCTTCGCCCTCTCCGAGGATGCCGCCGTCGCCTGGCGTTCGGTGGTGTTCCGGCATTCCGTGCGCGATGTGCTGGGCCGCGCGCGTGACGACATCGGTGGATCGCTGGCCGAATTCGTCCGGCTCGGTCTGGTCGGATTGCAGTGGCGCGGCGGCGAAGTCATCGAGCCCGCACTGGCCATGTGTAAACCGGTGCAGCCCTATACCCCGGTCCCGAGCGCGGCCGCGCCCGCGCTCGGCCTGACCGGCGCGGCATCGGAAAACGCAATCGCCTGCCTCGTACCGCTTTCCGCCACCAGATTCACCGAATGCGGGCTGAACCTGGTGTTCTCCAACGTGGTGCTGGAGAACGCCCGCGAAGACCTCGTCGGAGCCATCAAGAGCGCCCAGGGTGCGGTCGCCGATATCGCGGGACACCGTCTCACCGCCATGTGCGTGCGGGTGGTGCTGTCCGCGTTCGGTATCCAGCCGCTGTCCGCGGATGTCGCCCCCTTCGAAACCGTACGTCGACTGCTGCCCACGCAGGCCTTGCACCGCGAGGAACTGCTCGCCAGGTTGGAAGCAGCACGGCGAGTGCGGTTTTCGATGCTCATTGCCACCGGCGCCGACCCCCTCGAAGGCCTCGCCGTCCTGGACGACTTCGTCACCCTGGCACGTCGTGTTGCCGGAGAACCGGACTCTGTTAACGGTTTCCCCGCCTCGTTCGATTCCCGTGAGCAGTGGCAGCGCACGCTCGCCATCGGATACGACTGGCTACGCATAGCGGGCTACCTGAAAACCGAACTTCCCCTGGACGAAATGCGCGACCTGCTCGCCAGCGGCGGACAGCAACCCCATCTCCGCGAAAGCGAGCACTCATGAGCACCGATCCCGCCGCCCGCATTCGCGATATCGTCGCCGCCATGGCGCCGCAGCCGCCCGCGGAACTGGCCGATACCCAAAGACTCATCGAGGATCTCGGCTACGACTCATTGCGTCTCATGGAGCTCACCGTGGTGCTGGAACGCACCTTCGAGTTGCCTCGATACCGGCCAGAGGAACTTGTCGGCGTGCTGCGGGTGGACCAGGTCATCGAGCTGGTGGCCCGAACGGTGTCGGCATGAGTGCGCGCGACCTGGTGCTGGTCACCGGTGCCAGCGGCCTGGTCGGCGCGGAGGTGGTGGCTCGGTGCAATGCCGCCGGTCGTCCTGTGGCCGCGGTACTGCACAGCAATTCGTCGATAGTCCGCAACGACGGCTCGGCTGCCGAGGTTGAACTTCGGGTCGCGGGTGATATCCGCACACCGGGCTTCGGAATTCTGCCGCACGACAGAGCCGAGCTTTCCGAACGCGTAGGGATGATCGTGCACTCCGCGGCGACCACCGCCTTCGACGCCACCGACACCGCCTACGAAGAACTGAATGTGCGCGGCACGGCCAACGCCATCGACCTGGCCCTCGAATGGGGCGTGCCGCTCGTGCACGTGAGCACCGCCTACGTCTGTGGCATGCGCGGCGGCACTGTTGCCGAGGAAGAACTACCCGCCGGTCACGCATTCGGAAACGGCTACGAGGAGAGCAAGTTCCGCGCCGAGTCGCTGGTTCGTGCCGCGGGCGGCCGGGGTCTGCGCTGGGCGATCGTGCGGCCGGGCATCGTCACCGGAGACAGCACGACCGGTGTGATCCGCGAGTACAAGAACCTCTACACCGTCGTCAAGCTCATGGTCGAAGGCAAGCTGCGCACCCTGCCCGGCCGATACGATGCGACGCTGTCACTCGCGCCGGTCGATCATGTGGCCGACGTGATCGCCACTGCCGCACTGGATTTCGACAACGTCGATGGCCGCACCCTGCACGCCCTCGGCCGGGACACACTCTCCCTGCGTGAGGTCTCCGATGTGCTCGCGGAGTACCCGTCCTTCGCGGTGGCCACCTTCGTCCCGGAAACCACCTTCCGCGCCGCCGAGCTCGATGCCATCGAACGCGAGTACTACCTGCGCATCGGCTCGCTCTACACCAGCTATTTCAAGCGCCGCACGATGTTCGACACCGCCGCGGCCGATTCGGTTCTCGGCCGGCCCGCGCCGGCCACCGGGAAGGACTATCTGCGCGTGCTACTGGACTATTGCTTGGAGTCGGGCTATCTGGGGGTGCCGCTGGTGTCGATCGCGGAAATGCTGGCGCGCACCGAGATCGGCGGTCGAGCATGACGGCCGATCCGATCCGCGAACTGCTCTCGCAGCTGACCCCGTCCGAGCCGAAAGTCGACGCCTACGTCGCGGACACCTATCTGCTCGAGACCGTCGAGCAGCTCGAGCGAATGGGGACGGATGCGGCGACCTTCGCCAAGGAGCATTCGCTGCTGCTGCTCAAACCCGACGCGATAGTCGCCCGCGCCATCGAACCCACCCTGCAATGGCTGGACGAGAACGGTTTCCGCGTGGTCGCCGCGCGGCGCCTAGCGGTGGACCGGCACCTGGCCCGCGCCCTGTGGTACTTCGCCTGGAATATCGCCTCGCCGCAACGTCGCCGCCTGGCCGATCTGCTGGTGGGCATTTCCGATGTGCTGCTGCTGGTCGTCCACAGCCCGGCCACGGAACCACCGGTTTCGGTCCGGCTCACCGCGGCCAAGGGGGCGACCGATCCACGCAAGCGGCAGCCGGGCGAGCTGCGGTATCTGCTCGGCCGGCACAGTTACCTGCTCAATCTCGTACATTCGCCGGACGATCCCGCCGATGTACTGCGCGAACTCGCCATCTACTTCGATGAGCGGACGAGGTCGCAGGTGCTCACCCAGGCGCTCACGGGTACGGACCAGACGGCGACGGCCACGGCGCTCGCACACGAGCTCTATGCCGCCGCCCCAGCGCGCGGTTTCGACCGCGCGGAAGCGCTCACCCGCGTGTGCGGTGAGCTCGAGACGCCGGAGCCGGACTCCGACGCGGACTGCGCCGAGCTGCTGGAAGCGGCGTGGACGGCAGGCCGGGACCTGGATGCCTGGTCGGTCATCGTGCTCGGGTCCTACGTTTTCCCCATGCGCGTCGGGTCGCAGGCACAAACTTTGCGGCCGGTCAGCGTCAACGATTGGTTGGAGGCACGACCGTGACGCACACCCGAGCCGTGACGGCCACGCACGTCCGCACCGTCGCGCGGGCCCTCGCACACCGGCAGGCGGTCGCCGAGGTATTCGTGACCTCCCTGGACGCGGTCGCGCCCGACACCTTCGTGGTCGGCGCGCAATTGCCGCGCATGCACGCGCATTACGGCGATCACACAGGTGTACTGAGCCTGCGCCACGATCTGGTGCTCGTCATGGAGGCGGCCCGGCAGGCCTCACTCGCGGTGACCCACGAGTTCTATGGCGTCCCCACCGATCGGGCGTTCCTGGTCCGCACCTTCAACGGCACCGGGCCCGACACCACCGCCTGGGATATCGGCACCACACCGGCGGATCTGGTCATGCAGGTGCGGGCACTGCGCACGCACTATCGGGGCGATGACCTACAGGGTCTGGACCTGGTGCTAGATATCAGTTGCGCTGGTGTGCCTCTGACGACCGTGGACGGATCGTTCTCCTGGGTGTCGCCGAGCCAATGGGCGGGAATTCGGACCGGTTTTCGGAAACAGCTGGGGCTAGGCGCTTTTCACAGCGCCGCACCGGTGGGTGAGCGCGCGCCCGCGGCTCTCGTCGGCCGGGAGAACTCGCGCAATGTGGTGATCGGACCGCCGGCTTCCAGCGGCGGCAGCACCCGCGCGGCGCTGGTTGCCGATACCTCGCATCCGATTCTGTTCGACCACGAACTCGACCACATTCCCGGCAATCTGCTCATCGAAGCGTGCAGGCAGACCGCGCTGGCCGCGCTGCAACCCGAACTGCGCAGACTGATCAGTGTGACAAGTACTTTCGATTGCTTCGTCGAGCTGGATCAGCCTGCGGAATGTGTCGCCGAGATCGCGGACCCGGGCGTCGATTCGACCGTGGTGCGATGTGAGATCAGGCAGCAGGGCGCGGTGGCGGCTCGCATCGATCTCGAATTCGCCGGCGGCGCCGAGGCCGACCGTTGATGGGTGTCGAGCTCCTGACCACCACGCGGGCCTTCCGACGGCGCTTGGATCTGCACCGCGAGGTCTCGCGCGCGGATCTGCTCGATTGCTTGGACATTGCGGTGCACGCCCCCAGCGGCACCAACCGCCAGCCGTGGCGCTTCGTGGTGGTGCAGGATCCGGAGCTGAAACGGCAGCTCGCCGACTACTACCGACGAGGCTTCGGCGCCTATCTGTCCGCCCGCACGCCGCGACCGGATCAGCTCGCGGACCTGGCCTCCGGCCGGTATCTGGCCGAGCATCTGCACGAAGTCCCCGCACTGGTGGTGGTCTGCGCCCTCGGCCGCCCGCCGGCCGAGCCCTCCGCGCTGCGATCGGCCAGCTTCTACGGGTCGATCTATCCGGCGGTGTGGAACTTCATGCTGGCCCTGCACGAACGCGGCCTCGGATCCACCATGACCACCGCGCATCTGGTATATGAGCGTGAAGTCGCCGAGCTGCTCGGCATTCCCGGCGAAGCCACTCAGGTGGCGCTGTTGCCGGTGGCGCACCTGCTGCCGGGTGCGCACAAACCCGCGCCGCGGCGCACGCCGGCGGCCGAGGTCACCGGGTGGGATGGGTGGGAC
This sequence comes from Nocardia halotolerans, assembly GCF_042650145.1. Classification (NCBI taxonomy): domain Bacteria; kingdom Bacillati; phylum Actinomycetota; class Actinomycetes; order Mycobacteriales; family Nocardiaceae; genus Nocardia; species Nocardia halotolerans. Next base: position 46,959 of record NZ_JBHSDL010000008.1, on the reverse strand, counting down.
GGGCCGATGCCGAAGAGGCAGTCGTGACCGGAGTCGCCGAAACCCCGGTCCGCCCGAACCCTGTCGCATCCATCGGGCGGATCGTGCGGTTCACCCGGGTGATGTACAAACCGCACTACCTGCTCTACGGGGTGCTGTGGGTGCTGGCTCTGGAAGGCACGGCAGCGCTTGTCTCACCACCGGAGACAGCGTGGCATCCGACCGGTGCGACAGTCGCGCGTATCGCTGTCGTGGCGGTCGTATTGCTCTATCTCCGTATGGTCGACGAGCAGAAGGACCTGCAGTACGACCGCGTGCACAATCCCGATCGTCCCCTGGTCACCGGGGCGATCAGTGCGGTCGAGTTGCGCAGCGCCATGGGCGTTGTCGCGGTCGGTGCGATCATCGGCAGCCTGGCGCTGTCGGTGACCTCGGCGGTCATGATCGCCGCTGTGCTCGTATACGGGCTGCTGCTGTGGGGATTGGAGCGGCTGTCGGCGACCGTGCGCACGAACATCTTGCTGAATCTCGTTGTGACGTATCCGGTTCAGCTGCTCGTGACCGGCTATGTGGTGCTGTCGGCCATGGATACCGGAGAGGTCGGGTCGAGCCGGCGGGTCGCGGCGACAGTGGTGGTGTTCGCGGGTGCGTTCTTGCAGTTCGAGTTCGCGCGCAAGACGTCACGGAGCTACCGGCCAGGGGAGCTGCTGTACTCGAACGCGCTGGGAGCGAACGCCGCCGCGGCCCTCTCGCTGCTGCTCGCGATCGTGGCGGTGGTGTGCGAAGTACTGGTGGTGCGGCCATGGGACCACAGCGGTTCCGCCGCCTGGATCGGCTGGATCCCGTTGGCGCTGTTGCTGATTCCCGCAGCCGGTGCTTGGAAGTTCCTACGCTCGGACGAGCAGGACTACCCGGTGGTGCCCGCGGTCCTTTTCATCCTGGCCCTGTACAGCACACTCATCGCCCAGGCGCTCGTCCTGACCTGATCCGTCAGCGGTGCGCCAGTCGCCCATAAACGATCGCGGCACCGGCGAAGCCAGCCCCCGCGAGCACGACACACCACACCAGCGCGACGACCCACTGCCCAGCGCCCGTCGCGTCCAACTGCCCGCGCACCGTGTCCACAATCGGCGTCGCGGGCTGGTGTTCGGCGAAGCCTTGCATCCAACTCGGCATGGTGGTGGTCCGCACGAATGCGCTGCTGACATAGGGAATGAAGGTGATCGCGTAGGTGAGCCCGCCCGCCGCTTCCGGATTGTCCACGGCCATCCCGAGTGCGACGGCAATCCAGGTGATGGCCACCACGAACAGCGTGATGACCGCGAACGCCCCCAACCAGCCGAGCGGACCAGCGGCCGGGCGATACCCGAGCGCCACCGCCACGCCGACCGCGATGCCGATGGCCGCCATGGTCCGAATCAGGCCCTCGGCGACATGTCCGGCGATCAGGGCCTGCCGGAACATGGGCAGGGTCCGAAAGCGATCGATACTGCCCTTCGTCATGTCGGCGCAGACGGCGGTTGCGGTGATCGACGCGCCGAATCCGGTGCAGAGCAGCATGATTCCCGGCACCACGTAGTCCAGGTACGGCCCACCCACATCGATGGCCCCGCCGAATACGTAGGTGAACAACAGCATGACCAGAATCGGCATGGTCAGCGAGATGATCAGCGTGTCCGTGCTGCGCAGCGTCCGCCGAGCACAGCGCCGGAACATGACGAACGTATCGGCGAGGATCACGGGCGTCGTCACTTCGCGGCGGCCTCGATGAGGTCGGCGGCATAGTCGGTAGTGCCCTCGGTGCGCAGCGTGCGTGCGAACTCCGCCACCCGAGTGCGCCGCTCGGCGGTGAGCAGCGGGGCCAGCTTCTGCTCCAGACGAGCCGAGGTGAGTTTCGTGAACGGCAGATGCGCGCCGAGCCCGAGCCGTTCGACCTGCGCGCCCCACAGGGGCTGCTCGAACGATACCGAGCACACGAGGGTCGGTAATCCGGCGCGCAAGCTCTCGAACAGGGTGCCGATTCCGCCGTGATGGACCGCGGCGGCGCAGCGTGGGAACACTGTGTCGTGGGCGAACGGGCCGACAATCTTGACCTGTGCGCCCGCGCGCGCCGTCCCGGTGTCCAGATCACTCCAGCCCGCACTCACCAGCGCGCGCACGCCCAGCCGGGCGGAGACCTCATCGACCATGGCCAGCACGGCGCCGGCATCGCGAATGGGCATGCTGCCGAAGCCGAAGAAGACCGGCGGTTCGCCCTCGTCGATCCAGGAGAGAATGCCGTCGTGATCGCCCGCCAGATCACCGACGGCCGCCCGAGTGTCGTGATCAAGGGTAAGAAAGCCGGTGAAGGGTCGGCGCTCGTCCCACTGTTCGCGCAGGCCCGGCACCAAGACGGGATCGTAGATCTGGATCTCGGTGACGTCCGTGCGAGCGAGGGTGGCGGCCGGGCTGGCGAACGACTTCTTCAGGCCCAGCATGTATCGCAGATCATTGAGGTAGCGCGCGAACACCACGCGGCGCAGATTCTCCGCGAGCGTCCACGTGGCCCGATTGATCGCGGCAGGCGGATTCCACCGCGGCGGCAGCGAACCGGGAAACGGGTAGGCGCTGTTGGCTCTGATCGGGAAGTAGTGCACGACGACCAGCGGCACACCCATGGCCTCGGCCACCGAACTCGCCCGATCCTCGGTCACCGTGCTCGCGACGATCAGGTCGGCGCCCGCGCACACCTCGATGACTTCGCGATTCATCTGCCGGGCATACCCCGACATCTGTTTCGCGACCAACTGCATCAACCGCAGAGTGTTGCCCGTCGCCAGCGCTCGCTGCCCCTCCTCAGAGCTGTACAGTTGCTGCACATCGGGCCCGCAGGCGCGGGCCTCGAGCCCGGCGGCGGTGACGAACTCGACCAGGTTCGGCGGGGCTCCGATCAGCACATCGTGACCACGCCGCCGTAACTCCAGTCCCAGCGCCACGATGGGGTGCACGTCGCCACGGGTTCCGGTGAGCGGTATCGCTATACGCAAGGTGCATCTTTCGGCGTGGGAGTGGGACCTGTCGACAGTGTGTGTTGCTCAGTACACCGTCCAGACCCAGGAAATAGGGGCATTCCAGATGATGTCCGGCATCCGTAGCATGGCATTGATGCATATCGCGATGTTCGTGGATTATCACCCGGCCACGCTCGGTGGCGTCCAGACCGCGGTCGAGGGCTTGCGTCGTGGGCTCGAGCGGGCCGGTCATCGCGTCACGCTGTTCGTCGCGCCATCGCCGGGGCTGACGTCCGACGATCCGGATGTCGTGCAGTTGCGGCCACTTTTGGGACTGGTGGTGAACGGCTTCGCGGTGGTGCCGCCCACCGGTCGCAATGACAAGCTGATCGACTCGGTGTTCGCCGCGCGCGGTCCGGTCGATGTCGTGCACACCCACACAACTTACGGCGTTTCGATCGCCGGCATGAAAGCCGCGCGACGGCACCGCATTCCGCTGGTGCACACCGCGCAGAGTCGTGACGACGCGTTCATCGAGCACAATGCACCCGCCCCGTATCCGGCGGCATTGGGCTTGCGCGCGTTGCACGGACGCTTTGTACCGCATGGCCACCACATGCCGCGTCGGTTGGAGAGCCGAGCCGCCCGCCACGCCTGGTGGACGATCGTGGCACAGGGACAAGCCGCCGATCAGGTGATAGCCCCGACCCGTCACTTCGCCGACCTCATGGTCGAGCACGGGCTCACCCGCCCGATCCGGGTGATTTCCAACGGTGTCGATGACGCACTGCTCGAAACCATTTCCGCGCCGGAGCCCGCGCCGGACGGCCCGCTCCGCCTGGTCTGGTGCGGGCGGTTCTCGCCGGAAAAGCGCCTCCTCGAGTCGATAGAGGCGGTGCGGCGCACCGACAACTGCACCCTCGATATCTACGGGGAGGGTGATCTGCGCGGACCCGCCGGGGACCTCATAGCTTCGTACCGGCTGGCGGATCGAATCCGATTGCACGGACGCGCGACTCAGATCGAATGCCTGGAGGCCATGGCCGCGGCCGATGCGCTGTTGTTCCCGTCCCATGGTTTCGACACCCAGGGCATGGTGCTGCTCGAGGCGCTGGCGGTGGGTCTGCCGATCGTCTACTGCGATCCGGCACTCGACGAGACCGTTCCCACCGGTGGCGGCGTGCGTTCGATCGACCCGTCCCGCGAAGCGCTCACCGAGACCCTGGCGAGGCTGGCCGCCGATCGATCGGCGCTGGCGGGTATGCGAAAGATCGTGGGGGAGCGGGCGGATTCGGTGCGGCAGTCCGGACAGATCGATGCGGTTGTCGAGATCTACCGCCGCGCAGGCGAAACGAATACCCCGCACGCCGATCAGCCACTGCCGCGCACCCTCGCGGAGGTCCCCACCGCTCCGGGAGAGCTGCCCCTCCTCGGCCACAGTCTGCGCGCACTCACCGACGCCCCCGGCTTCGTCACCTCGCTCTCCGCCCTTGGCCCTATCGTCCGAGTCCGCTTCGGCAACAAAACCGGCTATCTCCTCACCACTGCCGAACTGGTCCGCGAAGTAGCGCTGAGCACAGCCGAATTCGACCGAGAAGACCTCCGTGAGGCGATCGAGGATGTAGCGGGCGGCTCGGTCAATGTCCTGCGCGGTGAGGAGCACAAACTCCGCCGCAGAATGATCTCGCCCGCGCTGCGTCAAACGCGCCTGGCCGAATACGCCCATTCCGCGGCCGATATCGCCAACACCTGGGCCGCCGGACTCCCCGCGGGCACACGGGTGAACCTCATGGACGAAGCCCACGGCCTGGTCCTCGACACCGTCTCGGCGACCTTGTTCACAGCGGACTTCGGCGCCACCGCCCGCCGCGAGATCCGTGACAATGTTCCCTGGCTGCTGAGTCAGGTGATCATGCGCACCGCCCTACCCCCGCAGCTGCGCCGCCTGCGCGTAATCGCCAACTACCGCTGGCAGACCAAGGCCCGCCACCTGCGCACCGCTGTAGGCGCGGTGATCACCGAATATCGCCGCCGCGACGAAGATTTCAACGACGTGGTCTCCGCGCTCATACGCCACACCGACAGCGAAACCGGCGCGACGCTCTCCGATGAGCACATCATCGACGAGGCGATCCTCATGCTGGCCGGCGGCGTGGGTTCCATGGCCTCCCTGGCAGGCTGGCTCTGGCACGAGGTGATGCGTCACCCCGACGTAGCCGACCGCCTCTACACCGAACTCGACACGGTGATCGGTTCCGCCCCGGTAACTCCCGAACACCTCCCCGACCTGCCGTACCTCAAACAGGTGGTAGCGGAGACCATCCGCTTCTGGGGCCCGTGGATCAGCGCCGCCAACGCCACCGAAGACATCCACCTAGGCGCGCTGACGATCCCGGCGGGCTCCCCGATCATGTTCAGCCCCTACATGGTCCAGCACGACCCTCGCTATTTCCCCAACCCGGAATCCTTCGATCCCGCCCGCTGGGACCCCGACCGCGCCGGTGACGCCGCCAAGGTGGCCAGTCTCTCCTTCGGCGTAGGCCGCCGCCGCTGTCTGGGCGACCACTTCGCCATGCTCGAAATCGCCCTGGCCACCGCTGCTCTCCTGACTCGCTGGCGCCCGGCCGCGACCCCCAAACCCCGAGTCCGCGCCTCGAATCGGGATTTCGTCCTCTCTCCCTCGGCCCTACCGGTGGTCCTACATCCTCGCGGCAGTATCTCGGCAACGACCACAACCGGCGCGGCCGCCCGGTAACCGCAGCCGCATCCTCGGTAATCGTGGTTCTCAGGAGGCGGATCGATGGCCTCGGGTGTGTTTCAGCGGTCGAAGTGACGGCAGCGTCCGGTGAAGACGCTGTCTATGACAGGCCGCAGTACTGCCTCGATCGCCTCGGGATCGGCGGGTGCTGATTCGATCGAGACGGTGTCGGCGAGGCCGCGGGCGGTGGCGGTGATCATCGTCGCGGTGGTGGCACTGTCGACCTCAGCGTCGACTTCGCCGCATTCCTTGCCGTTCTCGATGGCGGTGGCGATCCGGTCATGCAGTTCGTGGTGTGCTCGCCGGGCCACCTGGGCGAGCTCGGGGTCGTTCAGCGACTGGGTCCACAGGCTGCGTTCGACCCGGAATTCCAGCTGCCGCTCCGGATCGAGCGGCAGTAGTTCGGTCAGGCCCGCCATCAGCATCGCCGAGATCGGCTGGCCGGCCGCTTCGCCGGTGCTGATGTGTTCGGCGACTCGGTCGGCGCTGCGGCGTAGGCAGTCCGCATACGAGAACCGCAGCAGCTCATCTTTGTTCGCGAAGTAGTGCTGGATCAGGCCGACCGAGAATCCGGCCTCGGCCGCCACTTTGCTGAACGTCACGCGCTGCAGTCCCTCGGCCGCCAGTAGCCGCTGGAAGGCGTGCATCATCGCCGAACGTCGTTGGTCATGATCGGCGACTCGGGGCATGGACAACAATATACATATATGGTTACCGTTCCAATATGACCATATTGGAACGGTGGCAGATTCTGCTGATCTCGGTACTGGTGCTCGCGGGGTGCGCGCCCGTCCCGAGCCCGGTCGCGGACGGACTGACGGGCCCGAGCGCGGGATTGGACGCGTTCGTACGTGAGCGGATGGCCGAGACCCGGATTCCGGGAGCCGCGTACGCGGTGCTCGACCGTGCCGGCATTCGACATGCCGGCACGTTCGGCACCGACGGCTCGGGCGAGCCCGTCACCCAGGCGACGCCGTTCCTGTGGGGTTCAGTGGCCAAACCCGTGACAGCTCGCCTGATCTCGACGATGGTGGCGGCAGGTGAGTTGCGTCTCGACGAGGCGGTCACCACCTATGTGCCGGCCTTCCGGACCAGAAACGATGCCTTGTCGGCACGAGTCACGCTGCGGCACTTGCTGAACCACACCAGTGGACTACCCACTTCGACCCGTCATACCGACCGCACCGATGCGGACCGCAGGCCGGGTGATGTGGTGGCTGAACTCGCACACGAGTCGCTGGCCGGTGAACCCGGCGTCACTCATCGCTATTCGAGTACGAATTACCTGCTGCTCGCGGCGGTGGTCGAGTCCGTCACCGGCCGGTTGTTCGCGGACGTGCTGGCTGAGCGCGTAACCGAACCCATCGGTATGCATACGGCCGTGCTATCCGCCGAGCGGGCCGCTGCGGTGGTTCCCGACGGGCATCGCTTCGTCTTCGGCCGTCCGATGTCGTTCGCCACACCGTTCGACCCGGCGGGAGTGGCGTACGGGTATCTGGGCGGCACGATCGAGGACCTCGCCGCTTTCGCGCGGGCCAGTCTCGGTGACGAGAGTGTGCTGGAGGCAGCGGTGCCGACCGGCGACGGTAGAGGATACGGTCTCGGCTGGCGACGATGGTCGGTCGAGGGCACCGATATCCCGATGGTCTGGCACGGCGGTGCCCTACCCGGCTATTCGTCCCAGGTGATCCTGCTGCCGGAGCACGCCGTCGTCTTCAGCGCGAACGCCTACGGAACCTTTCAGGAATCCGCTCTCCTCGATATCGGGTTCGGGATCGCGGCGCGCACAATCGGGCACGAACCCGCGCCGGCGCCGGACTCGAACTCCTACCGGACAGTTCTCGCCGGGTTCGTCGCAGCGGTGATGATCTGTCTCGCCGCGGTGATTCGCTGCATCCGGTTACTCGGGCGGCCCGCGGTGACGTCTCGACGACGAGCGGCCATCAACCTCGCTGCCTGGCTACTCGTGCTCGGTCCGGTCCTGGCAGGTCTGGGTATCGCGTTGCCCAGGAGTGTGGGTGTCGGACTACCCCAGCTCACTTTGTGGACTCCCGATATCGCGGTCTTGTTGTTCACCGTTCTTGCGCTGGGGTTACTGCTGATGCTCTTGCGTCTCGTCCTCGCGCTGCGCACTTTCGCTGCCCGTCGCTGATGTCATCGGCCGACTCCGGGGCCGGCGAGTTCGTCCGGTGAGACACGGCGCCCGGAGACGGTCAGGAGGAGCGCGAGCGCCGTGCCGCTGATTTCCGGGCCGTGCCCGATCGACAGGTCGGTGTCGGTTGCCGAGAGCCGGACCCGGGACGCCAGTTTCTTGGCTCCGCCGAAAGACTCCGGGGTACGAGTCTGCAGGCGGAGTGCTCGGACGACGGCCTCCAACGGATAGACACGGGTGAGCCCCAAGGGCCTGCGGATGTCCTCACCGTGCACGACCGCTTCGACGAGTCGGCTGTCGAGCGGGGCCGGTGGTGTCGACCTGCGCGATGCCACCTGACGTAGTCGCGCCAATGTCTCGTGCGGCGTGGCCGCACGCTCGCGTTCCACACCACGTGCGTTCTGGCGATCGAAGTCGAAACCGGCACGGACCATGCCGGCCACGAAACCGATGCGCGTCGCGCGAGCGCTGTCGACCAGGTGAGCGACGACGTGGTGCACGGTCCACCCATCACAGAGCGACGGGGTACCCCATTGCGCTTCCTCGATCACCGCGAGGTCCTCGATCAGCGCCGCACGTTCCTCGTGCACCATGGACCAGACAACGTCGTTCACGGTCGCTCCTTCGATTGATCGCAGCCTCTGCAGTAGAGACCATCCGCACGCTGGGAACTCATCGTCCGCACGGGTGTGACACCTGCCACATCGTGCCGACCTGGACCGTTATGCCCCGCCGACACGCTTCGTTAGGGTGTGTCGCATGGCCGAAGCACTCCCTGACGACGACCTACGGGTCGGCAATCCGGAGCGTGAACGCGCCATCGCATTGCTCAATGACGCGTTCTCGGCGGGGTATCTGGAGATCTCCGAGTTCGAGGAACGGTCGATGGTGGCCTACAGCGCGCGGACCCGCGGTGAGCTGCGCGGGGTGCTTGCGCAGCTTCCCGTTGCCGGGCAGTTGTTTCCCGATGCGGTCTCGCGGGCGGCTCCGGTAGTGCCCGTTCCGCTTGGCGTGCAGCCGATGGAGATCGCGGCCGATTGGACCACGGTCCGGCGCAAAGGCGTCTGGCAGGTGCCCGCGCGGATCCTCGTCACCGGTTCGTGGGGGACGATCGACCTGAATTTCGTCAATGCCGAATTCCTCGGGCCCAGTGTAGATATCGAACTTCAGGTGTCGGTGTCGACGGTCAAGTTGATGCTCGGTGCCGACCACGTGATCGACACCAGCGGTGTCGACGTGATCGGCTGGTCGAGTGTGAAGGACAAAGCGGGGCCTCCGAAACGTCTCGGCGGTCAGGTGATCCGGTTGGTCGGGGCGATCTCGGGGATGAGCGGAGTCGTCATTCGGCGGCGTTGACGCTGAGCCGGGTGCGTTGTCGAAGGACAAGCAACTTGTCGTGGTCGAGGGCCCGGGGAGGCGTGCGATGTCAGGTATCGCCGGCCACTGTCGTCTCTGCCGGCCGGCGCCGGCCACGTTGTGGCTCGGGAGGAGCCTCCGGGATTCCGAGCTGGGCGCAGGTCAGCAGGGCCACTTCGATGTCGAGTCTGCGCTCGCCGAGCGGATGTCCGAGTAGCTCTTCGGCTTTGCGTACCCGGTAATGGACGGTGTTCTTGTGGACGTGGAGCCGGGCGGCGGCGTCGGTGTAGCTACCGCGGGCATCGAGGAACGCGCGGACGGTTCTGCGTAGTCGTGCCGCTGTCTCGTCGGTGCCCATCAGGGCGCCGAGTACCCGCTCGGCCCACAGCCGCATCTCGGGTACCCGGTCGGCGAACAGGGCGGTCAACGCCACATCGGAATGGACGGTGAGGCCGTGCTCTCGCCTGTTCAGTGCGACGGCGCGGGCTTGCTGTGCGTCGCGGAAGGCCTGACGGAACCCTTCGAGGCCGGTGCCCGGATCGCCCAGGGCGATGGAAAGGTTCGGATGCGCGCGAAGATCGAGAGCGAGCTGCTCGGTGTCGAGCGCGGGCCGGGCCACCGAGGAGATCCACACCCACCGGTTGTGATCGTCGACCTCCACGGTCATCGGCGTCTTGCCGGTCGCGGCGGCCAGCAAGGCGGTGCCCGCGCGCAAGTGCGCGCGCGGATCGCGGGTTCCCGGGGGCGCCCACAGCATCGCGAACTGGTGCCAGCCGCGCAGGGAGGCCGACAGCATCTGCTCGGCCGAGCCCACATCCAAGTCGTCGGCGTCGACGACGGCGCGCACCTGCGCGGCCCGGGCAGCGTCGGTGCGCGCGTCCCAGCGGCGGCGCTCACTCTCGTAGATATCGATCAAGCCCTCGATCACTTGGTCGATATAACCGTTCACCAGGTGGGCGATGCGGGCCGCGGTGGCCATCGCGACATCGGTGGGCGGGTTCAGCTCGGCCAGCAGCGTCATCGTCCACTGGACGAACATGTTCTCGCCGAGCCGGTAGGCGCGCAGTAGTGCCTCCAGTGACAGGTCGCGCTGGGCGAAGCGGCGGGCGTACTCGGCGGCGGCGGGTGGCACGGTGATGTCATCGAGGCCGATGGCCAGGGTGAGCATGTCCAGGATCGCGGACAGGTTGGACTCGGTGCTGGCCACCATCAGCCTGCGTATTTCGTCATCGTGCCGGAATTCGGGGATGACCTCGGTGAACATCGTGATCATCGTCGGTGCCAGGTGGTCCAGGTCGGCTTTGACCCGGCTCGCCACCGCACGCACCAGTGGATCGTTGTCGTGGGCCATGGCCGCAGACAGTACATCCGCCGCTCGCGTCGGTGGCGCGGTTTGTGCCCGTGGCACAACACGTCGGCGTAACGCTGGGCTACGGGCCCGTAGTCGGCGTCGGATCGGGGCCTTACCGTGAGTGTTGTAACCCAGATCACATTTACCACCGGTGAGGAATTATGCGACACATCGCCGAATTGCCCGAGGTCAGGGCGGTTGCCGACCCACACGGACACTGCATCGCCGACGACACCGTCACACTGTCCAACACGGAATTCCACGCTCGGGTCGACGCCGCCGCGGCGGTCCTGCACTGTGCGGGCCTGCGGTCCGGCGACGTCGTCGCGATCGTGCTGCCCAACCGGGTAGACCTCGTGGTGGTCCTGTTCGCGGCCTGGCGGCTCGGTGCCGCGGTCACTCCCGTCAACCCCGGGCTCACCGACGACGACATCCGGTACCAAGTCGAAGACTCCGGCGCCGCCCTCGTCGTCGGCGAATCCGACAGGCCGGCAACCACTCTCGATATCGCCGCGCTGGCCCAGCCCGCCGGCCCTGCTGCGACCGTCGCGTCTGCCGGCGATCTCGCCCTGATCATCTACACCAGCGGCACCACGGGCAGGCCCAAGGGCGTGCAGCTCGGTCACGAGAACCTCGCCGCCATGTGCGCGATGATCATCGACGCTCTCGGCTTGAACGAGACCGACCACAGCCTGCTGATCCTGCCGCTGTTCCACGTCAACGGCATCGTGGTCAGTGTGCTGTCGCCCCTGTTGGCGGGCGGACGCACCACCATCGCCGGAAAGTTCTCCGCTTCAGGCTTTTTCGACACGGTGACGCGAATCCGGCCGACCTACTTCTCGGCGGTGCCCGCCATCTACGCGATGCTGGTGGCCCAGCCCGACGGTCCGCGCCCCGACAGCTCCTCGTTGCGCGTGGCGATCTGCGGTGCCGCGCCGATGCCCGTCGAGCTCATCGCCCGGTTCGAGCAGCGCTTCGGTGTGCCGATCGTCGAGGGATACGGTCTGTCCGAGGGAACCTGCGCATCGACCCTCAATCCGATAGCAGGCCAACGGAAGCCGGGTACTGTCGGGCTGCCCCTGCCCGGTCAGACCGTCGCGATCATGGACGACGCGGGCGTGTTGTCGGCCCCCGGTGAACCCGGCGAAGTCGTCATCCGCGGAGCGAACGTGATGCGCGGCTACCTCGGCAGGCCGACGGAGACGGCCGAGACCGTTGTGGACGGCTGGCTGCGCACCGGCGATGTCGGCTACGTCGATGCCGACGGCTACCTGGTCCTGGTCGACCGGATCAAGGACATGATCATCCGGGCGGGGGAGAACCTGTACCCCAAGGAAATCGAGAACGCACTCTATCGGCACCCCGCCGTCCACGAAGCCGCGGTCGTCGGTGTGCCCGACGCCGTGCTGGGCGAGGTGCCGGTCGCCCATGTGGTCACCGCGCCACAGGCCACGGTCACCGCCGAAGAGCTGACCGAGCACTGCCGCGCCGAACTCGCCGCGTTCAAGGTGCCCGCCGCCATCGTGTTGACCGCGGAGATGCCACGCAATCCGGTCGGCAAGATCGACAAGAAGCAGCTGCGGGTCGCGGCCGCGCGCACCTGAACAGTTCAGCACCGCATTTCAATTCGAACGAAAGACTCCTTTCGGTCGCGATCAGTCGCGCCCGGAAGCCGGAAGAAGGGGATCGAGCCATGGGATTCAAGACGGGAGACTTCCCGCCGGTGGACACCGAGAAATTCTTGGATCTGCCGTTGCGCGAACGTATACGAACACTGGCACTGCACTGGGCGGAATTCGGATTCGGTACGCCGAAGATGATCCACACCGTGTATCTCGTGAAAGTGCTCGTGCTCTACATCATCGGCGGCATCGCGATCGCGACGGCCACCTCGGGCACCGGACCGTTCTGGGATGTGGCGCAGTGGTGGAACCAGCCCGTCGTCTACCAGAAGCTGGTCCTGTGGACGGTGCTGCTCGAAGCGATCGGCGTCGCGGGCTCGTGGGGCCCGCTGGCGGGCAAGTTCAAGCCGATGACGGGTGGCATCGGGTACTTCGCCCGACGGGGAAGTATCCGATTGCGGCCCTGGTACCGGGTACCGTTCACCAACGGTGATTCGCGTACCACTGTCGACGTGGTCCTCTACCTCGGCTTTCTCGCCTCGCTGGTGATCGCCCTGGTCGCGCCGGGGCGGACCACCGCAGCACTGCTGGAAGCGCTGCCCGACAACACTTCCGGGCTGGTCCGGCCGGTGCTGCTGATCGCGCCGATCGTGCTCTACATCCTGTGCGGTCTGCGAGACAAGACGATCTTCCTGGCGGCTCGCGGCGAACAGTATCTGCCCGCGTTGCTGTTCTTCGCGGTGTTGCCGTTCACCGACATGATCATCGCGGCCAAGCTGCTGATCGTGATCGTGTGGGTCGGCGCGGGTGCCTCCAAGTTCGGCAAGCACTTCGCCAATGTGGTGCCCCCGATGGTGTCCAACAGTCCGGCGATGCCGTTCCGGTCGATCAAACGCGCCCATTACCGCGACTTCCCGCGCGACATCCGACCGTCGCGGGTGGCGGCGTTCATGGCCCATGTCGGTGGTACCGCGGTCGAGGTGGTCACCCCGATCGTGTTGCTGTTCTCGACGAACCACTGGCTGACGCTGGCAGGTGTCGCGATGATGGTGATCTTCCACCTTTTCATTACCTCCACCTTCCCGCTGGCCGTGCCACTGGAGTGGAACATCCTGTTCGCCTACCTCACGGTGTTCTTGTTCCTCGGTTTCCCGAATTCGGCGGGCTACGGGGTTTTCGACATGTCCTCGCCATGGCTGACGGTGGCGATCGCGGCCGGACTGGCCTTCTTCCCCGTCCTCGGCAATCTGCGCCCGGACCTGGTGTCGTTCCTGCCGTCGATGCGTCAATACGCGGGCAACTGGGCCTCGGCGCTGTGGGCCTTCGCGCCGGGGGCCGAGGCGAAGCTCAACACCATCGCGCACCGGCCCGCCGACAACCAGGTCGACCAGCTGCTGGCCATGGGCTACCCGCCGGCAGTCGCTGAGATCACCATGCAGCAGACCATCGCCTGGCGGTCCATGCACAGTCAGGGCCGGGGCCTGTTCTCCCTGCTGTACAAGCATCTGCCCGATATCGACCGCTGGACCGTGCGCGAAGCCGAGTTCGCCTGCAACTCGCTGATCGGCTTCAACTTCGGCGACGGCCACCTGCACAACCTCGACCTGATCGACGCCGTCCAAGCACGGGTCGGGTTCGCTCCGGGAGAATGGGTCGTGGTGTGGGTGGAGTCGCAACCGGTACACAAGAGCACGCAGCAGTACATGGTGGTCGACGCGGCACTGGGCGTCCTCGAACGCGGAACATGGGAGGTGGCCGACGCGGTCGAGGCGATGCCGTGGCTGCCGGACGGTCCCATTCCGCACACCGTGACCTGGCGGCGGGCAGACGTCACCGGCGCGGTCACCGCACCGTACGAGGACGTGGTGGTTCCGGCCGAATAGCCCGAGTACCGGAGATCATCTCGAACAACAGAAAGGCAAGTCGATGACAACGGCGACAGTGGTCGGCAGCGGCCCCAACGGCCTGGCCGCGGCGATCACGCTGGCCCGAGCGGGCGTGGAGGTGACGGTCCTCGAAGCGGCCGACACGATCGGCGGCGGCACCCGCTCTAGCGAGGCGATCCTGCCCGGCCTGCTGCACGACCACTGCTCGGCCGTCCACCCGATGGCCGTGGGCTCGCCGTTCCTGCGGGCCGTCGACCTGCAACGGTACGGATTGCGTTGGGCGTCGGCGGAGCTCGATTGCGTTCACCCGCTCGACGACGGCACTGCCGCAGTGCTGCACCGCTCGGTCGCCGAGACCGCCACGGGGCTGGGCGCCGATGAACGACTGTGGCGAAGACTTTTCGAGCGCCCGGTAGCGAACTACGACCGGTTCGGCGCCGACATCATGCGCCCACTGTTGCGGATCCCTCGGCACCCGATCCACTTGGCACGCTTCGGTATTCCGGCGACCGCACCCGCGACGCTGCTGGCGCGAGCGTTCCGCACCGAGGCCGGACGGGCACTGTTCGGCGGCGTCGCCGCACATGCCTTCCATCCGCTCGAGCGCCCGCTGAGCGCCAGTATCGGGCTCGGCATTCTGACGGCGGGACACCGATTCGGGTGGGCGGTGGCGGTCGGCGGGTCCCAGCAGATCGCCGACAGCATGGTCGCGGTACTGGCCGACCATGGCGGAAAGGTCGAGACCGGCGTCCACGTACGCTCTGTCGCTGACCTACCGCCGTCCGACATCACCGTCTGGGACCTGGCCCCGACGGCGGTCGCGGAAATCCTCGGTGACCGGCTCCCCGCCCGAATCGCGCGTTCTTACCGCCGATTCCGCTACGGGCCCGGCGCTTTCAAGGTCGACTTCGCCGTCGAGGGCGGCATCCCGTGGGTGGCCGAGGCTGCCCGCCGCGCGGGCACAGTGCACCTGGGTGGTTCCTTCGCCGAGATCGCCGCGGGTGAACGCGCCATCCACGCGGGCCGAATGCCGCAGCGCCCCTTCGTCCTGGTAGGCCAGCAATACCTCGCCGACCCTCAGCGATCCGCGGGCTCGGTACATCCCGTCTGGACCTACGCTCACGTCCCTAATGGCTACACCGGTGATGCCACCGAAGCGATCATCGCCCAGATCCAACGTTTCGCGCCAGGCTTCCGAGACCGCATAATCGGCCGGTCCACCCGCACCACAACAGAATTCGCCGACTACAACCCGAACTACGTCGGCGGCAACATCATGACCGGCGCCAAGGACATCCCTCAGCTCGTGTTCGGCCCGCGAAAGACCCTGCAGCCCTACGACACCGGCGTCCGCGGCCACTACATCTGCTCGGCAGCGACCCCACCCGGCCCCGGCGCGCACGGTATGTGCGGGGCCAACGCGGCCGAACGAGCACTACGGCGTGTGCGCTGAAAAGGGCAGTTCCTCGGTGCGCTCGCGAAGGAGAAGTAGCGATTCCGAGGCGTTACCGGAGGAACCCGTAGGAGTCGGTGTTGATCAGGATGATGCTGGCGACAATGCCCCATGCCGGTGCGAAGATCCACAGGCTGTTCGTTCCGCCGATGAACAGCGCGAGGTTGCGTCTGGTGTGCCCGACGTACTCTTTGTTGAAGAAGTAGGCCGCGTAGTAGATGACCGTGCCGTAGAACATCATCCAGAAGACGATCAGGCCCACGATCCCCAGCGTGCGCGCCGGCACGATGTCGAAGGTGAGACCGTAGATGAACAGCAGCGACGGGATCAGTGTCACGTACCCGTTGCCGGAGTCCACCCAGAACCCGAACGACTTCCGGTTGGCGTAGGCGGGATCGAACAGCGAGTACGACGACCAGACCTGCGCCCAGGTACTGGGGCGCAGGATCTCACGGACCCGGATACGGGCGGTGAAGAAGTCGATCACCCGGTCGAGTTCGCGTCCGCGGTACTCCTCGACGAATTGCTCGTGCTGGCGCTCGATCAGGGAGATGCGCAGATTCAGCGAGATCTCCCACAGCGCGATCATCACGTTGATCCACGTGAAGGTGACCAGAATGATCTGCCCCACGTTGAGGCCGTATCGCGCGAAATGCAGGGAAATGGGTACCGCGGCGCCGACTACGACGAACGCGGCGACCACCATCCAGACACGGAGAACACCGGCGCCGCGCACAGGGTGTGCCGCCGTGGATTCGGTTACTTCCAGCATTGGGTTCTGGTTCCTTCGAAAGCTTGTTCGGTGAGCTGATGCAGGGTGGGGTCACGAGGATCGTCGTTGTCGAGCCAGCGCAAGAAGGCGAACTCGGCGGCGGCGAGCACGGTGTGGACTAGCAGGCCGGGCCGGATGTCCTCGTCGGGTCGCGCGCCCATCCGGTCGCCGACGAGTTCGGTCAGCTGCGCGCGCTCGGACCGGCCGACCACCGACACTCGGTCGAGCGCCTGCGGTGCGGTGCGAATCGCGGTGCGCCAGTAGTCCAATGCCTCCTCCTCGGCGACGAAGGCCTGGCTCCACCGCAGGCTCGCCTGGCACAGCGCTTCTTCGGCCGACTCATTGCGAGGCCGCGCCTGCAGGTTGGCGACGATGGCCGCGCCGGCCCGGCGGAGAATGCCGAGCAGCAGGTCCTCTTTGCTGGTCACATACCGAAAGTAGGTGCTGTGCCCGACACCCGCGGTCGCCGCGATCTCCTGGGTGGTCACCGCGTCGAAACCGCGCTCGGCGAACAGTCGCACTGCCGCCCGTTGAATGTCCGCACGGATCTGTGCCTTCTGCCGGTCCCGCAACGATTCACTCACGCGCGACCCACCTTCGGCGCCATCACCGAGAGCACCAGCGGATGCAGGTCGGTCGTACGCTCTCGGCTTCGGAATGGACATAGCAACTGACCAGGTCCAGCTCGGGATGAGCCTGCACCGCCTCGATCGCCGCCTTGCCGACTCCGCCGGTGGCCCACTGGACTACTCGCAACGTGTGCCCTCCTTAGAGGTAGTACCTCTTAATGAGAGATAGACTCTCACAAGAGGGCAGGGCACCGCAACGGATGGTTGTTTCCAGGTCGAAACGGCTCTGCTCAGCGTTTCCGGAGGACTACGAGGCGGTCGGGGTGTCTATCCGGCCTGACGGAGTTGTTCCCGGTACTGCTCGCCCCAGGTCTCCATCAGCAGGATGATCGGGACGAGACCGCGGCCGAAGTCGGTCAGCTCGTACTCGACCCGGGGTGGGACCTCCGGATACACGGTGCGGGTGAGTACACCGTCGCGCTCGAGTTCGCGCAGTTGCGCGGTGAGCATTCGCTGGGTCACGTGCGGCATGGCGCGGCGCATCTCGTTGAACCGCGCCGCTCCCTCGCTCAGCCGGAAGATGATCATGCCCTTCCATTTGCCGCCGATCACATCGAGGGTGACCTCGACCGGGCAGTCGAAATCGAGATCCTGCTTACGTGTCGCCATGCCACATCCTCGTCTCACCGGCAAAGGTATGGAAAAGGGTACCGGGTTACAGAAATGTGCGTTCTTACGCTGATGTTCGCCGTCGGGCAGGCTCGGTGTCACAAGCCGACACAGTCCCGACAGGAGTTTCAGATGGCCCAGCTACTTCAGCTCGATGCCAGCCCGCGCCGGTCGCGCTCCCACACTCGCACGCTGGTCGCCGAGTTCGTCGCGCGCTGGAGCGAGGGCCGGCCCGGCGACCGGGTGATCCGCCGCGACCTCGGCCACGAACCGCCTCCGCACATCACCGAGGACTGGATCGCCGCCGCCTTCACCCCACCGAGCCGGCGCACCCCACCGATGCGCGCGGCCCTGGCCTACAGCGACCAGTTGGTGGACGAGCTGTTCGCCGCCGACGTGCTGGTGCTCGGAGTTCCCATGTACAACTTCGGGGTTCCGGCGATGCTGAAGGCCTACATCGACCAGATCGTTCGGGTCGGGCGCACCTTCTCCTTCGACCCGGCGGCCGCGGCACCGTACACACCACTCACCTCGGGCAAGCGTGCCTTCGTCATCGTCGGCACCGGCGACGCCGGTTACGAGACGGGCGGTCCGCTGGCGAGCATGAATCACGTCGAACCGTACTTGCGCACGGCGCTGGGTTTCATCGGCATCGACGACGTCGAGTTCGTCTACACGGGCAACGACGAATTCGGCGGGGAGCGCCTACAGCGGTCTCTCGAACGCGCCCGAAACCGGGTAGCCGACCTGACAGGCGAGCGGCAAGCAGCCGAGGTAGCGGGCTGAAGCGACGGCGCCGGTGCGGGTGATCACCGAAACCCCTGATAGGGACCGGGGTATCGGTGAGCCGACCTCGATGATGTGGTGGGTCAGCGCGTGGCGATGATGGCCGATCCGTGGCCGAAGAGACCTTGGTTCACCGCGATGCCCGCTCGGGCGTTGTCCACCTGGCGGCCCTCGGCCCGGCCGCGCAGCTGCCAGGTGAGCTCGCAGATCTGGGAGATGGCCTGTGCGGGGATGGCTTCGCCGAAGCAGGCCAGACCGCCGCTGGGATTCACCGGGATTCGTCCGCCCAATGTCGTTGCGCCACTGCGCAGCAGAGATTCTGCCGCACCTGTCTCGCAGAGCCCGATGTCTTCGTACCAGTCCAGTTCCAGCGCGGTGGACAGGTCATAGACCTCCGCCAGGGACAGGTCTTCGGGACCGAGACCGGCCTCTTCATAGGCGGCGTGCGCGATGGCCGACCGGAACGTGCGCGACGGTGGCTCGACGGCCACGGCCGAATCCGTCGAGAAATCCGGCAGATCGAGCACGGTCTTGGGGAACGTCGGCGTGACCGTCGACAGCGCTGAGATACGCACCGGATCGGCGATGCCGTGACGACGGGCGTAATCCATCGACGTGAGCACCACAGCGGCGCCACCGTCACTGGTCGCGCAGATGTCGAGCAACCGCAGGGGGTCCGACACGATCGCCGAGGCGGAGATCTCCTCGACCGAGACTTCCTTGCGGTAGCGGGCATTCGGGTTGTTCAGGCCGTGCCGGGAGTTCTTCACCTTGACGGCGGCGAAGTCGTCGAGCGTGGCACCGTGCAACGCCATCCGGCGACGGGCGTACAGCGCGAAATAGATGGGGTTGGTGGCGCCGAGCAGGTGGAAGCGAAGCCAGTCCGGGTCGTCGCGGCGCTCGCCACCGACCGGCTGGAAGAAGCCCTTCGGTGTGGTATCCGCGCCGACCACCAGCGCGACCTCGCACAGTCCGGCCAGGATCTGCGCACGCGCGTTGGCGATGGCCTGCGCACCGGAGGCACAGGCGGCGTAGCTACTCGAGATCTGCGCACCCGACCAGCCGAGCGCCTGGGCGAAAGTCGCCCCCGAGACGAAACCGGGGTACCCGTTGCGGATGGTGTCCGCGCCGGCGATGTAGCCGACGTCGCGGTGGTTCAACCCGGCATCGGCCAGCGCCGCCCGCGCCGCCACCAGACCGTATTCGACGAAATTGCGGCCCCACTTGCCCCACGGGTGCATGCCCGCACCGAGGACGGCGATGTCGCGATTGTTCGTATCAGTCATTGACCGGCCTCCACATCCACACCGTGTGCTCGGCGTCGTCGTCCTCGTACAGCGTGCCGACGGTCAGTTCGACCGGCATGCCGACGGCCAGGTCGTCCACCGTGAGGCCGCGCACGACCTGCCCGAGAATCACCATCTGCTCGACCTCGAGCTCCACCGCCGCGACGATGTAGGGCACGAACGGATCGGCCGAGACGTAGGGCGCGGGCGGCTTGTACCGCGCGTCCGCGTACGACCAGATCCGCCCGCGTGTGGAGAACAGGTACTCGACCAGCTCGGTGCCGTCGTGGGTGCCTGTGCACTTCGGGTTGCGGCAGGCCAGGGTGTTCTTCGGGAAGTACGGCGTGCCGCAGTCATTGCAGCGGGTTCCTTTGAGGCGTACCTGGCCGTCGTCCGCAGTGAACCAGTCAGCCACGGCGGGGCGTTGTTCTTTCTGCACGTGGCCGACGGTATAGGAACACGTTCTACTTTGGGGCGGAATTCCGTTCCAGAGCTGCTCGGTCGCAGGTACGGTGGGCGCATCGGGGATGCGATGACGTCGATCTGGAGTACCGCAACGCGATGGGCACCAAAGCAATTGACCCGCAGTCGGTCCGCAACGTCACGATCATCGGCGATCCGGCCGGGGCGACACAGGTGGTCCACCGCCTGCGCCGATGTTTCGGCGACACGGAGAACACGGTCCACTGGTCGACGGACGGTGTCGAACACACGATTCGCGTCGCCGCGCTGTCGAGCGATGCCCGCATCGCCGACCTGGAACGCTGCATCCGCGTAGCCGACGGGGTCATCGTGGTCGTGAACGCCGCCGCGCACAGCACCCCGCGGCTGGAAACCATGTTGCGAGTCGCCGACGACCACCAGGTCGCCCGTCTGTGCCTGGTCAACGGACTCGATCAACCCGCCGCTGACTTCGACCGCTGTGTCCGCACGGTCGCCGACACTCGCGGGGCAGCGCCGCTGGTACTGCAGGTCCCGGCCGGCACCGGCACCGAGTTCGACGGCGCCATCGAACTGGTTTCGCCGGCGGCGCTCGCGGCTGTCGGAATCCCTGGGGAACCCGCCGGACGCTGGTGCCGGGCCCTCGTCGAGGCACTGACCGAACCAGACCCCGCGGAGCTGGGCTCGCTCACCCTTCGGGACCTGCACAACCGCATCCGCCGCCGCACCCGCAACGGCGACATCGTGCCCATCCTGTGCGTCGCTCCCCTCGCGAGCGACGACATCGCCCCACTCCTGGACGCCGTCGTCCGCTACCTGCCGTCGCCCTTGGACGTCTGCCAGCCAGAACACGCCCTCGACTACTGACCGCCTCGTCTCGGAGACCGTTCAGGGGCGTCCCGGCGGGCGTCGGCCGACGTGCACACCGCCGGCCGCTCAGTCATCGAGGAATTCCAGCAGTTCCGCGGTGACGAACTGCGGGTTCTCCTCGACGAGCCAGTGCCCGGCGTTGGGCACATCCACCGCGCGCACGATGTTCGTCAGCCGGCCGGCCGTGCTCGCCCGCACCGGTTCGACCTGTCCCTGCGCCGTCAGGAGCAGGGTCGGAACGGGTGTCGGGGCCGCCGCGGCCGAATCGCGGACGTCCTGGTCGAGGGTCCGGTACAGCTCGAAACCGCCCGTCAGGTTCTCCGGGCGGGCGTAGGTCCTCGCGTACTCGTCGATATCGGCGTCGGTGAACGGCGACTGCTGTGAGGTGCCGCCGAAAGCCGTTCCGCCGTAGGAGACCTGGGGGTAGAACAGGGCGAGGTAGTCACGGACATCGTCGCCGACCACCGCTTCGGGAACCCTCGGCTGGGAGTGGAAAGCGATGTGCCAGCTCATCGAACGGTAGGTGGCCGCATCGACCGCGGGCCCCGGCAGTGGCAGGTCGAGGTAGCCGAGGCTCGCGGTGTCGTCGGGGAACTGACTCGCGTAGTGAAACGCGACCGCCGCGCCGAAGTCGTGTCCGATGACCCGCGCGTCGCGCACCCCGAGCCGATCGGCCACGAGGGTGTGGACGTAGCGCGCCAGGCCGGCCTTGCTGTAGTCGCTCGGTGAGCCGGTGCTGTCGCCCAATCCGGGCAGGTCGACGGCGTAGACGGTGTGCTTCTCGGCCAGCGCGGGCATGATCTCCCACCAGCCGTACCAGGTCTGCGGCCAGCCGTGGATCAGCACCACCGGTGTGCCGCTGCCACCGGTCACGTAGTGCATACGAACACCGTCGACATCGGCGAATTCGTGCCGGAAGGTCTTGTCGAAGTCCGGATCACCCTTGGTCGCAACAGCATACGAGGGCACCTCTTCGCCCGTGGTGTCGGTGGCGCACGCCGCGGAGCTGAGCGTGAGCACCGTGGCGACCGCGGTGATCCCCACCGCGCGGGCGTATCGACGCATGCGTCTTGTCGTGAATCGAGCTGTGATGATCATCGTTGCTTCCTGTGGTTTCGGGGATTTGTTCCGTCCCACAACCTTTCCCGGGACGACCACAACTCGACAACGAACCTTGCCGCTCCAGCAAATCCTGCGGAAATAACGGCGATCGAGATCAGTCGGTCTCTGGGGCAGGCAAGAACATTCGAACAACGATGTGAGCAAAGGAGTTGGGCCGATCGGTCAACTCTGGTCGAGGTAACGGTCGACGGCCGTACCCACGGCCCGAGCGACGATCGCCAACGCTGCGGGGGAAGTAGTGTCGGCAGGGGTGTCGGCCGGGGTGTGAAAGGCCGGGGTGATCCCGACGAACGACATCAATGGTGCCGGGCTCGCATCAGCCCACAGCTCACCTTCACCGAACCACTTAGGGGGGTTGAGGATCGGTGCCAGTCCCGCAGTGGCCAGTGCCTGCTCGACCGGGCCGTATCGAACCTCGTCCATCCTGACGAACAATGAACGCCCGACGTTCGGGATGTGGTGCGGATCGGTGACCGACGGCGCGAGTTCGACGGGGCCCTCGGGTGTTTTCCGAACGCCGAGCGCGACATTGGCGCCCAGGTGCACGATCAGTGCCGGATCCAACTCGAAGGTGCGTAGATAGTGCTCCAGACCGATGTGGTGCAGGATCTCGTGTCCAGGTGCGCCGACCACGACCACCGGGCGTTGCCCGGCGAATCGCTCGGCGAGGGCGAACGCGACGGCGATACCGGTCGCGCGTTCGGCCGCGCAACCGAACCAGCCACTGAGCGGTGTCGCCAGCAGGAGCGGCTTGGCATCGGCGTTGTCCGCGGCGGCGAAGGTGGCGATCACGTTCGTACTCGAGCCCGCGACGACGTCGGCGGAGAAACGCAGGCGGACCGGCTTGGATGCGAGGTCATCGGCCACCCGACCGGGGACCAGGACCACCGGCATCCGGCCGACAACGGTGGGATAGCGGTTCGGCAGCACGAGCTGACCCAGCGGGTTGAGGGTCGCGATCACCGCGGCCGGCGCCCCCGCGTTCTCGGCGGTGGTGATCGCGGCATCGAGTTCGTCGGAGGTGCGGTCGCCCTCGGTGGCGTGCACGGCGGCCGTACTCGGGAAGTCGGTGTCGAGCACGCCGACGCTCTGGTAATACAGCGCTTCCGACTCGACGAGCTCGCCACCGATGGTCACCTGGGTGTTCGGGGCGTATCGGTCGAAGGTGAACGACTGGTATTCGATGCTCGCGCCGAGGCGAGTCAGTTCATCGGCGAACAGCGCGATGGTGTCGTGGTCGACATCGGTGCCGGTGCGATGCTCGCCCATTCCCGCGTAATTCTCGACGAACTCGTAGAGCCGCGTTCCGTCGGCCCATGACGCCTGTGTCGAACTCATCTGGTTGCCTCCGTGCTCGAATTTCTCGGATGGGAAGGTCGATGGATCACGCGGTGAGCAGAGATTTCAGGCACCCGACCAGACCGGCCGACGTGGCATCAAGGGTCCGGGAGCCGGCGCCCAGCCTCTGGAGGCTATCGCACGTAGATGGCGTAGACGGTGGTGAGGCGGGGTGACCACTTGCTGCGTGGGCGGTGGAACCAGACCGGGACGAGCGAACCGTGGCGCACCATGCAGTGCCCTGTCACCATCCATCTACCGATTCGACTCTGCCGTTGTCACCGTCGACTACGGAGGCTTCGCCGCAGCCGTGGAGCCCGACGGCTTGGCGTCGGTCATCGGCGTTCACGGCGTATGCCTTTACTGGGCGACCCGGTACACCAGCCTGCCTGGGCGGCTCGGACACCGGCTTCGAACCTGCTGCGCGCGCCGAGAGAGGCCATGAGCCGCGCAGTTATTCGCCGAACGGTGCGTTCGGACAAACACATCCGGCGAGCGATTGCCGCATCGGTGCAGCCTTCCATCAATAGTTCGATGAGTAAGCGTTCGCGATGCCCGAGCCGTAGTGTGCCCACGTTGGGGTTCGACTGTTCGGTGGGTGCTTGGATATCCGTACCGGGGTGCCAGACTGAAATATCGACCATGAGTGACTCCGTAATCAGCATCGACGCCGAGCTGTCCTCAGCGCGGAAGCTGGAAGAGGGTGCTGAGTGACGCGAAAGCCGCGGCGGCGGTTCTCCAGTCGCCGTCGCCGATGCCGGGTCGCGCGGGGGAGACCGCCACTACAGGAACGCGCCCTTCGCGCACGGCAGGGTGACGGAGCGCGAGCATGGACAGGCCACGCCCCGGGCCGACCTCGACGCAGATCAGATCGTTGTAACTGGCCATCAGCTTGTCGAGGGTCGGCCAGAACCGCACCGTGTCGACGGGTTGGCGTACCCAGTAGTCACGATCTGTCGCGGTTCGCTCGTCCAGCGGGTCGGTTGTGTAGCACGAAAAGACCGGTATCCGGGGCGGCCTCGGATTCGTAGATCGAAGGTAGGCCGCGCTGCCCGCGGCTGCGGGCGCCAAGACAGGACTGTGGAAGGCCGTGAGGGATGGCACGCGTCGGCTTGCCTTCCCGGCCGTTCGCAGTTCAGCGGCGATGACGTCGAGTTCAGCACTTGGTCCTGCGAGGATGGTCTGTTTCGGCGCGTTGACCGCTGCGACCGCGGTCAACTGCGAGAGATATCGCTCGACCTCATCGACCGCCGCGGCGACCGCGAGCATCCCGCCCGGCGGCGCGTCGGCCAGCCGCCGCACACGGTCGAGGACTATGCCCACGGCCTCTTGCAGCGAGAAGATCTCGGCGAATACGGCGGCCACCATCTCACCGATACTGTGCCCGATGAGAACGTCAGGTCGAAACCCCCAGTTCATAACCATGCGGCCGAGTGCATAGTCGACGGCGAACAAGAGCGGCTGAGCGCGCGTTACATGGTCGATGGGAACAGCGGGTTCTTCAGCGCGCCAGTCGTCGCACATCCGTCCGCCGTCGGCACCGATAGCCTCGAAGACCTCGTCCATGGCACAGGTGAAGGTCGGCTCGCGTCGATACAGGTCGGCGGCCATCCGCGTATACTGCGAACCCTGGCCGGGGAACATCATTGCCAGTGTTGGGCTATTCATCGGGTCTGCTCTCAGAGTTGTCCACCCACGGTGGGCGTTCCACGATTTCGACTACGGCGCAGGACCAACTGAAGCCGGCACCGACACTGACCAACAGGCAGAGGTCTCCTGGCCCGACGGCGCCGGTGGTGACGAGGTGGTCGAGTCCGGCGATCGGGTCACCGGCGCCGAGGTGACCGATGGTGCGACTCCACGACCATGTGGTGATCGCTGGATCGATGTCGAATTGGGCGAGAACGCCGGCCTTGATGCGTCGCCATCCCATGTGCGGCAACGAGATTCGCGCAATCTGCGCGAGTTCGACATCGGCAGCGGCGAGGGCGCCGAACAGTGCGGCCTTCTGGCCTGCTGCGACCCGTGCGGCACTGAAGGCACGACCTCGGGCGGCGACGAACTCACGCTTGTGTGCCTCGAGATCGACGACCGGCTGATCGGTCGGAGTCGGAGCCCCGCCCGGCCCGCCGGCTCTGTGCATGCCCTCCAATTCCGGGTCGGAGACGGTGTGGACACTGCGCACAATCGCGAAGCCGGCGCGGCGCGAGACGATGAGTGCTGTTCCGCCGTCCGCATAGACGGTTCCTGGGTCGCTGCGCCAGCGGTCGAACCCGGGTGGACTCATGCGGTCACCGCTGGTGATGAGCGCGCTGTCGCGCTCGCCGGATGCGGTGAGGTAGGCACTGGCCAACTCCAACGCCGCCATTGCGCCGTTCGACACCTGACGGATCTCCATCGCGGGGCAGTGGTTTCCGACCGCCACCCGCTGGATGTAGGACGCGGGAGACCACAGGTGGTGTCCCTGGAAATAGAGGTTGGCGTGCAGGATCAGATCGATGCGCTCGGGGGCGATACTCGCGCGGTCGAGTGCGGTGGCCGCGGCGAGCGCGGCCATTTCCGGTCCGGATTCCTTCTCCGCGACGGTGACCGACACCATGTCGGTCGCCGCGGCCAGGCCCGCTTCGCACTCGCCGCGCGCGACGGCGTGTGCTGTTGTCACCACCGGTGGCAGCCAGGTCGCGCAACCGGCGATGTAGAGTTCGCCACTCATCTGACCCACCTCGCGGTCATCGCGCAGTGTTCGCGGTACTGCGCTGCTCGGCGAGCAGGGCAGGTAGGCGTTGGCTCACCAACTCGATATTGCGGGCCACCAGATCATCCGGCATTCCGGCGATATCGGCCCAGAAGAGCAGATGTCGGACAGGCAATCCCGCGATGCGGTCGTTGATGCGCACCGCGGCCTGCTCCGGGGTGAGGATCTCGAGGGCGGCCCATGAACCGTCGGCCGGCCGTTCGCGCAGCTGCGCGGAGGTCAACACGGGCGGTGCCGGCCGGTCGGTGCCTTCGACAGAGGAGCGACGATAGGTGTTCTTCTGATGCGCCAGATGGGGGCCGATGCGCTCCCACGCCGCGTCCGGATCGTCGGCCAGCACGATCGGCACCAGGTCCGAGACCTGGGCCAGGTCGAGGTTGTGGCCGCCCTCCGCCAGACCCGCCTGATAGTGGGCGAACATCTCATGCGAGATGTGCAGCAGGCCGATGCCGAGCTGACCAGCCAGCCGCGCACCGCGGGGGCCGTAGAAACCGCCCCACACCGGTACCGGATCCTGTATCGGACCCGGGGTGACGCCGCCGGTCTCCCACAGTCGCAGGATCTGCGCGATCGTCTCGCCGGTACGCCGGAACCGCTTGCTGAATTCAGCGTCGAAGAGCTGGTATTCGGGCACTCGATAGCCGGCCCCCAGCCCGAGTTCGAGTCGGCCACCGCTGATCAGGTCCACCAGTGCTGCCTCTTCGGCGAGCTGGGCCGGCTTGCGAAGGGCGGGCAGGACGACGGCGGTTCCGATGCGGACACGGTGTGTCCGTGCCGCGGCCGCTGCCGCGAAGGTCAGTGGCTGCGGCAGATAACCGTCCTCGAACAGGTGATGTTCGGTGAACCAGATCCCGCCTGCCCCACGGTGATCCGCCTCCTCACAGAACTCGAGAGCGCGGGCATAGTGATCGGCCCATGGCCGCTGCCACTGTGCGGGATTGCGCAGGTCGAAGACAAGACCGACATCCATTTGTGCGCTCCGTTCTCGAGCTGTCGGGCAGCCCGCTGTTTCGTCGAGTTCGCGAGGCCAGGTGCCTCGGTTATCAGGTCGCCCGCGAACGGGCCGGGTCCTGTGCGGTCGCACAGACTTCGATGGTTCGGCGCAGTGCCGTCTCCAGCTCGACGGTGGGCTGCCAGCCGGTGATGGCGCGGAAAGCCGTGGAATCGACGGTGACACTGTGCAGATCGCCTGCTTCTACATGTGCCGGTGGGGGCACCGAGACCACAGGCACGCGAACGCCGGTGCGTTCGGCTACCAGATCCGCGATGGTGCCGAACAGCTCGCCCAGCGGGATACCTCGGCCGGATCCGAGCACCCACGCGCGGCCCGCCAGTTTCCCGGTGTGGTCGGTGGCCGCGACCAGTGCGCGGGCGATGTCATCGACGAAGACCACATCGCGTCGCACGGTGCCGTCATGCCACATGGTGAGCGGCTCGCCGGCCAGCGCGCGCCGGATCATCATGGATACGACACCTTTGTCCCGTGCTGTCGAGCGCGCGCTGGAACCGAAAACCGTTGGCAGCCGGATAGATGTGGCGCGATGCGGTCCCGCGGTGGTCGCCTCGAGCAGCAGGCGCTCCGCGCGTAGCTTCTGTCGGTCGTATTCGCCGGACGGGTTGTCCTGCTCGGTACCATCGACTGTCTCCGGTGCGCTGCCTCCCACTTGGGATACCGCGCCCGCGAAGACGACGTCGGTCGGTGTGGTTCGCCGGCCCAGTGCGTTGGCGAGCTCTTCGGCGATGCCGACGTTGACTCGTTCGGCCGCATTGTCGCCTTCGGTGATCCGCCACGTCGAGGCGCCCGCGATGTAGGCGACGCAGTGCACCACGATGTCCGCGTCCGCGACGACCTCGGTCACCGCACCAGGTGCGGTGAGATCGTGTTCGCAGACCTCGATCGTCGCCGTTGTGCCGGTCGGCACCGGCGCCGGATGTCTGGCTACCGCACGCAACCGAATCGGTCGCATGGCCAGTTCCCGCACTACCGCGGAGCCGACGAATCCGGTGGCACCGAGCACGGTGACGAGGGGATCGGTCATGGCCACAGCTTCGCCTCCACGTCTTGGCATACTTGGTAGCTCGGGAGCAGCCCGCGCTCGCGAGCCTGCGCGATGGTGGGCGCGTTGCGGTCTCGGTCCGATTGCTGTACTGCGAGTTCGTGCGGCATCGGCAGCCCGATCTCGGGATCGAGCGCGTCGACCGCGAGCTCGTTGCTCGCCCGGTACCCCTCGGACATGACGTAGACGACGATCGATCCCGCCTCGTGCGAGAGGAAGGCGTGTCCCACGCCCATGGGTATCAGCAGAGCGCGGACGGTGGCGCCGCCCAATTCCGTACTCTCCCATTGCCCGAAGGTCGGCGAACCAGTGCGCAGATCGACCAGGTAGTCCGTGACACGGCCGTGCGGGCAGTACACGAACTTCGTCCGGCCGGGTGGAGTGGTCGTGTAGTGGATGCCGCGCAGCACGCCGCGGGCGGACACGTTGTGGCTGATGTCGCGCACCGGGAACAAGCCGTGTCCGAGCGTGGCGTCGAACACATCCCCTTGGAACGGGCTGGTGAACACTCCGCGGCCGTCTCGATAGGCGGGTGCGGTGAATTCCACCGCACCCTCGATACGCAGTCGTCGTGTTTCCATTACGCCCCTGTCCGGGTGGTCGCGCGGTTGGCGCGCACAGTGGCGGTCACCCGATCGAGCACCGTGCTCGGCGCGGGCATGTCGTGCAATTCCCGCGCGACTTCGGCACAGGCGATGCGGCAGCCATCGGGGTCGAGCAGTTCGCCGAGCAGTTGCGCGACCGTCGCCGCAGTGACCTTGTCGGGATCGAGCCGCAGGCCGGCCCCGCGTGCGGCGATGACGCTCGCGGTCGTATCGCTGTCGGTGCCGCGATCGGGTATCGCCAGCTGCGGGACACCAGCGTCTAGGGCGGCGTATGTCGTTCCCGAACCGCCGTGATGGACGACGGCCGAACAGTTGTCCATGGCAGCTCTGAGCGGTACCCAAGGCACCGAGCGCACATGATCAGGCAGCGGATCAGGCGGGGCGTTGCCGCCGGTCATCAGGACGAGCTCGACGTCGAGATCCGCACTGGCTTCGATAATGTGGCGTAGTAGTGTGCCGTCGCCGTAGCTGGCCGACATCGATCCGAGCGTCGCGACGATGCGCGGGCGGCTCGGCGATTCGCGGACCCAACCGGGCAGTTCCCCACCGCCGTTGTAAGGCAGGTATCGCATCGGATGGACGACCTCGGCGAAAGTTTCCGTCGGTGCCGGGGTGGTCCGGCTGTGGATGCGCTCGAGCGATGGGGGACTGACGTCGATCTCGATATCGGCCTCGTCGCAGTGCTCGACACCCAGCTCACGGGAGACGTCCCGAAGATGTGCGAGCGCGGGACCGTAGGTCGGCCATCGGGTCCCGAGGCCGTGCATGATGGCCGTCGCGCCTGTCGCGCGTGCGGCGACCAGGCCTGCAACCGCCATGGGTGTGTAGACGACAGCATCGGCGTACCACTCGCGAATGCCCGCTACGAGGCCGTCGATCATGAGATTTCCGGTCGCGCCGAAGGCCGCCGCGAATTGCGCGTGCAGCTCGGCCGGCGGCAATTCTCGGGTCATTTCGGTTTCGCTGATACGGCGCACGATTTCCTCGTACGGTTTGGTTGATTCATCGTCGATCGCTATTGCCGGAAATCCAGCTGCGACAGCAGCAGGTAACGCGGTACCAGCGCACGCGATTCGTACCTCGTGACCCGCTGCGGCTGCGGCGCGAGCGAACGGTATCAGCGGCAGGAGGTGCGATATCCCGGGCAGTGTGGTGAACAGGTAGCGCATTACACTCCCGGACGATCTTCTGGTGGACATTCGACTGCATAAAATGTGAATAACACGATAAATGCCTTCGGATTGTCGTGTTGGACTGAGATGCTGGCTACTCAAGGATGTCGGAACGTTCGGCGGGTTGGCAACACCTGGGTGATCCATGTTTTTGACAATTCTTTGTCAAGTTCAGATAGGGTGCACGGCTCGGCGCTGACCTGCGGGTATGTGCAAAGTGTCAAGTCCGTGTCAAATTCCCGGACCGGGCGTGATGGGAAATTGACACTATTCTGACCGGCCGGGACCTTGAATAAGATGCAATTATCTCAGATCATGAAATGGCATAGGGGCGAAGCCGCCAACTGATCCGGCACAGAGCGGAATCACTGCCAATTCAGACGAGTTTGTCGTCGACTGTGCGGGTTGATGCCGAGAAAAGGAGAGTCCAGTGCACAGCACGTTGATTGTGGCGCGGATGGCGCCCGAACGGCACGCCGAAGTATCGGGATTGTTCGCCGAATTCGATGGCACCGAGATGCCGCATCGTATGGGGACGCGCCGTCGGCAGCTGTTCTACTACCGCGGACTGTATTTTCATCTGCAAGACTTCGAGTCGGCAGATGGGAACGAACGGATCGAAAGTGCGAAGGCAGATCCTCGTTTCGTCAAGATCAGTGACGACCTGAAGCCATTCATCGAAGCATACAGCCCTGACTGGCGATCGCCGGCCGATGCGATGGCCACGAGGTTCTACAGTTGGGCAGCCGACGCATGAACCGTCGACGAGTCGTGGTCACCGGATTGGAAGTGCTCGCGCCCGGTGGGATCGGGCGGGAGGCGTTCTGGGATCTGCTGAGTTCGGGCCGCACCGCGACTCGCCCTATCACGTTCTTCGACGCCTCCGAGTTCCGTTCCCGCATCGCGGCGGAGGTGGACTTCGATCCCGACGCTCTCGGTCTGACCCCGCAGCAGATCCGGCGGATGGACCGCGCGGCGCAGTTCGCTGTCGTGGCGGCGAAGGCAGCGGTGGCCGACAGCGGGATCGATATCGATCGTTACGACCCGTATCGGGTCGGGGTCACAGTGGGGACGGCTGTCGGCGCGGCCACCGGACTCGACTGGGAATACCGCGTCGTCAGTGATGGCGGTCGGTTGGACCTCGTCGATCATCGATATGCGGTGCCGCACCTGTACGACTACCTGGTGCCGAGCTCGTTCGCCGCGGAGGTGTCCAATTCGGTCGGCGCGCGCGGTGCGAGCACGGTGGTCTCGACTGGCTGTACGTCCGGTATCGACGCGGTCGGATACGCGATAGAACTGATCCGCGAGGGTTCGGCCGACGTGATGGTGGCCGGATCCACCGATGCACCGATCTCGCCGATCACTGTGGCGAGTTTCGATGCCATCAAGGCGACGACACCTCGCAACGAGGAGCCGGATACGGCGTCTCGCCCGTTCGACGGCACCCGCAACGGCTTCGTACTCGGCGAGGGCGCGGCCATGTTCGTCCTGGAGGAACTCGAATCGGCCAAGCGTCGAGGTGCCCGCATCTACGCCGAGATCGCCGGTTACGCGACGCGAAGCAATGCCTACCACATGACCGGGCTTCGACCGGACGGCATCGAGATGGCCGAGGCCATCCGTGTCGCGCTCGACGAAGCGACCATGAACGCGGACGAAATCGATTACATCAACGCGCACGGATCGGGCACCAAACAGAACGACCGGCACGAGACTGCAGCATTCAAACGGAGTTTGGCCGAGCACGCGTACCGAGTACCGGTGAGCTCGATCAAATCGATGATCGGGCACTCGCTCGGCGCGATCGGTTCGATCGAGATCGCGGCCTCGATTCTGGCTATGCAGCACGATACGGTGCCGCCGACAGCCAATCTGCACACCCCCGATCCTGAATGCGATCTCGATTACGTTCCCGTGAACGCCCGCGCCCATGTGACCGACGCGGTGCTCACTGTGGGCAGCGGCTTCGGTGGCTTCCAGAGCGCCATGGTGCTGGCCGGCCCCGAACGGAGCGTGCGATGACGACGGCGGTTGTGACCGGGTTCGGTGTGGTCGCACCGAACGGATTGGGCACCGAGGACTTCTGGGACGCCACGGTAGCGGGCAAATCCGCGATCGACCGGGTGACCCGATTCGATCCGAGTCGATATCCGGCTCAGCTCGCGGGTGAGGTTCCCGGCTTTGTGGCCGTCGATCATCTGCCGGGCAGACTGCTGCCCCAGACCGATCGGATGACACAGCTGGCGCTCTCGGCCACGGACTGGGCGCTCGCGGACGCCGGCATCGCCCCGAGCGAGGTTCCCGCATTCGACATGGGCGTGATCACCGCCAGTTCTTCGGGTGGATTCGAATTCGGCCAGCGCGAGCTGGCGAACCTGTGGAGTCGTGGCGGTCGCCATGTCAGCGCCTATCAGTCTTTTGCCTGGTTCTATGCGGTGAACAGCGGTCAGATCGCTATTCGCCATGGGATGAAGGGTCCAGCGGGCGTGTTGGTCAGCGATCAGGCCGGTGGCCTCGATGCTGGAGCGCAGGCACGGCGCGCGATCCGCCGCGGCACCGAGACGATCGTTACCGGCGCCGTGGATTCTTCGATGTGCTCGTGGGGCTGGGTGGGACAACAGGCGAGCGGGCGGCTCAGCACCAGCGAGGAACCGTCGGCCGCCTACCTGCCATTCGATGTGCGTGCCAACGGCCATGTGCCGGGCGAGGGCGGCGCGATACTGATCGTCGAATCGGCAGCGCGCGCCGCGCGACGTGGTGCGAGCCCCTACGGCACGATCGCCGGCTACGGCGCGACCTTCGACCTCGCCGACGGTGCGACGGCACCCGGTCTGCACAAAGCCATCGAGATCGCCTTGGCCGACGCGCGGCTCACCCCGGGCGACATCGATGTCGTCTTCGCCGACGCTGCGGGAATCTCTGCACTCGACCGCATCGAAGCACAGGCCATCTCGAAGATCTTCGGAAAGCGGGCGGTGCCGGTGACCGCGCCCAAGACGATGACCGGCCGCCTGTACTCGGGCGCGGGACCACTGGATCTGGTCACCGCGCTACTCGCCATGCGGCACGAACTCATCCCGCCGACAGTGAATATCGAACCGGACCCGGAACTCGGTCTCGACCTGGTGGTGGCTCATCCCCGGCCCGCCTCGATCGGCGCGGCGCTCATCCTGGCACGCGGTCAAGGCGGGTTCAATTCCGCGCTCGTCGTCACGAACGCACAATCCTGAAGGAGAAAGACAATGGCAGACACCTTCACCATGGCCGACCTTGGTCGGATCATGATCGAAGCAGCTGGTGACGAGGGCGTGGAATTCACCGATCGCGTCATGGACACCCCGTTCGAAGATCTGGGCTACGACTCGCTGGCGTTGCTCGAGGCCAGCGGCCGGATCGAGCGGGAACTCGGCATCTCGCTCGACGAGGACACCCTGCTCGACGCCACCACCCCGGCGGCTCTCATCGCCGCCGTCCGCGCCCACCTCACCACTGTGTCCTGAACGGAGATCGCTATGTCGGAAATCGAAATGCCGGTTGCCCTGATCACCGGGGCCACCAGTGGAATCGGATTGGCCGTCGCCCGACTGCTCGGCAGTCAAGGACACCGGGTCTTCCTCGGTGCGCGCACCGAGGAAGACGTGATCGCCACGGTGAAGCAGTTGTGCTCAGAGGATCTGACCGTGGACGGCGCCCCGGTGGATATCCGCTCGGGTGACGCTGTGCGTGAGTTCGTACAGGCCGCTGTCGACCGCTTCGGATCTGTCGATGTGCTGGTGAACAACGCGGGCCGTAGCGGTGGCGGAGTAACCGCGGATATCGCCGACGAGCTGTGGGAGGACATTATCGAGACCAACCTCACCGGCGTCTTCCGAGTGACTCGTGAGGTACTCAACACCGGCGGTATGCGCGTCAAGAGCCGGGGCCGCATCATCAATATCGCCTCCACGGCGGGCAAGCAGGGCGTGGTGCTCGGCGCGCCCTACTCGGCGTCGAAGCACGGTGTCGTCGGATTCACCAAGGCACTGGGCAATGAGCTGGCTCCGAGCGGAATCACCGTCAACGCTGTCTGCCCCGGCTACGTGGAGACCCCGATGGCCTCGCGGGTGCGTCAGCGGTACGCGGCGGCCTACGGCACCTCCGAGGCAGCCGTGCTGGAGAAGTTCCAGACCAAGATTCCGCTCGGGCGTTATTCGACGCCGGAGGAGGTGGCCGGGCTTGTCGGTTACCTGGCTTCCGATACCGCCGCGTCCATTACGTCGCAGGCGTTGAACGTCTGTGGCGGACTGGGCAATTTCTGAGACCCGCGAACGAGGAGTTTCCATGACTACCAGCACATTACGAGAGGTCGAGCACGAGATCGACATCGCCGCTCCCGCCGACACTGTCTACGGGCTCATCGCCGATGTCGGCAGCTGGCCACGAATTTTCGAACCGACGATCCACGTCGATATTCTCGAGTCCTTCGGGGACGAAGAACGGATCCGGATCTGGGCAACCGCCAACGACACGGCGAAGAATTGGACCTCACGTCGCGTTTTCGACCGGGCTGCCCGCACGATCACCTTTTACCAGGAGGTTTCGGCTCCGCCGGTCGCGTCGATGAGCGGAATCTGGTTGATCGAGCCGCTGACGGAGAGCTCCTCTCGGGTGCGTTTGCAACACAACTACTGCGCTGTGGCCGATGATCCGGACGGGCTCGACTGGATCGACAGAGCAGTGAACACCAACTCCCTCCGGGAACTGGACGGGCTGCGGAGAAACGTCGAATCCGTCCATACCGCAGCTGATTACACGTTCACCTTCGAGGACTCACTGCAAATCTCGGGCGCGGCTGCGGACGCCTATGGCTTCATCGATGAGGCGCAACTGTGGCCTGAACGACTTCCCCACGTGGCACGAGTGGATTTCGCGCAACCGTCACCGGGACTGCAGATGCTGGAAATGGACACCAGGACAGCCGACGGTTCGGTGCACACCACCAAGTCCTACCGGGTGACCTTCCCGCATCGCACGATCTTCTACAAGCAGGTGACACTGCCCGCGCTGATGTCGCTGCATACCGGACGATGGTCCTTCGTCGAGAATGCCGACGGCGTGCTGGCGACCTCGGAGCACACCGTCACGATCAACGCGGAGAACATCGCTTCGATACTGGGTGCGGACAAATCGGTGGACGACGCCAAGGCATTCGTACACCGAGCACTGAGCGGCAACAGCATGGCAACGCTGCAGCACGCGAAAGCCTTTGCCGAGGGCCGTGGTTGACCGATGGTCGAACAGACTCAGGTCATCGTTGTCGGTGCGGGCCCGGTCGGTCTCATGGTCGCGGGCGAGTTGCGGCTCGGCGGGGCCGAGGTGATCGTGCTGGAGCAGCGAACGGAGATATCGGAAGAGTCGCGTGCCTCCACGCTGCACGCACGGACGATGGAGATATTCGACGCGCGCGGGCTGCTCGACGACCTGGGTGCGCCGGCGAACGAGCAGATGGGACATTTCGGCGGAATTCCGCTCGATCTCACTGTCGAGAGCCGTTTTTCGGGTCTGTGGAAGGTGCCCCAGACACGGACCGAGGAACTGCTGTGCTCCTGGACCACCGCTCTCGGTGCCGACCTCCGGCGCGGCTGGCGGGTCTCGGCGGTGCGCGACGATGGTGACGGCGTCGTGGTCACTGCCGAAGCCGACGGCCGAACCCGGCTGCTACGAGCGGCTTTCGTGGTCGGCGCGGACGGTACGGACTCCACGGTGCGCGAGCTCCTCGGGGCCGAATGCGTCGGTGAATCGGCTACCCGTGAATTGCTGCGGGCCGACGTGGTGGGCATCGAGATCCGGCCACGTCGGTTCGAGCGGCTCGAGCGGGGTTTCGCGGTGGCCGCACGAAATCCGGCAGGTGTCACTCGACTCATGGTGCACCGCTACGGCTGCTCCGTAGGTGCGAGGTCGGGTGAGCCGTCGTTCGCCGAGGTCGTGCGGACCTGGCACGAGGTCACCGGAGAAGACATCGGACGTGGAAGAGCTCTGTGGGTCAATGCTTT
Source organism: Nocardia halotolerans (assembly GCF_042650145.1). NCBI lineage: Bacteria > Bacillati > Actinomycetota > Actinomycetes > Mycobacteriales > Nocardiaceae > Nocardia > Nocardia halotolerans. Next base: position 10,935 of record NZ_JBHSDL010000008.1, on the reverse strand, counting down.
CGACGACACCAGTCGACTGTTGCGGGAATACCGAACCGGTCGAGTGTTCTTTGTCGGCGATGCCGCGCACCAGCAGATGCCCAGTGGCGGTCAGGCGTTGAATCTAGGCCTGCAGGACGCCGTGAACCTGGGATGGAAGCTCGCGGTCGGACTCGACGGCACCGCCGATGAGCTGCTCGACAGTTATCACGGAGAGCGCCATGCTGTCGGCTCCCGGATCCTGGCGAATATCCGGGTGCAGACCGAACTGCTGCTCGGTGGACCACAGGTCGAGTCGCTACGGCGCATATTGGGTGAGCTGATCGCACAGGAGCAGGTGCGCGCGCATCTGGCCGGAATGATCAGCGGCGTGGATATTCGGTATCCCGCCGAACCTGGCAGCCACCCGTGGCTCGGATCCCGGCTGCCGGATCTACCGCGAGTGGCCGCAACCGCCGCCGCGACGCCGCGCGAGGGCCGTGCCGTCATGCTCGGGTTCCGACATGAGCGCGTCGCCGAGCTGCGAACGGCGGTGCGGCCCTGGTCGCATCGGGTCGAGGTAGTCAGTGCGGGCCCGGATGACCGCGTCGGCGACGACGCCCTGCTTGTTCGCCCGGACGGCTATGTGGTCTGGGCCGGGTCCGAGGACGAGACGCCGAGCGCCGGGCTGCGGCGCTGGTTCGGCGCCCCACGGTCGGTGAATTGACAACCGCGCGGAAACGGCGGAGAGGGAACATGGACACCGATGTGATTGTGGTCGGCGCTGGACCGACCGGATTGATGCTGGCGGGCGAGCTGCGGCTGGCGGGTGCGAGAGTGATCGTCCTGGATCAGCTGTCGGAGCCGACCCGGCAATCGCGCGGGCTCGGATTCACCGCCCGCGCGGTGGAAACCTTCGATCAGCGCGGGTTGCTCGCGGATTTCGAGGGACTCGAAACAAGTCCGGTGGGGCATTTCGGCGGCATTCTGTTCGATTACACGGTGCTCGACGACTGTCACTTCGGTGCGCGTGGAGTTCCGCAGTCCGAGACCGAAGCGGTACTCGGCCAATGGGCCAACGGTCTCGGTGCCGACATCCGACGTGGTTGGAAGGTCCGCGGTCTCGTCGACGACGGCGCCGCGGTCACCGTCACGACGTGGTCGGACGGTCGGGAGACAGCCCTTCGGGCTGACTATGTGGTCGGCTGCGACGGCGGTCAGAGTGCGGTGCGCAAACTGGCCGGATTCGAATTTCCTGGGACCCCGGCTACCCGCGCCATGTACCTGGCCGACATCGTCGGCTGTGATATCCGGCCACGTCCGTTCGGTGAACGGCTCCCGGGTGGCATGGTCATGGCAATGGCGCTCGGTCCGACGGTGGATCGGGTGGTGGTGTGTGAGCTCGGTGCCCCGGTGGCCGAACGTGGGATCGAGGTGAGCTTCACCGAATTGGCCGCATCCTGGGAACGCATCACCGGCGAGTCCATCGCGCACGGGCGCGCCGAGTGGGCCAGCTCGTTCTCCGACGCGACGCGCCAGGTCACCGAATATCGTCGGGGGCGTGTCCTTTTGGCAGGCGACGCGGCTCATATTCACCTTCCGGCCGGGGGGCAGGGTTTGAGCACCGGGGTGCAGGACGCGGCAAACCTCGGATGGAAACTCGGCGCCGTGGTTCGAGGCGTGGCGGAGCCGGACCTGCTCGACACCTATCACGACGAGCGCCATCCGGTCGGTGCGCGGCTACTGGACAACACTCGGGTGCAGGGCATGCTGTACATCACCGGAGCCGAGGCGGACCCGGTGCGTGAGCTGTTCACGGAGCTGATCGGCTACGACGAGGTCAAAAGGCACTTGGCCGGGACGGTGAGCGGGCTTGACATCACCTACCCGAGCGCCCCTGGTTCGCATCCACTGACCGGCAGCCGGCTTCCGCCGCGGCGATTGCGCACTGCGATGGGCACCACTACGACTGAACTACTTCATCCGGCGCGCGGATTGCTGCTGGATCTGGGTACCGAGGATTTGCTGGGCAAGGTCGCCGCGCCATGGCGGGACCGGGTTCGGTTTGTCGGGGCCGAATGGGCAGAGCGCGCCGGCCTCGACGATGTCACGGCGCTGCTGGTTCGCCCGGACGGCTATATCGCCTGGGCGGCCGGAGCCGATCGTGACGCCACAACCCTGACCGCCGCTCTGTACCGGTGGTTCGGCACTCCCACTGATCCCCTCGCGGGACCAGATATTGCGGTCGACCCGGAGTTGGCACAGTGACTACCGCACAGATCGCGCACTCGGAGGAAGTCCGCCCGATCACGCTGCGGGCCGGGGCAATGAAGATGTCGGCCTTGCTGAGTCGTCCTATTTCCGGGGCACCGAGGGCGACGGTGGTCGCCTTGCACGGCACCGGTATGACCGCGGCGTATTTCGATGGCCAAGCCTCACCCGACGTGTCGTTGCTGGCGTCCGGAGCCCGTCTCGGTTACGCGGTGCTGGCGGTGGACCGGCCCGGGTACGGCCGTTTCCGCTCCCGGCCGCAGGGGCGGTCGTTGACCGCCCAGGCTCGCGCGTTGCGGTTGGCGCTCGTCGACTTCGCCGCCACGCAGGACATCGGCGCGGGCGTCTTGCTGCTCGGGCATTCCTTCGGGGGGATGCTTGCGCTGCGCGCCGCGGAGCGTGGGCTCGGCTCGGTGCCATTGCTCGGCGTCGATGTCTCCGGATGCGGGCACCGCCCCGATCCGTACATTCACGAATTCCGGGACGTGCGGCGGCGGGCGCTGCGTAGCTGGGGACCACCCCGGCTCTACCCACCGTCGACCTTCCGCGACAGTGCGGCGATCGTCGCACCCGTCCCGCCGCTGGAATTGGGCATCGCGCTGCGGTGGCCGATGATCTTCCCGCGACTGGCCGCCAAGGTCACGGTGCCGGTTCGGTTCACCTTCGCCGAGCACGAATCACTGTGGCGGCATGACCCGGACACGCTCCGGGATTTGGCCTCCCACTTCTCCTCGGCGCACCCGGTCTCGGTCGAACGGGCGCCCGGGGCAGGGCACAACATCAGCCTCGGCTGGGCCGCGAGCTCCTACCATCTCCGATGTTTCGGCTTTCTCGAAAAGTGTCTGGACCGGCGGACAGGGCAAGCAGATATGGAGGCCGTTCTATGAAGGGGATCATTCTGGCCGGCGGCAGTGGCACACGGCTGCAACCGATCACTCTCGTTATTTCGAAGCAGCTGCTACCGGTTTATGACAAGCCGATGATCTATTATCCGCTGTCGGTCCTCATGCTCGCGGGTATCACCGATATCGAAATAATCGCCACACCAGAGGACCTACCGCGCTTTCGAACGCTGCTCGGTGACGGATCGTCGCTCGGCCTGTGCCTGAGCTATGCCGAGCAGGCGAAACCACGAGGTCTAGCCGATGCCTTCCTGGTCTCGGAGCGTCATATCGGGGATGACTCGGTCGCTCTGGTGCTCGGCGACAACATTTTTCATGGCCACGGGTTCATAGATATCCTGCAAACGAACAGCCGCGATGTCGACGGTTGCATCCTGTTCGGATATCCGGTACACGATCCACAGCGGTATGGTGTCGCCGATATCGATGCCGACGGCAATGTGGTCGACCTCGTGGAAAAACCGGAACGTCCTCGGTCGAACCTCGCGGTGACCGGCCTGTACTTCTACCACAATGACGTGGTCGCTCTTGCCAAGGATCTTCAGCCCTCCGTGCGCGGCGAACTCGAGATCACCGATATCAATCGAAGTTTCCTGGCGCAGAACCGCGCTCGCCTGGTGTCACTCGGTCGCGGCTTCGTCTGGCTGGACACCGGCACCCATGAAGCGCTGATCGAGGCCGGTCAATACGTCGAGATCATGGAACGTCGCCAGGGTGTCCGAATCGCGTGCATCGAGGAAATCGCGTTCCGCATGGGATACATCGACCAGGAGTCGTGTCATCGACTGGGCAGGCGGCTCGCGAAATCGCCGTACGGTCAATACATCATGAATGTCGCGGCAGCTGACCGAATGCCCGCGTTTGTGCCGACAAACTATTAGCCGACGAGTATAGGAGTGCGCCGATGGGCATTCGTGTGTGGGACTACCTCCCTGAATATGAGAAGGAAAAGGAAGATATCGCGGACGCCGTTCGCACCGTCTTCGAGTCCGGCCAGCTGATCCTCGGTGACAGCGGCCGCAATTTCGAAAAAGAGTTCGCCGCATATCACGGCATCGCGCATTGCACCGCGGTAGACAACGGCACCAACGCGTTGAAACTGGCGCTCGAGGCGCTCGGGATCGGACCGGGCGACGAGGTGATCACGGTATCGAATACCGCCGCTCCGACGGTGATCGCGATAGTGGGAGCGGGCGCGACCCCGGTATTCGTCGATGTACGTGCCGACGACTTTCTCATGGATACCGACCAGGTCAGCGCGGCGATCACCCCACGCACCAAAGCCATCGTGCCGGTACACCTTTACGGCCAGTGTGTGGATATGTCCTCGATCGAGCGGCTGGCCGCCGAATTCGGGCTGCTCGTCATCGAGGACTGCGCGCAGGCACATGGTGCCCGGCACGGAGATCGGTTGGCGGGCACCATGTCCGATGCCGCGGCGTTCTCCTTCTACCCGACCAAAGTGCTCGGCGCCTACGGTGACGGCGGCGCGGTGGTCACTGCCGACCCGGATGTCGACCACGCCATGAAACAGCTGCGCTACTACGGCATGGAACAGGTGTACTACGTCGTCCGTAGCCCCGGTCACAACTCGCGCCTCGACGAGCTACAGGCAGAGATCCTGCGGCGCAAATTGACTCGCCTGGACGACTATGTCGCTGGCCGCAACGCGGTGGCCCGGCGCTATGAAAAGGGGCTTGGAGACCTCGCCGAATCGCATGGACTGCTGCTGCCGAGCACGAACCTGGGCAACTCCCATGTCTATTACGTGTACGTCGTGCGGCATCCGAAACGCGACGCGATCATCGAGGCGATGCACGAGCACGGCGTCGCCCTCAACATCAGCTACCCGTGGCCGGTCCACACCATGTCCGGCTTCGCCCACCTGGGGTGGCGCGAAGGGCAGCTGCCGGTCACCGAACGCCTGGCCAAAGAAATCTTCTCCCTTCCGATGTATCCGACACTCGCCGAGTCGAAGCAGGACCATGTCATCGATGCACTGCGGACCGTGCTGGCGGGGCTGTGAGTACGCGTTCGGTGCGGACCCGGTCCGATCAGGACCTGTCGGAGCGGTTGGCGCGGTCGGCGGCGGCCACCGGGGCCGGCGCTTGGATGCGCACCAGCGACTTCCCGGCATGGCTGGCGGGCCGGGCCGCGGCCAATCGGTTCGAGGTCCGGCGAATCCCCTTCCGCGACCTGGACGCATGGTCTTTCGCGCCCGGCACCGGGAACTTGCACCACCGAACCGGCAAGTTCTTCAGCGTGGAGGGGGTGTCGGTGCAGGTGGAACAGGGTGTGGTGTCTTCCTGGCGGCAGCCGATCATCGTCCAGCCCGAGGTCGGAATCCTGGGCATCCTCGCCAAGGAGTTCGACGGCGTTCTGCACTTCCTGATGCAGGCGAAGATGGAGCCCGGCAACCGCAACCTGCTCCAGCTCTCCCCGACTGTGCAAGCCACCAGAAGCAACTACACCGGCGTGCACCGCGGTACAAACGTCCGGTACCTCTCATATTTCACGGATTCCGGCGCGGGTCAGGTCCTTGCCGATGTGCTCCAGTCCGAGCACGGCGCCTGGTTCTATCGCAAATCGAATCGGAACATGCTGGTAGAGACCATGAGCGAAGTCGAGCCACATCCCGATTTCTGCTGGCTCACGCTGGGGCAGATCGGCCGGCTACTGTCCGAGGACAACGTCGTGAACATGGACTCGCGCACGGTGGTCGCGACCTTCCCGATGCACGGGACGAGCTCTGTCGCCCTGCACTCCGATGCCGAGCTGCAGTCATGGTTCACCGTCGAGCGGGCAGGCCACGATGTCGAGATCATGCGGATACCGCTGGCCGAAGTCTCGGGGTGGGAACTCGGTGAGTCACAGCTGAGCCGAGTCGACGAGAAGTACTTCCGGCTCATCGCGGTCGCAGTAGAAGCAGGCAGCCGCGAGGTCGCCACCTGGACACAACCGCTGTTCGAACCGATCGGACAGGGGATCGCGGCGTTCATCTTCCGCCGCATCGACGGGCTGCCGCACCTGTTGGTCCAGGCGAAACTGGAGGCGGGATTCCTCGACACCGTCGAGCTGGCGCCGACGGTGCAGTGCGTGCCGTCGAATTGGGACCAGCGACCGCCCTATCTGGAGCTGGTGCTCGAGGCGAGTTCGGACCGCGTTCGCTATGACGTCGTGCACTCAGAGGAGGGCGGACGCTTTCTGAACGCGGAGAGCCGCTACATGTTCGTCGAGGCCGACATTCCGCTGGAGGTGCCGCGTGGCTACTGCTGGGCTACGCCCGCGCAGCTCAATTGGCTCGCCGGGCACGGGCACTACCTGAATGTGCAGGCCAGGACGCTACTGTCGTGCCTCAACGCCGGCGCTGTTTCGCTGAATCAGGAATTCGCACACTATGACTGACGCCAAGGAAGCTGTATTCGATCGAGTCCTCGCACTGCTCGACAAGGCCGATGTGGTCGAGGTTCTCGATCTCTACGTTCACCATCTCGACTTCAGCAGAGACACCGACAGCTGGTTGTCATCGGTGTTCGACGACGACGTCGAAGTGGTCTACCCGACCGGTGTCTACCGCGGCCTCGCCGAGCTGAGCGAGTTCGGACAGATGGCCAACAGTGCCGCTGCCCACACACACCACGTCATGGCGAATCACCGAGTCGTACTCGACGGAGACAAGGCGGACGTGACCGCACACCTCACCGCCGTGCACGTGCGCGGTGACGCGGACTCGTCGGCGCAATTCGCGATCGGTGGGCACTGTACGGCCGCGGTCGTGCGGACGGCGGCGGGCTGGCGGGTCCGGCGATTCGTCTTCACTCTGGTGTGGCGGCGGGAGTGCGGGCCTGACAGCTGATTCGCGCCCGTGGTGGCCCGCCGCGCGCGGTGGAGCAATTGTTGGTTATGCCGAACTCGAAAACTGTTGTGTAAGAGCTTGTTACGATGTCGGCTGTCGCAAGCCCGCGCACCCTTGGATGCGGTAAGGCTCCAACGGCAACGCTGTCACCGGCGCAGATCCAGGTCGGCCATCGCAGATCGAGGGAGTACTACATGCGTTCGCATCCTGAACCGGATTCACCCGGAACCGGAGCTCGGCAGTGGGCCATCACGGTCGCGGACCTCAGTGGTAGGGGTCGCTGGATGATCCTGGCTGTCTGGTTGATCCTGCTGATCCTCGGTGGCATGGGCGCGGTGTCGCTCGCGGATCGGCTGAGTGCCGGCTCGGGACCACCGCCCGGGGCCGGCAGTGTGCAAGCAGATGCGCTGCTGGAGGACGGGTTTCAGGGGCGCAGTGCGGTCACGATCGCCATGGTGGTGCGCGACCAGGACCATGATATGAGCGAACCGGCCTTCGACAGCCGGGTCCGGGGCGCCATCACCGCCGTGCTCGGCGATCCCCGGCTGGGCGCGACGACCAGCTACGGCTGGGATACGGCCTCGCCGGAGCAACGGCTCCCGTTCGTCGGCAAGGACGGCAGAACGGTTCTCACCTCCATCGGCATCGGCATCGACGACGCGGCGGCGACCACGACACTGCCGTCCTTGCAAAAGGAGCTCGACGATCGGTTCCGGCCGCAGGGCCTCGAGGTATCGCTCGTCAATATCCAGGCATTCCAGGGTGAACTGACCGAGGAAAGCGCCGCCGCGCTGGCCAAGGCGGAGATCATCGCGCTTCCGGCGATCGTCGTGGTGCTACTGCTGCTCTTCCGTAGCGTGACGGCGACCATGGTCGCGCTGACCACCACGATGACCGGCGTTGTGCTGACCCTCGGCGTCCTCGATATCGTGGCGCAATTCGTGCAGTTGAACATCTTCGCCCAGAACATCGTCGTGATGCTCGGCCTCGGTGTCGGTGTCGACTATGCCCTGGTCATGCTCAAGCGCTTCACTCAGGAGCTGAGCGCCGGGAATCCGGTGGGTGTGGCGGTCGAACGTACGGTGGCCACCGCGGGGCACACGGTGATCGCTTCGGCGCTGACGATCGTCGTCGCGGTGGCAGCGCTGTTCGTGGTGCCGCTGGACACAGTGACGTCGCTGGCGCTCGGGGCCACGCTCGCGGTGGCGATGGCGATGCTGGTCGCGCTGCTGCTACTGCCGGCCCTGTTACATCTGATCGGTACCCGGATCGACGCGGGACGTGTGTGGCTCCCGGCCGCGCTGCGCCACGACCAGGTACGTCCGGAGACGAGCCGCTGGTATCGGATCACCGAACGGGTGATGAACCGGCCGGTGTGGTGGCTGACCGCGGTCGTCTCGATTCTCGTAGCGCTGGCGATACCGGTCCTCGGCATGCGATTGTTCACCCCGGACGCGCGGATTCTACCCGCGACCTCGACCGTGGGTGCGGGCGTCGACACTGTCGCGCGACAGTTCGGGCCCGGTGCCGCCAGCCCGATCGTGGTGGTGCTCGAGGCGCGCACCGACCGGCCCGACGCAGCGACCATCGGTGACCTGACGAGCCTCGCCGACGATCTGCGCGCGCTGCCCGACGTCGCGGCGGTGAACTCGGCGGTGCCCTTCCTCCGGGCAGTCTCACCGTCGGATCCGAGCGCCGCGCTCGATCCCGCTGTGTCGGCCCGTGTTCCGCCCGATATCGGCGCCGGCTTGCGCCACTATGCCGCCGACGACAACCGCACTTTCGTCGTGGAAGTGATACCCGCGCAGCCCAGTTCCGACGACAAGACCATGCAGCTGCTGGACCGGGTGCGGGCGCGGGCCGCACAGGTGCCATCGCTGGACGAGGTGGTAGGCGGTGAGACCGCCCGCGGTGACGACTCGAACGCCGAGGTCGCTCGCGCGTTGCCGTTGGTGTTCGCCCTGATGCTCGTCGCGGTGTACTTGGTATTGCTGGTGACGTTCCGCTCAGTATTCCTGCCGCTCAAAGCTATTGCCACCAATGTGCTCAGTGCCGGTGCCACTTTCGGCGTGCTGGTGATGATCTTCCAGTACGGCTGGGCCCCCGATTGGCTGGGACTCGACCACGCCGGTGCCCTGTTCTTCATCGGTCCGCTCGTTGTGCTCGCCCTGATCGTCGGCCTGAGTACCGACTACGAGGTCTTCCTGCTCAGCAGAGTCCGTGAGGAATACCTGCGCACCGGGGACAACAGAGAGGCTGTTGCCCGTGGGATGGCGTGGACAGCGCCGATGATCACCGGCGCAGCGGTCCTGATGATCGTGGTCTTCGGGGCGTTCGGATTCGCTGGGATCATGCCGATCCAGCAGCTCGGCATCGGGCTGGCGGTAGCGGTGGCCATCGACGCGACCCTGGTCCGGGTGATCATCGTGCCGGCTGCCATGCAACTGATGAAGCGCTGGAATTGGTGGAATCCGCTGGACCGCGAGCCGGTTCCGGCACAGGAATCTGCTAGGCACCGGGACTCGTCAGATCGCCCCGGAGCTACTACCGTCGGGTAGGGCCCTCACACGCCGAGCCCAAAGATGCCGCGTCACAACAGTATCCATCGACCCACAATCAACCCCTTTCCTCACCGCGCACCGCTCGGCGACGAGCCCGACACAGCACCGTCCTGATTCCGGCCGAGGTGGTCGTTCTCCCGGTTCCGGCAGCAAGCCGGTGCACGGTGGGGCGTTGGCCACTGTTCCCGGCGATGACCGGTTTTACTATCCGGTTGCCTCCGGAAGATCGGCTTGCTCTTTCGAGAAACCCCGAGGGGGACGATGATGAATAATTCCTCACAACCGGACTTTCCAGGAGCGCTGGCGCGCAATAATCCCTCCCGCGTATCGGTGAGCGCGGTGGCTTGGGAACCGGTCGCGGCGATACACTGTGAAGAGTGGCTACGGCACGGGGAAAAGCTGGGAACCATCGGACGTGCGGCCGCGTGGTGGATCGGCGACTGGGTGAACTTCGGCAATGTCAAGTTCGGTGAGAAATATAGCCGAGCCGCGCGGATAACCGGTTATGACGTACAAAGCCTGATGAATATGGCCTATGTCGCGTCACGCTTCTCGACGGGACGTCGGCGAGAGCGGCTGTCGTGGAGTCACCATGCGGAGGTGGCCGCGTTGCCGGAGGCGGACCAGGATCGCTGGCTGCGCCACGCCGATGAGTCGAAACTGTCGGTGCGCGGTCTGCGGGAGGCGTTGCGTACCGAGCGGCGCAAGGCGGCCGCGAGGTCGCGCGATGGTGACAGCGCCATCGTGTCGCCGGCGGATCCAGCTGACCAGGACGTGCCAGACCCCAAACCGACCTGTCCGAACTGTGGTTTTCATCTGAAGGACAGCGAAACCGGTGTCCTCGAGGCGGGGCACGGTCCCGAACTCAGGTCGGCGTAACCGCGCAGGCCGCCGGCACGGTGTGCCGGTCTCCCGGCGTCGGTAGATCTCGGCGGGCGGAACCGCCCGGTGCCGGATATCTCTCGGACCACGGGCACAGTACCGCCGATGGCGTCGCTACTTTGCCCGTGGTCGGTCGGCGCGAGTAGATTGCTGGAACAGTTCTCCTATTTCCGATCCCGCGCCGAGCGGTATTGAACGGGATCGAATTATGGTGTTCGCTCTTCTGGCCACCGGAAATATGGCGCAGACAGGGTATTCGCTGGGCGCGCCAATTCCATAGACCGCGTTTTAGGGTGTGTTGCTCCATGACGGATGATAAAATGCTTGGCTACCTCAAGCGGGTCACGGTCGAACTGCAATCTGCGCGACGGCAGATCCAGGAGGCGGACGACCGTGCGCATGAGCCCATTGCGGTGGTCGGAATGTCGTGCCGTTATCCGGGCAATGTGGAGTCCGCGCAGGGTTTGTGGGATCTGGTCGCGAACGGCGTCGACGCGATCTCGGG
>NZ_JBHSDL010000007.1:211594-319689 GCF_042650145.1 Nocardia halotolerans | reverse complement strand
CTGATGCCGATCACCGACAGTTGCCGCCACGGCGAACATGATGCCCGACCTGGCCATCTATCGGGCGAGAACCGAGAACTCGATTGGGAGACATGACCTAGTAGCAGGTGAGGGGCTGGAGCGGGTCGGCCGCGCGTGGGGTGAGGGCCGCATAGGCGGCGGCGATGGACTTCACCGCCAGGCGCAGGTCGGCCTCGGGGTGGGTGAACGGCAGGCGCAGGAACCGTTCGAAAGCGCCCTGCACGCCGAAACGCGGTCCCGCGGCCAGTAACACGCCGTGATTGGGTGCGGTGGCGGCCAGCGCGGTCGACACCGGGCTCGGCAGCTGCGCCCACACCGACATCCCGCCCGCGCCCGGAGTGATGTGCCAGCCGGGCAGATCCTCGGCGGCGGCGTCGAGCAGGGCGGCGCGCTGGGCGCGCAACTGCTCGCGGCGACGGTCGAGGATGGGTTCGGCGTGCTCGAGCAGGTGGACGGTGGCGAGCTGGTCCATCACGGGGGTGCCGAGGTCGACGGTGGCGCGGATGCCGAGCAGCTTGGTGATCAACGCCTGGTTGGTCCGAATCCAGCCCACCCGCAACCCACCCCAGAACGACTTCGACGCCGACCCGATGGTGATGATCTCCGCGCCCTTGGCGAACGCGGCGACCGGCGGGGGCATGGGCGCATCGGAGAGGTTGAGGTCGCCCATCGACTCGTCGACGACGATGGACATCCTGGTGTCACGGGCGATGGCGGCCAGTTCCGCCCTGCCCTCGGCGTCGAGCAGCAGCCCGGTGGGGTTGTTGAAGTCGGGGACCAGGTAGGCCAGCGAGGCGGCGGTCTGCCGGGCGGTGCTGCGCAGCCCTTCGAGATCCCAACCGGCGTCGGGGAATTCGGGCCGCAGCGGAATCGGGATGGGCCGGGCGCCGACATCGCGAATCGCCTCGATGGCATTCGGGTAGGTGGGGTGCTCGATCAGCACCCGGGCCGCGGGCGGGGTGAGCACGTTGAGCAGCAGCCGAAGTCCGTGTTGCGCACCGAGAGTCACCAGGATCTCGTCAGGTTCGGTGGGCAGGCCTCTGGCGGTGTAGCGGCGAGCCAGCGCCTCACGCAACGCGAGCACACCGACGGGGTCCATGCCGTGCGTGTTCAGGTAGGCCGGGAGCCCTTGCAGGGCAGTCGAATACGATTCGTGTAGTTCGGGCGGGGCGGACATCGCCGCGTAGGTCATGTCGATGGTCGGCAGCTCGGGCTGCGCCATCAGCGCCATGATGCCGCGCGAGGGTTTGGCACCGTCGTGCTGGATGGCCGGCGGCAGCGCCACGGTGCTACGCGAACCCTGCCGGCTGATCAAGTAGCCGTGCTCGCGCAGCAGCGAGTACGTGGAGGTGATGGTGGTGCGGCTGACGCCGAGCGTGGCGGCCAGATCGCGTTCGCTGGGGAGTGCGACGCCGAGCGGGGCGCGACCGTCGTGGATCAGCAACCGGATGGCCTCGGCCAGCGCCAAGTAGGCGGGCCGGTGCGGGCGGCGCTCGGCCTCGCCGCCGGCTTCGGGGTCGCGCCAACGACCCAGATCACGAGCCAGGCCCGCCGCGCCGATCACTCTTGTCGCCATAACGTCCAGTATTACCTGAGTGGATATTTATCTACAAGACCAGTCGAGAGACTCTGAGGACATGTCCACTCTCCTCACGCTCATCGCCGCCATCGCCGTCGCCGTCGGATTGTTGACGTACTACTTCCTGCCCAACCAGGGTGAGCTTCCGCTCGGACCATTCCGGAGCGCACCGCGCGACCGGACCGTGGGGGTCTACGACGAACAACGCCGCTGCCGGGATGTGGATGCGATACGAACACACCAGAGCGGAACCTCTTAGGTCCAGTTACCCGAACTGGCCCTTATCGACTGTCGAGTGACCCGACTCCGGAGCCGCTGGCCGTGCGCATTTGTGTCGGTCGGTCAGCGCACACTGTGATCATGAGCGACTCGACGCAGACCGAGACGGTGGTCTCGGCACTGTTCGATACCGCGATCGGACTGTGCGCGATCGCTTGGCACGGTGCTGTCGTGGTCCGGTTCCAGTTACCCGAGGCGAGCGAGGAACAGACACTCGCGCGGATCACCAGGCCGTTCGCGGGGACCGCGGTGCCGGAGGGCGAACCGGGGCCGGCGATCACCGCCGCCATCAGCGGCATCCGCGCCCATCTGGCCGGCGCCCTGGACCCGTTGCGCTGGATCGATCTGGACCTACACGGCGTACCCGAATTCCACCGCGCCGTCTACGCCGTGACGCGTGAGATCGATCCCGGCCGCACCCTCAGCTACGGCGATATCGCCGAACGCCTCGGCGCCCCCGGCTCCGCACAGGCGGTGGGACAAGCGCTGGGCCGCAACCCCATTCCGCTCATCGTTCCGTGCCACCGTGTCCTCGCCGCCGACCACGCACTGCACGGCTTCTCCGCGCCGGGCGGGATCGGCACCAAGGCGCGATTACTCGAGATCGAGCGCACCCCGGGCTTCGGCGAGCCGATGCTGTTCTGATCCGAAGTCATGGGCGGCTGCGCGCACCATGAGGACGTGCCGATGAATTTTTCCGGTGCGTGCCGTCTGAACGAGCAAGATCATCCGCCGGACCGGGCGCGGGCCGACCGCGCCCGTGCCTGACCGGCAAACCCGTGCCGACCTGCGATCTCCGGGTTCGCGTACCGTCGAACCCGCGGGTCAGCCGAATCGAGAGGAACCACCATGCAGACAGTGACGTCGGCCGACGGCACCACGATCGCTTACGACCAGGTCGGCGAGGGGACCGCGGGGACGGTCATCCTGATCGGCGGCGCGTTCAGCTTCCGCAAATTCAAGTCCATGGTCGAACTCGCACAGGCCCTGGCCGACGACTTCGACCTGACCGTGCTCAACTACGACCGGCGCGGACGCGGCGACAGCACCGACTCCCCCGGCGTGTACGACGCGGCCAACGAGATCGCCGACATCGCCGCGCTCGTCGAGGCGGCCGGTGGGAAAGCCGCACTGTTCGGTTGGTCCTCGGGTGCGGCGCTGGCCCTGCTCGCCGCGAAACAGGTGCCCGGTGTCACCGAGGTGGTCGCGTTCGAGCCGCCGTTCGTGGTGGACACCAAACACCATGTGCCGCCGAAGGATCTCGAGCGGAAGCTGCACCCGATGATCGCCGAAGGCAAGCGCAACAAGACGGTTCGCTACTACATGACCAAGGCGATGGGCATGCCCGCGCTGATGGTCGCGGTCATGCGGCTGACTCCCTTCTGGAAAGATCTCGCGGCCACCTCCAATTCGACCGCCCACGACTGGGCGGTGATGAAGCCGTACATGCGTGGACAGCAGCTCGTTCCCGCCGACTGGAACGACATCACGGTTCCGGTGCTGGTATTGGCGGGCGAACGCACCGCTCCCCTGCTCATCAAGGGCTCGAAAGCGGCAGCCGAAGTAGTGCCCGACGCCGAGTTCGCCGAACTGCCCGGAGTGAGCCACAACCCCAAGATCTCCCTGCTCGCCCCGGCGGTCGGCGAATTCCTCACTCGCGCACGGTGATCATTCCCGTCGCCGGGGGCTGGTGAGTAGGCGAACAGCACCCTGCGATCAGGGCGGCGGCGGGTTGTCGCGGTAGAACTGGCAGGGGTCGCCGGTGAGGTAGCCGTCCATGCAGGCGAAGTAGGTCTGCACGCAGGCGTTGCTGGTGCAGTCCGCGGTGTAGAGCATGCCGCGGATGCGCTCGTAGCGCTGCTGGGCGGGGGCCAGGGTTTCGGCGGGCGGGAGTACCGCGGACCGCACCGGAGAGGCGCTCGGGGTGGGGGCGGGTGCCTCGGTCGAGGTACAGCCGGTCAACACGACCAGCGCGAGCAATACCGACGCCGCGAACCCACGCACCGACACCACCTCCATCCGAAACCGGTTTCGACGCTACTCCAGCAGATTCGCCCGCCGCCTTCGGCCGTCTCGAGCACGGCGCCGCGACCTCGCGACCGCAGCTACAGGGTGGCACCCACGCCGCTGCCGACCACACCACCGGCAACGGCACCTGCCGCCGCGGCGGGGATACCGAGGACCGCGGCGCCCGCCGCCGCACCGGCCGCGGCGCCGATGGCGGCGCCCGCGCCCGTGGTGGCCGCGGCGATCGGCCAGGCCGCAGCGAAACCGGCGCCGATCACCGGAAGCGCGCCGACACCGGCAGTCGGGATGGCGGCCGCACCGGCCAGGATGGCGGTGGCCCCCGCCGTGCCCGCGGCGCCGACGGCGAAGCCGACACCGGCGCCGATACCCGCGCCGAGCAGGCCACCGCCGACCGCGCCGACGGTGGCCGCCGGGACACCGGCGAGCGCGGCACCTGCGAGCGCACCGCCGACGGTGGCCGCGGCGATCTTGTCCGAACGGCTCGGGTTGATGCCGACCGAACGGCCCTGGGTGGCGATGGCGGCTTCGACGTCGGCGGCGGCGGTGTTCACGCCTTCGAGGGCCGCGTCGGGGATCTCGTCCGGAACCGGGCTGGTGAAGTCACCGACGCGCAGGGTGCGCGGCGGCGGGGCGATCGGGACGACCGGCTCCACCGCTTCGGGCAGATGCAGTTCCTCGATGACGACCGGCGGGGCGGGCGCGGTGTATTCGGGCACCGGTCGCGAGGGCCGTTCGGGCATCAGATGGTGGAGGCTGTCCGAATCGTCGAAGTCACCCAGTTCGGCGGGCACGCCCTTCTCGCTCGGTGCGGGTGTGTTGATGCCCGGTTGCGCAGGCACATCGTGCAGGCCCGGCTGCGGCACCGCCACCGCGATACCGGCGCACGCCACGGCCAATGCCATCGGCAGCACGCCCACCAGCGGACGAGCGACCCACCGCACCGTCGAGTTGTTCACATCATCGGACCGACGGATCACGCCGCACACCCACTCACACGCTCAGAGAAAAGCGGCACGTCCCCGCGTACCGCGCAGCGACGATAGCGTTAGCCAGCTGGATGCTGTCAAATCGATAGCGAGTCCGCATGATCCGCGCGTGTCGCCCCCCACCTGCGTCGACCGCACACGCAGCGGGGCCCGGTGCCGACTAGCTGGCACCGGGCCCCGCTTGACCGTGTGGTCCTACTTCAGCACGTCGTGCCGGACGATCGTCTGATCGCGTCCCGGCCCCACGCCGATGCACGAGATCCGCGCACCCGAAAGCTCTTCGAGCCGAAGCACATACGCCTGCGCGTTGGCCGGCAGCTCCGCGAAGGTGCGGGCCCCGGAGATGTCCTCGGTCCAGCCGGGCATCTCTTCGTAGACCGGCTTGGCGTGATGGAACCCGGTCTGGGTGGTCGGCATCTGCTCGACCCGCTTGCCGTCGACCTCGTACGCCACACAGATCGGCACCGTGTCCAGCCCCGACAGCACGTCGAGCTTGGTGAGGAAGTAGTCGGTGACGCCGTTGACGCGGGTGGCGTACCGGCTGATCACCGCGTCGAACCAACCGCAGCGCCGACCGCGACCGGTGGTGACACCCACCTCGCCGCCCTTGTCGGCCAGGAACTCACCGAACTCGTCGAACAGCTCGGTCGGGAACGGGCCCGACCCCACGCGGGTGGTGTAGCACTTGAGGATGCCGAGCACCGTGTCGATCCGGTTCGGCCCGATGCCCGAACCCACCGCGGCACCACCGGCGGTCGGGTTCGACGAGGTGACGAACGGGTAGGTGCCGTGATCGACGTCGAGCAGGGTGCCCTGCGAGCCTTCCAGCAGCACCGTCTCGTCGCGCTCGAGCGCCAGGTTCAGTTCCAGGCGGGTATCGGCGATGCGGTGCTTGAACGACTCGGCCTGCTCGAGCACCTCGTCCACGACCTGCTGTGGGTCGAGCGCACGGCGGTTGTAGATCTTCACCAGCACCTGGTTCTTGAACTCCAGGGCGGCCTCGACCTTCTGGGTGAGGATCTTCTCGTCGAGCACGTCGGCCACCCGGACGCCGACGCGGGCGACCTTGTCCTGGTAGCAGGGGCCGATACCGCGACCGGTGGTGCCGATCTTGCGGTTGCCGAGGAAGCGTTCGGTGACCTTATCGATGGCCACGTGGTACGGCATGATCAGGTGGGCGTCGGCGGACAGCAGCAGACCGGAGGTGTCGACCCCGCGCGCCTCGAGTCCGGCGAGTTCGTCGAGCAGCACACCGGGGTCGACGACGACACCGTTACCGATGACGTTCTTGACGCCGGGCGTGAGGATGCCGGACGGAATCAGGTGCAGCGCGAACTTGTCGCCATTGGGCAGCACCACCGTGTGACCGGCGTTGTTGCCGCCCTGGTATCGGACCACCCACTGCAGCCGCTCACCGAGCAGGTCTGTAGCTTTGCCCTTACCCTCGTCGCCCCACTGGGCGCCGATGAGGACGATTGCCGGCATTTCGGAGTCTCCTACAGATCGACGTGCAGCGCATTCAGCACTGCAGCTACCTGCCGTAGACGCTGCGCGTCTAGCACTGAGGCGGTGGCCGGAGACACAGTCTAGCCGACGCCTGTTCAGCGCCGGTCGAGGCCACTCGAGGGCGCGGACCCCCGCCCGTCGCGAACGCCACGATCGGTTACCGTTACTTGCCGGCAGGTGCTCGTGGGCGACGCACCGTCGACCCGACCGAGGAGGGTGTACCGCAGTTTGAGTACCCACGTTCTTCGATGTGGTGACATGCCGGTCCCCATCGCACTGACCTCACTCCCGAACACGCAGACCGACGAGGTCCCCGACGTGACGGTGATCGATGAGCTACTACCCGTACTGGCCGCCGACAGCCTGCCGCGCCTGATCGTGCTCGGTTCCGACGCGAGCCTCGCCGCGGTGCTCACCCACCTGATGCGCACCGAACGCCTGCACGTGGAGGTCGGCTTCGTCCCGGTCGAGACCACCTATGCCTCGCGGGTGTATCAGACCGCCACCGGCAATGCCGCGGCCAAGATCGCGCTCGAGGGTCGCGCGGTCGAGACACCACTGATCCGCGACGACACCGGCACCGTGCTGGTCGGGCGCGCCGCCATCACCGGTGTGGACGAGGCCAAACTCGAGGGCGAAGCCTATGTCGACGACACCCTGCTGTTCACCGGCACCGTCACGACCATGCTGATCTCACCGACGATGACCCTGCCGGGCGTGCGCGCGCGGGTGCGCCGGGGGCTGCGCAAACGCGGCTGGGTGGCCGGCCGGGCCGCGCAACTGGGCACCCCGGGCGCGGTCGTGACCCGCGACGGGATCACCGCCGAACGCACCGTGCCCCGCTCCACCTTCTACCGCTACGAACACCCCTGGCTATTGGTGCGATGACCTACTCCTTCCCCGGCACCCGCAACGGCCACAACGCGGTGCGACCCAGTCCGGTCTTCCTGCTCATCGTGTTGGTCGCCGTGCTCGGTGGCGCGCTGGCCTGGGACGCCGACATCGATTCGGTGCGCGCCAAAGTGGGCGTGTTCATTCTGGTGGTGTTCGGCTGGATCGTCAGCCTGTGCCTGCACGAATTCGCGCACGCGTATGTGGCGTGGCGCGCCGGTGATCACGAAGTGGAGGTGCGTGGATATCTCACGCTCAATCCACTGAAATACAGCCATCCGGTGCTTTCCATCGGGTTGCCACTGGTGTTCATCGCCCTGGGCGGGATCGGTTTGCCCGGCGGGGCCGTATATGTCGACACCACCCGTTTCCGGGCGAGTGTGCAACGCCTGGTGAGCGCGGTCGGGCCGCTGACGAACGCATTGTGCGCGGTCGTGTTGCTGCTCGTGGTGCGTTCGGTGGGCACCGTCACCGAACACGCGGCGTTCTGGTGCGGTCTCAGCTTCCTCGCGTTCCTGCAGATCACCGCTTTCCTGCTGAACGCGCTGCCCATTCCGGGCCTCGACGGCTACGGGGCGCTCGAGCCCTCACTCAGTTATGAGACCCGGCGCGCACTGGATCAGATCAAGCCGTACGGGATGCTGATTCTTTTCGCCCTCATCTTCTTCACCCCATTGAGTCACGTGTTCTTCGACGGCGTCTACGCATTGTTCGAACTTTCCGGGGTACCGGAGGAGTGGGCCGGCTACGGAAGCCAGCTCACTCGCTTCTGGCGCTGATCAGCAGCTACCGCGCTGATTCCTCGGGCGTCACATAGGGGTTCGGCACGGTCGGCGGAAGCAGGGCGATCGCCGAGATGCGCTGCATCCCGCACACCACCATCAGATCCACCACGATCGAACGGATCTGCGCGAACACCACATGCGCCGACAGCCCCGCGCCGGCGACCAGTTCGGGGCGGGCGTTCTTGGCGACACTGCGTAGCGCGCGGGCGGCCTCGGCCTGATCCGGTTGTTCGTCCGGGTCGGCCAGCATCATCCTGCGCACCACGTCGACGGCATTACCCAGCTGGTCCATCAGGGCGATCAGGCGTGGGTCGAGCACCTCGTCGTCCTGGACCAGGGTGAGTGATCGGCGTTCCAGCACGCGGGTGTTGCGCACGGCGTTGTCGAGTGGGTCGGCCGTCGAACGAATGCGGGCCAACCGTTTTCGGGAGTTCCAGTACAGCGGTGAGATCCGGCTGACCTCGCGTCCGCCCTCGAGGGCGGAACGTAGCGCGTCGATCTGGTCCTGGGTGGCGCGCACCGCCGACAACGCGTTGTGCACCTTGTCCGCGTCCTGTTCGAGCAGTCCGTCGGCGCACAGGATCATCGACTTGCTCATCACCGACAGCACGTCGGCGGCGTGCTCACGGGCACGGCGCACCGGATGCAGTGGGATCGCCGCGACCATCAACACACCGACGAGCCCGCCGACCAGCGCGTCGATCATCCGGGACGGACCCGCACCCGGTGCCTGGTTCAACGTGGAGATCAGCACGGCCGAACTCGCCGCCTGAATCGTCATGAGCGCGCCGCTGTCGAGGAACACCGACACCGCCATCGCACCAGCGACCACCAGCGCCACCTGCCAGACCCCGGTCCCGACCTGGCCGATGAACAGGTCACCGATCCCGATGCCGACGGCGACACCCACCACCAGCTCCACCGAACGACGAATACGCGCACCGAACGAGATGCCGATGGAGACCACCGCGGCCGTCGGGGCGAAGAACGGTTCCGGGTGGCCGATGACCTCGTGGGCGAGGAACCAGGCCAGCGCCGCGCCCAGCGCGCACTGGACGATCGGGATCGCCGAGAGCCGCAACCGCTCGTTGGACGCCTTGAACCGGCCGACGGTACCCACCTTGGCAGCCGCGACCACCGGCGTCGCCGCGACGACGAAGGGCTTGCGCTCGCTCACCTACGACCCGGCCCCGGCCACCGGTTCAGTCCAGGCCGAGTTCGGACGCCGCCCTGGGGTCGCAGTCCTCGAGCAGATCGAGGCAGCGTGCGTACTCCTCGGTCTCGCCGATCGTCTTCGCGGCCCTGGCCAGCGCGCCGACACTGCGCAGGAAGCCCTGATTGGGTTCGTGGCTCCACGGGACCGGGCCGAAACCCTTCCAGCCGTTGCGGCGCAGCAGGTCGAGGCCACGGTGGTATCCGGTCCGGGCGAAGGCGTAGGCGGCGACCGTGTCGTGGTCGACGGCGCCGTCGGCCCGCTGCAAGGCGGCCTCGGCGAGCTGAGCCCACGCCACCGACGCGGCCGGATGATCGGCGGCGACCTTTACCGGGTCGGCACCGGCCGAAATGGCGTCTTCGGCGTCGATCAATTCAGGAAGGAGGACCGGCTGCGGTCCGAGCAGGTCACCGAAGGAGGTCATGGGTTCATTGTGCACCGAGCCGCCCCACGCCCGCGCCCGGCCCGCCGCGGGTGATCAGCGAACCCCCCGCAGCGCCGCGCATTAGGCTGAACAAGGAGTTCAACGTTCGAGCCTCAGCGAGGGGTACACAGGTGTCCGACCCGACCGACGAGAACAACCCGGCAGCCGAGGCCGCCGACCCCGCCACGCCCGGGCGGCAACCCGCTCCCGGCGCGGCCGATTCGTCGAGTACCGGCAATACAGCGGCCGATTCCGATACGCCCAGGTCGACCCCCGGCGCGGTCACCGAACCGGAACGGGCCACTGCCACACCCGGGACCGCGGAAACGGTGGTCATCCGGCGAGGTGGTTCGCCTGGACCCCAGGATGCGGGTGGACCCGGCGGTGGACGTGGTGATCGGCCCGGGGGCGCGTCGGAGGATGCACGTGGTGGTCAGCCGATTGGTGGGCCGGATGACGTACGGGGTGGACGCTCGGCCGGCGGACCAGACGACACGCGGGGCGGACGACCGGCCGGAGCACCAAACGACACGCAGGGCGGACGACCGGCCAGCGCACCAGGAAACGACGCAGGTGTGCCGGGTCGGGCGCCCGGGCAGCCAGGTGGACCCGGCCTTCCGATGGGCGGTCCTGCTGCGGGCGGTCAACGGCCATCCGGACCGGGTGGACCCGGCGGCGCGAGTGGACCCGGCGGCCCGAATGGGCCCAGCGGCCCGAATGGACCCGGCGGCGCAAGTGGACCCAGCGGCGCAAGTGGACCCGGCGGCTCGAATGGGCCCAGCGGCCCGAATGGGCCCAGCGGCCCGAATGGGCCCAGCGGCGCAAGTGGACCCGGCGGCCCGAATGGGCCCAGCGGCCCGAATGGGCCCAGCGGCCCGAATGGGCCCAGCGGCCCGAATGGGCCCAGCGGCCCGAATGGGCCCAGCGGCCCGAGCGGACCCAGCGGCCCGAGCGGACCCAGCGGCCCGAGCGGACCCAGCGGCCCGAGCGGACCCAGCGGCCCGAGCGGACCCAGCGGCCCGAGCGGACCCAGCGGCCAGAGTGGACCCGCACGTCCGATGAATGTGCCGCCCCGCGGGCCCGGCGGACAAGGACCTACGGGTTCCGGTGGGGCTCCGGCGAGGCAAGGCGGGCCCGGGCGCGCGCCTGGTGGGCCGCCGAACGTCCCCGGCGCGCAACCGCCCGTGGGCAGAGGCGGGGTGCCCGGACAGCAGGCACCCACGGGTCCTCCTGCGCAGACCGCCGGCGGACAGCGCAATACCCCCGCCGAGCAGCAGGGCACCAGACCTGCTGGGCCACCGCAGGGACGTGGCGGGGAAGGCCCGGGACCGGGTGCGGGGTCGCCGTTGGCCGGGTTGTCGCAGGGGCTGCCCGGGAGCGAGCGCGATGCGCGGGCCGAGGCGGACGGTCGCCGAGACGTCGAGGGGCGAGACGCCGGTGTGGCCGGTGCTGATGCCCCCACGACGGCGATGCGAATTCCGGGGCGCGAAGGTGCTTCGGGGCGTGCGGTTTCCGCGGACGATCAGACCGTGCGGACCTCCGGTGACGTACCCGGCAAGGCAGCTGAGAACGAACGCACAGGCGACGCCGAGCAGACCGGCGCGACTGACCGGGGCGAGAGTGCTTCACCGGAGAATGGTCCGGAACGCGTCGAGGGCAAGGGCGATTCACGCACTCGATCGGCAGACCCCGATGCGACCGAGCAGTTTCAGACCACTGACAGGAGTTCGACGCAGGGAGCCGACCGTGCGGAGGCGCAAACTCTGCCCGGCGGTAGTGGCGGGACCCCGTCAGCCGGAGCGTCCGCAAGTGAACCGCCGTTCACGGCTCGTGAAGGCGGCAACGGTACAGCGGGTCCGAGCAGCGCATCTGATTTAGACGCCACCGAGAAGTTCCAGACCACAGCAGCCGCAACGCAGCAGGCCGGCAAGGAGGCCGAGACAGAACGCGAGACGGGCCCGTCGAGGCCGGGCGAGGGACCGCACTCGGAAGCCGGATCGGTTTCGGAAGCCGCGTCGAGCCAGCACACCGAACCAAGGCAGGGCGCCCAGTTCGGCTCGACCACTGGGAACAGCCCGAACGCCGGACAAGGTCCGAACGCCGGACAGGGCCCGAACCCAGCGCACAGTGCGAACGCCGAGCCAGGTCCGAACGCGGGGCAGAGTCCGAACGCCGGGCCAGGTCCGAACGCCGGGCAGAGTCCGGTTTCGGGCGATGAACGGGCCGCAGCTCGCGGCGAGGGGCGCGCGGCGGGAGCTGCGGCGGCCGGGGCCGGCGCGGCGGAACTGATGAAGGGCGAGGGCCAGGCGGGCGGAACACCTACCGGTTCCGAGGATCAGACCGTCGCGATGCGGGTGGTGAACCCGGCTGATGCGCCGACCACCTCCATGCCGGTGCAGCGCGGGACGGACCGCGTGGTGGGTGGACGTCCGATGACGCCGCCGCCGAATACCCCGCGCGGCCCCGCCGGGCCACGGCAGGCGGGGCACCAGGGCCCCCACGGGCCAGGAGCAGACCCGGCGCATCCACCGCAAGCTCCTGCGGGCGGTCCGATGCAGCAGGGCCCAGGGGCCGGCGCAACACACCCGCCGCACAGACCCACGGGTGCACCAGCACAGCAAGGCCCAGGAGACCCGCAAGGACCCGCGGGGCAACCGCGCCGGCCAGGCCAGGGGCCCGAGGAAACACACCCCTCCCGGCGTGGACCAGGTGAGCAGCGAGCTTCGGCACCTTCACCCGCCGATATCCAGCCGACGCGCCCCGCGCACCAGCTGCCCGACGGCCCACGGCAGGTGGCCCCGCCGCAGCGCTTCGAGCCGCCCCAGCCCACGGGTGGGGAGGAGAAGGCCGGCAGGTCGAAGCGGTGGTTGTTGGTGGCCGGTGGGGCCGCGGTGGTGGTGGTCGCGTTGATCATCGGCGCGGTGGCGATGCTGACCGGTGCGGACAATTCGCCCGAGGGTCAGGTCAAGGCGGTGATCGGCGAGTACACCGAGGCGCTGCAGGCCGGTGACCTCGAGAATCTGCGCGCGAGCACCTGCGGGCCACTGCACGACTTCTATCAGGGCATCAGCGCTGAGCAGTTCAACGGTGTGCACCAGCTCTCGACCGAGCAGGGTTCGATTCCGGTGGTCGCGAGCGTGGACGCGGTGCGCATCACCGGCGAGACCGCGCTGGCCGAGGCGACGGTTTACACCACGGCCGAGCCCGGCGAGCGGACGGTGCGCACGTTCGACCTGCAGCGCACCGACGCGGGGTGGAAGGTGTGCGACCCCGCGGAAGCTCCGTAGTTCCCGGTCCGACCCGTCGTAGCGGCCGTCCTGTCCGCTATGACGGGTCACACATAACTGGTATCGACACCAAGTGAACCAGTATTGTTCTTCGGATCATGAGCAGGGAACAGACAACGTCGCAGCCGGACATCGAAGCTGTGGTCCCGGACGCGACGCTGGTGGGCCAGCGCTTCGGGTTCCGCGATCACTATGAAGTGGGCCGCGAGAAGATCCGCGAATTCGCCCGGGCGGTGCAGAACCTGCATCCCGCACACCAGCAGGAGGTCGACGCCCGCAAGCTCGGCTACGACGCGGTGATCGCTCCCCCGACCTTCGCCTCGGTGATCGGGATGAGCGCCACCAGGGCCCTGCTCGACACCGTGCTCACCGAGTACGACCTGTCCCAGGTGCTGCAGACCGACCAGGTGTTCGAGATCTTCCGCCCCATCCTGGCCGGCGACCGGATCAGCACCGAGATCGAGATCGAGTCGATCCGCCAGTTCGGTGGCAACGACTTCATCGCCGTCGGTTTCAAGCTGGTCAACCAGCACGACCAGGTGGCGGTGCAGGGCACCACCACGATCGTCGCCCGGCGCGGTGTCGAGGTGGATCCCGATATCGTCGAGGCCGTCGAGAACATCAGCATGCACGCGCGGCCGGCAACCGTGGCCGGCGTGGCGACCGACGACGTGCTGCTGCGCCGCACCGGCCCCGCGCCCACGACTCCCGGCCGCGAATTCGTCCCGGTCCACACCGTCCCCGAGTTCGACACCGTCACCAAGGGCACCGAACTCCCGGCCGGCTCGGCCCGGGTGACCCGCGGCGACCTCGCCAACTACGCGGGTGTGTCCGGCGACCCGAACCCGATTCACTTCAGCGACCGCGCGGCCGAACTCGCCGGCTTGCCGACCGTCGTCGCCCACGGGCTGCTCACCATGGGCCTGGCCGCGCAGTACCTCACCGACTGGCTCGGCGACCCGACCGCCGTCGAGAAGCTGAGCGTGCGCTTCTCCGGTTTCGTCCCGGTTCCCCCGACCGCGGCGGGTGAGATCCAGTTCTCCGCGAAGATCAAGTCGACCGACCCGGTGCGGCGCACGGCCACCGTCCTGTTGGGCGGGACGTCGGAGGGCCGCAAGCTGTTCGGCCGGGCGGTGGCCGAAGTTCGCCTGGGCTGATCGCCTAGGACACCGCGATGAAGGTGAGCACGGTGGCGCCCACCCGGATCACGTCACCGTCGGCCAGCAACGCCCCGCTGTCGATGGGCAATTCGTTGACGTAGACCCCGTTGGCCGAGTGCAGGTCCTTGATCAGCAGACCGGCGCGGCTGGGCATGATGTGGGCGTGGTAGCGGCTGGCCTTCGGGTCGTCGAGCACCAGTTCGTTGTCGGTCATCCGGCCGATCCTGATGCCGCCGTGCGGAATCGGGATGGTGTGGCCGTCGGCGAAGCGCAGGTTGCCGTTGCGGATCGAGCGCGGTACCTCGGTGACGGTTTCGGTCATTGCCGCGGCCACCTGCTCGGAACGCTTGGCCGCCAGCACATTCAGTGGTTGCTGGCGCAGCACCCGCTGTTCCAGTTCGATCAGGGAGGCACCGGGGTCGATGCCCAGTTCCTCGGCGAGCACCGTACGCACCCGGCGGCAGGCTTCCAGCGCGTCGGCCTGCCTGCCCGACAGATACAGCGCGGTGATCAGCTGACCCCACAGCGGCTCGCGCAGCGGGTGCTCATTGGTCATCGACACCAGTTCGCCGATCACTGAAGACGCCCGCCCGCAGGCGATTTCAGCGTCCACGCGCGCGGAGAAAGCGAGCAGGCGCTCTTCGTCCATGGCGGTGGCGAAACCGTCGGCGAACTGCAGTCCGGCCAGGTCCGCCAGTGCGCGACCGGTCCATTCGCGCAGCGCCGCGCCGAACAGGTTGGCCGCGCCGGGATGGTCACCGACTTCCAGGCAGCGCGAGCCCGCTTCACGCGCGTTCTCGAATCGACCGAGATCGCAAGCGGTATCGGGGATTTCGAGCCGGTACCCGGCGCCTTCGGTGCGCAGCACCTGAGCCGAATCGATCCCCGCGTTGCGCAGCGCCTTGCGGATATTGGAGACGAACACCTGCAGACTGGCCGCGTAGGAGTCCGGCGGGTCCTCGTTCCACACCATCTCGGCGAGAACGGAAGAGGAAACCGCCCGCCGCCGGTTGACGGTGAGCGCGGCAAGCAGTGCGCGCGGCTTGGGCCCGCCGACCGCCACCGGCTCACCACCGACGAGCAGCCGAACGGGCCCGAGCACACGGACATCAAGACTCATGAGCTCGGGCCCCGCTTGTTCGCTACGAAGATCAGGAACCGCTGACCGAGCGCCCGGCCGACTTCAGGTCGGCGCAGGCCTCGGCCACTCGCGCGGCCATCGAGGTCTCGGCCTTCTTCAGGTAGCTGCGCGGGTCGTAGACCTTCTTGTTGCCGACCTCGCCGTCGATCTTGAGCACACCGTCGTAGTTGGCGAACATGTGCCCGGCGACCGGGCGGGTGAAGGCGTACTGGGTGTCGGTGTCGACGTTCATCTTCACCACGCCGTAGCGCAGCGAGTCCTCGATCTCGGACTTCAGCGAGCCCGACCCACCGTGGAAGACGAAGTCGAACGGCTGCGCGTCGGCATCCAGGCCCAGCTGGGCGGCCGCGACACGCTGGCCCTCGGCCAGCACCTCGGGCTTGAGCACCACGTTGCCCGGCTTGTACACACCGTGCACGTTGCCGAAGGTGGCGGCCAGCAGGTACTTGCCGTTCTCGCCGGCGCCCAGGGCGGCGATGGTCTTCTCGAAGTCCTCGGGTGAGGTGTAGAGCTTGTCGTTGATCTCGGCCTCGACACCGTCTTCTTCACCGCCGACGACACCGATCTCGACCTCGAGGATGATGTTGGCCGACTTGCAGGCCTTCAGCAGCTCCTTGGCGAGCTCGAGGTTCTCGTCGATCGGGATGGCCGAACCGTCCCACATGTGCGACTGGAACAGCGGGTCGAGCCCGTTGTTCACGCGCTCCTGCGAGATCGCGATCAGCGGGCGCACGTAGGTGTCGAGCTTGTCCTTGGGGCAGTGATCGGTGTGCAGGGCGATCGTCACGTCGTACTTCGCGGCGACCACGTGCGCGAACTCGGCCAGCGCCACCGCGCCGGTGACCATGTCCTTCACGCCCAGGCCGGAGCCGAATTCGGCGCCACCGGTGGAGAACTGGATGATGCCGTCACTGCCCGCGTCCGCGAAGCCCTTGATGGCCGCGTTGATCGTCTCCGACGAGGTGCAGTTGATGGCCGGGAATGCGAACGAGTGCGCCTTGGCCCGGCCGAGCATCTCGGCGTAGACCTCCGGAGTCGCGATAGGCACTGGGTAGACCTCCGTAGAGTGCAGGGGCGCCGTCGTGTCGGGCACGCACCCGACTACAGCTGATTATGTCAGCGACAGCCTAGGTCAGGAGCGCGTTGAGTCAGTATTCGGCTGCTCGATCGGGGCGACGGTAGGGTTGTCGAGGTGAACAGCCCTCGTCTTTCGTTCGATCACGATTATCGCGACGACGATGAGCCAGCCACCCACGATCAGCGCCACGGTCATCGGCACGTCACCGCTGGGCGCTTGCAGCTCGCGGCTGTCGGATTCCCACGGCTGCCACGGCCACAGCGCCCGCAGCGAGCCGGCCAGCAGGCCGGTCATGATCACCATCATGAGCCGGTGATGGTGCTCGAGCACCCATTGCAGCAGCTTGACGAAGAATGCCAGGCCCAGGAACGCGCCGAGACCGAACAGCGCGATGTAGCCGAGATCGCGGTCGTTGAGCGCGTTGAAGGTGACGGTGTAGATGCCGGTGGCCAGCAGCACGAACGAACCGGAGACACCCGGCAGCACCAGCGCGCAGATCGCCACGGCGGCGACGCCGACGACGAGCAACGGGTTCGGGTCGGCGATCTCCGAGGGCGGCAGGCCGGTGAGCACGAAGGCCACGACCGCAACCACGCCGGCCAGCGCCCACTCACGCAATGTCCACCGTCTGCCGGACTCCGAATAAGGTACCCACAACGAAGCAAGCACCAATCCGAAGAAGAGCGCGAAAGTACGTTGCGGATGATCCTCCACCAGGGGCACGACCAGTTTCGCCGCAGTGAGCGCGGCGACCACCATGCCGGCCAGCACCGACAGCAGGAACGGCAGGTCGACCTGACGGAACTCCTGGGCGGCCCGTTCGGTGCCACGGCCCTTCGGCACATCGGTGGCCAGCAGTTTCATGCTGGTGACCGTGTGACCGGCCGAGAGGATCAGGCGGTCGTACATACCGGTGACCAGCGCGACGGTGCCGCCACTGACACCCGGCACCACTTCGGCTGTTCCCATGAGCCCGCCACGCAGGACATCGAGGAGATAGTTTCCCGTAGATCGCGACACAGGCACAGCGTAGCCGGACCCGCCGGAGGGCTCACATGACTACGTCGGACGTGCTGGCGTTCGCCCCGTTCGAGACCGCGGGCCCCATGCTGGTGTGGGGCATCGTGCTCACTTTCGTGTTCCTGGAATGCGCGGTGATCCTCGGCCTGTTCCTGCCGGGGGACTCGATGCTGATCACCGCCGGCATCGTGCTGGCCTCACATTCGAGCGGGGAAACCCACGTGTGGGCGTTGTCGATCGGGGCGATGGTCGCGGCCATCGCGGGCAACCAGGTGGGGTACGCGATCGGGCGGCGCACCGGTCATCACATGGTGGCCCGGCGCAACGGGCGCTATATCAACACCGAGAATCTGTCGAAGGTGGCGGATCTGCTGCAACGCCACGGGTTCCTCGCGGTGCTGGTGTCGCGGTGGATCCCCTGGGTGCGCACCCTGTGTCCGATGGTGTCGGGTGCGGCCGGAATGGATCACCGCAAGTTCACGATCGCCAGCACGATCGGCGCCATCGCGTGGGCCCCGGTGCTGCTGCTCATCGGTTTCTACGCGGGCACTTTCCTGGATCGGGTGCCGTGGCTGATGCCCCTGGTCGTCGGCACGTTGGTCGTCGCCCTGGTGTTCGCCACCATGATGGGGATCCGGCAGTACCGGCGCGAGATGGCCCAGCCGGTCGAAGAGTTCGACCTCGAGCACGAGGCGAACGCCACCGTCGATTCCGATCGCTGAGCCCTACAGCCCCGCCGCACTCACCCGGTAGGCCGCTTCCATCAGCATCCAGCCCGACAGCTGCACCGACAGGTCACGTTCGGGCACGGCCGAGGCGGTCACCGAGCCGCCCGCGGTGAACTTGCCCGCCCCCGCCGTACCGCCGGGCAACCTGGCCGGTTCGCGCCAGTCGTGGCCGAACAGCGGCTCGCCCTCCACCTCGAGCCGGTTGGCCCAGGCGGCGGTGGCCGAGGCCTTCACGATCGCGGCCGCGCACCGCCTGGCGCCCGCTTGCGCTTTGCCCTCGCCGGGCAGCGTCACGGCCAGCACCGCGAGGTAGCGGGCGAGGATGCCGTTGAACAGGCCGCCGTCGCCCCCGCCACCACCGGCGATCACCAGCCGGGTGGTCAGGTGTTCCTCGACCGCGTCCAGCAGTTTCGCGGCTCGCTCGGCGTGGCGGTGGTCGCCGGTACGCACGGCCAGTTCGGTCTCGAGCCCGAGCACCACGCCCTGGCAGTAGGTGAAGGTGGGGCGTTCGATCTCGCCGGCGGGCAGGTGGATGCCGTCGAGGATCAAGCCGGTCTCGGGGTCGCGCAGGGTGACGTCGATCCAGTCGGCCATCTCCTGCGCCCGCTCGACCCGGCCCAGGCGCAGCAGCGCGATGCCGGCGGGACCGTTGGCCGGGGCGTTGTAGAAGTCGGACCGGATCCGCCACGGGATACCCCCGCCGACGGCGGGGTCCCACGCACCGTAGAGCTGTTCCTCGAGCACGGGCAGCGCCGATCGGGCCGCGGTGAGATCCTGGGTGCGTTCGGCGCGTTCGAGCGCGATCGCCAGCCACGCCATGTCGTCGTAGTAGCGGTTGGTCCAGCCGGTGATGTTGCGCAGCCGGTGCGCGCGGGCGATGGCGGCGATCCGCCTGCGCCGCGCGGGGCCGGGCACCCGGTCGGCCGCGTCGACCGCGCAGTCCAGTAGGTGCGCCTGCCACCAGTAGTGCCAGCTGCAAAAGACCCGTTCGCGACGGGTGGCGGGCCAGCCGACGACGCCGAGTTCGGTGCCCGGCAAACCCCACAGCGTGCGCAGGTGCCGCGAGATGATCGCGGACTCGGCCATGTCGGCCCGCTCGGACCACAGCGCCGAATCCGGCCCGGATCCTGCGCGATCAGTGGACTGTGGACGCCGGCCGCTGCGCGAGGTCATGAGCCCATTATGTGACGCGCGCATCGATTGTGTGGGCTCAGGGCCCCGCTGTGGTACTCGGCCAGGCCAGCGCGAGGTCGGCGTGTTGGCGAACCCAGGTGTGCATCGCGATGCCCGCGGCGACACCGGCGTTGATGCTGCGAGTGGAACCGAATTGGGCGATCGACACGGTGAGGGCGGCAGCGTGCTTGGCGTCCTCGCTCACCCCGGGTCCTTCCTGCCCGAAAAGCAGCAGGCAGTCGCGCGGCAGCTGCACGGTTTCCAGGGGGACGGCGCCGGGGACATTGTCGACCGCCACCACGGTGAGCCCCTCGCGGGTGGCGAATTCCCGCAGTTCGGCCAGGTCACTGTGGTGCATCAGGTGCTGGTAGCGGTCGGTCACCATGGCGCCGCGCCGATTCCACCGCCGCCGCCCCACGATGTGCACCGCCGCGGCGGCGAAGGCGTTGGCGGTGCGCACGACCGTGCCGATATTGGCGTCATGGCCGAAGTTCTCGATGGCCACGTGGAAGGGGAAACGGCGCGCGTCGATGTCGGCGACGATCGCTTCCCTGGTCCAGTAGCGGTAAGCGTCGACCACATTGCGCCGATCACCCTCGGCCAGCAGCACCGGGTCGTAGCGCTCATCGGCCGGGGCGGGGGTGCCGTATTCCTGCTCCCACGGGCCGAGTCCGTGCGGATGCTCGCCCCACTCGGTCGGACCGGCGACCTCCACCTCTGACTCACTCACCCGGAGAATGCTAGGCGCACCGCGCGGCGTGCGAGCGCTCGACTATCCCGCCAGCGCCACCAGCACGCCGAAGAGCCCGAGCAGCACCATCATCCCCAGCACCGCCGAGCCGACGATGCCCATGATGTAACCGGCGTAGACCTGGGAGCGACCACCGATCGTGCCACCGGCGGCATCGATCTCGGTGAGCGCCTGACGACCCTTCACCCACGCGAACGGCGCGCACAAACCGCACAGCGCCAGGCCCAGCACGCCGAGCACCAGCACCAGGGTCGACTGCGGGTGATCCGGCGGACGGAAGTAACCGAGGTAGCCCTGCGGCGGTGGTGGCACGCTCATGCGCGCAAGCCTAACCGGGCGCGGACCACCCGGTCGACACTCGATCGACCCCGACGCGGTGCGGTGGCAGCGCCGGGATCGCTGATCACGATCGCGTCGGCGGCGCAGTGAGCAGGTACTGAGCCGCGGCGTAGGTGGCGAGGATGGCACCCTCGCTCAGACGACGGGTGCGATCGTCGCGGGCGAAGAGGCGGCGCAGCACGATCAGCCCGTCCGAAACGGTGAACAGCAGGGCGCCCAGGCCGTACCGGCTGCGCGGGTCACCGTTCGGAATGTTGAGCCCCGCGACGTTCTTCGCCTCGGGCGCGAGTCCGGGATCAGAGGCGAGGGCGGCGGCCGTGCCCAGGGTCGCGCCGTAGGCGGTCAGCGGGACCGCCAGCGCCGGGGCCTTGGCACGCAACAGTCCGGCCGCACCAGCCCAGGCGAACACGCGCGGTGCCACGATCTGGGCCCGCGGGCGGGCACCGCGACGCCACCACAGCAGCGAATACCCCGTCTGCATCACCGCGAACGACGACGCGCCCGCGACCAGGCGCCGGTCGTCATCGGGGTCGATCAGCAACACATCGCCCACCGTCGCCGCGGCCAGTGAACCGAGCAGCAGCCGGCGGTCGACCGGGTCGAGTTCGGCCCCGCCGGTCACGGTGTCGGCCGCCAGCAGCGGCATCAGCAGCGGCTTGGCCACCCACTGCAAACGTTCCCGACCGGTGACGGCACCGAAAATGGTGACCGCCGCCGCCACGAGATAACCCGCACGCAGCGCTCGCATGTCAGAAGCTCGGTTCCTTCGGCGCGGGCGGCAGGGTGACGACCTGCCCCGCGTAGCTCAGCCCGGCGCCGAAGCCGAGCAGCAGCGCGAGCTGACCGCCCTTGGCCTTACCGGTCACCAGCATCTCCTCCATCGCCAACGGGATCGACGCGGCCGAGGTGTTGCCGGTGTTCTCGATGTCGTTGGCCATCGGGATGCCCTCGGCCAGGCCGAGATTCTTCTTCATCAACTCGTTGATGCGGGCGTTGGCCTGGTGCGGGATGAACACCTCGATGTCCTCCTTGGCCACCCCGGAGGCGTCCAGCGCCGCCGACAGCGCGCGCGGCAGCGTGACCGCGGCCCACCGGAAGACCTTCGGGCCCTCCATGTGCAGCGACATCCGGCCGACGGGCTCCACCGCGGGGTCGGTGCCCTGCATGGCCTGCGCCTTGTTCATGTACTCGAGGAAGTCGACGTCCTGGGCGATGGCTTCGGCGTTCTCGCCGTCGCTGCCCCACACCGTCGGCGAGATGCCGTTCTCCTCGGTCGGGCCGACCACCACCGCGCCCGCACCGTCACCGAAGATCATCGCGGTGCCGCGGTCGGTGGGGTCCAGGCCCACGGTCATCGTCTCGGCGCCGATCACCAGCACGTACTCGGCCGAACCGGCGCGGATCAGGTCGGCGGCCACGCCCAGGCCGTATCCGAAACCACCGCACCCGGAGGTGAGGTCGAACGCGGCGACGCCGTTGAGGCCCAGGTCGAAGGCCACCGACGGCGCGCCGTGCGGGGTGAGCTTGAGCCAGCTCGAGGTGCACAGGAGCACCGCGCCGATCTTGGCGCGATCGACTGGGGTGTTGTTCAGCGCCCGCTCACCGGCGGCCGCGGCGATCGAACGGATGGTCTCCTCGCCACTGATCCAGCGCCGGTTGTGGATACCGGTGCGCTCGAAGATCCAGTCGGGAGTCGAGTCGAGTACCTCGCACACCTCGGCATTGCTGACGATGCGCTGCGGACGGTAGGCACCGATCCCGAGCATCGCAACGTTGTCGCGCCCCTTGTTAACTGCAATGCTCACCACTGGTGACTCACACGTCCTTCAAACTTACGGACGACCACGTCGTCATCCGAGCTATGTCGTTGATCAGGCTAACTCAGGGCAAGGTCGTCGAGTCCGAGGATGGATCGATATTCGAGCCCCTCGTCGGCGATCACCTGGTCAGCCCCGGTTTCGCGGTCGACAACGGTGGCCACGCCCACCACGATCGCCCCGGCGTCGCGCAGCGCGCGCACCGCGGTGAGCGGCGAGTTGCCGGTGGTGGTGGTGTCCTCGACGACCAGCACTCGTTTGCCGACCACGTTGGGTCCCTCGATCTGGCGCTGCATGCCGTGCGCCTTGGCCGCCTTACGGACGACGAAGGCGTCGATCGGGCGGCCCGGCGCGTGCATCACGGCCATCGCGACCGGATCCGCGCCCATGGTGAGTCCGCCGACGGCGGCGAAGTCCCAGTCGGCGACCAGTTCGCGCAGCAGCGAGCCGATCAGCGGGGCGGCCTGGTGGTGCAATGTCGCGCGGCGCAGGTCGACGTAGTAGTCGGCCTCCTTGCCCGAGGACAACGTCACCTTGCCGTGCACGACCGCGAGCTCGCGCACGAGCGCGGCCAGCCGGTCGCGATCGGCCTCGGTGAGCGCCTGACGTGCCTGGTCGATCATGCAGCTTTCCTTTCGGTCATGAGCGTGGACCCTGCGTGATTACGCTACGCTGTCGCGCCCGGGTCGCTCGCTCATGCCCTAGGTCCTGCCGCGTGCGTTGAACAGCCCGCGATTGAGGCGGGCCACCAGGGTGCGCGGGACGAAACCGGCCACCGCGGTGAGCACCTTGTACTGCACGCCGGGCACGCTGATCACCCGGCCCGCGTCCAGGTCCCGCAGGCTGCCGTCGACGACCTGGTCCACGTCGAGCCAGAGCTGTTTCGGCAGCGAACTCATCTCGATGCCCGCGCGCTCGTGGAACTCGGTGTGCACGAATCCGGGGCACAGCGCCTGGATCCGCACTCCGGTGCCGAGCAACCCACCGGCCAGCCCCTCGGTGAACGACACCACGTACGACTTGGACGCGGAGTAGGTGGAGCCGCGCCCGGGAATCAGCCCCGCCACACTGGCCACGTTCACGATCGACCCGGAGGCCGCGGCGATCATCGAGGGCAGCGCGGCCCTGGTGAGCTGTAGGACCGCGGTGACGTTCACGTCGAGCTGGGCTTGCAGTTCGGCGGGCGCCAGGGTCCAGAACTCGCCCGAATGCGCGAAACCGGCGTTGTTGACCAGGAATTCGAGACCACTGGCGGCGCGGTCCGCGACGCGGGCGCGGTCGTCGTCGACGGACAGATCAGCGACGAGCACCTCCGCGGATGTGGCGTAGCGGCGGGCCAGTTCGTCGGCGAGGGCACGCAGTCGCTGCTCGTCGCGGGCGACGAGCACCAGGTCGTAGCCCAGGGCGGCGAGGCGGTGGGCGAACCCGCGGCCGATGCCGGAGGTGGGTCCGGTGATCATGGCGACGGGGCGGTGCGCGCCGGGCAGGCGGGCGGGACTATCGGTCATGGCTGGTCGATTCCGGTCGACGGGGCGATGCCGCGACGAGCTGCGGCACCGGGATCACTTCGGTACGGGGCCCTGGTACGGGCGGAAGCCGGGGTGGAACGGTCCGCCGGGGCGGTTCGATTCGTCCTCGTCGTCCTCGGTGCGCGGGCGCGGCGGTTCCATGCGCGGGCGCGGCTCGGGGACCACGGCCAGCGAGGGGCGCTTCGGCGGGTCGCCGAGCGGGCGGCGGCCGGGTGCGGGCTGGTCCTCGAAATCGGGGTCGTCGAGGTCGGGGTCGAAATCGGGGTCGGCGGCGAGGCCGGGTTTGCGGCCGATCGGCGCGCGCTGCTCGCGGTCGTCGGACTCGCGGGGCACCGGGCGGGTGCCGAAGATCGGTTCGGCCGCGCGGCCGTAGTGGTCGTCGAGGTCGAGATCGTCGTCGGGGCCGGGGAAGCGGGCGCGGCCACGGTCCTCGACATCGGCGGCGGGCAGGCGGCCCGGCTCGGGACGCTCGTCCTCGTCGTACTCGTCGCGGAAGCCATCGGACTCCGACAACTCCGCATCAGCATTCGAACGGGGGCGGGAGTATTCGCTGGGCTCGGCCACCGGTGGCAGCACATGCAACAGGCCCGACAGGCGCAGTACCGCGTCGATCGCGGCCTCGCACTCCTTGGACCCACTGCCCACCGGCAGCATGCCCAGGGTCCAGTTGCCCTCACTCCACAGCATCTGCACGGTGTCGCTGAGCGATTCGATGAACCCGACCATCCGCTGATCGACCGCGTGGCGCGCGATCTCGGGGTCGGTGGCGAACACCACCCGGTCACCGATGGCGCCCAGCAGTTCCAGATCGTGGTCCTTGGGCGGCGCGGCGGTCTTGAGCCGCATGTCGACGTCGATCTCGGAACCGATCTGGCGGCGCACCGCCACCAGCGTCGCCGCGTCTTCCAGGTCGAAGAGCACGAACTTCTCGCCCTTGCGGATACCGGAGACCACGTCGACCGCCGAGAGGTAGCCGAGCTTGGCGAGCGCGCCACGGCGCCACGTCGAGGCGAGCGCGGGCTCCACCGAGACGTAGGTATAGCCCTGGGACTTCGCCCACACCTGGCGGGCGTGCCCGGTGCGCTGTCGCTGGACCCGATCGAAATACAGCAGTACGACCGCACCCACGAGTGCGATCGCCGCTAACCCGAACCACATAGCCGTCATCGTCGCCTAGCCTATCCAGCCGTCGTCGCGATTGCCCGGTAGCACCGGGGATTCGCCGCGCGGGTCGCTCATCGGGGGCCGCCCGGCAACGCCGTACTGATGATGATCTCGGCGTGGATCGACCCGTCTGGGTTCTTGTCGCCCTGCACCATAACCATGTCGCCCACCGGAAGTTCGCTCGCCTTCGTGCTGGTCAGCGAGATCACCTGGGTGGCATCGTCGATCAGCACCCGCACCGAGGACCCGCCGAGCGTGTTCAGGGTGATCTCGGTGCCGGTGTTGGCGGTGATGCTGCCCATCGTGGCGCCGAGATCCTCGCTGCCGCCCGGACCGGGCAGGCCGGGCAGGCCGCTCGCGCTCGGTGGCACCATCGGCACGGTCTGCTTGCTGCTGGTGGGCGGCAACAGCGAGCGGCTGGTCGTCGCCCCGGCCGCGGTGTCGGCGTCGCCGGAATCGCCGCCGCTCAACACGAGTCCCGCCAGTACGCCGCCGACCGCGATCAGCGCCAGCACACCGAGTCCGAGCGCGAGCCACAGCCCGGTGTGGCGCTGCGGTGGCTCCGGCTGCCCGCCGCCCGGTGGGCCCGGCGGCGGTGCTCCCGGATAGTTCGGTGGTGGTGGCTGATGGGCGGGCTGTGCTACGGGATAACCACTTTCGTAGGGACCCCATTGCGCGTCGTGCGGCGGCAACGCCCGGGTGGGATTCGACGGTTGCCCCCACTCGTCGAAACCACCACCGCCGTACGGCGTGGTCGATTCCGAGCCCGACGAACCGAGCCGTTCGGTCGGCGAATCCTCCGGGCGTTGCCCCCACGGATCGTTCGGGTTCGTCATGGCCTCCAGCGTAGGACAGCCCGGTGCATTGAGAGGTCCCTACGCACCGGGCTGTGGACAAATCATCAGCTGTGGACAACTTCGCGTCCGACCACCAACTTGTCGGCCGCGTCGTCGACGCTCACGTATACGGTGTCGCCGTCGACGATCTCGCCCGAGAGCAGTTCCTTGGCCAAGCTGTCGCCGATCGCCTGCTGAATCAGCCTGCGCAACGGTCGCGCGCCGTAGGCCGGGTCGTAGCCGCGCACGGCCAGCCACCGCTTGGCCTCGGTGGTGACGTCGAGGGTGAGCCTGCGCTGGGACAGCCGCTTCTGCAGCTGCCGCAGGTTGATGTCGACGATCGATTCCAGCTGCTCGGCGTCGAGCGCCTGGAACATCACCACGTCGTCGAGCCGGTTGAGGAACTCCGGCTTGAACGCCCGCCGCACCGCCTCCATCACCTGATCACGGTCGCCACCGGCCCCGAGATTGGAGGTGAGGATGAGGATGGTGTTGCGGAAGTCGACGGTGCGACCCTGACTGTCGGTCAGCCTGCCCTCGTCGAGCACCTGGAGCAGGATGTCGAACACATCCGGATGCGCCTTCTCGATCTCGTCGAACAGCACCACCGAATAGGGACGCCGGCGCACCGCCTCGGTGAGCTGACCACCCTGGTCGTAGCCCACGTAACCGGGGGGCGCACCGACCAGACGAGCCACCGAATGCTTCTCGCTGTACTCGCTCATGTCGATGCGCACCATGGCGCGTTCGTCGGCGAAGAGGAACTCCGCCAGCGACTTCGCGAGCTCGGTCTTACCGACACCGGTCGGCCCCACGAACATGAACGACCCCGTCGGACGATTCGGGTCGGCCACCCCGGCCCGGGCGCGGCGCACCGCGTCGGACACCGCCTGCACCGCCTGCTCCTGGCCGACGACCCGGCCGGCGACCTCGGTCTCCATCCGCAGCAGCTTCGCCGTCTCACCCTCGAGCATGCGACCGACCGGAACGCCGGTCCACGACGACACCACGTCGGCGATGTCGTCGGGGGTGACCTCTTCGTTCAGCATCACCTCGCCGCTGGCGGCCGCGCCACTGGCTTCCTCGGCCGCGGCCAGGTCCTTCTCCAGTGCCGGGATGCGCCCGTACCGCAGCTCGGCGGCCTTGCCCAGGTCACCGTCGCGTTCGGCGCGTTCGGATTCGCCGCGCAGCCGCTCGAGTTCCTCCTTGAGCCCGCGCACCGAATCGATCGCGTTCTTCTCGTTCTGCCAGCGCGTGGTGAGCTGGCCGAGCTTCTCGCGGTCGTCGGCCAGTTCCTGGCGCAGCTTCTCCAGCCGCTGCTTGGACCCGGCGTCGGTCTCCTTGGCCAGGGCCACCTCTTCGATCTCGAGGCGGCGCACCGCGCGTTCGACCTCGTCGATCTCCACGGGTCGTGAGTCGATCTCCATGCGCAGCCGCGATGCCGACTCGTCGATCAGGTCGATCGCCTTGTCGGGCAGGAAACGCGAGGTGATGTAGCGATCCGACAGCGTCGCCGCAGCCACCAGCGCCGAATCGGTGATCCGCACGCCGTGGTGCACCTCGTAGCGTTCCTTGATGCCACGCAGGATGCCGATGGTGTCGGGGACCGAGGGTTCCCCGACCAGCACCTGCTGGAAACGCCGCTCCAGCGCCGCGTCCTTCTCGATGTACTTGCGGTATTCGTCGAGGGTGGTGGCACCGACCAGGCGCAGCTCACCGCGCGCCAGCAGCGGCTTGATCATGTTGCCGGCGTCCATCGCCGAATCACCGGTGCCGCCGGCGCCGACGATGGTGTGCAACTCGTCGATGAAGGTGATGATCTCGCCTGCGCTGTTCTTGATGTCGTCGAGCACGGCCTTGAGCCGCTCCTCGAACTCACCGCGATACTTGGCGCCGGCCACCATCGCACCCAGGTCGAGCGCGATGACCTTCTTGTTGCGCAACGATTCCGGCACGTCGCCTTCGATGATGCGCCGCGCCAGACCTTCGACGATGGCGGTCTTGCCGACGCCGGGTTCACCGATGAGCACCGGGTTGTTCTTGGTGCGCCTGCTCAGCACCTGCACCACGCGGCGAATCTCGGTGTCGCGCCCGATCACCGGGTCGAGTTTGCCCGCGCGCGCGGCTTCGGTGAGGTCGGTGGAGTACTTCTCCAGCGCCTGGTAGCTGGCTTCGGGATCGGGGTTGGTGACGCGGGCGCTGCCACGCACCGTGGCGAACGCGTCGCGCAGTGCCTCCGGCGTGGCGCCGTGCTTGCGCAGCAGCACGGCCACCTCGGAATCTCCGTCGGCGAGCCCGACCAGCAGATTCTCGGTGGAGACGTACTCGTCGCCGAGTTCGGTGGCCAGTCGCTGCGCCGCGGTGATCGCGCCCAGGGCCTCACGGCCGAGCTGCGGTGTGGTGGTCGCGCCGGTCGCGCGCGGCAGCTTGTCGGCGATCTCGCCCGCTTCGCGTTCGACCGTCGCCGGATCGACGCCGATGGCTTTGAGCAGCGGTGCCGCGATGCCGTCGGTCTGATCCAGCAACGCCACCAGCAAGTGTGCCGGACGGATCTCCGGATTGCCTGCCGCCGAGGCGGCTTGAAGCGCGGCCGTCAGCGCCGCTTGGGTCTTGGTGGTGGGATTGAACGAGTCCACGAATCTCCTTGGGTGTGTCCGGTATCGACTAGTTCAACGCTGGCAAAGTTGAGTCTGTTCCGCTCAACTTGAAATTTTTTCGACCAGACTCCGAAGCCATGCTCACGCTACGCCGCGACACCACCGAAGACGACCAATCACCGCATGTCGGACGGCCATCCGCCTAGGATTGCGGTGCCCGGCTCACCCCCGATGCGAGGAGTTTCCGCCATGCGCGCGATCGTGGTTCAGAAGTTCGGCGCCACCCCAGAACTCGCCGATGTGCCGGTGCCCGCACCGGGCCCCGGCGAAGTCCAGGTAGCCCTGGAGGCGGCGGGCGTGAACCCGTTCGACTTGAAGATGGCCGACGGTCTACTGGAGGGCAAGATGCCCACCGACTTCCCGATGATCCTCGGGGTCGACGGCGCGGGCACGGTGTCGGCACTCGGGTCCGGCGTCACCCGCTTCGCCGTCGGCGACAAGGTGGTCGGCAAATTCCTCACCGCGCCCGCCGGCCACGGCAGCTGGGCCCAGTACGCCACCGTCCCCGAGGACGCGACGCTCGTACCCATCCCCGACGGCGTCACTTCCGTGGCCGCGGCGGCGCTGCCGATCGCCGGGGTCACCGCACAGGACCTCGTCGAAGCCGCGCACATCCAACCCGACCAGACCGTGCTGATCGTCGGCGCCACCGGCGGTGTCGGTTCCTTCCTCATCCAACTGGCCAACATGGCGGGCGGGCACGTGATCGCCACCGCCCGCGCCGATGCCACCGACCAGGTCGCCCGCCTGGGCGCCACCGAAACCGTCGACTACACCCAGGTCCGCCCCGCCGACCCCACCGACGCCTCCCACGACCCGGCCACCTACCGCGACTCCGGCATCGCCGACGCCGTCCGCTTCACGCACCCCGACGGCATCGACGTCCTGTTCGACTTGATCAGCAACCCCGCCGATTTCGCCGTCCACGCCACCCTGGTCCGCCGCGGCGGCCACGCCTACTCCACCACCTGGGCCGCCGACGAACGCGCCCTCCAGGAGCACGACATCACCGGCGGCAACTTCGAATCCAAGGGTCGCGGCCCGGAATTGAGCCGGCTGCTGGCCCGGGTCGCCTCGGGAGACGTGGTGGTTCCGGTGCAGATGACAGTGCCACTGGAAGCGGCTCCCGCAGTGCTCGGGGCGGGGAGCGCCCGGGGGAAAACGGTACTGGCCATCTGATCCACGCCACAGCGACCGATCTCGCAGCTCCCACGTCTCGGTGGCTGCCACGGCCTACTCGACGCGGCCGACCCGCGGTCACCGGTCATGCCCACCGTCGACCGGTTCGCAACGCCGACACGGATGCGACCAAGCCTGCGTTCTCCAGCGCGTCGAGGACATCCTCGACGGACTCCGGTGGATTACGCCGCGAATCTGCGATCTGCTGAACACAGGCCCACACGATCCGGTCATCGAGGGCGATTTGGTCCAGCAGAATTCATCGGGGCTTTTCGCCTCCATGTTCCAGTCGGCCAACGTGTCGGCGGGAAAGTCGCGAAGGTTCGCCGTGACGATCACCTGTGCACCGACCTTCACGGCGGCCGCGAGGACGTGACGATCATCGAGATCCGGCAACTTCAAACCCTCGATCAAGGGCTCGAAACCGGACACCAGGCAGTCGGGGACGGCGACAATCATCAACTCACGTAGCCGGTACAACTTCGCGGGGCCGATGTCCGGACGCTTCGCAGCCAGATTGGACGTCATTTCGTCGAGGATGACGTCGGTCCACTTGGCCTGCACCAGTCCAGTCCGCGCTAGGCGAATCATCATGTCGCGCAGTGTGTTCCCGTAAAGCACGTTCGCGTCGTACAGCACGGTGAAGGCCATGGTCAGATGCCGAGTTCCTGCCCGAGGTCGGAGAGTTCGTCTGCCGCGGCGCGACTCAGGGAAGCGCTGCGGCGCTGATATTCCTTGAGGTCGTCATAGCGAATGCGGCGGTGAGTCCCCACCAGACGG
The DNA here is from genome assembly GCF_042650145.1 of Nocardia halotolerans. Lineage (NCBI taxonomy): Bacteria > Bacillati > Actinomycetota > Actinomycetes > Mycobacteriales > Nocardiaceae > Nocardia > Nocardia halotolerans. Next base: position 289,338 of record NZ_JBHSDL010000007.1, on the reverse strand, counting down.
AAGGGGATCTCGCCAGATTCCAACAGTCCTACGACGAACGGTCGCGAGACATTGAGCAGATCTGCTACCTGTTGAGTTGTCAACTCGGCATGTGAGGGCACGATCGAGACCCCCTGGCCCTCCGCTGCCTGAGCAAGGACGAACGCGACCATGTTCACGACCGAGCGGGGCAGGATCAGCGCATTCTCCGCGCCGGTCTCGCCGGCGACACGAATGATCTGATCAGTGGGATGACTCGTCAGATAGTCACGGACGCGGCGCAACGCCCGATCCGCGACCTCGGTATCGATTTCTCCGGGTTCAATCCGCTTCGCCTGGCTTCCAGTCATGACTACCCACCTCCTACCAAACGAATTATACGCAACATTCGAAGTAAACGAAACGCTTGGGCTTGTGTCGACGTCTGAAGCTTCAGACGCCGGTGCGGGCCTTGGCTGCTGTGGTGGCGAGCATGGTGGCCAGGGTGGTCCGGACCCGGGCGGCGGTGGTGGGTTTGGCGGTGAAGGTGGTTTCGCCGTAGAAGACGTAGCGGCCGTCGCCGGGGATGTCGTGGAGCTGGAAGTCGTCGCGTGCCTCGGTGTGGCGGTTGTCGGCGCTGAAATGGGCGTAGACACCGATGTGGGTGAGGGTGTCGGTGGGTTCGGCCAGGAAGGCTTCGAGCTGTTCCCTGGGGGTGGGTTTCCAGGGGTCACGAACGTGGGGCCGGGGCGCGGCGAGTTCGGCTGCGGTGACCCGGATTTCCCGGCCCTTACCCGGCGGGACCCGCGGCAGGGTGGACAGGACGGCGGCGGCGAGGGATTCCGGGCGCAGCAGGTGGATGGTGATGTCGCCGGCGTTGCGCGCCGCGCCGTCACCCTGGATCGCCAGCGCGGCGTAGCGGTTTCGGACGCCGCCGTACGCACGGATCGTGCGCGCGCCACCGGAGGTGCCCGCGACCTCCACGCGGGCGTGCGGGGCCAGCAGGGCGGCCACGGCGTGGTCGAGGTTGCTGTCGAACTGGGCTTGCAGTGATTCGGCGGCTTTGCGTCTCATCCGCAGGGTTTCCGAACGCAGGTCGGTGGTGTGGCGGTGGTGCAGCGGATACGGGAGCACATCACGCCCGGTCGCCTCCCACAGTGTGCGGAACTCGAGCGCGGTCAGACACCAGCTGTGCACGGGATTACGGTTGTCCTGCATAACGATTCGTTCCTAGACCCCACCGATGGCGGGTGGCGCAGTTCCCTGGTCGGCGGCCAACGGGATCACGGGAACGTTCACATCGGAGTCGTGCACGACCCGGGCGTAGACGTTGTGGAGCACCCGCACGGCTTCGGTTTTCGCATCGGCCGCGGTGACCTCGTCGTCGCGCCAGTCACGACCGGCGAGCAGAGCGTCACCGCCGCGATGCTCGGGTGGGTGCGGCACCAGATTCTTCGTCGACTCGAGGCCGGTACGCAGTTCGGCCAGCTTGTGCGCGGTGAGAGCCGTTGCCGCGGTGACCTTCGCGCCGGTGGCGAGGTAGCCCGCGACGGTCCGGCCGGCTGCGGTCGCCGCGGCGCCGGACCAGACATCGGCGGCGGTGCCCTTCGCGATCTGCTTGCTGAATTCGTCGAGCGAAGTGGCGTTGCGGTCGGCGATCTCCTGCCAGGCGTCGACGAGCCCGCGCACCGTGTCCAGGTTGATCCGGTCCACCTTCTGGCGCAGCGTGGCGAGGCTGTGCACATCGAATTCGTCGGTGTCCAGGACAGCTTTCGGGTGGTGGTCGCCGTCGAAGCCCGGGCTCGCGGCGGTGGCTCCGGGATCGTCGGTCATGTCCTTGCCCGCGACCAGATCGCTGATGGTGCGCTTCCATGTGGTGAACTCGATGCCGATTGAATTCATCCCGCCCTTCCCCACGGACACCGCTGTGACCTGGGACGCTAGCACGGCAAACGGCGTCTGGGCCTGGCCGCGTAAATTGGGCCACTATGAGCGATGTTCGACTTTCGGCACCTTTCGACGGGCGTGACTCCGAGGGCAAACCCGTGGTGAACCGCCCACCGATGGACCCGCACATCATGGACCGGGTACTGGCCTACCTCGAGCACGCACCGGTGATTCTGAGCGTCCGCAGCTACGACGCCGACGACTTCAACCCGTCCGATCGGGATGTGCCGTTGAACTTCCACACCGACGGGGTCTTCGTCTGGCCGGGCGCGGTGGGGCACTACCTGCGCAAGTACGGGTTGCCGCCGGAGGCCGCGCTGGTGCAGCACATCGTGAGCAAGGGATTCGAAGTCGGGGAGGTCGACGAAGAAGTTCAGCAGCTGGCCGTGCACAAGGTCATCGGCTGAACGAACTCCCGCGACGCGACGTCAGCTCGGGTGCTAGCGGTAACCGGTGGGGCTCCCCGTCTCCGGGAGACCGTCGAGACGACGCAGCCGCAGGAGCACCACCCCCGCGGGGAAGGCCTTCGGGGGTTCGGCCCGCGCGAAACGGGTCGGTGCCGCGCCATCGGGGAAGAGCTTTTTGCCCTGGCCGAGCACGACCGGGTAGACCCACAGATTCAGCTGGTCGACCAGGCCCGCACCGAACAGGGTCTGGAGCAGGTTCGCACTGCCCCAGGTGTGGATCTGCTCGTGCCGCTCGCGCAGTTCACGTACCTGCGCGGCGGCGTCGGTGAGCTGAGTGCTGGTCTCCCAGGACAATTCGGGATTACCGCGCGAGGCCACGTATTTGGGAACCCGGTTGAAAGCCCGGCCGACCGGGTCGGTCTGGGCCGGCCAGAAACCGCGGAAGATGTCGTAGGTGGTGTGGCCGAGCAGGAGCGCGTCGGAGGACTCGATGTCGGCGACGACCTGTTCGTCGGATTCCGGGTCGGCGAACGGCCATTCCCATCCGGGGAATTCGAATCCCCGGTCCTGCTCGGTCGGGCCGCCGTTGGCTTGGATCACGCCGTCGAGCGTGGCGTGCATGTTGGCGTGCAATTCACCCATCTTCTCGCCCCATTTCGTTGTGACCAGCAGTTCCCGTAGAGAACCAGCCTAATATCGCCGGGGCGGTCCCGGGTCGATCTCGACCGGCACCCGGTAACCGGAGATCACCGATGCGTATCGATGACGGTGACCGCTCGCCGACGGACGCCGCAGGTCATACGATCCGTCCGGCGAACGCGACCGTGATGAGCATCCCTGCACCGAGCCGGTGATTTCGGGGGATACTGATGGTGGCCTCGTCACAGGGCGGGCCACATTGCGGCAATTCGAGGAAAGGGAGCTTGACGACGTGGATGCGCGATCGCTTGCGCTGGTCCGCGCCGATTTCCGGGGGGTGTCGGAGGCACCGGGCGGCCCCGAGCGGCTGGTCAGCGCTTTCTACGGTCATCTGTTCGCCCAGAACCCCCGGCTGCGGGAGTTGTTCCCGCCCGCCATGGACATGATGCCCAAACGGATCGTGACCGCGGTGCAGTTCGTGCTGGAGAACATGGAGGACTTCGAGCGCGCGCAACGGTTCCTCGAGCAACTGGCCCGCGACCACCGCAAGTACGGGGTCGAAGCCGATCATTACGACATGGCCGGACGCGCGCTGCTGGCCGCGCTGCGCACCTATCACGGCAACCGCTGGACCAGGGAACTCGACGAGGGCTGGCGCGACATCACCCTGCTGATCTCGGCGTCGATGGCGATCGGCGCGAACGAGGACAAGTCGCAGCCGTACTGGGACGCGACCGTGGTGGGTCACCGCCGGGTGCTCGACGACCTGGCGATCGTGCGGTTGCAGGCCGACGGGCCGATCCCGTTCAAAGCGGGTCAGTACGTGCCGGTGGCGGTGCCGCAACGGCCCAATATGTGGCGCTATTTCTCGCCCGCCATTCCCGCCAACCCCTATGGCGAGATCGAATTCCATGTGCGGCGGGTCAGTGGCGGCTGGGTGAGCCCGGCGATCGTCAACGACACCGAAGTGGGTGACCGGTGGAAGATCGCCGGTCCGCTCGGCGGCTTGCAGGTGGACCGGGAATCCGGTCGCGATGTGCTGATGATCGGCTCGGGCACCGGGATCGCGCCGTTGCGCGCGCAACTGATCGAAATGAGTCAGCGCGGGATCAATCCGCGGGTGCACTTCTTCATCGGCGGCCACTATCCCGGCGACCTCTACGACGTGAACAACATGTGGCAGCTCTCGCAGTCCAATCCGTGGCTGACCGTGGTCCCGGTCTGTCAGGAACGCGACAATCCCTGGTGGTATTCGGAGACCCCCGCCGATCCGCCACACGGGATGCACCGTCGCCTCGTCGGTAATCTGGGCGCGGTGGTGACCAGCTTCGGTTCGTGGGCCGACTATCAGATCCAGATCGCCGGCTCCGCCAAAATGATCGACGACACCCGCCGCGCCCTGGTCCGGGCCGGCACCCCCAGCGACATCATCGCCGCCGACCCCGTCGGCTGACGACCCGACCCGTTCGCGAAAGAGAGCGATGAGCAACGACTTTCCTGCGCCCGCGTGGACAGCGACCGTTGTCGGCCACCACCGCCTGCGCAACGACCTGGCCGTGATCCGGTTGATCGGTGACTTCGTGCCGTTCGCCGCGGGTGGGTCGGTGGAAGTGGAAGTGCCCCAGCATCCCGGCGTGTGTCGCCGCCTGTCTCCCGCGCTGCCGCCTTCGCTCGACGGCAAACTCGAATTCCATGTGCGCACCGTGCCCGGCGGGTGGTGCTCGAGTTCGATCGTCGGCGACACCAGAGCCGGTGATCAGTGGCGCATCAACGCGCCGCACACGGTTTTCGCCGTCGACCCGGACGCGACCGAGGTGGTGATGATCGCGGGTGGCACCGGTCTCGCGCCGATGCGTGCCCAGATCCTGGATCTGGCCCGCCGGGAAACCCCGCCGCGCACGTATCTGTTCTACGGCGGCCGCAATCCCCGCGACCTCTACGCCTCCGACATGCTGTTCCTGCTCGCGGGTGAATTGCCCTGGCTCACCGTGATCCCCGTGGTCGAGAACCCCGACGATCCCGCGGTCCGCGACGAATGGCACGAACACTCGCGCGTCGACATCGGCTTCCCCGCCGAGGAACTACTGCACGGCACCCTCGCCGAGGTAGCCGCGGCGCACGGCCCGTTCAACCGGCACCAGGTCCTGGTCTGCGGTTCGCCCGCCATGGTCGACACCACAGTCGACCGTCTGATCGAGGGCGGCACTCCCCCATCGAACATCGTCTCCGAAGGGGCCTGACACCCTCAGGATGATCTCGACGCGGCAGTCCGCCGGGCCGGTCGGGCTGGACGAGGTGGCACTGCCGCGACCCGGCCTCGCACGCTCAGAACAGGGGGTCGTGGCGAATGGATTTGGCTTGGGTGCCTGCGGCCATCAAGCGGAACTTGGTGGTTTGGACCATCGAGGGGGAACCGACTATCTGGACGTCCCGGTCGGACCAGGGGCCGTAGCTGGCCACCACTTTGCCGATCTGACCGGTCATCCGGGGTTCGAGGCCGGGCAATTCGGGACGGGGTTCGCCGGAGTCGGCGTACCACCAGGGGTTTTCGTCGCTTTCGGTGACGGGGGTGACGGTGAGCCACTTGTTGACGACGGCGAGCTGGCTCAGGACTTGCAGGTCGTAGAGGTCGCAGGGGTGGTGGCCGCCGACGAACAGGTGGACGTTCGGATTGACGCGGCGCTGGGCCATCGCCATGATCTGAGCACGTAGCGGGGCGACGCCGGTGCCGCAGCCGATCATCAGCATCTTGCGTTTGGTGTTGCGTGGCACGCCGAGCCCACCCAGCGGGGAGCCGAGCATCCACTGGTCGCCGACGGCGGTGTGGGAGACCATGGCCGGGCTCACCCAGCCGCCGAGCACGCTGCGGACGTGGAATTCGATCTCACCGTTGGTGTTGGCCGGGTTGGCCGGGGACAGGTAGCGCCACATCCGGGGCCGGGCGGGTACCTGGACACTGATGTACTGCCCGGCCGCGTACTCCATCGGCTGTTCCAGTTGCACCCGGATGACGGCCAGATTGCGCAGCACTTCACGGCGTTCCACGACGGTGGCCGCCCAGGCCGCGGGCGTGGTTTCCTTGTCGGCGGCGCTGATCATCGCGTTGCTGATGAGCTCGAGTGCCTCGTCCCAGGCGCTGTCGACCTCGTCGGTCCACATCTCGGTGCCCGAGAACTGGCGCATGGCCGACTTCAGTGAGTTGGCGACCGCGACGTAGTGGGCGGGTTGCACACCGTACTTGCGGTGGTCGCGCCCGAGCTGGGCCAGGAAGGGCAGCAGCTGGTCGGGTTCCTCGAGCCGTTCCAGGGCGTAGGAGATGGCGTGGACGAGCCGGTCGCGCTGGGCGTCCATGGCCGCCGGGAAGAAGTCACGAATAGCCGGGTAGTCGGTGAACAGGATCGAGTAGAACGAACTCGACAGCCGTTCGGACCCACCGTCTTCCGCAGCAACCGCCTTGAACGTAGTACGGATCAAAGCGACAGTCCGCGAATCCATATGTGTCACAACCTCGTTTCGCCATCGAACGCTAGCCGCGCCGGCGAGTGACGGGCTGGGAGGACACTCGTCAGCAGCCGATGCGAGAAGTGTAGGCGAGGTTTGCCAGCTTTGGAATCGTACTCTTAAACATCATGCATGTAATTCTTAACAAACCAGGGGGTCCGCTGTAGGACCCGTATGAAACATACCCGCAGACGGCCGATCTAGAGCGAAAATGGCCACACCACTGGCCAATCTTCCTGGCAATTCCGTCATTTGGGCAGGAACGCACCTGGTAGAGCGAACTTTCCGAGACACCGGCAAGATCACGAATAAGTGAGTTGCTGAATAGTCACCAGCTGGTCGCCGGGGGTTGACCGGCACACGAACGGGCCCCCGGTTCGCACCCGCCACAGGCGGATATCGAATCGGGGGCCCGTCGAATCGAGAGCCTCAGCGGCGGTGACGTGGTTGCCACACCACGAGCGCGGTACTGCGCTGGGGCGGTGTCAGGTCGGGCCGGTAGCCCGCCCGCAACCGCTCCAGTTCCGCACTCATCTCCTCCACCCGCTGCTGCAGCGCCTCCACCTGGTTGGTGAGCTCGATGATGCGCTTGATGCCCGCGAGGTTCACGCCCTCGTCCTGCGAGAGCCGCTGCACCTCGCGCAGCAGCTCCACGTCGCGGGCCGAATAGCGGCGCCCGCCACCGGAAGTGCGTTGCGGGGTGACCAAACCCAGCCGGTCGTAGGTACGCAAGGTCTGCGCGTGCATCCCCGCCAGCTGAGCCGCCACCGAGATCATGAAGAACTCGGCACGCGAGGTGGGACCCGAAGCAGAGTTCGGAGTTCGGTTCCGATCCGCGCCGCTTCCGGCGCCCTCAGTGGTCACGCTGCGCTACCTCCTCCGGGCACTGAGCTCGATGCGCGAGGACATCAAGCACCCGCCCATCCTGCCCGCGGTTCGAAACCGCCGGCCTTCTCCGCCTCCTGGTAGCGCTTGAGCGCATCGGTGGCGTCGGAATCCAGCGATTGCGGAACCGCGACCTTCACCGTGACAAGCAGATCACCGGCGCCGCCTGCCGCGCCACGCTTGGGCACACCGCGACCGCGTACCCGCAGGATACGCCCGTCGGCGGTGCCCGGCGGCACCTTCACCCCGACCCGGCCTTCCAGTGTGGGCACCGAAACCGTTGTGCCCAGCACCAATTCGGCGTAGCTCACCGGCAGCACCAGGGTGAGGTCGTCGCCTTGACGGCCGAAGACCTTGTCCTGGCTCACGTGCACGGTGACGAACAGGTCGCCCGATGGCGCACCGCGCAACCCCGCTTCACCCTGACCGGCCAACCGGATCTTCTGCCCATCGCTCACACCCGGCGGGATCCGGACGGTGATCGTGCGCGTGCGGTTCTGGATACCGGTACCCGAGCAGTCGGTGCACGGGTCGTCGATGATCGAACCGGTGCCGCGGCAGTCGTCGCACGGTTCGCTGAACCCGAACGCGCCCTGATTACGGCTCACCACGCCCGCACCGTTGCAGTACGGGCACACCCGCGGGCTGGTACCCGGCTTGGCGCCACTGCCGTGGCAGGTGGTGCACGGCGAAGGGCTGGTCATCCGCAGCGGCACGGTGACGCCCTGGGCGGCCTCACGGAAACCCAGAGTCGTCTCGGTTTCCACATCGGCGCCGCGGCGTGGACGCGTCGTCGCGCGCCCGCCGCCACGGTTGAACAACCCACCGAACAGGTCGCCCAGGCCGCCGTCACCGGCACCGGGACCACCGGCCTGGCCGAAGATGTCACCGATGTTGAAGTCCTGCGAGAACCCGCCACCGGCGCCGGGCTGGAACCCGCCGCCGCCGTAGCCGCCGCGCCCGCCGCCACCGGCGAACAGACGGCGCGTCTCGTCGTACTCCTTGCGCTTGGCCGGATCCGACAGCACCGCGTTGGCTTCGCTGACCGCCTTGAACCGCTCCTCGGCCTTGGTGTCACCCGGATTGGAATCCGGGTGCAGATCGCGGGCGAGCTTGCGATAGGCCTTCTTGATCTCGTCCTGCGAGGCGCCGGAGGAGATACCCAGCTCCTTGTAGAAGTCCTTTTCGATCCACTCCCGTTGGCTCACCGGGCATCTCCTCCTTTCCGTGTAGATTTGCGCCGCTCTCGGGGCCCTGCGTGGTTACGCTCCGCTTGCGTGTCCCAGCCCGTCGTTCGCGGCGCGGACCTACTTCTCGCCGGCGTCGGCATCCGCATCCGATGCCCCGACGGACTCCGCATCGGCCACTCCGACCATCGCGTGCCGAAGCACCCGGTCGCCGAACCGATACCCCTTGCGCATGACCGTGCCGATCACCGGCTCGGAACCGGAACCCTCGTGCTGCACCGCTTCGTGCAGCTGCGGGTCGAACGGGTCACCGATGGCGCCGAATTCGACCAGACCCTGCTTGGTGAGCACGGTCTCGAGCTTGTCGGCCACCGCCCTGAGCGGGCCGTTGTCCAGGTCGCCGTGCGCCCTGGCCCGGTCCAGATCGTCGAGCACCGCGAGCAGTTCGGAGACCACACCGGCCTTGGCGGCGTCGATGTTGGCCTGCCGGTCCCGCTCGACCCGGCGACGGTAGTTCGCGTACTCCGCGGTCAACCGCTGCAGATCGGCGGTGCGCTCGGCCAGCTCGTCGCTCTCCGGTGCTTGCGCTTCGCCTTCGGGAGCCGATTCCGCCGTGGCGGTCTCGGGCTTGTCCGCTTCGGTTTCCGCCACGATGTCGTCGATAAACTCCTGCTCGGAGGAGTTCGGCTCGGTCACTTCTTGTCCGTGTCGACCGGCTCGTCCACGACCTCGGCGTCGACGACCTGGTCGTCATCGGCCTGGTTCGGGCCCGCGCCGTTACCGGACTGGGCATCAGCGGCCGAAGTGGCCTCGTAGATCGCCTGGCCCAGAGCCTGCGACTCGGTGGCCAGCTTCTCCACGGCCGACTTCACCGCGGCGATGTCGGTGCCGTCGAGGGCGGACTTCGCCTCGGCGACCGCGCTCTCCACCTTCGCCAGCTGCTCAGCCGAAACCTGTGCCGGTCCCTCGCTGGCCTTCTGCTCGGAGATGAACTTCTCGGTCTGGTGCACCAGCGACTCGGCCTGGTTGCGGGTCTCGGCCTCCTCGCGGCGGGCCTTGTCCTCCGAGGCGTGCGCCTCGGCGTCCTTGACCATCCGGTCGATCTCCTCCTTGGACAGGCCGGAGCCGTCCTGGATCTTGATCTTGTTCTCCTTGCCGGTGCCCTTGTCCTTCGCGGTGACGTGCACGATGCCGTTGGCATCGATGTCGAAGGTCACCTCGATCTGCGGCACGCCGCGCGGGGCCGGGGGCAGACCGGTCAGCTCGAAGGAGCCGAGCAGCTTGTTGTGCGAGGCGATCTCGCGCTCACCCTGGAACACCTGGATCTGCACCGACGGCTGGTTGTCATCGGCCGTGGTGAAGGTTTCCGAACGCTTGGTCGGAATGGTGGTGTTGCGCTCGATGAGCTTGGTCATCACGCCACCCTTGGTCTCGATACCCAGCGACAGCGGGGTCACATCGAGCAGCAGGACATCCTTGACCTCACCCTTGAGCACACCGGCCTGCAGGGCGGCGCCGACGGCGACGACCTCGTCCGGGTTCACGCCCTTGTTCGGCTCACGACCACCGGTCAGTTCCTTGACCAGGTCGGAGACGGCGGGCATACGGGTGGAGCCACCGACGAGCACGACGTGGTCGATGTCGGCCACGTTGATGCCGGCGTCCTTGATCACGGACTGGAACGGCGCACGGGTGCGGTCGAGCAGGTCCGAGGTGATCTTCTGGAACTCCGAGCGGGTGAGCTGCTCGTCGAGGAACAGCGGGTTCTTGTCCGCGTCGACGGTGATGTAGGGCAGGTTGATCGAGGTGGACTGACCCGAGGACAGTTCGATCTTGGCCTTCTCGGCAGCCTCACGCAGACGCTGCATGGCCATCTTGTCCTTGGTCAGGTCGATGCCCGAGGACGCCTTGAACTTGTCGACCAGCCAGGACACGACGCGCTCGTCCCAGTCGTCGCCACCGAGGTGGTTGTCACCGGAGGTCGCGCGGACCTCGACAACGCCCTCACCGATTTCGAGCAGCGAGACGTCGAAGGTGCCGCCACCGAGGTCGAAGACCAGGATGGTCTGCTCTTTGTCGCCCTTGTCCAGGCCGTACGCCAGCGCGGCCGCGGTGGGCTCGTTGACGATGCGCAGCACGTTCAGACCGGCGATCTGGCCGGCTTCCTTGGTGGCCTGACGCTGGGCGTCTTCGAAGTAGGCCGGCACGGTGATGACCGCGTCGGTGATCTCTTCGCCCAGGTAGGACTCGGCGTCACGCTTGAGCTTCATCAGCGTGCGCGCGGAGATTTCCTGCGGCGTGTACTTCTTGTCATCGATCTCGACGTTCCAGTCGGTGCCGATGTGGCGCTTGACCGAGCGGATGGTGCGGTCGACGTTGGTGACTGCCTGGTTCTTGGCAGGCTGACCGACGAGGACCTCACCGTTCTTCGCGAACGCGACGATCGAGGGAGTGGTGCGCGAGCCTTCCGAGTTCGCGACGACGACCGGCTCACCGCCTTCGAGTACGGCGACGACAGAGTTCGTGGTCCCGAGGTCGATTCCGACCGCACGAGCCATAGTGGGTTCCTCCTGTTTGTTGACGTGAGCCTGCTGCGCTCAATCCTGCCCCCGCGATCCGCGGTGAGTCAACTCGAACTTGAGTCCAGCACGCTCAATGTAGTTGATCAGCACAACCAGCAACTGCGACGATTCATTCCCGCCGCCCGAAAAATTCCCGACCCCGGTCATTCTTGCTACGCCCACGCTCGAGTGCATCCGGCGATGCGACATCGTGATCGTCTGACACGTCACAGTCGCCGCTGGTCAACGGGGTGGACGCCGGTCCGCTCAGCCCGGCAGCCGGTCGAGCACGCCCTCGGCGCTGCGCACCCCGACCAGACAGGCCTCGACGGTCGCCTTGTCGATCAGCGGATGCCTCGACCTGGTGCGCCACTTGCGTACCGCCGCTTCCGCGTGCGCGCGCACAGTGGCCGGATCGTCGTCCACGGCCAGACCCAGCCGCACGTGTGGCGCGACCCCCGAGCCACCGATCAGCCGGAACAGTTCGGTGCGGTCACCGGGCGGCAAGGGCAGGTCGTCGGCGCGCAACCGGCCCAGCAGGCGCAGCTCGGCGAATCCGTGCACGTCGGCGAGCAGGGTGCGCACACGCGGGAGGAGTTCATCGGCGGCGGTACCGGGATTGGCGGTGATCACCCGGTCGAGCGTCGTGAGTGCGGAGTGGGCTTTGAGTTGTTCGGCGCGCTGACCGAACTGCACATCGAGCACCTGGCGGAGTTCTTCGATGCCGCTGCGGGCCGACAGCGCCTCGGCCAGCGCCGCCGCATCACGCACACCGGTGCGGACGAGCTCGGTGGCCATCCGCACCCCGAACATGCCGAAACGGTCAACGAGCTGCGCACGCAGTGACGGCGCCACCGGCAGATCGGTGTCGGGGCGGGCGAAACGGTCGGCCGACAGCAGCGCCAGCTCGAGGGTGTCGGCGGGTAGGGCGGCCAGTGCCGCGAAGGCCGCGAATTCCGGTTGGGTGAGGGTGGCGGCGGCGAACGCGAGCAGGCCCGCCACCGGAATCACGGCCTGGCACAGTCCGGTTCGTTCCAGCTCGGTCGCGAATCTGGCCGCCACCTGGCGCGCCGAATGCAGCGCGTCGATACGGCCGGCGCTGATCTCGTCGGCCCGCGAGACCACCCCCACCACCCCGAGCGGACCTGCCGGACCACCGGCTCCTATCTGTTCGAGAAAATGGACGTCGGTGGCATCGAGGCGGCGCAGCAGGTAGACGACGGCGTCGGCACCGGGAACAGTCAACGCGTCGGCTTCGACCTCGGCCGGAATCAGCAGGCGCATCGTGCGCTCGGAAACCGCACGTGACAACGAGGAGGTACCCGGGGTATCGATGATCGTCGTCTTCGCCAATTCCGCTGTCGGCCAACGGACTTCGAGATGATCGACAGCTCGTTCGCCCGGCGGCTCCCAGCGCAGACCCGACATCTCGAAGCTCAGACCGTGCGCACCCGCCCCGCGCCGCACCGGCACATTCGCCCGGGCGCCGTCGGCGGCGAACGCGGTGACCGCGGGAGTGGCGCCGGTGCGGTACCAGGTGACCACCCGGGTGCATTCGGTCGCGTCGGTCGGCGCGATACTCTGCCCGGCCAGGGCATTGAGCAGCGTCGACTTGCCCGCTTTGATCGAACCGGCCAGCGCCACCCGCAACGGCTGGGCCAGCCGGGCGGCGCAGTCGGCCAGCAACTCGGCCGCCTCCGGGCGCTGCGCCAGTTCCCGTGCGGCACCGGCCACCAACCGCTGCGCCTCGGCCAGGCTGCCTGCCTGATTCACGCGCGCGGATCCGAGCCGGTGTTCACACGGCCACACTACCGGCGGACCCCCGGTTCATCGCGTGTCACGGCACCGGCCGAACCCCCGCCGGCGGCGCCGCATACGAACGCGGCTTACCCGTCGACGCGGTGAGCTCGAGCATCCCGTCGGCATATCGGCGCAACTGCGCCACCCGCACCAACTGGTGTTCGAGTGCGGCGCGCCGGCCGGAACGGTCGGCATCGGCGGAGTTCGCCACCTCCTGCGCGGCACGCAACGACGCATCGATCGAGCGCAGACTGCGTTCGGCCACACCGGTGTAGTGATCGCGCAGGGCGCGATGGATGCGGTGCAGGCGGTCCTTGGTCTCCTTGCCCGCGTGGAAGGCCACATCGTCGACGAAACGACGCACCGCGGTCTTGGCCTCCGCGCGTTTGCGGGCCAGCCGCTGCTGCTTGTCGTCCTTGTAAGCCTTGCCGCCGACCAGCACACCCGCGCCGATCGACAGCGGATTCAGCAACGCCAGACCGGCCAGCGTCGAAGCCAGACCGACCATCAGGACACCACCGTAGGAACCGCGCAAACCGACCAGCACCTTGCTGGTCACACTGAGATCGGGTTCGAGACCGGCCAGAGTGCCCGCGGCCGCGCCCTTGCCTTCGGAATCCATCGCGCGGTCGACATCGGGCAGATCGATGGCGCCGGCCTTACCGAAATGCTCGGCCACCCGTTCGGCCAAGGTCTCGGTGCGGGTGTGCGTCCAGAGCAGGTTGTCGCCCAGGGCGGTATCGACAGTGCCGGTGAGCCATTCGGTGATGGCCTCCCAGTGGCGGCTCGGATCGTGATCATCGATCCAATCCTCGGCGGCGTGAGCCACCGCACGCAGGCGTTCACGCAGGTCGTGGTCGATATCGCTCATCAGGTCGGTGATGCCGTCGGACAAGGTCTGCTGCCAGAAACCGGAGCTGCGGCGCAAATCCTCGGCCGCGGTGCGGGCGGCCTGCAACTCCCTGATCGCGACATCGGACCGGCCCGGATCACGCAACGCCACCAGTTCGCTGCCGAGCACCAACGCCAGATGTTCGGCCGCCGAATGCAGTTCCCGCGCCACCGCGTCACGCGCGGACACCTGGTCGCGGGCCACCACGTGCTCCTTCAGGAACGTGAACAGCGCGCCGAAGCCCGACTCGCGGCCCAGCTCGGCATTGTTGGCGCGCAACGCGTGCGCGCGCAACAGCGACGACACCGGCAGCACCGGCATCCGCAGCTCCGACCCGGCGATATGGGCGCGATCGGCCTCGGCGACCTGACGCCAATGGGGATACATGTCGACCTTGGTGAGCAGCACCGCCACCGTCGGGCACAGTTCACGCACCTGCCGCAAAAACGACAGCTCGGGTGCGGTGAGTTCGGTCGAGGCGTCGGTGAGCAGCAGCACCGCGTCCGCACCGGGCACCATGCCCAGCACGGCCGCCGAATACGCGCTGCTGTGACCGCCCACGCCCGGAGTGTCGACCAGGACGATGCCCTCACCGAGCAGCTGGTTCGGCACCGCCGCCTCGATCCGCGCGATCTGCCTGCCCTGCGCGTACGGGCTGCGGGCATCGATGCCGCCGATCTCGTCGAAGGGCACCTCCACCCGCATCTCGCTCGCACCGGGCGCGGTCAGCACCAGTTCGGCCCGCGGGGTCGCGCCGTACTCGAGCTGCAACGGAACGGTCGTGGTCTGGTCGTCACCGACCCGGCACACGTCCAGGCCCAGCAGCGCGTTGACGAAACGGCTCTTGCCCTGCTCCAACTGACCCGTCACCACGATCCGCCTGCGCGGATCCCGCACCCGTTGCGCGACCGCCTCCAACCGGACGACCAGGTCGTCGCGGTCGGCGGCGCGCGCCGCCTCGATCGTGTCGCCGAGCACCGTCAACAGCGGAGTCGCTGCTGACGGTGCCGTCTTCGCCGGAGATGTCATGGCCGGGCTCAGAGGAGACCGCCGCCGAGGAGACCGCCGTCGTCGGCCTCCGGGGTGGTGGTGCTCGAGGAGTCACCGAGCACGCCGGTGTCGGTGGCGCCGAGGCCCGGGCCGAAGGCGCCGCCCACATCCACGCTGTCCAGCGTTTCGGTCGCGGCACCGGTGGTGTCGTACGCCCCGCCGGTCGCCGACTCGGTGGTGTCGTAGACCCCGCCCGTCGCTGTGTCGGTGGTGTTGTAGACGCCGCCCGTCGCCGGCGCGGTCGTGTCGTACACCCCGCCCGTCGCCGACTCGGTGGTGTCGTACACCCCTGCGGTGCTGTCGTACACCGGAGCCTCGGGGGCGGGAGCCGGCATCGGGGTGTAGTCGTAGACCGGGAGCGGGCCGCCGACCGCGTCGCCGACCGCAGAGCCGGCGCCTGTCACGGTGTCGAACGGTTCGCCCGTGCCGACCACCTCGGTCGGCACTCCGCCGAGCAGGCCGTCGGTCACACCGTCGACCGTGCCGAAGCCGGTTTCCAAGCCCGAGCCGACTGCCTCGCCGACCACCTCGCCGGGCGAGTAGTAAGGCATGGTGTGCATGGTGTCGGGCACCAGTTCCACACCATCGGTGGGCCCGCTGGGCAGGCCGCCACCGGTCGGGAGGGCGCCGTCGAGCAGGCCGGCACCGGTCGAGTCACCGGTCACCGCACCTGTCACGGCGTCGACCGGGCCGAAACCGGTTTCCAAGCCGGTGCCCGCCGGGTTCGGTTCACCGGGTGCGATACCGGAAAGTCCGTTGTTGCCGAACGTGTTGCCCACATCGAAGCCCAGATCGTCGTCACTGAGACCGGCCAGCCCCGCGGTGGAAGCCGCCGCACCGGTGAACGCGCTCGCCGCGTTCGCCGCCGACGCCGCACCGTCGTTGGCGGCCGACTGGGCCGAACTGTACGGCGACGAATTCGTCGCCCCGGTGTTCTCCGAAACCCGGCCGACGAGCCCGTTACTGAACAAACCGGCCACCGCGGTCGGGTTCAGCACATCGGTCATGCCGTTCATGACGCCACCGACACTGTCGACATTGCCACCGACCCCGGTGATGTCGTCGAAGTTGGAGCCGTTGATCAGGCCGTCGATCAGGTCGTTGCCGATCGGGGACTGATCGATCGCGGCACCGACGCCGTTGGCGGTGATGTCCTGGAACACCGCGCCGTCGAGCACATCGACCACACCGTCATCGACCACGTCGTTGAGGACGCTCGACTCGTCGATCGCCGCGCCGACGCCATTGGTAGTGATGTCCTCGAAGTTGGCCGCACCGAGCAGGCCACCCTCGCCACCGAGCAGGCCGCTCGCCACGCCGCCGTCGACGGCATCGTTGAGGATCGGCACATAAGACTCGTCGATTGCGGCACCGATGCCGTTGGCGGTGATGTCGTTGAACACCGCGTTGCCGAGCACGCCGCCCTCACCACCGAGCAGCCCACTGGCGACACCGCCGTCGACCACGTCGTTGAGGACATTCGACTCGTCGATCGCCGCGCCGACGCCATTGGTGGTGATGTCCTCGAAATCGCCGCTGACGATGCCGCCCGCGACACCCGTCACGCCGCCGTCGACCAGGTCACCAACACCGGTGACGTCGCCGGTGTTGGTGACACCGCCGAGCAGGCCGCCGTCGCCGTCACCGAGCAGCCCGCCGTTGAGGACGCCGCCCGCGCCCGCCAGGCCGCCGTCGCCGTTGAGGATCCCGCCCATGTCGTCGACGTTGCCGCCGATGCCGGTGATGTCCTCCACGTTGACGTTGTTGAGGATCGCGCTCTCATCGATCGCCGCGCCGACGCCGTTGATGGTGGTGTCCTCGGCGCCGACGAACAGACCGCCGTCACCACCCGCGCCGAGCAGACCGTTGCCGGCGCCGGCCGCACCGAGCAGGCCGCCGTCACCGTTGAGCACGCCACCCGCACCGGCCAGCCCGCCGTCACCGGCGAGACCACCGACGATGCCGCCGACCACGTTGCCGTTGCCGATGCCGTCGCCCGCCGCGAGATCGTTGAGCACCGAGCTCTCGTCGATCGCGGCACCGATGCCGTTCGCGGTCACATCGTTGACGTCGACCAGGTCGGTCGGATCGGTGAGGTTGCCGCTGAGGATGCCGCCCGCGCCGCCGCCGAGACCGTTGAGCACCGAGCTCTCATCGATCGCGGCACCGATGCCATTGGTTGTCACGTCGTTCAGGTCGACCACGTCGGAGACGTTGTCGGCGCCGATGCCGGTGATGTCGTTGAGGGTGTTGCCGCTGCCGACGCCGCCCGCGCCGGCGAGGCCGCCGACGATGTTGCCGACGTCGCCGGTGTTGGTGACATCGCCGCCGATCAGGCCGCCCGCCACCCCGGTGATCGTGCTGTCGTCGATCGCCGCGCCGACGCCGTTCGCGGTGACGTCGTCGATATTGCTCGCGACATCGCCGACGTCGACCACATCGGTCACATCATGGGCGCCGATGCCGGTCAGGTCGCCACCGACCAGACCACCGTCGAGGGCGCCGGCCAGTACGCCGTTGCCGAGCCCACCGAAGTTGTTCAGCGATTCGTCCACCTGGCCACCGACGCCCTGGACCTGCACGTCCTCCCAGTTGTCCGCGATGCCGCCGAAGTTGTCGCCGACACCGTTCACGTCGTTGAGTCCCGCGCCGAAGATGTTGTTGCCGCCGAAGTTGATGTCGCCCATGTCGATCACGTCTCCCATGCCAGAAAGGTCAATGTCACTTGCCACCCCGGTCACGTCCGAGACGCTGCCGGTCACACCTGCCGCGATGTCACCAGCCACACCGGTCACATCACCTCCGATCCCGCTGACGTCGACCGAGCCGGTCACGTCGCCGATCGTGTTCGCCAGATCCAGATCGCCGATCAGTCCGGTCGCGCCGGTGATGTCACCGACCGAGCCGGTCACATCGCCGACCGCATCGCTCACACCGACACCGGTGAGGTCGCCGACCGAACCGATCAGGTCACCGCCGACGCCGGTCACGTCGGCCACGCCGGTGACGATGCCGGTCAGGTCGCCCGTGAAGGCGGCCACGTCACCGGCGATACCGGTGAAGTCTCCGAAGAAGGCGGTGAGGTCGCCGACCGAGCCGACGAAGTCACCACCGATACCGGTGAGGTCCGCGACGAAACCGGTGACGTCGCCACCGAAGCCGGTGAGGTCGCCGAAGGAGCCGGTCACATCGCCGAACACATCGGACACGTCGCCACCGATGCCGGTGAGTGAACCGGTGATGTCACCTACCGAGCCACCGATGCCGGTCAACGAACCCGTGATGTCACCCACGGAGCCACCGAAACCGGTCAGGGAACCCGTGATGTCACCGACCGAGCCACCGATACCGGTCAGGGAACCGGTCACGTCACCGACCGAGCCGGTCAGGTTCCCGCCGATGCCGACCACGTCACCGCCGAGGTCCACCACGTTGCCGCCGAGCCCGACCACGTCACCGCCGAGATTCACCACGTTGCCGCCGAGCCCGACCACGTCACCACCGAGATTCACCACGTTGCCGCCGAGGTCGACCAGGTCGCCTCCGACGCTCACGAGGTCGCCGAAGCTGCCGGTGATTCCTTGGACTGTGTTGTTCCAGTCACCGGAAACGTCAACCAGCTCGCTCACCAGGCCGCTGCCGAAACCGGTCACCGCGAGCGTGTTGTCACTGATGCCGCCGATCATCGCCGACCAGTCGCCGGAGATACCGGACACCTCCCCCACCAGGTCGCCGAAGCCGGCGGTCACGTCGCCGAAGGTGGCGCCGACGTTGCCGACCATGTTCGACCAGTCACCGAAGACGTTCGTCACGTCGCTGAACGAGTCGGATACACCGGAGAAGGTGTTGGTCAGATCGCCTGCCACGCCGGTCACGTCACCGGCCCAGGTGACGTCGCCGAGGAGGCCGCCAACATTGACGCCACCGCCGTCTCCGCCTCCGTCTCCTCCGTTGCCGCTGAAGATGTCGCCGATCGTGCTGGTGAAGTCGTTGTCGCTCAGAGGTCCTGTCATGTCGCCCACCGTGTTGGTCAGGTCACCGGCGATGCCGGTCACGTCGTTGATTCCGGTCAGGTCGCCGCCCACACCGGTCAGATCGCCGACGAGGTCACCGGTGTTGGTGATGTCGCCGATGGTGTTGGAGAAGTCGCCGGCCAGGACATCGCCCACAGTGCCGACATCGGTGAGGTCGCCGACGACGTCACCGTTGACGAGCCCGCCGGTCACGTCGCCGTCGATGAGGTCGCCGGTGATGTTGCCGACGTTCGTGAGGTCGCCGTCGATGAGGTCGCCGGTCACATCTCCGTTGACCAGGCCACCGGTCACGTCACCGACCGAACCGTCGACCAGATCACCGGTCACACCGCCGTCCACCAGGTCACCCGTGACGTCGCCGACCGAACCGTCGACCAGATCACCGGTCACACCGCCGTCGATCAGGCCGCCGTTGATCAACCCGCCGGTCACGTCACCGACCGAATTGTCGATCAGATCGCCGGTCACATCACCGTTGATTAGGCCACCGGTCACGTCACCGATGGTGCCTACGTCGGTCAGGTCAGCGACGATGCCCGTGACGTTGCCGACGTCGGTGAAGTCGCCGTCGATCAGGTCGCCCGTCACATCCCCATTGATCAACCCGCCGGTGACGTCGCCCACCGAATTGTCGATCAGATCGCCGGTCACATCACCGTTGACCAGGCCACCGGTCACGTCACCGACATTCCCGACGTCGGTCAGCTCGCCATCGACCAGATCACCCGTGATGTCACCGACCGAACCGTCGACCAGATCACCGGTCACACCGCCGTCCACCAGGTCACCCGTGACGTCGCCGACCGAACCGTCGACCAGATCACCGGTCACATCACCATCAACCAGGTCACCGGTGATATCGCCGATCCCGTTCAGATCACCCGCCACCCCGGTCAGATCCCCGACGAGCCCGCCGTCCACCAGATCACCGGTGATATCGCCGACCACGCCACCGTCGATCAAATCACCGGTCACATCGCCGTTGACCAGGCCACCTGTGATGTCGCCGACGCCGTTCAAGTCACCCGCGATACCCGTGAGGTCGCCGACGAGCCCGCCGTCCACCAGATCACCGGTGATGTCACCGATCACGCCACCATCGACCAAGTCGCCGGTGATATCGCCGATGGCGTTCAGGTCGCCAGCGATACCCGTTACGTCACCCGCGACTCCGGTCAGGTTTCCGATGAGGCCGCCGTCGACCAGGTCGCCGGTGATGTCACCGATCGAACCGTCGATGAGGTCGCCGGTCACGTCGCCGATGGCGCCGATGTCGGTGATGTCCCCGTCGACCAGGTCGCCGGTGAGGTTGCCGACGTTGGTGAAGTCGCCGCCGGTGATATCGCCGACTACACCGCCGATGTCACCTGTGTTGATGATGTCGCCGACCAAGCCACCGATATCGCCCGTGTTGGTGATGTCGCCGACCAAGCCACCGATATCGCCCGAATTGGTGACGTCACCGCTGAGGACGTCGCCGACCAGGTCGTTGTCGGTGATGTTGCTGAGGACGTCGCCGTCGACCAGGCTGCCCGCGACGCCGGTGATGTCGCCGGAGTTGTCGAACAGGTCGCTGGCGAGGCCGGCCAGGTCGAAGTTTCCGATGAGGTCGGCGTTACCGACATCGCCCGCGATGCCCGTGACCGCCGCGGCCAGGCCGGTGATCCCGATCAGGTTGGCCACGTCACCGTTGTTGGTCACGTTGCCGACATTGTCGACCAGGTCGCCGGTCACTTCGTTGTCGGTGATCCCACTGAGCACATCTCCGTTCACCACACCGCCGACGATGTCGTTGCCGGCGATGTCGCCGTTCACCACACTTCCTGCCGCACCGGTGATGTCGCTGAGCACGTCCCCGTTGACGATTCCGCCGGTGACCGCCGACAGATCATTGAGGAAGTCACCGGCGAGGACGTCGTTGTCGGTGACCTCACCCACGATGTCGCCGGTGAGAATTCCGCCCGCGACCCCGGTGAGGTCGTTGTCGACGAGGTCGCCGGTGATGTCGCCCGCGTCGACCAGATCGCCGGTGACGTCCCCGTTGACCAGCCCGCCCGCGACACCGGTGAGGTCGCTGATGTTGTTGACGATGTCGCCGTTGACCAGGCCACCGGTGATGTCACCGTCGACCAGGTCGCCCGTGACATCGCCGATGGAACCGACGTCGGTGATGTCCCCGACGGTGTCGCCGTTGAGGATCCCGCCGGTCACCCCGGCGAGGTCACCGTTGGTGATGTCGCCGACCATGTCACCATTGACCAGTCCACCCGCGACGCCGGTGATGTCGTTGTCGGTGATCGAACCGACCAGTCCGCCGATGTCGCCGGAGTTGTCGAGCAAGTCACCTGTGATGTCACCGTTCACCAGGCCCGCGGTGAGATCGCCTGCCACGCCGGTCAAGTCACCGTTGACGAGGCCGCCGGCCACGCCGGTCAGATCGCCGGAGTTGTCGAACAGGTCACCCGTGATACCACCGTTCACCAGGCCACCCGCGATGCCGGTCAGATCGCCATCGACCAGGTCACCCGTGATGTCGCCGTTGACCAGTCCTGCGGTGAGATCAGCTGCGACGCCGGTCAGGTCACCGGTGCCGGTGAGGTCACCGACCGAACCGGTCAAGCCGCCGATGTCACCGGTGTTGTCGATGAGATCGCTTGCCACACCAGTGAAGTCGCCATTTACCAGGTCGCCGGTGATGTCACCGTTGACGAGCCCGCCGGTCACGTCACCGTTGTTGGTGATGTCGCCGACCACGCCCCCGATCGCACCTGAGTTGTCGAGCAGGTCACCGGTGATGTCGCCGTTGTTGGTGACATCGCCGACCACGCCCCCAAGGTCGCCTGTGTTGTTCACCAAGCCGCCGGCAACGCCGGTCAGATCGCCTTCCACGCCGGTCACATCGCCCGCACCCGTGATGTCACCGACGGAACCGATCAGCCCGCCGACATCACCGGAGTTGTCGATGAGGTCACCGGTGAGATCGCCCGCCACACCGGTGAGATCGCCGTTGACCAGCCCCGCGGTGAGATCACCGCCGATACCGGTGAGATCGCCGTCAACCAAATTCGCAGTCAGGTCACCCGCGACACCGTTGAGGTCTCCATTGGCCAAATCACCTGCAATACCGTGGACGTCGCCGTTGTTGGTGATGTCGTTGAGGACACCGCCGACATCGCCCGAATTGTCGACCAGGTCGCCGGCGATACCGGTCAGGTCGCCGCTGTTGCCGGTGATATCGCCGACCACACCGCCGACGTCGCCCGAATTGTCGACCAGGTCGCCGACCACGGTTCCCGAATTGTCGACCAGATCGCCTGCGACGCCGGTGATATCGCCGTTCACCAAACCGCCTGCGATACCGGTCACGTCGCCACCGTTGCCGGTGACATCACTGACGAAGTCTCCGCTGTTGTTCACGAGTCCTCCTGCTACACCGGCGATGTCACCGTTGTTGGTGATGTCGCCTACCGAGCCGATCAGGCCGGCGATGTCGCCCGTGTTGGTGATGTCACCCACCACGCCACCGATATCGCCCGTGTTGTCCAGCAGGTCACCCGTCAGGTCGCCGCTGTTGCCGGTGATGTCACCGACCGAACCGATCAGGTCACCGATGTCACCGGTGTTGGTGACGTCGCCGAGCACGTCCCCGTTGACCACGCCACCGACCAGATCACCGTCGACGAGGTCGCCGTTGTTGGTGACGTCGCCGACGGAGCCGACCACGTCGCCGGCCACCCCGGTGATGTCGCCGGAGTTACCGGTGATGTCGCTGAGCAGGTCACCGTTGAGGAGCCCGCCCGCGACCCCGGTGACGTCGCCGGTCACGTCGATCAAGTCGCCGGTCACGTCGCCGACATTGCCGATGTTCGTGAGGTCACCGACTGTCCCGTCGACGAGGTCGCCCGTCACGTCACCGTTGACGAGCCCACCTGCCACGCCGGTCACGTCGCCTGCCACGCCGGTCACGTCACCTGCCACGCCGCTGACATCGCCGTTGAGCAGCCCGCCCGCGATGCCGGTGAGGTCGCCCGAATTCCCGGTCAGATCGCCTGCGACACCGGTGAGGTCGCCGACCATGCCGGTAATGCCACCGGAGTTGTCGATGAGATCACCCGCGACTCCCGTGAGGTCACCACTGTTACCGATGTCGCCCACCGAACCGACGAGGTCACCCGCGACACCAGTGATATCGCCGGAGTTGTTCACCAGACCGTCGGTGACACCGGTGATCGTGCCCGTGTTGTCGATCAAGTCGCCGGTCACGTCACTGTCGACCAGGTCGCCCGCCACCGCGGTGAGGTCACCGGCGACACCGCTGATGTCACCGCTGTTGCCGATGTCGCCGACCACGTCGCCTGCGACACCGGTGAGGTCGCCGGTGTTGCCGGTCAGGTCCCCCGCCACACCGCTGACATTGCTCAAGAGGTCACCGCCGACACCTGTGAGGTCACCGCCAACACCTGTGAGGTCGCCGTTCACCAATCCGCCTGCTACACCGGTGATGTCCCCGACGATGCTCTGGTCGCCAACGATCCCGGTCAGATCCCCGGCCACCCCGGTCACATCGCCCGCCATCCCGGTGAGATCACCCGTGTTACCGGTGACGTCGCCCACCGAACCAATGAGGTCGCCGGCGATGCCGGTGAAGTCGCCCGAATTGCTGAGCACGTCACCCGCCACACCACTGACATCACCAACCGAGTTGGCCAGGTCGCCCGAGTTGCCGGTCAGATCCCCGGTTACGCCCGTCACTTCGCCGATGAAGTCGCCGCCGACCCCGGTCACATCACCGATGCCGCTCAGGTCACCGGCCACACCGGTCAGGTCGCCCGCGACGCCCGTGAGATCGCCCGAATTGCTGAGCAGGTCACCCGCCACACCACTGACATCACCAACCGAGTTGGTCACATCGCCGGTGTTGTCGACGAGACTGCCGGCAATCCCGGTGAGATCGCCGGAGTTACCGGTCAGGTCGCTGAGCAGATCACCGCCGACCCCGGTCACATCACCGATCGAGCCGACGGTCCCGGTCAGATCCCCGGCCACCCCGGTCACATCGCCCGCCATCCCGGTGAGATCACCTGCATTGCCGGTCAGATCCCCCGCCACGCCGGTGAGGGCGCCTGTGTTGCCGGTGATGTCGCTGAGCAGATCGCCGCCGACCCCGGTCACGTCCCCGACGGAGCCGACGGTTTGGGTCACATCGCCTGCGACACCCGTCACGTCGCTGACCGAACCGACCGTGTTGGTCAAGTCCCCAGCCACACCCGTCACGTCGCTGACCGAACCGACCGTGTTGGTCAAGTCGCCCGCCACACCGGTCACTTCCCCGACGGTGTTGGTCACGTCGCCGACAGAGTTCGTCCAATCCCCCACGGAACCAACGGACCCGGTGACGTCGCCGACCGAACCGAGCACGTCCCCCGCTACACCGGTCACGTCACCGGCTCCGACCGTGTTGGACAGATCGCCGGCCACCCCGGTCAAGTCACCGACGGTGTTGGTCACGTCGCCGACAGAGCCGACGGTTTGGGTGAGATCACCAGCCACACCGCTGACATCCCCAGCCACACCGGTGAGATCACCGACGTTCTGCGTCAGATCACCCGCGACACCTACGACGTCACCGACCGAACCGACCGTATTCGTCAGGTCACCGGCCACACCCGACACATCTCCGACCGACTGCGTGAGATCGCCGACCGTGTTGGTGAAGTCGCCCGCAACCCCGGTCACATCGCCTACCGAGCCGACCGTGTTCGTCAAATCACCGCCCACGCTGCCGATATCGCCGACGTTGTTGGTGAGGTCGCCCGCCACGCCGCTCACGTCACCGATCGAGCCCACCAGGTCACCCGCGACGCCAGTTGTGTCACCGATAGTGTTGGTCGTGTCGCCGATCGAACCCACTGTGTTCGTGAGGTCACCTGTGTTGCCGGTCAGGTCACCAGCGAATCCCGTGACGTCGCCGACTGTGTTGGTCCAATCACCCACGGATCCCGCTGTGTTCGTCAGGTCTCCGGCGATTCCGGTTACATCACCCACCGAGTTGGTGAGGTCGCCCGCGACGCCCGACACGTCACCGGCTACACCGCTGACGTCGCCGACAGTCTGGGTGAGGTCGCCGGCCACACCACTAACGTCCCCAGCAACACCGCTGACATCGCCGACAGTCTGCGTGAGGTCGCCCGCAACACCACTGACATCGCCAACGGTCTGCGTGAGGTCGCCCGCCACACCACTGACGTCACCGATGGTCTGCGTGAGGTCGCCCGCGACGCCCGAGATATCGCCGATCGACTGCGTGAGGTCCCCTGCGACACCGGTCACGTCGCCGACAGAACCGACCGTTCCTGTCACGTCACCGACAAGATCGCCGCCGACACCGGTGACATCACCGAGGGTGCTGGTCCAATCCCCGACGGAGCCGACAGTATTGGTCAGGTCGCCCGCGACACCGGAGATATCGCCTGTCGTTCCGGTGAGGTCGCCGACCGTGTTGGTGACCTCGCTGATGGAGCCGACAGTGCCGAGGAGGTCACCGCCGACACCGGTGACATCGCCGGCTATACCGGCGATGTCACCCACGGACCCGACGGTATTGCTGAGATCACCTGCAACGCCGGTGATATCGCTGATCGTTCCGACATCGGTGATGTCACCGACTGAGCCCACGGTGTTGGTGAGATCGCCGGCTACCCCGGTCAGGTCGCCGATGGAGCCGACATCGGTGACGTCTCCGGCAATTCCGGTCACGTCACCGATGGTGCTCACGTCACCGATGGTGCTCACGGCGCCGAGTACGTCACCGGTGACTCCGGTGAAGTCGCCTGCCACACCGGTGAGGTCACCTACCGAGCCGACCGTATTCGTCAGATCGCCACCCACGCTGCCGATATCGCCGACATTGCCGGTGAGGTCGCCCGCCACGCCGGTCACGTCACCGGCGATGCCGGAAATGTCACCGACAGAACCGATCACATCGCCGGTGCCGGACACATCGCCTACCGAACCGAGCACGTCGCCGGCCACACCTGCCACGTCACCCGCAACACCCGACACGTCACCCGCGACACCTGTCACGTCACCCGTCACGTCACCCGCGACACCCGACACGTCGCCCGCGACACCCGACACGTCACCGACAGAACCGACCAGGTCGCCTGCCACACCGGTGACGTCGCCGACCGAGGCAATGGTGTTGTCGATGTCGCCGAAGGTGTTGGACAGGTCGCCTGCCACACCGGTCACTTCGCTGATCAAACCGAGGTCGCCGCCTACCGCGGTGAGGTCACCGATGGTGTTGTTGAGGTCGCCTGCCACTCCGCTCACGTCACCGATCGAGCCGAGATCACCGCCCACCGCAGTGAGATCACCGGCTACTCCGGTGAGGTCGCCCGCTACTCCGGTCACTTCACCGACCGGGCCGACCGACTGGGTCACGTCGCCTACGGTCCCGATTCCGCCGTCGAGCACATCGCCGACCGAACCGATGTCGCCGACCGAACCGAGCACATCGCCGCCGACCACATCGCCGGCGACGTTGCTGATGTCGCCGACCGAGCCGACATCCCCACCGACGCTGCCGATTCCGGAAAGCACATCGCCCACCGAGCCGCCGATTCCGGTCAGGTCGCCCACCGAGCCGACGTTCGTCACGTCGCCTACAGTCCCGATTCCGCCGTCGAACACGTCGCCGACCACATTGCTCATGTCGCCGATGGAGCCGACGTCGCCGACGATCGAGCCGACGGTGTTGTCTACATCCCCCGTGCTACCCGCACCGTTGAGCACGTCACCGACTGTGTTGCTCACATCGCCCACCGCGTCGGCCTCGTTGAGCACCCCGCCCACGTTCCCGACGACATTGTTCACATCGCCTACCGAACCCACATCGGTGATGTCGCCGACCGAACCGGTGCCGGAAAGTACGTCGCCGACGGTATTGGTCATGTCGCTGACCGACCCTGCGCCGTTGAGGACCTCGGTTACCGAGCCGATGTTCGTGACATCTCCGACGGAGCCCACGTCGCTCACCACATCGGTGAGGTTGCCGCTGTTGCTGAGCACGTCGCCGACGGTCGACCCGTTCAGCACATCGGTGACATCGCCGATCGAAGCGCCTTCGAGCACATCGCCGACGGAGCCGGCGCCGTTGAGCACACCGCCCACGACGTCGACATCGGTTATCTCACCGATGGAGCCGATGTTCGTGACCGCGCCGAGAACATCACCCACGGAACCGATTCCGTTGATGTCTCCGGCGGAACCGATCACGTCGCCCACCGTCCCCACGTTGTTGAGCGCGGTGAGAAAGTCGCCGAAGGCCAGCTCCTCGAGCACATGCCCGACATCGCCGATGTCGCTGAAGTCGTTGAGGACATTGCTGATCGGGCTGATCCCGTTGAGCACACCACTCACGCCACCGAGAGATCCGGACACCACCGAGACGGGGGCGTTGAGGTTGCCGAGCAGGACGTCGCCGGTTCGGACGGCGTCGGCGAAGGCGTTGGACATGTCGGCGGCGATCTGCGCGGCCTGGTTGAAGGCGTTGATGCCGGTGACGTCGCCGAGGGTGCTGCCGTTCGCGATGCCGCCGAGGTCGGCCCCGCTGATCAGGTTGGTCACGTCGCCGACCGTGGTGTCGCCGCCGAGCACGTCGCCGATGTTCGCGCCGCTCATCAGGTTGGTCACGTCGCCGACGGTGTTGGCGCCGCCGATGCCGGTGATGTCGCCCAGGGTGTTGGTCAGATTTCCGGTGTCGCCGACGACATCGGTCAGGTTGCCGACGTCTCCGAGGTTGCCGACCGTGTTGGTGACCTCGTTCAGGTTCGCCACGTCACCGAGCGAAGTGGTCACCTCGCCGACATTGCCCAGGGTGTTCGTCAGATTGGCGAAGTCACCGGTCCCGGTGATGTCACCGACCGTGTCGGTCAGGTTGCCGACGTTGTTCAGGGTGTCGCCGACGCTGCCGATATCGGTCAAGGTGTCGCCGACATTGCCGATGTCTACGAGGTCTTTCAAGGTGTCGCCGACATTGCCGGTTTCCACGAGATTGTTGAGGGTGTCGCCGACTGCGGTGACGTCACCGAGATCGCCGATGTCGCCGAGGTTCACGCCGCCGACGTCGGTGCCGTTGAGCAGGTTGCTGACGGGGCTGCCGTTCAGGAAGTCGCTGAGAGTGTCACCGGTGAGGATGTCGGGGCTGAAGTTGTCTCCGTTGCCCTGGTTGTTCGTGGTGTTACCACTGTTGGTGTTCGTGGTGTTGCCGCTGTTGTTGTTGGTGGTGTCACCGCCGCCGCCGGGTCCTCCCGGCCCCCCGGGTCCACCCGGCCCCCCGGGTCCACCCGGCCCGCCGGGCCCACCATTGCCGCCACCACCATTGCCGCCGCCACCGTTTCCGCCACCACCACCGGGCCCGCCATTGCCACCGCCACCACCGGGCCCACCACCCCCGCCGGGCCCACCGTGCCCACCACCACTCGAGCCACCGCTACCTCCGCCCCCACCGGGACCACCTGAGCCACCGGCACCACCTGGCCCGAACCTCCCGCCCGGCCCGAAGAACGTCGCAGGCCCCCCACCGAAGTACCCGCCCTCACCGCCGTGGAAAGCCGCCTGCCGTCCACCACCGGCACCCACGATCCCCCGCAACGGCGCGCCGGCGCCTTCACAGATCGACCGTGCCACCATCGGCGCACAAGCGGCCACGTATTCCGGTGTCACGCAGAGTTTCGCCTCCTCGATGACCTTTTCCGGCGCGTTGCAGTAGGCGGCCGCGGCTTTCGGGTCGCGCAGCAGATCGAGAATGAACTGCAGGATCGCGTTCTCCAAGGGTGTGGTCATCGAAATCAGCTCCTCCGGGAATCGGCAAGATGCTTCGAAGCTATGACTCGGGGGCGGCCGCTCGTAACGGGGCGAATCCCTATTCGTGGGGTGGGGCGCGCGTTAGGGGATCGGGGCGCGTTAGGGGATCAGCCCCGTCATCGGCGCGGGTGCCGTAACAGCACATCGTCAGCTACCGACAGTTGAGATAACTCGCTCGATGATGTCCGTAGCTCACGCATCTGCAAGAGGTTCCCCATGACAGACCGTCTCGCGCTCGGCGTCACCGTCGGAGCATCACGTTCGGTGGCCGTTGCGATGGCGGACGAGGGCGGTGAACCGGTGGCGGTGATCCAGCGTCCCACCGCCGTCGAGTTGTCGGACCAGGTGGTGGTCGAAGGATTCCTGGCTCGCGTGGGTGACCCGGTGGGGATGCTCGCCGAGGACGGTTCCAGCCATGACGCCGCCGACCTGGTCGCCGCGGCGATCACCCGGTTGATCACCGATACCGCGACCGAACCGCACACAGTGGTGACGTGTCATCCGGGTTGGTGGCCCGAGGATCGGGTGCGCGCCGTACGCACCGCCTTGGACGAGGTGGGCGCCGACGCGGTGGTGCTCGTGCCGGAACCGCTGGCAGCGGTACGCCGCTACGAAGTCGAGCACGGTGACCTCGACGACGGCGCGATCATCGTCTACGACCTGGGTGCGAGCGGGCTGACGGTGTCGGTGGTCCGCACCGGCGAGCCGTGCGGACTGCTCGGTGTCCCGGCACACGATCCGGGCGTCGCCGGCTCCGAATTCGATTTGCTGACGATGCGCTATGTGCTCGCACACGCGCTCGGTGACCGGGAATTCGACCCGTTCGATCCGGCCGTGGAAAACGAGCTGGCCGCGCTGCGCGAACGCTGCCGGACGGCGAAGGAGGAACTCTCCTTCGACACCGCGACGGTGGTGTCGGTGGGCGAACTCGGCGACGGTGCCACCGTACGCATCGTGCGCAACGAGCTCGAGGACCTGATCCGCTGCGACGTGCACGATTCGCTCGACCTGGTCCGTGCGGCGGTCGGCCGGGCCGGTATCGAGTTCGGTGACGTCTCCGAGGTGTTGCTGACCGGTGGTGGCGTGGCGATTCCGCTGGTCGCCGAGCTGGTGTCGGCCGAGTTCGGGTTGCCGGTGCGCAGGTGCGCGGACCCGAGCACAGCCAGTGCGGCGGGCGCGGCGGTGCTGGCCGCTGAACTGCCGGCAGCCGAACCGGCCGTCCCGGTGACCCCGGCTGCGCCTGAGACGGCGGAACTCGAGCCCGTGCGGCTGGACAAGACCGCGCTCGCCGGCATCGCCGCCGAACCCCCGCAACGGCGCACGCTCACCAGGAAACGCCTGGCCGTGGTGGGCGCGGCCGCCGCTGTCTTCGCCGCGCTGACCGTGGGAACCGTCACCGTGGCGCCGCAGTTCGCGTCGCCCAGTTCGCCTTCCACCTCGACGACGGCCGACGCGGCACCAACGGAACGCCCAGCCATCGGACCGGCCGGACTCACCAACGCGCCCATCGCGACGGTCGACGTGGACGGCAAACCGGTGGTGGGCACTCCGACACTCGATGCGAGCGGTCGCCCGGTTCCCGGCGCCCCGCTGCTCGATCCGACCGGAAAGCCGATTCCCGGCACCGTCACCCCCGCCACCACACAAGCCGGGAACCGCACACAGAGCGGTTCCCAACCGGCCGGGGCTCCCCAGTCCCCCGCGCAGCAGCAATCCCAGCCCGGCAACGGCGCCCCGGCGGCCCCTGGAAACGCACCCGCCCCGGAACCTGCGCCCCAACAACCCGCCCCAGCGCCAGCACCTGCTCCCGCACCGGCGCCAGCACCCGCTCCGGCACCATCACCTGCCCCCGCTCCCGCCCCCCAGCAGACCCCGAATATCAGCAATCTCCCAGGCCAGATCATCGACGGCGCAGGCAACACCGTCGACGGCACCGTCGACGGCGTCACCGGCCTCCCCGGCGCTCTGCTCGGAGGCGGAAATTGAGCCCGATCGCTCTCGACACCGTGCCCTACGCCCGTGAAGTCCTGCGCGCGGTCGACGCCGCCCCACAGCAACCGGTGGTCCTGCTGCTCACCGGTCGTTCCGGCACCGGCAAGTCGGTCCTGCTGGATGCGGTCCGCCGGCGACTGTCCGCTCGCGGCCTCACCTTCGGTGCCGCGCCGCACTCCGACGGCGCCTTCGTGATCGCCGACAATCTGCACACCCTCACTCCCGAGCAACTCGACATCCTGCGCGTCGAGGTGGAGACGGGTGCGCGCTCGTTCGTCTGCGCGATGCAGCCGCGCCCCCATCAGCCCGCGCTGCGAGCGCTGTGCGAGGCGATGACCCGCCACGGTCGCACCATCGAAATGCGGGCGCTCGGGTGCGGCGATATCGGTTCGTTCGCCCGTGAACTCGGGGTGACGGTGCCGCGCCCGTTGGTCAACCACATCCACACGCACACCGGCGGCATCCACGGCGGCGTGGTGGCCGCGTTGCTGGCGGCGGGTGCGGCTCGGCTCGACGCGGGGGTGCCCGCGGTCGACGCGGCCCTCGCGACTTGGACCAGATCTCAGCTGATCGAGGCCGACCCGGCCCTGCTCGACACCCTCGTGGTCGCGGCGTCGGGCACCGGTCTGGACGCCGGCGAGCTGGCCGAGGTGCTCGGTGTGGAGCTGTCGCTGGCCAACGACCTGCTGGCCCGGGCGCGGGCGAGTGCCCTGGTCACCGATGCCGACCTGCTGCTCAGTGCCGCGGTCCCGCAGTTGCGGGCGATCCTGGGCGACCGGCGTTTCCTTGCGGTGCAGCGTCGGCTGCTCCACACCCGGCTCGACGCGGGATTGCTGCGCGACCACACCGGCCTGTTGCTCGCCGAGGCCGGCGTGCGCGATGAACGTCTCGCCGAGTTCCTGTGCCGCACGGCCGAGCGGAGTCGCACCGAAGCCGCCCGCTACTACGCCGCCGCGGTGACGGCCGGACTCGATCCACGCCGGATCACCCTCGCGTGGGCGGATGCCGCGGCAGCGGCGGGCGACGACGACACCGCTCTGCGCCTGGCCGAATCACTGCTCGACAGCACCGACAGCAGCGAACTGGCCTGCGCTGTGCGCGTCTGCGCGAGCGTGCTCACCCGCCGCGGTCTGGTGAATCGCGCCGCGGCCCTGTATCGCTGGCTCGGTGCGCGCCGGGTCGGTGCGGACTGGGCGGTCGCGGCGACCGTGCTCGTGTTGGCCGGTGACAGTGCCGCGGCTGCCGAGGTGTCCGCCGATGCCGAACACTGGCCGCCCACTCAGGCCACCGCGAGCGCGCGCCTGATCGCGCGCGCCCTGCTCACCTCCCTCGACCCGCACGGCGCTGCCAGCCCCGCCGCCATCTCCGCGCTGGTCCAGGCCGCGCACACCGACACGACCTCGACGGCCCCGTGCAGTGCGGTGACGGCGGCGGCGCTGCTGAGCCTGAGCGCGGGCGAACCCCGCCGCGCCGGCGACGCCATCCGTGCCGCCGACGGCCACGGTGAGCAGCTGCCGGTGCTCACCGCCTGGACCGCCCTGCGGGTCGGCGACGAATGCCTGGCGGCCGACACCATGGCCGACCTCGACATCGCCGCCCTGGCTCCCCGAGACCGGTTGCTCGCCCACGCGCTGGCCGTTGGCTTGGCTCGGCGCAGCGGCGACGCCCAAGCCCTGCACAACGCCTGGACCGCCGCCTTCCCGCTGTTCGACAAGGTCGAGGTCGACCTGTTGAGCCTGCTGCCGGTGGGTGAACTGTGGCTGGCGGGCATCCAGTTGCGCGACGAGGCCCGCATCCAACCGCTGGTCGAGGCGGCCACCGCGCTGCTGCGCCGGCTCGGCCGCGCGCCCGCCTGGACCAACGCCTTCCACTGGTACGGCGTGCAGGCCGGGATCGCCAAGGAGTCGCCGCAGCAGTTGTTGCCGCACGCGCACGCGTTGAAGAACGCCGCCGCCGACGGCGACCCGCACGCCGCGGTGCTGGCCGACGCGGGCCGCAACTGGCTGCTGGTGCTGCGCGGCCAGGTCGACCTGGCCGCCGTCCAGGCCGCGGTGTTGGCGCTGGCCGCGCAGGGCCACACCTTCGACGGCGCCCGCTTGGCCGGTGACACCGCCCGCGTGATCGACGACCCCACCGCCGCCACCGCTCTGCTGAAGCTGGCCCGCTCGGTGCGCATCCCCGCCCGCCCCGACCAGGCCCGCGGCACCGGCGGCGACCCGCAACCCGGCCCGCAGGTGCTCGAACAGCGCCCGCTCAGCGATCGGGAACGCGAAGTGGTCGAGCTGGTTCTGCTCGGTTTGACCTACCGGGAGATAGGCGCACGGCTGTACATTTCGGCGAAGACGGTGGAACATCACGTCGCGCGAATCCGACGCCGGATAGGCGCGGGCTCGCGCTCGGAATTATTGTCAATGCTGCGCGCGATGGGACACGGTTCACTGCTGGTGTGACTCGTCCCGGGTATTCGACGCGGACGATCAGAACGCCGAAGCGAGGTTAACCGGATGGCCACTGGGGTCGGCCTGCGTATCGCCGACGACGAGTGCGTCGCCGCGGTGGTCACCGACGACGGCGCGACGCGCTTCGTCGAACGCACCTGCGTGCTGCACATGTCCGATGACGGCGACGCCGCCCTCGGTGGCCCCGCCCCCACCGGCCACGCGCATTCGATCGACGGCTTCGTGCGCGCGATCGGCGACCCGGCCGGTGTCGACGTCGACGGCGGTGAGGCGTACCGCGCCGAAGACCTGCTGGCCACCGCCATGTTCTGCCTGATCGACCTGACCACCGAGCTACTCAGCGGGCCCGCGGAGTTCTATGCCACGCATCCGGCGCAGTGGACGCCGGAGGTGGTGCGCGGGGTGCGTGAGGCGCTGGATTATCTGGGCCTGAAGTCGGTGGCGCTGCTCGGTGAGGACGAACTGCCTCCCCCGGCGGAGGGCGCTGACCCCGGCAAAACGTTCGCGACCTCGGCCGCCGAGGCCGCGCTCGTCGCGGTGCTGGCTACTCCGGCGGGCACCACTCCGCCCGATCCGACCGTCACCGAGACCGCGCAGGCCGAGACCGATGTGATGCCCGCGCTGGCCTCGCCTGTGGTGACCGCGCAGGCGTATTCGGCCGCGCTGCCGGTGGCTCAGCAGTTTCCGACCAAGGCGATGGCCGAAGTCGGGCCGGTCGCCGCCGCGGTGCCCGCACCGGCGTCGCCGCGCAATCGCACCCCGCTGTTGATCGCCGCGGCGGCCGTCATCGGCTTGCTGCTCGGCGGGGTCGCGGTGTCGGTGGCGCTGCGTGACGCCGAACCGACCGCTCCGCCGTCGATCACCGACGCGCAACCGGAGACGAGCCACCACCCCACTTCGACGCCCGCGCTGCCCCCGCCGCCCCCGGTCGAGCCGACCACCGAAGCTCCGGCGGCGCCCCCGGCCGCCGAGCCGGCGCCCGAGCCGACGCCTGACCCCACGACGACCGAAGCTCCGCCGTCGACCACGCCGGAACCGACCACCACCGCCCCGCCGACGTCGCCGAGCCGCAGCACCACCCGGCCGTTGCTGCCGTTCCGGACTCGCCCGCCGGGTGAACTCCCCCCGCCGATGACGATCCCGGGATGGCGCGGATCCGATACCGGCGCACCGTAACCGCGCCTGCCGAACCGGCGTGCCTTAGAGTGATGCGCTGACCGACATGATCGCCGCCAACGGTGGTCTCGGTCACTCGTGCAGACGAAGGGATTTCATGCGCAAGTTGGTGGCGCGTCGCGCCGCGGTCAAGGCAGCCTCCGCCGGGTTCGCCGCGACTGTTCTCCTCGCTCCCCTGCTCGGCTCCGGTGTCGCAACGGCTGAACCCGCTGCGCCGCATCAACTTTCGGTTGACGCGTTGCCCGCCGAACTGGTGACCGCCCTCTCGCGTGACCTGGGGATGACGCCCACCGAATACCTCGATCGAGCCGCGCGCGCCCAGCAATTGCGCGACTACGCCACCGATTTCCGGGCCGAGCACCCCGACACCTTCGCCGGTGCCTGGCTCACGCCCGAAGGCAAGGCCGTCGTCGCCGTCACCGACACCGGCACCGGTGAGGTCGCCGCGGCCGACGGCTACCAGACCCATCTGGCCCCGATCTCGGCGAACGGCCTCGAGGGCGCGCTGATCCAGCTGAGCCAGTGGATCGCGCACCTGCCGCGCGAGATCTCCGCGCCGATCAGCTCGGTCGCCATCGACGTGCTCAACAGCCAACTGGTGCTCAACGTCGCCAACACCGGCACCGGTCACCTGCTGAACCTGCCGACCCTGATCGCCACCATCAAGGTGGTGCTGTCTCCCGGCGGCGGTGGCGCGGTGGAGAACCGGCCGATGGGCGGCGACACCTACATCACCGCGGCCAAGGACCTGCACGACGCCACCCTGCGCGGCGTGGACGTGTGCTCGTTCGGTTTCAACAGCACCGACGCCGCCGGCAACGCGCTCAACATCTCCGCGGGCCACTGCAACCCGAACGTCGAAGGCAACGGCCCGGCCGGTGTCTACCTGCCCAACGTGCGCGATCTGCCCAACAGCATCGAGGTGGGCACCTTCGCCAAGTCGGTGCTCGGCGGGCCCGCCGCCCTGGACTACTCGGTGATCGCGCTGAACGAGCGCGCGGTCAACGGCGGCATGGACCAGCCGCGGGTGCGTGGCGCCAACGGCACGTCACTGCCCATCACCGGCACCGCCGAACCGGTCACCGGCGCGCCGGTCTGCAAGACCGGCCAGTCCTCGACCTTCACCTGCGGTTTCGTGTCCGCCGACCGGGTCGAGACGCAGCTGTTCACCGCCGAGGGCATCAGCAAGACCATCCGCGGCTTCGCCACCAGCGCCTGCACCCTGGGCGGCGACAGCGGCGGCGCGATCGTGTCGGGCACCCTCGCACTGGGCATCACCAGCGGCTCCAACGCCGCCGAGGCGCCCAACTGCACCGAGGCCAACACCAAGCTCGCCCCATACGGCGGCACCGCCACCCTGGGTATCCCGATCCGGTCGATCCTGGCCGATATCGACGCCACCTCGGGCGGCGGAGTGGGCAGCGGAATCATGGTGCGTACCAAGTCCACCGCTGGCTGACACCGCCGAATCACCGAGCGGACCGGGTGAGCGAAATCTCTTACCCGGTCCGAGTAGGCATAACCGGCTCGAGCCCATATAGTTCGATCATGCTCCTGCCACGTATGGGTCGCACCCCCTTCGCGCGAAGCTCGCGCCGAGCTCGTAAGTCCGTGATCGCCGCTTCGGCGGCGATTCTGCTGTTCGGCCCCACGATGGCAGTCGCCGAAGCAGAACCCGGCGCGGAACTACCCGCCCAGCTGATCGAAGCGGTCACCCGCGACCTGCAGATCTCGCCGGCCGAGTACCTGCGCCGCGCCGATGTGGCCCAGCAGGTGGCCGGGTTCTCCACCACCGCGCAGCGCCAGTTCCCGCAGGTCTTCGGCGGTGCGTGGCTGAGCGATCAGGGCAACGCCGTCGTCGCGCTGGCCCAGGGCCCCGGCGCCGAAGAGGCCCGGGCCGCCGCCGAATCGGCCGGTTTCGAGGTGCGCAACGTCGCCAAGAGCGAGTCGACACTGCGCGGTGAGAAGACCGCGTTCGAGAACTGGCTCGACGCCGCCCCGCCGGAGATCTCCAACCTGGTGCGCGGCGTGGTCATCGACACCGTGAACAACACGATCGCGGTGCGCGTCGACCAGGCCGGCCTGCCGCTGCCGAGCTTCATCGACCCCGCCCGCGTGATCGTCACCGCCCCGCCCGTGGCGGGCGAACGGATCGACCTGTCGGCCGCCCCCGTCGCCGGTGACGGTGACGGCGCGCTGGCCGGCGGCGACGGTTACGCCTCGGTCGCGGGCGACTCGTCGCTGCGCTGCTCGCTGGGCTTCAACGGCACCGACCGCTCGGGCAACGTCATCAACATCTCCGCCGGACACTGCAACCCCGACCTCGACACGGCGGGCACCGCCACCGCCGCCGCCGTCTACGAGATGAACGGCGACGACGCAGGCGCTCAGCTCGGCACCTTCGCGAAGTCGGTGCTCGGCGAGCAGGACTACTCGATCATCCGGGTCAACGACAACGCCCGCCCGCGTTTCGAGAACAACCTGGTGCGGGTGCCCGGCGCCGCCCCGATCGCCGTCGACGGTGTGGGCATCCCGGTCGTCGGCGCGCCGGTCTGCAAGTCGGGCTCGCGCACCGGCTTCAGCTGCGGCGTGGTGAACGGTGTCGACCAGACCGTGCAGGTCGGCGACCGTCAGCTCACCCAGAGCTTCTCGGCCAACATCTGTGCCCTGCCCGGCGATTCGGGTGGCGCGATCATCACCGGCCGGCTGGCGCTCGGTATCTCCAGCGCGTCGTCGGTGGCCGACTTCCCGATCTGCGAGATCCCGAACATCATCGGCGCCATCACCGGCGACACCCCGCAGCTGTTCGCGCAGCCGCTGAGTGTGGTGCTCTCGGACAACCCGGGCCTGGCGGTTCGCACGAACTGATCCTGGCACCGAGCATGCCTCGCAAAGGCCGGTAGCGTCCGCTACCGGCCTTTGCCATGTCCGGGGCGGGTCCTCGGCTGCAAGTCCGGTGGCGCAGGCCCCGCTGCTGTTCCCCGGCCCTGTATCGGTCCGGTGGTTCGGCGTAATCGTGCAATCGGCCTGGTGTCAGTCAGTTTCTGATCGGGACTCGGTGGGTTGCACGAATTCGCCGACACTGCGGGGTCTTTCGCGAGACATCCACGGCCGGTCGCGCCCGGTGCATGTGAAGACGCCTCCCAAGGGGGGATTTGCCAGGAGCGCGTGAGTTCGGGGCGCTGCGTGGCGTCCAGGGGGCTGCAATCCCCGTCCAGGTACGCCAAAGGCCCCGTTCCTGATCGGAACGGGGCCTTTGTGAAAGGTGATCGGGCGTCAGCCCTCTCAACTCTCGGTTGCGTCTACTTCTTCGGCTTGTCAGCCCACGCGGTCGTGCCGTCCGGCGCCTGCAGGACGTTCAGCAGTTCGACGCCCGCGACCATCATGGTGGGGCCACCGATCGCGATCATGCCGATGACGCCGCCGATGGCCGCACCACCGACGATCCCGCCCAGGCACAGCGGCAGCGAAAATACGCCGACGCCCGCGATGCCGCCCGCGACACAGCCGATGATCGCACCGATGGCGGATCCGACGAAGGTGCCGATAGCAGTGCCGATGCTGAACTTCGAGGAGAAGTCGTTGATCGCCCGCTGGTTTTCCTGCACCGAGGCGATCGACTCCGCCTGCAGCACCGGCTTCACACCGACCTGGT
The DNA here is from genome assembly GCF_042650145.1 of Nocardia halotolerans. Taxonomy (NCBI): domain Bacteria; kingdom Bacillati; phylum Actinomycetota; class Actinomycetes; order Mycobacteriales; family Nocardiaceae; genus Nocardia; species Nocardia halotolerans. The sequence goes on along the minus strand of NZ_JBHSDL010000007.1, from coordinate 251,328 downwards.
GGGCAGTGACGTCCACGCCTTCAGGCTTCTCCGGGGTCAGCGCGAGAACGGTGGAGTCCTCGACGACCTCGGCCTTGGTCGGGATCTCGGTGCCGTTGATCGTGAAGGCGATCGGCAGCGCGACAACCACGTCACCGCTGGTGTCCTTGATCTCGGCGACCTGGGTCTTGGGCGCTTCGGGGGTCTCCCCGTCCTGCTCGACGATCGCGAAAGAGCCGTTCTTGACCGTGGCGACGACTGTCTTGTCGACCAGCTTCACCGAGTACTTGATGTCCTGCGGCGCCTCTTCGGCGTGGGCGGTGCCCATGGCAACGGTCATTGCCCCGATAACCATTGCGGCAGCCGCAGCGGTCCTACGGAAGTTCATTCAGGTTCCAATCCATCAGGTGTGATGCGCGTGCGATCCGCGACACGCGAGACTCGTCAAGTAGGCATCTCCTAATGAGACGTCGCCTACTTCTCCCCGAGCAGTGTGAAGACCGGCACAGCATGCAGAACAGTAGGAGCGTAATGGACGCAGACCGTAGAAGTCACATGAAATCGTTACCGAACGGGTAAGCCTGTCCTTAGCTGCCGCGCAGATCACTCACGGTTTACGGTGTTCACCGGTGAACACCGGAGCTTTCGGGCAAATATTTGTGTGACATTGCCCACAGGGCAGAATCCGGGACGAACCGCAGCGAACAAGGTCAGAGCGCAAATGTCGATCCTACGGTGGACAGCGGTAGTTACTGGCCGGTAACTTAGTGCCGGTTACGATACGAGCCAACCGGGTGAGTCCGTCTCACCCCGGACCCTCGTGTTGCCTCTAAAGAAAGGTCGCGACATGAATGCCCTGACAATCACGTTGGGCACGATTGGAGCTGTGCTCAGCCTGTTCTGTTGGGCGTCGTTCCTCGGCGGCGCATGGAACATCGGCAAAGCCGTGACGATCGGCCAGTCCGCACCGGACCGGTGGCGACCGTTCTTCCCGCGGTTCAAGACCATGGTCGTCGAGTTCCTCGCCCACACCAGGATGAACAAGTTCCGCACGGTGGGCTGGGCGCACTGGCTGGTCATGATCGGGTTCATGGGCGGTGCGATCCTCTGGTTCGAGGCCTACGGCCAGACCTTCGACGGTTCGTTCCACTGGCCGATCTTCGGCGACTGGGCGATCTACCACCTGTGGGACGAGATCCTCGGCATCGGCACCGTCCTCGGTATCACCGTGCTGATCATCATCCGCCAGCTCAACCACCCGCGGATCCCGGCGGGGCTGTCGCGTTTCAGCGGCTCGAAGTTCCTGCCCGCCTATGTGATCGAGGCGATCGTCCTCATCGAGGGCCTCGGCATGATCTTCGTCAAGGCGGGCAAGCTCGCCACCTACGGCGGTGCGCACGCCTCCACCGACTTCTTCACCATGCAGATCGCGAAGCTGCTGCCCGCGAGCCCGACCATGGTCTCGCTCTTCGCCTTCGTCAAGCTGATGTCGGGCATGGCCTTCCTGTACCTGGTCGGTCGCAACATCACCTGGGGCGTGGCCTGGCACCGCTTCTCCGCGTTCCCCAACATCTACTTCAAGCGTGAGGCCGACGGCGGCGTCGCCCTGGGCGCGGTCAAGCCGATGATCTCCAACGGCAAGGTCCTCGACATGGAGAACGTCGACCCCGAGGTCGACACCCTCGGCGCCGGCCACATGGAGGACTTCTCCTGGAAGGGCTGGCTGGACTTCACCACCTGCACCGAGTGTGGCCGCTGCCAGTCGCAGTGCCCCGCCTGGAACACCGGCAAGCCGCTCTCGCCGAAGCTGCTGATCATGTCGCTGCGCGACCACGGTTACGCCGCTGCCCCGTACCTGCTGGCCGGTGGCCGCAAGGACGCGGCGGGCGACGAGATCGGCCTGGTCGACGCCGACGGCAACCCCGACGAGGCCGCCCTGGCCAAGATCCCCGAGGCCGCCCGCGCCGAGGCCGAGCGGCCCATGATCGGCGGCCCGGAGGTCAACGGCGTGATCGACCCCGAGGTGCTGTGGAGCTGCACCACCTGTGGTGCCTGCGTGGAGCAGTGCCCGGTCGACATCGAGCACGTGGACCACATCATCGACATGCGCCGCTACCAGGTGCTGATCGAGTCGGAGTTCCCCTCCGAGCTGGCCGGTCTGTTCAAGAACCTGGAGAACAAGGGCAACCCGTGGGGCCAGAACTCCAAGGACCGCCTCAACTGGATCAACGAGATCGACTTCGACGTCCCGGTATTCGGTAAGGACGCCGACAGCTTCGATGGCTACGAGTACCTGTTCTGGGTCGGTTGCGCCGGTGCCTACGAGGACCGTGCCAAGAAGACCACCAAGGCCGTCGCCGAACTCCTCGCCACCGCGGGCACCAAGTTCATGGTGCTCGGCGCCGAGGAGACCTGCACCGGTGACTCGGCTCGCCGCGCGGGCAACGAGTTCCTCTTCCAGCAGCTGGCCATGCAGAACATCGAGGTCATCAACTCGGTGTTCGATGGTGTGGAGCAGTCCAGGAAGAAGATCGTCGTCACCTGCGCGCACTGCTTCAACGCGCTCAACAACGAGTACCCGCAGATCGGTGGCAACTACGAGGTCGTGCACCACACCCAGCTGCTCAACCGCCTGGTGCGCCAGAAGCAGCTGGTTCCGGTGTCGCCGGTCTCGCAGAACATCACCTACCACGACCCCTGCTACCTGGGCCGGCACAACAAGATCTACAACGCCCCGCGTGAGCTGATGGAAGCTTCGGGCTCGACCCTGGTCGAGATGCCGCGCCACGGCGAACGGTCCATGTGCTGTGGTGCCGGTGGCGCCCGGATGTGGATGGAGGAAACGCTCGGTAAGCGCATCAACGTCGACCGGGTGGACGAGGCACTGTCCACCAACCCGACCAAGATCGCGACCGGCTGCCCGTTCTGCCGCGTGATGCTCAATGACGGCGTCACCGCCCGTCAGGAGGACGGTCAGGGCGAGGGCGTCGAGGTCGTGGACGTGTCGCAGCTGATGCTGGACTCGATCACGCGCATCGATGCCGCCGAACTGTCGGCGAACCTGGTGGTCGTCCAGGAGCCGAAGGCCGAACCCGTACCCGTACCCGAGCCTGAACCGGCCCCCGTGGCCGCAACCGCAACCGCGACCGAAGAAGCCGCCCCGAAGGCTGCCCCCGCCGGTGGCGGCCTGGGTATGAAGGGCGGCGGCAAGGCGCCCGGCGGCGGGCTCGGCATGAAGGGTGGCGCCAAGGCACCCGGCGCGAAGGACGACGCCCCCACCGAACCCGCTCCCGCAAAGGGGCTGGGCATGAAGGGTGGCGGCAAGGCACCCGGCGGTGGACTCGGCATGAAGGGTGCCGCCAAGGCACCCGGCGCGAAGGCTCCGGCCGCCGAAACCTCCGAAGCGGCTCCCGCACCCGCTGCCCCGCCCGTCAAGGGGCTCGGTATGAAGGGTGGCGGCAAGGCACCCGGCGGTGGACTCGGCATGAAGGGTGGTGCGAAGGCTCCGGGTGCGAAGGCTCCGGCTTCCGATGCTCCCGCCGCCGAAGCCCCCGCTTCCGAGGCTCCGGCCACCGAAGCTCCGGCACCGGCCGCCCCGCCGGTCAAGGGCCTCGGTATGAAGGGCAAGGCCAAGGCTCCGGGAGCGAAGGCCCCTGGCTCTGCGTCCGCCGCACCGGCGGCACCGGCAGCTTCGGAGACGTCGGCAGCAGCGGCACCTTCGGAGGCTCCGGCCGCCGAACCCGCCGCTCCCACCGAAACCAAGCCCACGGTCGCCGCCAAGGGCCTGGCCATGAAGTCCGGCTTCAAGCGCCCCGGCCCCAAGGCTCCCGGCGCGCCGAAGCCGGCTGCCACGGAACCCGCGGCAGCCCCGGCTGAATCGGCAGCCCCGGCTGAATCGGCAGCCCCGGCTGAATCGGCAGCTCCCGCTGCACCGGCGGAACCCGAAGCTCAGGCAGACCCGGCCCCCGAGGCCGACTCCGCCGACAGCAGCGGCACCCCACCGGTGGCCCCGCCGACCGCCAAGCCCGGCGGCCTCGGCTTCAAGTCCGGCGCGAAGGCCCCCGGCCGCAAGAGCTGACAATTCGACACCGAACACCCGGTGAGGCGCGGATTCCCCGGAATCCGCGCCTCACTGCTGTCCGGCCGCCCTGCCCCACAGCCGAACCGACAGCATCACTGTCGGTCAGCACTGGCTGGGTTCGTCCTTCTTCACCACCGAAAGCACCGCTTCCCCTTCGCCGATCGGCGTACCCGGCACGGGTTCCTGGGCGACCACGGTCCAGTTGCGGTCCATCACCTGCGCCCGGCCTTTTCCGCTCGCGTCCTCGGAGCGGGAGAAGAACACTCCCGCCGCCTGGATGGCATTCTGCGCTTCCTGCAGGTTCATGCAGATCACCGTGGGCATGATCGCGGCCGGCGCGGGCTCGGGCGTGGAGGTAGGCGCGACGGCTTCGGTGGTGGGTGCGCCCGGGATGAGTTCGGACGCACTGGTCGTTGCGGCGGCCGGGGTGGTCGTAGGCAGCAACTCCGATGTCGCGCCGTCCTGGGCCGCGCACCCGGCGGCGCCCGCCAGCACCGCCATCGCGAAAACTACCGTCGGCACTCGACGCATCGACGAAACTACATTTCTCACAGAATGATTCATCGCGACAGTCCTTGTTCACAGGAACACCGGCGGTCGACTGACCGCTGTGGGCGACTCCCCCCGACAGGAGTGCGGGGCGAGCCTACATCCGCGATCACACCGGCCCGGTCGATACCGGCGAACCGGGTGCCGCTCAGCAGTCGGCGAACCAGGCCTTCACGTAACCCGCCGATTGGTAGGCGTAATCCCATGCCCAGCGCACCGGCGAGAGGTGGGGCCGGGGGTCTACGAAGAGGAGTTCACCGTCCCAGCACTTGCCGATGATGTATCGGGCGCGGGAGATGTGCGGGGTGAAGGTGACCACGATGACCCGGTCCCAGTCGGCGCCGAACCGGGCCAGCGCGCGCCCTTCCCCGAGGGTGGTGCGCGGGTCCGGGTCGAAGCAGATGACCTCGAAGCTGTAGCCGCCGTGGCAGATCCGGTTCACCATCGGACTGTGTTCGTAGGGGTTGGAGACCAGTACGCGCGGTGCGTATCCTTCGGCGGCCAGGCGCAGGCCGAGTTCTTCGCGTCCGTCGTGGGCTCCGCCGAGAACCAGGATCGCATCGGCGACTTGCGCCGCGTCGGTACGCGGTCGCACGTAGACCGGCCACAGCGCGATGACGGCGACCAGGGCCACGAGCAGTAGGGCGCCTGTGGTCGGGAGGATCCGGCGCATGCGTTCAGGGTAGCGAGACGTTTGGATGATCGGCGCACCATCACGACGGGTCGCGCACACACCGAGCACCAGCCCGCAGCGCGGCCGAGGAACCGAACCGTTGCATCACCCCGAACCGCATCACCGCAGGTAGAAGGCTCGCACATCAACCACCCCGCCGCCCGTTCCCACCTGTACACCAGATGTTGCGCCCGCCCTTGCCTCGCTGACGCGGCGTAGCCACGCGGGCCGCTTACCAACAGAACTATGCGATGCACAGTCTTCGGAACGGGGTACCTGGGGGCCACGCACGCGGCGTGTATGGCCGAGCTGGGTCACGATGTGGTCGGGGTGGACGTGGACCCCGGCAAGGTGGCCAAACTGGCCGACGGGGTGGTGCCGTTCTACGAGCCGGGCCTCGAGGAGGTGCTGCAACGCAACCTCGCCGCCGGCCGCCTGCGGTTCACCACCGACTACGCGGACGCCGCGGCCCATGCCGATGTGCATTTCCTGGGTGTCGGCACCCCGCAGAAGAAGGGCGAATACGGCGCGGACCTGAAATACGTGCACGCCGTGGTGGATACGCTCGCCCCGATGCTGGAACGCCCGACGATGATCGTCGGCAAATCGACCGTGCCGGTGGGCACCGCTGCCGCTCTGGGAATTCGGGCGAGGAAACAGGCCGGGGTCGAGGTGGAGGTCGCGTGGAATCCCGAGTTCCTGCGCGAGGGTTACGCGGTGCACGACACTCTGCGCCCGGATCGTCTCGTGCTCGGGCTCGACCGTGAGCGCGAGCTCGCCGAATGGGTGGAACAGCACATCTGTGAGATCTACGCCGACCTGATCGCCGCCGAAATCCCTTTCCTGCGTACCGATCTGGCCACCGCCGAATTGGTAAAAGTTTCGGCGAATGCCTTTCTGGCCACGAAGATTTCGTTTATCAACGCGGTTTCCGAGGTGTGTGAGGCCACTGGCGCCGATGTCACCATGCTGGCCGACGCGCTGGGTTACGACGCCCGGATCGGCCGCCGGTTCCTCAATGCCGGACTGGGTTTCGGCGGCGGCTGCCTACCCAAGGACATCCGCGCGTTCATGGCCCGCTCCGGCGAGCTCGGCGCTGATCACGCCGTGGCCTTCCTGCGTGAGGTGGACAACATCAACATGCGCCGCCGCACCAAGGTGGTCGACATGGCGGCCCGCGCCTGCGGTGGGTCCCTGCTCGGGGCGAACGTGGCGGTCCTGGGGGCGGCGTTCAAACCGGAGTCCGATGATGTGCGGGACTCGCCCGCGTTGAATGTGGCGGGCATGATCCAGCTGCACGGCGCTGTCGTGACGGTGTACGACCCGAAGGCAGTGGAGAATTCACGCCGGGTGTTTCCCACGTTGAATTACGCCACTACGGTGACCGAGGCGTGCGATCGAGCCGACGTGGTCCTCGTCCTCACCGAATGGAATGAATTCACCGCATTGACTCCCGCCGATCTCGACTCGGTGGTGCGTACCCGCTCGATCATCGACGGTCGCAATTGTCTGGATCGTGCCAGTTGGCGCGATGCCGGGTGGGTGTACGCGGGGCTCGGCACCCCGTAGAGTGACGACCCAAGCGGGGGCTACCGGTCGATTGTCCGGGTATGCAGGCTCCGCATGTCGTGCAACGAGATGGGCAGCTGATGAGTGCGGTTTTGGGAGTTTCGGTGGGGGCCGCCGCGGTGCGCCTCGCGCGCCCGCAGCACGGCGGAGCCCAAGGCGGCCACGACGGCGCCCATGGCCATACGGCACCGTATTCCTTCGCGCTGCAGTCGATGTCGATGCCCGAGCAGCACGCCGAGGAAGCCGCGGCCGACGCGATCGCCGCGACGCTGGCCGCCGCACCCGAGATCGCCGCCACCACCATCACCTTCCGCAGCGAACCGCAGGCCAGGGCGATCCGGGCCGCGATGGCACGCAGGCAGCTCACCAATTACCAGCTCGTCCCCGAAGCCGTTGCCGCCGTGCACTTCGCGCACGCGAGTGCCGATCTGCGTGAGGTTTCCACGCTGGCGGTCTACGACCTGGGCAGTTCGGGACTCACGGTGAGCGTGGTCGATGCCCGTACCAGCGATGTGCACCAGTGCGAGCGGATCAGCGACATCAGCGGCGACTACCTGGATTCGCTGATCAGGGAGCAGCAGATCGCGTCGGGCCGGATCGCGCATCCGGCCGATCCGGCGGGCCTGGCGGCGCTGGACGGTCTGTGCCGGGCGGCCAAGGAGCAGTTGTCGCACAGCAACGCGGTGGCGTTGCCCAGCGAGCAGGGGCTGGTGCTGCTCACGCAGGAGAATTTCGAAGCGCTGATGATGCTGGCGATCGAGTCGTCGGCGCGGATGACCCGCGATGTGATCATCCGCGCGCAGCATCCGGTGCAGGCGGTGCTGGTGCTCGGCGGCGGCGCCCGGATCCCGTTGATCGCGCGGGTACTCGAGCGCACGATCGGGGTGCCGGTGATCGTGCCCGCCGAGCCGGAGACGGCGCTGGCGCGCGGCGCCGCCCTGCTGGCCCGGCCCGCCCAGGTCACCCAGGCGCCGTCCGCGGCGACCGCCGTGGCGCTCGACGACATCGACGACGCCACCCCCGCCTGGCTCACCGCGCCGGCGCGTGGCCGGCGCCCGCTCAGCGCGCTCACCAACCGCGGCGGCCATCCCCGCCGCGAGCTGAACGCGGCGGTGCTCACGGTGAGTTCGCTGGTGGTGGTCGCGGCCATCGGGATCGGCCTCGGTTACGGCCCGCAGGTGCTCGAACGTGGTTCCTCCAGTGAGGATTCGCAGGCGGTGCCCGCCACCACCGTGCCGCGGCCGAGCGTGACCGCCCCGTCTCCACGCTCGGCGCCGACCACCGAGGCCGTGCACGGCACCGTCGCCGCGCCCCCGGCTCAGCAGGTCGTCGACAGCGAGCCGGCCACCACCGACGCCCCCACGCCGGGCCCCAACACCTTCACCGTGGTGCCGGGGCTCCCGCCGATCGTCGTGCCGACCATTCCGCCGATGGTGCTGCCCGGCTTCCCGCCGAGCCAGTAGTTCAGTGTCTGGCGTGGCGGGCGCGCTTGGGCGCCACGGCCACCTGCGTGGCGCCGAATGGCCGGGCGAGCAGCACCGCGATGGCGGTGGTCAACGGCACCGACAGGGCCAGGGCGATGCCACCGACCGCGGAGCGGGCGATCTCGATGGCCACCGCGTCACCGGTGAGCACGTCGGTGAAGGCCCGCCCGGCGACGCTGAACAGCAGCAGCAGCGGCAGGGCACCACCGGCGTAGGCGAGCACCAGGGTGTAGACGGTGCTGGCGATGTGGTCGCGGCCCACCCGCATCGCGGCGGTGAAGATCTCGCGCCGGGAAGCGCCTTCGTCGAGGGCGGCGAGTTCGAAGGCGGCCGAGGCCTGGGTGATGGTGACGTCGTTGAGCACACCGAGCGAGCCGATGATGAACCCGGCCAGCAGCAGGCCGGTGATACTGACGTGTTCCAGGTAGGTGGCCACGTTGGTGTTCTGTTCTTCGGACAGGCCGGTGAGGTTGGTGACTTCCAGCGTCAGCCAGGACAGCACCGCGGCCACCAGCATCGAGGCCAGTGTTCCGAGCAGGGCCGAACTGGTGCGCAGGTTCACCCCGTGTGCGAGGTAGAGCACCACGTAGAGGATCAGCGCACCCGAGACCAGCGCGACGGGTATGGCCGGTTTGCCGTCGAGCAAGGCCGGCAGGAGGAACATCACCACCACGGCGAAGGCGAAGCCCAGCCCGACGATCGCCCGGAATCCGCGCCAGCGCGCGACGATGCAGATGACGATGACGAAGGCGAGCACGATCACGGTGAGCGACATGCCACGTGAGTAGTCGTCGAAGCCGTACATGGTGATTCCGGCGGGGTCGGCCGCGCGCACCACCCGGATCTCGTCCCCGGCCCGCAGGTCTGGTTGTCCGGGCCCCGGCGCGATTTCGAACAGTGTCCGCTTGCCCTCGTCCGGCCCGGATTCGATCTCGATGATGCTGCGCTGACACGTGTAGGCCGCCACTCGCGGCGCCACCGGCTCCCCCGCGAACACCTTCCCGTTCGAAGGGCTGCCGCACGGCCCGATGTCCTGGCGGACCACGGTCGCGGACTCGGTCTGGAACGCTTCACCGGTCACCGTCTGCATGGGCAGCGGAATCTCGACATGCTGCGCACTGGGCCACAACATCACGGTCGCGACCAGCACCACCGCCCCGATGATCCCCAGCAGCCCCACAACTACCTTGGCCGCGGTAGCCCCGATGGCGATGGGACCCGAATGATCATGATGGTGGTGATGATGCTCGCTCACGCGAAAGAGCTTAAGGGTTCCCGTTTTCAAGAACGCGCACACACGCCCCGCGCTACACCCCCATCGAACCCACTCAACCTGGTCGCGGCACCCGCCAGCACCCACGCAACCGACCCTGGCAAAAGTTGCGAAGCGACCTCACGGGGAACGGGCTCACCCGCCACGAACGCGAAGCTTGCCGCCTCCCATAGTCTCCCCGCACTCGGGTCTGGCCAGAAGTCGCGAAGCAGCAGGCGAGCACATGGGTAACTCGCCGGGAACGAACCAACTCACCCCGCCGCCAACAGTCGGCCGCCAACGCAAAACTCCCCGCGCCCAGGACTGGCCTGAATTCACGGAGAGGCGGAACAGTACAGGGCGGCGGAGAGCAGGGGGATGTCTCCGCCGCCCGTTGGCAGGCGCCCAGGGGGGTAGGCGCGCGTACCGTAGGGCTCTCGGTTGTCCAGGGGGGGTAGACAACCGGGCCGGGCGCCGAAGCGCCGAGGACTACTGTACACAAAAGCTGGAGTTTTGCGCTAGTGACTCATCAAAACTTGCGAAATTCCGAACCCCGAGTCTGTTTCAGTGTGCCTATCAGGGCACCGGCCCTGCCACGCACCCAAAGAACTCACAGGTCAGCACTCCGGACAGTGAGCTCTCACTGCCGATAGCTGGCCAGGAAGTTGCCGAAACGCTCGATCGCCACCGCCAGATCCCGCGCCCACGGCAGCGTCACGATCCGCAGATGGTCGGTCGCCGGCCAGTTGAAACCGGTGCCCTGCACCATCAGGATCTTCTCCTGCAACAGCAGATCCAGCACCAGCTTCCCGTCGTCGTGGATCTCGTGCACGTTCGGATCCAGCCGGGGGAACGCGTACAGCGCGCCACGCGGCTTCACACACGACACCCCGGGAATCATGTTCAACCGTTCCCAGGCCACATCACGCTGCTCGAGCAACCGCCCGCCGGGCAGGATCAGGTCGCCGATGCTCTGGTGACCGCCGAGGGCCACCTGAATGGCGTGCTGGGCGGGCACGTTCGGGCACAACCGCGACGATGCGAGCAGGTCGATGCCCTCGAGGAAACCCCTGGCATGATCCTTGGGGCCGGTGATCGCCAACCAGCCCGAGCGGTAACCCGCCACCCGGTAGGCCTTGGACAGGCCGTTGAACGTCAGGCACAGCAGGTCGGGGGCGAGCGAGGCCAGCGAGATGTGCTTGGCGTCGTCGTAAAGAATCTTGTCGTAGATCTCGTCGGCCAGCAGCAGCAGCCGGTGCTTGCGGGCCAGGTCGACGATCTGCTGCAACACCTCGGCCGAGTACACCGCACCGGTCGGGTTGTTCGGGTTGATCACCAGCAGGGCCTTGGTCTTGTCGGTGATCTTCGATTCGATGTCGGCGATGTCGGGCTGCCAGCCGTTGTCCTCGTCGCACAGGTAGTGCACCGGGGTGCCACCGGCCAGACTGGTCATGGCCGTCCACAGCGGGTAGTCCGGCGCCGGGATCAGCACTTCGTCGCCGTTGTCGAGCAGCGCCTGCATGGTGACGGTGATCAGCTCCGACACCCCGTTGCCCAGGTAGACGTCGTCCACGTCGAGCTCGGGGAAGCCGGGCACCAGCTCGTACCGGGTGACGATCGCGCGCCGGGCCGACAGGATGCCCTTGGACTCGGAATACCCCTGCGCGTACGGCAGGGCCGCGATGATGTCGCGCATGATCACATCGGGCGCCTCGAAGCCGAACGGCGCCGGGTTGCCGATGTTGAGCTTGAGGATGCGATGCCCCTCCGCCTCGAGGCGCGCTGCCTGCGCGTGTACCGGCCCACGGATCTCGTAGACCACGTTCTGCAGCTTCGTCGACTGCTCGAGGGCGCGCGGCGGCACGTGCGGCAATTGAGGACTCACCCGACCCATGGTAGGGATGCCCCGCCACCCGCTCACCCCCTCCCCGGCCGGCGCGGGCTCACGGTGGTGGCCGGCCGGCCAGGGCGGCGGTCTCCAGGCAGAATTCCTCGATGCGTTCGTCGAGGCCACGCGCCTCCACGGCGTCGCGGTAGGTGGGTGCGGCGATGCGGCGGCGCAGCCCGACGAGGCGTTCGCTCAGCTGGGCGATGCGGCGGTCCTCCGGTAGCCCGAGGACCGGGCGCAGGGCGTCGGCGGCGCCGTCGATGCTGCCGTTGATGAGATGGGCGGCCGCGTTGTCGACCCGGGCCAGTGATTCGGCGCCGTAGGACCGTTGCAGCGGCGGACCGCTGCTGTAGAGGCTGATGGCCAGTTCGGTGGCCACCAGCGCCTGTTCGGCGCGGCCGAGCTGAATGCAGGTGGCACCGGCGTAGTAGGCGGCCTTCGGCGCGGAGAAGCCGAACACCCCGCCGATCTCGTCGTGGAGTTCTTCGCGCCGGTCGCCGGTGGCCGCCTCGGCCGCGCGCAGGCAGCGGTCGGTCTCGGTGTCGCTGCCCAGCCGCGCCCACACCCTGGCCTCGATGTTGAGCAGCCGCACCCGCGCCAGCCCGGTGCCCGCGAACTCCTGCCCACTGCGAGCCAGCTGGATGGCGTTGCGCGGACGGTCGGACCAGTTCTCGATCAGCGCGTGCATCCCCCGGGTCCAGGCGCGCAACCCGTTGTGCCCGCTGAGTTCCGCGTACGCCCACGCCGCCCTGATCTGTTCACCCGCCGCGTCGAGATACCCGAGGTCGGTGCTCGCGTTGGCGAGCAGTCCGGACAGTGTGCCCGCCAGTAAGTACAGGTGGCTGGTGTCGGCAGGCTTCTGGTGCCCGTCGAGCAGGCGGTACACCCGCCGCCGCACCCGCAGCATCTCCACCATCATCGGGGCGGGTGCGGCGTGCACGTATTCGTTGGCGATGCGCCGCACGTCGGCGTCGAGCTGAGCCAGCGTGGTGGCGCCGACATTGGTGCTCTCCGCGGCGGCCGCGTGTTCGCTGGCCTCGTGCGCAGCCGCCATGATCAACTCCCTCTCCGACATCATCTCGGGCACAGTGCCTTTGCCTGCCCCCGCATCGACGAAGGCGAGCAGATCGGCGTCACCGGCCGGGGCGAGCAGGGCCGAGAAGCGGGCCCGGACCACCTCGTCGGAACGGGCCAGCGAAGTGTCGAGGGCGGCCTGGTTCACCGGGCGCGGGCGGACCCGCACCCCACCGGCCTCCCATTTCGACACCAGCCGCTCGTGCACGCCGAGATGAGCCGCGAACTCCCGGATGCTCATTCGTTTGGCATCGCGCAGAGCCCTGGCCTCTCTACCCGTCCACTCCCCGACCACGGCGTCACCTCATCCAATGGACAACATCCTCCAGAGTACGAGTGCGACAGTGAGACACACCACAAGTTCGCCGAATCGGTTGTCTGAGGCAGTGAAAGGGCGGTGCGGGGCAGTGGTCGCGCACGGCCGCGGCGGCGATCATGGAAGGGTGGAAGCCAGAACTGTCGATGACTGGGTGCGGTGCTACCAGTGCGAATTCGGGCTACCCGTGCGCGAGCGTGGTGGCTTTGTCATGTTGCCGATCACCGATCGGCTCTGCGTGGTGCACTTACCCACCACCCGCGCCGAGAAGACGTGGACAGCGCTGCGCGAGCTACACCGGGAAGGCCCGGTGCTGGCCCGCCAGATCCGCTGGAGCCTGCTGGCCCAACCCGATGCCCGCCCCACCGACGAGCTCGCGGCCACCCTGTCGGGCCTCGACATCGACATCCCCGGGCTCGGCAGCGCCGTCATGCTGCCGACCAGCCTGGGCCGGTGGAGCCGCGAGGGCTGCCATTGGGTGCGTCCGCCGTCACCCGGCGATGTGCTGCCACCGCTGTCGGAGCTGCTGCGGATCGCCCTGTCGGTGGGACCTCAGCGGGTCTCGACGGCGTTGAGCGAAATCGGCGACAACGGAAAATTGAGGTACGACCGCGACGGCGTCGGCCCCCGCTGACCCTGATACTTCGACCCGGCCGCCGCACTGCCGTAGGGGTGCTCGGCCGGGCTGCTCAACCGGATCAGGCACAGCTGCCCGATCTTCATCCCCGGCCACAGGGTGATCGGCAGATTCGCCACGTTCGACAGTTCCAGGGTGATGTGCCCACTGAACCCCGGGTCGATGAAGCCGGCCGTCGAATGAGTGAGCAGCCCCAACCGGCCCAGGCTCGACTTGCCCTCGAGCCGCCCGGCCAGGTCGTCGGGCAACGAGCACATCTCGAGCGTGGAGCCGAGCACGAACTCACCGGGATGCAGCACGAACGGCTCCCCCGGCTTCGGCTCGACCAGACTGGTCAGCTCGTCCTGCTGCTGCGCGGGATCGATATGGGTATAGCGACTGTTGTCGAACACCCGGAACAGCCCGTCGAGGCGCACGTCGATACTCGACGGCTGAACCATCGATTCGATCATCGGTTCGACCCCGAGCCGCCCAGCGGCGATCTCGGCGCGGATGTCACGATCGGAGAGCAGCACCGGGACAGTGTAGGCAGCTACGGTGCTGGTAGACCTGCCGCCCCCGCGGCCCCGCCCCGAGACTTGCATCGCCCGGCGCCGGATCTGATAGAGTCGCGAGCGCATCCAGCCGATGTAGTTCAATGGTAGAACTTCTGCTTCCCAAGCAGACAGCGCGGGTTCGATTCCCGTCATCGGCTCTGTACCGCCTCTCCGCGTATTCAGGCCAGACCTGGACGCGGAGAGGCTTTTTTGTGCGGCCGGCGGACGGGCCGATGGTTCAGTCAGCCCGTCCCCGGTGAGTTACCGATGTGCTCACCTGCCTCCCCGCGACTTCGGGCCAGACTCGGGTGCGTGGAGACCAGGGAGGCGGCAAGCTGCGCATTCGGGGGCGGGCCAGCCCGTTCCCGGCGAGTTACTCACCCGCCTCTCCGCGACTTCAGGCCAGACTCGAGTGCGCAGCGGCCAGAGGAGGCGGCAAGCCTCGCGTTCGGGGGCGGGTCAGCCCGTTCCCGGTGAGTTACCCATGTTCTCGCGAAATCAGGCGTTGCGAGGCCGGGGCCTTCAGCCGCCCAGCTTGACGCAGTCGGCGGCGATCTTCGATTGGGCGGCGCCGACTTTGGATACGTCTTCTTCGCTGAGTTGTTCGGCCTGTTCGCCCGCTTGGCCGTTGGCGACCATTACGCGCAGGCCGTCCTGCGACATTCCCGAGTCGAGGAACACCTGTGCCGCGCAGTCGGCGAGTTCGGGGTCACCCAGGCCCTTGTCCTGCAGTGACTTCGACAGTTCCGCCTGGGTTACCGCAGGCGCCTCGTCGCTACCTCCGCAGGCCGACAACACCGGCAGCGTGAGCAGCGCCGCGGCGATCAGACAGATCCGCACTCTGAGTCCTCTCGGTCAACGCGCATCGGCCGATGCGCGGCCGTCTGGCATCATGCCCGACCGCCGCCCGTCAGGCCACACCCAGCCAACTGACTCACGAGTAAGATAGGCGCATGGGAGAACACCTCACCGTGCGGTTCGACAGTGATCGCGCATACGTGGCCTTGAATCGTCCCGACAAGCACAACGGGCTCACGCTGGAAATGTTGCGCGATCTCGTGCGGGCCGCTCGAAAGGTGGCCGATCACAAGGAGACTCGCGCGGTATTCCTCACCGGAAACGGCCCGAGCTTCAGCAGCGGACTCGATATCGCGGCCGCCACTCGCGACCCACTGGCTATCGTCCGGGAATTCCTGCCGCGACCATGGCGCGGAACCAATACTTTCCAGGAAGCGTGCTGGGCTTGGCGGCGCCTGGACGTACCCGTGATCGCCGCGGTCCACGGTCGCTGCTTCGGTGGCGGACTTCAGCTCGCCCTGGCCGCCGACTTCCGAATCGCCACGCCCACAGCCGAATTCTCGGTCATGGAAACCGCTCACGGCCTCATTCCGGACATGACCGGCACCGCCTCGTTGGCCCAGCTCATCGGCATCGACCAGGCGAAGCTGTTGTCGATGACAGCCGATCGCGTCGATGCCGCGCACGCCGCCGAGCTCGGACTGATCACCGACATCGCCGAAGACCCACTGGCCGCGGCAGAGGCTCTCGCCGACCGCATCACCGCCCGTGATCACCGCGCGGTCGCCGCGGCCAAACATCTTTTCGACAACTCGTGGCAGCTCCGTTCCCGCGCCGGTTTCGCTGCCGAACGCGCGGCCCAATTGCCGCTGTTGCTGCACAAAGCGTTCGCCCGCAGCGACTGACAGGCAACCGGTTCGGACACATCATGCCGAAACACCTCTCCATGTGCCGCTGATCACCATTTCCGACTGTTAACATCACCGCGATTCGCCAACCAGTCGGAATGTGGTACGCACCACATACAGCTCGGAGCGTGCGTAGATTTCGGCATGACCCGGAGGCTGCGTCACGGTGTACAAGACCGGTTCGATCCTGTTGTCCGCCCTCACCGGGGCCACCGCGTTGCTGGTGAGCGCAGCGACTCCCGCCGTCGCGAACCCCAACGCCATCAACCCGATTCCGGTCCTCAACGGCACCCACGGACTCCCCGTGCTGCACGGGCGGACCCAGGCCGTGTTCCAGGTGACGGGGATGGCCAGCCCCAACAACACCCACAATTACAACGTCCTCGGCACCGACCTGGGCATCATGTGGGACAACGGCCACGGCGAGATGCTCACCGCGTTCGGCGACACCGCCGGCCTCGGGTTCCCCAATCTGCTCGCGGGCAGCACCTGGGCGTGGCGGTCCAACATCCTGGTCCGCAGCCACAGCAAGAACCCGGCCGAGGGCATCTACTTCGACAGTGTGGTGCGCGACGTGATCGGGCAGGCGCGCGAGCTCATTCCCAGCCCGAAGGTTCCGTTCCTGGAGATCAGCCGCATTCCCACCGCGGGGATCTCCGCCAACGGCGTGCAGTACATGTCGCTGATGTCGGTGAAGACCTGGGACGCGCCGGGCGAGTGGTCCACCAACCATTCGGGCCTGGCCGCATCCTCGGACAACGGCGAAACCTGGACCGACCTGGCTCACACCCGCCGCCCCGATGAAGGCGGCAATGCCAACTTCCAGATGAACGCCTTTCTGAAGGACGGCGGCTTCGTCTACGAGTACGGCACCCGCTCCGGCCGTGGCAACGACGCCTTCGTCGCCCGCGTGCCCGAAGGCCAGATCGAGGACCTCGCCGCCTACGAGTACTGGGACGGCGGTGGTTGGCGAGTCGGCGATGTGAACGCGGCGGCGCCGATCATGAGCGGCGTCGGCGAGCTGTCGGTGATGTACAACGAGCACCTCGGTCAGTTCGTGTCCCTCACCACCGACCCGTTCAACTCCGTCGTGATGCGCCGCGCGTCGTCCCCGGCCGGCCCGTGGAGCGCCCCGGAGGTGCTGATCGACGCCCGCGAGCTCCCGACCGCCTACGCACCGTCGATCTTCCCGTACCAAACCGGGTCTGACCTGTACTTCATGACGACGATCCACACCCAGTACAACGTCGTCCTGATGCGCACCAGGTTGTAGGAGAGCCCCAGTACGGCACGGCGTCCGGCACCTGGGACCTACACTCGAGTCATGGATGCGGCGGATTGGGATGCGCGTTATGCGCGCAGTGAATTGGTGTGGGGTGCACCGCCGAACAGCACTGTCGTCGAGCACGTCTACGGTCTCGACCGCCGGGTGCCGCTGCTCCCCGACGAATCCGGTGTCGCCCCGCCACTGCCCCGCGCCCTCGACCTGGCCTGCGGCGAAGGTCGCCACGCGCTGTGGCTGGCCACCCACGGCTGGGAGGTCACCGCCGTCGACTTCTCCCAGGTCGGCATCGACAAGGGCCGAACAGTCGCGGCCCGCCTGTCGCGTAGCGTCCGCTCCCGCGTGCACTGGCAAACAGCCGACATCACCGATCTCGAAGCCGCCGACATCACCGGCCCCTACGAGCTGATCCTGATGGTCTTCGTCCACCTCCCCGCTGACGAACGCCGCGAACTCCTGCACCAGCTCACCGCCATGCTCGCCCCAGGCGGCATGCTCCTGGTCCTGGGTCACGCCTCCCGAAACGTCACTGACGGCTACGGCGGCCCCCAAGAGCCCGAAATCCTCTTCACCCCCGACGACATCCGCGCCGACCTCCCCTCCAACGCCCTCACCATCAAGTTCGCCCAGGAAGTCTTCCGCCCCACCGAAGGCCCCGACGCCATCGACTCCCTGGTCGTAGCCGAACGCCCCCTCAGCTGACCAAGATCATCAGGCTCTCCTGGTTTTCCGCTCTCGGCCGATGGTTACAGGAAGCCTGGTGGTCAGCGGTCCAATCCCCAGCGGGTGAGCCAGGGGGTGACGGTGGCGGAGATGGTGTCGAAGCCGGTGCGGAAGGCGTGGGGCTGGTTGGGGATTGTTCGGAGTTCGGCGGTGTCGGTGGGGGCGGGGATGCCGAAGGGGTCTTTTGCTCCGTTGATGACGACGACTTCGATGGTGCCGGGGGACAGGAGTTCGTCTCGTCTGGTTTTCTCCGGTTTTCCGGGTGGGTGCAGGGGGAACGAGAGGGCTATCACGCCGCGGGCGCCGGCTGCGACGGCCGTTCGGCAGGCGACTCGGGCACCGTTGCTGCGGCCGCCCTGCACGATCGGTATGTCAGGGAAGCGGGTGCGCAACTCGGCCACGATCTCGAGCCAGGCCTGGTCCTGTTTGACCGCGTTGCCCGGCGCCCGGCGCCCGGCAACCCGGAACGGCTGCACGACGCGAGCCACGGCGCCGCCGACGGCCAAGGCCGAATCGCGCACAGTGAGAATGTCTTTCGCGTCCACGCCACCGCCGGCGCCGTGCGTGATCACCAGCAGGAACGGCGGATCGTCGACCTCGTCGAGTTCGATCTCGGCCGGTCCGGCAGTGGTCTCGATGCGCACACCTCACGGTAGCCCCGCGGCGGCGGCGAGCAACGCTTCCGCATGCGTGCGTGTTTTTCACATCACATTGCCGTCAGACTCTTTGCCGAAGGCCTTACCCACCGGTAATATGATCAATAAGTTACCCGCGAGTAGCATGCGGAAAACCGGCTAGCTACCCGGTGGACGTCACGACGGGCGGGAACGGCACACAACCGACCGCACCAGAACTCAACGGAGAGTGAGTACTCACATGGGCCACTACAAGGCAAACGTTCGCGACCTCGAGTTCAACCTCTTCGAGGTTCTCGGCATCGACAAGCTCCTCGACGCGGGCGCCTTCGGTGACCTCGACACCGACACCGTCAAGGAAATGCTCTCCGAGGTCCGCCGCCTGGCCGAGGGCCCGCTGGCCGAGTCCTTCGCCGACGCGGACCGCAATCCGCCCACCTTCGACCCGAACACCCACACCGTCACCCTGCCCGAGTCCTTCAAGAAGTCCTACAAGGCGCTCGAAGACGGCGAGTGGGCCAAGGTCGGCGTCGTCGAGGAACTGGGCGGCCTGGCTGCCCCCTCCGCCGTGACCTGGGCGCTGTCGGAGATGGTGCTCGGCGCCAACCCGCCGATTCAGATGTACGCCGCGGGCGCCGGCTTCGCCCAGGTGTTCTTCGACAACGGCACCGAAGAGCAGAAGAAGTGGGCGGCCAAGATCGCCGACCGCAACTGGGGCGCCACCATGGTGTTGACCGAGCCCGACGCGGGCTCCGACGTCGGCGCCGGCCGCACCAAGGCGATCAAGCAGGAAGACGGCACCTGGCACATCGAGGGCGTGAAGCGCTTCATCACCTCGGCCGACTCCGACGACATGTTCGAGAACATCATGCACCTGGTGCTGGCCCGCCCCGAGGGCGCCGGACCGGGCACCAAGGGTCTGTCGCTGTTCTACGTCCCGAAGACCCACTTCGACTTCGAGACCGAGACCTTCGGCGACCGCAACGGTGTGTTCGTCACCAACGTCGAGCACAAGATGGGCATCAAGGCCTCGGCCACCTGTGAGGTCACCTTCGGTGGCCACGGCATCCCCGCCAAGGGCTGGCTGGTCGGCGAGGTGCACAACGGCATCGCGCAGATGTTCGACGTGATCGAGAACGCCCGCATGATGGTCGGTACCAAGGCCATCGCCACCCTGTCGACCGGTTACCTGAACGCGCTCGAGTACGCCAAGACCCGCATCCAGGGCGCGGACCTGACCCAGATGACCGACAAGACCGCCCCGCGCGTGTCGATCACCCACCACCCGGACGTGCGTCGCGCGCTGGCCATGCAGAAGGCCTACGCCGAGGGCCTGCGTGCCATCTACCTCTACACCGCCGCCCACCAGAACGAAGAGATCGCCGCCGCGGTCTCGGGTGCGGACTCCGACGTCGCGTTCCGCGTGAACGACCTGCTGCTCCCGATCGTCAAGGGTGTCGGCTCCGAGCGCGCCTACCAGTACCTGACCGATTCGCTGCAGACCTTCGGTGGCTCGGGCTTCCTGCAGGACTACCCGATCGAGCAGTACATCCGCGACGCGAAGATCGACTCGCTGTACGAGGGCACCACCGCCATCCAGGCGCAGGACTTCTTCTTCCGCAAGATCGCCCGCGACCGCGGTGTGGCCCTGGCCCACGTGGCCGGCCAGATCCAGAAGTTCCTGGAGTCCGACACCGCCAACGAGCGCCTCAAGGGTGAGCGCAAACTGCTCGCCACCGCGCTCGAGGACGTGCAGGCCATGGCCGCCACCCTGACCGGCCACCTGATGGGCGCGCAGGAGCAGCCGTCGGAGCTGTACAAGGTCGGCCTGGGTTCGGTGCGTTTCCTGATGGCCGTCGGCGACCTGTTCATCGGCTGGATGCTGCTGAACCAGGCCGAGATCGCGCTCGGCGCCCTCGACAACGGTGCCACCGGCTCCGACGTGCCGTTCTACACCGGCAAGGTCACCTCGGCGCAGTTCTTCGCCCGCAACGTCCTGCCGGAGCTGACCGCCACCCGCGCGATCCTGGCCAACCTGGACAACGACATCATGGAACTCGACGAAGCCGCCTTCTGATCCGCCTCTCCGCGTATTTCGGCCAGGCTCAGGTGCTTGGTGAGATGCGTTGGCGGCCAGACGGAGGGCGTGGGTGAGGTAGCCGGTTCCCGGTGAGTCACCCATGTGCTTGCGAGATCTGGTGGACGGTCCGGAGCTTTCGCTCCGGACCGTTCGTCGTTTTTCGGTGATCTTTTCGGCGTACTCTGGGTTTCACCGTCGGTCGGGTGAGGCTCGGGGGTTGGGATGGGTCAAAGTACCGCGCTCAGTGTGTATCTGCGGGAGCGGCGGATGGCGGCTGGGTTGGCGCGGGCCGAGTTGGCGATGCGCGCCCAGTTGGCGCCGTTGCTGGTCACGCAGATCGAGGCCGGCACGCTGGTGCCGAATCCGCCCATGCTGCAACGCCTTTTCGACAGCCTCGACGTGCCACTGTGGTACCGCAAGCACATCCTGGTGTTCGGCCTGCCCGCCGTGGAGACCGGCGCCGCCCCGGCGAACCCCACCGCCGAGGACTTGGCCGACCTCGCCAGCCTCACCCATCCCGCCTGCTACCAGCGTTTCCCCACCATGGACATCCTCGCCGCGAACACCGAGTACCAGCGCATGTTCCCCGGCTCGGGCGCCGGCGTGAACCTGCTCGAGTGGATGTTCCTCAACCCGGCGGCGAAGAAGGCCTACATCGACTGGACCACCGAAGCCCAGCTCCTGGTCCACGCGTTCAGAATGCTCGCCCCCTTCGCGCCGGCGCAACGCGTCAACGCCATCACCGCGGCCTGTGCCGTCTCAGCGGACTGGGATGCGGTGTGGGCCAGTGAGATCCGCTCCGAAGACATCGCCCGCAGACAGGTCCGGGTTCGCGAACGCAGCACCGGCCTGGAACGCCGCATGCTCCTGCGCGTCTACGACCCCGCCTTCCCCACCCGCCCCTGGTGGCTGTACCGCCTCGTCCCCACACGATGAACGGCACCCGCCGCCACGACGGGTGCCGAACTACCGATTCAGGACGCCGACCCGGTTCCCAACATCCGGATCAGCGACGTCATTCCCCACAGCATCGTGGTGGCAGACCCGGTAGGCCACTGCTCCGCAGAACCCAAATCCATTGTCGAAACCCCTTGCCTCTCATGCGCTCGTCGGTATGTCGCCTCGAATCCTAGGCACTCACCCGATCCGAAAGCGGTTGCGGTACTCCGCCGGTGTCGTGTCGAGCTTGCGACGAAACGCGCGTGCGAGGGTGTCGACGGTGTTGAAACCACAAGCGGCGGCGATCCTTTGCAGCGTGTCGTCGGAGGTTTCCAGCCGGTGCCGCGCCACTTCCACCCGCGCCGCTTCCAGATAGGCCGCCGGTGTCATCCCGAGCTCGGCACGGAAGATCCGGGTGAGCTGACGTTCGCTGACATGAGCGTGTTCGGCCAGGTCCGCGACGGTGAGCGGGCTCCCGATCCGGCTGGTGATGTAGTGGCGCAGCTCGTCGATCCGCCGGGTGGTGGACACCGGTTCGAGTGAAACACTGAACTGGCTCTGCCCACTCGGGCGCTTCAGATACATCACCAGCTGCCGGGCCACCCGCAGCGCCAGCTCGTCCCCGAAGTCGTCGGCGACCAACGCCAGCGTGAGATCCAGGCACGCCGTGAGGCCCGCACCGGTCCACACGTTCGCGTCGCGAATATAGATCGGATCGGCATCGACTTCGATCGCCGGATATTCGGCCGCCAGCTGGTGCGCTGTCGACCAGTGGGTGGTGGCCCGCTTCCCGTCCAGCAACCCCGCGGCGGCGAGCACGTGCGCGCCGACGCACACCGAAGCCACCCGGCGAGCCCCGTCGGCGAGCACCCGCACCGCACCGACCACATCGGGATCGGCCAGCGCGCGCACCCGGCGATGCTCGTCGGTCTCGACAGCACCGGGCACCACCACCGTATCGATCCGCCGCCCGGACAACTCACCGAAAGTGACATCGGGCAGGATGCGCACCCCCGCCGATGTGGTGACCGGATCCAGCGACTCGGCCGCCAGCACCACCTGATACCCGGTCGGCTCCGTCATCTCCCGCTGCAACAGCGAGAACACCTCGGGCGGCCCGGTCACATCGAGCAGGTCCACCTGATCGAACAACACGATCACCACAAGCCGATCCGCCATCACAACCTCCATGTCCGAAACTGCAGGTTACATGACATTGCCGACACCCCCGGTCGCCCATACCGTGGAACCCATGACCTCGACAACCCTGCGTGAACTCAACGGATTCGACGAAACCCCCGCCACCCTCGCCGACTCCACCCTGATCCTGGTCGACTACCAGAACACCTATACCCAGGGCGTCATGGAACTCACCGACTGGCAGCCCGCCTTGGCAGCAGCCGCTGAACTACTCGCCATGGCAAGGCAATCCGGCGCTACCGTCATCCACGTCATCAACGACGGCGGCCCGGGAACCCCCTACGACATCAACGCCGAAATCGGCCGCATCCACCCCACCGTAGCCCCCACCCCCGACGAAAAAGTCGTCGTCAAAACCGCCCCGAACTCCTTCGTCGGCACCGACCTCGGCGACCTGGTCGACGCGGCCGGCAACAACTCCCTCGTCATCGCCGGCTTCATGACCCACATGTGCGTCACCTTCACCACCGAAGGCGCTTTCCTCCGCGGCAACAAACCCACCGTCGTAGCCAACGCCTGCGCCACCCGCCCCCTCGGCGAAGTCCCCGCCGCCCAGCTCGACGCCAGCGCCCTGGCCACCATCACCGACCTCTACGCCACCGCCGTACCCACCCCAGCCGACCTCGGCTGACCGGTACGACAAAAGGCCCTCTGGGCGTCTGAATCTTCGTCGCCGGACAGCTATCGATTCAACATGTCGTTCAACGACAAAAAGGCCCGATCCTGGGATCGGGCCTTCTCATCGTTATTCATGAGCAACTCACTCACAGTTGTGACCAGCGACGGTCAGGTCTCGTTCCCGACTGCTGACAGATCAGGCTTGGTTCGGCGGGTAGCCGCTCCCGTACTGGAACAGATCACGATAGACCCAGAAGAATTCCGAGTCATCGGCGAAGAGCGTGGTGGCGCCCGGCAAGCCGGACTCACTCAGCGCGTCGTGCGGCGGCTCATCAGGACTACCGGGTGCCGGGTCGGGCAAGATGCCGCGCCGAACCAGGTAGGTCTCCTCGCCGGCGAGTGCGTTGCTCGGCACCTCCCAGTAAGTGTTGTAGGCATCGGCCGACGAGCTGATCTCACCACCGAGCGCGGTGCGGCGCGCGCCGACCGGCCGAGCTTGCCGGGGCACCTGGATAGTGGTCCACTCGGGGTTGGAATTCACTGGGATACGTACCAGTTCTGACATAGTATGCCGTTCCTTTTCTCTAGAATTGCGTCGGCATTCAGGCCGCGTCCACCGTCAGATACGTTTCCGGGCCGGTTTGCACGATGGCGTCGCGGCTGTAAGGCAGTGAGGTTGTGTTCGTCATCTGCACCCAGATCCGATCACCCTCGCCCAGATCCACCGGGACGTCGGCGAAAGTCAGCAATGCGGTGTTGTTCCCGAAAGATTTGGTCGCCAGCGCCGTACCATTTCGCACGAGGCTCGCCTGTAGGCTGCCCGAGGGTGGATTCCACGTACTCACCAAGGCAATTTGGCAGCGGACGTTAGCTGTCATGGCGTCGGCCAGCACCAGCTCATCGGCGATGATATTCGATTCCTCGTACCCAGCTCGGATGGTCCAACCGGTGACCTTCACATTACTGGCGCCGGCGCTGATCGTCTGAGTACCGCTCTTCTCCATCCCGGCGGGGACGGCCGCCGTGGGCGCGATGATCAGCAGCTGCATCAGACGGTCATCCCTTTCAAGCTCGCCTGGAGTCCGCGACCGGCGGGGTTGTCCGCGGTGGTGACCTGGACTGTCAGCCGGTCACCCATGGCGAACGTCCACGGACCACCGGTCGAGACCACGGTGTCGGTTCCGTGCGAGGAAGCCGGAATCGTCGCCGCGCTGCCGGATAGCACAGCCCCGTTCTTGCGCAGCTCTACAACCAGGTTGCCGGTGCCTGCGGTTTCACCTCGGTAGGTGATCGAGGAAATGCTGATCGCTCGTTCGATCCGCAGACCTTCGGGCATCACGTTCCCGGCACCGACTTTTCGGGTCCCGGTGTGGGATTTGAAGGCGATGTCGTAGACCTGTCCGGCGGCTGTGGGTGTGCGAGCATCCGCCAGTCGCGGGTCCGACGCCGAAGCCGCCGAAATGGCGGTGCGAGCCTCGATTTCGGTGGTCGAGCCCAGCAGCGCATCGGCGATCTGGGTGAGGCCGGTGATCTCGCCTACGGGGTGCGTGTGGGATGTGGGAGTGCGGGCGTCACTCAGGCGCGGATCGTCACCCGCGACGGCAGTGGTGGCACTCGAGCCGATCGTGGGTGGGAAAGTGACGGGCTTTCCACTGATACCCGTCCACTGTGTGGTCCCCGCCGGTCCGCGCACGACCACGCCCGCACCGTCGGGTGTCCAGCCGCTGATCTCATCGAAGCGATAGAGCAACCCATCGGACTTGACGATGTACTGACTCCCGTCGACCGGGCTGGTGGGCAGTTCGGCATAGGTCGCCGCCTGGCCATCGATCTGGATCCCGCGACCACGCTCACCACGAACCACCGCGTTGCCGTTGCCGGCCGGAACCGGCGAGGCGAGGGTGAGGTCGACCAGTCCGGTCGATCCGGTGTCCGGGTTATCCGGGTCCGGGCCGGGCTGGTATTCGCCCACCGTGAAGCTGAACGGCTCCAGCGGAACCCGGTCACCGTCGTAGCTGAGATCGAACGACACCTTCCAGGTCCAGTCACTGGGGTTGGTGGCGTCGTCGGGCGCGACCAAGCGGATTCCGCGCATCCCTCGCCAGGTGAGATAGCCGAATTCGTCGAGCTGGCATTCGTAGTGCTTGGGCAGCTGGACGTAGGTGGCCGGTGCTGGTTCACCGTCGGCCACCAATACTTTCGGCGCGTCAGCGGTGAACATGACCCGGCCGGTCAGCGGCGGGAATTCGGGCAGGTCGCCGATATCGGGTCCGTCGGCGACGTTCGCAAGGAACCGCCCGACGACCTTGCCGTACTTCAGTGGGGATAGGTCAGCCATGAGGTACTGCCTTTCGCAGAGTGAGGATTTCGATCAGACCGGGCGGGCGTAGACGATGATCTGGGCGCCGTGCGGGTTGACGTTGTAGCGACCGCTGCCGTAGGCACGGCGAACGCTGACGTAGAGGGTGATCGTCCGGTTCGCGGGGACAACGCCCAGCGGATTGCCGGGAGCAGTCGGGTGTTCATAGGAGGGCGTAACCATCGCAACGCCGAAACTGGGCGACGGGGAGCCGACTCCCAGACCGACCAGTTCGCCCTCTTTCGGGTCACCGATTCGAACCTCGATGTAACAACCCGTGGTCTGATTCGTCGACTGACTGACAACGCCGACGAGCCCTTCGACCACCGGCTGCCAAGCCATCGGTTGCGCCGGGATGGTGATCGCGGCCAGCATCCGGTGGTCGTCGTCGAGGTTGCTGCCACCGTTGAACTGACCCTGACCGATCCCCCAGGGGCCCATCAGCCGAGGACTGGGGATCGGCGTGAACTTCTGCAGATTCTCGTCCCAGGCCAGCACAAAGTTCTGGCCGAGATTGTGATCGGCGTCGATCAGCACATCAGCCGCGTCCTGAATCCGGCCGGCCTCGCCGGGGTCGCCGGGGTCGCCGACTTCTCCGCGCGGGAAGGTGACCGCGAGATGCTGTTCGGGTGCGTCACCGACGAGTTGCGCGGCTGCTACAGACCCGGTGGGGCCGGCGTCGGCCGACCCGCTCATCCGGCTCGGTGCGCCGCGCGATCCGGACTTGCTGAAAGCGTTGCCGAAGGCGATGAACTCCATGCCGGTCCAGAAGTACACGGCGTTGTCGGCCACTACTCGCCAGGCCTTGTGCGCATCAGCAGTGGTCAAGCCGAGCGCGCGCAGCGCATCGACATCTGCGATATCGCCCTGCCAGTCCCACGGCCAGGCCCGCGGCCCATCCGGTCCCGGCGGACCCGCAGGCCCTTCACGCACCTCGATGACCGCTTCGCGATCGACGAGTTCGACAGGATTGACGGTGTACGGCAGTCCCACCGAGTCCACCACTCCGCGCATCGTGATCATGATGTCGTCGTCGAACACGGGATTCTCGGTCATGTCACAACTCCGTGGGGGCGAGAGACTGCGGTGCTTCGGGAGCCTGGGTGGCGACCGGCTGGGCCCAGCAGATGAGCTGGGCGCGGCCGTGGGAGTAGAGGTAGTCGGCCGAACCCAGGTTTCGGCGCAAGACCACATGTAGTTGCACAGGTTCGCCTGCGGGCACCACACCCACGGAACTGCCCGGGGTGATCGCCGTTCCGAAGAAGCTGTGGATCCGGCTGTAAGCGCCGGCGCCGGCGGTAACGCCCGAGCCGAGTGCCACGATCTGTCCGGTCGCCGACCCCAACCGGACCTCGGTGTCCACTCGGTGCTCGAATGAGGTGTTGAGTGGCCGGGTGAATACCCCGCCGGTAACGAGCGGGCGCCAATCGGCGTCCTGAGCTGGAACGTTCAGCGTTGCGATCGCATAGGAAGAGCTCGAGATCTGTGAAACGGAACTGGCGAAGCCGGCTGTCCCGTCCCATGATCTGGACTCGATTACCGACCAGGGTCCGCGCAGCCCCGGGTACGGGGTCGGCACCCATCGATCGGTGCCTGTGTCCCAAGTGGGCACAGCGCCATCGACGTGGCTGCCGTCCGCGTAGTCAGGAGCGTTCCGCAGCGGCCCCGGACCGCCGGATTCACCTTGCTGCCCTTTGATGCCACGGGGAACCGTGAGGTTCAGCGTGAGGTTCGGGGCAGTGCCGACGATCGTGGCCTGCAGTTGCGAGCCCGGCTCGCCCGTTTCGACGACGCCGAGCGCGATCGTGCACGGGTCGCCGTCCTGGCCGCGGGCGCCGAAAGCTTCAGCGAAGGAATCGAATCCCGCCCCGTTCCAATACATGAGTGTGTCGTTGGACAACACACGCCAGGCCTTTCCCGCCTGTGCCGGCCCGAGGCGGGTCGCGAGGCTCGTCAGCGCGGCCGGGTCGGCGATATCGCCTTCCCAGCGGAATGGCCGACAGCTTTCGCCGACCGGTCCGGCCGGGCCCGCGGGGCCTGTCATCAATTCCAGTGTGCCGTCACTCGGGGTGGCGTGCATCGATTGCACGACACCGCGGTGGCCGAGGCCTTCATCGATTCCACGAATCCTGGCCGATTCGAAATATTCGTTGATGGTGGACATGTCACCTCCTTCAGATCGGGCGCGCGTAGACGACCAGCGACGATCGGCTGTTGTTGAAAATGATCGAACCGGAACCGTTTTGGCTGCGTTCGACCGAAACCACCAGGCTCGCCGGCTGTCCCGCCGCGACGGTGGCATAGGTGGAGGTCGGCGACATGTTCCGCGTCGCCTTCTCCTCGCTGTAGTTCGGCACCAGCGGAAGATAAATCGTTCGTGGGCCGGCAACATGCAAGGTTTCAGCCAGCACCTGCCCCTGTGCGTTGTGCAGGCGCACGATTCCCTGGGCGTAGTTCGAAGCGGTCGCCGCCGCACCGACATACAGGTGGCCGTAGACGATGGGGCGCCAATCGAACGGTTGCGCCGGGATCGTGAACGTCCCGACAGTGAGCCGACCCGCCGTGACCTCTGTCGTTTCGATGAAATCGGATTCGTACCATCCCCACGGGCCGGTGCCCAATGGCGCAGGCACGGCATGAAACTTGCCGCTCGCCCGGTTGTACACGAAAACACCGCCATGTCCGGGCCCAGAAGACTCATCGAAATCCGGAGCGGCGTTGATCGGCCCGGACGCGCCGGGAGGCCCCTTCGGGCCGCGCGGCCCGGCCGGTGCGGTGACAGTGATCCGCTGTTCAGCATCGACCGACTCGATCTGCACTGCCGGAGTCGTGAGATTCTTCTCGTGCCGAGTGGGCATTACCGCCATTGATGTGGTTTCCGCGACCGGCCCCTTTAGACCCACCGCAGCCGGCGAGTGCTGCCACGAGCCACCGGTCCACACATCCATACCGTCATCGTCGAGCCGATGCCACCATTTGCCCCGGTCCTCGGGCCCGAGTCCGGCCGGTCGGCCCGCCGCGCCGGAAAGTTCCCCCATCTTGCGAAATGTGGTCCCCGGACGGCCCGGCCTGCCTTGTTCCCCGGCTGGACCGGAAGGCAGTTCGAGCGCGGCGACATCGTCGGACACAGTGATCTCGGCATCGAGAATCGGGAGTCCGTCGATATCGCTCTCGCGGGCCACGGTGATATGGGCGGGAAAGCTGATGTCCGCCATGAATTCCTCCGTGTATCAGATAATGAGCAGGTCGAGATCGGCGCCGACGTCGGTCGACAGGTCTTTCAGTGCGGAGGAGACACGGCCGAGGCGCTGCCACGCCTTGACCACGGAGTCCTCTTCGTCGGATCCGTCGCCGACGGTGATCTGCCACATCGCCGCGGTTTCGCGGTCATCGGTGAATGTGAGCTCTGTGACGAAATCAGTGAAGACCTTCTCGCCCATGGCGAAGCCGATCTGGTCACCCAGCCCGAAATCGCGGCCGATCAGGTACGGCGCATTGTCTTGGATCGTCACTTTGTGACTGGTGTAACCGCGGGTGAGATGCAGGCCCTGCCGAGCGGCGACGAAGCCGTCGAGAGTGAAGGCCTTGTCGCTACCGGTGATGTAGAGCTCGCGGAAGGCGTACGGACCGGCCTCGCGCACTCGCTCCATGTCCCGGTAAACCATCCAAGCCAGGAAAACATCGTCGAGCTGGCCTCGGTACAGCCAGTCCATCCCGATCAACGACAGCACGGCCTTGATCGCCATCTCGATGCCCGCGTTGACCCAGCCGGGCGAGCGACCGCCGACGATGATGTCGGTGGCGGTCGGCTTGTGCAGCGCCACCTCCGAAGCGCCGATCCCGGAGTATTCGCCTTCGAAGTACCACACCCACGGCAGATTCCGCATGGTGCCGAACTTGCCCGGCGTCCCGTACACCGCTTCGTACTCGGTGGTCGAGTCGAACTTCGGGTACCGCATCGGGGTGGTGCCGTCATCGGCGAATTCCTCGAACCACGAGATGATCCCGTCCAGCAACGAACCGGTCGGCCCGGTGACACCCGACTTGTCCACGGTCTCGAGAACGACGGTCGGTTTGTCGAGGTAGAACCACTCGGGTGCGGGCTGCTCGTCCTCATCGGGCAGGAAGAACCGCGCCGTCAGCATGACGCCCGAATCCTCGAGCATCGGCTGGAAAAGCTTGTCTGCCATGTCGAACCGCGCTGACGCAGCACTCCACCGGCTGGTGTCGGTTCGTGGATCGACCGGCACGACCGCGATCGGGAACGTCGTATTCCCCTGCAACCGCATCAGGTTCATCGTGAGATAAGTCGTCACCAATGTCCGGACCGGGCCGAACAGGATGTGGTGGCGCGGAAACTGGGCCAGCACCGGCGCGAACGGGCTCGCCCAGCAGCAAATGGTCGAGACATGGTTCCAGGCGTGGATCGCCTCGATGTCCACCGTCTCGACACCGTTGTCGTCGCGAACGATCGAGGCCTTGGTGATGTACCCGTCCCACCGAAAACCCCTGGTGTTCACAGTGATCGGCAACGTCGTATCCGCATGACTGCCGAACAGGTGGTCGAAGTGCACCATGTCGCGCGGGCAGATCATCTTCAGCCCGCCGGCGGCGTTGCGCGGAAAGCTCACCTGCAACGACAGGTAACTCCGCTCCTCCCCCACCTCCTGCATGTCCTTGTCCCAGTACCGGACCAGAACCTCTTGATCCCGAGCATCGTCCTGCTCCACCCGAAACATCTCATCCATCCGCCGCGATTCCGCGTGCGGGTCCCAATCACCCATCCTCCACCACCTTTCACTTGATTTTGGGTACAAAAAACCCAACCCAACCCGAATCGGGTTGGGTTGGGTTCACTGGACTGCGAGTAATCAGATCCCCACAGTCAACACATCACCAGAAGCAGCAGTCAATTCGGATAGAAGTCGTGACATTCGAATCCCGTCATGCCGAGTTCGCCGAACGGTCGAATAATTCTGGACAAATACCAGCTAAAGTCGGTGAATTCCGTGGACTCGATCGTCGCACGATCATTCGGCAGTATAAAATACACTACCGTCGAATCTCCTGGGATGAGGAGCGCTCCGCCGAACGACGAGCCGTCGAAATATATGTCGACTCCTACTGTATTCCCAGCTTCGGCGCGCATCTGGAGAGCACTGACGACCTCATCAATGTCACTCGCGGGTCGAGTTTCCCAGTCGAAATCATCGGTCAAATGAAACCTGATAGAATCATTCGCGACGAGCGACGCCCCAGACTTCAGGAGAGACTGGACCAATTCAACCGCGACTACGGTGCTCCCAAAATGCAGGTCCATGTCGATCATTCGTCCCATAGTTTTGCCTTCATTTCGATAGATTCCTTACTCGACACCGACGCCCTCCTCGTAACGGATGTCCTTCTTGTCCAACCAATTCTTTACTTCCGCCGGGATTGGACGTTCCGAGATTACCCTGAACTCTACGCCCGCGTCTAGCGCAATCTTTCGCTGCTCCCCAACTTGGTTCTTAAATTTTACTATATGCGCCGGACGTTCCCAGAACGCACCTGCTTTTGCTTCATACCAAACCTCCACGCCGCTATCGTCAACGAAACGTCCGTCGAATGTTCGCTTACCTACCTTGAATTCTCCAGTACCGCCGAGTGCGCCTACAATTCTTTGTTCATAGATGAACCCTGAGTCAGACCGGTCGGTTCGGCCGACCGATTTCGGATGATCAGGCTGCGGAGTCCCGCCCTCGGCAGAAGGAGCCCTAGGCACAGTTGGACCGATCGGTCCTCGGGGCGGACTCGGGATAGTGCCTTCAGATCGACCTCCAGGTTCAGATCCGCGAGAATCGCTGTAGGCACCATCGTGAGATGCCCGCGGGTTGATCTGGCCCGCCGGAATGCGATCCCCTGCTGCAGCAGCGCCACGTCCGTCGATTCCAGCCATGGCTGTCGCCGGCAGCCTCGCTTCGAGCATGACGAACTGTTCGACGTCAGCGACGAAGTTCTTCGCCTCGTGGGCGATCATGCTCTCGTTGGCGAGGATCTGATTCAGTGGCAACGCGACGCCGTTGACCGCGGCAGGCGTTGGGATGAAGTCGTCAGCCACCTGCATTGGCCGACGTACCGCAGCCTCGGGGAGACCTTGAACTGTCGTATAGAGTCCTGGTGCTCTCGCCTGTCCAGGCGCCGCAGCGCTTGATAAGGGGGCTGAAGCTTTATCGCCAGCATTAACACCCGGGGATGGCGCCAGACTGCGATCGAGCACAAACTTCTGGCGGTAGTCGAGCGCAGAGTTCACGACACGGGCGTCTTGGAGCGCTTGCCCCGCCCGGACAGCGTCGACCACATTATCTGTCGTGGTCAGCACATTCCAGAATTCGGGAGAAAGTCGGCGGATAGTTCCTTTCGCTGCTATACCGGTCAGGGGGCCGACGCCCGGAACGATGCCAACGACATTCATCCCGAGTTCCGCAGCGGCCCAAGCAATATCGGCGCCACTGTGGTCACCTCGGTCATGTGCTGCCTCCCACAACACAAGAGCGGGACCATAGGTAATCGCGGCAAGAAGGTCGTTGGTACCTTGCCTGATGTCATTAGCGGTGATGTCGACCCGGTTGGCTTCGATCTGTTGTTGGCGGAGCTCGCCGGAGCTGAACAGCGGCGGTGCCTGATATCGGGCCGGACTCGTCGGGTCAGTAGCGATAGCGACGTCGAGTTTGTTGTCGACCCATGCCTGGATCCGCGGATCGGACCAAGGAATCCCAGCTTCGTTCAAACGGGCTCGTGCGTCGAACTGGTCTCGTCCTTCTACCTCGGTGCGCGGTTCGTGGTGAGCCCACTGGAGGTCGTTGAACTGCTCGATCGGGGTATACATCGCCGAGTTCAGGCGGGTCCTCGCCACAACATATGCGAGACCGGCTTCCGCGCTGCTCAGTCCGGTCTCACCTGCGGCGACCGTTTCCAAGTCCGATCTGAGTTGTTCGGCTGTGTAGCCGCGGCCTGTCCGGAAGATGGTGTCGGGAGTAGTGATTGAGCTGGGCAGTGGTGACGCATCGGGAACTTGCAGCGGAACTGAGCAGGTGCCTGCTACCTCGAGTTCGAGTGGGGTGCCGATAACCGATGTCCCCACAACAGTCGGCCCACCTGGGACGTCAATTTGTGTGGCGGTAATGGCGACGCCGTTTGTTTCTTGCGACACCTGACGGATGCCGGATCCCTGGGGAAGGGTTAGTGCTGCGACGACGGCAAGAGAAGTACTCGGAGCGGTAACCAGCCGGGACGGCATTTCCGCGTGGGATTTCCCACCTGGCAGCAGACCCAAGTCTTGCAGCGGAATGCTCGACGGGTCGTCGTCGGTTTGGGCGGGTGAGTCGGGCATCGGGCCCGATGACGCCGGGGCAGCCGTTGGGGCAGGTGAATGTGTCGAAGGCGGGGGTGTAGGGGTCGGGGCAGCGCCCGGCGGAACATCGGCGGGTGCTTCCTGCGCAGCGGCTGGAAGAGGAGTTGTGCCGGATGGTGCAGGTTCATCCAGCAGATCCGTTGGAATGCCCGTGCCCGGCGAGAGGATGGCATAGTTCCCCGATATGCCCGGGAGCGTCGGGAGATCCGGGTCATTCAGTTGATCGTTGATTACCTGAGCTGCCGGAATCCGGCCTCGTCCGCTGCCTTGTAGCTCACGTGAACGAAGTATTCGGTCGTACGCCCGAGCAGCCGAAGCGCCCGTCAATCCGCTCCGATTGTGCACGCGAGAGGCTCGGGACGCTTCTGGCTCAGACGCGGCACCCCTCGGAGTCAACGAGGCCATCCACTGCTGAAATCCATCGGGGCCGTGCGTAATTGATGGTGTCGGTACCACCACGGCGATACCTCCTTCGGAACGAGAGAGAGCCCAACCCCCGCACAGGGGTTGGGCTCTCTCTCTCTCGATTGATGTTCAGTTGACGGGCAAGATCAGAACGGCCGCGATGACCTCGGTGTCAGCGCGCCGATAATGCTCGACTCGGTGGTCCCGTCATCGACCTTCACCACAATGTCGGTGCTGGTCCACGGATCCAGCGAAGCCAACCAGCGGCGGCCGGCCAGCTGACCCCACACATTGACGCCCTCGGAGTCGTTGTCGGAGTACAACCAGGCGGTGCGGTGCCGTGGATGGGTGTCGATGCGTAGGGTCTGGCCTTCGCTCAAGCGCGGGGTCTGCACCATTCGGGGCAGTTCGCCGCCGACCGGATCGAGGATCGACCATCGCCCCGGGCCGTTCATGGTGTAGCGCGGCCAGGCCGGCTGGTCAGCGGCGTTGCGCAGACGCAGCGTGCCTTCACCTGCACCGGAATTGTTCGTCCACACCATCGTTTCGTCGAAGTGACGCTCGAGCGGGTCCATCGCTGTCGCCGAGATCTTGTACATGGCGAAGCCATTGCGTGCCGGGTCGATGTCGCCCGAGGGTTCCGGGGCGCCGTCGAGCTGGAACTGCTGGAACCGCCAACCTTGGTGCCGGGTGAAGTAGCCGACCGTCACCGGTTTGTCGGTGGACCAGCCGCGGAACCAGGCGTCGTGCACGGCAAGGAATTCGCGGACCTGGTTGGTTTCGCGGGCGCCGTTTGCGGTGGAGATGATGGCGAGGAAGTCCCACTCCTTCTTCCACCGGACCGACCGAGTGAAAGTGGCACCGTCCTGGCGGGCGCCCTCGGTGGTGAGCAACTGCACCGGCGCGAACATGAATCCTGTTTGGGCCGAGAGCCTTACGCCTTCCCGACCCGCGTTCGCGCCCGCCAGGTGCCAGACCCGGCCGTTGACGTCCCACACCACGATCTTGGTGTCTTGACTGTTGAGCAACTGACTGGTCATCGCCCGAGCCCTCCTCCGCGTTGTTGCGCAAACGATTGACGGCGTTGGACGCGGGCGATGGACATCGCGACGCTCTTGGGGTCCATGCCGTTGAAGTTGAAGATGTCGCCGCGGGCGGTGTGCCCGCCGACGCCCTCGGCCAGGTCGGTGAGTCCGAACCCGGTGCCGACGAGCTCCTTGGCGGTACTGGCCACCCATTCGACGGGTTTGGCGATCAGGTCGACAGCTTTGCCACCGACCACTGATCCCGCGAGGGAGCCGAGCACGCTACCGACCGCCGCCCCGGCTGGGCCCGCGATCGCGGTCCCCAGGCTGGCGCCGAGGAAACCACCGACTTGGCCGGCCGCATCCTGGGCCAAGCTCTTCGCCGCCCCGGTAACGCCCTTGACCAGGCCACCGGATGAGGAGCCGGACAGGAATCCTTGGATGCCCGCCGTGATGTTCGACTGTTCGCTGAAGTCGAAGGCCTGCTGCTGTTCGAAGGGAACGAAGTAGTTTCCGTCGACGTCGATCCCGAGCTGCTCAACGAGCGGACTGTCGACCCCGAGAGCCTCGTTGACCGACGGCAAGCCCAACGCACCCGCCAGAGCACCGACCTGTGAGCCGACATCGCGGATCGCCGGGATGCCGGTCACGCCGAGCGATTCGGCGAAGTCGACCGCCATGCGGCCGCCGACGATAGATCCCCGATCGATGTAGTCGGCGCCACGGTAGGTGGTCAGCCAGTTCTTCTCCGCCAGGTTCTTGGCGGTCGGGGTCTCACTGTGGCTGGGTGTGCGCGGCGTGGTGGCCGGATTGAGCTCCTGTGCGGAAGTTCCACCGCCGGTCGGGTACCTGACGGCCGTGCCGCCGCCGGATGGTCCACCGGTGACCGTCACATTGTTGGTCCCGCCGGATGATCCACCGTCACCCCAGTTGGTCACCGATGTCGGTGACTCGCTGCCGCGGGTGAACGGACCGCCTGTGCCGGCGCGAACGCCGCCTTCCGACAGTTCCGAGGTTCCCGGGGACGTCGGCGCGACCTTGGTCTTCAACGACATCGACGCCGCGAACCCACCACCGAACCGTGATCCGATCGACTCACCGAGCGACTCGCCGATCTCCGGCGCCAGCTGCCCGGCCGGTCCCAGTGCCGGCGCGATCGCCTGACCCAGCGCCAGACCCACCCGTCCGCCGGCTTCCGTCGCCGAGGACATGATCCCCGCCGTGAGCGCCTCCGACAGCGACGCCAACGGTGGGGCCGAACCAGTGCCCGCTGGCGTGGGCTGCTCCGCGTAGGCCGGCGCCACATTCATGACGCCCTGCGGTTGTACATTCAGTTCCGCCGACAGCGGCGGCGCGGCGCTGATTCCCGGCGTGTCCCGTTGGCTCAGATCGACTTTCATCGGGTCCGTAGTGCGCCGGGAGACGGATCCACCCTGCCCGAACACTGGCGCCAACGCGCCGCCGAGCGCGGCACCGACAGCACCCGCAGCGTCGAGCGCGGCACCGCCCACGCCGCCGAGCACATCAGCGATCAGGCCGGTTCCGAGCAGATCACGCCAACGCTGCGGATCGCTCATCGAGTTGTCACCGACCAGCCCGCCCGCGGCGAACCCCGGCAACATTCCCGCCAGGTAACCGGCCGAGGGGACCCAACCGGCATTGATCGCTTCGAGTAGCGGTAGCGAGTTGGAGGTCGCGGCCGCGTTCACCACGAACTCACCGTTCGACAACCGCGCCAGCACCGAGTCACTGCTGCCGGTGCCGGGGCCTCGAACGGAGCCGCCGCCGGCATAACCCACAGGGCTGTCCACGTTTTCGAGCGTGACGTTGTCTACGCCGGATCCGGCTTTCGCCGGGTTGAGCAGCGTTGTCTTCGAGGAGAATTTGATCAGACGAGTCTTGGTGTCGGTCTCGTCGCCGTCGGGACAGAGCAGATCCACGGCCTGCCCCGCCACCCGTTCGGCGATGGCGCCCGGCTGTGTGCCGAGCACATCGGAGAGCACACTGTCGAGCACACCGAGCACACCGGTACCGATCAGGGCGTTCGGCGGCACGCGGCCGTCCTCGCCCAGCACGACCGGGGCATCGTCAGCCAGGGTGATCGTCGCAGTACCCGAACCGGAGCCGCCCTCCCAGACGGCTCCGCTCGGCAGAGTGATCCGCTTTCCCGGAGCCGGTTGGCCGCTGGTGGTCATCGCAAGAACGTCCGGC
This sequence comes from Nocardia halotolerans, assembly GCF_042650145.1. Taxonomy (NCBI): domain Bacteria; kingdom Bacillati; phylum Actinomycetota; class Actinomycetes; order Mycobacteriales; family Nocardiaceae; genus Nocardia; species Nocardia halotolerans. Next base: position 214,714 of record NZ_JBHSDL010000007.1, on the reverse strand, counting down.
AATGTCATCGCCGTTGGGCGCTTCTTCTTCACAATTGGTATCCACTTTCTGCGTTCGACCGCTCCGGCGCTGCTCACCACCTACTCGTGCCAGCCGAGGAACTCGTTCATCTGATCGAGTTGCGTTGCGGTTCCGACACGTTCGCGATCGGACTTCAGACCGGGCCGGGCGATCGGCTCCGGGCGATTACGCCCGCGGCGACCGTCGTCGGTGCGTGCCCACATCAACCAGTGCAGGCTGTCGGCAACATCTGCCAGCAGGTGTTCAGCCGTTTGCCATCGACTGGCTTCCGGATACATCACCCGCAGCAATGCCGACTCCATCGGCAGGTGCTTCACGATGGCACGCAGATCGGTCCACCCGAGGGCATCGGTACCGAGCATCCGCAGCCGGAGGCCGAGGGCTATCAGGTCGTATTCGATTGCCTCGCCATGCTCCTCGAGAAGAGCATCGAGGCCTAGGATTCCCCCAGGCTCAGCCCCGAATGCGCGCGCCACGCCTCGAGCAGCTGGTGATAGGAGTCGGGGTCCATCTCGTCGAGGACCGCGAGCGCCTCGGGCGCCAAGCTCAGCTCGAGCAGGGTGTACATCGCGTCGACATCGCCGAGGCGACGGATTCGGCGAACGAGACCGGGCTTGAGGTAGGACAGCGAGGGCAGCACGATGGCGACGCCGTCGACGGTGTAGGTGAAGTCGTCCTTGACGGTGCGCGGCTGCGCGAGCTTGGTGGTGGCAGCAGGAGAAGTCATGGGTAGCAGACCCTTTCGTATTCGTTCGAATGATTTGGGCGATAGGAAGGGCCCAACGGCGGCGGGCGGGCCTGCGCATAGGTGTATTACCCGCCGCCGTTGGGGGCTTTAATCAGGCAGTCTTGAGACCGTCATCGAGGTAGCGGTACGCCTTGATGCCCGAATCATCCTTGAATGCCTCGACATTGATCGTGAAGCCGGCCAGTTCGTTGGACACGAACTTCTTCTCGGTGATCGAGGAGATCTTGGCGTTGGGCAGCACGATGCGGAGCTTCTTGTCCTCGGTCTTCATGTCGAAGACCCACGAACGACGCGGCAGAACCATGCCGGTTTCGCGGACCTCGATCAGCTTGCCCGAAGAAGAGGTGGCCGCAGTGGCGGTCACATTGTTCTCACCGAAGATCTCGGCGAGCACGTCCTGGTCCCACACCGCGTACAGGGTGAGGCCGAAGCGCACCGAGTGCTCGGTCTGGAGCTGGGCGATGATGTCGGCGTTCCAGTCCTTGACCGTCTCGACCTTGCGCTCACCGAGCGACTCGATGCCGTCCTCGGAGACATAGCCCAGCGCCTTGAACGCGGGATCGATGGTGCCGGCCGCGGTGGTCGGCAGCGTGGTGGTGAGCGGCGCCACCAGGACACCGCCGGAAACGGCCAGATCCGGGGTGCCGGCGCCGATGAAATTACTGGAAGGCAGAGCCATTGTTGTTATCTCCCTTGGGATTGTTGCGCAGGCCCTCGGGATTGGTACTTCGGTTCGACTCCGGGGTTCGGAGTCAGGCGAGGACGGTGCCCCGCACAATCAGGTCGGTGACAATCGTGTACCGCGGGGCGGCAGTCACCGGATCGGTGTCGTTCTCCATACCGGCATCCTCGACCTGGTCGCACCACACGGTGCCCAGGTAACCGGGAGCGGCTGCACTCAGGATCGAACGCACGAGCGCGGCGAGTGTTGCCGCCGCGCCGGCGTCATCGGTGCATTCGAGAACTACGCGAGGACGGTCGATGATCAGCTGAGCGCTACGGCGCTTCTCCTGGCCATCGACATCAACTCGGGCTCTTCGGTCGTCTCTGGTTACTCGCACCATGCGGGTCGGTCGCGGGTCGGGGACCATCGTGACCACAGTTGCGGTATCGGAGACTGCGGCGAGTTGCACCGCTAGATATTCGACCAAAGTTTGTTCGATATCAGGGAACAGTATCTTTTCATTCATGTCAAGTCCTTGCACAGAATATTGTTGCGACCAACATTTGGGCATGAAAAATCCCGACTGGCCAACCAGTCGGGACAGCGTTGCGTCGACGGTATATACCTTGGCCACAACTTCTTGTCGCCTACGGGAAAAGGCTAGGCAACTCTGAGGCGGTTAGAACCCGTATGCAATTAGCCACTCCGTCTGGAACTGCTCCGGCGTGTCCTACCCATTCCCGCACCTATCAACTGCGCGTCGAAATACACGGCAGTCCATGTTGACGGCACCCTAAGAGCCAAATGCGGTGTCAGGGTTGGGGCGAATACGAAGAGTAGGATCGGTTGCTACTTCTGCCGATGGCGCCGAGGAGAGTTCACCAGTCTCCTTACTGACCAGTGTCACATCGCCAGCGATAGCATAGCCGAAGTCACCATCCACAAGATATTCGCGAGCACCCACGTTGACAACATAGAACATATCGTTCGCGACAATGTTTCTGTCATCAATCATAAACGTCCCAAGCTTCAAATTTGACTTGAGTGCATCACGAGCGATCAAAACCGCCTTTTCGAAACCTATCACCACATCCATACCCTTGCTGCATGCCGCTTCCTCCGGATTGTCAAACTGATCGCGCGCTAGGTGTTGTGGGTCTTGACGTTGGTGACGCCGGGCATGGGGTGAGCTGAAGGGGCGGTTCTTTCGGCGGCAGGATGTGAAGCGCCAACTCACACATCCGCCACGCGACCGAAAGAACCGCCGTGCCTCACCGTAATGCCCCTTTGACCCTCGAGGGCCGTCACCGGCTCGTTGCCCGCTGCCGGACCCGCCCGATCGCCCACGTCGCCGCCGAGATGGGCGTCTCCCGCCAATGTGCGTCGAAGTGGGTCAACCGATTCCGCCAACACGGCGAGCTCGGCTCCTCGACCGGTGGCAGCGCCCCGCATCAGTCACCGTCAGCCACGCCAGTACAGGTCATCACCCGCATCGAACTGTGGCGCCGGACCAAGAAGTGGTCTGCTCGCCGGATTTCACTCGAGCTGGCAGCCGAAGGCACCCGGATCTCGGCGCGGACAGCGGGCCGGCACCTGGTCCGGCTCGGGCTGAACCGGCGCCGGTTCCTGGACCCCAACGGTGAACCCAACCGCACCCCGCGCCGGATCATCGCTCGCCGACCAGGAC
>NZ_JBHSDL010000007.1:0-211584 GCF_042650145.1 Nocardia halotolerans | reverse complement strand
TATCGACATCAAGAAGGTCGGAAGGATCCCCGACGGCGGTGGGTGGCGTGTCCATGGCAGAGGATCGGCCCAGGACAAAGCCGCACGCGCGGCGAACAAACGTTCCCGGCCTGGTTATGTATTCCTTCACACCGCCCTCGATGGCTACTCGAGGCTGGCCTACACCGAAGCCTTGCCTGACGAGAAGGCAGTCACGGCAATCGGTTTCGTGTTCCGGGCCCGGGCGTTCTCCGCTGCTCACGGCATCGCCGGCATCGCCGGCATCGAACGGATCGTCACTGACAACGGTGCCTGCTACAGGGCCCGCGACTTCGCGAAGGTGCTTCTCGGCGCCCGCCATCAGCGGATCACGCCCTACACGCCGCGCCACAACGGCAAGGTCGAGCGCTACAACCGGATACTCGCCGAGGAATTCCTCTATGCCCGTGAATGGACTTCAGATCTGCAGCGCCTGCAGGCGCTGCAGATCTGGAACATCCACTACAACTATCATCGACCACACTCGGCTGCCGGAAACCGGCCACCAGCCAGCCGACTCCACGCCGGCGTCACCAACGTCCAGGCCTCATAAATCTAGCCAGGCAACCACTCCGTATTCGGCCTGGATTCGCTAGTCTTCCTCGTACCTATCGACCAGAACTTTGCCCGGGCCATAGATTAGCGTTGCGCTCAACTCGCTATCCTCCCCGTACTCGTACTCCCGCCTTTCAATCAATTCCCCATCGTCAGAATGCCAATCTTCCGCAACAACCTCACCGCGCGGATCGAGATATTGGATTCTATTCTGCACCCAGGCGGGCTCGATACTGATATCGATACCGCGTCGGCAACAACCATCCCCACGCTTGTCGAACATGCGCCACACTACCGACCGCACATTCGGATAGTTGAGTTCATGCCATGCGACTACATGCTCAATGCAGTCAACCTCGAAATAACGAACGACAGCGAGACGATTGTCGACGATGTCGACGCGCTGGACGACTATTCCGGCTATACTCGCTGCAAGCGAGCGACGAGGATTCGCCTTAGGTTCATCGCGCCCCGCGCTCACGAAATCCAGCGTGGTGCGATCCCATACAAGCCATTCCAGATCATCGATACGGCTGGGCTCATAGATAGGGGCCAAAGTCAAAGGGTCCACCTTCTTCCACCATTGAGAGTTGAATCTTCTTATCCGCCCCAGGCAACGTATCGTGGAGAATCACACCGACTGGACGAGCGAGCGGCTCTCGTGGGGCCCAACGGTAATATGCAAACTTCCCTTTTGCAGCATCTTTCTTGATCGCCTTCTGGATACGCAATATATCCGAGTTGTCCAGAAACTGCGTCGCATACCTCTCGAAAGTTTCAGAGTCTACAACCAAGGCAATATCGACATCACCCGTATCCGGATTATGGACAGAGCCGCCCTGCACCCTGAATATCACATCGTTCGGATCAACGCCATATCGACGAGCCAACTCCAATACATCCACCTTCAGCGCTTCATACTGTTCCCTGGACTCGAACAGATAGGGATAACCACGGTATCGCACTTCGTCTAGGTTGTTCAAGCTCTCATATAGTCGATCAGCAACATTTTCTGTCCCAATGTATCCCTCAGTCTTCTTAACACCCTTCAGCCCGTACTGAGCGAGGAGCAATTGTGCGTCCTCGCCCCACTGTCCGATCAACGTCTGCACAGCCAACAGCTCTTCATCCGTTGCCAATGCTAGGGCCGCACGCATGTACGGCGTCAGATCAACCCTGGGCGCCGGTGGTGTCGAATCACCGCTAAACTTCACCAGTGTTTCAACTAGGATTTCACGCTCAGCCGCCTCGGAACCCTCGAAGGGTTCCGCGTCTGATCTTGTTACTGGCTCTTCCCCGCTCGATCCACCCGTATCGCTGACGCTGTTTCCGGCATCGGCGGCCGTCGGATTATTCGCTTCGGCGCTTGCGCCCGTTTGATCCGCCGCATATGGGGGGGTTTGCGTAACGGGTCCAACCGGCTCACGCTGTGGCGGTACGGGACTGATCTGTGTCGGGTCGGGGAGTGCCGTTGGATCGTCCACGCCGTCCGACCCAACATCGAAGGGATCGAGTGCAGGTGGGGCATGCGGTTCCCATGGAGTGGTGCTCGCTGTGGGATCAGCCACTCGACCAGGGATGGCTGGTAGCTCAGTAGATGGGAAGACCGGCTCCGGAATGGGTTCATCCGGTAACGCAGGGAGGGTGGGCGTCTCGGGGATGACCGGAGGAAAATACAGTTCCGGGACCGGCTTGGGAGGAGTTGGCGCCGGTGGTGGCTTAGGGACTGAGCCCGGCTGCGCTCCTTTTGAGCGTTCTTCCCCTTCGGGTGGATCCTGCGAGAAGAGCCAAACCGTCCCAGCCACGACGCCAACGCCCGCGATGCTGGCCAGTACCAACGGCCACGAAACTACTGTGGCCAAAGTTCCGCCAGTGATCAACAGCCCAGTCTCGGTGATTGTCAGAGTGCTGAACGCGGCGCCAGCGCCAACTAATGTGCCGCCTGTTACCAGCGCACCGGTCGAGTTCAACGGCGGGCCTTGCCACGCAAGGTTTTCTTCGTATGGACCGCTAGCAAGGATTCCTGAGCCTGCGGGCATCCCGTCAAATCCGGCCGTAGTCAGCCCTGGGCCTGTCGACTTTCCTGGCAACGTCGTGGTAAGGGTTGCCGAGCCGATCAACGGTTCGGTGACCACGGTCTCCGCCAGACCAGGCGTTTGGACGCTGGTCTGTATCGCCGGGACGCCGTCTACAACCGTCGGTTCCTGCTCAATTGTGCTGCTCGGAAACCAGACCATCGCCATCGTTGGATTGAATGGCCCCGCGGAACCGCCGCTTTGGTTGTCCAGCACCGCCCCGGGCACCTCTTGGCCCGTGGCCAGTTGTGCGACAAGCGGCAGTTTCGCTTTGAGTTCGGGGTCAGAGAGCCCATCCGGACGGCTGGGTTCCGATGACTTGGACTGGTCAGTTGGCGGGGGCCGGTCGACTGATCCGGTGATAGTGTCGCTTGTGATGGATTCGTTGCCGACGACTGTGATTGAGCGGGCGCCGGTTGTGATGTCTCGGGCGAGGTCGATCGAGGCGACGACGGACCCGGTTGTTCGGCGGGATCCGGTGTATCGGTGACCAGCTCTTGTGATGGGGTGCCCAGTTCGGCGTACGGTCCGAGGACTCCCGGAATGTTCGGTAGTTTGGTGTCCTTGACTCGGTCGTCTATTGGCTGCGCGGTGGAAATGTTCTGGTCTGCACGGGTTTCCATGCTTTTTGCGCGCAGCATTCGCTCGTACGCACGCGCTGATGCTGCTGCTGTCATTCCATTGAAGTCGACTACACGCGGTGCACGTCGATCCTGCTTTTCCGAACCCGCCGGCGTTAAAGTGCCGACCCACTGCTGAAATGATCGGGGGTCGTATGCTGGTATCGACACTGCGGTGCCTCCTGGAGAATGCGTATAGCCGCACCGCTAGAATGCGTTTGGCTGACTAGTGAATGGCCGTACTCAAATCAGGGACCCGCCCGAGGCATCGTCGATCCGGCGGCGCAGCTCCGCGACCATTGCCGCGTACGCCTCCGACTTCGTCTTCCCCTCACAAGCGATCCCGCGGGGATGCGTCGCGTACCACGCACTCCCCTCCACCTGTTTCACCGAGATCTCGTCGAAGTCGTAGAACTCCTCGGCATCAGGTGTGGGCCAATTGCCTTCGGCGTCGGGGGTGATGTGGGCGCCGGTGTCGAAGGCGCCGGGGGCGCCCGAGGGGGTCGGGACCCACCGGATCTCTTCGAGTTCCGGGTGCACGCGCACGCCACGCTTGATCAGGTACTCGGCGACGCGAGTTGCCTGTTTGATCGAGGTGACGGTCGGTTCGGCCAGCTTGCGGCCGACGGGGCTGGTCCACTCGGGGAGATGGATGACCGAAAGTTCCTCTGCCAGGCCGCGGACCTGCGGGTCGAGTTCGTCGTCGTGGTCGGGCTCGGCGAGCTGGCCGGACATGGCCTGCTTGAGGAATGCCAGAAAGTCGGGAGTGACCAGCTGTCCGGATTCGGTCTGGACATATTCCGGTGCCGGTGCTTCGTTGGTGCCGAAGTCGACCGAGCCGATGATTTCCTTGCCGGACATGTGGTGCAGCCTCCCGAGCTTTGGGCATGAAAAAAGCCCGTGCCTAGCCGGCCGGGCTTGTGTGGATTGCGGTTATGGAGTCAGGACAGGCCGAGCAGCGGCAGGATCACCGGGGCGAGCAGCATGGCCAGTTCGAGCAGTTCGAGGACGACGGGAAGCATGGAAGTCACCTCCCCTCGGGTTCGGGCGTTTCGAGGGCCTTCAGGCGGTCCAGTACGTCGGCCAGGGCGTCTACGACGGTCATGCCGTCGAGTTGTTCCCAGCCGCCGAACATGCCCGCATCGCGCTGCTGGCTGCCGCACAGCTGCTCACGAATGTCTTTGACATCGGTGCTGATGGGCCCACAGAAGGCGGCGATGAAATCTTGGATCTGGTTGACTTCGGCTGCGCTCATCGGCGCGTCCTTTCCGTCGATGAAGGCCTGTACGTCACGGCGGAATTCGTCCATGTCGATACCGGCGGGGTCGATTTTTCCTTCGTGCGAGTACTCACGGTGGGCCACGCAGTCCTCGGCGTCTCGGCCGATGCGGGCCAGGATGGCTGCGCAGCCGCGCTTGTAGGCGTCGAGTTGTGCTGTGGTCCAGTCGGTTCCGTCGCCGCGTGAGACGGCTTCGATGCCGATCACGTGGTAGTTGGCGTTGTTGGTAGGCCAGCCGGGCCAGGAGCCGCGGCCGGCGTGCCAGCAGACGCCCGCCGCGACCACCCGGAAGGTGCCGTCGCGTTCGAGGACCAGCTGGGCCAGGGGGCCGGGGAGGTCGGCGCGGCCGTTCTGGACGATGCGCCAGTCGTTCTTGCCGCCGCCCGCGGTGTGGTGGCACAGGACGCCGCGCAGGTCACGGAAGTCGCCGTGGCCTCGGTCGCGCCAGCCTTCGTGTTCGATGACGTTGAGCCCGGCGTCGCGCAGCACATCGGCCAGCCATACCGGGTCGCCTGTCCAACTCATGGCGAACTCCTTGGGTGAGTGAGGGTTTGGTGGTCCCGCCCTCGCGACGAGGGGAAGCGCCGAGGGCGGGACCTGCGCTCCTGACGCGGCGACGGCGTCTCGACCGCGTTCCACCTGCGGGAGACGGGCGCATCAGGGGCGCGGCATGCGGCGGGCTCGAAACCCGCACCGTATCGAGTGTTCTCCGGGGGCCGACCGCATGCGGTTCAGGAACGGCACCGCGTGGTGCCGTCAGATTTCTTCTTGGAGGGTGGGTGGGATCGCGTATCGCGCCACCGGGGGGTCCTGGCCGGGAACATGCAGGCGCAGGAAGCCGAGCAGTTCGTCGATGTGGCGCTGTAGTGCGCGGATCAGGCGGATCGCGTCACGGAATCGCTGCTGGTCGTTGACCGCCTGCTCTTCCAGCGCGACCACCCGCTCGCGCAGCTTGGCGACTTCGCGGGCCTGCCAGGCCGTCACCGCTCCGATCACGGTGGCTACGGCCACCCCGATGGCTTGGACGAATTCAGGACTCAGCCACGAGGCCATGCGATTCACCCACCGATCCCGATACCGGCGTCACCGCGGGTCTGATCACCGCCCCGGCGATCACGGGCGTGGCCAATCCGTACAGGGTGAGCAATGTTTCGACCCACGCGGCGTCGACGTCGCGGCCGATGAGGTACGCGATCACACCGGTGACGGCGACGAGAACGGACCGGATCAGCGCGGGCTCGGGCACCTTACTGATTCGCATGTAGGGACTCCTTTTCACAGGTCTCGCGGTGTCAGATGCGGCCTTCGGCGACATCGCGGTTCAGTGCCTGCGCCAGGGCGCGGGCGTAGCCGTAGCGGACGTAGTCTTCGGTGTGGCGGCCGTCGAAGAGGTAGCCGCGGGCATAGGCGATCGCGCCTGCCCAGTGCCGCCAGTTCGCGGGTGACCACCAACGCTGCAACTGCTTTCGCGTCGCGGTGTTGAGCATTTGCTGTGCCCAGGTGATCGCGGCGTTCGCGCCGGCGAAGCTGAAGAACGCGCTCAGGTCGGCGATTGTTCGCAGTGGGTTACCGGCTGGCAACGCGGTGATCGGGTCGCCGGGAGCTGCCGACCAGTAGGCCGGGATGCCGGGGATCGGCCGCTCGCCGACCACGCCGTAGCCGCCGGGATCGATGTCACCGAGGTACTTGCCCGCAGGTCGACGTGGGTCGGCGATGAGGGCGCAAGCGATCACTTCGCGCCCCGGGTGTTCACCGCGTCCGATCTCCGCGGCCAAGTCACCGGCGACCGCGGCGCCCTGCGAGTAGCCCGCCAGGACAACCGGGTTCGGCGACCGGTCGATCGCCGCGAGCAGGGCGCGCTTACCTTCGGCGACACTTTCGACGTAACTCACCGACGACCCGTAGTCGGCGGGGTACGGAACCATTCTGGTCGCGAACATCGACTTGTTCAGTGCCTCGGTGAACGCGCCGGTGACACCGTCACCACCGGGATTCCAGGTGCCGCCGACCACCAGTACGTCGATGGTGCGGGGGTCCCGGGCAGGCCGGGGCTGTCCTTTCGGAGACCACAACGACATGTGTCTACCTCTCTGCGATGTCGGTGGGTCCCGCTCCGGGCGAGTGCCGTCCGGAGCGGGACCGATTCGCCCCTGCGCTGCGTCGACGTCTGCGACCGCGGGTGTCCACGGGCGACGGGCGCGTCAGGGGCGGGCGGGCATGCGGCGGGCTCTGAACCCGCTGGATGTGGTGTTTTCGTCCGGGGGCCGGCCGCATGGTTCGGGGGGTCGGCGCTGGGTGCGCCAACGACGAAGCCCTCGTTCCGAGTCACGGAGCGAGGGCTTGCGGGGGTCTGTCGGTTATCGGTGTCGGCCGGGCGCCATTTGACGCAGCATTTCGCCGGAACTGCCCGTCGGCCACAAACACCGGTAGGGGTACTCGGTGGCCATCCCGGGTAGCCAACCCAGGCGGTTCAGCAGGTGTACGGGAATCACTGCGAACTCCTCGTTCTTCAGGTGCTGCAATCGCCATCCGAGCAGGAATTCGGTGACGCCGAGGATCGCCGCGACATCGGGCAGGTTGCTGCCGATCTCCAGTGCGTCGCGCAGGTTCTGCACCGGAATCAGCCGATGTGCGACAACGTCGTGAACCTGCATCTCGATCCGACCGCGCCACCGCTCACCGTCGAGTGCTGCTGCCAGCTCAGGTGATTCGGCCATCTCGATGTGGGCCACCGAGTGAGCGACGACCTCATTGCGTACGTGCCCGGACAGATCCGCCTGAATCAGGACGGCGCGATCGGCGACCGACCAGTAGGACACGAAGTCGTACACCACCGCCGCATCGACCTTGATTCCCAGCCTGAATGCCGCCTCTTGGGCGTTGAACCCATTACGCTGCACTGCGATATCATGCCGGTCGGGCATCGCCGCTTCCGACTCACCTTCAACACCCATGGGGAAACACAACTCTCAAAAATTGGTACTGACCACGATCCTTCGCACCATCACCACCAACGACGGTGTCAGATGCCAGATGTCAGATCACCGAGAGGTGTGACGTGCCACGACGAACGGCTGCCTCAGTGAACGCCAACGGTCCACGGCTCCGGCGACTGTCTGGAGATCTTCTACACAGATTTCGGAGAGGTCGACGTGGCCGGCGCGAGCACTTCCGGTCGGCACCAAGTTGTCGGTGCCGTGGAATGATCTGTCACCGTGATGGATTGGAAGCTCTTCCGTCGGCTTGCCCGAGTCGTCGGGAGTAAACGAGTCGTATGCACCTGACACAAGAAAACCTCACCCAGCAGCCGAAATGTACAGACTCTCGGTCGAGAGCACACGGTCCCATTCTAGCGCTGACGTGAACCTGAGCCTCGGTCAGGATCTACCGGGAGACACCGCGCCATCAGCGAAACCTGCTGCATCTAGCTGGTTTTGGGCATGCGAATTCCCGCTGCCACTAGTTTGCAGCAACGGTTGACGCATGTCAACCCCGCATCCAATAGTCGTCGAAATGGCTGGTCGGAGCGCGCATTTCGATTTTCGACCGCCGCTAGATGGCATCAACGAGCCGCTGGCGTAACCCATTTGGTGCGCTCGTCGACACCTTCGGTTGCGCTCGCCACAAAACACCGCGGGGCGCCGGCAACAATCTGCCGACGCCCCGCTGGGTCACTGCGATTCGCTATGCATCCTTCACCCGTTGCCGCGTTGGCAACGCCCGGTGCGCGTCCAGCACCTCACCCACAACGAAGAGCTCCGGCCAGTCCGGCGACCACGGCCCCGGCACCGGCCGGATCAGGCCGGTCGCGCGCAACGTACGCACACGCCGCACGGTCAGGTTCCGGTAGCCCTCACCCAACTGTTCCGCCAGCTTGCCGATGCCGGCCGCATTGAGACGCACGGCCCTGGCCCGCACGACCAGTTCGGCGTCAGCGGCGGCGATGTCGACCGGCGGGCAGACGATCACCTCCGCCGCTTCGATCGCGGCACCGATCTGCGCGGGCGCCTCCTCTACCCCCTCGGTCATCGCCAGCGCGATGATGTTGCGCTGCAACCACTCAGCCATTCCACCGATGCTCACCGCGCCGTCATACGCGACGCCACGCTGTTCACACACCAGCCGAACCCACGACACCAGGACCGCTTGCAGGTGGTCCTCCACCTGTGCTGCGGCGGGGTTGAAGGGAAGTCGTTGCTCTCGCGCACCATTGCGTGTCCGGTAGTCCACCGCGCCGAATCGCGTCTGGCGCGTCCGTGCGTCCGACAGGTCCTCGGCGAGATCGGGGATCTCGCCGAGCATCCGAGCCAAGTCCCGTGCGGCACTTCGCTCGAGGTACATGTGGGTGTCGTCAGCCCACCTGTCCAATGGGGTCACACCGCATGAATCCTCCCGCATGCGGTTCGACGCCGAAACGGCATCGCCTGTACCCATGTACTTGCTCCTTCAATCGATAACGGGCCGGAGCCCCGGTCGCCCCTGCCGCCGCGCAACCGGAAAGGCGCGCGCTTGGGAGCGGTGTCGAAGCGCGCCTCCTACTGGGATCCACAATTCGAACACTCATTGTATGCAACGTTGTTGAGTGCTCGCTGTCAAACCGAGCGCGGCCCACCGCTACCCGCTACCCGCCACCACAAACTCCCAAGGCCCAAACTGTTGAACCTCATAAGGCAGACCGGTCGAGCCGATGTGCGACCTTGCAAACCGCAGCTACATACACTTGGTGATTCAGTGCAAACAATCTGCTACCCTCGATGCATGGTGAGACAACGGAGCGCGGTGGTCCCGCCCGAGGTCAGCGCCACCCTGCGGCTTGCTCGCAAGGAGCGCGAGATGTCGATGGACCGCGCCGCGAAGGCAGCACAGATCAGCACCAGCCTGTGGACGCAGGTGGAGAACGGAACCCAGTACAAGCGCGGGCAGAAGGTCCCGGCCAGCACCACGGCCGAGACGCTGCAGGCGATGGCCGAGGCCGTCGGGCTCGAGGCCGAACCGCTGCTGACACAGGCGGGCCTCGAGCCGGTCGAGCTGAAGCCGGCCCGGGCCCAGCACGCCGACGGGATCGTTGATCTGTCCGGGCTGTCCGAGGGGGATCTGCGGATCGTCGCCGCGTATGTCAATGGGTTGCGGGCGGCCAGGCACAGCTGAGTCGTCCCGGCTACCGTCGTCAGCCGTAAGGACCCGCGCCCTCGAGTATTTGTAACTCAAGGAAGCGGATGCGACAGGCGAACATTCCACAAATTCCACGACGACCCGGATCGCCTGAGGGCTATGAGTGGATATGCCAGTTTCACGAGAAGTCCGGGATCGACTGGCTTGCGGAAGCACCGTTCTGCTATTTCTATCGCCGACGTCAGAGACGAGAGTCAAGCCCCTGTCGTTGACCTCCACGCCGCCCACGTTCTACCATTACGCATGCGTACCGTAGTCCAAGCGTATCGAACACCCAAAAATACGTATCGGCTATACCTGGTGGTAGTGGCTATATGCTTTCTAATGTATCCATTGATAGTCATCGCCGACCCAAGTTTCCTACACTTAACATTAGGAATATTAGTATGTTCCGTATGCTGCATCCCAGCCACCTTCTGCATTAGAGGTCTGCAGACCACCACTCCCGAGTTGGTAATCTACAAAGAGGGAATACAAACAGCAGATACCGGCTATATACCGTGGTCCAACATCAGGTACGCCGAGCGCAGGAGGATTAGCGCTTACGAGTTCGTTGAACTACACCTGTTCGACAATCACCATTATTTGAGTCAACTGTCGAGGGCGAGAAGATTTGCAGCGCACGCATACAAGCTCATGGGCCACGAGTACGCCCCTATATCCCTTCAATTCATTCATCGGATATCAGCGGAAGATCTCCTCAGAATCATCGAAAATATACAGCCGAACATACCGACCTCGCTGACCGAGAGAGATCGCTGAGCCTTACATCCTCGAGGTGTGGCTTGAAGCTCTCGTGCGTGGAGTAAGTGGATCGTTGAAATGCGCTCGCAGGGGATGGATTAATTGGGTGGATGCCACCCCGGCCAGTTCGCGACGTAGTCTTCGAGGCCAGCCTCACCGATGCAATCGCAACCGACTTCCTTGTATCCTGCTACTTCTTCGTCGTACCAGTAGTCGTAATCGCTGTAGACCTGGACACCGTGGTAGCCGTGCTCGGCAACAAATTCCACAGTACCGCCGAAATCAATTGATTGCCGGGGTTTTTGGTATTGCCGGGCCCGCCGACGTGAAAGTACAGGACGTGTCCGGACGGGTCTTTTATCGGCTTACCCAGATCGAGCTGGACATGGCATCTATCGCAGGCGATGCTCGCACTTTCGGACATTGCCGTTTCCTCGATCCTGAGTCACTGAATGAATTGTCATATGATGCCGGGTCCAGGGTTCCCATTGCGGCGGGGTCCGAGTAGGCGACTTCGGCAGCAGCAAGTGCTCCCGGCTGCGCTCAGAGCCGTAGGACGAAAAGTCTTACTATACAACGCTCTCGGGACCTCCATGCGCATACCTGGCCTCCATCAACCATCGACCATCCGCCTGCTTGATGTAGTCATACTCCGCTGAACTCAGCTGCCGCCCCTGACTCGAACGCATTGAAACAAGTTCGCCAACAACGGTCAATAGATCATCAGACGGCATGATCGGTCCTTGAGCCGAAGACGTAAGAGAAACACCAAACCTCCCCCTCTTTGACCCAATCGCCAATTTTGCCCATATATCGTCTTCGAACATCACTTTCAGTATCATTTCTCCGATGGCGGCGTTGATTCCTCCGAGAACGTCCAGCGGCTGGTTCGACAAGTTTCGCCTCTCTGATACGATGATCTTCTTGCGATTAACGGTAGCGCCGACATCACTCGTGGGGGGCCGATTTCCCTCGTTGGCAACCAATCACGACAGGGTTGCGCACGGCGAGCCAAAGTCTCGATGGCATCTGCGTAGCGTTGCACAGTGTTTCGGTTCAGTTTCCCAGTTGCTCGGGATCGTTGCGCAATTCGTCCAAGCCATTGCCACCTGCGACGTGCGCCGACAGGAATAGACGGACCGTGGCGCGGATCAGGGCAGATACCGAGGTGGCGATGCAGGGGGCGCAGTAGATGCGTTGCGCTGCGGCTACTGTGCTGTCACAGCGGCGCCGAACGCCACCAGTCCAGCACTTCCTCCGGGGTGCCGTACCCATCGGTGAACATCAAGAACCTAGATCGTTGGGGGTCGCCGAGGAAGACGGTCAGGATCTTGTTGCCGTTGTCGGTGTATTTGTAGTTCGTGTAGGTGCGGCCGTGGTTCAGGTCGGTGGAGACGGTGACCGGTGGCAGGCTTGCGATTACCGATTCGACGCCGGCGGCCGACTGGTAGGCGTAGATGCGGTAGAAGGGGTCGGCCTGGTTGGCGCCACCGCTGTAGCAACGCCACTGCCACACCCAGTTGCCGAATTCCGGGTCGCCGTCGTTGGGGCTGGGAATGTAGCCGCGGTCGGTCTCCCAGCAGGTGGCGTTGCGGTAGCCGACTTCGCCTTCCCTGTTTGCTGGGAGCAGGTGGGGGAATGCGGCGCTGATCGTTTCTGCGGTGGGAGCGCTTGATTGGGCGGATCCGGTGGGTGGGAGTTCGAGGGGGACGGCCGAGGCGGTGGCACCCAGTACGGACAGACTGATTGCCACTGCGACGGTTGCGCCGCCGGTGAGGAGCTTGTGCATAGTGGGACCCTTGAGGGAAGTCGGTCGGGAATGACGAATGCCCCGCCGGTCGGCGGGGCATTCGGGTCACTTCGGCAGTATCGGCTGTCTCAGTGTCTCGACAGCGATGCAACGGTGCCAGAGGCCTCCAGTAACGCAGCCGACCATCGGCCGAGCCTGGCTCAGGAGGGTATTACGAGGTGGTGCCGCCACCGGGCGCCGGAGTGGGAGCCGGCGTTTCGGTCTCAGCCGAACCGCTCGACAGCGCCTCGAGCACCGCAGCCAGGCTCTCCGAGGAGCCGGTCTCCGGATCAGCGATCGGCAGCACACCCGCAGTCGTGCCGGTGCCACCACCGGGCGCCGGAGTCGGAGCCGGGGTCTCGGTCTCAGCCGAACCGCTCGACAGCGCCTCGAGCACCGTAACCAGGCTCTCCGAGGAGCCGGTCTCCGGATCAGCGGCGTTGGCAGCACCGGTACCGAACATGGCCAGACCCGCTGCGAGGGCAATGCCGAAACCGAGTGTGCGAATCTTCTTCATGAAGTAAAACCCCTTGATATTTCGCGAGATTGCGATGTCTTCCCGACCTGCACATTTCTAACATGTTCCGTAACGGGAACCCAGCCAAAGGTTTTCGGGGCATTCACTCGGAGAACGCTGGGAAGTTGCGGAGCCCATGGCGAAACGGTGCGTTTCTGCGCGAGTATTTCACTTCGATCCCCCGGGAAGCATGCCCCCAACCAGTGACGCGATGTCGTCAATCTCGCGTTCTCGCTGAACAGTCGAGGTGAACATGGGCATCCGGCCGACATAACCCGCACTCCATCCGGACGGGCAGGTAGGGATACGTGCAACGTCTGATGACTACCCAGTCAACCGGTCAGCTACACCGATGACTGATGTCACATCGAATACCTGTAACGATCGTTCGGCGAAAACGATTAATGCGCAACATCATTCATTGACGCCGTAAACCTGCTGTGAAAACGGATGAGGCCGCACACCCATGGATGTGCGGCCTCATCGCCCCGAACTCAACGCAAAGTAGCAGTGAGGTGAGGGTAGCCCTTCTTGGGGTGCAGCATGGACAGATCCCAGCCGCTGGCGACCCGATCGGCATAGATGTTCACCGAGGACGGCAGGAAGATCGGCTTGCCGAATTTCACCATGTAGGTGATTTTTTCGGGAACACGACCCTCAATGGTGCTGAGAATCGCGGCGGCCGACCACATGCCGTGGGCGATGGTTTTGGGGAAACCCATTGCCTTGGCGCCGATTCCGGAGACGTGAATCGGGTTGCGGTCACCCGAGGCGGCGGCGTAGCGGTTGATCATTTTCTGATCGACGCGCTGCACGCGCAGCGGGGGCGGAGGCACCTCGTCCGGCGGCGGTGCCGACTTCGGGCCGCCCGACAGTGAGGTGCGCTGCTGGTGCAGCAGGGTGGAAATCTGGCGCCACACCAGTTCACGGCCCACCCGGACTTCGGTCACCGCGTCCACGAGCAGGCCCTTCGGGTGTTCCCGGAGGTTCTCGATATGGCCGGAGAAGTCGAGCGGTTCGGCGACCGAGATCTCGCGGGTGCGTTCGATGACGTTCTCGAAGTGCACCGCACCGACCGCGGTGAACGGGAAATCCCTGGCCACAACGAGTTCCATCATCAGCGGGAAGGCGAGGATGAACGGGTAGGTCAGTGGCAGGGTGTCGCTGAACCGCAGGCCGGTGGCGTGACAGTAGGCGGCGAGGTGGCCGGGGTCGACCTGGACGCCGTCGATGGTGACCCGGCGGTCCGGCAGCACCGGCTTGCGAGCCGACAGCGCACCGGGCAGCGGGACGGCGCCCAGCGCCGCCTTCGCGTACAGGCCGCCGTTGCCCGGGATCTCGGTGAGGGTGATCGTCTCGGTCATCAGGCGCCGATCAGGCTCTGCCCGCAGACGCGAACCACATTGCCGCTCACCGCGTTCGACGCCGGGCTGGCGAAGTAGGCGATGGTCTCGGCGACGTCGACGGTCTGGCCGCCCTGCAGCAGCGAGCTCATCAGGCGGCCCGCCTCGCGCGTGCCGACGGGAATGGCGGCGGTCATCGCGGTCTCGATGAAGCCGGGCGCCACGGCGTTGATGGTGATGCCGCGCTCGGCCAGCACCGGAGCTTCGGCGTCGACCATGCCGATCACGCCGGCCTTGGAGGCGCCGTAGTTGGTCTGGCCGCGGTTGCCCGCGATGCCGGCGATAGAGGACACGTCGATCACGCGGCCGCCTTCCTTGAGCACCCCCTTGGCGACGAGGCCGGAGGTGATGCGGTGCGGGGCAGCGAGGTTGACGCCGATCACCGAGTTCCAGCGACCCTCGTCCATGTTGGCGAGCAGCTTGTCGCGGGTGATGCCGGCGTTGTGCACGACGATGTCGATGCCGCCGAAACGCTCGGTGGCGAACTCGGCGAGCCGCTCGGCGGCGTCGGGGGCGGTGACGTCGAGGGCCAGCGCGGTGGCGCCGATCTTGTTGGCGGTCTCCGACAGTGCCTCGCCGGCGGCGGGGATGTCGGCCACGATCACGGTGGCGCCGTCGCGGGCGAACACCTCGGCGATGGTGGCGCCGATGCCGCGGGCGGCGCCGGTGACCACGGCTACCTTGCCGTCGAGGGGCTTGTCCCAGCTGGCGGGGGCCGTGGAGTCGTCCTTGCCGACGCGGATCACCTGGCCGTCGACGAAGGCGGACTTGGCCGAGAGCAGGAACCGCAGGGTGGACTCGACACCCGTTGCGGCGGTGCCCGATTCGGGGTGCACGTAGACGAGCTGGGCGGTGGCGCCGCGCAGCAGTTCCTTGGCGACCGAACGGCTGAAGCCCTCGAGCGCGCGCTGGGCGATCTGCTCGTCGACCGAACCGGCCAGTTCCGGGGTGGTGCCGAGGACCACGACGCGACCCGAGGGCGCGAGGCTGCGCATGGCGGGCTGGAAGAACTCGAACAGCTGCGCGAGCTTGTCGATGGAGTCGATGCCGGTGGCGTCGAACACCAGCGCGCCGTACTTGGTGCCCGATTCGAGCGAGTCGGCCACGGTGTAGTCCGAGAGCAGCGCGCGGACCGGCTCGGCGAGGCGGCCCTTGCCACCAAGCAGGACCGGGCCGGGCAGCGCGGGCTCGCCCGGGATGTAGCGGCGCAGCTCCGCCGGCTGGGGCAGGCCCAGCTTGCTCGCGAGGAACGCGCCGGGAGCGGAGTGGATGAAGGATCCGTAGAGGTTTGGTGCGCCCTTGCTCTTGGCTGCCACTGTTCCTACCTTCACATTTGCGGGTACGGTGTCGACAACGAACTTACTCCAGAGTAAGTTGGATGACAACCAGATCACCCGACGAGACCATGGAGAACTCGAGTGACAAGTAAAGCCCGCTCGGCGACGGCCAAGGCCAACTCTGCCAAGACCGCGAAGACCCAGCGTCCGGTCGCCATCGTTGGCGGCAACCGTATCCCGTTCGCTCGCTCCGACAAGGCCTACGCGCACGCGTCCAACCAGGACATGTTCACCGCCACCCTCGACGGGCTCATCAGCCGCTTCGGATTGCAGGGTGAGCGCCTCGGCATGGTCGTCGGCGGCACCGTGCTCAAGCGCGTGGGCGAGCACAGCCTGATCCGCGAGAGCGTGCTCGGTTCCAAACTCTCGCCCTACACCCCGGCACACGACCTGCAGCTCGCCTGCGGCACCGGCCTGCAGGCGATCGCCACCGTGGGTGACGCGATCGCCATGGGTCGCATCGAGTCCGGCATCGGCGGCGGCACCGACACCACCTCCGACGCGCCGATCGGCGTCAGCGAGGACATGCGCGAATGGATGCTCAACGCCAACCGCGCCAAGACCAACAAGGACCGGCTCAAGCTGGTCGGTCAGCTGCGCCCCTCGATGCTGGGCATCGAGATCCCGCGCAACGCCGAACCGCGCACCGGGCTGTCGATGGGTGAGCACGCCGCCATCACCGCCAAGGAGTTCGGCATCGCCCGCGAAGCGCAGGACGAACTGGCCTACCTCTCGCACAAGAACATGGCCGCCGCCTACGACCGCGGGTTCTTCGACGACCTGATCACCCCGTTCCTCGGCCTGACCCGCGACGACAACCTGCGTCCCGGCTCCACCGTGGAAAAGCTGGCCACCCTGAAGCCGGTGTTCGGCACCAAGCTGGGCGACGCCACGATGACCGCGGGCAACTCCACCCCGCTCACCGACGGTGCCTCGGCGGTGCTGCTGTCGAGCGAGGAGTGGGCCACCGAGCACAAGCTGCCGGTGCTCGCCCGCCTGGTCGACTCCGAGGTCGCCGCGGTGGACTACATCCACGGCCCCGACGGCCTGCTGATGGCGCCCACCTACGCGGTGCCGCGCATGCTGGCCCGCAACGGCCTGACCCTGCAGGACTTCGACTACTACGAGATTCACGAAGCCTTCGCCTCGGTGGTGCTGGCGACGCTGGCCGCCTGGGAATCCGACGCCTACTGCAAGGAGCGCCTCGGCCTCGACGGCGCACTGGGCTCGATCGACCGCAGCAAGCTCAACGTGAACGGCTCCTCGCTCGCCGCGGGCCACCCGTTCGCCGCCACCGGTGGCCGCATCGTGGCCTCGACCGCGAAGATGCTGGCGGAGAAGGGATCCGGGCGCGCCCTGATCTCCATCTGCGCCGCCGGCGGCCAGGGCGTGGTCGCGATCGTCGAGCGCTAGTCGACACCGCACACGCGAACGGCGGTGGTTCCCGGTTGCGCCGGAGAGACCACCGCCGTTTTGTCGTTCTCGGCGATCACAACGAATCCTCCAGCTCCGCCCGCCGCAACCGCAGCTCGCGCAGAGTCCGGTTCCGCGGCGACCCAGTGAACGGCAGGCCGTCGAAATCCACCGTTGCACAGGCACGTAACGCCAATCGCTGGGCCGAAATCGCAGCCTTGGCCGGTAGCCCGATTTCTGCGGCGAACTGAGCCCAGTGCTTCGCACGCAGCCCCTTGGTTCGTCCGGCGATCGGCAACGCCATCGAATCGTCACCGTAGATCAGCGTGCAGGGGATGTCATATATCGGCGCGACCACCCAACGACCCGTTCCATCCCGCAGGACCCCGGCATTCTTACCGTGCAGATCACCGTTGCCGCTCAACCATGCGAACAAGAACTGCAAGTACAGGTTTCGTGCGGCCAGCAGTGGCGTATCGACCCTTCCAGCGAGCGCTTCGACAACATCGATCGCATCGATGTTGTACTTCGCCGACGGTGGCAGCCCGAGAACCTGAGTGGCGTCCTCGAACGCGAGACGATGCCACGACCCGCCCTCGTGGACACGATCGAATCGACGAACGAGCAAACCCAGTTGGCCTGACCTATCGTGCACAAGGTCCGCGGTGGCAACAGGTAGCTTCAACGCCCGGGCCGCGGTCAAATGTGCGGCTTCGTTCTCGATCAGGTACGGATAACTCAGCTGTGAAAGTTTCAGGATGAAGCGGCCGGACACGCCCGACGCACGAGCGGTGGCTATCGATGCGCTCACCTTGTCCTGCGCCCCGGGAATTGCGTGGCGATCTATACTGTGAACGGTGTGATCGAATTCGAGCTCATCAACGACACTGCAATTCGCTAGCGCGCGGGCCTCGACAGGAGTGGTTCCTGCTGGGAAGACCTGGACGTCACCGGGTGTGTCACCGCCTACCGCGAGTAGGAGGCTGAGTTCGTCTTCGACACCTACACTCGCCGCACGGGCCAGCATCGTCAACCGGTTCCCCTCCGGGAGGAGCCCCGCGAAGAACGGCGGTACCGCGCCCTTATCACAGCGAACCCGCTCGCAGCTGAGCGGAAGTGTCGAGGCCAGCGGAGGACCGTCATACGATGGCGAATACCGGAATTCGGTACAGTTGCCCGGGCGGCGGGCGATCGAACCAGCGAGCCGACCAGCCTTGTAGATGTCAGCGCTATGCAGACTCGAGAGACTATCGAGATTCGGCCCTGGACAGTCGAGCACCGACTGATCTACAACCTGAACCTTGGTATCGTGGGGTACGGCGATGTCAGGCACCGACACGAAATCTGCAGCGGTAGCATTCTTTACGCTGATCTCTCCGTGCGGTTCGTAGATAAAAAGTGCAATCCGGTGGCGATCTGCGTACTCGACTGCATACGCCGAGTAGCCGGAGGCGGTGAAGAAGAGCAGGTGCTTACCTACATCGTCACCGCGTGCGCCGACGAGCTTCTGCACGTCTGATCTTGAAACGACTGCGCCACGCCACTTCACCTGTGCCAGAGCGGACGCAGTGCGGACGTCGACTCCACCATCCGCACCATTGGGGGTCACCTCCGCATCGCGAAAGCCCATGGCGCGCATGCGAGCGGCCGCATTCTGCTCAGCCTCCTGGGACGTCCGGATATACCGCATCGTGGCCTCCTTCCAGTCAAGGATATCGACCACTTGGCCCGATCGGGTATGGCCCTCGGCGTATCCACGGTAGAGGCCAGCTGGCACCGACCGACTGTGTGGGCCCTCGAGCGATACTCCACACCGTGCACGAGGCCGGCGTGTGGTTTCGACTTGCACCGAACCCACCCGCCGATTCTCGAAGCTCAGCGACACATCGGGATGTAGTGGGGTTCCGGGGAGGCCCAGGGGCCGCAGATGATCACCTTGAGGAAGCCCAGGGGGAAGTCGATGAGGGCGGAGCCGGTGCCCGAGGAGCCGGATTCGGCGATGACAGCCGGTTGGGCGGGCTCGGCGACGGCGGGCGAAGTCGCGCCCGCCGCGATGCCCGCGACGGCTGCGGTGGTGACCAGGATTCGGATCATTCGACGGTGCATGAAGGGCCTTTCGGAAAGAGCTGAGCAACGCTTACTGGCAAATCGAGGATTCGGATGGGATTGTTATCCACAGCTTTTCGGGGCTTGCGCAACCGAATTCGGTGATATATCTGGTCATTCGGCACCGATGGCGGCTGCGAACAGGGGCCAGGAGTTGTGCAGGTCCTGCTGCCAGTAGTGCCAGGTGTGGCTGCCCGCGGGACGGAATTCGGTGTGAGCGGGGATCTCCAGTTCGGCCAAGCGCGTGGCCAGACGATGGGTGCACAGGTTGGCCGCGGCTTCGATTGCGCCACCGAGCAGAATCTGGTTGGCCACACTGACCACCTTGCCGGGGGTGGCTGTGGGAGTGAGAGTTTCGGCGGGCCCGGGTAGTCCGGTGGCGCTGGACAGGTAGATCGTCTTGCCGCGCAGGCGGTCCGCGTTCAGATGGGCGTCGTGGGCCCGCCAGGCGGGGTCGCCCGGAGGGCCCCACATGTTGGCGGAGTCGGCGCCGGCGCGGGCCAGGACCAGGTTGATGTAGGTGCGGCTGATCGGGTCCTCGACCGAAGCGCAACCGCTGTAGGCGCCGACAGCGCGGTAACGGTCGGGTGCGGCGATGGCCAGGTTCAGGGCCGCGGTGGCCGACATCGACAGGCCCGCAATCGCATTCACGCCGGTGGTGTTCAGGGTGCGGTCGATGATCGGTGGGAGTTCTTCGGTGAGGAAGGTCTGCCACTTGTTGCGGCCCAGCCGTGGGTCGTCGCGTTGCCAGTCGGTGTAATAGGAGAACGCGCCCGCGGCGGGGGTGACGACATTGACGTTCTTGTCGGCGAAGAACCCGACGATATCGGTCTGGTTGTACCAGTTCGCCAGGTCCTCGCCGCCGCCCGCGCCGTTGAGCAGGTACAGCGTGGGGCGGGGTGCGCTGGTGTCGTACGGGGTGATGACCTGCAACGGGATCACCCGGTCCATCGCCGCGGAGTAGACGTGCAGCATCTGCTGGCGCTGCCCCGGCCGGTCGACGCGGTCGAGCCGGGACACCTCGGCCCCGGCGGTGCCGATCGAGAGCATGACCAGCGTCGAGACCGCTACCGCGATGGCACGCAGGCGGGTGAACACGAAGTGACTCCTTACAAGCCGGAAGAATCAACCCCGGTGCGCCGGGACGTCAGCGCGTACCGTCCCGGCGTCGGGGCGCCGCGCGATCAGCTACCGATCAGATTGCGCAGCACGTCGGAGAGGATGTCGGTGACCGAGCCGGTGGAGCTGAGCTGACCGTCCGAGGAGCCGAGCCCGTTGTCGCCGAGGCTGCCGATCACGGTTTCGCCCGCATTGGCGCCGCGCGCGGTGAAACATGCGGTGAGGTTGGGCATTTCGTTGCTCACGCCCACGGTGCCCGCCACGCCGACACCACCGCTGGTGACCTGCTGACCCGCCTGGACCCCCGCGGGCAACGGGTAGGTGATGGTCAGGGTGACGGGGTTGCCCGAGTTGACGAACCAGCCGGTGCTGGTGACCTTCCAGCCGCCCGCGTTGGGGGTGGGGGTCACGTCTTCGGTGACCTGCCCGCCGACCGCGTGATAGGCCGTGACGGTGGCCTTGGTCGGAGCGCCGAAGCCGGTGGGCGGGAAGTCGGTGATGGTGTTGACGTACGGGTTGCCGATGCCGGTGGTGCCCACGATCACCTTGTAGGTGACCGAGGTCCCCACTCCGATCTCCTCGGCGCCGGCCACCTTGTCGTAGACGTGGGTGACGCCGACGGTACTGGCGTCCCTCTTGGTGGCGTGGCTGCTGACCGAGCAGGTGGAGTCGGCGGCGGCGACGCCGGAACCGAGGCCGGCACCGGCACCGGCGACGACGAGCGCGGCGGTGGCGATGCCGGCGGCGAGACGCGAAGTCCGAAACATGAATGTCCTCCAGAATCCCGGCGGTGCTGGCCGGGATGAATCCTCATCGAGTGGTCTATCCCCCTCTGACCACAACGTATAGCCGGGACTGGACAGTTGTCCTGGAAAACGAGAACACGTTCTGATATTTGTGGAACATCACCGTTTTACTATTTGGGCGGCGTTTGCCGAGGTAACATTCGAGCTTTTCGGGCAGCCGGAACTCAGCCCGAAAATGCGGCGACCGGTCCCCCGCCCAGCGGCAGGAGACCGGTCGCGAACGGGCCGGACTACTTCGGCAGCTCGTTGTGCCCGCCGAACGCCTTGCGCATCGCCGAGAGCATCTTGTCGGCGTAGAGCGCCTCACCGCGCGAGGAGAACCGCTGGAACAGCGCCGCCGAGAGCACCGGCACCGGCACCGCGGTGTCGATCGCGGCATCGATGGTCCAGCGACCCTCACCGGAATCGGAGACGCGACCGCTGAACGAATCGAGATTCGGGTCGGCCAGCAGCGCGCCCGCGGTGAGATCGAGCAGCCACGACGCCACCACCGAACCACGCCGCCACACCTCGGTGATGTCGGGAATGTCCAGGTCGTACTGGTAGTACTCGGGGTGCTCGAGCGGGGTCTCCTCGGCCGAGTGCTCGCCGCCGTGCCCGGCACCCATGTCGGCGTGCTCGAGGATGTTGAGGCCCTCGGCGTAGGCGGCCATCGCGCCGTACTCGATGCCGTTGTGCACCATCTTCACGAAGTGGCCGGCACCGGCGGGGCCGCAGTGCAGCCAGCCCTGCTCGGCCGGAGTCGGCTCCCCGGTACGGCCGGGCGTGCGCGGGGCCGCGTCCACACCGGGGGCGATCGACTGGAACAGCGGCTCGAGGTAACGCACCTGCTCGCCCTCGCCGCCGATCATCAGGCAGTAACCGCGGTCCAGGCCGAACACGCCACCCGAGGTGCCGATGTCGAGGTAATGAATACCCTTGGGGGCCAGCGTCTTCGCGCGCTTGATGTCCTCGTGGTAGCGGCTGTTACCGCCGTCGATGATGATGTCGCCGGGCTCGAGCAGCTCGGAAAGCTCGTCGATCGCGGCACCGGTGGCGCCCGCGGGGATCATCACCCACACCACACGGGGGGTGTCGAGCATGCCGACGAATTCCCGCAGATCGGTGCTGCCCCGGAAGCTGTCACCGAGCTCGGCGGCCAGCTCGTCGATGTGGCCCTGATGGCGTTCGTGACCGACGGCGGTGTTCCCGTCCCGCACGATGCGCCGCACGATATTGGCGCCCATCCGGCCGAGGCCGATCATTCCCAGCTGCATCAGTTCTCCCTCGTTGTCCGGTCCCTGGTGTCGAGTCTCACCCCCGATTGTCGCGTGCCGCCCGACGAGCCCGTCCGGCGGCGTCACCCAGGTGCGGAAAACTCGTCGGAATCGGGCTGTAACGCCCCGCTCAGGACCGCGATAAACAGATCGGCTCCGTGTAGTTGCCAGACCCCCGACCCGGCAACTACACGGGGCCTTTCTGCTGTCGGCCGCCCTCCGCAGGGGCTGCCGAGACCGCCGAAGCCATCTACCCTTGGCGCAGGCCCGGTAAACAAACGGGCGGGCGTCCCTGATCCAGGACCACGCCACGACACCCCCCAACGGAAGGACCTCCGTGCCCAGCGAGTCGACCGCCGGACCACCGGACGACCGGCAGAGGGGCGAGGTCGGACTACGCAAGCTGCTCGAAGCAAATCGCACTTTCGATGCCGACACCGCCATCCTGCCCACCCAGCCCCTCAGCACCCTCACCCGTGATCGCGGGGCCCCGGCGGGCGGGCAACCGCCCACCCCGCCCGGCAACCAGCAGCTGGTGAAGCGGATCGGGATCGCGGTCGGCGCCGTGTTCGCCGTCGGTACCGCCGCCTACCTGGCCGACCTCGCGCTGACCTCGGGTGAGGTGCCGCGCGGCGTCGTCGTCGCCGGAGTGGAGGTCGGCGGCATGGACCAGGCCGCGGCCGACGCGCTACTGCGGGCCGAACTCGGCCCGCGCGCCGAACAGCCGCTACCCGTGCAGATCGGCACGGCCCAGGAGACCCTGGTGCCCGCCGACGCCGGTCTGGCAGTCGACTGGGACCGCACCTGGGACGCCGTGGGCGGTCAGCCGCTCAACCCCGTGGGCCGGCTGGTCTCGCTGTTCGGGACGCGTGAGGTGCCGGTGACGAGCACCGTCGACGCCGCCGCGCTCGATCAGCAGCTCGACGCCTACCGGGTGCACGACAACCCGACCGTCGAGGGCACCGTCCGATTCGAGAACGGCACGCCCGTCGCGGTCGCACCCGTACCGGGCCGGGTACTCGACACCGAGGCCGCCCGCACCACCATCACCGAGCGCTGGGCCGAAGGCGAGCAACTGCTGTTGCCGGTGGCCGACGCACCGGTCTCGGTGCGGATCGACGCCGTGCAGACCGCGTTGCGTGATATCGCCACCCCCGCCGTCGCCTCGCCGATCACGTTGACCGGCAAGGACGTTCGCGCCGAACTCACCACCGAACAGATCGCCGGTGCCCTCGGCTTCGTGCCCGACGGCAACGGCGGACTGGCCCCGAAGATCGACCACGACGCCGTGATCGCCGCGCTCGCACCGCAACTCGCACCGACCGAGGTGGAACCCGAGGACGCCACCTTCGCCGTCGGCGCGGGCAAGCCGACCGTGGTCCCGGCCGTGGTGGGCGAGAAGGTCGACTGGCCGAAGGTGCTCGAGAAGCTACCCGCACTGCTCGTGCAGCCGGGTGAGCGCACCGCCGCCGCCGACTATCAGCGCATCGAACCGAAGCTCACCACCGAGGCCGCGCACGCGCTCGGCGTGAACGAGATGATCGGCGAATTCACCACCGGCGGCTTCAGCGGCCCCTCCGGGGTGAACATTCGCACCGTCGCCGCCGAGGTGGACGGCGCCGTCGTGAAACCGGGAGATACGTTCTCGCTCAACGAGCACACCGGTCAGCGCACCGCCGCGGAAGGCTATGTCGAGTCCGGCATCATCGACCACGGCAGGCCGAGCACCGCGGTCGGCGGCGGCATCAGCCAGTTCGCCACCACGCTCTACAACGCCGCCTACTTCGCCGGCATGGCAGACGCGGGCCACACCGAGCACAGCTACTACATCTCGCGGTACCCGGCGGCACGCGAGGCGACCGTGTTCGACGGCGCCATCGACCTGGCGTTCCGCAACAACAGCCCGCACGGTGTGTACATCCAGGCCGTGGCCACCGGCTCCGACATCACCGTGCGCCTGTGGGGCACGAAAACCGTTTCGGTGGAGTCGATCACCGGTGAGAAGTCGAAGCCGACCGAACCGACCGAGATCACCCTGCCCAAGGGCGACGACTGCATCGCCTCCGAGGGGGCACCCGGTTTCACCATCTCCGACACCCGGGTGATCACCGATATCAACACCGGAGCGCAGGTTTCGCGCCACACCCGCACCGTGAAGTACGACCCGATTCCGGTGGTGAAGTGCGAGTGAGGGTTTCCTAACAGTCGCAGCAGCAGCTGTCGCCACAGCAATCGCACCCGTTGCCGCAGCAGTCGCACCATTCGCCACACTTCTTGCGCCAGGCCTTCTTTCGCCTGCCGGAGCAAGGATTGGTGTGGTCGACACAGCAGGCGGCGCCGGTGCAGTAGACGCCGAGGAACTGCCCGGTCGCCCGCAACGGGCCGGGCCGTTCGGTGGGCTTGTCGAATCCGGGCAGTGGCGAGTGCTCGGACCTACAGGTGTGAGCCGCCACCAGCCCCAGCCCTCGGCCCAGGGAGCGCAGTAGACCCGCCAGCGGGTCGAGGAGGGCCCAGCGCACCGCCGGCAGCTGGTCGAGTGCGGTCGCGGCCGCGGCTCGGCGGATCTCGGACTCGCTCTCGCGCACCAGTTCATAGGCTCGCGGGAGATCGGTGCCGGTGGCGTCGAGCGGGTTGAAACGGCCGCGGGCGCGATCGTGTTCCAGGTCTTCGATGGCATCGGCCAGGTGCGCGATACGACCGACGTGCCGGCCGATCTCTTGGAGGGCCGCGACGTTCTCCGGGCGGCCCGCCAGGGTGGCGGTGTGGCCGAACAGCGTGGCGGCGCACAGTTGTGTGGGGCCGGTGAGTACGTCGAGAGCTTCGCCGGGCCGCGCCGAGTCGGCCTGACGCCGGCCGGGCAACGTCGGGCTCTGCAGCAGCCGTTCAGCGGAATCGGCGCCGTTCCGACCCGGTTCCGCCCCAGCGCTTTCCGTATCGGCTGCCCTTCGTTCGAGGGTCGCTTGACTCGCGATCGCGGCCAGCATCGGCCGCACGTCCAGGCCGATCCGCGCGCCTTGCCGCTGTGCCCGCGCCGCCCAGTTCCCCGACACCTTGCGCATCGGCCCACGGGCGAATCCGGCGGCGTCACCGTCATCGACGTGATCACCGATCTTGGCCGCCCCCAGCAGCAGTGACGCAGTCGCTGCCAGCTGCACCCCCGGCGCGTTCGCATCCACCACCGAGGCCCGGCGCATCCCGCGCAACGGGCAGGGCCCGGCCGTGGTGCGCGAGCCGGGACCGTCGGCCTGCGCCTCGGTGAGCACACTGAGCACGATGGCGTCGGTATTGGTCGCCGCGCGCGCGAGCTGACCGTGCCCGTCGCGCAACCCCAGGCACAACCCGCACATGTGCGCCTGCCACTGCCCCGGGTCGATGCCGTACTTCTCCGCACCGTGCGCACACGGCCGCAACACACCGAACACTTCCCACCCCCGTCAGACGCGAAACTCTAACGGTGCAGAATCGCAGGTCGTCGCGATGGGGGCAACAGGTGGCGGACTATTCGGCCTTCTTGCGACCGGCCAGACCGCGCCAGGCCAGGTCGTCGAGCAGGTCGACCGCCTCGGCGACGTCGATGCGCCCGCCCGCGACCCGGTCGGCGATCGCCTCACCCGCACCGATCACCGCGGCCGCCACCACCTCGAAATTGGTACCGGGATCGGCGTGCTTGGCACTGGATTCCAGCAGTTTCGCGGTGAGCTCGATGACGCGCTCACGAGCGTTGTCGATCTCGGAGGCGAAGGCTTGCTGACCGATTGCCTGCCGGTAGAGGACCTGCCAGGACTGCCGGTTGCGGTCGACGAAGTCGAGGAAGCCCTCCAGCGCCGTGCGCACCTGCTCGTGCGGGGTGAGTTGCGGGTTGCCCGCGGGCACAACGGACTCGATGAAACGCAGGCCCTCGCGCTGGATGCAGGCGCGGAAGAGTTCGTCCTTGGAGCCGTAGTACAGGTAGAGCATGGGTTTGGAGATCTTCGCCTCGGCGGCGATGGCATCCATCGACGTGTCGTGGAAGCCCTTGCGTGCGAACACCTCGACGGCGGCGTCGAGCATCTGTTGCTCGCGAACCGCTCTGGGAAGTCGCTTCGTCCCGCCTGCCATCCACTCTCCTACCGCAGGGTGAGACCCTATCTTACTGCAAGGTAAGTTCACCCGGACCCATTTGCCACACCGTCGCCACGTCGCCTCAGCAGCCCAGATCGACGCCCTTGTAGCGGGCCATCCGCAGCACCGAGGTGTCGACGCGATCAGCAGGCAGTGTGCCACCAGCCACCGAC
The DNA here is from genome assembly GCF_042650145.1 of Nocardia halotolerans. Taxonomy (NCBI): domain Bacteria; kingdom Bacillati; phylum Actinomycetota; class Actinomycetes; order Mycobacteriales; family Nocardiaceae; genus Nocardia; species Nocardia halotolerans. The sequence goes on along the minus strand of NZ_JBHSDL010000007.1, from coordinate 185,101 downwards.
TGCTCCAAGCGGTCGAGCACCTGGGGCACCGCATCGGTGCTGATCCACAGCGCATTGTCGGCGCCGGCCACGAGCGCGGCCTCCACGGCCTCGGGGATCGACATGCGGTCGGTGATGGCAGCCATCCCACCGAGATCGTCGGTGAAGATCGGGCCGTCGAACGGGGGCGCGCCGTAGCCGGTGCCCTCGCGCAGCAGCGACATCGCCGCTGGACTGATGCTGGCCGGCACGTCGGGTTCGGTGAGTCCGGGCACATCCAGGTGACCGACCATCACGGCCGCACCGGAGTCGACCAGATTGCGGAAGGGCACCAGATCGGAGTCCTGCAACTGCTCGAGCGGCGGCGTGCGCACGGCGCCGGTGTGCGAGTCGCCGGAACCGGAACCGTGCCCGGGGAAGTGCTTGATCACCGAACCCAGACCCACCTCGGTGGAGGCGCGGATATAAGCCTCGGCGTATTCGGTGACCACCTGCGGGTCGTCGCTGTAGGACCGGTCACCGATCACGCTGTTGTCGGGCTGGCTGCTCACATCGGTGTCGGGGGCGAAATCTACGGTGATACCCAGGTCGACGAGGGCCTTCGACCTGGTCAGCGTGTTCTGGTAGTGCTGCTCGGGCGTCTGGGTCTGCGCGACGACCCGGGCGGAGGGAGCGGAGCCGATCTTGTTCGCCGCGCGCGAGACACGCCCGCCCTCTTCGTCGATCGTCACCATCAGCGGCGACTTCGCCAGGGCTTTCACCGCGTCGAGCTGAGTTTTGTCGAGCAGCCCCGGATCGGTCCAGCTGCCGACGAAGATGCCACCGACCTGCTCGGAACTCACCACGTTCGACGCGTCCGCCGAGCCGGTGATGCCGACGGTGAGCAGCTGCGCGAGCTTCTCACGTTGCGTGAACTTGCCGAGATAGTCCGCGCCACAAGCAGTTCGGCTCGGCGTGGGCGAGGCGGTCGCGCTGGACTCACCCGCCGACGTCGGCGCACCGGTGCTCGCCGCGGTACCTGTCTCGGTCGAGGAACCTCCCGAACAGGCGGTGGCGACCGCGGCGAGGACAGCGAACACGACCACAGGCGATTTCCGCATGCCCTCCACGGTAGCCCCGTCGCGCGCACCACGGCGGCGCGAGGTTCGGATTGAAGCGTCGAATGCGAGGGTAACCTGGGAGAACAGTCGTTCGACCAGCGCAGGAGGTCGTCATGGGTTGCGATCGGATGCTCATCGCCTACGACGGATCCGAACACGCCAAGCGGGCCATCGAGTACGCGGGCCGGTTCCTGTCGGCCGAACGTGCGATCGTGCTCACCGCCTGGGAACCGATGGTCCGCCAGGCCGCCCGGATCTCCGGGCTCGCCGGAGTGATGCAACCCGAATGGGTGCCCGACGAGGAAATCGAGGACATCGCCTACACCGACGCCCGCCGGATCAACGCCGAAGGCGTGCGACTGGCGCAACTGTCGGGCATCGACGTCGAAGCGCGCACTGCCGAGTGCACCACCACCATCTGGAACGCGATCGTCGACTGCGCCGACGAACTCGACGCCGACATCATCGTCGCCGGCACCAGGGGCAACACCGGGCTGCGCGCCCTGCTGCACAGCAGCGTGGCCGAAGCGGTCCTCAAGCACGGGCACCGGCCGGTGTTCCTGGTGCCGCCAGCGGAGTGAGAGTTCGATCGCTCTCCCGTTTGCGCGGGTGGTCACGGCGTTATGGTCGAACTCATCATGAACCGATTCCTGCTCGCCCGGCCCGACGCGGTACTACGTGCGGAGGGGGTGCGCGCGAGTTACCCGGATCCGAGTGCGGCCGTCGCGGTGCTGCGCGAATGGACAGCGAGCTCGGGGCCCGTAGCGGACGCGTCGCCCGCCGACCCCGGTAGGGCACAAACGCCCGGCGGCCCACCTCGGGACACCTCCAGCGCAAAGCAAGCAGGCTCGGCGCGCGACGAACCAGCACCTCACGACCGGCAGGCCGGATCGATGCGCGCCGACCGGGGCGCGCACGGCCGGGCACCCGCGAGCACGCGGGCTCCGAAGTTGATCGTGGGCGCCCTGCCGTTCGACCCGCACGAACCAGCGGCGCTGTGGCAGCCCGAGACCGCGCTGCACACCGCCGGACCGTGGCGCCCGGCCGCACTGCCCGAACTGCCCGCGGTGCGGGTGGTGGCCGAACTGCCCAGTGCCGCTGAACATGTCGCGCGGGTGACGAAACTGGTCGAGCAACTCGGTGACCCCGTGAATCCGCTCGGCAAGGTGGTGGCCGCGCGTTCGATGCTGATCGAAGCCGATGCGCCGCTGGAACCGGAGACAGTGGCCGCACACCTGCTGACCAGGCATCCGAATGCGGCCGTGTACTCGGTCGACCTGTCCGCGGCGGGCCGGTCGGGTGAGACGCTGATCGGTGCCACGCCCGAGGTGCTGGTCGCGCGCCACGGCACGCGCGTGAGCCTGCACCCGCTGGCCGGCACCCTGCCCCGACTCACCGACCCCGACGCCGATGCCGCCCAGGCGCGGGAACTGTTGTCCAGCACCAAGAATCACGCCGAACACGCCTTCGTGATCGACTGGATCCGCGAGCGGCTGGGCCCGGTCTGCACCGAACTGCACGTCCCGGCCGCACCCGAACTGATGAGCACCGAACAGGTCTGGCACCTGGCCACCCCGATCCACGGCGTGCTGCGCGACCCGTCGACCACCGCGCTGGAGCTGGCACTACTGCTGCACCCGACCCCCGCCGTCAACGGCACGCCGTTCGCGGCGGCGCTGGCGGCGATCACCACCGACGAGCCCCGGCGCGGTTTCTACGGCGGCGCCGTCGGCTGGTGCGACGGCCACGGCGACGGCGAATGGGTGGTGGCCATCCGAGGCGCCGAACTGTCGGCCGACCGGCGCAGTCTGCGGGCGAGCGCGGGGGGCGGGATCGTCGCGGCCTCGGACCCGGCGGCCGAACTGGCCGAGACCACCGCCAAATTCCGGACCCTGCTCGGCGCCCTGCGTTGCGCGGTCCCCGAAGACTGACCAACCGCCCCGCACCTGCTAGGTTGGCCCAGACAGGCCCCGACGTTCGAGCGTATTGGAGTGCGCGATGAAGTTTGCTGTTCCGGCTGTTGCCAGCGCGGCCGGCGGCGCCCTGCTGAGCGCGATCGCCGTCTTCGCCATCACGGCGGCGGTGCAGCAGAACACCGCACCCTCGATCGACCGCAGCGGTGACCAGGACTCCTCGCTGCTCAACGCTCCTGAATACGGCAGCCGCTGAGCCCGACGCCCGCGCGTCGCGCCCCGGATCGGGGCACCCGGACAAGGCGCCATTGGGTTGGCGCTGGTTCGTCGGCTCGGTAGTAGCCGCCTTCGTACTGACCTTCGCGCAGGCGCCCGGACTCACCGTGGCCGACACCAAGTACGACCTCGCGCAGAACCCCCTCGGTTTCCTCGCGCGCGCCGCACACCTGTGGAGCAGCCAGGCCCCGATGGGTCAGGTGCAGAACCAGGCCTACGGCTATTTCTTCCCACACGGGGCGTTCTTCTCCGCCGGCCACCTGCTGCACATCCCCGCCTGGATGACTCAGCGCATCTGGTGGGCGCTGCTGCTGCTCGCCGGGTTCTGGGGCATCGTCAAACTCTGCGAAACCCTCGGCATCGGTGCGCGCGGATCGCGAGTGATCGCCGGCATCGCGTTCGCCTTGTCGCCGCGAGTGCTCACCACGCTCGGCTCGATCTCCTCCGAAACGCTGCCGATGATGCTGGCACCGTGGGTGTTGCTCGCGCCCGCCGCCCTCGGGGTCGCGATGCGAGAACGGGCCGGCCGTTGGCCGTTATCGGGAGGCTCCCGTAGTCCGGCTGCAGGTGCGAAAGCGGCCGGCGTCGGACGCGGGGGCGCGCTCTCACCTGCCGCAGGTGCGACAGCGGCCGGTGTCGGGCGCGGGGGTGCGCTCTCGCCGGCCGGGAGTGCGCTGGCGCTGGCGCTGATGGGGTCGGTGAACGCGGTCGCGACGGTGGCGGCGTTCCTGCCCGCCGCATTGTGGTGGGCCTCCTACCGGCCGAATCGGCGGTGGTGGCGGTTCACCCGGGCCTGGATTCCACTGCTGGTGCTGGCCACGTTCTGGTGGGTGGTGCCGCTGCTGCTGCTCGGCAAGGTGAGTCCGCCGTTCCTCGACTTCATCGAATCGTCGGGCGTCACCACGCAGTGGGCGGCGCTGAGCGAAGTGCTGCGCGGCACCGACAGCTGGACACCGTTCGTGTCCCCGGAACGCATCGCGGGCGCGGTCCTGGTGACCCAGCCCGCCGCGGTGCTGGCCACCGGACTGCTCGCGGCGGCGGGAATGGCCGGATTGGCGCGTTCGTCCATGCCCTACCGGGGCCGGTTCGCGCTGATCCTGTCTGTCGGACTGGCCGGGATCTGCGCCGGGTACGTGGGCACGCTCGGCGGGCCGTTCGCCGACTCGGTGCGGATCTTCCTGGATTCCGGCGGCGCGCCGCTGCGCAATGTGCACAAACTCGAGCCGCTGATCCGGTTGCCACTGGTGGTGGGGCTCGCGCATCTGCTCGGCCGGGTGCCGCTGCCCGCGTCGGTGCCGGCACCGGTGTGGCGCAACGCTTTCGCCCATCCCGAACGCGACCGGTTCGTCCCGGTCGCCGCACTGATCCTGGCGGCACTCACCCTGGCGACCTCGCTGGCCTGGACCGGGCGGCTCGCCCCGCGCGGCGCCTACGATCGTGTGCCCGCGTACTGGACCGACACCGCGCAATGGCTCGCCGACAATGCCGCCGACACCCGCGCCCTGGTGGTGCCCGGCGCACCGTTCGGCAGCCAGATCTGGGGACTCACCCGCGACGAACCGCTGCAAGCTCTGGCGAGTACGCCCTGGGCAGTGCGCGATTCGGTGCCGCTCAACCCGCCCGGCACCATCCGCGCCATGGACTCGGTGCAGCGTTTGATCGCCGACGGCAGACCCTCGACCGGACTCGCCGCCACCCTGGCCGACCAGGGCATCGGCGTGGTGGTGCTGCGCAACGACCTCGACCCCGAGACCTCGCGCTCCACCCGGCCCATGCTGGCGCATCAGGCCATCGAGGGGTCCCCCGGTTTGACGAAGGTCGCCGAATTCGGCGCGCCGATCGGGCCGCGCGCCGCCGACGCCGGACTGGTGGTCGACAACGATCTGCTGCCCGCCTATCCGGCCATCGAGATCTACCGGGTCGGGGTGTCGCCGCCCGGCACACCCGTCGAGGTGCGCAGCGGGACCGGCGCGCCCGCGGAGTTCCCCGGCGCCTACACCGTGGGACTCGACGCGGTCCCCGTCGTACAGGGCGGCCCGGAAGTGCTCGAACGACTTCGACGCGACACCGAGAACCCCACCGCACCGGTGCTGCTCGATGCCGACGCGCGGCGGGCCGGTCTGCCGCCGAAACCCGTGTTGCTCACCGACACCCCGATGGACCGCGAAGCCGATTTCGGCCGGGTCGACAACCACAACTCCGCGGTCCGCGCACCCGGCGACGCCCGGCGCACCCACAACCTCGTACCCGACTACCCCGTCGCCGACACCCCGCTGGTGCGCGGCGAGTGGTCCGGTGCGAAGGTCACCGCCTCGAGTTCGGCCGCCGATGCCACCCAGATCGGTGGCGCGGCCCCCGGCAGTTCCACCGCGGCCGCCGTGGACGGTGACCCGAGCACCGCCTGGATCAGCAACGGCGCGGAATCCGCACTCGGACAATGGCTCCGGCTCGACCTCGAGCAGCCGATCACCAGCGGGTCGCTGCGGTTCACCACCACCGCGGCGGCGCTGGGCGACAAGGTGAAATGGGTCGAGATCCGCACGGCGCGCGGCACGGTGTCGGCGCGGATCACCGAACCCGGTGAGCCCGTGACGGTCGCGCTGCCCGCGGGCAGCACCGACTGGGTGACCATCACCGCAGCCCGCACCGCAACCGGCACCCGTGGTGGGCAGTTCGGGATCAGCGAGCTCACCCTGGACGACTATTCCGTGCGCGACGTCCCGGTGCGCGTCGATATCCGCCATCGCGTGGTGCTACCCGAACCGGCCGCAGGCACCAAGGTGCGTGGCTGGGATCTCGGGCAGGAATTACCCGGTCGCAGCGCGTGTTTCGACGGTCCGGACCGCGTGCACTGCAGCAAGGGACTCGGTCTGCCCGCCGAGGAACCCGGCATCTTCGGGCGCACCCTCGCGGTTCCCGAACCGATGACCGTCGGCACCGACCTCACCGTCCGCACCCGGCCCGGCCCAGCGCTCGAAGCCCTGCTCACCGACCCCGGCCGGCCCATCGCCCGCGGCAAAGCCGATGTCGCCGACCTGCGCGGGGCCGCGTTCGCCGCCACCGACGGCGACCCGCAAACCACCTGGACCGCGCCCGAATCGACCGTCCGCGACCTCGCCGGTGCGAAACCCACACTGGTGCTGGAACTTCCCGAACCCGCCCTGGTCGACGGGCTCGGCATCACCACCGCACTCGGCGGCCTACCCGCCACCGCCACCGCCGTCGCGGTGAACCTCGGCAACGGCCCCCAGGTGCGCGAACTTCCCGAACGCGAACACGGCGAGCCCGCGCGAATCTCATTGCACCCCACGGTCACCGACCGGGTGGAGATCAGCATCCACCGCTGGAACGAGGTCCTCGACCGCACCGCCCTCGGCTTCGTCCTGCCCCAACCCGCCGGCCTGGCCGAGGTCGAAGTCCTCGGACCGGACTACCCCCCGCGCGCACCCGGCGACCGGCTCGTCACCATCGGCTGTGAAACCGGACCGGTGATCGCCATCGGCGGCCGCGCGGTACACACCACCATCACCGCCACCGCAGACGAACTACGCTCCGGCGCACCGGTATCGGCGCGCCCCTGCGCCGCCGACGCAGCCGACATCGAACTCCTCCCCGGCCACCCCGACCTCACCGTCGCCCCCACCGAACTGTTCACCGTCGACCGCATCCGTCTACCACGCACCGACCCCTACGCGGTGCTGCCCGGCACCGGACCCGCCGAGCCCGCACCTGCGAACCCCACGGAACCCACCGATCCAGCGGCATCCACGGCCCCAGCGAACCCGGTGGAACCCACAGAACCGGCAGCACCTGAGCTAGCGCAACAACCGCGCTCACCTGCGCCTGACTCCGGCACCGCTGGGACCCAGCTGCTCGTACTCCCGCTGAGCACCAACGTCGGTTGGGAGGCGTACACCGCCGACGGCCGGGAGTTGGCACCCGTGGTGGTCAACGGTTGGCAACAGGCGTGGCTCGTCCCGCCGGGAACCGATGGGGAGATCACCGTGTCGTTCCCGGCCGATCGCTGGTACCGGCTCGCCATCTTCGGTGGGCTACTGCTCCTCATCCCTCTTGCGCTGCTCGCCATCCCTCGCTGGCGCAAGGCCGAGGATCCGGGGCCCGCGCCGGTCACCTGGGGTACGCGCCTGCCGGCCGCCGTGGGTCTCACCGGCGTGGTCACCGTTGTCTCCGGGCCGTTCGGGGCCGTGTGCACACTGCTGGCGCTGGGATGCGCTCACCTGCGGCCCGCCGTGACCAGCCGGGTGCTGCCGTGGCTGGCCGGGGTCGGGACGCTGATCTCGGCGGCGGCGCTGTCGACGGGGACCTGGCGGTCGGGCACCGCCTACATGGGCGGGTCGGTCTGGGCGCAGGCACCCGCGGTGATCGCGGTGGTCGCGGTGGGGGTCGCGGCGCTACCGCGTCGACGCTGAGCCATCGCCGACCGGCTGACGGCTCGGGGAGACCCGGCTCGCCCAGCGGCGGCACGGTTCCTCGATCAGGGCGAAGCTGGCGGCGGCCAGCGGCAGCGTCAGCCCGACGGTGAGGAGCAGCACGTAGCCGAAGTTCCCGCTGAACGGCAGCAGGCTGAACACCGGGAACACCATCGTGAGCACCACCAGATGCCAGAGGAAGATGCCGTAGGACCAGCGGCCGACCACTCCGGCGGTGCGCGATTCCAGCCAGCGGTGCGGTGGTGCGTCGGCGGGGCGCATCACCAACGGTGCCAGCAGCGCGAAACCGAGGATCGCCCCGAGCAGCATCTTCACCGCGTATTGCCACGGTTCGGCGCGTTCCAGACCGGCGGGCCCGCCGTACTCGGTGGCCGAGATCAGGAACGCCACCAGCGCCACCGCCCACATCAGCGGCTGATTCGCCAGCAGCACCCCCCACCGGGCGCCCGGGCGCAGCCAGTAGATCAACTCGGCCAGCACCATGCCCGCCACGAACCACGGCAGATAGGCAGGCAGCCAGTTGTCGGCGTGGATCGCGTCGGGCGTGGGCACCGGAATGAGATTCCAGGTCGAACTCACTGCGGCCAGCGCGCACAGGACCGGCACCCGCCAGCGCGCCGCCGGCCCGCGCAGACGGACGAACATCCAGGCCAGCACCGGCAGCAACAGGTAGAACGCCACCTCCACCGACAGACTCCACATCTGCGTGAGCCCATCGGTGAGGGTGAGCGGCACGAAAACCTGTAGCAACAGCAGATTCGACCCCCACACCCGCAGGTTCGCCGACTGCGCCGCGCTCGGCAGCAACACCAGCACGAACACCACCACAGCCCAGTACGCGGGCACGATCCGGGTGAACCGGTGCAGCAGATAGCGACGGGTGCCGGGTGCGGAGCCGCGCCCGTGCGCCAGCGCCGCGTGCGGTCGCCACAGCAGGAAACCCGACAGCGCGAAGAAGATCGCCACCGCCATGTCGAAGCGTTCCAGCAGCGGCCCCACCACCGCGATCCCCGACGCCCCGGTCTGGAACGCCACATGCGTGACGAGCACGCCGAGCGCGGCCATTCCACGCATGCCCTCGAGCGCGGGAATGAAGGCGCGCGGCGCCGGAACGGGAGTGGTCGCGGTCGTCATCGGACTCCAGTCTGCCGTGTCGGCGTTTTCCCCGGCGCAGCGCCACACTCTGCGAACATGGGCTGTTAGTGTCGGCTCAGGCGTGCCTGTGGTGCAATACCAGACCACCGGACCATTCGTGTTCGAACGACGAGGAGAGTTTGCATGGCACTGAGTGCCGGTACCAGAAGGACGGTCGCCTGCGTGCTCGTGGGTCTGGGCGCGGCATTACTCGTCGCCGCGCTGATGATCCCCACCTACACGGTGAGCAAAGTCGCCAAGACTCCACTCGATCTCGAGATCACCACGATCGCCGAGAGTCAGCCCGACGAAGAGAGTCTCGTCCTCGACTCCAAGTCGCTCACCTCCGGCGACGGCCCCGCGGTGGTGGACGAGAACGTTCCGCTGATCTCGCAGCGATTCGTCACCGTCGAGGAGCCCTCCGACGCCGACGTGATGACCTTGCAGGCAGGCAGCACCCTGCGCCGCACCGACGTACAGGGCGACACCGGTCTGCTCACCGCCAACATCGACCGCGTCACCATCTCGCGCACCACGGGCATGCCGGTGGACGAGGAGCCCAACGGCTCGATCGCGGTGACCGTCGACAAGGACGGCAGCGTGATGGAACCGGTGCAGCACACCGGCATCGGCTACCGCTTCCCGATCGGCACCGAGAAGAAGACCTACCCGTACTTCGACATCAACGTGCGAAAGTCCTTCGACGCCAACTTCATCGAAGAGACCGAGATCAACAGCACCAAGGTCTACCGCTTCCAGATGATCGCGCCGCCCACCAGCACCTGGGATGTGGTGAAGGCACCGGCCAACCGGCTCACCCTGCCCGCGTCGAAGTGGGGCGTCGACGAACGTGACGACACGCCGGTCACCATGACCCGGTACTACACCAACGTGCGCGACCTGTGGGTGGAGCCCGAGACCGGCACCGTCATCAAGGGCGGCGAGTCGATCCACCTGTACTACGCGCGGGCGGCCGACAAGCCGGAAGTGACCGCACTCAAGTCGCACATCGTGTTCGACGAGGCCACCGTCGAATCGCAGCTGGCGATCGCCGAGGAGAACACCGACAAGCTGTCGCTGTTCGGCCGGATCGTGCCGATCGTATTCGGTGTGCTCGGTGTGATCGCGCTGCTCGCCGGCCTGTTCCTCGGCCTGCGTGGCGGCAGCGCACCCGCGCACGCCAGTCCGCGCGGCACCCGCCCGACACCCGGGCCCGCCGCCGACGACACCGCGGCCACCCGCTGGGACGGCGACGACACACCGACCACGCAGTTCACCAGCGGAGACGACACGCCTACCACCCAGTTCCCCCGCGGTGACTACGACGGGCCGACCGAACAGATCGACACGAACAAACGCCCCTGATCCACACCAGCGGAAGGCCCCGGTCACCACCGGGGCCTTTTTCGTTCGTGGACAACTACGGCGTTGCGGCGCCGGGCCCGGGCCGGCACCCGAAAAGGGGCTGTGCCAGCAGCTCGGCAACTCCCCTCGTGCGACGATGAAGCGTGTCTTCGGTCCGTCGCCCACCTGTTGTTGCTGATCTGACCTGGGTGACGGCTGGCGCGATGACCGCCAACGTCGCCGGATACCTGCTGCAGTTGTTGGCGGGTCGCTGGCTCGGCGTGACCGGATACAGCGAATTCGCGAGCCTGCTGGCCGTGCAGCTGCTGTGCGCGGTACCCGCCCTGGCCATGCAGAACGTGGTGGCCCGCGAGGTGGTGCGCGGGGCGCCGGCACGGGCACTGCGGGCGATGCAGTGGCGGTGCGCCGCGCTGGTCGCGGCGGTCGCGGTGGTGCTGGTGCCCGTGGTGGCCGAGGTGCTGCATGTAGGTGTGTGGGCCGCCGCAGCCGCGCTCGGAGCGGCGCCCGCACTGGTTGTGCTCTCCGGTGAGCAAGGAATGCTGCAAGGCGGCAGACGGTTTCGGGCCTTGGCCGCCGTACTGGCGATGGCCGGGACCGCGCGCGTGGTGCCCGCGCTGGCGGCGTTGACGCTCGGCGGCGGCGCGGCCGGTGCGCTGTGGGCTGGTGCCGCCGGCATTTTCGGGGCGGCGTTCATCGCAGGACGGATCGCCGCGAACACGGTTACCGGCGTGGACGATTTCGCGGCGAGCCGGGCGCCAAGGGGCGGCGGCTTCACAGCGAATCGAGTCTCCGGCGGAAAAGACGGCACAGCCGATCAGGTGCCGGGTGCGGGCGCATCTTCGACGAAATCAGGTGCCGGGTTCGGTGTGCTGCCGGTGCTGCGGGCCGTGCAGGTGCAGGCCGCGCTGATGGCGTTGTCGTCGGTGGACCTGATCGTGGTGCGCATCGTGCTCGACGACGTGGACGCGAGTCGCTATTCACTGGGCACCATCGCGACGAAGATCGCATTCTGGTTGCCGCAGGCCGTGGGGGTGGTGCTGTATCCGCGGATGGCGCAGCCGACCCACTCGGCCCGCGCCATCCGCGACGCGCTGTCGGTGCTGTCGGTGATCGGCATCGTCGCTGTGCTCGGGGCGGCGGTGGCCGCGCCGCTGGCACCACTGTTCGCGGGTGAGGACTACGCCCCCATCCAGTCGATGCTGTGGGTGTTCGCCCTGCACGGCGCGATTTTGGCGGTGCTCCAAGGTGCGCTGCTCTCGGCGATCGCGGTCGAGCGCACCGCGCTGGCCATGGTCACCTGGGTGGGGTTGGCCGTCGAAGTGGCACTGATGCTCGTGTTCGCCCGCAGTATCGAATCCCTGATCGTCACCGCCGTTTCGGTCGCCGCCGTGACCACCGCGATCGTCGGGGTCGTCGTCCTGCTCACGGCGGCCCGCATGCCGGTCGACTCGGCTGCTGCCTCGACCCGGCGGTGACAGCGGCACCATCCAGGACGGCGCCAGTCCACACCGCCCAGCTCGTCGGGGCCGTGCTCGGCCGGACGTGGACCGAGCCGGCGGGCGCCCGCGCCTGTTCGCCACCCCTGTGCAGGACTGTGGACAGTTTCGAGGATGTCACTTTCCGAGCTGCCGTTCAGCGCCGACCGCGACGGCCGAGTGCGCGGGCGAAACCTTCGGTCCCACTGCGACGTGCCGGGACGTAAGGTGCGATGACGTGACGGGTAGCGGTGTGCGGGCGAGGGCGTGGGTAGCCGGCTATTGCGCGCTGCTCACGCTGATCATCGTCGGACCACTCACCGGCTCGGGCTACCTGCTGCTCCGCGATGCGGTGAGCACGCCCCGCTCCTACCTCACCGATTCGGCCCTCGGCCTCGGCGCCGCCGCACCGCGCGCGGTCCCCCAGGACACCCTGCTCGCCGTGCTGTCACCCCTGATCGACGGCGGGGTCCTGGTCAAAGCGATTCTCATCGTCGCGCTCTGGTCTGCCGCGTACGGCGCCGCCGTCCTGGCCCGCCGCCTCCTGGACGCATCCACCGGCGCACAGCTCGTCGCCGCCACCGTCGCACTGTGGAATCCTTTTGTCGCCGAACGGCTGCTACAGGGCCACTGGAGTCTGCTGGCCGGGTACGCGGCGCTGCCCTGGACCGTCCTGGCCGCCGTGCGTATTCGGTCGGTGAGCGAGGCTGTCGAAGACGCGACGGAACGCCCGAGAGCCGACGACGCACGCCCGCCCGCCGACGACGCACGCCCGGGAACCGACGGCGGCCGCCCGGGAACCGACGACGCACGGGCGAGAGCTGTCGGCGCACGCCCGGGAACCGACGACGGCCGCCCGCGAACCGACGACGCACGGGCGAGAGCTGTCGGCGCACGGGCGAGAGCTGTCGGCGGGCGAGCGGGAGCTGTCGGCGGATGGGCTGCGCTGACGGCGAGCTTCGCGGCGGCCGGGTTGACGCCGACCGGATCCCTCCTGGCCGCCATAGTCGGACTCGCACTGGTCGGGCGGCGCGCACTGCTCCCCGCTCTCGTGCTGTGGGTCGCCACCTGCGCGCCCTGGTTGACCGCGACCGCGCTCGGATCCGGTGCCGAACCCTCCGACCCCGCCGGTGTCTCCGCCTTCGCCGCCCGCGCCGAACCGTGGCTCGGCACCTTGGGCAGCCTCGCGGGGCTGGGCGGGATCTGGAATTCCGAGGCGGTACCCGCGAGCCGGACGACACCGTTGGCGCTGGTCGGCACGGTTTTGTTGCTCGGGATCGTCGCGCTGGGGGTGCGCGCGGTGTGGGCGCGGGGACAGGTCGGGCGGGTGCTGTTGGTGATCGCGGCGGTGTCGATCGTGCTGCCGGCGCTCGGCGCGACCGACGCGGGGATCGCGGCCGGGGAGTGGTTGATGGTGCATGTTCCCGGGGCCGGGCTGCTGCGGGACACCCAGAAGTATGTGGCCCTGGCGATGCCCGCCTACGCCTTGTGCGCCGCGGCGGCATGCCGAACGCTGGCCGCCCGGCTACACCGGTTCACCAGGCAACCCGACGAAGCGGCCAGCACCGAACGCACACCCGCGCAAGCCGCAATCGCCACCGCCTTCCTCGCGCTGCTGATCCTCCCGCTGGCCGACCTGGCCTGGGGCGTCGGCGGCGCACTGCGCCCCGTCCACTACCCGGCGGGCTGGGCCGAGGTCGTCGAACGCGTCGACGCCCCCGGCGATGTCGCCGTCCTCCCAGCGGGCATGTTCCGCCGCTTTCCCTACAGTGGACCAGCTCCTGTCCTGGACCCCGCCCCCCGCATCCTGCCCAACGACGTACTGCAAACCGGTGAACTCCGAGTCCGCGGCTACGCGGTGAACGGCGAAGGAAACCGCGCCCGCACCGTCGAAACCGCCCTCCTCAACGGCGCCCCACCCACCGACCTGGCCGCCCTCGGCGTCGGCTGGATCCTGGTGGAACGCACCACCCCCGGCTCCCTGGGCGACTCCGAAGCCACCCTCACCGCAGCGGAACTCCGCTACGAAGACCCCCACCTGGCCCTCTACCGAATCCCCTCCCCCACCCCCACCGACATCGCCACCCCCACCCAACGCCACACCTCAACCGCCGCCCACACCCTCTGGGCCCTCCTCCTCACAACCGGCCTGACCACCGCCGCCCTCCGCCCCACCCGCCACTGACGGAGGGCGACCCACGCGTGTCGCACAACATGCCACCCAAATAGCACCTCAGCCCCATCAGCGATCTATGTCTTCCAGCTATGGTCAGCGGTACTGGAATCGCTGGCCGCCGCTCTGCGCCTCACCGGCGACAGTGATGATGCTCAGATCTACGCCGAACTCGTCGAACTGGGCCTCGGTCGTACTCGAGGTGCCCGAATCTGGAGGAAGTTGATGTCTGTACCTCTGTCGTTCTTCCGTTCCGAGACATCGCAGCGGATGCGCCGAGAAGCCCGCGAGGAAGGGCGCGAAGAAGGTGTTTCGGAGAGCATTGTGCGGATTCTGCGGCGACGGGGCATTGATGTCCCGGTAGCGGCCGAACGCAAGATCACGTCCTGTCATAACCGTGCTCAGCTGGGAGAATGGTTGGATCGGGCGATCAGTGCGCGGACCGTGGACGACGTTTTCAGCGACTGAGCGGGTCGGCCTGGGCCGACGGGGCGACCAGGCCGGTGACGAAGGTGCCTCGGGCGGCGGCGCTGAGGACTTCGTAAACGCCGGCGCCGGTCTGTTCCCAGGAGAACTCGTGGGCGCGGGTGCGAGCTTTTTCGCCCATCATCTGGCGGGTGTCGGCGTCGGACAGTAGTTCGGCCGCCGCGACGGCGAGGGCGGGGGCGTCGTCGACGAGCAGGCCGGTGACGCCGTCGACGATGGAGTCGGTGAGGCCACGGGAGCTGCGGTAGCCGATGGTGGGGACGCCGTGCTGGGCGGCTTCGATGACGGCCAATCCCCAGCCTTCCTTGCGTGAGGGCATCACATGAACCCACGCGGTGGCCAGGATTTCGTGCTTGCGGCGTTCGTCGACGTGACCGTGGAAGGTGACCGCGTCGGCGATGCCGAGGGAGTCGGCGCAGGCACGCAGGTTGGGCGCCCACCAGCCGTCGCCGATGACGTCGAGGTGCACGTCGGGGAAGCGCTCACGCAGTTGTGCGACGGCGGTGAGCGCGTCTTCGATCTGTTTGTGCGGAACCAGACGCGACAGCACCGCGATGCGAGGGTGGGTGGCGCGGGTGGTGTCGTCGCCCGGGACGACCTCGGCGGGCACCGGTTCGGCGCCGTTGCGGACCACGGCGATGCGGCCGCGATCCACGCCGAGTACCGACAGCTCCTCGGCCGAGGGCAGCGACACGGTGAGGTACTGGTTGTCGCGGTGCACGCGCGGCGACAAGGTGGACTCGATCCACCAGCCGATCCGCCCGACCAGACGCCCGGCCACCGGCCACTGCTCCCGGTGCCCGTGGTGCACCAGCACCACCGAGGGCACGCCCGTGGCGGTGGCGAAGAAGGGGATGCCGTTCTGGGTGTCGATCACGACGTCGGGTCGCAGTCCCTTCAGCGGGCCGAAACCGAGCCGACCTGCCACGATGGCGGCCAGCGCGCGCGGGTACACGGTGAAGCGCCCACCTGCGCGGCTGATGTCGATGCCGTCGATCCGCTCGCGCTCGGGCGCCCCGGGGTAACCGGCTGTCCGCAGGGTGACCTTGATGCCGCGCGCGGCCAACTGCGCGCCGACCTGCTCGAGGTACCGCTCGCTGCCCCCGCCCTGCGGGTGCCCGGTGTCACGCCAGCAGAGTAGGAGGACTTCACGCACGGTCGGGTCTCGCAATCGGTTCAGTGGCAGACAAACGTCGGCCCCCACACTAGCGGGTGTGTGCCACGCAACACGGACACATCGGCAGTGTCAGCCCAGATCAAGCGATCGGGGCAGCGCCGCGACGCCGATGCGAATGCCCCGGACGTCCCACTGTGAGCCCCCGCCCCACCAGCCACCAATACGAATGCACCGGCCGCACTGCGAGCCCCCACCAGCCACCAAATACGGACTCACCGGCCCAGTCGCACTGCGAGCTCCCACCACCACACGGACACACCGGCCCAGTCGCACTGTGAGCGCCCCCGCCCCACGAGCCACCCATGCGGACGCCCCCGGCCTCACTCGCACCGGTGGGCGCCCCAACCGAGACCCCGTCTTCCCACGCCCCCACCACCAGCGGCGTCCGAATAGGCAGCCCATAAACTCTGCGGCGTGCCGATCGCCACCCAGCCGAGAGCCGAGCAGCCCAGCGCCGAGCAGCCAGTCCGCCGACGTGACCGGTCCCGGTTCGCGCGCCGCGCCACGCTGCGCCGCTCGTTGCGCCTGCTCACCAGTTTCCGGTTCGAGCAGTCCGACCCGGCCCGCTTCTACGGTGGCATCGCCACCGACAGCGCCGAGCTGGTCGCCGACTTCTACGCCGACGTCACCGGCCGCGAGCTCACCGGCACCGTGGTCCTCGACGTGGGCGGTGGGCCCGGGTACTTCGCCGACGAGTTCAGCGCGGTGGGCGCCCGTTATGTCTCGGTGGAGCCTGACCCGTCGGAGATGCACGCGGCGGGCCTGCGGGTGTCGGGTTCGGTGCGCGGATCGGGCATGGCACTGCCCTTCCGCGACAACGCTTTCGACGTCTGTTTCTCCTCGAACGTCGCCGAGCACGTGCCGCAGCCGTGGCTGATGGCCGAGGAGATGGTGCGGGTGACCAGGCCCGGCGGCCTCATCGTGTACTCGTACACGGTGTGGCACGGGCCCTTCGGTGGTCACGAGACCGGTCTGTGGCACTACCTCGGTGGTGAGTTCGCGGCCCGCCGGTATCGGCGCAAGCACGGACGTGAACCGAAGAACAGGTTCGGCCGCTCATTGTTCGCGGTCACGGCGAAGGATGGTTTGCACTGGGCGGCAACGACTTCAGCCGATGTGCGGACCATCTTTCCCCGGTACCATCCACGCTGGGCGTGGTGGCTCGTCCGAATTCCGCTCGTCCGTGAGCTATTGGTGAGCAACCTGGTGGTGGTTGCCACCAAACAATGATCAGGCGAGCCAGCTCAGTCGTCGCGACCTGCGCACCGGTTCGGGTAACACCCTGTCCCACGGCGATTCCTGAATCGCCAAGCCGACAGTTTCCAGCGTGGTCAGGCCCACCTGGTCGGCGAGCGATCCGACCATCGCGACCGCCTCAGCGGCCTGGATGGCGGCAGTTGCCTGCTCGATCGTGAGTGTGCGGCCCGGCAGGAATGAGACAACCCATCCTCCGCTGCCCACACTTTTCGCTTGATGGTCGGTCTGGTCGCTGGTCATCAACGATCGGCCGATCACTTGCACAGCCATGAGTCGGTCTCCCCAATTCGCTGTTAAGGTCCGATGAATCGAGCGAGCTGATCAGTAGCTAAAGCATCCCCTTTTCAACAACAGAACGCAATAGTGCGTTTACCTGAAAAGCGAACCGACGAGTCGGAATTCATGCTGTTCACAGCTGTTGCGGGACAACGAATTAGAACGTGTTGCAGACAATCCGGTCGCAAAACTGTAACGTGTTCTCATGCATTACGACAGTCTGTTCATCGGCGGCAAGTGGACCACCCCGGCAGGTAGTGACCGCATTTCCGTGGTCTCACCGGCCTCAGAGGAGACCGTCGGCAGCGTGCCTGCGGTAACGAGGGCCGACGTCGACGCCGCGGTCGCCGCGGCCCGCGACGCCTTCGACAGCGGTCCGTGGCCGTCCACCCCACCACTGGAACGAGCCGAGGTGCTCACCAAGGCCGCCCGGTTGATCGAGCAACGCTCCCCCGAACTGCTCGCAGCGCTCACCGCGGAGATGGGCGTGCCGGTGTCAGCGGCCTTGACACTCAATCAGATTCCGGCCGTCGCCGCGCTCGACGCCCTGGCCACGCTCGCGAAGAGCTTCGCCTGGAACGAAACTCGGGTCGGCCTGTTCGGAACCACCCGTGTCTCACGGGAACCGCGCGGTGTGGTCGCGGCGATCACCGCCTGGAATGTCCCGTTGTTCCTCGCCGTCAACAAGCTCGGCCCCGCCCTGCTGGCCGGTTGCACGGTGGTACTCAAGCCCTCACCGCTGACCCCGCTCACCACCAACATCCTCGCCGACATCTTCACCGAGGCCGGCGTACCCGACGGCGTGCTGTCCGTCCTGCCCGCCGAGGCCGAGGCCAGCGAATACCTCGCGGGCCACCCCGGCGTCGACAAGGTGACCTTCACCGGCAGCACCCCGGTCGGCAAGCGGCTGGCCGCGCTGGCCGGCGAGCAGCTCAAGACGGTGTCGCTGGAACTCGGCGGTAAGTCGGCCGCGATCGTGCTGCCCGATGTCGACCTCGCGGCGTGCATTCCGGTGCTCGCGTTCTCCGGGTTGATGAACAGCGGGCAGGGCTGCGTCGCCCAGACCCGGATCCTCGCGCCGCGCAGCCGCTATGACGAGATCGTCGACGCGCTGGTCGCCCACGTGCGCACCATGCAGACCGGTGACCCGAACGATCCCGCGACCCAGCTCGGCCCGCTGATCAGCGCACAGCAACGCGACCGGGTGGAGGGCTACATCGCCAAGGGCAAGGCCGAGGGAGCGCGGCTGGTGCTCGGCGGCGGCCGGCCGGCCGGTCTGGAGCGCGGCTGGTACGTCGAGCCCACGATCTTCGCCGACGTCGACAACTCCAGCACCATCGCCCAGGAGGAGATCTTCGGCCCGGTGCTGTCGGTGATCCCCTACGACACCGAAGACGAGGCAGTGGCGATCGCCAACGACTCCGTGTACGGCCTGGCGGGCTCGGTCTGGACCACCGACGTCGAACACGGCGCCGAGATCGCGGCCCGCGTACGCACCGGCACCTACGCGATCAACTGGTACGCCTTCGACGCCACCGCGCCCTTCGGTGGCTACAAGAACTCCGGCATCGGCCGCGAGAACGGGCCCGAAGGACTCGACGCGTTCTGCGAACAGAAGTCGGTGCTGATGCCGATGGGCTGGACCGGCTAGTCCTGCGGCATCAGCACCCGCAGCACGGGTTGCGCAGCCACCTGCCCCTTGGCCGGGAGATCGACCACCTCGACTCGCCAGCCCGGGGGCAGGACGCTTTCCAGCCGCCCGGCCACGCGCTGCATGGGCGTGCTCGAACAGGCGTCGGGCTCGGATCGGGCCACCAGATCGGTCATGCGTCAGCCACCTCTCAGCGTCGATCACAACGGAGTTAGCTCGGGATGGTGCGACGTACAGAGAACCTGACTGGGAATATAGGTGACGGCGATTCTCATGTCCGAGCGACTCTCTGATCTTCATACAGAGGTACCCCGATCTCGTGCCCGGGAATCGCCGGATGTCGAAACGAAACCGCCCGCACCGGATTCGGTGCGGGCGGTTCCAGGTGTCCGTGTGGGTCAGCCCAGGCGCTGCTTGAGTGCCTCGAACTCGTCACGCACGCCGGCGGGGAGCTTGTCGCCGATGAACTCGAACCACTCCTCGATCGACGGGATCTCCTTGCGCCACTCCTCGGCGTTCACCGCGAGCGCCTCGTCGACATCGGCGGCCTCGACATCGAGGCCGGCCAGGTCGAGATCGGCGGCGCCGGGCACGTGGCCCACCGGGGTGGCCTCGGCGCCCGAACGACCCTCGATGCGGCCGACGATCCACTCCAGCACGCGGGAGTTCTCACCGAATCCGGGCCACAGGAAGCGGCCGTCCTCACCACGACGGAACCAGTTGACGTAGAAGATCTTCGGCAGCTTGGTCGAGTCGGCGTTCTTGCCCAGCTCGATCCAGTGGTTGAGGTAGTCGCCCACGTGGTAGCCCAGGAACGGCAGCATCGCCATCGGGTCGCGGCGCACGGTGCCGACCTTGCCCTCGGCGGCGGCGGTCTGCTCCGAGCCCATCGTGGCGCCCATGAAAACGCCGTGCTCCCAACCGAAGGACTCGGTCACCAGCGGAACGGTGGTCTTGCGGCGACCGCCGAACAGGATCGCCGAGATCGGCACACCCTGCGGGTCGTCCCACTCCGGAGCCAGGATGGGGCACTGCGACATCGGCGTGCAGTAACGCGAGTTCGGGTGCGCGGCCAGGGTTTCGCTCTCGCCGCGAACCCAGTCGTTGCCCTTCCAGTCGGTCAGGTGCTGCGGCTCGCCTTCCAGGCCCTCCCACCACACATCGTTGTCGTCGGTCTCGGCGACGTTGGTGTAGACGGTGTTGCCCGCGTCGATGGTGGCCATCGCGTTGGGGTTGGAGCTGTGGTTGGTGCCCGGCGCGACGCCGAAGAAACCGAACTCCGGGTTCACCGCGTAGAGGCGGCCGTCCTTGCCGAAACGCATCCAGGCGATGTCGTCGCCCAGGGTCTCGGCGCGCCAGCCGGGGATGGTCGGCTGGATCATCGCCAGGTTGGTCTTACCGCAGGCGCTGGGGAACGCCGCGGCGATGTAGTAGTTCTTGTTCTCGGGCGAGATCAGCTTGAGGATCAGCATGTGCTCGGCCAGCCAGCCCTCGTCGTGCGCCATCGCCGAGGCGATGCGCAGCGAGTAGCACTTCTTGCCGAGCAGCGCGTTGCCGCCGTAACCCGAACCGAAGGACCAGATCTCGCGGGCCTCGGGGAAGTGGGT
This sequence comes from Nocardia halotolerans, assembly GCF_042650145.1. Classification (NCBI taxonomy): domain Bacteria; kingdom Bacillati; phylum Actinomycetota; class Actinomycetes; order Mycobacteriales; family Nocardiaceae; genus Nocardia; species Nocardia halotolerans. The sequence goes on along the minus strand of NZ_JBHSDL010000007.1, from coordinate 164,781 downwards.
GATGTACTTGGTGTCGTTGCACGGCCACGGCACGTCGGCCTGGCCCTCGGCCAGCGGGGCGCCCACGGAGTGCAGCGCCTTCACGAACGGGCGGTCGGTGCCCATCTTGTCCAGGGCGGCCTGACCCATACGGGTCATCACGCGCATGGAGACCACCACGTACTCGGAGTCGGTGAGCTCCACACCCAGCTTGGGGTCCTCGGCACCGAGCGGGCCCATGCAGAACGGCACCACATACATGGTGCGGCCCTTCATCGAGCCGCGGTACAGCTCGGTCATGGTGGCGCGCATCTCGGCGGGGTCGACCCAGTTGTTGGTGGGGCCCGCGTCCTCAGCGGTCTCGGAGCAGATGTAGGTGCGCGATTCGACGCGCGCCACATCGGAGGGGTCGGACAGGGCGAGGAAGGAGTTGGGCTTCTTCTTCTCGTCGAGCTTCTTGAAGGTGCCCGCCTCGACCAGCTGGGTCGTCAGGCGATCCCATTCCGCGTCGGAGCCGTCGGCCCAGACCACCCGGTCCGGCTGAGTGAGCTCTGCGACTTCCTGTACCCAGGCGAGCAGTTCACTGTGCTCGGTCGGCGCGGTGCCGTCGGATCCACGAAGACCAGGAATGGTCGCTGAGGTCATGAAAACTCTCCTGAGATGGGCGGTGTTCGATTTCTCGCGTCGGTCAGGCCGTCGACCAGCGCGAATCCATCGATCGCCACCGTGGCGGGAAGACGTCCACAACGACCGACCACCGCACAGCCCCTGATGGACGGCGAAGGAGGGCCGTACATGGACGGAGGCCGCGCGTCGACCGGCACGGAGCAGGACGCCCAGGTTCCTGCTGTCAAGGTTAACGCGATATGACGATCGATAAGGAATCGGGTTCGACCAAACTAGTACCCACCGGCGGGTCGGCCAATCGCGTGCGTCACATCCGGTCCAGCGTGTCGATATCGCGCTCGCACGCCGAGAGCTGCGCGGGCCGCTCGGCGACGATCCGCCGGGCCAGCGCGTCGAGTTCGGTCACGCGCCGGTCCACCGCCACCGCGCGCGCCGTCGATTCGGTCACCACATGCTCGGCCAGCTCGGCCTCCACATCCACCAGCACGGCCGCCACCCGCTGCTCGAGCTGGGCTTTCACATTGATCAGCGCCTCGCCGACCCACTGCGACATGTGGTTGCGTTCGGCGAGCTGGGCTCGCGCGCGCACCACCCAGTAGGCCGCGCCCGCACCGAGCAACAGCGTCACCGGGACGCTGGCCACGTCCAGGGTCGGCACCAGCGACAGCGGCGCGACGATCAACCGGCCGAGGCCGACACCGGCCGAGGCGCCGAGCGCGATCATGAGGTGATCTTCGACACCCCGGTGCCGCGGCGCCGGGTCGGGACCGAGCCCCGGGGCCGGATCGTGCCTGCGTACGACGGGTGCGCCGGTCCCGACGCGGCGGGCGGTCTCGGCGACGCGCTGCTCGATCGTGGCATCGACCACCACCGACAGTTCCCCGACGGCCTGCTGCAACCGTTGCGGGTAGGCGCGCAGTTCCGCGCGATCGCAGCGATCCAGTTCGGCGCGCGAACGGGTGTGCAGGGCGCGCACCATCGACCCCACCTCGGTGGTCAGGTCGACGCGCGCCAGCTGGACCTGGCTGCGTACCGCCGCCAACCCGGTCTGACGCCCGCCGTCGCGCCCGGCGAGCAACGCCACCCGCTCCTCCCGGATCCTGGCCGCCTCACCGCCCGCTCGCAGGGCGGTGACCTGCTCCTCGATCCGGGACCTGGTGTCGGCCAGGACCCGGGCGAGCACGGCGGCGCGACGTTCGGCGCCGTCGACCGGAGACTGGGCGGTGGCCGCGGCCAGGGCGGCGTGCAGACCGGCCAGCCCGGAACGGTCCAGCAACGCCGAATCGTCGGTGGCGCGGGCCGCGGCGGCCAGGCGCGCCGAGACCGCGAGCACCTCGAGGTCGGTGATGCCGCGGGCGGCGAGCAGGGCCAGGCTGCGTTCGCGGATCGCCCGCCAGTCCTGGTAGGCGTGGAAACCGTTCATGGCGAGCAGGACGGGTCGTCCGGCGGCGCGCAGGCGATCGATCAGGGCGAGCATGTCGGCGCCGATCACACTGCCCGCGTCGAACAGGATCAGCGACGCGGCGGCCTCGGGGGTGGCGGCGGGGTCGAGCAGGTCGACGCGTGGTTCGAAGCGAGCCAGCTCGGTGCGCACGAGCGTGGTGTTGGCGTCGTCGGCGGCGTAGAGCACCACCCCCGCCCCCGCGCCCGAGCCGGCCATCGCCCGCAACAACGCCTTGCCCTGCGGGTTCCACCGCGCGATGACGGCGTCGACCTCCGCGCGCAGTCCGTCGGCCTCCTCAGAGTCCGGCACTGCTCATCCGCTCCCAGGCTCTGATGTAACCGTTGTGCACCCGCAGGGCGGCACGGCGCGCGGCGGGTGGCATGTCACTGGACACCACGGCACGCCAGCGGGTAGCGCGGGACAGGGCCTCGTCGGCGTCGGCGGGTGCGGGCGCCGGGTAGCCGGCCGCCAGATGGGCCACCTCCGGGCAGGCCAGACCGGCACACAGTCCGGCCCACAGCGCTTCGTCACCGGCGAGGTAGTGCTCGATCAGGTCGCGGGCGCGCCCGCCGTCGCCGGGAATCGCGCGGGCCGCCAGCCGGACCAGCTCGTCGATCAGTTCGCCGCCGCGCACCGCCTCCACCTGCTCGTAGCGGCGATGCACCAGCCGGTGCAGGGGGTCGACCCCGCTGGCCGAGTGCAGGATCTGGATCAGCGCCGCCGAGCTCAGGTCCGGGTCGGCACGCAACGCGGTGAGCGCGCAGTCCACGCCGTAGAGGTCCCAGCGCGCGATCAGCCGCCTGCGCGCGTCCTGATCGGAACCGGCGCCGATGAACAGTTCGGCGGCCAGCAACGACGGCACATCCGGGCCGACGGCGAGCCGGCGCAGATCACTCAGATCGGCGGCGTCCACGGCGCCCGCCCGCGTCCGGGCCGCGAGCGCGGCGACCACCGGAACCACGGGCACCCGCAGCTCACGGGCATGCCGTTCCGCCGCGACCACCGCGTCACCCCAGCGCGCACCCACCGCGTCGGCCTTGTTGAGCACCACGATCGCCCGACCCGGCGGCAGCGTCGCGAGCACCCGCAGATCCGCGGCTTGGGGCGCACCGGCCAGCACGTACACCACCAGATCACCGTCGAGCACCGGGTCGGGCAGCTCCGGCTGGTCCACCGGCGCGGTCTCCTGCGCCGAGAGCAACGCCAGCGCGGCGAGCACGGTGGTGCGACCGCTCAGCGCGCGCCCGGCCACCTGGATGCGCAGTGGACGGCGACGCCGGGCGACCGCGGCCGCGAGCCGCTCGGCGACCGCCGGATCACCGCCCCGGCCAGCAGCGAGAGCCGAGATCAGCTGATCGAGCTGATCGGACGGCCGGGTCTGCGCGGTCACGGTGGCTGTCGGCATTACGTGCACCCCCTTTTCGGAGGGCATTCTGTCAGATCCGCGCCGGACGGGCCGTCGTCGAAGAATCCCGCCCGCCCGGGGCCAGACCCCGCCGCGACGCGCGGTTGGCCCCACCCGCTGTGACCGGCTGCGACGTAGCTGCGCGCATGCTGGACAATGGACGACGTGAACGACGCCGCCAACCACCCTGTCGAGCCGGTTTCCGGGCCGCCGTCCACCGCCCCGGGGCATTTGAAGCTCTCGGAGATGCCGAACGAGGCGGGCCGCCGCTCCACCACCGGCTCCCGGCTGTATCCGCGCGTCACGAGCTTCCGCTCCCGTCGCGGTGCGCTGACACCGAACCAGCGGGCCTCCTGGGAACGCACCTGGCCGGTGATCGGGCGTGACGTGTCCAACGAACCGCTCGACCCCGACACCTGGTTCGGGCGCAGTGCTCCGCTCGTCATCGAGATCGGCTGCGGCACCGGCACCGCCACCGCCGCCATGGCCACCGCCGAACCGCACCTGAACCTGATCGGTATCGAGGTCTACAAGCCCGGTCTCGCCCAGCTCGTCCAGCAGATCGAACGCGAACAGATCGACAACATCCGGCTGCTGCGCGGCGATGCCGTCGACGTGCTGGAGAACATGGTTGCCCCGGAGTCGCTGACCGGTGTGCGTGTGTTCTTCCCGGACCCGTGGCCCAAGGCGCGCCACCACAAGCGCCGGCTGCTGCAAGCGCCGACCTTCGCGTTGATCGCCAGCAGGCTGCGGCCGGGCGGTGTGCTGCACGTGGCCACCGACCATGCCGATTACGCCGAACACATTCTCGAAGTAGGCTCGGCGGAACCGCTGCTCACCGGCCTGAACGACACCACCGGTGGCGACAGCGCGGCCAACCGCGACACCGCGCCGATCGGGTTCGACCGGCCGGTCACCAAATTCGAAGACAAAGGTCTGCGTGCCGGAAGCGCGATCAACGAGTTCATATGGGGGAAGATCGACAGATGAGCGTGAGTGAGATCGCCCCCGAGATGCCGGATGCCGACCGATCAGGCGCCGGCGCCGAGGCGTTGACCAGTTCCGGGCCAGATGTCCGGCGCGTCCTGCTCGTCTGGGACGCGCCGAACCTCGACATGGGACTGGGCGCCATCCTCGGTGGGCGTCCCACCGCCGCTTACCGTCCCCGCTTCGACGCGCTCGGCCGCTGGCTGCTGGCCCGCACCGCCGAACTGTCGGTGGGCACCAAAGGCCGCGTCGAAGCCGAAGCCACCGTGTTCACCAACATCGCCCCCGGCACCGCCGACGTGGTCCGCCCGTGGGTCGAGGCGTTGCGCAATGTCGGTTTCGCCGTCTTCGCCAAACCCAAGATCGACGAAGACTCCGATGTCGACGCCGACATGCTCGCCCACATCGCCACGCGCGCCCGCGACGGCGGCCTGGCCGGCATCATGGTCGCCTCCGCCGACGGTCAAGCCTTCCGCGAACCGCTCGAAGCGATAGCGGCCAGAGGAATCCCCGCTCAGGTGCTCGGATTCCGTGAGCACGCGAGTTGGGCCGTCACTTCCGATACTCTCGAGTTCGTCGATCTCGAGGACATCCCGGGCGTATTCCGGGAGCCGCTGCCGCGGGTGAGCCTCGATTCGCTGCCCGACGAGGGCGCATGGCTGCAGCCGTTCCGGCCGCTGTCGGCGCTACTCACTTCTCGCCCTGGTCAAGGAGTCGCTTAAGTGTTCACCCGCTGGGGCGATCTGGTCTATCGGTTCCGCTTCGCCGTCATCGCGGTCGTCGGTGCCGCGATGTTGGCGCTGGGCGCCTACGGCACGGGCTTGGGCGATCGCCTGACCCAGAGCGGCTGGTTCGACCCCGGCTCCGAATCGGTGCAGGGCGCGGAGATCGCCGACGAGGCTTTCGGCCGTGACCACATGGCCGACGTCATCGTCATGTACAACGCGCCCGAGGGCAAGACGATCGATGACCCGGAGTTCCAGCAGAAGATCGTCGACAACCTGAGCACGGCCGTCGCCGAGCACCCGGACCACATCGACAAGATCAACGGCACCTACTGGAAGGTGGGCGACGCGCCCGCCGTGCCGTCGGTATTCGGGTCCAAGGACAAAAAGCACGCGTTCGCCTCGATCGCCATCGTCGGTGACAACGACACCGTCATCATGACCAACTACCGCGCCGTGCAGGATGCCTTCTACATCCCCGGTGTCGACGTGGAGGTCTCGGGCCTGCAGCCCCTCGCGGTCACCCTGACCGACACCATGGACCACGACTCCAAGCGGATGGAGATGCTGGCCTTCCCCGCGGTGGCGGTGCTGCTGTTCTTCATCTTCGGTGGCATCGTGGCTGCCGCGCTGCCGCTGATCATCGGTGGTCTCACGATCATCGGCGCCACCGGTCTGGTCATGGGGCTGACCAACTTCACCGAGGTCAACATCTTCGTCGGCGGTGTCGTGTCGATGATCGGTCTCGGTCTGGCGATCGACTACGGCCTGTTCATAGTCAGCCGTTTCCGCGAGGAGCTGGCCGAGGGTTACGACACCCGGGTCGCGGTGCGGCGATCGGTGATGACGGCTGGGCGAACAGTCGTGTTCTCCGCGACGATGATCATCGCCAGCCTCGGCGGCATCCTGATCTTCCCGCAGGGCTTCCTGCGGTCGGTCGCGTACGGCACCATCGCGGCCGTCTCCCTCGCGGCGCTGACCGCCATCACGATCCTGCCCGCGATGCTGGGCATCCTCGGCCCCCGCGTCGACATGCTCGGGCTCAAGCGGTTCCGCAAAACCAAGACCGCCGAACAGGTCGAGAACGGATTCTGGGGCAATACGACCCGCTGGGTCATGCGGCACCCGCTCAAGATCGCCATCCCGATCACCATCGGCCTGCTGCTACTGATCATCCCGGTCAAGAATCTCGCCTTCGGCGGCATCAACGAGAAGTACCTCCCGCCGGACAATTCGACCCGAACCTCACTCGAACACTTCTACGAAGTCTTCCCGCAGAAGAAGACCGACCCGATCCAGCTGGTCTTCGTGGGCGAGAACACGACCGCGATCGGTCAGATCCGGAAGGAAGCCAGCCAGGCGCCCGGACTGGCCGGCCCGTTCGACGTTCCCACCAACCCGCCGAACAACTCGGAGGTGTACCGCACCTCGGCGACCCTGATCGACCCGACCGGTGACGTGGGCCCGACCATCGATTACCTTCGCTCGATCGAAGTGCCCGACGGCATCACGATGTACGTCACCGGCCAGCCCGCCCTGATGGCCGACAGCATCAACACGTTGCTGGACCTGATGCCGTGGATGATCCTGCTGGTGCTCGTCACCACCACCGTGCTGATGTTCTTGACCTTCGGTTCGCTGGTGCTGCCGCTCAAGGCGGCGTTGATGAGCGCGCTCGGCCTCGGCTCGACCCTCGGCATCCTGACGTGGATCTTCGTCGACGGCAATGGTGCCGGGCTCCTGAACTTCACCCCACAGCCGATCAGCGCGCCGGTGTTGATGCTCATCATCGCGATCATCTACGGCTTGTCGACCGACTACGAGGTCTTCCTGCTCTCACGCATGGTGGAAGCACGTGCCCAAGGTGCGTCCACCACCGAAGCCGTGCGGATCGGCACCGCCCAGACCGGGCGCATCATCACCGCCGCCGCACTCATCCTGCTGGTGGTGACCGGCGCGTTCGCGTTCTCCGACATGGTGATGATGCAGTACATCGCCTACGGCATGATCGCGGCGCTGTTCCTCGACGCCACCATCCTGCGCATGCTCCTGGTCCCCGCCATCATGAAACTGCTCGGCGACGACTGCTGGTGGGCGCCGAAGTGGATGAAGCGCATCCAGGAGAAGATCGGCCTGGGCGAACCCATCCTCGACGACGAACGCCCGCAGCAGGGTGCCGTGGTCGACCTGGTGAAAACCACCCCGATCACCGATCCGCCGACCATGCAGATGACGGCGGTCCCCGACACCAAACTGGCCAAGACTCCGCGCCGCCCGCGCACCGTCGCCGAGATCGAGGCCGAAGCCCCGACCCAGCGCATCGACAAGGTCACCGAGCACACCGACACACCCGAACCGGTCCGTGCCCGCAAGCCCATGTCCCCGGACCCGACCCGGCCGCGCGCGTCGATGCTGTCCGGCGAGCCGACCCAGATCCTCCCGGTCGTCAAGCCCGGTGATCCCGAACCCGGTCAGGCGCAGCCTGATTCGGCGCCTGCCGATACGGGCGACAACGGCGAACAAACCCAGATCCTCCCGATCGTCAAACCGGGCACAGATCCCACGAAGTCCGCCCCCACTGATCCGACCTCGGACACATCCGAAGGCCCCGGGACATCGGCGGGGTCCGATTCCGAACCCCGTGCCCCCCACCGTCTTCCGCGCGATCCCGGCGGCCCGAACTCCGGCCTGGGCAGTCCCGGACCGAGCTCCGGCCCCGACAATCCCGGGGCGAGTTCGGGCCTCAGCAACCCCGGCGATCCGAACTCCAGCCTGGGCAACCCCGGACCGAACTCAAACCTCGGCAACCCCGACGGCGCAAGTTCCCCTCTGGGCGACCTCGGTACGAGTGGGCTCCGCGGTGACCCAAGTGGCTTCTCGCACAGTAACTCCGACGCTGGCCGCACACCCGACCTCGGCAGCGCGAGTTCCGACGCTGAGGGCCGCGGGATATCCGAAGCTCACGGTGATGCGAATATTCGCTTCGGCGGGGCGGGCGCTGCTTCCGTCGACGCTTCCGGCGACACCGGATTCAGTCTGCGCGATGCAGGTCCGGGTGCCGCGACCCCGAGCATCAGTGTGCCGGGCGACAACGGTTTCGGCGTGTCCCCCGCTCGTGGCGCCGACTCCGGTGGGTCCGAAGCGGTCCGGGGTCAGGGCTTCGTCTCGGACGGTGTGATCGGAGGCGGGTACAGCGCCGAGCCGACCGATGATGAAACCGGCGGCGCCGGTGCTGCACCACGGGGATCGGAGCGGGTGCAACCGCCTCCGGGTTATACGCCGCCCGCCCTCGGTGACGGCCCGGCCGCACCGCGAGTGTCGCCCCCGGTGGAGCCCGGCGGATTCGGCAGGGCCACAGACGAACCACGGCCCAGCATCGTGACGCCGACGCGGCCGAGCATCGTGAACACGCCACCGCCGAGCGTGGCGACCCCACCGCCCAGCATCGTCAACACCCCGCCCCCGACGCCACGTACGGCCGCGCCACAACCGCGACCGGCCGACTCCCCCGCCGGCGGAACCTTCAGCGGGTTCACCCCGCTGTCGACACCGACCGACGCACCACACGAATCCGGCAATGCGCCAATTCGCCCGTCCGGCGAGCCGCATCCCGACAACGCGCCACACGGATCCGGCGATTCGCCCATTCGCCAGTCCGGCGAGCCGTATCCCAACAGCCCGCCGCACGAATCCAGCGAGGCGCCGACTCGCCCATCCAGCGAGGCGTATCCCGGACCGCGGCAACCGGATTCACGTAGCAATGGTTCCGTGCCCCCGCGCACCGATCTCACCGCGACCCCCGGTGCCCATCGCGCCGACCTGCGCACAGACGCCACCCCAGATGTGGCATCCGCGTCAGGGTTGCCGGCCGAGTCGAACATCGCTCACCCGCGCTCCGGTTCGGATCCGTACTCGCCGAACGATGCGGGCGCCCACTCGCCGGGCGAGCCGGAAGCCACTTCGGCGCGAAGCGTTTTCGGCACTCCGGTTCCCGTCGAACCCCGTGATCCAGCGTGGAACAACCCGGTCGATCCGAACACACCGTCGGCCTTCGGCAACGGAACCGGCGACCCCAGCGCACCGACCGCCTTCACGGTCCCCGATGCCGATGGCCCTCGATTCACCCCGGTCATCCCGTCATCGGACAGCCCGACCACCGCGCCCGTGCCGCCCTCCGCCGGCCTGGGGCACGGCGAGTTCACACCGAACCCGCCTCTGCACGACGCGGATTCGCAAACGGACGCTGATACGGAACGCGGGGACGTCGCACCGAACCCGCCTCTGCACCACGCGGATTCACAAACGGGTGACGTCGCACCGAACCCGGCAGTGACGCCGCAGAGTCTGCACCCGCTCTCCGACACCGGTCGCGAGGAATCCACGGCGCCGCGACACCCGGCCAACACCGTGCGCCCCCAAGTCGCACCGCCCGGATTCACCGCAGTCACCGGCGACGAGACCGCCCAGCACCGCGACGCGGCGAGCCCGGTCGAATCGGCACCGGGTCAGGAGGAACGTCGATCCAGCACCGGACTCCCGGCCCACACGTCTGACCGCCCCGGCACCACCGATCCGGCGGGCCTGGCCGACCGGTCCGGCACGATGAGCGCCCCAGCTCCGCGCCCCAGCGCAGTGCACGATCCGAGTACGGCTGAGCAGAGCCGCACGATGGCCGACAGGGCCACATCCGGACAGAGCCACACCGCGGACGACGGAGGTACGTCCGGACCACAAGCCGCCGACGAGCCGGGTACTGCCGGCGAGCAGCGGGGCGCTGCGGGGCAGTGGCGTGCACCTTCCGGATTCACTGCTGTTCCGAATCCTGCCGCCGCGACACCGGACCCCTCATCAGAGCAGTCGTCTTCGACGGAGGGCACATCCGTTGCCGACGACAGTTCCGCCATCGACCGCAGCACCGCGACCGACGCTGATTCCACGGGCAACGGCTCGACCCCCGCGGAACCGGCTGAACCGCACGCGGACAACCGCAATGAGATCGAGAACTGGATGGCCCAGCTGCGCTCCTCGCGACGCGGCGGCGCCGCGGACGAAGGCCGCCATTCCGGGGATGAAGGCCGCACGGTGAGCGTCAACGAACTACTGCGCCGTCGCAACGACGAAACCGAGTAGTCCGGCACCACTCGCACAACACGAAACCCACGGCGGATCAGCAGCGACCACCGTGGGTTTCGTGTTTGTCAGGCCAGGTATCAGCTACCGAGAAAGCGGCGCCACTGGACCATCAGCGGGTACTTGGCGGTGACGGAGCCGAAGCGGACGCGGCCGTGGACGACCAGGTGCAGGGGGCCGATGGGTGGGCCGGTGCGGACCTTGTTGTTGGCGGTGGAGCCGACCAGGTCGAGGCCGTTGAGGTCGACGGTGGCGGCGGCGGGGACGAGCAGGGTGAGGCTGCTGCAGTAGTCGTCGATCTGGATTTCCACCACCTGGGTTTGCATGACGGCCTCGGTGAAGTCCAGGGTGACCGACGACATCAGGCAGTTCAGGTGCAGTACCGGTGGTACCTGCCAGGGTCCGCGCCGTTGCACGCTGGACAGGCGGCTGCGGATGGCGGCGGGGTTGCGGCCGCCGGGTGGGACGGGGATGTGGCGGGGGCGGGGCATGGCGGCCGGTTGCGGTGTGCCCGCCACGCGCATGCCGGGCAGGTCGACGAGGACGGCGTTGAGTTCGCCGCGCGTCTTGGCCGCGAGGGCGGTGTCCATGCGTTCGGTGAATTCGCCGAGGGAGAGCATGCCGAGGCCGACCGCGCGTTGCAGCAGTTGGCCGACGTGTTCGCGTTCGGCGTCGGAGACGCGCAGGTCACGGTCGCCGACCGGACCGGCTGCCGTGGCACCGGGGACAAAGAGGGAATCGGAACCGCCCATATTTCGAGGGTAACCACGCCTGCTGGGCGGCGCATCAGGGCAAACCCCCAATTCGGTGTGCTACTCCAGGCCGTGCTCGATGGCGTAGCGGGTGAGTTCCACCCGGTTGGCGAGCTGGAGTTTGCGCAGCGTGGCCTGGACATGGTTCTCGACGGTGCGGTGCGAAAGGCTCAGTCGCGAAGCGATCTGCTTGGCCGACAGACCCTTGGCGACCATCCGCAACACCTCGGTCTCGCGTTCGGTCAACGAGGGCCGGTGCGGCTGGTCGGGTTCGGCGGGCGCGGTGGCCATGCGGCGGTATTCGCCGAGGACCAGTCCGGCGAGACCGGGAGTGAACACCGGTTGACCGGCGGCGGTGGCGCGCACCGCATCGATCAGTTCGGCCGCCGACGCGCTTTTCACCAGGTAGCCGCTGGCGCCGGCTTTGATCGCGTCGAGCACGTCGTCGCGCTCGGCCGACGCCGAGAGCACCAGCACCCGGCTGTGCGGGGACACGCGCAGCACCTCGGCGGTGGCGGTGGCGCCATTACCGTCGGTGAGCTGCATGTCCATCAGCACCACGTCGGGTTGCGCGGCGGTGGCGCGCCGGGTGGCGGTGCCGATGCCGTCGGCGGTGGCGGGCACGGCGAAACCGGCTTCGGTGAGGTCGCGGGAGACGCCTTCGCGCCACATCGGGTGGTCGTCGACCACCATCACGGTGATGACCTGCTCGTCGGGCATCGCCACTCCTGTCTCACTCAACGCGCCGGGTGGCGCGGGATCCGGAATTCCCATTCGGTGCCGAAGTCGTCGGTGAGCAGCTCGGCGGTGCCACCGAGTGCGGTGATCCGGCCGACGATGGATCGTGACACTCCCATTCGCCCTTCGGCTTCGGCCGCCGCCAGGCGCCCGGCGGGGATGCCGATGCCGTCGTCGCGCACACTCACCACCAGCATCTCACCGGTGTCCTCCAGCAGCACATATGCTTTCGCGTCCGCCCCGGCGTGCAGTTCGACATTCGACAGCGCGGTTGCCACGGCCGCGGCGATCTCATGACCGAGCCCCCGCGTCACCGGCACCGGATCGCCGGGTGTCGCGACGGACACCTTCGGTGTGGCCTGCGTGGTGAGCAGTGGCCGCAGATCCACTTCGACGGCACCGGAATCGACCTGCTCGCCCTGCTCGGACAGCAGCACCCGCAGCGCCACTTCCTGTTCGCCGGCGCGCCGGGCGAGTTCTTGTGCGGGCCCACCGATTTCATCGCCGCGTCGTTTGATGAAGGCGAGCACTTGCAGCACTCCGTCGTGCACCTCGCGGGCCAGGCGCTCACGTTCCTGCGCCGCCGCGGTGATGCGCAGTGCTTGTTCGAGCTGCGCCTGCGCGCGGCGGGCGGTGTTGGCGGCCAGGCCGAGTGCGAGCCCGACCGACACCAGCACGGGCGCGGTCGCATCGCCCCACACGTCCTGCCCCCACTGCTCGCGCACGGTGACCACCACCGCCGACATGCCGAGGCCGGCGACGACTCCGGCGATCGGTCCGCGCAGCACGGCCATCGAGATCACCGCGTTGGCGATCCAGAGCGTGGTGGGCAGGGTCTGATGCCCGTGGTACCAGTCGTAGTCGGCGACCAGGCGGGTGGAGGCGATCAGCGCAACCGTCACCACCTGGTCGCCGAACACCACCCAGCCGCGAATTCGGCCGGCCGCCATGGGGAAGTACCACTGCGACAACAACAGCGCCGAGACACCCGACCAGATCGCCATCAACGCGATCAGCACCCAGCTCAGCTGTGGATGCTGGTAGTAGGGCACCGACGCGATCTGCTGACCGATCGCGTACAGGAGCGTGACCAGCCGGAATACCTGCGCGGCCCGCCACAGCGGCGCGGTGGCCGCCTCAGCCGAGCTCAGCTCAGCTGTGTGTGTCCGCATCGCCGGGCTCCGTCACGTTTTCTTCCCTGCGCAGCACCTTGCCCACGTCGAAGCGGCCTGGTTCGGGCTTGTCGGGTTCGGCGGTGAACAATTTGCGATCGTCGGAGCCGGCTAGTTCGCCGAACGCCTCGGCCGGACTGTCACTGAGCAGGTAGCGAATCGCGGTGTTGCCCACCGCGATCAGCGGGACGGCGAGCAGTGCGCCCGCGATCCCGCCGACGACCAGTCCGGCGGCGATCGCGAGCACCACGGCCAGCGGGTGGATGCTCACGGCCCGGCCGAGCAGCAGTGGTTGCAGCACATGGCCTTCCAGCTGCATCACCGCGACGATGATGCCCAGCACGATCAGCGCCGTCACCAAACCCTTGGTGACCAGCGCGATGAACACCGCGACGAATCCGGCGAAGAACGCGCCGATGATCGGGATGAACGCGCTGATGAACACCAGCGAAGCCAGCGGCAGGGCCAGCGGCACATGCAGAATCGCCAGTCCCGCGCCGATACCGATGGCGTCGACCGCGGCCACCGCGACGGTGGCGCGCACGAACCCGACCAGCGTCCCGAATCCCATTTCGCCCGCGGTGCGGACCTTCTCGCGGTGCGCGTTGGGGATGATCCGGGTGACGAAGTTCCAGATCTGGTCGCCGCCGTAGAGGAAGAAGATCAGGATGAACAGGATCAGGAACGCGCCGGTGAGGATGTGGCCGATGGCGGTGGCGGTGGTGAGCGCACCGTTGGTGAGGCTTTCGCGGTTGTCCTGGACGGCGCGCACGATGGTGTCACCGGCATTGCGGATCTGCTGATCGCTGAGGTGGGCCGGGCCGGTGATCAGCCAGTCCTGCACCTTCTGCACGCTGTTGGTGACCTCGTTGGTCAGCCCGGGCACACCGTCGATGAACTGTTCCACGACGAAGGTCATGATCCCGGCGAGCAACCCGATCGACCCGACCAGCGCGACGAACACCCCGAGCGAACGCGGGATCCCCACCCGCTGCATCCAGTCGACCAGCGGCGCGAGCAGCGCGGCCCCGAGCAGCGCGATCGCGAGCGGGATCACGACGGTGGCGAACTTCTGCACCAGCATGCCCACGGCGAGCAGGGCGGCGAAGATGATCAGCAACCGCCAGCTCCACGCGGCGGCTTTGCGGACCAGCGGGTGCACTGCCTCGGCATCCGAACGCCACGGTACGGACGTGGGCCCGGAATCTACCTTCTGGACGGTCACCCGAGAGAGCCTATCGGTCGCAACGCTAGATTGGTTGTCGTGTCGGCGCCTCTGGAAGCGGTCAAACAGACCATGCGAACGCGCTGGCCGCTGTATCTGACATCGGTACTGCTGGCCAATGCCTTCGGCGCGGTCCTGGTGTGGGCGTTCATCCAATACGGCCTGCCGGTGCCGGAGGGCGATCCGGGTGCCGGGCGCAGCACGGGCCTGCTCGCGCCGCTGGTGGTCTTCGGGGTGGCCGCCGTGCTCAGCATTCTCGCCGCCGCGGTGATGTTGCGCCCGGTGATGCGCTGGCAGATGCGCGGTGGACCGCCCAGCAGGCAGGAACAGATGGCGGCGCTGCACGTGCCGCTGCGCCAGTCGATCGTGCACCTGGTGCTGTGGATCATCGGCGGCGGCATCCTGGCCGCGCTGATCATTTCCGAATCGCCCGAACTGGCGGGTGCGGTGATCGTCACCGAATGTATGGCCGCCACCATCGTGTTCGGCTTCACCTACATGCTGGGCGAACGTATTCTGCGCCCGGTCGCGGCCGAAGCGCTCACCGAGGGCACTTTCGACCACACCCTCACTCCCGGCGTGGGCACCCGGATGGCGATGACCTGGGGCATGGGCACCTTCGCCCCGACCATCGCCATCGTGCTGCTGTGCGTCACCCAGATCTCCTCCGATGTGAAGTTCTCGGCGAAGTCGCTGGCGATCTCGATCCTGCTGCTGTGCGGCGTGGTGATCCTGCAGGCGCTGGCGCTGTCGATGCTCACCGGTTCCTCCATCTCCGACCCGGTGCGGCAGCTGTCCCAGGCCATCAACCGGGTGCAGGGTGGCGCGCGCGACGTGCAGGTGGAGGTCTACGACGGCAGTGAGATCGGGCTGTTGCAGGTGGGCTTCAACCGGATGATGGAAGAGGCGGCCAAGCGGCGCAAACTGCAGGAACTGTTCGGTCAGCACGTGGGTGAGGACGTGGCCCAGCGGGCCCTGGACTACGGCACCGAACTGGGCGGTGAGACCAGGTTCGTCGCGGTGCTGTTCGTCGACATGGTCGGCTCCACCGCCACCGCGGCCGAACACCCGCCCACCGAGGTGGTGAGCCTGCTCAACGAGTTCTTCCGGGTGGTGGTCGATGTGATCGACAGCCATCACGGCTTCGTCAACAAGTTCGTCGGTGACGCGGCGCTGGCGATCTTCGGTGCGCCGCTGGACCGGCCCGACGCGCCCACCGCGGCGCTGGCCGCGGCCCGCGACCTGCGCGAGGCGCTGCGCGAGGTGCGCGGCCTCGATATCGGCATCGGCGTGTCGGCGGGTCTGGCCGTGGCCGGGAACATCGGCGCGGCAAATCGTTTCGAATACACCGTGATCGGCGACCCCGTCAACGAGGCGTCGCGACTCACCGAACTGGCCAAAGATCATCCAGGCCGCGTTCTCGCTTCGGGCAGCGCGCTGTACTTCGCCGAGGAAAGCGAGCAAGACCATTGGGAAACCGGCGACGAGGTCCAGCTGCGGGGCAGACGCAGAAAAACCCGCCTTGCCTGGCCGCGGCCGCTCGCCGCGGGGCACGACGTGGACCAGGAAGAACAGTTGCGTTCGTTAGGCTGAGACGGTGACGGCCGACGGCGACCTAGCAGGCGAACCCGCCTCGCCCCCTACCGTGCGCCGCCGGTTCCGGTGGGTGAAGTGGGTCCTGGGCGGGCTGCTGCTGGTGTTGCTCGTCGGCGAAGGGGTGTATCTGTGGCCCCGCCTGCACGAATCGTGGCGCACCCTGACCGAGATCCACTGGGGTTGGGTACTGCTGTGCATCGTCTTGCAGGCGGTGTCGATGAGTGGTTTCGGCCGGGTGCAGAAGCAGCTGCTGCACGCCGGTGGCGTGGACGTGAGCCAGCGCAAATCGGTGTCGGTGGTCTACGGCGCCACCGCGATGTCGTTGACGCTGCCCGCCGGCCAGGTCTTCTCCACTGCCTTCACCTACCGCCAGACCCGCCGCTGGGGTGCGAGTCCGATCGTCGCGTCCTGGCAGCTGGTCTTCTCCGGGGTGGTCGCCGCCGCCGGACTGGCGCTGCTCGGCATCGCCGGTGCCGCGCTGGTCGGCCAGGGCATCGGGGTCAAGTTCATCGGCTCGCTGGTGGTGCTGGCGCTGGTGCTGTTCACCGGCAACTACCTCGCCCGCCATCCCGGCACGCTCGAGGCGCTGTTGCGCCGGGGGCTGGCGCTGGTGAACCGGTGGCGCAAGAAGCCGGCCGAACACGGCATCGACAAGCTGGCCGAGATCCGGGCCCAGCTCGAATCGGTGGACCTCGGCAAACGTGACGGCGCGCAGGTGGGGGCGTGGGCGCTGGTGCATCGCGTCGCCGATGTGGCGTGTCTGGGCGCGGCCTGTTACGCGGTCGGTGCCGATCCCCGGTTGGCCGGGTTGCTCATCGCGTTCACCGCGGGCAAGGCGGTGGCGTCGATCCCGTTGGCGCCCGGCGGACTCGTCTATGTGGACGCGACCCTGATCTATGGGCTCACCGCCGGTGCCGGGTTGCCCGCGTCCCAAGCTGTGGCGGCCGCGTTCGTGTACCGGTTCGTGAGCTTCATCCTGGTCGCCATCGTCGGCTGGATCGTGTTCGCGTTCCTGTTCCGGACCCCGCAGGCCGACGACGAGGAGTACGAGCAGGAGTTCAAGCAGCGCCGTTTCTGAGCGGCGCGCTCACCGCAGCACGCGGACCGCGGCCCGCCAGCCGAGCAGGAACAGTGCCAGCACGCAGCCGGCCACGATCACGAAGCTCAGCGCGACGCCCTGCCCGCTCACGGCCCGCAGCGCCATGCCGACGACGAGGGTGCACGCCCAGATCGCGACGCCACTGGGCCACAGCGTCGTCGCGTCGAAGCGGGCGCCGCGGGCGGCGAGCACGGCCAGCGCCCAACCGAGCAGCAACCCGGCGGCGAAGGGCCACACTGTCGTCAGCAGGCCGGTCAGCACCGCCTCGTCGTGACTGCGCCTGCCGATCGCACAGAACACGACAACCAGCAGGGCATCCAGGGCGAACGGCGCGAATCTCTGCACACCAGCAGCCTAGAGGTGGGCTCGGCGGCCGACGCCGACCAGGTGCTCAGACGAACGACGCGGCCCGCGCCGCTGTTACGGCTCCGGGGTGGCGAGGGACTTCAGCAGGACGGCGGCCAGCCGGGAGGTGGCGTCGCCGCTGTCGGCGTCGGCGATGTGGACGGCGAAGACCAGGTCGCCCATCGTGGCCAGCAGCCAGCCGTCGGCGCCACCGGTCGCGGCGAAGGCGGTGACATCGCGGAAACCGCGCAGTGCGGCGGTTTCCGGCTTGCCGATGCCCTCGTGCATCATCGCCCGCAACCGGTCGACCGCGGGTTTCGGCAGGTCGGGGATCGGGGTGTCGGCGGTGCTTGGTCTGCCCGCTTCGATCATCGGCGGCACCACCGAACCGCGCGAGATGGCGGCGGCGGCGATGGCCATGCCGAAGGGGCTGGCCAGTACCGCGTCCGAGCCCGCGCCCTGGCGCACCTGTTCGGTGTTGCGTCCGGGTGCGCTGATCCGGCCGGTGGTCTCGTCGAGTCCGGGCACCTTGAAGTCCACGCCCACCCCGAGCGCGGTGGCGGCGTCGGCGGCTTCTTGCACCGAGACGTCCTGGGGTGCTTTGTCCTTCATCGCGGCGGCCACGACGCGGAACAGTTCCATGGTGCCGCCGGCCGGGTACAGGCCGGTGAACGCGATCGGGCCCTTCTCCGAGGCGTAGGAGTTCTGGGCGACCGCGACCACGGCGCCGGTCGAGGGCTGGATGGCCACCACCGAGGCCGGGGTGCCCACGCTGACCACCGCGTCCTCGGCGGCGCGCTGCAGGCGCTGGTCCATGGTCGCGGCGATGTCCGGGCCCGCCGGACCCTGGTGACCGGCCACCTGTTTCACGAAACGACCGTCGGCTTCGTAGATCTGCACACCCCAGCCGGAGGTCTGCTCCTGGCTGGCCTTCCACACCTCGTGCAGTGCGTCGAGCATCGGTGACCAGGTACGGCGGTCGGCGGAGATCAGTTTGGGCTGTTTCTCCATCACCACGCCCGGCACCTTGGCCATCCGGGGTTCCAGGATCGCGAAGTCGCCCTCGCGCAGGTTCACCGCGACGACCGGCTGTCCCTGCGAGGCGGCCAGTTTCTGCATCAGCGAAGGGCCGGTGATCAGTGGCGCGACCGGTTCGATCGCCGCGGCGAGCGCGTTGGTTGAGCCGACGAGGTCGCCGGTGCGGTTCGGGTCGATCTTGATGACGTTGATCGTCTGTTCGGTCATCAGCGGCTCACCGGCCAGGTCGACGACCTTGGGCGGCGGCTTCGCCGTGGTGCGCACGAGCTTGACCGTCCGGTTGTCGGACAGCTGCGGCATCACCACCGCCGGGTCCCAGGAGATCCGCCAGCCGATGGCGAGCTTGCGGACGGTGCCCTGCAGTGTGTAGGTCCAGTCCTTGTTCTCGCCGAAGTTCCAGGCCACGTCCATGCTGAAGATGGCCGACTGCGGGTCCAGATCGATGACCTGTGTCTTCTCGTAGTCGACCGTGCCGGACTCGAGCCCTTCGAACATTTGCTTGATGGTTGCCGAGGCGGCGGCGGGGTAGGAGGTCAGGTCGGCGGCCTCGGCGTAGTCCTGATCGTCGAGGAGGTCGGTGAACCGCTGGACAACCGTCTCCGATTCACTCGGCTTCCCCTCCACTCCGCACGAGCACAACGCGAGAGCGAGGGTCGCAACCCCCGCGATCGCCATTGCGCCCCGGACGCGAAAGCGGCGGGATCCCCACACATCCATATCGCCCACTCTTCACTCTTGCCACTCCCGGTAACAAATCCACCGTACCGGAAGTTGACCCGTCTCCATGTCCCGGTAACGCGGGACGCCAGCCGACCTCAGCTCCTCGATTGTGCCCGAAATCCGTCTCGATGAGGAGTGGATTTCGATCCTCGCCCAGCCAGTGGCAACAACTCGCGCGCTCACCGTACCGACCGGCCCGTGCACTTGCGCGGATCTCGCATTGTCTGGCGATTCAATGCGAGAGTACCCAACCCCGCCGACCGCGAACCCGCACCTTCTGGACGGTAGGTGAATTCCTTCCGCAACGGGGGGAACGAACCGGGTTCGCCCGTTTTCGTACCGACAGCAAGTCGGCCTCGCCGGCCTCGCCGCCCGGTTCGCCCAGCAGTTGCCCACCGCGCCACCGGGCGCCCGCGTCGACGAACTCACCCGCCGGGTGGTGATTCCACGGCGCCGATCGTCACGGATACAGTGATCGCATGGCAGACACCGCGCAGGCCACCGGCCCGATCCTGGTACTCAACGGGCCGAACCTGAACATGCTCGGTACCCGCCAGCCCGAGATCTACGGTGCCGACACTCTCGATGACGTCGTCGCGCTGTGTGAGCGCACGGCCGCGCGGTTCGGCCGGGACGTGGTGGCGTTCCAGTCCAATCACGAAGGCGCGCTGATCGATCGGATTCAGCTGGCACGCGGACAGGTCTGCGCCATCGTGATCAATCCGGGCGGACTCACCCACACCTCGGTGGCACTGCGCGACGCGCTGGTGATTCCGGAAGTGCCGATCGTGGAGGTGCACATCAGCAATGTGCACGCCCGTGAGGAGTTCCGGCACCATTCGTTCGTCTCACCCATCGCGACCGCGGTGATCGCGGGCCTGGGCATCCAGGGTTACGCCGCCGCCATCGAATTCCTGAGCAAGGACTAGGCCAGGCGGAAGACCGGGAAACCCGGTGCGACAGCAGCCAGTTCGGCGTCGGTCGCGTCTTTGGTGATGCCGTCGAAGAATCTGCCGACTTCCCAGCCCCACTTCTCCAGGTAGAGGCGCAGCAGCGGCACCCGGTCGGCGTCGGCGAGTTCGGTGGCGGTGAAGTGTTCGGTCCGGCGCCCCAGGCGCAGTTCACCTTCGCCTGCCGCGCGCAGGTTGCGCACCCACTGGGTGTGCCCGCGCGGGGCGACCAGGTAGCGCGTGCCGTCGGCGGCGGTGAGCACGTTGACCATGGTGGTGCGCCACTGCCCGCTCTTGCGTCCGCGCACGGCGAGCAGCCGCGAGCCCGCGATGCTGATCCCGAGTTTGGGCAGCCAGTTGAGGACCTTGCCCATGATCGGGTCGATGCCGGTGGGCCTGAGGTAGCGGGTGGCGTTGTCCATGCTGATCACTCCTGAACTGTGAGCACTGCTCTCTATTTCTTCGAGCATGCTCGCACTGTTCGGCAATGTCAAGAGCAGTGCTCTCTATATTCGAAATGTCCGACTTTGCGAATGCATTGACGGGATGAAATGTAGTACTTATGCTACATATCATCGAAGGTCGATGATTGGGAGGACTCATGACTTCGAGTAACGGCGTCGTTCTCGACGTCCAGCAACTACGGATGCGCTACGACGACAACGACGTACTGCACGATGTGACATTCCGGGCCACACGCGGGGAAGTGCTCGTCATGCTCGGCCCCAACGGTGCGGGCAAAACCACCACGATCGAGATCCTCGAGGGGTTCCGCAGGAGGTCGGCCGGCCGGGTCGACGTGCTGGGGGCCGATCCCGAACACGGTGACCAGCAATGGCGAGCCCGGATCGGTGTCGTGCTGCAGTCCTGGCGCGACCACGCGAAATGGCGGGTGCGCGAACTACTCGCCCACCTGGGCACCTACTACCGCCCCTACGCCACCCCCGCCGTCGCAAGACCCTGGGACACCGACGAACTCATCGACCTGGTCGGACTCACCGAGCAGGCCGGCGCCAAGATCTCCACCCTCTCCGGCGGCCAACGCCGCAGGCTGGACGTGGCGATCGGCATCGTCGGCAGGCCCGAACTGCTGTTCATGGACGAACCGACAGCCGGTTTCGACCCGGCCGCGCGCCGGGACTTCCACGACCTGGTGCACCGCCTGGCCGACCTCGAGGACACCACCGTCCTGCTCACCACCCACGACCTGGACGAAGCGGAGAAGCTGGCCGACCGCATCCTGATCCTGGCCGGCGGGCGCATCATCGCCGACGGCTCGCCCGACGAACTGTCGCGGTCCATCGCCGGTGAAGCGCAGGTGAGCTGGACCGTCGAGGGCCAGCGGTTCGTGCACACCACCACCGAGTCGACGAAGTTCGTGCACGAACTGTTCAAACAGCACGGCGAGAGCATCGGTGAGCTCGAGGTGCGCCGCGCGTCGCTGGAAGACACCTATATGACACTGGTGCGGCAGGCCGAATCCGGCGCGACTCCGGTGCGCACCCTGGCGGAGGTCACCCGATGAACACAGCCATCCGCGCCGGACTCGCTCGTGGCGTGATCGAACTGCGGCAGAACTACACCAACGCGCCCGACCTGATCGGCCAATTCCTCACACCCGCGATCACGCTCGGTGTGCTGTTCCTGCTGCGCAACCGGTCCTATGGCGACAGCGGGCTGAGCATCGCCGAACTGGCCCTACCCGGCCTGCTCGGCTCGATCATCGCCTTCAACGGCATGTACGCCCTGCTCAATGTGCTGGTACTGGATCGCGAGGACGGCACATTACTGCGGGCCAAGGCGGTGCCGCGGGGACTGTCCGGGTACTTCGTCGGCAAAATCGTGTCCACCACGGGCTCGGTGGTCGCGCAGGTGGTTATCGTGCTCGGTGTGGGCATGGTGATCATCGGCGGCTCCTCGCTGAGCGGACTCGGCGCGGTGACGACCTTCGTCTGGGTGGTCGTGCTCGGCCTGCTCGCCGTGCTGCCGCTCGGCGCCGCCCTCGGCAGCGTGCTCGACACCCGCTCGGCGTTCCTGCTGACCATGCCGCTGATGGGTTTGATCGCCATCTCCGGCATTTTCTACCCGATCACGGCGCTGCCCGGCTGGTTGCAGGCGATCGGGCAGCTGTTCCCGATGTACTGGCTCGGCCTCGGCATGCGCTCGGCGCTGCTGCCCGCCGACGCGGTCGCCATCGAGATCGACGCGTCCTGGCGTCATCTCGAGACCGTCGCGGTCCTCGGCGTCTGGGCGGTGGCCGGGCTGCTCATCGCGCCGATAGTGTTGCGGCGCATGGCCGCTCACGAATCCGGTGCGGTGATGGCATCCCGACGGGAGAAAGCGATGCAGCGTGCCTTCTGAGGTCATCTACAACCGCATCGCGATGCTGCGCGCCGAGCGTGGCATCTCGCGGCGGGAGCTGGCCGAAGCGCTCGGGGTGCACTATCAGACCGTCGGCTATCTCGAGCGGGGCGAATACAGCCCGAGCCTGCACCTCGCCCTGCGGATCGCGGCCTATTTCGAGGTAGCCGTCGAAGTGGTGTTCTCGACCGATCCCTTCCCGCGGCTCGGTTCGGGCACCGAAACGGCGTGAGCACGAAAACCGTCCGGCACCGATGTGCTGGACGGTTTTTCGCGTGTCAGCCGCGCATCAGCCGGTAGGTCGACGACGGCGCGTTCTCGGCCCGCTCCCAGTGCGCCGAAACAGCTTCGGCCAGTGCGGTATCCACCCCGACGGCCGCGCTGGTCGCCACCACGTGCCGCGCGCCCGCCGCCATCATCCGCAGGTAGGACGGGTCGTCCAGGCCGCCGTCGCCGGCCATCTGCGCCCACGCGGCATACAGCTCGCCGAGGCTGCCCATGGAACGCTGGGCGTAGGGCACGAACCGGTCGATCGCGGAACCGGACCGGTCGATGATCGCCAGCGCGTGTTCGTAACCGAGGAGCAGCGGCAGGAACAGGGCCAGCGTCGCCTGGTAGTAGACCTGGGCCAGCCCGTCGTCGACGCCGAGGTACTCCATGGTGGCCAAGGGCCGCAACAGATCTCGATGCTTGTCGAACACCTCCGCCGGACCGCTGTAGAAGATGTAGGCGTCCGGCCCCGACAACTCCTCCGGCTGCGCCATCACCCCGCCGGCGAGGAACTCCCCGCCCCTGGCGCGGACGAACGCCGCGCCCTGCCTGGTTCGCTGCGGCGAATCCGACGACAGGTTGACCACCACCTTGCCGGTCAGATCGACGGTCGCGAGCACGGCGTCCATCGCGTCGTAGTGAGTCAGGCTGAGCACGATGAGCTCGGCCGCGGCCACCGCCTCCCCGATCGAGCCGGCGCGGTCGGCGCCGAGACCATCGGCCTTCTCGGGAGTGCGATTCCACACCGTCACCGCGACCCCGGCCGCCAGATAGGTGCGCACGATCTGCTGACCCATCGGGCCGAGGCCGATGACAGTGACTCGGGTCTGCGCTGTCATCACACGTCCTTGCCGCGGAACAGGCTGAAGGCCGAGACCGGCTTGCCCGTGGCCTCGCTCGCGGCGGCCGCCTTGCGCCAATACGACTGGGCCAGGTGCGAGAAGGCCGCGTCGACGCCGACCTCTTCGCTGGCATCGATGATGTGCTGGGCGCCCGCGTCCATCATCTTCAGCGCCGACAGGTCGGCGAAGCCGGAAGTCTTGTTCGCCTCCGCGAACTGTTCGATGAAGAACGGGTAGGCGCCGGCGGAGCGCACCGCGAACGGCACGAACTTGTCGATGTCGTGACCGGAGTTCGCGATCAACGCCATGGCCTGGTCCAGCGCGAGCATCCACGGATGGAAGGTCACGAGCAGGGCCTGGTAGAAGACCTGGGCGAGGCCGTCGTCGACACCGAGGTATTCCTGCGGGCTGAGCGGGCGAAGCAGGTCGGCGTGCGCGTCGAACACGTCCTTCGGGCCGCTGTAGAAGATGTAGGACGACGGGTGGGTGATGTTGTCACCGGCCGACATCACACCGCCGGAAAGGAATTCGGCGCCTCGCTCACGCACCCACTTCGCGCCCGCCCGCGCCTTCGCCGGCGAATCGGAGGACAGGTTGGCGATCACCTTGCCGGGCAGGTGGTCCACGGCCTGGCCGAGGACGTCGTACATGGCGTCGTAGTGGGTGAGGCTGAGAACCGACACCTGGTTGGCGTCGAGCGCTTCGGCGACGGTGTCAGCGCGCTTGGCGCCCAGCGCCACCATGGCGTCGACCTTGGCGGTGCTGCGGTTCCACACCGTCACCTCGACGCCGGCCTCCAGGAAGGCCCTGACCATGGCCTGGCCCATCGGGCCCAGGCCGAGAACGGATACAGCTGCGGTTTGCTCGGACATGAGATGTTGCCCTTCGATACTCGGTACTGGTTGGTTCGGCGCCGATTTCCATGGTGGTCGGCGCGGGTATCGTCGGGAAGACCGAACGTCGAGGTGGGGTTGCTTACCTAGAGGTCCGAAAAGTGGTCGGGAGGATGCGACGAAGATGAACAGTGACGCGAATGACAATGTGTGCGGCATGAGCTTGGCCATCGACGTCGTGGGCGGCAAGTGGAAGCTGCACCTGATGTGGGTACTCGGCGACGGGCCGCAACGGTTCGGTGAGATCCGGCGGCTGCTCGCCGGGGTGAGCGAGAAGGTGCTCACCGAGAATTTGCGTCAGCTGGAGGGCAGCGGTGTGGTGCGGCGTGAAGTTTTCGCCGAGATCCCACCGCGCGTCGAATACTCGCTGACCGCCCTCGGCGAAACGCTGCGTGACGCGCTGCAACCGCTCGAGACCTGGGGTGAGCAGCACCGTGACGAATTGCGCCCGGAGACCCCAGTCGCGCTGTGATCACAAGTGTTCCTTGGCGATGCGCTCGCCGATGCGCTCGAGCAGACCGGCCGCGCCGATGATCGAACGCGCCGAGTCCGGTTCCAGGTCACTGAGCGGATAACAGGCCGCGAAACCCGCCGCGCGAATCTCCCCGGGCGACAACATCGTTCGCCCGACCGCCGCCACCACCGGCACCCGCGCCGCCTTGGCCGCCGCGGCCACCCCGACCGGAGCCTTGCCGTGCATGCTCTGATGGTCGAGTGAACCTTCCCCGGTGACGACCAGCGCGGCCCCGTTCACCAGAGTCGGGAATTCCAGCAGCTCGAGCAGCACATCGATACCGCTGCGCACCTCGGCGCCGAGCACCGCCAGCGCACCGAACCCCGTACCACCCGCCGCCCCGGCGCCACCCACCTCGGCGTACCCCGTCCCCAGCACCGATGCCCAATTCGCCAGGCCCGCTTCGAGTTTGCCCATCATCCGCGGATCGGCACCCTTCTGCGGGGCGTACACAGCGACCGCACCCGCGGGCCCGAGCAGCGGATTGTCCACATCACAAGCCAACGTGAACCGCGCCCGCGCGACCGCCGGATGCAGCCCGCCCCGATCCACCGACCCGACCTGCGCGAGCATCGTCGCCACATCCATTGCGGCAACATCCAATTCGCGCCCATCCGGGTCGAGCAACCGCAACCCGAGCGCCCGCAACAACCCCGCACCCCCATCGGTGGACGCACTCCCGCCCAACCCGAGCACGATCTCCCGCGCCCCCGCATCCAGCGCGTGCGCGACCACAACACCCAGCCCGAACGTGCTGGCCCGCAGCGGGTCGAGCCTGCGCCCGGGAAGTTTCACCAACCCAACGGCCGCGGCCAACTCCACCACCGCGGTATCCCCACGCACCGCGTACACCGCACTCGAAGCCTCCCCCGTCGGCCCCGGCGCGTCCACCTCCACCCGCTGCCACCCCGCCGCGGCGAACGCGTCGATCATCCCGTCCCCGCCGTCAGCAACGGGCACGCAACGCACATCGGCCCCCGGCGCCCGCCGGTGAATCCCCGTGGCCAGCGCCGCCGCGACCTCGGGTGCCGACAGTGATCCCTTGAACTTGTCAGGGGCGAGCACCACGCGTTGTCCGTCGGTCATCCCGACATTCTCCGGCCTGACACCAAAACCCGCCATACCCGGTCCTACCACGCCCCACCCCCACCAACAAACCGCACCACCTCCCCGACGCGCCCACACCCCCATCACCGCCAGCTACCACCCAGCCGACCCTCACCACCCGAGTCCGCCCCCCTACCGCACTCCCGGCCCACACCAGCCCCAAGTGCGTCCCCTACCGCACTCCCAGCCCCAAGTGCGCCCCCTACCGCACCCCCAGCCCACACCAGCCCCCAAGTGCGCCCCCTAACCGCACTCCCAGCCCCACACCACACCCCACGTCCGTCCCCTCCCGCACTCCCAGCCCCGCACGACCCGACCTCGAGGAGGGTCCGCCGCGAAGCGGCGGTTCGCGGCCGGGCCGCCGGTCAGCGCTCGAAGCGCAGCGCGAAGCGCAAGTCTCGAGCGCTGACCGGCGGCCCGTGGGGGCCGCGAACACGAGCGCGCCAGCGCTCCAACAACCCTGTAGCGTCGACGCATGGTGACCGAGGTCCGCAATAACGCCGCGCTCGAGCGGTTCGAACTCACCGTTGACGGTAGCCCCGCCGGTTGTATCGAGTATCAGGACACCGGGGGTGAGCGCGCCCTGGTGCACACCGAGATCTACTCCGGGTTCGAGGGGCGGGGTTTGGCGGGCGCGTTGGTGCGGTCGGCGTTGGATACCAGTCGGGCGGAGGGGTTCGAGGTGTTGCCGATGTGTGCGGTGGTGTCGCATTTCGTCACCACGCACCCGGCTTACATTTCGTTGGTGCCGCGGCGTTCGCGGGAGATGTTCGGGCTGCCTCAGTAGCGTGCGACCGCTTCGTCGACGCCGGCTTGTAGTTCGGTTTTGACCAGGCGGGCGATGTCACCGGGGCGTGGTGGGAGTTCGGTGACGGGGGTCCGGAAGTAGACCATGGCCGAGGCCACTTCTTCGGCGCTGGGTTCGGTTCCGGGGTCGGTGCGCGGGCCGTAGCTCATGCCGATGGCGACCAGTGCGGGTGCGGCGTCGAGTTTGGCGGCGCGGAAGGCGATGTGGCCGATGCCGCTGCCGACGGGTTGCACTTTCGTGTGGTCGACGAGGTTGCAGGTGCCTTCGGGGAACACCGCGAGGTGGTCGCCGGCGGCCAGGCGGTGCGCGCAGACGTCCATCATGCGCTGGCCTGCGGCGTTGACGGCGCGGATGCCGTGGTCTTTGCCGCGGAACACCGGGATGGCGCCCATCATGTCGACTTTGCGCCGCTGGTCGGGGTCGGTGAACAGTTCGTCTTTGGCCAGTACCCGGACCCGGCCGATCTTGGTGCGCAGCGGTGAGCGCCATGCGGTGGCGGCGACGGTGTAGGGGTCGTGTTTCGACAGGTGGTTGATCGCGTAGATGACCGGGCGCCCGCTGCGGATGAGGGCTTTGAGCTGCTGGGCGGCACCGTCGGCGAAGCGTACTCGCGGCCGGAATCGGCGGGCCAGTACCGCGTAGGAGGCCAGCGCCTGCCAGCGCTTCTGCTGATGTCGCTGGTAGTAGTCGTACACGGCGTCGCTGTCGTCGAGCAGGACTTCGGGCGTGTGCATGCCGCGACCCTACCGGCGGACCCCGCTGACGGGCCGGACGAGAAATTTTCCGGTTCCGACGCGTCTGCGGGCAGCGCGCGACGCCGTTCCAATGCGATGATGGCTCGGTGGCACGCGGAGACGACCCGGACGAGCGCCGGACTCGCGACGGGCACGGCGACGACCGACGGCACGGGCGGCCTGGGCCCGCTGTTCGCGCGGGCAATCTGCTGGTGTCGGCGATCGACCTGGTCGAGCCGACTTTTCGGCGGACCGTGGTGTACGTGATCGAGCACAATGACGCGGGCAGTCTCGGGGTGGTCCTGAATCGGCCGAGCGAGACCCCGGTGGAAGATGTGTTGCCGTTGTGGGCGGAGCTGACGGCCGCACCGACCGATCTGTACATCGGTGGCCCGGTCAAACGCGATGCCGCGTTGTGCCTGGGTGTGCTGCGTGTCGGGGCCGATATCACCGATGTGCGCGGGTTGCGCCGGGTGGACGGTCGCGTGGTGCTGGTGGATCTGGACACCGATCCGGCCGACCTCGCCCCGCTGGTGGAGCACATCCGGATTTTCGCCGGTTATGCCGGGTGGTCGATGGGTCAGCTCGATGGCGAACTCGCCAACGACGACTGGATGGTGGTGTCGGCCCTGCCCACCGATCCCATCGCCTCCGACCGCCATGATCTGTGGGCGAGTGTGTTGCGCAGGCAGCCGTTGCCGTTGTCGTTGCTGGCCACGCACCCGATCGAACTCGAACGCAACTGACCGGTGGGCTCGCATGACGAACGACCCCGGAACATTTCCGGGGCCGTCGGTTGTCGCGGGTCGGGCTGTCAGTCCGCGCGGCCCGCGGACAGCCGCTTCGACCACAGGAATCCGCCGCCGGCGATCACCGCGCACCAGCCGAGCGAGACCCAGCCGTTCACACCGATCTCGGTGCCCATCAGCAGACCGCGCAGCGTTTCGGTGATGGGGGTGAAGGGCTGGTATTCGGCGAACTGCCGCAGCCCGATCGGCATGGTGTCGGTGGCTACGAGCCCACTGCCGAGGAACGGCATCATCACGATGGGAAATGGTGCGTTGCTGGCGCTTTCGGCGTTGGGTGAGAGCAGTCCGAGGGCGATGGCGAACCAGCTGAAGGCGAAGGTCACCAGCATGAGCAGGCCGAGGGCGGCCACCCATTCGACCGCGTTCGCGTCGGGCCGGAAGCCGATCAGCAGGGCGACGGCCGTCATCGCGAGGATGCCGCCGACCGCTTGGAGCAGCGCGCCCAGTACATGCCCGGTGAGCATGGAGGACTGCGAAATCGACATCACCCGAAAGCGATTCACGATTCCCTTGCTGGCGTCGGTGGCGATCGAGACGGCCACCGATACCGTCATGTACGCGGGCAGCAGCAACATCATTCCTGGCGCGAGGTAGTCGATGTAGTTGCCACCCGATGACTTCTCGAGCGCCCCGCCGAACACATAGTTGAACACGAGCAACAGCACGATCGGCATGATGACGATGCTGAAGGTCATCGAAGGGTAGCGCTTGGCATGAATGATGTTGCGGCGCAACATAGTCATGGTGTCGGCGAAGGGGTGCGGCTGGATGGTTCGGGTGGTCATCGCACAGACTCCTGCTCGGTGGTGATGTCGCGGCCGGTGAGGGTGAGGAATACGTCGTCGAGGTTGGGCGTGTGCACGGAAATGCCGCCCGCTTCGATGTTTTCGGTGTCGAGCACGTCGAGTACCGCGCGCAGTGAGCGCACCCCGCCGTCGCTGGGCACGGCGAGGGTGAGCCCGTCGCTGCCTTCGAGCACGTGGGCGGTGGAGCCGAGGGCGTAGCGGGCGGCGGTCAGTTCGGCTTGTGCGGCGAAGTCGATGCGGATGTGCCCGCCGGGGATGAGCCGTTTCAGTTCCGCCGCAGTGCCTTCGGCGACGATGCGACCGTTGTCGAGTACCGCGATGCGGTCGGCCAGGTGGTCGGCTTCTTCGAGGTATTGGGTGGTGAGGAATACGGTGACGCCGCGTTCGTCGACCAGGTTGCGGATGATGTCCCAGATGGAGCGTCGGCTGCGCGGGTCGAGGCCGGTGGTCGGTTCGTCGAGGAAGATCACCCGGGGGTCGCCGACCAGGGTCATCGCCAGGTCGAGGCGGCGGGTCATGCCGCCGGAGTAGGAGCTCACCTGCTTGTCGGCGGCTTCGAGCAGGTCGAAGCGTTCCAGCAGTTCGGCGGTGAGCCTGCGGGTTTCGGAGCGGGGCAGGTGGTTCAGGTCGCCCATCATCTGCAGGTTTTCCCGGCCGGTGAGCAGTTCGTCGACCGCGGCGAACTGTCCGGTGACGCCGATCAGTTCACGCACTTGCTTCTGCTCGGTCCGCGCATCGAATCCGCCGACGCTGATCTGGCCGTCGTCGGCGCCGATCAACGTGGTGAGGATCTGCACGGTGGTGGTCTTGCCCGCGCCGTTGGGGCCGAGCAGGGAGAAGATCGTGCCCTCGGCGACGGTGAGGTCGATGCCGTCGAGGACCGTGTGTTCGCCGTAGGCCTTGTGCAGGCCGCGTGCGGTGATGGCCGAGTTGACCATGGTCGTCCCTTTCCAGAGAATTGCATTCATTGCTGCGAATATGTGCATGAGTTATCGACACAGCCCCCAGGGGGCTGCGGTGCTGGTGTGTGTATGTGGTTGTGGGCGAGGGCCTCAGATGTCGAGTTCCTCGATCATCGGGTGCGCGGTCATGTCCTCGACCTTGCGGTACAGCTTGTCGGGGATGCGGCCCTTCAGGCCCGTCAGCTCGTCGAAGATTTCGTATTCGTAGTCGCCCCAGTCCCAGGGGTGGTCACCGATGCCGAGGAAGCGGCGCCAGTACTTCCATTCCTTCATGTCACCGGCGGCTTCACCGACGGGGTAGTCGGTCCACTTCGCCGTGTGCGTATGGAGTAACAATTTGCCCTTGCGGGTGCGGTAGACCTGCTGGCGCAGGGCCTGCTTGTCGCCTGCCTCGTGCCATTCGCCCAGCAGCGCGCCTTGGAAACGCACTTGCCGGACACCGTCGCGGCCCACTTGCAGGACGACCTCCTCGAGGCCGGCCTCCCGCCCTTCCGCCAATTCGATGAGCCTGCGCAAGGCACTGACCACGGTGCTGGACAGGTTGCCACCCACGAGTTCCTGTGCCCGCTGGAAGACGGGGAGGTCGTCGTCGGATACGTAGATCGTCTTGTTGGGCATGAACCCAATATACGTATATGTCTACGTATATAGCAAGGGTCAGTTTCCGAGGCCGTTCGGATCACGCGTCATCGCAGGTCCGCGCCGCACTCACACCGGCCGACGCGAAGGTGGTTACATGACGGCATGATCCGGCGGCGCTCCCGCGAATTCCACCCCAACCCGGCACCGGCGGTCGGCACGGCCAGCCGGACTCTGCTGCGACTGCGGCTACCGGGCCGCGAGCTCCTGATCCGCCGCACCCGCATCGCCCCCGGCGGCACCAGCGGCTGGCACTACCACGACGGCACCCTGTTCGTACTGGTCACTCACGGCACCCTCGACCACCCCTACCTCTCCCGGGGCCCCGCCGAATACCGGCGCTTCCGCGTCTTCCGCGAGCCGAGCGGTCCCGCCAACACCCACGTCGCCCGCAACAACGGCACCACCGAGGTCCGCATCCTCGTCGTCTACGTCAATCCCCCGAAGAGCGCGCTGTCGCACCAGGTCACGCTGCCACCCGGCCCAATCTGATCGGTCCCGGCCGCTTGCCTGCCACCGGATCCGCGGTGGTCAGCCGCCGCCGCAACCTCCGCCGCCACAACCGCCGCCACCACCGCAACCGCTTCTACCGCTGTCCCCGCCACTGCCGCTGTCACTGCCCCCACCGCTGTCGCTGTCACTGCCGGCGGCCCAGCTGATGTATCCGGCCGAGCCGGCGGCTCCCCCCGCACGGCCGGCAGCTCGCTGACGCCCAGTCGAGCGGCGCATGACCCCGAGCACCACGAGATACACCGCACCGCCCAGTAATGCGATGCCGAGGAGTGGCAGACGGTCGGCAGCGATCAGGCCCACCGCACCGACAACGATCGCGGCCCCGAAAAACTTCATGATTCCCCCGGTTGATTCCTATTGATGTTCTACCGGATAGGAACTGGAACAACCAGGTCTACTGCGCACGTGGCCAGGATCAGCCGGTGGGGGCGCAGGTGTCGCGCAGCGAGCAACTTCCGCACGAGGAGCCGCAACCACCGACCGGGGCGGGGGGCATGAGGGGTTCGACCGCCCGGGCGGCGGCGTTGGCGCCCGCGCCGAGGGTGAACACCGCGATCACGACGACGACGGCCGCCACGCCCAGGGCCGCGAGCCCACCGGCGAACAACGCGACCAACCCACCGGCGAACAGCAGCGCGCCCGCGCCGACGGAAGTGGGGGCGGCGATGCGGTTGGCGATGCGGAAATTGTCGTCGCTGTGCAGCGCCGCCTCGGTGGTGACACCGAGGAAACGGTTACGGGGCAATTTGCCGAGCAGTCCGAGCACGCCGGTCACGATGGCGACCGCGGCCAGCGCGAACAAAAGGAAAGCGACGACGACCATTCTTGCAGGCTAGCGCACCTGCGTACGGTGCGATCGGGAGCTCCCCGCGAAGGTGACCGCCCACACAATGGCCGGTTGCGCGCGGTAAACGCCCGCCGGCGGCCGATGGTGTCCGGCCACGCGGAACAGCCGCGGTTGTCTCGGCCCATGAGAAATGCCTGGCGGCGACGTTCTACCCTGTTGGGAAGTATTTGAATGGTTGATCCGGATCGGCGAGAACAAAGAAGGCGGTACCGTGCAGGACACTCGTGCAACCGAGAGTGACGTACCTCAGCACCGGTACAACGCCGAGCTGGCCGGGCGCATCGAACGGCGCTGGCAGCGCAACTGGGCCGAGCGCGGCACCTTCGAGGCCCCCAACCCGGTCGGCCCGCTGGCCGGTGAGACCCCGGCCGACAAACTGTTCATCCAGGACATGTTCCCGTTCCCGTCGGGCGCGGGACTGCACGTGGGCCACCCGCTCGGCTACATCGCCACCGACGTGTTCGGCCGCTACCACCGCATGCGCGGACGTAATGTGCTGCACGCGCTCGGCTACGACGCTTTCGGCCTGCCCGCCGAGCAGTACGCGGTGCAGACCGGTGCGCACCCCCGGGTGACCACCGAGTCCAATATCGCGACCATGCAGCGTCAGCTGGACCGGTTGGGCCTGGGCCACGACCCACGTCGTTCCTTCGCCACCACCGATCCCGAGTACTACCGGTGGACGCAGTGGATCTTCCTGCGCATCTACAACGCCTGGTACGACCAGGAAGCCGGTCGCGCGCGGCCGATCGCCGAGCTCGAGGAACAGTTCGCCACCGGCGCGCGCCGGGTGCCCGACGGCGACTGGAACACCCTGGGCGCCGCCGAGCGTTCCGCACTGCTCGACTCGTATCGCCTGGTGTACCAGTCGGATTCGATCGTCAACTGGTGCCCCGGACTGGGCACGGTGCTGTCCAACGAAGAGGTCACCGCCGACGGGCGCAGCGAGCGCGGAAACTTCCCGGTGTTCCGTAAGCGCATGTGGCAGTGGATGATGCGCATCACCTCCTACGCCGATCGCCTGGTCGACGATCTGGACGCCCTGGACTGGCCCGACAACGTGAAGTCCATGCAGCGCAACTGGATCGGTCGTTCACGCGGGGCGCAGGTGCGGTTCGACGCACCGGGTGGGGCGACGATCGAGGTGTTCACCACCCGGCCCGACACGCTGTTCGGCGCGACCTATGTGGTGCTGGCACCCGAGCACGAGCTGGTCGACGCGCTGACCGCCGCCGCCTGGCCCGCCGACACCGATGCCCGCTGGACCAACGCGAGCGTCACCCCGGCCGAAGCCGTTGCGGCCTACCGCAAGTCGATCGCGGCGAAGTCGGAGCTGGAACGTCAGGAGAACAAGGAGAAGACCGGTGTCTTCCTCGGCTCCTACGCCACCAACCCGGCCGACGGCAAGCAGGTGCCGATCTTCATCGCCGACTACGTGCTGAGCGGCTACGGCACCGGCGCCATCATGGCCGTGCCCGGCCACGACCAGCGCGACTGGGACTTCGCCTCCACCCTCGGCCTGCCGATCGTCGAGGTGATCTCCGGCGGCGACATCACCGAGGCCGCCTGGAACGGCGACGGTGAACTGGTGAATTCCGGCTTCCTGAACGGGCTTGCGGTCGAGGAGGCCAAGGCCACCATGATCGGCCATCTGGAAGCCGAGGGGCACGGCACCGGCACCATCCAGTACAAGCTGCGTGACTGGTTGTTCGCCCGTCAGCGCTACTGGGGCGAGCCGTTCCCGATCGTCTACGACGCCGACGGCGCCGCCCACGCACTGCCGGAATCCATGCTGCCCGTGCGGCTCCCGGAGATGGAGGACTTCGCCCCGGTCACCTTCGACGCCGACGACGCGAACTCCGAACCGTCACCGCCGCTGGCCAAGGCCACCGACTGGGTGCACGTCGAACTCGACCTGGGCGACGGACCCAAGCAGTACCGCCGCGACACCAACGTGATGCCCAACTGGGCAGGCAGCTCCTGGTACCAGCTGCGCTACGCCGACCCCACCAACCCCGACACGTTCTGCGCCCAGGACAACGAGCAGTACTGGCTGGGTCCGCGCCCGGCCGAGCACGGCCCCGACGACCCGGGCGGTGTCGACCTGTACGTGGGCGGTGTGGAGCACGCGGTGCTGCACCTGCTGTACGCGCGGTTCTGGCAGAAAGTGCTGTTCGACCTGGGTGATGTATCGGGCAGCGAACCCTACCGCCGCCTGTTCAACCAGGGATACGTACAGGGTTACGCCTACACCGACTCCCGTGGCGCGTATGTGCCCGCCGCCGAGACCGTGGAGCGCGACGGCAAGTTCTTCTGGACCGGTCCCGACGGTGTCGAGATCGAGGTGTTCCAGGAGTACGGCAAGATCGGCAAGTCGCTGAAGAACGCCATCTCCCCCGATGAGATGTGCGACCTGTACGGCGCCGACACCTTCCGGTTCTACGAGATGTCGATGGGACCGCTGGACACCTCACGCCCGTGGGCGACCAAGGACGTGGTGGGCGCGCACCGGTTCCTGCAGCGGGTGTGGCGCCTGGTCGTCGACGAGGAGACCGGCGCGGTGAAAGCCACCGACGCCCCCGCCTCCGACGACACCCTGCGGCTGGTGCACCGCACCATCGCCGGCGTCGACGAGGACCTGGCCGCGCTGCGCGACAACACCGCCGGCGCCAAGCTGATCGAGCTCACCAATCACCTCACCAAGAACTACCCCGACGGCGCCCCCCGCGCCGCCGTGGAGCCCTTGGTCCTGATGCTGGCACCGCTGGCCCCGCACATCGCCGAGGAACTCTGGGAACGCCTGGGCCACACCACTTCCCTGGCCCACGGCCCCTTCCCCACCGCCGACCCCGCGCTGTTGGTCGCGGAGTCGGTGGAGTACCCGATCCAGGTGAAGGGCAAGGTGCGCAGCCGGATTCAGGTGCCCGCCGACGCCGACCCGGCCGCGATCGAGGCGGCCGCGCTGGCCGACGAGAAGGTGATCGCCCTGCTCGAGGGCGCCGCACCCCGCAAGGTGATCGTGGTGCCCGGCAAGATGGTCAACATCGTCCCGTAGTCGGGTTCGTCAGGGCGCGACCTGCAGGACGTCGTTCAACGTCACCAGGGACAGGTTGCGTTCGTTGATGATGTCGACGAGTTGGCCGTAGCAGTGGGTGACCGGGGCGAAATTGGCGTGGCCGATGATGATGGTCTGGGCGGCGAAGTACTTACGGGCACATTCGATCAGGTACTCCTCGGTGATGAGGCCCGAGTCGGACAGGGAGCCGTACCACATGGTGGGGACGGTGTAGCCGAGGTCGGCGGCCACCTTGTCGACTGCGGCGTTGTGATAGCCGAAGGGCGGTCGGTAGAACGGGGTGCCGTCGACACCGAAGTTGTTGCGCAGGAAGGTTTTCGTTCGGCCCAGCTGGTCGGCCACGGCGGTGGAGCCGATCCCGGTCAGGGCGGCGTGGTCCCAGGTGTGGTTGCCGAGCTGGATCTGGCCGGAGTCGACCAGGGGGCGCAGGGCGTCGCGGTGGATGGTCCAGGCTTCGAAGGCGCCGGTGACGAAGAAGGTGAATCGGGCGCCGGTGTCCTCGGCCCACTGGATGTAGGCGGCGACGACTTCGGGGTTGGCGCCGTCGTCGACGGTGAGCGCCATCGACCGGCCCGGACCGGGCAGTGCGGTGATGGTGCCGGGGGAAATGATCGACCTGGGTCCGCCCGGCGGCGGCGCGAGCCCGGGTTCCGCCGGTGGCGGGGCGGGGATCTCGCCACCGGCGGCACCGGCTTCGACGGGCTCGCCCTCGGCGGTGGCGCAGCCGGTCAGCGCGACGGCGGTACCCGCGGCCAACATTGCCAGCATTCGACGTCTGTCCACGTTCGAACCCCTGTCCGGACCGGATGCCGCTCGACCGTTCGGCCGAGCAGATCTGTGGAAGTTTCGGGAATCCTGCACGCATGCGGGCCCCGTGGGTCCGCGCGTCGTGACATTACCTTTCGCGCAGGTCGCGACCCGGGAACCGGCTGGCGAAACCGTGCGATCGGCGTGGTCGGCGATCAATTCTCCGACTGGAATCGCACGATCAGACCGGGCGCAGCACGATTTCGGTCGGATGGCAGTCGCGCGGAGTGTCGACCGCGTTGCGGACCGCCAGTGCCACCGTCTCGGCGGTGAGGAATTCCTCGGGGCGGTATTCGCGGCCCTCGTCGGCGACGATCGAGCGCTGCATATCGGTATCGATGCGGCCGGGGAAGATCGAGGTCACCCGCAAGGTGGGTTCCTCCTGCCGGACCGCGTCGGCGAAGGCGCGCAGACCGAACTTGCTCGCGGCATAGGAACCCCAGCCCGGGTGCGCGCGCAGACCGGCGCCCGAATTGATCAGCACCACATGCCCGTTCGCGGCACGCAGCGCGGGCAGCAGCACCCTGGTCAGCTCGGCGACAGCGATCAGATTGACCTCCAGGGTCTCGCGCCACTGTTCGACCGAGGACTCCGCCACGGTGCCGAGGTCGGCGATCCCCGCGTTGTGGACGAGCACATCGAGTCGCGAGAGCTGCGCGGCGGCCGCCGCCACGGCCGGGTAGTCGGTGAGCGGGACCGGCCAGCCGGTCGCCGCAGGCAGCTCGGTGAGGATGGGCCGCAACGCCTCGGCGGATCGGGCGCCGAGCAGCAGGTCGTGGGTGGGGGCGAGCTCGCGGGCGATCGCCGCGCCGAGTCCGCGGCTGGCGCCGGTGATGAGGGCGGTCGGGGCGGGCGTACTGGTCACCGTCATGGGTTCCACGCTATCCGGCGCACAGATCTCGACACCCTGCACGTTTCCGCGCGCGGATGACAGCAACGGCTAGTACCGTCGGACTATGACCGATCCCCGGTACAACTACGACCCGCAGTACCCCCACCAGGGGCAGCCCCAATACTCCCAGGGTCAGGGGCAGTACTCCCAGGGGCAGTACCCCCAGGGCCCGGGTGAGCCGCCGGAACCCAAGATCAACGTCGGCAAGCTGTGGGCCGGTGGCATCGGCACGGCCGTGGTCGCCGCGCTGCTGGTGGTCGTCGCGATCATGCTGGTGCGCGGGGTGCTCGGCATCGCGATCCTGTCACCGGAAGGCGCTGGGGCCTACGGCACCGTGTCCACCACGTCCTACGCTATCGCCGGCGCGGCCGCCGCGCTGCTGGCCACCGCACTGCTGATGGTGCTGCTGCTGGCCATGCCCAGCCCGCTCACCTTCTTCACCTGGATCTGCCTGCTGGTCACGGCGGTCGCGGTGATTCTGCCGTTCACGCTGGTCGCCGACCTGGATGCCAAGATCGCGACCGCGGCGATCAATCTGCTGGTCGGGTTGGCCATCACCACCATGCTCAGCTCGGTGGGGTCGGCGGCGCAGTACCCGGCGCGTCAACCCGGGTACTGATCGTCACAGTCCTGCCGAGATGCCACAGCGGCAGCTCGGCCGGAGAATAGGGAGATGGTCGACCCCGGTTTCACCCCCACGCAGCTCGCGGCCCGCGCCGCCTACCTGCTGCGCGGCAACGACCTGGGCACCATGACCAGTGCCGCGCCGCGCCTGTACCCGCACATGTGGAGCTGGGACGCGGCCTTCGTGGCGGTGGGGCTCGCGCCGCTGAGCGTGGAGCGCGCGGTCGTGGAGCTCGACACGCTGCTCTCGGCGCAGTGGAAGAACGGGATGATCCCGCACATCGTGTTCGCCAACGGGGTCGACGGGTACTTTCCCGGGCCCGCGCGCTGGGAATGCCGCGAGCTGGCCGCGAACGCCCCCGAGGGCCCCGACACCTCCGGCATCACCCAGCCGCCCGTGCACGCCATCGCCGTGCAACGCATCCTCGACCATTCCCGCAGGCACGGCCGCACCACCCGGGCGGTCGCCGAGGAATTCCTGGATCGGCGCTGGCCGGATCTGGTGCGCTGGCACCGCTGGCTGGCTCACGCCCGCGATCCCAAGGAGAACGGCCGGATCACGATCTATCACGGCTGGGAATCGGGCATGGACAACTCGCCGCGCTGGGACCGCGCCTACGCCAACGTGGTGCCCGGCGAGGACCTGGTTCCGTATCTGCGCGCCGACACCGCCATCATCGCCGACCCCACCCAGCGCCCCACCGACCACGAGTACGACAGGTACCTGTGGCTGGTCGAGCAGATGCGGCGGGTGAACTACGACGATTTCCAGCTGAACTCGGTGATGAGTTTCGCGGTGGAGGACGTGTTCGTCTCGGCGATCTTCGCATTGGCCTGCGACGTACTCGCCGACATCGGCGAAGAGTACAAACAGCCGCTCGCCGACGTGCGTGACCTGCACGGCTGGGCCGCCCGGT
This sequence comes from Nocardia halotolerans, assembly GCF_042650145.1. Classification (NCBI taxonomy): domain Bacteria; kingdom Bacillati; phylum Actinomycetota; class Actinomycetes; order Mycobacteriales; family Nocardiaceae; genus Nocardia; species Nocardia halotolerans. The sequence goes on along the minus strand of NZ_JBHSDL010000007.1, from coordinate 126,428 downwards.
TCCGCAACGGCGTGATCGCCACCGCCGACGAGAGGACCGGCGCCGCAAGGGATTACGACGTCCGCCTACGTCGCTGGATCAACACCGAGACCCTGGCCATGTTCGCTCCGCTGCTCGCGGGCGGGCTGCCCCGGCACACCGAACGCGCACTGCTCAGCACTTTCGAAGGTCCCCGTTTCTGCGGCCACCCCGACCTGCGCTACGCCCTGCCGCCCTCCACGTCCCCCGTCTCCAAGGATTTCCGGCCGCGCGAATACTGGCGCGGACCGGTCTGGCCGGTGATGAGCTGGCTGTTCTCCTGGGCCTTCGCCCGCCGCGGCTGGGCCGAACGGTCCCACATGCTGCGCGCCGAAGGGCTGCGCCAAGCCGCCGACGGCTCCTTCGCCGAATACTACGAGCCATTCACCGGCGCCCCGCTGGGCAGCATGCAGCAGTCCTGGACCGCCGCCTCGGTGCTGGACTGGCTTGGTTGAGCATCGACCGCGCATGACAAAGCCGCCACTCGCCCAGTCGAGTAGCGGCTTCGTCAGCAGGTCGGGTGCCGGCTAGACGCCGATGCGACCGCCGTTCTTCTTCCAGACCACCGCCACCGAGGGGCGGGGTTGGGTGGTGCCGCCGTCGGGCCAGTGCGACAGGGGCTCGTCGGGAGTGGCTTCGTCGCCCTCGCCGGGGTGCTGGACGCAGACGACGACCTGCTTTTCGGTGACGATCGGACCGCAGGTTTCACCGCCGCGGGGCACGGTGAGGAACTGCTTGGTCGCACCGCGGTCGGGGCCGTCCAGGACCACCGAGAACAGGCCGTCGTTGGATTTCAGGGCGTTGCCGTCGGTGGAGACCCACAGGTTGCCGTACGGGTCGAAGGCCAGGTTGTCCGGGCACGAGATCGGGCTCACCTCGGACTTGTCGAAGCCGCCGAAGTAGGTGTCGGCGGCGGCGGGGTCGCCACAGACCAGCAACAGCGTCCAGGTGAAGTCGGTGCCGGTGTGGTCGTCGGTGAGCTCGAGGACCTGGCCGTTCTTGTTCAGCTTGCGCGGGTTGGCCTCGTCGACGCCCGGGTAGTCGTCCTTGGCGCGGTTCTTGTTGTTGGTGAGCGCGACATAGACCTTGCCGGTTTTCGGGTTGGTCTCGAAGTCCTCGGGGCGGTCCATCTTGGTGGCGCCCACCTTGTCACCGGCCTGCCGGGTGAACACCGCGACCTCTTCGGCCGACATGCCGTCGACCAGGGACTTGCCCTTGCCGTCGGCGCCGGTCTCGAGCAGCGGGATCCACTGGCCCTTACCGGTGAAGCCGCCGTCGGGGACCTTGCCGGAACCGTCGATCTCGGCGGCGTGGTCGCCGGTGAGCTTGGCGACGTAGAGGGTGCCTTCGTCGAGGATCGTCATGTTGTGGCGCATGGCCGACGCGCCGACACCCGACTGCACCTTCTTGGTGGAGACGAACTTGTACATGTAGTCGAAGCGTTCGTCGTCACCGCTGTAGGCCACCACGCTGCCGTCACCGGTGACGTGGACGGTCGCGGCCTCGTGCTTGAACCGGCCGAGCGAGCTGTGCTTCACCGGTGCCGACTTCGCGTCCCACGGGTTCACCTCGACGACGTACCCGAACCTGTTGACCTCATTGGGTTCCCGCGCAATGTCGAAGCGGGGATCGAACTGCTCCCAGCGACGCTCGGACGCGCCGCCTTCCACGCCGTAGCGCTTCAGGCGCGCGGCGGCGGCGGGCTCGGTGACCGACTCCGCATTGCCGAAGTACTGATTGAAGTTCTCCTCACCGGAGAGCACAGTGCCCCAGGGTGTTACACCACCGGAGCAGTTGTTGAGGGTGCCGAGCACCTTGGTGCCGGTGGGGTCGGCCTCGGTCTTCAACAGCGCGCTGCCCGCCGCCGGGCCCCGCACCTCGAACTCGGTGGTGGCAGTGATGCGCCGGTTGTACTTGCCGAACGCGGGTGCGAGCCGGCCCGAACCGGACTCGCCGTGCACCTCGACAACACTCAAACCGTGCGAGGCCAAAGCGATCTCGAACTGCTCACGGGTCGGCGCGTCCTTGTCGTACCCGCGGAACATCATCGGCTCGGTGCTGTACTCGTGGCTCACGACGAGCAGGTACTTGTCGGCTTCGCCATCGATCGGCAGCAGGCCGGCGAAGTCACAGTTGTAACCGAACTGCTGGGCGGCCGCGGCGGCGGTCTGGGCGTCGAAGTCGAACTGCGGGGCGCCTTCGACGACCGCGTCGCCCCAGCGGATCAGCACCGACTGCTCGTAGCCTTCGGGCACCACGATCGCGTCCTCGGTGTTCGGCGCGACGGCGGTGAAGCCGGTTCCGGTACCGGTACCGGAGCCCGTCGGCGCCGAACCCGAGTCGGCACTGTCGTCGCCACAGGCGGCGAGCGCGGAGGCGGCACCGACAGCGAGCACCGCGGCCGCCCCACCCTTGATCAGACCACGCCGGTTGAGCCGGGCGACGATATCGCCGAAGTACTCACCGTCGGAGTTGTTGGGCACCTCGTGAAAGCAGGCGCTGCCGCACTTGTAAGCGCAGGTGATGGCGGCTCGTGACGACTGACCGTCGTGCTTGACGAACAGTGCGAGCGGTTTCAGACTCACGGTGACTCCTGAGTAGTACGGACTCGGGCACCGTAAGCAGCCCAGGCAAGCCAGCGGGAACGCGAAGATGAACGCCTGACCAAAACTCGGCGGACTGCGACCGAGCCCCACAGCCTTCCGTGCCGTCACCGGCACAGCGGGGACCGATCGACGCCGATTCGAGACCACAACACCTTGTTTCGATATACCATTCATGTTATGAATTGGGGAGAGGTAGAGCTCGAGCCAGAAGTTGACGCATGGTTCGATTCACTCGTTCAGAGCGACCAGGAAACCGCCGTGTTCTACGTCGACCTCCTCGCCCACCAAGGCGCGCTGTTGGGCGAGCCATACACCCGACAACTGCAAGGAAAGTTACGCGAGCTCCGGTTTCATCTCGACCGGCAGTCGGTGCGGATTACATACTGGATCGCCCCGGGCAGGCGCATCATTCTGCTCACAGTATTTCGGAAGCAGCGGATGCGGGAGCATGCCGAAGTGCGTCGAGCTGCACGGGTAATGCAGCGGTGTATCGAAGAAGCGCACACCGCGGAGGAGGAATGAGAAGCATGAGCGAGCGGACGAGCTGGGCGCAGAAGCGGTCGGAAATCCTCGGGCGCCCTGGCGCGGGCGCGGCCTATGACGCCGCGCAGTTGAGATTCGAACTCGGCGCTGCGGTGCGCAGCCGCCGAGAGGAGCTCGGCCTCACCCAGTCGGAGCTGGCTGATCGCGCAGGCATGCGGCAGCCTGCGGTGGCCCGATTCGAAGCCGGCGGGACCACACCGACCATCCCCGTGCTCGAGCGTCTCGCTGACGCACTCGAGCTGCATCTGCGTGTGGAATTCGAACCGACCAGAGCGGCCGGCTAGCCGCGCTCGACCGACTCAGGACATACCCCGCGGCGCGGCGGTCGGACGGCCCGCAGGCCATCGATGATCGACGAGCCCGCGGGCTTCGGGGCAAGTGGGTCAGTGGTCGTCGTAGTGGCCGTCGTGGGCGGCGTGGCGGTGGCCGTCGTGGATGTAGTCGACGTGGTCGTTGTGTGGGACGGCGACGTGGCCGCAGCCGGGGCCGTGGGTGTGGTCGTGGGTGGGGTGCTCGACGTGCGCGGTCGGCTCACACTCGTCGAAGTGGCCGTCGTGTTCGCGGTGCAGGTGACCGTCGTGCACATAGTCGACGTGGTCCTGGTGTGGGACGGCGACGTGGCCGCAGGTGGGGCCGTGGACGTGGGTGTGCTGCGGGTGTTCGGCGTGTGTGGTGGTCATCGGCTCTCGCTTTCCGGATTCCCGGAGACTGGTCCGGTACTGATCGAATGGAGCTGAAGCACTTCCGACATTAGCAGTTGCGCATGAATTGCTGCGACCCCCCGGAAACTGGTCAGAGGACCTGGTCGAGGAAGCGGCGCAGCCGCGGGGTCCGGGCGTCGTCGAAGAGGGCGTCGGGCGTGCCGGTCTCCACGACCATGCCCTGATCCATGAACACCACACTGTCGGACACACTGCGCGCGAAACCCATCTCGTGGGTCACCACGACCATCGACATGCCGCCCGCCGCGAGGTCGGCCATCAGCGCGAGCACGCCCTTGACCAGCTCCGGGTCCAGCGCCGAGGTGGCCTCGTCGAAGAACATCAGCTCCGGCTTCATCGCCAGTGCGCGGGCGATCGCCACCCGCTGCTGCTGACCACCCGACAGCGCCGCCGGCCTGGCCTCGGCCTTGCCCGCCAGGCCCACGATCTCGAGCTGCTCCATCGCCACTGCCCGCGCCTGCTCGGCGGTCAGCCCCCGCAGCTTGCGCGGGCCCAGCGCCACATTCTCGACAACGGTTTTGTGCGGGAACAGGTTGAACTGCTGGAACACCATGCCGATGCGCTGACGCAGCCTGTCGGGGTCCTCGCGCAGTACCGATGCGCCGTCGAGCAGCACGTCGCCGGAGTCGGGTTCGTGCAGGCGGTTGAGCACGCGCAACAGGGTCGACTTGCCCGAGCCGGACGGTCCGATGACGGTGGTGGCGTGCCCGGCCTCGACGTGGATGTCCACGCCACGCAGGATGTGGTTGTTGCCCAGCGTGAGGTGGAGTCCGGTGCCGGTCAAGGATGCACTCATGCGCCCCGTCCTTCTGTGATGACAGCCTGCTCGATCGGGTCGGCCGGGGTGGGTCGGCCGGTGCGCATCCGCCGGTCCGCGTAGTTCACCAGGTGCGTGAGCGGGATGGTGAGCACCAGGTACATCAGGCCCGCGGCCACCAGCGGCGACAGGTTGCCGGTCTGGGCGTTGAGGTCGCGGCCCACCGCGAACAGCTCACGCTGGGAGGCGAGCAAGCCGAGGAAGTAGATCAGCGACGAGTCCTTGATCAACGCGATGAACTGGTTCATCAGCGCCGGCAGCACCCGGCGCACCCCCTGCGGGATCACCACCAGCGTCATCGCCTGGCGATACCCGAAACCGATGGCGCGCGCCGCCTCGAGCTGACCGGGCTCCACCGACTGGATGCCGGAGCGGAAGATCTCGCCGATGTAGGCGGCCGCCAGCAGGGCCAGGGCGACCGCGCCGAGCCAGTACGGGTTACCGCCGGTGAGGTTGTGCACCACCGGGCCGATGCCCAGGCCGATCAGCAGGATGATCACCACGGCGGGCAGGCCACGGAAGATGTCGGTGTAGATGCGAGCAGGCCAGCGCAACCAGCGGGTCCGGGAGATGCCCATCACCGCGAGCACCATGCCGAACACCGTGCCGAGGACCCCTGAAACCACCGCCAGGATCAGGGTATTGGGCAGCCCGGTCTTCAGCAGATCGGGAAACGCCTTGCTGTACAACGACCAGTCGAAGAACGTGTCCTTCAACTGATGCAGGGTCGACTTCTGCGCCACCTGTTCGGTTTCGCGGGGCGCACGCTCGGCGGCGATGGCCGCGAAGTCCGGGAGTTGCGGCGCCGGCGCAGCTTTGGATCCCGGTTTCCAGCCCGGGGGTAGTTCGCGCGGAACCCAGTCGGCGTAGAGGCGGGCGTAGGTGCCGTCGGCGATCACCGCGTCCAGGCCGGAGTTCAGCGCGTCGATGAGCGGCTGGTTGTGCTCGGCGACGGCATAACCGACGAAGTTGTCGAGGCTGAAGGTGTTCTGTGAGACGACGATTCCGTCGCCGGGCACGATCGCGCCCTCGGCCTGTGCCGACGGGGCCACCCAGGCGTCGACCTGACCGGACTTCAGATTCGCGTAGGCGGTGTTGTAGTCGGGGAACTTCACCGGTTCCAGGCCCAGCTGGTTCACCACGAACTCGTCTTGCACCGTGCCCTGCACCACCGCGATGCGCGTGCCCTGGGACAGGTCGTCGAAGCTGTCGAGCGCACTGCCTTGTGGCACCACCAGCGAGAAATAGCCGAAGTCGTAGCCGTTGGTGAAGCCGACGAGTTGGCGGCGGGCCTCGGTGGTGGTGATGTTGGAGGAGCCGACATCGAAGCGCTGCCCCGCGACCTGCGCGAGCAGCCCCGAGAATTCCGTACCCGAGAACTCCACTTGCAAGCCGAGTTTCGCGGCGATCGCGCGCAGCAGTTCGTTGTCGAAACCGGTGAAGCTGCCCTGACCGTTCACACAGATACTCGGCGGCGCGTCCGAGAGCGTGCCTACGCTGAGCTTGCCGGGAGAGAGCAGGCCGAGCCGGGCGGTGTCGATCGACTCGAGCGGGACCGTGGTGGCGGTGGTGTAGCGGTCGGTGCCCGCGGTTTCCGAGGCAGCCAGGTTGGCCGGGGCCGCGGCGGCCGCGCTCTGTCCGGGCGGGGCGCACAGATCGCGCGTCGCCGTGTCGCCACCGGAGCCGCCACACCCGGTCGCGAGGGCACCCACGAGGAGCAACAGCGCGGCTATCCGCGCCCGGGTTCGCACAGCACGCACACCTGCCATGCCGATAGACCCTAGCGGCAAGCACACCGGCCAACCGTCACACGCACCGCACGGTGGCGCGGATCAGCTGGTAGCAGGGCTCTACGCCAGTCCTTCGAGCAATTCCGGGTTCACTTCGTCGCGCCACTCGATCGCGTTGCGCACCTCGGTGAGGTCGTAATCCGGGCCGGAAACGGGGAGGGTGAACAGGCTCACCCCGGCCGCCCGCAACGCGTCAGCCTCGGCCCGGCCCTGCCACTGCACCGACCGTTCGATCCGGGATTCGTCGGTGCCCACCGCCGCGGCGTGCTCGGCCAGGACCTTGTTCTTGTGCGCCAGGGTCGACAGGTCGGCGAAGGAATGCCAGATGTCGGCGTATTCGGCGACCAACCGCAGCGTTTTGCGTTCGCCGCCGCCACCGATGAGGATCGGAATATCGCGCACCGGTGCCGGATTCAGCTTCCCGAGCCGTGCGGTGAGCCGAGCCATGTTGCCCTTCAACAGGTTCAGCCTGCTGCCCCGGGTACCGAACTCGTATCCGTATTCGGTGTAGTCGCGCTGGAACCAGCCCGCCCCGATCCCGAGGATCAGCCTGCCGCCACTGATGTGGTCGACCGTGCGGGCCATATCGGCCAGCAGATCCGGGTTGCGATAACCCCCACCGGTCACCAGCGCACCGAAGTCGACCCGCTCGGTCTGCTCCGCCCAGGCGCCGAGCATGGTCCAGCATTCGAAATGCGCACCGTCCGGGTCACCGGTGAGCGGAAAGAAATGATCCCAGTTGAAGACGATGTCGACCCCCGCGTCCTCGGCACGCAACACCGCATCGCGAATGAGCCCGTACTCGGGCGCGTGCTGGGGCTGAAGCTGAACTCCGATACGAACTGGACGACGCATACCGTGCTCCTCGGTACTCGGGTTGCCTCCGCCTGCGAGGCTACCCGGAAACCAGCAACTCCCGGCATCACCAGCAACACCCCCAGGTCCGCCACCTCCCGCACTCCCAGCCCCGCACGACCCGACCTCGAGGAGGGTCCGCCGCGAAGCGGCGGTTCGCGGCCGTCCCGACGATCAGGCGCCGTGGCGTACGCGACGAAGGAGCAAGCCACGGCGCCTGATCGTCGGGACGTGGAGGCCGCGAACCTCGAGCGCGCCAGCGCTCCAAAGATAGAGCTACGATCCCTGCGACCTGTTCTCGGATCGTCCGGCACGTTCCTGCCGGGATGGGATGAATGATCTACGCATGGCTACCGTGACCTTCGATCGTGCCACTCGGCTCTACCCTGGCGCGACCAAACCCGCTGTCGACGCTCTCGACCTGGATATCGAAGCGGGTGAGTTCCTGGTTCTCGTCGGTCCTTCCGGTTGCGGCAAGTCGACCTCGCTGCGCATGCTGGCCGGCCTCGAGGAGGTCAATGCCGGGCGCATCCTGATCGGTGACAATGATGTGACCCACGCTGAGCCCAAGGATCGCGATATCGCGATGGTGTTTCAGAATTACGCGCTGTATCCGCACATGTCGGTTGCCGAGAACATGGGTTTCGCGCTCAAGCTCGCGAAGGTGGCCAAGGCTGAGCGTGACGAGCGGGTGTTGTCGGCGGCGAAGCTGCTCGATTTGGAGTTGTATCTCGATCGCAAGCCCAAGGCGCTCTCCGGTGGTCAGCGGCAGCGGGTGGCCATGGGGCGGGCGATCGTGCGCCAGCCGCAGGTGTTCTTGATGGATGAGCCGTTGTCGAATCTGGATGCCAAGTTGCGGGTGCAGACTCGCACCCAGATCGCGCAGTTGCAGCGCCGGCTCGGCACCACCACCGTCTATGTCACCCACGATCAGGTCGAGGCGATGACGATGGGCGACCGGGTGGCTGTGCTCAAGGACGGGTTGTTGCAGCAGTGTGCGTCTCCGCGCAATCTGTACCGGGATCCGGCGAACATGTTCGTGGCCGGGTTCATGGGTTCGCCCGCGATGAATCTGTTCACCCTGCCCGTGGATGACGGCGCTGTCACCATCGGTGGTTACCCGGTACGGGTACCGCGCACAGTTGTCGAGGCGGGTGAGGGCACGGTGGTGCTCGGTATGCGGCCCGAACATCTCGAGATCGGTGCCGGGGGCATGCGGATGGAGGTGGACGTGGTGGAGGAACTGGGTTCCGACGCGTACGTCTACGGTCGCGCCCTGTCGACCGGTACCAGCGGGCAGTCCGGGGAAACGGTTGTGGCGCGGGTGGATTGGCGCAACCCGCCGGCCAAGGGCGAATCGTTGTGTCTGACCGCCGACCCTGAGCACCTGTACTTCTTCAGCGCGCAGGACGGGCGCCGGCTGCGCTGAGCCCGGCCGAGGTGCCGGTCGCTTTGGCCGGCACCTCGGTCAGGTCGTGCCGGGTCGTTTGCGTGCGCGCAGGTAGTCCTGGTTGACGCGGACGGCGAGCCGTTCGAGTTCCACGGCGGTGCCGTCGGCTGTGCGCAGGTCGGCGGTCACCGGGGCGCCGGATTCGGCGTCGACCCGCAGCAGTGGCGGTGGGCCGGGTTGCAGGTACTTGTCGCCCCATTGCCAGAGCGCGACCACGGCGGGCAGTAGGTCGCGGCCCATCTCGGTGAGCACGTATTCGTGGCGGGTGCGTTTGCCTTCTTCCTGGTAGGGGCGCTTTTCGAGGAGACCGGCCGTGGTGAGTTTGCGGAGCTGGCTCGCGGCGGCGGCGTCGGTGATGCCGACGCGGCGGGCGAAGCCGTCGAAGCGGCGCGTGCCGTAGTAGGCCTCGCGCAGGATGAGCACGGCCGAGCGGGTGCCGATCAGGTCCATGGCTTTGCCGATGGAACACTCCGCGGAGCTCCATCGGCTCAGATCGGCCAGGGCGCCTTCCATCACTGCTGCCATGGGACCAGCGTACCTCCACCTGACTTGAGGGTTCGGTAGTCAGCGCACCCGGTCATCTCATTCGTGAGTACCCGGCAGTCGGCCCATTAGGCTCGCCGGGGTGGATACCGAGACGTTCGTCTATGCGATTCCGTTGCGTACGCGGTTCCGGGGGATCACGGTGCGCGAGGGCATGTTGATCCGGGGACCACTCGGGTGGGGGGAATTCTGCCCGTTTCCCGAGTACGACGACCGGGAGGCGACGGGCTGGTTGGCCACGGCTGTCGAGCAGGCGACGGTGGGGTGGCCGGCGCCGGTGCGGGATCGGGTGCCGGTGAATTGCACTGTGCCCGCGGTCGACCCGGATCGGGCAGCGGAGATCGTGCGGGCTTCCGGCTGTGCGACAGCGAAAGTCAAGGTCGCCGACAGTTCCGGTTCGCTGGCCGAAGATCTGGCGCGGGTGGCCGCGGTACGGGAGGCGATCGGGGCCACCGGGGCGATTCGGGTCGATGCGAACGCGGTGTGGGACGTGGACACCGCCGTGCGCTGCATCCACGAACTCGACACTGCCGCAGGCCGGTTGGAGTACGTCGAGCAGCCGTGCCGCACCATCGAGGAGCTGGCCGAGGTGCGGCGCCGGGTGGACGTGCCGATCGCTGCGGACGAATCCATTCGACGTGCCGAGGACCCGTTGCGCGTTGCCGTCGCGGGAGCCGCCGATGTGGCGGTGCTCAAATGCACGCCGCTCGGTGGGGTGCGCCGGTCGCTGACGGTGGCCGCCGCGGCCGGACTGCCGACCGTGGTCTCCTCGGCATTGGAGACGAGCGTGGGTTTGTCGGCCCAGATCGCACTGGCCGGAGCATTGCCTGACCTCGAATTCGCGTGCGGCCTCGGTACTCTCGCGCTTTTCGAGGGCGACCTGGTCACCGAGTCGTTGCGCCCGGTGGATGGCTGGCTGACCGTCCCCACCGCCGCACCGGAACCCGACCCGGCCCTGATGCAGAAGTATCGGCACCCGGACGCCGACCGGGTCGAGTGGTGGCTGCAGCGGTACGAGCGAGTGCGCGCTTTGCTCGACGGAGCCTGACCTGACGCCGGCCCCGGAGCGCACAGCGAACACCCACTTGTTAGTTGTGCACAATTTAATTGTGCGCTACGTTGGTGTCATGACCGACGGACTCACCCTCGACGAGCAACTCTGCTTCCCGCTGTACGCGGCCTCGCGGGCGATGACGGCGGTCTACCGGCCGAAGCTCGAGCGCCTCGGGCTCACCTACCCGCAATACCTGGTGATGCTCGCCCTGTGGGAGCGCGACGCCCAGAGCGTCGGCGAACTCGGAAAGGTCCTCGACCTCGATTCCGGAACCCTGTCTCCGCTGCTCAAGCGGCTGGAGGCGACCGGTTACATCGAGCGGCACCGGGCCGTCGACGACGAACGGCGCGTCGACATCGTGCTCACCGAACACGGACGGTCGGTGCGCGCCGAGGCGTGCCGCATCCCGGCCGAAATGGCCGAGAGCGCCGGGCTGTCCCCCGCCGAGATCACCACCTTGCGCGCCCTGCTGCGCACCCTGACCGAATCCCTCACCGAGAAATGAGATCCCACGTGCAGACTCTCTACACCGCCGAAGCCCTGGCCACCGGCGAAGGCCGGACCGGCTCCGCCCGCACCTCCGACGGCAAGCTCGAGGTGACTCTCGCCCCGCCGAAGGAAATGGGCGGTACCGGCGAAGGCACCAACCCCGAACAGCTCTTCGCGGCCGGCTACGCGGCCTGCTTCCACTCCGCCTTGCGCCTGGTCGGCAAGAAAGCGGGCGCGAACATCGACGATTCCGCCGTCGGCGCCCAGGTCTCCATCGGCCCGAACGCCGAAGGCGGCTTCCAACTGGCCGTAACCCTCGAAATAACCCTCCCCCACCTCCCCACCCCCGAAGCCCAAACCCTCGCCCACCAAGCCCACCAGGTCTGCCCCTACTCCAACGCCACCCGAAACAACATCGACGTCCAACTCAACGTCACCCAGGACTAACACTGGACAACTGATCATCAGGCTCTGGTGGTGGCAACGGCCGAGAGGCGAAAACCACCAGAGCCTGATGATCTAGATCAGCCCAGGGTGACGCCGCAGGCGGTGTAGGTGGCGCGGAGGAGGAGGGCGGCTTCGGGGGCGATTATAGATTCTGTGAGAGTGGTGTAGCGGGTGCAGAATTCGGGGCCGTGGGGGGCTTCGGATTCGGTGGGGGCCAGGTGGTGGGCCAGTTCGTGGAGGATCACCAGTTCTCGCAGGGCCCATGCGGTGGCACCGGTGTGGAGGGGGACGGCGAGGACGGCGGTGGCCGGTTCGTAGTGGGCGGCGGTGGTGCCGGCCCTGGTGCGCACGCGCAGCGGGCGGGCGGCTCTGTCCCATTGGGCGCGTACCCAGTTCAGGGCCAGGACCTTGTCGACGTAGTCCTGTACCGACTCCACCGAGGCGAATCGGCGCTCGACCGGCAAGGTGAGCTCGGAGCCGTAGAACTCGACGGTGCGGTGACCGAATTCCTGTGCGCGGTCGAACATCCCGCGCACCAGCTGCTCGGCGTCGTAAACCTTCGCCCGTTGACTGTCCCGGCGGCGCGGCGGATCAGGTCGCGCCACGGTGAGCTCCGCTACCGATCTTGCCCGCGCTCATCCGCCGCTCGGAAGACGTCCGGGGGCGGCGGGGAGTTCGGGGGCGGTGCCGAGGCGGGCGGAACGGCCGGCCCGATCCCCTGCGCGGCGGGCGCCGGCGGAATGACCGGTGGAGGTCTGCGGGCCGCGCCAGGTGCCGCGGGCTTCGGAAGTGGCAGTGTAGAAGTCGGTGAGGGCGAGCTCTTTGTCGCGCAGGGCCAGGGCGGTGCCCGTCGACGCGCTGGCCGATTCCTCGGCGACGACCTCGGCCCGCGCCTCGGCCAGGCGGGCACCGATGCGGGCGGCGAAGGCCATCTGGAAGTTCAACCGCGCGGTGACCCCGGCGACCGGGGCCTGGACCCGGCGGCGCACGGTGCGGCCCAGCCGCTTCTCGGTGACGACTTTGACCACCGTCGCGTCGCGGTACGCGCCGGACTTGATGTAGTGATCCGAAGCGCGCACCATCTGGATGAGCAAGCTGGTGTAGAGCGCTTCGCAGGCGTCGATGTCGGCGGCGAATCCGTAGGCGTAGACCTGGGTGGAGGTGCGGGCGACATCGCAGCGAACATCGTTGGCGCTCGCGATGGCGACGAACAGCTGCACATAGGTGCGCAGGCCCTTTCGCCCGGGTTCACCGATCGGAATGATCCGCTGCACCGGCGCCGGCCTGCGCTCCCGGCCGCGGATGTGTGAGCGCGCCACCGCCAGATCGATGGACGATCTGGTCGCCAACCGCTGGGCCGCCGCCATGAACGCTTCGGCCTCGTGCGCGTTGTCGGTGCCCTCGGCCTGACGCAGCAAACCACCGATGCGGGTGAGCATCCGTTCGGGAGCAGGCGAAGTCGTGGCCACCATCCGAGGGTAGGACACCGCACCGACAGCCCCGGAAGTCTCCGCCCGTTCTGGGTCGCGAGGGCCCGGAGCCCGTGGCCCCCGGGCCGCCAAAACTACTGTATGTTGCGTTGTGCACCGCACGGGTGTGCTGCTGCTCACTGTCTCGACCCTGGAGTGTCTGCGATGGCCTTTAAGTTTGTCCCCAGAGCGACGATGGCTGCTGCCTCGATTGCGTTGCTCACCGCATCGTTCGCCACTGCCTGCTCCGGTGACGACGGCGGCAACGCGCTCGATCAGAACCTGACGGGCCGCGGCCCGATCACCTACGTCGAAGGTAAGGACGTCACCGAAACCGGTGTGGTGCGGCAGCTCATCGACCGCTGGAACGCCGCGCACCCGAACGAGCAGGTGACCTTCAAGGAGCAGTCGGCCGACGGCACCCAGCAGCACGACGACCTCGCCGAGCACTTCCGCGCCAAGCAGGACGGCTACGACGTCGTCGCCCTCGACGTGAAGGACACCGCCGAGTTCGCCGCGAAGGGCTGGGTCCAGCCGCTCGAGGGCAACTTCGCGATCGACACCGCGCCGCTGCTCGCGCCGACCGTGGCCAGCGCCACCTACAACGGCAAGATGTACGCGGCACCGAAGAACACCAACGGCGGCCTGCTGTACTACCGCAAGGATCTGGTGCCCAACCCGCCCAAGACCTGGAGCGAGATGCTCGGTCAGTGCCAGGTGGCCCGGGACAACAACATCGGTTGCTACGCCGGTCAGCTCGCCCCCTACGAGGGCCTGACGGTGAACACCGCCGAGGTCATCAACGCCTTCGGCGGCAGCTTCGTCGGCGCCGACGGCAAGACCCCCACCGTGAACAGCCCGGAGTCCAAGGCCGGCCTGAAGGTGCTCGTCGACGCCTACCAGAACGGGGACATCCCCAAGGAGGCCATCACCTTCAAGGAAGGTGAGAGCGCCAGCGCGTTCGAGTCGGGCAACCTGCTGTTCCTGCGCAACTGGCCCTACCTCTACGGCCAGGCCAACGGTGACTCCTCGGCGGTGAAGGACAAGTTCGGGGTGGCCCCGCTGCCGGGTGACACCGGGATCGGCGCCTCCGCCCTGGGCGGCTACAACGCCGCGATCAGCGCGTTCTCCAAGAACAAGGCCACCGCGGCCGATTTCGTGCGCTACCTGATCAGCGAAGAGGCCCAGCAGATCATCGCCCAGGGTGCGCTGCCGCCCGTGCGCGCCTCGCTCTACGACGACCCGGCCCTGATCGCGAAGATGCCGTACCTGCCCGCGCTGAAGGATTCGATCGCCAGCGCGGTGCCGCGTCCGGTGACCCCGTTCTATCCCGCGGTGTCGAAGGCTATCCAGGACAACGCATATGCTGCTCTGAACGGCACGAAGTCCGTCGACGACGCGGTCGCCGGCATGCAAAAGGGCATCGAGACCGCCGGTTCGTAGCGGTACGCGCAGCGGACCCGACCAGACCGTAGGAGAGTAGAAACGGTGTCGGATCCTTCGGGAGCCAAGCAGCGCGGGCTAGCGCTGCAACTGCGACAATCCGGCAAGGCGTGGCTGTTCGTCACACCTGTGCTCGTCGCGCTGGCCGTGGTCATCGGCTATCCGGTGTTCCAGGCGATCTGGATGTCGCTGCAACAGGACTCCGGCATCGACCCGGACACCGGGATGTTCGTCGAGGGCGGCAGCGCCGGGCTGAGCAACTACACGCACTGGCTGTTGCAGCAGTGCTCGACGCTCACCGGTTCGGTGTCGTGCCCCACCGGCACCCTCGGTTCCCAGTTCTGGGCCGCGGTGGGGGTCACCCTGTTCTTCACCGTGGTGACGGTGTCGATCGAGGCCACCCTCGGCCTCGGCATGGCCATGGTGATGGGCAAGACCTTCCGTGGCCGGGCACTGCTGCGAGCCGCGGTGCTGATCCCGTGGGCGATTCCCACCGCCGTCACCGCGCGGTTGTGGGAGTTCATGTTCCAGTACGACGGCGTGGTGAACCGGGTGCTCGGCACCCACATCCTGTGGACCTCGGATGTGTGGGCGTCGCGGTTCGCGGTGATCGTGGCCGATGTGTGGAAGACCACGCCGTTCATGGCGTTGCTGATCCTGGCCGGGCTGCAGGTGATTCCGAACGATGTGTACGAGGCGGCCAAGGTCGACGGCGCGTCGGCCTGGCAGCGGTTCCTGCACATCACGCTGCCGTTGCTCAAGCCCGCGCTGCTGGTGGCGGTGCTGTTCCGCACCATGGACGCGCTGCGCATGTACGACCTGCCCGCGATCATGACGCTGGGCAACCCGTCGACGACCACGCTGTCGATCCTGGTGGTCGAGCAGGTGCGCCAAGGGCCCAACAGTGCGGCGGCGCTGTCGACGATCACCTTCCTGTTGGTCTTCGCCATCGCGTTCCTGCTGGTGAAGGTGCTGGGCGCCAATGCCGTTCGCACGCAGGAAGAACAGCGGAAGGCGGCCTGATGAGCATCTCGATGACCAAGGACGCCGAACCGGTTTCGCTGCCTCAGCAGCCGGTGTCGTGGCGCAAGCGGCTCGGCACGGTGCGGCTCTACCTCGGTGTGGCGATCGTGCTGGTGTGGGGGCTGGGCCCGTTCTACTGGATGGCGGTCGTGGCCTTCCGCGACCCGGCGTACACCTTCGACAGCACCCCGTGGCCCACCCATGTGACGCTGGAGAACTTCCGCAACGCCTTCGATACCAGCCGTGGCAACGACTTCGGCAAGGCGCTGCTCAACAGCGTGATCGTGGGTTCGGCGACCACTGCCATCGCGCTGGCGCTCGGTGTGCTGGCCGCTTACGCGCTGGCGCGAATGACCTTCGCGGGCAAGTACCTGATCTCGGGGCTGATCCTGTCGGCGTCGATGTTCCCGGCCGTGGTGCTGGTGACGCCGCTGTTCCAGCTGTTCACCGATATCGGCTGGATCGGTGGATATCAGGCGATGATCATCCCGAACATCTCCTTCGTGCTGCCGATGACGGTGTACATCCTGGCTTCGTTCTTCGCCGAACTGCCGTGGGAGCTCGAGGAGGCCGCGCGCATCGACGGCGCCAGCAAGTTGCAGGCGTTCCGGTTGATCATGCTGCCGCTGGCCGCCCCCGCGGTGTTCACCACCGCGATCCTGGCGTTCATCGCCGCGGTGAACGAGTACCTGCTGGCCAGGCTGCTGTCGAGCGATGCGACCAAGCCGGTGACCGTGGCGATCGCGAGCTTCTCGGGCAACGACCCGCTCGTGCAGCCGTACGCGGCGATCATGGCGGCCGGTGTGATCGTGACGGTCCCGCTGGTGATCATGGTGCTGCTGTTCCAGCGTCGCATCATCTCCGGTCTCACCGCGGGCGGCGTGAAGAGCTGACGCACCCCCGGCCGCTCCTCCCCGATTCTGTCGCCGTCGCCGGGTAAAGTCGCCTGCATCGATGGGCAGGTGAGCTCTTGTCGTGGCTCCGGAAGGAGATGGTCGTGGCCTCCGAGGGTGGGCGCGGGCGTTCCGGCGAAGACGTTCCGTATACCTCGATCGCGGGGTTCCGGGACCCGCTCGCGCGCGAGCCCGAGCCGCGCAAAGGTGCGGCCCGGCGCGCGCTGGCGGCCCGGCTGGCCGCCGACGAAACCGGGGACGAGCAGCCGCGCAGGCCCAACACCAGAGGCCGGCGGATCCGCCGGTTGCTGCTCGCCCTGTTCGTGATCTTCGTGTGCGTGCCTGCGCTGTTGTTCTTCGCGGTGTACTGGAGTTCGGAGATTCCGGAGCCCGGCGAGGTCGCGGTCGAACAGCCGGCCACCATCCTGGCCGTCGACGGCACCACCGAGATCGCGAAGATCATCCCGCCCCAGGGCAACCGGATTCCGATTCCGCTCTCCGATGTGCCGATCCCGGTGCGCGACGCGGTACTCGCGGCCGAGGATCGCACCTTCTACACCAATGCCGGCTACTCGACCAGCGGCTTCCTGCGCGCGGCCCGCGACAACCTGGCCGGCCACGACAACGCGGGCGGCGGTTCGACGATCACCCAGCAGTATGTGAAGAACGCCTTCCTGAGCTCTGAGCGCACCCTCACCCGCAAGATGCGCGAGCTGATCATCGCGGCGAAGATGGCCAGGCAGTGGAGCAAGGACGAGATCCTGGCCGCCTACCTCAACACCATCTACTACGGGCGCGGCGCCTACGGCATCGCGGCGGCGGCCAAAGCCTACTTCGGCAAACCGGTGCCGGAACTGACCCTGGCCGAAGGCGCGGTGCTGGCCGCGGTGATCCGCTCACCGTCGGTGCTCGACCCCGAAACCCACTTCGACCAGCTGCGCGCCCGCTGGCAGTATGTGCTCGACGGGATGGTCGAGATGAAGGTGCTCGCCCCGGGCGAGCGCGACGCGACAGTGTTCCCACCCATCCTGGCGCTCGAGGAGATCCCCGCCGAACCCGAAGCACTCGGTCCCGAAGGCCACATTCGCACTCAGGTGCTGCGGGAACTGCGCGACGCCGGCCTCACCGATGCCGACATCAACACCGGCGCCCTGCGGATCACCACCACGATCGACCCGCGCGCGCAGGACGCGGCGGTAGCCACGGTGGGCGAGCGCCTGTCCTGGCAGCCACCGCAACTGCGGGCCGCGGTGGTCTCGATCGACCCGCGCAGCGGTGCGGTGCGCGCCTACTACGGCGGCGCAGACGGCGTGGGCTTCGATTTCGCGCAGGCGCCACTGCAAACCGGTTCGGCCTTCAAGGTTTTCGCGCTGATCGCGGCCCAGCAGCAGGGCATTCCGGTGACCAGGTCGATCGACAGTTCGCCGATCGTCGACCGCGGAACCGAGATCACCAATGTCGACAACGATTCGTGCGGGCGCTGCCCGCTCACCGAGGCGCTGAAACGGTCACTGAACACCAGCTTCTACCGGCTCACCATGACCATGGGCGACGGCCCGCGCGCGGTCGCCGAGGCCGCGCACCAAGCGGGGATCCCCGAATACATTCCCGGTGTGGAGGGTAAAACCCTCACCGAGGCGGGCGATCCCCCGCTCAACGGCATCGTGCTCGGTCAGTACCTGGTTCGCCCGATCGACATGGCCTCGGCTTACGCCACCCTGGCCGCCTCCGGGGTGTATCACCAGCCGCACTTCGTGCAGCACGTCGTCACCGGCGACGGCCGGGTGCTGCTCGACCGTGGCGAAAACCCTGTCGGCGAACGGCTTCCCGAACCCGAGCAGCGCATCCGGGCCGAGATCGCCGACGCCACCACCCAGGCGATGAAGCCGATCGCGAACTACTCCAACGGACACGGGCTCGCCGGGGGCAGGCCGTCGGCGAGCAAGACCGGCACCACCCAGCTCGGCGAGACGAAGGACAACAAGGACGCGTGGATGGTCGGCTACACGCCGTCGCTGTCGACGGCGGTGTGGGTGGGCAGCGACCAGCCGCAACCGTTGCGCAACGGCGGCGGCGGTGCCATCTGGGGGTCGGGACTGCCCGCCGACATCTGGAAGCAGACCATGGACTCCGCGCTGGCGGGCACACCGGTCGAACAGTTCAACACTGCGCCGCTGTCGGGCGGCGGGGTGTTGATCCCCGGACCCACCGTGTCGCCACGGACCTCGAGCAGCGGCGCGTACGACATCCTCAACCCGCCGACGACCACCCCGAATCCCACCGCTCCGGTGACCATCGGCCCACCGACGAGCGCCCCGGACCCCACCGGACCGGTGATCATCATCCCCCCCGCGCCCGACCCGTCGACGAGCGGCGAATGGTTCCCCGGACTCGGCGGACAGGGTCCGCCCTAGATCACGGATTGGGCCACCGGCACCAAACATCAGCACGAACATGGCAACATCGGGGGCCAGAGCGCGTACGCCCGTCCTGGCGTCGAACGATCCCGGCTCGGAACCTGTCGTATCCATGCGGGAAGATATGCGCTCGAGCGACGACGAGACTAGACATAGGGGCTACGCAGGTGGATTTCAATGTCGTTGACCGTCCCGAGACGCTGATCGCGGGCACAGTGCTGCGCAGTCCGGCGCTCGCTGTCGAGGGGCCGCGCCGCGCCAAGGTGGTGGAGGCGTGGCAGCGACTACGGGAGCGACGGGGATTACCGGGGCCGTTCGCGACGGGCTACGTCGATTTCGCGGCCGAGATCAACTCCTACCTCACCCACCTCGTCGGCTACGAATGTAAAACCGTCGCCGACCTGCAAGTGGGTGACGTGCTGGGCAAGATCCCGGCGGGCCGCTACGTCAAGTTCACCGCCAGCGGCGACAACCTCGGCGACACCATCGTCGGGCTGTGGCGGCAGGTGTGGGACGCCGAGGCGGCCGGAGAGTTCGTGCGCGCCTACACCGGCGACTGCGAGCAGTACCCCGACGAACGCACAGTCGAGATCTTCGTCGGCGTCACCGATGTGAAGGGCGGTCGATAACCGTGCCCGTTGACTTCGAGATCGTCACCCTCGACGACAGCCTGATCGCCGGACTCACCGTGCCGCTGGCCGGGCGCGAGGTGACCGCCCGCGACCTGGACCTGGTGAACTTCACCTGGGACCGCTACCTGTCCAGGGAGAAGCCGGTGCCCCGCGCGGCGGCCTACATCGGCCAGTACGACCACGCGGTCGCCGTCCTGGGTTACGAGGTCGCCGGCCTCGACGACATCGATGAAGGCGACGTCCTCACCCGTGTTCCGGCGGGCCGCTACGCCAAGTTCGTGGTCTCCGACAAGCCCTACGATCTGCTGCGCACCGCGTGGGCCCAGGTGGTGAAGGCCGAGAGCGCCGGCACCATCACCCGCTCGCACACCGCGGAGCTGGAGCGCTACACGGGCCCGACGAGCGTAGAGGTCTACGTCTCGCTGGACTGAACACGAAAAAAGAGCCGGTGCGCACGAAAGTTCGTGCGCACCGGCTCTTTTCGTTCAGTGCTTAATCGGCGCCGATGATGAACGCCTCGAGCTGCGTGCGTGCGGTGTCGTCGGCGATCTGCTCCGGCGGGGACTTCATCAGGTAGGCCGAAGCCGGGATGACGGGTCCGCCGATGCCACGGTCCTTGGCGATCTTCGCGGCGCGGACCGCGTCGATGATGATGCCCGCCGAGTTCGGCGAGTCCCACACCTCGAGCTTGTACTCCAGGTTCAGCGGGGCGTCACCGAAGGCGCGACCCTCGAGGCGCACGTAGGCCCACTTGCGGTCGTCGAGCCACTCCACGTAGTCCGAGGGACCGATGTGGACGTTGCGGTCGTGCACCTTGCCCGCGAGCGAACCGGTGAGGTTCGAGGTGACGGCCTGGGTCTTGGACACCTTCTTCGACTCGAGACGGTCCCGCTCGAGCATGTTCTTGAAGTCCATGTTGCCGCCGACGTTGAGCTGGTAGGTGCGATCGAGCACCACGCCGCGGTCTTCGAACAGCTTGGCCATCACCCGGTGGGTGATGGTCGCGCCGACCTGGGACTTGATGTCGTCGCCGACGATGGGGACACCGGCGTCGGTGAACTTCTTCGCCCAGACCGGGTCGGAGGCGATGAACACCGGCAGCGCGTTGACGAAGGCGACGTTCGCGTCGATCGCGCACTGCGCGTAGAACTTGTCGGCCTCTTCGGAACCGACGGGCAGGTACGAGACCAGCACGTCGACCTTCGCGTCCTTCAGCGCCTTGACGACGTCGACCGCGGGGGCCTCGGACTGCTCGATGGTCTCGGCGTAGTACTTGCCGATGCCGTCGAGGGTCGGGCCGCGCAGGACCGTCACGTCGGTGGGTGGCACGTCGGAGATCTTGATGGTGTTGTTCTCGCTGGCGAAGATCGCCTCGGCCAGATCGAAGCCGACCTTCTTGGCATCGACATCGAACGCGGCGACGAACTTCACGTCGCGGACGTGGTAGGGACCGAATTTGACATGCATGAGGCCGGGAACAACAGCGTTCTCGTCGGCGTCCTTGTAGTACTGCACGCCCTGCACCAGCGACGATGCGCAGTTGCCGACACCGACGATCGCGACGCGCACTTCGCCGGATCCAACCTTGTTGACATCACTCATGGCCGCTCTTTTCCTCTTTCTGTGGTGCCGCCTTCGTCGATTGCTCCGCCGCAATCAACTCGTTGAGCCAGCGCACTTCGCGCTCGCTTGATTCCAATCCGAGCTGGTGGAGCTGCCGGGTATAGCGATCCAGTGAGCCGCTGGCCTTCTTGATCGCTTCCCGCAGGCCCTCTCGGCGCTCCTCGACTTGGCGTCGCCTGCCCTCCAGGATCCGCATCCTCGCCTCGGCGGGCGTGCGGTTGAAGAAGGCCAGATGAACACCGAAGCCGTCATCGGTGTAGTTCTGCGGACCGGTGTCGGCGAGGAGTTCTGAGAACCGTTCCCGCCCGACCGGCGTGAGCCGGTAGACGCGGCGCGCACGGCGCGCGGTTGCGCCCTCCGGCATCTCCTCGGCGATCAACCCGTCGGACTGCATCCGGCGCAGCGTGGGGTAGAGCGAACCGTAGGAGAAGGCCCGGAACGCTCCGAGCAGGCCCGTCAACCGCTTGCGCAGCTCGTAACCGTGCATGGGCGCGTCGAGGAGCAGGCCGAGAATCGCCATTTCGAGCATTCGGACCTCACCCCCTGACTGTGTCGGCCTGACTGACCGAACGGACCTAACCGATGGATGCGAATTCCCACTATATCGGAGCGATACATCCAGGCATAGTCCGAGGCCATATATCGCTCGATGGTGCTGCCCAGATTCCCAGGTCAGGCCGAGGATCTCGGGGAGTGTCCGATTCGGTGACCGGCGGCGACGGCGTCAAGCGTGGTCGACACCGGGGCGCGATCGATGTCACGTGCGCTCGCCGCCGCGACCACGGCATCGGCCGGCCACCCGGAACCGGCCCGCTCCCCAGACCGGCTCACCTGCGGATTTACCGTCGCCACACCCGAAATCGCCGGTCGTTCGCCGGGTCGCCGAAGAATCGATGCCACCGGCGGCACAAATCAAACCCGGCTACTCTGGTGATCGTGCGAATTCAGCGGCAGGTGGTCGACTATGCGCTCCGGCGCAGGTCGCTGCTGGCTGACGTCTATGCGGGGCGGGTCGGTGTCGCCGAGGTGTGCGACGCGCATCCGTACCTGCTGCGGGCGGCCAAATTCCACGGGCAGGGCAGCGAAGTGACCTGCCCGATCTGCCGGAAAGAGCAGCTGACGTTGGTTTCGTGGGTGTACGGCGACGGGCTGGGCCAAGCGGCCGGGTCGGCGCGCACACCCGAGGAGTTGACCCGGATGGCAGAGTCGAACGAGGAGTTCTCGGTGCATGTCGTCGAGGTGTGCCGCTCGTGTAGCTGGAATCATCTGGTGCAGTCCTACGTACTCGGCACGACCCCGGCACCGGCCCGTCGCCGGTCGAGTCCGCGCGCGGGTCGGCGCTCTGCTGCCGAATGACGAGCTGCCGAGTGATGAGCTGCCGAATGATGAGCTGCCAAGTGACAGTCCGCCGAGCGACGGGCTGCCCGGCGATGGCCGCCGAGTGATGCGAGCTGCCCGATGACGGTGGTCACCGCATGATGCGCCGCTGTTCGGGGTGCAAGGGATCCGCGCCGGTTGTCCGGCGCGGATGTCGTGTGCCGGTTGAACCTTACGAGTTATGGAGATCTGGTCAGTGAGTTCGCCCTACGAGCCCTCCCCCTACGGTGATGATCCGCGCGGCGGCCGTCCGGCCAGGGGTGCACAGCCAGGTCTCCCCCCGCAGTCGGGCCCCCCGCCGCGTCGGCCGGTGCCGCCCAACGGTCCGCGCCCCCAGCCCGGTCAGGGACCCCCGCCCGGTCAGGGACCCCGCGGGCCCCAAGGTGGCCCGGTGCCGGGCGGACGTGGTCCGCAAGGCGGCCCACCGCCGAACCGGCAGGGTCCGCCGCCCGGTGGGGTACCGCCGCGTCGACCGGGTCAGCCGCCGCAGCGCCCCGGCACGCCCCAGGGTGGGCCCGCGCAGGGCAGGCCGCCGCAGGGCAGGCCCGGTCAGCCGGGCCGTCCCGCCCCGCCCCCGGCCGGTGCCACCCAGAAACTTCCGCGCCCCGGTGGCGACGAGACAACCGTGCGCTCGGGTCAGACCGGTGCGGGACGGGCCGTGCGCGGCGACGGCCCCGCTCGTCCGACCCGGGCGGGCGCGGGAAGCCGTCCCGGCGGTCCGACCACGGGTGAACGCCGCGCGACCGGTGCGGGCGGCACACCCCCGCCGACCGGCCCGCGCAACCGCCGCGCCGGTGGCGGAGGCGACGACGGCTCCGGTAGTGATGGTTCGGTGACCAAGAAATCGCCGTGGCGCGCCGTGCGCCGGACAATGTATGTCCTGATGGCCTTGGCCATCGTCGTGCCCAGCGCGGTCTTCCTCGTCGCCTACACCGCGGTGTCGGTGCCCGAGCCGGGAGATCTGGAAACCAACCAGGTCGCGATGATCTACGCCGCCGACGGCTCGACCGTGCTGAGCAAGGTGGTGCCCCCGCAGGGCAACCGCAGCGAGGTCTCCATCGATCAGATCCCGCCGCACGCGCGCAACGCCGTGATCGCCGCCGAGGACCGCGACTTCTACACCAACCCGGGCTTCTCGGTCTCGGGCTTCGCCCGCGCGGCCCGCGACAACATCCTCGGCAAGGAAAGCGCCGGTGGTGGTTCCACGATCACCCAGCAGTACGTGAAGAACGCGCTCGTCGGTGACGAACGGTCGCTGACGCGAAAGATGCACGAACTGGTGATCTCGGCCAAGATGGCCCGCCAGTGGAGCAAGGAAGACATCCTCGCCGCCTACCTGAACACCATCTACTTCGGTCGTGGCGCCTACGGCATCGATGCCGCCGCCAAGGCCTATTTCGACAAGCCGGTGCAGGAACTCACCGTGGCCGAGGGCGCCGTCCTGGCCGCGACCATCCAGCTGCCCTCGCTGCTGGATCCGGAGAAGAACCCCGACGGTGCCAGGTCACGCTGGAACTACGTGCTCGACGGCATGGTCGACGGCAACAACCTGTCGGCGGCCGAACGTCAGGCGATGCAGTACCCGCAGGTGGTGCCGTTGGCGTCGCTGGGCGACAAGAGCCTGGACTCGGGTCCGGAGGGCCTGGTGAAGAACCGGGTGCTCGAGGAGCTCTCGGCGGCCGGCATCAGCGAGCAGCAGCTCAACACCGAGGGCCTGCAGATCACCACCACCATCGACCCGAAGGCGCAGGAGGCCGCGGTGAGCGCCGCGCGGTCCAACCTCGAGGGCGAACCGGAGAACCTGCGGACCGCGGTGGTCTCGATCGACCCGCGCTCGGGTGCGGTGCGCGCCTACTACGGCGGTGAAGACGGCCAGGGCTACGACTTCGCGAACGCGGGTCTGCCGACCGGTTCCTCGTTCAAGGTGATCGGCCTGGCCGCCAACCTCGAGCAGGGCGTTCCGCTCTCGCAGCTCTACGACAGCTCCCCGATCACCGTCAACGGTATCGAGATCGGCAATGTCGAGGGCGAATCCTGCGGGATGTGCACCATCGCCGAGGCGCTGAAGCGTTCGCTGAACACCAGCTTCTACCGCATGCAGCTCGACATGCAGGGCGGACCGCAGAAGATCGCCGACATGGGACACAAGCTCGGTATCGCCGAGGAACTGCCCGGCGTCGGCCCCACCCTGACCGAACCCAACGGCGTCGGCCCGAACAACGGCATCGTGCTCGGCCAGTACCAGTCGCGTCCGCTCGACATGGCTTCGGCCTATGCCACCCTGGCCGCCTCGGGCATGTACTACTCGCCGCATTTCGTGCAGCGCGTGGTCACCGCCGACGGCCAGGTGCTGCTCGACCGCGGTGAGCCCGCCGGTGAGCAGCGGGTGAGCGCGGCCGTGGCCGACAACGTGACCGCGGCGATGAAGCCGATCGCGGCCTACTCCAACAACCACAACCTGGCCGGCGGCCGCGATTCCGCGGCCAAGACCGGCACCCACCAGCTCGGTGACACCGGCAGCAACCGTGACGCCTGGATGGTCGGCTACACGCCGTCGCTGTCGACGGCGGTGTGGGTCGGTACCGAGCAGGGCGAGCCGCTGCGCAACTACGGCGGCGCCCACATCTACGGTTCCGGACTGCCCTCCGACATCTGGAAGGACACGATGGACGGCGCGCTGTCGGGTACGCCGAAGGAATCGTTCCCCAAGCCCGCCCCGATCAAGGGTCAGGCCGGTGTGCCGGACTGGTCGGCGCCTTACACCCCGCCGTCCACCACCGCCCCGCCGACGATCGCGCCGCCGGTGGTGGTGCCCTCGCAGGTCGAGATCCTGCCCGGTATCCGCATTCCGGTGCCCGGTATCCAGCAGCCGGCCAGGCAGAGCCCGCAGGAGCAGCAGGCGCCCGAGCCCGACGCCGGTCCGCTGCCGGGTCAGCCCACCGCGCCCGAAGACGACGGATCGCCGTCCAACGGGAACAGCAACGGCAATGGCAACGGCAGGCAGAGCGCGGGCGATGACGACGAGAGCAGCGGCGCGGGAGCCACACCGACCCAGTCCCGGTAGGCACCGGTAGCCTCGGATGTCGTGACCGATCAGCAACTCGCGGGCCAGCCGGCGTCAGGTGGTAGCAGGCCGGACCGTGGGGAGCAGTACGTGGCGCCCGCACCGCTGGCTCCCGATCTGTGTTCGATCGATGCCAGGGACCTGCCGAGCCGCAACGATTCGCTCACCGCGCAGGCCTCGACGGTGATCGGTGGCCCGGTCGGTGAGCACGCGCTGATCGGCCGGGTGCGGTTCTGGACACCGCTGCGGGTGCTGTTCGCGTTCACCGTGTTCTTCCTGGCGCTGGGCTGGGCCACCAAGGCGCCGTGCATCCAGCAGACCGGCGACGGTGCCGGTGGGTTGACCCTGGACTGGCACAACGGCCGCCAGTACGTGGCCATGTGCTACTCGGACACGGTGCCGCTCTACGGTGCCGAACGGCTCAACGAGGGCGCCTTCCCGTACAAGAAGCACTGGGTCGAGTCGACCCCCGACGGCGGCACCGAGACCAGGTACATGGAATACCCGGTGCTGTCCGGCCTGTACCAGTACGTGGCGATGCAGATCGGCAATGTGTGGAACAACCTGCCGCTGCCCGGTGCGCTGTCGGTGGTGGTGTACTTCAATGTCGTCGCGCTCGGGCTGGCGATGGGCTGGTTGATCACCGTGTGGGCTTCGTCGCGACTAGCCGGGCGGCGGGTGTGGGACGCGGCGTTGATCGCGGTGTCGCCGCTGGTGATCGTGCACGCTTTCACCAACTTCGACGCGCTGGCAACGGCTTTCGCGGCCACCGGCCTGCTGGCGTGGGCGCGGCGCAGACCCGTGCTGGCCGGTGTGCTGCTCGGTCTCGGCGGCGCCGCGAAACTGTATCCGCTGCTGCTGCTCGGCCCGATCCTGGTGCTGTGCCTGCGCGCCGACCCGCTGCGCCGCATACTCGCCGCCCACACCGGCCTGCGACTGCGTGACATCGACAGCGTCGCCGCCGCCCGCACCTGGCTACGGCAAACCCCCGAACGCACAAACGTTTTCGCCCAGCGTCCACTCGGTTCGGCCGCCCTCGCCATTGCCGCCGCGGCGCTCACCTGGATCGCGGTGAACCTGCCGATCGCCGTGCTCTATCCAGAAGGCTGGCGAGAGTTTTTCCGGCTCAACACCACCCGTCACGCCGACCCCGACTCGATCTACAACGTGATCACCTCGTTCACCGGTTGGAGCGGGTTCGACGGCCCGCTCGGACACGGTGAACCACCGACGGTGCTGAACACGGTGTCGCTACTGCTGTTCCTGCTGGCGTGCGCCGGGATCGGCTACCTGGCGCTCACCGCGAGCAGACGCCCACGCGTGGCACAACTGTGCTTCCTGGTGGTGGCCGCGTTCCTGCTGACCAACAAGGTGTGGAGCCCGCAGTACTCGCTGTGGTTGGTGCCGCTGGCCGTACTGGCCTTCCCGCACCGCCGAATCCTGTTGGCCTGGATGACCGTAGACGCCCTGGTCTGGGTACCACGGATGTACTACTACCTCGGCGAGGACAACAAGGGCCTGCCCGTCCAGTGGTTCACCGGCACGGTCCTGCTGCGCGATCTCACCGTGCTCGCCCTGTGCGCGATGATCATCTACCAGATCCTGCGCCCAGAATCCGACCTCGTCCGCCGCGACTACGTCGACGACCCGGCAGGCGGAATTCTCGACCGGGCCCCCGACCCCCTCCTACCCTGGCTCCCCTCCTGGCTACGCCCGCGCCACACCGCGGGCACGACCGCCCGCGATGCTGCGCCGAGCGGCTATATCCGCAAGTAACGGTCCTGGAGTTCGGGTTCCAGGGGGAGCATGTCGAGATCGAGTTCCCAGGCGTTCCCGGTCCACGGGTCGAACAGGGGGGTGCCTGGCATCGTGGGTAGGTGCCGGCAGGACTGTGCGAGCAGAGTCAGGGGGCCGTCGGTGAAGTCGGTGCTGTTGCTGCCCACGATGAGCAGCGACAAACCGATCAGGTCGCCGCGGATCATCAGCTGCCCGAGGCGGACCACATCTTCGGGCTGGTAGCCGTGCGGGAAGTCGGCGGCGACCAGGATGCGGTGTTCGGTCGGTGGGACGAGTTGTCCACTCTGGTAAGCGAGTTCGGCGAGTTCGGCGGCGTGGGCGAGTTCGGCCAGGCGGGGTGTGATGTCGCCGTGGTCGGTGATCACCGGGCCCGCGAGCAGTGGAGACAGCGGGGTGGCGAGGCCGCGCAGGCCGCCGGTGAGGTCGATCAGGTCGACCCGGGTCGGCTTGTCCGGCAGTGCGGCGACCAGTC
This sequence comes from Nocardia halotolerans, assembly GCF_042650145.1. Classification (NCBI taxonomy): domain Bacteria; kingdom Bacillati; phylum Actinomycetota; class Actinomycetes; order Mycobacteriales; family Nocardiaceae; genus Nocardia; species Nocardia halotolerans. Next base: position 98,884 of record NZ_JBHSDL010000007.1, on the reverse strand, counting down.
GGGCCACCAGCGCGCCGACCACCCGGGACGCGGCGGCGCTGCTCTCGGTGTCGACCCACAGTGGCCGATTCAGCGGTACCGGAACGCAATACGGGACGCGGAGGTCGCCGCGGTCGGCGGCGTAGAGCTCGCCGAGGCGGATGCCGTCGCTGGGCGCGGCGCGGGTGGTCCAGGACGGGGCGAGCCAGGACGCCAGGGCGGCCGGCATCACGGCGTCGGCTTCGGTGATCTCGCGGGCGAGCACGTCGCTGTCACGCCGGTGATCGGCGTCGGCGACGCGCACCAGCTCGTCGTGGCGGTGCTGGGCGGCCGAGCGGGCGGCGTCGGCGGCCGGGGTGTTGCGGGTGGCAGGGTTCGACACCGCTTCGGAAAGCTCCTCGTCGAGCCGCTGTGTGGCGTAGTCGCGGGCCGAGACGAGGGCGGCAGCCGAGCGGGCGGCGTCTTCGAAGATCATCCACATGCGTTGCAGTCCGTGGCCGACCTCGAGCGGGGCACCGGGAGCGGGCTGTGCGGTGGGAGCGGCACCGGATGCAGCGTCAGTGGTGGGAGCAGGGGCGTTGGCCGGTCCGGGTACGCCGTGTGCCTCCAATAGCTGAGGAACGCCCCCGGCATAGCCCTGGCCGAGCGCCCGCAACTTCCATCCCGCACCGCGCCGATACACTTCGAGACAGATCAGCGAGCTCTCCCCCGCCGTCGGCACGATCACGAATTCCGCGAGGGCAGTGCCGTTTCCGGTCAGCGACGCGGTGACAGTACCCAGCACATGACCGGCCGAGACGAACAGCAACACAGCATGGGCGTCCGCCCTGACCTGCGACAGCGTCAATTCCACCGCGCCACCGACGAATTGGGCGCCGGGAGCGGCGGGGCGCGACGCGCACACATGATCGTGCTCGTCGCGCGCCCGCAGGTCCTCGCCGACCACCAGCGCGCCGAGTTCGGCGGTGCCGGTGGTCTGTGCGGTGAAGCGCACGGTGTCGGCGGTCAGCGCGGTGTTCTGTCCCGCCTGCAGGTGAATCACGTTGTCTGCCTAGCTGTGTCGTGCGGCCTAATCTGCCACGAGGAACCGGCCGAGCTGCGGGACGGCTTCACCGGGGTGCTTGGCATGGAAGCCTTCGCCCAGTGCCTGCATCTTCCAGTCACCGCCGACCCGGTACACCTTCGCCATCGCCATCGCGGTGAACGGCATGCCGCCCGCGAGGGTGTAGCGGGCCAGTTCACCGTTGGTGGTGCCGTCGATCAAGCGGCAGAACGCGTTCTGCACCTGTTCGAAGGTGTGGCCCTTGTAGGAGGTGACGATGAACAGCAGGGTGGAGATGTGGGCCGGCACGCGGGTGAGGTCGACGAGGATCACCTCGTCGTCGCCATCACCTTCGCCGGTGAGGTTGTCGCCCTGGTGCCGCACGGAGCCGTCCTTGGACGACAGCTGACCGTAGTAGGCGACGTCGACGAGATTCTGGTCGGCGAACAGGCACACCGACGCGTCGAGGTCGATGTCGACGGTGCGGTTGCCGAACATGCCACGCGTGCGAACGGGGTCCCAGCCCAGGCCCATCTTCACGAAGGTCAGCGCGGCGCCGCCCTCCTTGCGCAGGGTGACCCGTTGCCCCTTCTGCAGGCTGACCGGCCGGTCCTTGCTCAGGCTGATCTCCCCGGCGGGCTGCGCGGGCGGGGCGGCCTGGCCGGGCGGCGGGTAACCGGGACCGGGCGGCGGCGGGTAGCCACCGGCGGGCGGCTGTCCCGGCGGCGGGTAGCTACCGGCGGGCGGCTGTCCCGGCGGCGGGTAGCCACCGGCCGGCGGCGGCTGCGGTGCACCGGGCGGCGGGTAGCCCCCACCGGGCGGGGCGTAGGCGGGCGCGGGCTGCTGCGGGTAGTTCGGTGCGGACTGGGCCGGCGGCGGCGGAGGCGGTGCGGGCGCGGCCTGCGGTGCGGCGGCCTGGGTCGGCTGAGCGGGCGAGTCGTCCACCTGCACACCGTGATCGGTGACGAGCGCGGCGAATCCACCGGCATAACCCTGACCGACTGCGCGCACCTTCCAACCGCCCTGACGGCGGTACAGCTCGAGCGCGATCACGATCGACTCGGCGTCGAGGCCGTCGATGCGGTACGCGTAGAGCTGATTACCCGCGGTGTCGGAGACGATGGCCGTGGGCGGAGCTGAGCGGCCGAAGTTGCTGTTGGCGTCGTCGAGGGTGATCACCGCGCGGATCTGATCGATCTCGGCGGGCACCGCGGCCAGCGACACCGCCAGCGACGCGGGCTGACCCGCCGGGCCGGGACGCAGGTCGACGCCCGGACCGCTCGGCTGGTTGTAGAAGACGAAGTCGGCGTCGGTGCGGACCTTGCCCTGCTCGGTGACGAGCAGCGCGGACAGATCCGCCGGCGCCGTGAGCTGGAGCGAGATCACCACGTCACTGACGGCCAGCGGACCGTTCTGGCCCTTGGCGAGTGTTGCAGACAAGTTAGACCCTTCGCTTGTCGGTGCGGTCGCCTGTCACTCTACGAGAAAGCGGGGCCGCGCGTTCGCGGTCCACGCCCACGCCACCCCAGCCGTGGATCGGTTAGGGTGGCGACGCTGTCGGAACGGGGCGTCGCACCCGCCTTTCCAGAGGGGACATGGGGCCTGTCATGGCGCAATTGTTCGAACAATCGAAGAAGGTGGTCGAGGCCCACCTCGCGGGTACGAGTATCCGCGCGATCGCGGGCTCGATGGTCGCCTACGAGGGCACCGTCGGGTTCAAATCCGCCGGCTTCGGCGGCGGCGAGGGCGTGCTCAGCGGCCTCAAACGCCGCGCCACCGGCGAGAAACTGTCACTGATGGAGGCCACCGGCCACGGGCGGGTCTTCTTCGCGGTGAACGGTCAGGACGTCACCGTGGTGAATCTCAACAACGAGACCCTGCAGGTGGAGTCGCAGCAACTGCTGGCCTTCGCGGGCGATCTGCGCACCGATGTGCGCTTCGCCGGGGTGGGCGGGATGTCTTCGGGCAGCGGGCTGTTCACGACCACGGTCGCCGGGCAGGGGCAGGTGGCGTTGCTGTCGGCGGGCGGTCCGCTGATCCATCTCGAGGTGTCACCGCAGTACCCGCTGATCGTGGATCCCGATGCTTTCGTCGCCGCGCGCGGCAATCTGAACCAGTCGTTCGTCACCGATGTCTCCTGGCGCACCGTGGTCGGTCAGGACGCGGGCGAGGCGTTCTCGCTGCGGTGGGACGGCCAGGGCGTGGTGCTGATCCAGCCGGCGGAACGGTAAGGGGCCGACGATGTTCGAGCAGGTCAACGGCAAGGTCGTCAAGGTCGACGTCGGGCAGGCGGGCGGTGTGGTCGGGCGCACCGGCGCGATGCTGTTCTACACCGGTCAGGTCGCGTTCGCGCCGCACCAGATCCCCGGCGCGGGTGGCGGTATGAGCGGTGGCGGACTGATGCGCATGGCCGGGCAGATGATGGCCGGTGAGCACGAGCGCACCATGCTGGCGCAGGGAAACGGTGTGGTCCATTACGGGTTCGCCGGGCTCGAGGTGCACGTGGTGCAGATGCAACCCGGTGCGGTGCTGCGGGTCGAAGCGTCGCGGCTGCTGGCCAATACCGCCGGGCTGCAGGCGTCGGTGGTGTCGGTGGCCAGTTCCGGCGGTGGCGGCGGTGGCGGGTTGATGGGCGCGCTGCGCGGTGCGGCCGCCGGTGCGGCGACCGGGCAGGGCATGTTCACCACCCAGCTCAGCGGGCACGGCGCGGCGGTGCTGCTGGCCCACGGTGGTTTCCTGGAGCTGCCGGTGGGCGGGCCGAATCCGGTGGTGGTGGACCCGCAGGCGTTCGTCGCCGCCTACGGCAACGTGCAGACCGAACTGAAGGCCGCGGTGAGCTGGCGCGACGCGGTGGGCCGCGGGTCGGGCGAGGCGATGCAATTGCATTGCCACGGACAGGGTGTGGTGTACGTGCAGGCCTCCGAAGAGAAGTTGTGAAGCGATGAGCGAAATCCTGTCCCCGATGAATCTCGGTGCCAGCGACAACATTCCGGGCAACAGCTACGCCTACTGCATCGACCTGACCGGGCCGTGGTTCATGCGCAAGGGCGCGATGATCGCCTACTACGGGCAGATCCAGTTCCAGCTGCTCACCCACGGCTTGCAGGGCCATCTGCAGAACATGGTGAGCAGCCAGTTCTCTGCTCCGCTGTTCGCCGGTGAGTACGTGGTGGCCGAGGGCCACGGGAAGCTGATCATCGGCGACCGCGGCTACGACATCAATTCCTTCGATCTCGAAGACGGCAATCTCACCATCCGTGGCGCCAACCTGCTGGCGTTCGAGCCCGGACTGGCGCTCAAGCAGTCGATCGTGCCCGGCTTCCTCACCCTGATCGGCACCGGCAAGTTCCTCGCCTCCTCGAACGGCCCGGTGATCTTCGCCGAACCACCGCTGCGGGTCGACCCGGAGGCTCTCGTCGGCTGGGCCGACTGCCCGTCGCCCAGCCACCACTACGACCAGGGCTGGATAAGCGGTTTCCTGGCGGCGGGCGCGGCCGCGATGGGCGCCACCTCCGGTGAGGAACGCCAGTTCGACTTCACCGGCGCGGGCACGGTGCTGATCCAGTCGACAGAGAAGATCATGAGCGACAACGCCCTGGTCCGCACCATCGAGGGGCAGCTACAGAGCGGGATCTCGGTGGGCGGTCTGCAGCGCATTCACGGCGTGATCTCCCAGCAGCTGTCCGGTCAACAGCACTGACCGCCTGAGTCCGTTCGGCGAGTAGCCGGCTGAGCCACTCCACCTGGCCTCAGGCCGGCCCGCCGACAGTGAAGCCTCAGGCCGGCTCACCGACGGTGAGTACGGGGTGGGCCGCGGTGTGGAACCAGTCGAGGATCTCCACACCGGCGAGGATGCCTGTCGCGGCCGTGATGGTGAGATTGGGCGCGGTGAAGCCCAGGTCCTCGAGTTCGCCGTGGCGGGGGCGGATCGCGGCGTCGGCGGCGAGCAGCATCTCGGCGTCCAGTGCGCCGTCCCCCGCCGTGAACAGCGCCGCGGTACTGCGCAATGCACCGGAATCCACCAGACGCCTACGTACTTCGGCGATGGCGAGGCTCTTACAGACGGCGTCGGGCATCGTGTAGATCTTGCGTCCCTGCTGCGAGGCCGACCACCCGTGCGTCCGGCACCAGGCGTCCCACTCGGCGAGGAAACCGGTGGGAACCGACTCGGGGCGCACCACCAGGTAGCAGAACAACTCGTCGGCCTCGCGGTACTTGCTCACCCAGGTCTGGTCTATCCGGGTCCGCAATTCGGCGCCGACCTGCGCGAGCGTGGCGCCGGTGGCGTTCACCTGGTCGTCGATGGCCACCCGCCAGGCCGGGTCGGGGATGCCGTCGACAAGAATGTTGCCGCCGTTGCTGGTGACGGCGTAGCGCCACGGCGCACCAGGCAGGGTGATGCGCTGGAACTGTTCGATCGTGCGGGTGGTGGCCGGCACCACCGGGACCACAGCGGCGAGCTCACGCAACCGTGTGACGGCCGTGCTGGTCATGTACGACAGGGGCGCGCCCTCGTAGTACTCGACGCACTCCATCGCGACGGTTCCGGCGTCTCCGAAACCATTGCGGGAGAAGATCATCGTGCGATCCAGATCGGTCGCGAACAGTGCGTCGGCACTCACTGCGGTAACTCCTTGATCAGGCCCATGCAGGAGTAGGCCAGATCGGGCACCACCTCCACCGGGACGTTGCGCGCGGCGGCGAGCAGGCGGATATGGGCGTGCTCGGGTGCGTCCGCCGCACGTACCAGCACTCGCCACGGTACCCGGCGCAGCAGCACGCGAGTGGTCTCGCCCACGCCAGGTTTGACGTAATTGACTGTGCTGATGCCGTATTCGGCGCGCACCTTCTCCACCGACGCCCACCCGGACCAGTCCGGGGTGCGATCGGAGTTCATGATGGCGGCGACGGCCGCCGGAACCCGTGCGGCGACCGTGGCGAAGGCGGCGCTCACCGCGTCGACCAGGTGGTTCGACACATCGTCGGCGGCCAGGTCGCGATAGAACTTGGCGCCGTGGAACTCGCCGGGGCCGATGAGGGTGCTGTTGAGCACCGTACGCGAAACCAACCCGGACACAGTGGAATTCAGGCACGCCGAGGCGATGAGGAAATCATCGCGGGTGCCGTAGGTGCGGACACAGTTGGCCGGGTCGGCCAGGACGACGAGCTCGTCGTCGAATCTGGCACCGCCCGCCGCGTGATAGGCGTCGAGGGCCGCTGTGAGCTCATGGGTGATCGCGCCCTTGCCGGTCCAGCCGTCGACGAACACGATCGATGCCGGGTCATGATGGTGGGCGAGGTAATCCAGTGCTACCGCGTCGATGCCGCGATCACGCACGATCGAGACCGCGTAGTGCGCAACGTCCAGGCTCGGACGGCCGATCCCGCTGGCGAGCCAGCGCCGCATCAACACACCGACCGGCGTACCCGCCCTGGCCAGCGACACCAGCACCACGTTCTCGCCACGCTCGGCGACGACGATCTCGGCCACCGTGGCCACCGCCAGCGCCAACCGCTCGGCGCTGTCGGCCAGCACCCGATCGAACAACTCCCGATACTCGGCATCGGGCTGGTACTCCACCGGCAGCGACTCGGCATAGTGCGCGACCCCGGCCTGAATGCGCCGCTCCCGTTCTGCCACATCGGCTTCCAGATCCACATCGGAGAGATCCTTCAGCAGCCACGCCACGTCCTCGGGCGCATACGAACCGAACTCCGGGCCGCGCAGCGCCTTTGGGAAGCGGCTGCCTTCGCCGACGGAGTCAGAGCGCACTCCCACCGTCGAAGCTGCCGACGTATGCTGCCGCTGATCAGGCGTCGGCGGCACGTGAGCCGAACGTGAGGCGCCACCACCATCGGCCGTCCAGCCGGTCGCGGGCGCCGTATCCGCGGAACCCGACGACGGAGAACCAGCCGGAAGATGTTGTCGCTGTGAGTTGGACACCGACTCCGAGGCTGCAACCGGGCCGCGGCCGACCGCCGTGCGACCGAGGACGGTTCGCGATCCGAGGTCCGCAGTGTTTGTCACTTCGGGTGTACCCGGAGACATGGCGGTGGCCTCCGTGGCGGCGGTTCGGACCGCTCGAAGTTCTCGAGGGTCGGCTCCAGGCAGTACTGCGGTCAGGATGTCGGCACCGGAAGCGGTGAGGACGTCGACCAGACCGCCCGGGGCGAGCAGTTCGGGAGTATCGGCGGGCGGGTCGAGCACGAACAGAAGGACCGGGTTCTGGTCGGGCCAGTGGGCGTTGTACAGGTAGCGCTGGGCCGTCGGGTCGGGCTCGGGGGCATGGAAGCGAAAGCCGCGGCGCAGCGGGTAGCCCGGTTCGTCGAGGACGTAAGCCGGTGAGCGGGTGGTGGTCTGGAAGAGAGCTGGAATTCCCGCATCGGCCAGCTCGGCGGCCAGGCGCAGGGGGAGGTACATGAGTTCCTCGTGGCCCAGCACGATGACCGGGCGGCCCGGGGACTCGGCGTCGAGGCCCACGCGCACCTCTTCGGTGACCGCTTTCAGCGCCACGTCGAAGGCGGCGGTGTCCGAGCGAAGGACGCCGTGCCTGCCGCCTTCGGGCACATCAGCAGGCCACGGCAGCTCGATGCGGCCGTGCGAGCCCGGCTGCGCAGCAACCGGATTCAGCTGCGGCATCGGCATCGATGACACCGTGTCGATCAACCCGTCCGGCAGTGTCACGCGGCCGGAAGCCAAGCACACCGTGTCGATGCGCGCACCCAGCTCGGCGGCGAACTTCGCGAACTTGTCGCGGTCGGCGAGCGTGCGCAGGTCGACCAGCGAGGCCAGCACATAGTGCGAGCGCGGGGCGAAGGCGTGCAGGGCGCGCACCGCGTCGATGGCGGTGTCACCGGTGGATATCTCGTCGTCGACGAGCACCAGCGGCAGGTCATTGGCGAAGATTCCGGCCGGTGCGGGCTGCAGCAGGTGCGAGGTGGCGTGCGAATGCCCCTCCTCGAAACCGGCGAGCGTGGTGGCGCGCGGTTCCTGGCGACGCGTGGAGTGCAGATAGCAGCTCGCGCCGATCCGCTCGGCCACACAGTGCCCCAAACCGGTCGCGGTCTCGGCGAACCCGAGCACCACTGCTTCGCGATCGCCGAGCCGGTCCCGCACGAGATCACCCAGGCGGTCACCAGCTCCGAGCACCACGCGCGGATCCGTCGGCAGATGCTTGCCCAATACCGTGGAGACCAGCAGATGGGCCCGTCGCGGGTTGCGCCGCAGCCCGGGCTGAACCAGCGCACCGATCGTCGGACCCGCCGCGAAGACTTCGTCGCCCACCCCGGCGTCGCCGCCCGTTGCGGCCGGCGCCGGATCGCGAGTCACCACATCATCGCCGCCCCGGCCCGTCGGCGACGGCTCGGGCACAGCGGCATCACCTGACGCGACCGTCGATGAACCGCACCGCGGCGCACCACCATCCGTCGCGGCCGTCACCGGGCCGAGAGTTGGCGCTTCATCTGCCGCCGCAGCGACGAAGGACTCGCTGTGGTGTAGCCGGATGCCCAGGTGCCGAGTGGCCCAAGGGCCGCCGATGGTGTCGCCGTTCATTCGGCGATCATCGCTGTGAGCAGATCCACGAAGGACACTCCCTTGTTCGCTACCCCGAAGGCGCGGGCACGGACCAGCGTCTGGCGGGCCCAACTGCGGTGGGGGCGCATCTCGTTCATCTTGTTGCGGTATTCCGAGGCCGCGACGCCACCGACGTCGGCCTCCATGATGTGCAGGGCGTCGGCGTATTCCTCGTGGGTCACCACCGACAGCGCGTGAACGGCGGCCACGTGGGAAGGGTGGATCACCGTTTTGCCCTGGATGCCGTTGGCGCGGTCGAGGGTGATCTCGCGCAACAGCCCGTCGAGGTCGCGGCTCACCAGGTACTGGCGGAACGGCACGGCGTCGGATTCCTCGAACGGCGCGGTGCGCAGCAGCGGCCGGAACATTCGTTCGTGGTCGGCGAAGTACTCCCACACCGGCCCGGTGATGATGAAACCGGTCCCGTCGGTGCGGCCGAGATAGTTCACGATGTCGGCGATCACGTCGGCGATCACCCGCACGTCGTAGATCGTGAGGTCGCGGTCGCGGCGGATACCGAAAGTGGCGCACATGTCGGTGGCGCCGATGCGTACCGCCAGCAGCTTGTCGCGGTGGCGGGCAAGGAGTTCGGCGATGCTCGCGAGCTGTTCGTCGCGGGTCTCGCGATGCACGAGACTCGCCGATTCCAGCACCGGCATCCCGTAGACGGGGCGGCCCAGCCGGAGACTGGCGTCGTCGAGCGCCTCGAGGTAGGCCGGACCGGTGAGCGAGTCGAACTTGGGGAAGACGAATCCGGTGAGCACCTCGGCGCCGGGTCCCAGCCGTTGCACCAGCTCGGCGACATTCTGGGCGTCGCGCACCCGCACGAACAGCATCGGCGTGGGTTCGCCGCTGCGTGCGAGCAGATCCAGGGCGGCCACCGCGTGCTCCTTGGCCGCCTCCACCTGGTGATCGGCCACGGCGTCTTCGAGGTCGATCACCATCGAGCAGACGCCGCGCGCGGCACGTCGCCGGATCGTCGCGGCCAGATCGGGCCGGGTCGCGGGGGCGTACAAGGTCGCCCCCAGCGCGGTCGCCAACAGCTCACGGTCGGCCGAGCCGGAGATCGGCTCCGGCTCCACCAGGAACAATTCCCGGCTGCGCGGTCCCTGCAGCTGCTGGAAGTGGCGCAGCGGAACCTGCTTGCGCAGGCAAACTTCCGGTGCGACGGCGTAGCCTGCGGTCATTTCCACCACCTCATCTCTCGGCCCGAGTCATGGCTGCTCGTGCAGTCCTATGTGTTGTCGGTCGCTATGTGTTTCCGCATGCGTTCGACCACCCCGCCGATGAAATCCGCGACAGTGTTCAGCTCGGTCACATACGCCCAATAATCTGGATGACGCCCGGTCAGTCCAGCGGTTATGCGGTCGAGGCGCTCGGCTTGCGCGTCGAGCACCGAACCCCACTCGCCGACCAGCCCGCGATCGACTGCGAGCATCTGTGCGTCCCGCAGCCGAAATCGTACGGTGCGCGCCTGTGCTTCGGGGTCGGCACGTACCCCGCGCAACAGTTCCAGCCGCCGGGTGACCGCGTCGACCAATTGCTCGGCCTCGGTGAGATGCGTTCGCGCAGTGGCGGTCAGGTCCAGTGCGGTCTCCGGGTCGCCGGCCGCGGCAGCGCCCCGCGCGGCCACCAGCTCCCGGTCGGCGGCCTCGATATCGTGGCGGCTCTGTCGTTCATTGTCGGTGAGGTCCGCGGAACTCGCGGCGTTGAATTCCCGCAGCAGCGCCGAGTAGGCGGGTCCGAGCGCGTCGGCGCGATTGCGCACCGCGGCCAGCCGCGTCGTCACCGAAGCCAGCGCGTTCGTGGCCGCCGTGGCCCGAGACGGTGCTTGCGCCAGCACTTCGGACAGTTCGGCGGTGGCGTCCTGCACCTCGGCCGCGGCCGCCCGGGCCGCGGCCACCTCCGTCTGCGGATCCACCGACGACGCGGTGCGCAACGCCTCGTTCAGCCGCCCCACACCGGCCGCCACCGACGGATACCCGCCGAACCCGGACGACTCGGCCGCCGCGAGCGCGCGTTGCCCCTCGGCACGCACCTGGGTGAGCAACTGCGGCACCGTGGCACGCACACTCGCGGCGTGCTCGAGCCCAGCGCGATGGGCGTGATAGAACTCGTCGACCCCGCGCGCCGCTTCGTGCAGGCGGCGCACCAGCGCATCGGCTCTGGCCGGGCCATCGGGGACCGGCGCGCTCGTCGCCTCGGCCGTGTCCAGTTCGTCGGTGAAGCTCAGGTATTCACCGGCCGCGGCGTAGCAGCGCGCCCGCACCGGCTCCCACACCGCGCCGACGCGGCGATCGGGGAAGACCTGCTCGCTCGCCGCCACACCCGCCTCCGCCGCCGTCTGCCTTCGGTCCATGTCGAGAAAGGCCGCCGACGTCGCCGCCCGGGCCCCACTGATCCAGCCATGATCTGCCCCCGACCTGAACCATCCGCGTCTGCGAGGTGTCACCGGCACGTCCCCTTTCCGAACCACGGATCCGAACCAGGCCGCGGTTCGCCAGCCCATTGCCCCGATCGTAGGAGATCGCCCGTGTCAACCAGGGCTCTCGACCGTTCCTACGCAAGTTCGGCGAAACCTATTACTGTCGTAGCGGTACCCCGGCGATTCGGACATGCCGGGAAACGACACACCGGACTACTCGAAGGGATCCCGCATGGGTGTCAGTCTGTCCAAGGGCGGCAACGTTTCGCTGACCAAAGAAGCCCCGAACCTGACCGCGGTCGCGGTCGGCCTGGGCTGGGACGTGCGTACCACCACCGGCACCGACTTCGACCTCGACGCGAGCGCCATCGCCACCGGCGCCGACAAGAAGGTCGTCTCCGACAAGCACTTCGTGTTCTTCAACAACCTGAAGTCCCCGGAAGGTGCCATCGAGCACGCCGGCGACAACACCACCGGCGAAGGTGAGGGCGACGACGAGGTCATCAACGTCGACCTGGCCAACACTCCGGCCACGATCGAGAGCATCTTCTTCCCGGTTTCGATCTACGATGCCGAGAGCCGCTCGCAGTCCTTCGGCCAGGTGCGCAACGCCTACATCCGCGTTGTCGACCGGGCCAACGACACCGAGCTCGCCCGCTACGACCTGACCGAGGACGCCTCCACCGAGACCGCCATGGTCTTCGGCGAGCTGTACCGTAACGGTGCCGAGTGGAAGTTCCGTGCCATCGGGCAGGGCTACGCCGCCGGTCTGGCCGGTATCGCCCGCGACTACGGCGTCAACGTCTAGTCACCGTCGCGAACAGGGGGTTCGAATGCTCGGACCCCCTGCTTGTGCGAAACAGAAAGGTCCCTCCGCGTGATAACGCGCATCTTCGGCCTGTCCATCGTTGTCACGGTGGTCTCGCTGGTCGTCGCCTACCTCTACGGCGGGCTGACCGCACTCGCACTCTGCGCGATCCTCGGCATCCTCGAGGTGTCGCTGTCGTTCGACAACGCCGTCATCAACGCCACCGTCCTGGAACGGATGAGCGAGTTCTGGCAGAAGATCTTCCTGACCGTCGGCATCGTCATCGCCGTGTTCGGTATGCGTCTGCTGTTCCCGCTGGCCATCGTGTGGGTCACCGCCGGACTGAACCCGGTGCAGGCCTTCGACCTGGCGCTCAATCCGCCGGAAAACGACGCAGCCACCTTCCCCGACGGCAGCCCCAGCTACGAGACCCTGCTCACCGACGCGCACCCGCAGATCGCGGCCTTCGGTGGCATGTTCCTGGCAATGCTGTTCCTGAACTTCATTCTCGACGAGCGTGAGATCACCTGGCTGAGCTGGCTGGAGAAGCCCCTGGCCAAGATCGGCAAGCTCGACATGCTCCCCGTGGTGGTCGCCGGCACCAGCCTGGTGCTGGTCGCGGAGTTCCTCGCCGCCGACGACGACCGCTCCACCGTGCTGGTGTCGGGTCTGCTCGGCATGATCATCTACATCCTGGTCGACGGTCTGGGCTCGATGTTCCACACCGAGCAGCTCGAAGAAGGCCCCGCCGGTGGTCCGTCCACGCTGGTGAAGGCCACCGGTAAGGCCGCGTTCTTCCTGTTCCTCTACCTCGAGGTGCTCGACGCGTCCTTCTCCTTCGACGGTGTGATCGGCGCGTTCGCCATCACCTCCGACCCGATCATCATCGCGCTGGGCCTGGGCCTGATCGGTGCGATGTTCGTCCGTTCGATCACGGTGTACCTGGTGCGCCAGGGCACGCTGGGCGACTACGTGTACCTCGAGCACGGCGCGCACTGGGCGATCGGTGCGCTGGCCACGATACTGCTCGTGTCGATCGGTGTGCACGTCGACGAACTCATCACCGGCCTCATCGGTGTGGCGTTCATCGGCGCGGCGCTGATCAGCAGCATCATGCGCAACCGCAAGGGCGAGCCCGACGCGGCGAACGAGGAAAAGGTGACCACTCCGGTCAGCTGATCGACCGAACACCGCGGCGGCGGCGAGTCCCGGTTCCGGGGTTCGCCGCCGCTGTCGTGTGTCAGCTCGGTTGCAGTGCGCGCCCCGCCGGCGAACCGGTGCCCGGCGCCACCCGGTTCGCCCCGCGCAAACGGCCTCGCAGGAACAGGAAGAACAGCACGATGAGCAGCGCCGATCGCAGCCAGACACCGAACTGAACGGTCGCCTCCAGCAGGGCATGATCCTCGCCGGCGCCCAGCGCCGCGAAGTACCGGAACACCCCGATTCCCACGGCCGCGTCCGCCACCAGATAGGCCGCGACCAGCGACCACGGCACTTCGAGCAGCACCAGGAACGGAATTATCCACAGGGTGTACTGGGGTGAGTGCACCTTGTGGAAGAGCAGGAAACCGCACAGCATCGCCGCACTCACCCCCACCCATGGGAAGGCGGTGGTGGGCGTCCAGCGCCGGTAGCCCAGCCACATTGCCAGGGCGAACGAGGCGAAGATCAGCGCGGGCGAGGCGATCGACACCATGTCGTGCCAGGTCGTGGTGGTCTCGGTCGCGCGACCGAACAGCGCCTGATGGCCCCAGTACCAGATCGAATTCGTGGTGATATCGGCCTGACGTGCCTGCTGGAACGCGATCGAGGCACGCCACCCCTCGACTCCGGCGAGCACGAACGGCAGGTTCACCACGGTCACGGTCACCATCGCGGCCAGCAGAGTCTGCGCTGCACCCGCCACATCGAGCTCACGCAACTTGCGCGAACCACGCGGCATGCCCTCGGTGAGCACATAGAACGCCAGCGGCAACACGAAGATCCCGGGATAGATCTTCAGACAGAACCCCAGCGCGAGCAGCACCGCGGCGATGATTCCGCGGGTGCGCACGGACAGGCCCGTCAGCATCGTCATCACGTAGACCGCGGCGACCGCCGTGCACACCACCGGCAGTTCCCAGTTGTGGAAGGCATAGAGCACCAGCGGTGGGCCGATCGCCCACAGCAGCGCCGCCGGGCCGGCCAGCCGGGCCAGCATCCAGGCGCTCAGCAGGGCGAACGGGGTGAGCAGCAGGGCCGAATGCCACAGGAAGTCGGCATCGTTGTCGACCCCGATCGCGCCCGCCCACATGAGCAGCCCACTGAGCACCGGGTATTCGACCGCGCCGCCGACCAGCGCACCGGCCTCGTTGATGCCGCCGTTCACGTACGGGAAGACGTGGTTGTCGATATCGCGGCCCAACCACAGAAACTGGATATCGGAATAGCAGACATCCGAATCCTTGCGCTCATCGAATACCAGGCTGCGACCCGATTCATCGATCGCCCCGCCCGCGCACCGTGCCTTGTTGGCATAGGCCAGGGCGAGGGTGAGCCCGCACAGCAGGACGATCAGAAAGGTCAGCGCCGTGGCGGTCGCCGCGCGGCGGGTGGGTCGCTGCTGCGGGACGGCCGTGATCATGTCGACCACATTATGCGGGTGTCGGCGCCATCACCGGTCCACACCCGTGGCGAAGATCGATTTCGCCGCTCACCGCCAGCTCATGTAGCCTTGCCAGGTTGCTGACGCAACGAACCCTCCTGCCACGGAAAGTCCGTGGCCGTTTACCAGTCCACAGGAGGTGATTGGTCCGTGCGTCAATATGAAGTGATGGTCATCCTCGACCCCAGCCTGGACGAGCGCATCGTCGGGCAGTCCCTGGATACTCTGTTCACGGTCGTCAAGACCGAGGGCGGCAAGGTCGACAAGGTCGACATCTGGGGCCGTCGCCGGCTCGCCTACGAGATCGCCAAGCAGGCCGAAGGCATCTACGCCATCGTGAACCTGACCGCGACTCCGGCCACCGTCAGCGAGCTCGATCGCCAGCTGGGCCTCAACGAGACGGTGCTGCGCACCAAGGTTCTGCGCAACGACAAGTAGTCCGCACCCTTCTCGAATTGTCGGAGCCTAGCTCTAGGCTCGACCGCAAAACCCGAGATGCGGACAGCACCGGCGAGCAGGAGGAACCCCCATGGCAGGCGACACGGTCATCACCGTCATCGGAAACTTGACGGCAGACCCCGAGCTTCGTTTCACGCCCGCGGGCGCAGCGGTGGCGAATTTCACCGTTGCTTCGACCCCCCGGATTTTCGATCGTAATACGAACGAGTGGAAAGACGGCGAGGCGCTGTTCTTGCGCTGCAACATCTGGCGCGAAGCAGCGGAGAACGTCGCCGAAAGCCTGACCCGAGGCGCTCGCGTCATTGTGAGCGGACGACTCAAGCAGCGCTCCTACGAAACCCGCGAGGGTGAGAAGCGCACGGTCGTCGAACTCGAGGTCGACGAAGTCGGCCCGTCACTGCGTTACGCCACCGCGAAGGTCTCCAAGGCCGGTCGCGGCGGCGGAGGCGGAGGCGGTGGCTTCGGTGGTGGTTCCGGCGGCAATGCCGGTGGTGCGAGCGCAAGTGGCGGCGGACGTCCGGCAGGTAATGCCGGCAACGACGACCCGTGGGGTAGCGCGCCCGCGGCCGGCTCCTTCGGGGGCGGCGGCCGCATGGATGACGAACCGCCGTTCTGAGGAACGGCACTCATAGTACGGAGAGAAAACCATGCCTAAAGCGCCCGCGCGCGAAAAGGTACTGAAGAAGAAGGCCTGCGCTTTCTGCAAGGAAGCGAAGTCCGGAATCGTCAATATCGATTACAAGGACACCACGCTGCTGCGTAAGTACGTCAGCGATCGCGGCAAGATCCGCGCCCGCCGCGTCACCGGCAACTGCGTGCAGCACCAGCGTGATATCGCCGTTGCCGTCAAGAACTCGCGTGAGGTGGCTCTGCTGCCTTACGTGTCGACCGCTCGCTGAGAAAGGGGTCACACAGATGAAGCTCATCCTCACCGCTGATGTCGACAACCTGGGCGCCCCTGGCGATCTCGTCGAGGTCAAGGACGGCTATGGCCGCAACTTCCTGCTGCCCCGCGGTCTGGCCATCCAGGCCACCCGTGGCGCCCAGAAGCAGGTCGACGGCATTCGTCGCGCCCAGGACGCCCGCAAGGTGCGCGACCTGGATCACGCCAACGAGCTGAAGCAGGCCATCGAGGGCCTGTCCTCGGTCTCGCTGACGGTGAAGACCGCCGACAGCGGCAAGCTGTTCGGTTCGGTCACCACTGCCGACGTGGCTTCGGCCATCAAGGCCGCCGGTGGCCCCGTGGTCGACAAGCGCAGCATCGAGCTGCCGAAGTCGCACATCAAGGCGACCGGCAAGCACGGCATCGCGGTGCACCTGCACCCCGATGTGGTTGCCAAGTTCGACCTCGAGGTTACGGCGAACTGATCACCGCCGCGGCGTAAGCCGTAGCGACACAGCTCGTTGGAGACCACCCCTGTGCCACGCACGGGGGTGGTTTCCGCTGCCTTCTTCCGGGCCCGCTTGCGGGTTTGCCGATCGGTAGCCGCCGGGCCGTCCGATGTGGACCGTTCTGCGCGGACCGCGATCGGCAACGGTTTGACCTCCCGTTATTCACCCTGTGGATGACCGCGGAAACCAACCGGCATATTTGTGACTCCAGTCATAACCTGCGCCCTCGCTGTTTCACCCAACACGCCCGGTTGTTCACCTCGGGCGACACGCGGAACTTCTTTCATCCACAGGGCGAAAGTCGGACAAACCGGGGTCTAGCAGGGCGTTTCACGGCACTGACCTGGGTTTTCCCCACGTTCTCCACAGGAGCTGCACAACAGCGGGTGAACTACCCCCAAGTTATCCACAGTTGTGTGCACATGTCGGCTTGGCGCGTCTCGAAACGTCGCCTAGGTTCGTCGCATTGCCCTGCGAACGGCCCCGGGAAGCGCGCAGGCAAACCGATTGCTGACCGACGTGTCAGCGCCCGGGAGTACAACGAGTACATCGATGTGAAACCCCCGGTTCTGTGGGCAGAGAGGACGGTCGATTCTGGTGACTACCACCGGTGACCGCGCACATACCGAGTTCTCGCCCGAACCTCCCGGCGAGGACTTCGGCCGTCAGCCCCCGCACGACATGGCCGCCGAACAATCCGTCCTCGGCGGCATGCTGCTCAGCAAGGACGCCATCGCCGACGTGGTCGAGGTGCTGCGCCCCGGCGACTTCTACCGCCCCGCCCACCAGGCGATCTACGACACCATCCTCGACCTCTACGGCCGCGGCGAACCCGCCGACCCCGTCACCGTCTCCGCCGGCCTCGACCGCCGCGGCGAACTCAAACGCATCGGCGGCCCGCCCTACCTGGTCACCCTCACCCAGACCGTCCCCACCGCGGCCAACGCCGGCTACTACGCCGAGATCGTCGCCGAAAAGGCCATCCTGCGTCGCCTCGTCGAAGCCGGCACCCGCATCGTCCAGTTCGGCTACGCCGGCGCCGACGGCCAAGACGTCGCCGAGGTCGTCGACCGCGCCCAAGCCGAGATCTACGAAGTCACCGAACGCCGCACCACCGAAGACTTCACCCCCCTGGAAGAACTCCTCCAGCCCACGATGGACGAAATCGACTCCATCGCCTCCCGCGGCGGCATCTCCCTCGGCGTCCCCACCGGCTTCACCGAACTCGACGAACTCACCAACGGGTTGCATCCGGGTCAGATGATCATCGTGGCCGCTAGGCCTGGTGTCGGTAAATCGACCCTGGGAATGGATTTCATGCGCAGTTGCTCGATCAAGCACGGCATGGCCAGTGTCATTTTCTCGCTGGAAATGAGCCGCACCGAGATCGTGATGCGTCTGCTCTCGGCCGAGGCGAAGATCAAGCTCGGGGATATGCGTTCGGGGCGGATGAGCGATGACGACTGGACCAAGCTCGCTCGTCGGATGAGTGAGATCAGCGAGGCGCCACTGTTCGTCGACGATTCACCGAACCTGACCATGATGGAAATTCGGGCGAAGGCGCGGCGGCTCAAGCAGCGCCACGATCTGAAACTTGTCGTGGTGGACTACCTGCAGCTGATGAGCTCGGGCAAGAAGGTGGAATCCCGGCAGCAGGAAGTCTCGGAATTCTCGCGCCACCTCAAGCTGCTCGCCAAGGAACTCGAAGTTCCCGTGATCGCGATCTCGCAGCTGAACCGTGGTCCCGAACAGCGCACCGACAAGCGGCCCATGGTGTCCGATTTGCGTGAATCTGGATCGCTCGAGCAGGATGCGGACATGGTCATCCTGCTGCACCGCCCGGATGCCTTCGAACGCGACGACCCCCGCGGCGGCGAAGCCGACCTGATCGTCGGCAAACACCGAAACGGCCCCACCGCCACCATCACCGTCGCCCACCAGCTCCACCTCAGCCGTTTCGTGGACATGGCCCGCGGCTGATCCGACGCCACGTAGTTTCTCACGCCAATCGATAATCGCTAGGGCTTGTTTACGTGACGTTCGAGCACTGTCGCGGTGCGCGAGGTCGCCGCGCACGACCAGGTGAGGGGCTGGAACCGGGTTTGATAGCTGTTCGCTGTAGTAACGATCCGCAGGTGGGGCACGACAACCTCGGTGACATGCGGCCCGTCGGGGGGCCTGCCCACCTGTAGGTCATTCGAACGGGATCAACATATGAATCTGCGCGCGTTTCTCGCGAAACATCGCCTTGCTTCGGCTGTTGCCGCTCCTGCGGCGTTGGGGGTCGCGGCGATCGTGGCCGCGGCCTTCGCGGTGACATCGGAACCGGCCTCGCCCGAGTACACCCTCACCACCTCGGTGACCGAGTGCCGCGAGATGGTGACCATCTCGGTGGCCGGGCGCAACGACACCCCGGTCGAAGGCACCACGGCGATGCTGCTCGACGCGAACGGCAATCCGCTGCCCGCAGCCCTGTCGGGTGATCACAGCAGCGTGTGGGTGGATCCGGTGGTGAACGCGCCACGCGGCGATCTGGCCGAAGGTGAGTACGCGGCGGTCTACATCGCCTACCCGGCGGACATGTCGACCTATGAGGACGCGGTCAACGCCGGGGTGGCCAATACCCAGCAGGTGATGCGGGAGATCTCGGCGGCCTGCCCGGACACCAAGTTCTCCATCGTCGGCTACAGCGAGGGCGCCGATGTGGTGCGCCGGGTGGCCGAGGGCATCGGCAACGATTCGCCCGAGGACGGGTATTCGGTGGTCGACCCCGATGACGTGCTCGGTGTGGTGATGTTCGCCGATGCCGGTCGCGCGGCCGGTGACGGTCCGTTCATCGGCGCGGAGGACCCCTTCGCCAACCCGGACGGCTTCGATCAGCAGTACCAGAACGGTGCGAAGCCGGTCTCGGGCAAGGGTGTGACCACCGGCGGCGACTTCGGTGCGCTCAACGGCAAGATCGCCTCGTTCTGCTCCGAGGGCGACCTGACCTGTGCCGCGCCGGAGAACATTTCGCTGCTCCAGCTGGCGGCGAACGTGGGCAGGCAGATCAATGTCGACGATCTGCAGCGCGACGGTCTCACCCCCGCTACCGGCCAGGACATGGCGTTCACCCTGGGCCGGATCGCGATGGCGGCGTTCTCCGATATCGGCGCCAACCCGAACTGGATGGCCAGCGACGAGACGTTCCTCGATGTGCTGCTGAAGGTTTCGGACCCGGACTACACACCGGGTGAGTCGAAGGCGCCGGCGAAGGTGGATTCGATCGCCGCCGAGCAGGTTTCACCACTGGCTTACCTGCCGCAGAAGGTGTTCAACGAGATCATCGGACTGATCGTGACGAACCAGAACACCATTCCGGTGGCGATGAGCGACCCGTACCAGCTCACCCTCGGCCCGAACGGCACCGGTCATCACTTCGACTACTGGCGTGATTCCGACGCCGCCAACGGCAAACCGCTGACCTCGGCGGAGTACGCGGCGGCCTGGTTGACGCACCTGGCCAAGCAGGCTCAGGCCGGTGAGCAGGCCGACACCAAGTCCGCGCCCGACGACGCCGATGTGGCCGCCGCGCTGGCCGCGCCGACCGAGCCCGCGACGACCACCACCGCGGCGGCGCCGAGCACCACGAAGACGAGTGCGACGAGCACGACGAAGACGACCGCGCCCGCCACCACCTCGACGCCCGCCACCAGCACGACCGAGGCACCGGCCACGTCCGACGTGACGGCCACGACGGAGTCCCCGGCCACGACGCCGCCGTCGACCACCACGCAGGCGCCGGAGCCGGAGACGAGCGAGTCCGCGCCGGTGAGCACCACCGCGCCGACGACCACACCCGCGTCGACCACCACCGCGCAACCGTCGAGCACCACGCCGGTTCCCGCGAGCTGATCACCGCGCAATCCCCGGTACGGCAGCTTTTCCGCTGCGGTACCGGGGATTTTCGCGTCGACGGAGAGGCATCACACAGCTACGACATCGACGGCAACGCGCCGATCATGGTGACTGTTACCGGCCTCGGTGCAATGATCGGCGGGTGACTCAGTGGCTCCCCCTCCTCGGCTCGCTCCCCGTCGCCGGCGCAGTTCTGGTCGGCGTGCTCGCCAACAACCGCACGCACCGCGACGGTATCGCGGCCGCCGACGAGCGCGGCAGACAGGCACTCGACGCCGCGCAACGCCATGTCGAGTTGTCGAACATAGTGGGTGACCAGCGCGATCACGATGCGTGGCGCCGGGAGGCGGTGCTCGCCGCGGTGGCTTCGATTCTGGAGACCTCGGCGTCGGTGCGCGCCGATCTGGCCAGTTGCGGCGAATGGGATCTGGTCACCACCGACGAGATCGACAATGTGGGCGCACAGATCCACAAGGTGATCTGGGATCGCCCGAGCAGCATGCTCACTCGGCTGCGGGTGGTGGCGCACCGCCGCATCCCGAACAAATGTGAAGACCTCTTGCGCACCCTGACGGCCGCTCAGCACATCACGATGCAGCGGCTGAAGCTCCACATCGATGTGGAGGCCACCGTCGAGGAGCTCGAGGAGATGGCTTCGCTGTGGCAGAAGGCGATGCGCCATGCCGCCGAGCAGGAGCGGGCGCTGGTGGAGACCACGCGCATCGAGCTCGGGATCGAGATCGCCACGAAATCTCCCGTGGGGGCAACGGTTACGGCGCCGCAGCCGGTCGTCGAATCTCCGGTTGCCGACGCCCACTCTGCCGACGGCTCAGCGACTGAAGAAGACACCGCGGCAACCGATTCCCGGACCACCGAGTCCGATCCGGTCGAAAGTCACACCACCACAACCTCAGCCAGCGAGACGGACTCCACCACGGTCCAGGCGACCGAGGCCCACTCGGCCGCATCGCCTGCGACCGCGGCCGACGCCACTCAGGAAACCTCTTCCGAGCGAACCGAACTCGACGCCGGCGCCGACGTCGAACCGGATCCGGCACCGGGACAACAGCACCGCGACAACGCGGCCGAACCGCGCGAGCCCGAAACGGTCCGTGTCTGAAGCTGGCGTTCAGCACCCTTGCGTACGGGAAACTCCCGCTCACCTGCAAGGTTGCGGCACGGTGTGCCGGCATCGGCTGACGTGCCCGCTACGGCCGGGTAACTTGGACAACGGCGCGTGACATCTCACGCCGCCGACCCGACAGCGTGGTCGATCGTCACAAGCATGTTCTGATCCACTCTCGTCAGGGGGCGATTGGTTGTGGAGTTCATAGCACCGCTGGATGCGCTGTTCCTGCTCGCGGAATCTCGTGAGCATCCGATGCACGTCGGCTCGCTCCAGTTGTTCGAACCGCCGGAAGACGCCGGGCCCGACTACCTGCGCGACTTCCGCGACACCCTGCTGGCCGACAAGACGTGCCGGCCGACATTTCGCAAGCGGCCCGCCACCTGGCTCGGCGCGCCGCAGCTGGCCTGGGCCCAGGAAGGTGAGGTCGACCTGGACTATCACGTGCAGCACAGCGCGTTACCCGCGCCGGGCCGCCTGGCCAACCTGCTCGATCACACCTCCACTTTGCACAGCGGCCTGCTCGACCGGCATCGCCCGTTGTGGGAGCTGCATTTCGTGGAGGGCCTGGCCGACGGGCGGTTCGCGCTCTATTCGAAGATGCACCACGCGCTGATCGATGGTGTTTCCGCGCAGCGCATTCTGCGCCGCACCCTCAGCACCGACCCGTTCGGCACCGAGGTCACCGCGCCGTGGAATCTGCCGCGCACGGTACGCCCGGAGGTGGAGCGGGTGTCGCGATCGAAGCTGGGCGGGCTGCTGGGTGGGCTGTCGGCGGCGGGTTCGTCGACCGCGGCGCTGCTGAAAGCGACTCGCACCGGCTTGCTGCAACAGCAGTTGACGCTGCCGTTCGAGGCGCCGCACACGCTGTTCAATGTGCCGATCGGCGGGGCGCGCAAGTGTGTGGTGCGCACCTGGTCGCTGGATCGGGTCAAGCAGGTGAAGAAGGCGACCGGGACCACGGTCAACGATGTTGTGCTCGCGATGTCGGCGGGGGCGTTGCGGTCGTATCTGCTCGAGCGCGACGCGCTGCCGGACAAGCCGATGATCGCGATGGTGCCGGTGTCGTTGCGCGAGGAGCACGACACCGATTCCCAGGGCGTGAAGGTGGCGGCGCTGTTGTGCAATCTGGGCACCGATATCGCCGACCCGCTGGAACGGCTGCGGGTGGTGAGTGAGTCGACGCGCCGCAACAAGGAGGTGTATCGCTCGCTGACGCCGACGCAGACGCTCGCGGTGGCCGGGCTGATGTTGAGTCCGATGGCGGCGATGTTGCTGCCCGGCTTCGCCTCGATGGGTGCGCCGCCGTTCAACATCGTCATCTCGAATGTGCCGGGACCGCGGGAACCGCTGTACTGGAACGGGTCCCGTCTCGATGCCACCTATCCGCTGTCCATTCCGCTGGACGGGCAGGCGGTGAACATCACTCTCACCTCCACCGGCGACAACCTCGACATCGGTCTGGTGGGTTGCCGGCGCACCGTGCCGGATCTGCATCGGCTGCTCGATCATCTGGAGCGGTCGCTGTCGGCCCTCGAGGATGCCGCCGCCTGAAAATCGACCATTTTCGCGCAAACTAGAACGTGTTACAGTTCGGTATGCGTACCGAATTCTGCGAACAGCTCGGCATCGAGTTCCCGATCTTCGCCTTCACCCACTGCCGCGACGTCGTAGCGGCGGTGAGCAACGCCGGCGGGCTCGGCGTACTCGGCGCGGTGGGTTTCACCGCCGAACAGCTCGAGGTGGAACTGGCCTGGCTCGATGAACACGTCACCGGTATCTACGGCGTCGACCTGGTGATCCCGTCGAAATACGAGGGCAAGGGCGTCGACGGGCTCACCCCCGAACAGCTCGAGAAGCAGCTGGCCCAGATGGTTCCGCAGGGCCATCGCGACTTCGCCCAGCAGATCCTCACCGAGCACGGCGTGCCCGCGCTGCCCGACGGTGAACACCACAACGAGCTGCTCGGCTGGACCTCCACCACCGCGGGCCCGCAGGTGGAGGTGATCCTGAACCACCCCAAGGCCAAGCTCGTCGCCAACGCACTGGGCACCCCGCCACCCGAGGTGGTGTCCCGGATCCAGGAGTCGGGCCGGGTGATCGGCGCACTGTGCGGTTCGGTGAAGCACGCGCAGAACCATCGCGACGCCGGACTGGACTTCGTGGTGTGTCAGGGCACCGAGGGCGGCGGGCACTGCGGTGAGGTGTCCTCGCTGGTGCTGTGGCCGCAGGTGATCGACGCCGTGGGCGATATGCCCGTGCTGGCCGCCGGTGGCATCGGCAACGGCGCCCAGGTGGCCGCGGCGCTGGCGATGGGCGCGGCGGGTGCGTGGACCGGGTCGCTGTGGCTCACCGTCGAGGAGGCCAACGTGCCGCCCGCGCAGATGGGCACCTACCTCGAGGCGAGCAGCCACGACACCATCCGCTCGCGCTCGTGGACCGGCAAGCCGTGCCGGATGCTGCGCAACGACTGGACCGACGCCTGGGAATCGCCCGAGACCCCCGACCCGCTGCCGATGCCGCTACAGATGATGGTGGCCCTGGACGGGGTCAAGCGCGGGCACCGCTACCCCGAAGCCGCCAAGGATGTGAACTTCAATCCGGTCGGTCAGGTGGTCGGCATGATGAACCGGATCGAACGCAGTTCGGACGTGATCAACCGGCTCGTGGAGGAATACGTCACCGCCTGCGACCGGCTCAGCAAACTCAACGGCTGATCATCCGGTAGCCCCCCACCGCCTCCCGTCCGCGCCCGCGCACCTGCCCTAGACTCGCGTTATCTCACCCGCGATGCGGGCGGTGCCCGGTGCGGGCGGCGTCACGCACCATTGCCCAACGGTTGCGGACGGCGGTGACATGGCTTCCGAGCACAACAGCAGGACGTGGGCGGTGGCCCGGGATCGGGTCGGCCACGCGATAGCGAACATGCGCGCGCAGTACTCGGCGAGCCGACCGCCGAAACCGGCGACCGAGCCCGTGGCCGAACCACCCGTGCCCGCCGACCTGCTGAACCTGCTGTGCCGCCTCGGTGTCGCCCTGGTGGGCGCGGGCGAGACCTCGGCGGGAGTGCAGCAGCGCCTGGACAAGCTGTCCAAACGCTACGGCACCGACAACATCCACTTCATGGTGCTGCCGACCGCGGTGTTCGTGCGGGTACGCACCGACGAGGGTTCGGTGGTCGACATGCTCGACGCGCGCGTGGGCACCCTGCCGCTGGACCAGATCGCCGGGCTCTACCGGCTCCTCGACAAGCTGCAACGCGACGGGCCGCCTCCGGCGCAGGCTTCGCTCGAACTGGACCGGATCCTCACCGCGAAACCGGGCAGCCCGCCCTGGCTGATCCTGCTCGGCCACGTGGTGCTCACCGTCGGGCTGGGGATGATGCTCAATCCCGGTGCGCGCGCCCTGGTGGGCTATGTGGTGCTGGGGCTCGTGGTCGGCTTGCTCACCCAGCTGGCCGACAAGGTCCGGCTGCTGTCGATGGCGTTGCCGGTGGTGGCTTCGGCGCTGGTCGCGGTGCTGGCGTTCGGGTTTCCCGGCACGCTATCGGGTGGGCAGCCACAACAGTTGCTGATTCCGGCGGTCGCCACGTTGCTACCGGGGGCGATGCTCACCAACGGCACGATCGAGTTGGCGACCGGGTCGATGGTCGCGGGGGCGAGCCGGGTGGTCTACGGGATCAATATGCTGTTCCTGCTCGCGTTCGGGCTGTATGTGGGGCTCAGCGTGCTCGGGCCGCTGCATTCGGCGCCGGTGAGTGACGCGCGCTTGGGCTGGTGGGCGCCGTTTCTGGGGGTGCTGTTGATCGGCTACGGGCATTCGTGGCGGTCGAGCGCACCGCAGAATTCGGTGGGCTGGCTGCTGGGCGTCCTCTACATCACCTATCTGGCGCAGTTCTTCGGCAAGCTGATGTCCGGGCCGCTGACCGGCGCCTTCCTCGGTGGTCTGATCGCCGTGCCCGCCGCGTACCTGATCCAGCACCGCAAACACGCGCCACCGGCCCAGGTGGCGTTCCTCCCCGCGTTCTGGATGCTGGTGCCCGGCGGGATCAGTCTCACCGGGATCTCGGAACTGGTCATGCACACCCAGGCCGACACCGCCACCGGCGGTTTGGAGATGATCGTGTCGGCGCTGCTGTCGGTGATGTCGATCGCGCTCGGGGTGATGGTCGGCTCGGGGCTCATCGCCTCGCACCCGCCTCGGGTCGGGTCGATCCTCGACTCCATCCGGCCGCGGGGACGGCGGTTGCCCTGGCAGTCGGCCACCACCGAGAAACCCGGCCCAGACAGCTGAGTTCGTTCGCTCAGGCCGTCGCCGCGACAGTGTCGACCGCGCCGAGGCCGACGAGCGCGTCGAAGCGGGCGATCACCTTCTCGTGGAAGAGCGCGAACAGATCGGCGAACAGCGCCAGCTGCGCCTCGGTGGGTCCGGTGTCGGCGTCCCACACCGCGAGCAGGGCCCGCCACACGAGCACGTGCAGATCGGCGGCGACGGCGAAGTAGGCGGTGACCGCCTCAGGCACTTCCAAGACCATGTCGGTGATCGAATTGAGCACGGCGCGTTGCATGCTCATCCCGAGCACGCCGAGCACCCGGCGTACCAGGGCCACCTCGGCGGTGATGATCCGCGCATGGTCGGGCACGGCCTCGCGGGCGAGGGCCTCGAGCTCGTCGACGGCGGCGGCCAGTTCGACCGGATCGAGCACCTTCTCGCCGCCGGTGTAGGCGAGCAGCGCCTCGAGCACGATGGCGCGTTCCACTTCCACGATGTCGGCGAACATCTCGGCGGCGACGCCGGGGGCGGTGATGGAGAACCGGAACAGATGACGGTAGGCGTCCATGCTGCCGTCTTCGCGAACATCACGGATGGTGAAGCCCTTGCCGCGCCGGGCCTCGACGAAACCGTAGGACTCGAGCCGTCCGAGGGTGAGCTGGGCGGTGGCCCGGTTCATCCCGAATTCCTCGGCGACCTGGCGGACCGAGGGCATCAGATCGCCGGGCCGGTACTCGCCGGTGGCGACCCGGCGGGCCAGTTCGTCGGCGACGTCGGCGACCACCGTCCGGGTTCCCATTCGAAACAACACCCTTCGGTCATGAGCCGGTCACGTCCCAGACAGTTTAGGCGCCCGAACCCCGCCCCGCATGCGTCCGTGCGGGCTGTGGGACGGTTCACTTCGCGCCGTCAGATCATGTGCTTGTCTCCCATCCACCGCATGATCGGCCAGCCGAAGGCGACCGGAATCCAGCAGGTGAGCACCCGGTAGAGCAACACGGCGGGCACGGCGATCTCAGCGGGCACGCCGAAGGCCGCCAGACCACCGATCAGCGCCGCCTCCACCGCGCCGACGCCACCGGGTGTGGGCGCGGCCGAGGCCAAGGTGCCACCGATCATGGTGACGATGGTGACCGCCACGAAATCGGTGCCGCCGCCGAAAGCCTCCACGCTCACCCACAACGCGAGCGCCTGCCCGAGGGTGACCGCCCCGCAGCCGCCGACGATGATCGAGAACCGTTTCGGGTCCTTGGCCAGGTCGGCGAGCTCGCCGAGCACCTCCTTGAGCTGCGGGCGCACCGAATGATTCACCCACCGGCGCAGTTTCGGCACGAACATGAACGCGCCGATCAGGCCCACACCGACGCCGGCGGCCAGGAACAACACGGTCGCGTCGGGCACGATGTGGGCCAGGTTGGTCGAGGTCCCCGCCACCACGCTGAACACCACCAGCAGCGTCAGGTGAGTGAGCACCTGCATCGACTGTTGCAACGCCACCGCGGCGGTGGCACGCAGCGTGGACATGCCCGCCTGCTGCAGGAAGCGCACGCTCAGCGCGAGCCCGCCCACACCGGCGGGGGTGGTGGTGGCGACGAAGGTGTTGGCCAGCTGTTCGAGGAACAGGTCCCGCATCCGCACCAGCCCGTCGGCGCAGGCACCGAGGGCGGCGGCGGCACCGACGTAACTCAGCGCCGAGATCCCCAGACCGAGCAGCGCCCACCACCAGTTCAGCGTGCTCAGTTGACTGAAGAAGGTGGGGACCTGACTGAAGAAGGGGTAGGCCACATAGACCAGGCCGACGAGCAGCACCAGCTGGATGAGCTGGTTGCGGGTGAACCGGGTGAGCTGTTCGGACCGGATCTTGTCGTGCCCGGTGCGCTCACGCACCTCTTCGCGCGCGGTGGCCATCACCTTGGCCCACTGCGGCACCGACTTACGGATGCCGGTCGGCATGGCCGACTTGGTGAGCCGGCTGGCCGCGGTGACCACCGCCTTCTCCCCGAGTGCCGCGATCGCCGCCGACACCGCCACATGCTTACCGAACAGCGAGGTCGTCGACACCAGCAGCTGGGCGATGTCGGTCTGGCGCTGGGCGTCGGAGGCACCGAACTCGGCGGCGGCGAAACCGCCGAACAGGGTGTCACCCTGGCTGACTCGCAGCTGATCGGGTTGCAGGTCGCCGTGGCTGATCTGGTTGTCGTGCAACCGCCGCAACGAAGCCCACACTCCGGGCAGCACCTGGGCCGACAACTCCCGGATCGGAGTGCCGCGCGGCACGGTGTGCGCGTACAGCATCCAGCCACGGTCGAGCCCGGCCACGGCCACCTGATGCGCATCGGCCATCCCGAGTTCGCCGACGGCGATCCCGAGCAGCGCGCGATGCTCCACCGCCCGGTGCATCGACCCGTGCAGTGGCGCGGTTTCGCTGGAACGGAACGTGATCCAGCGCCACAACTGCCGGAGTGCACCAAAACTGCGCTGGTTCTTGCCATACATCTCGACGACGAGTTCGGATTCGGGCCCGTCGACCGCGGTGGCCAGCAGCAGCGGCCCACGACCGGCGGGCCGGTCGACATGGAACGAGCGCACCGTGTAGCCCCGGCGGGCGAGCACCCGGACGGCGGCCTCGAGCGGCACCTCGAGTGCGGGCGTGCCGAGCAACCAGACGATCACCGCACCCACCAGCCAGCCGACCGCCAGTCCCAGCATCGCCCGTGCGGGCACCACCGAACTCACCACCAGGTGAATGGGTGCGAACATCAGCAGCAGAAACCACATCCAGCGCCGCGGCCGCACCGGCAACCACGGACTGGAGACGGTGAGCATGGCCGCCAGCATCGCGATCCAGCGCGGGTCGTCGAGGAACTGGGACAGGAAGGTGTCGAAGCGGTCCGGCACCGGCAGATGCCACTTCGGGGTGGAGATACCGGCGCCGGTGACCGAGAGCGCGAACACCGCCAGCAGACCCGCAGCGGCGTAACCGGCGAGCAGCTTCCACTGCCTGCGCAGGACCAGTTCGATCAGGATCGCGAAGGGCAGTGCCAGGATGAGCATTCCGTAGATCAGGTACACCGTGGTGGACTGCTCGGGGCTGAGGAAACCCACGATGTTGGCCACCGAACGTTCCAGCGCCAGCCACTCCGGCCGAGTGATCAGCGAGCCCGCCACCACCACGCCGACACCCATCGCCGCCAGCCCGACCCGGACGATGTCACTGGTTCGCCGGATGCGCGGCTGCAGGAGACTTCCCGTGACCGGGATCTCCCGACCGTCGACTCGCATGAGCCGCACGATACACACCGATATGCCGCAAATATGCCCTGACATCACACAACCCGCTGGTCAGCACGGCCAGTGGTGAACCGGGTCACAGCCCGTCACATACGCCGGCGGTGCCTCGTCCAGAAAGCAGGATCCCCTGCCGGAAGGAACGATCATGCAGGTTTTGCTCGCGGGCGCCACCGGTGCCATCGGCCGCCCCCTGATCCGCGCGCTCACCGCGCACGGACACCACGTCACCGCCATCGTGCGCAATCCCGCGGCGCACCCGCTCGTGCGGGAGCTCGGCGCCGAACCGATCGCCGCCGACGTCCTCGACCGCGACGGGTTGCTGACCGCTCTCGAAGGCCGGCGCGCCGATGCCGTCATCCACGAGGCCACCGCGCTGCGCGAAGCGAAAGTGCAGCGCCGCGTCCCAGCGGACGACCCGACCAATCTGCTGCGAACCGTGGGCAGCGCCAATCTGCTCGACGCCGCCGAACTCGTCGGCGCGCGCCGATTCCTCACCCAGTCGCTGATCCTGGGTTACGGCTACCGCGATCACGGCGAACGCCCGCTCACCGAAGGTGACCCGTTCGGGGTCTGTGCCGGCGGGGCAGCCGACGAGGTGGTGCGGGCGTGCGTGTCCGCGGAGAACCAGGTCTTCGAGGCACCGCTCGAGGCGATCGCGCTGCGCTACGGGCTGTTCTACGGGCCCGGCGCGTTCAGTGACCTGTTCGGCGACATGATGCGCCGACGCCGTCCGGTCGGTCCGTGGGGTACGGGCGGGGTGAACAGCTGGCTGCACGTGGCCGACGCCGCGGCCGCGACGGTGGCCGCATTGGAACGCGGGGTACCCGGCCGCGCCTACAACCTGGCCGATGACACCCCGATCAGCTGGGCGGAATTCTTCGGCGAGGTGTCGCGCGCCCAGCGCACGCCGCGCCCGATCCGGCTGCCGGTGTGGCTGGTCCGCCTCGGTGTTCCCTACATCGCCGCGCTCATGGCCGATACGTCGATGCGGATCTCGAGCGAGCTGGCGCGGGCTGAACTGGATTGGCAGCCGAGGTACGCCAGTGTCGCCGACGGCCTGTCAGCGGGCTGAAGGTCGTGGCTTGATACCGCGACCGATCCGCGAATCAGTGCGCGGCCCTGGCGGCGACGGCGGCGCGGTCGTGGCCGGGGATCACTTCGATGTCATCGGGTAGGGCGTGCAGGCGGTGGACGGTCGCGAAGGCGGCGGCGCGGTCGGCGTCGAACAGTTCGCCCGGCATCGGCGCGGTTTCGCGGATGAGGTCGATCTGTCCGGTGCTCCACACCGCGTCGCCCGCCAGCAGCACCCGGGTGCCGTCGTCGACGGCGAGCAGCACTCCGACGCTGCCGGGGGTGTGCCCGGCCAGGTCGACCAGCAGGACCGAGCCGTCACCGAAGAGGTCGTGGCTGCGGGGGAAGGTGAGCACCGGCGGGCCGTCGAGTTCATAGAGGTCGAACTCGCGGCCACGCAACGGGCCACGGGCCACGCCGACGGGTGCGTGCGGTCCGGCCATGGCCCAGCGGTATTCGACGCCGGGCACCCGGATCGGCACCCAGCCGGGCAGTTCGTAGAGCCCGGCCACATGGTCCCAGTGCAGGTGGGTGGGCAGGACGAAGTCGATGTCGGCGCCGGACAGGTCGTGCGGGGCGAGCACTTCGTTCAGGCCACGCACCGGTTTGTCGGGCGCGACGAGCAGTTGCACCGGCAGCGGGAGTTCGGGCAGCACCCGGTCGTGCACGCCGGCGCAGATCGCGGGGTCGACCAGGAAGGTGGCCGCCGGGTGCCGGACCAGGAAGGCCGACATGGTCAGCCGGGTGGAGCAGAGGCTGCGCGCGCCTTCCACGACGATCGCGGTGGGGGCCGACAGTTCGGCTTGCATCAGCGCGGTGAGTTCGACGGTGTTGCCTGCGGCGGGCGGCGGGATCGATTCGATGCCGGCGAGCAGTTCGGCGTCGGCGCCGCGCGGCCACAGCAGCCGGGCGGGCGTCCCGGCGGCGGCGACACCACAGGCGAGAAGCATCGATAACATCCTGCTGCGCTCACCCATGGTTGCCACCGTAGGCGATCGTCCACACCCCGACCACCGCACTGTCGCACATATCAGCGACCACCTCGGCATACACGAACTGTCGATAACTTCCAGCGACTGTCCCGCTATCCGTCGGTGCGGCCCATCAGCCGGTCCGTTTCGCGGCGCTCACGCTTGGTCGGCCGGCCCGCACCGCGCTCACGGCGCGGCTGGGCGGCGAGGACTTCCTTCGGCGGGGGTGGCGGACTGCGATCGATGAGGCACTGCGCGGCAACCGGCGGCCCGACGCGTTTGTGGATGATCCGCTCCACCACCACGATCCGCTCGAGCCCGGCTTGCCGGACCTTGATCTCGTCGCCGGGCCGGACCGGCTGGGCCGGTTTCGCCGCCACACCGTTGACGCGCACATGCCCGGCGCGACAGGCCTGAGCCGCGGCCGAGCGTGTTTTGAACAAGCGCACCGCCCAGGTCCACGAGTCGACGCGGGCCTGGGTGGCAGAGCGTTGTTCCGCGGGGGACACCCCTTAGACGATACGGCGTGCCGTGACGACGTCGTCGGCCGTGAGCTGGGTGTAGGACACCGGCGTACCGGACTGCACCGCGTTGAGCAGCTGACCGTTGCCCGCGTAGATGCCGACGTGGCCACCACCGTTGGTGATGACGATGTCACCGGCCTGCAGGTTGTCGAACGAGACGGGCGCGCCCACGTGCGAC
Organism: Nocardia halotolerans; assembly: GCF_042650145.1. Classification (NCBI taxonomy): domain Bacteria; kingdom Bacillati; phylum Actinomycetota; class Actinomycetes; order Mycobacteriales; family Nocardiaceae; genus Nocardia; species Nocardia halotolerans. The sequence continues at coordinate 67,229 of NZ_JBHSDL010000007.1, read as the reverse complement.
TGCTCGAAGCTCGTGCGCGGCAGTTCGACCCCGGCCTGACGGTAGGCCCACTGCACGAGACCGGAGCAGTCGAAGCTACCCGGACCGGCGGCGCCCCAGATGTACTGGGCGCCCACCTTGCTGCGCGCGGCGTCGAGGGCGATATTGCCCGCGGTCTGCTGCTGCGACTCGAAGGGATTCTCGAAGTTCACGCTCGGCAGCTGCGGGGCGGCCTGGCCCTGCGGGGCGACCATCGCCTGCAGCTGCTTCTCCACCTGCTGGGCAGGCTGCTCGAGTTCGGGCGGCAGGTCGAAATTGCCGAGGCCCGGAATGTTGATCGTGGCGGCCTGCGAAAGCGCCGGCATCGCACCGGTTGTGGCGGCCACTGCACCCATGACGAGGGCGCCCTTGACGGAATTCGGCAGACGAGAATCCCGCTGCAAGCTGTGTTTACCCACCGAGACGAGTCTCCGATCTTGCTGCTCACCCGCCGCGGGCGTCGTAATCGCTTGGGATGACGACTGTTCGGCGGTGACCCGTGGCGCCGCTTCTCTGACGAAGCGACAGACTCCACTAAGTCACGAGAAGATTACGGCCTGTGATGGATGCTGTCCAGCGAAGCACGCAAGTTGTTTTCCCCGAACCACGAAAGCCCAGTCCAAGCGGGGTTTCCCGGCGTGTCGACACGCGTAACGGGCTGAGATCCGCTGCGGCCGCCGCGTTATCCGGCGCGACGGCCCAGCGCCGCTTCCAGATCTTCGATGCGCCGGCGAGCGTCGGCGAGGTCGGCTTCGAGTCTGCCCAGTGTGGTCACCACCGGCCCGATCGCGAGGTCGGCGAGCACCTCGCCGTCCTCGATGCCGGTGGCCTCGAGGACCGCGAGGACCCCGCGCCGGATGGTGTCGGTGAGATAGGCGCCCTCGGGGAGCTCCCAGCCCTCGACGATCTCGGCGAGCACCGGTGCCGCGCGCTGCTCGTAGGAAGGGTGTTCGCCGGGCTCCTCGTACATCGGGCTCCATTCGCCGTCTCGGGTTCGCTAGCAGTATCTAGGACACGGCCCAGAGTTGCCGAGATTCTGCCGTGCCGACGCGCTACGGTTGTCCGGCATGGACCCCGTGCGCAATCCCTACGCTCCCGGCGCCGGTCAGCGACCGCCCGAATTGGCCGGGCGGGGCAAGCAACTCGCCGCGTTCGACATCGTGCTCGAACGGGTGGCGCGCAGCAGGCCCGAGCGCAGCGTGATGCTCACCGGGTTGCGCGGGGTCGGAAAGACCGTGCTGCTCAACCAGCTTCGCTCCGCCGCCGTTTCGCGCGGCTGGGGGACCGGCAAGATCGAGGCCCGACCCGATCAGGACCTGCGCCGGCCGTTGTCCTCGGCGCTGCACATGGCGGTGCGCGCGATCGCGATGGCGCACCGCAATCCCGAGCAGGTCGACGACTTCCTCGGCATTCTCAAAGCCTTCGCCCTGCGCGCGACCGCCGACAAGGGGATGCGCGAGCGCTGGCAGCCCGGCATCGATGTGCCCGCGGTGACCGGGCGCGCCGATTCCGGCGATATCGAGATCGACCTGATCGAACTGTTCAAGGAGGCCGCCGCGCTGGCCGCCGACATCGGTGTGGGCATCGGCATCTTCATCGACGAGATGCAGGATCTGGGCCCGGCCGATGTGTCGGCGATCTGCGGCGCCTGCCACGAGCTGAGCCAGGACGGCGCGCCGCTGATCGTCGTCGGCGCGGGCCTGCCGCTGCTGCCCGCGGTGCTCTCGGCCTCGAAGAGTTATTCGGAGCGGCTGTTCAGTTACCACCGCATCGACCGTCTCGACCGCGAATCGGCCGATCTCGCCCTGATCGCTCCCGCCGAACGCGAGGAGGTGAAGTTCACCGAGGAAGCGCTCGATTCGCTCTATCGCCGGGCCGACGGCTACCCCTATTTCGTCCAGGCCTACGGCAAGGCGGCCTGGGATCAGGCGCCCGAGAGCCCGATCACCGCCGAGGACGTGGCGGTGGCCGCACCGGCCGCGGAGGAGGAGCTGGCGGTCGGCTTCTTCGGCTCCCGCTACGAGCGGGCCACCCCCGCCGAACGGGAGTACATGCGGGCGATGGCCGATCTGGCCGGCGACGACGGCCCGGTCGCGACGGCCGCGGTGGCCGCCGAACTCGGCCGCAAACCGGCCTCGGTCTCCCCGGCCCGTGACGGACTGATCAAGAAGGGCCTGATCTACTCCGCCGAACGCGGCACCATCGGTTTCACCGTCCCGCACTTCGGCCGGTATCTGCGCAGCGTATAGAACTCTGCCTCTTTATAGCCGAATCGCTAGACGTCCGGATAAAGATCTGACGAACGCGCTCTCGATACTTGTCTAACACACTCTAAGTTCTCGGCTAGATATGCGCAGATCTATCTGCGGTCACGAGAACGCCCGGTGCGGCGTCGTTTGCGCATCAGCTGAGTAACGCCAGGTATGCACGGTTAACGCACCGGAAACCCAAGTCGAAAGATCAGGCACAGCACGCACATTGCGTCGGAGGAGGCCCACCATGACGAACCTCTCCGCCACCGAAGGCCGCCGCTGCACCGTTGTCGCCGACGACGGCACCCCCATCGCGGTCCGCAGTTACGGCACCCCCGACGCCGCGCTGACCGTCGTGTTCGTGCACGGCCACTGCCTGCACACCGAATCCTGGGCATTCCTGCGCGAACATCTACTCCCCCACTGGCAATCCGCGACCGGGATGGTGTTCTACGACCACCGCGGCCACGGCGAATCCGGCCACGCCCACCACGACACCTACACCATCGACCAGCTGGCGACCGACCTCGACGCGGTCCTGCGCGCGGTCGCCCCGCACGGCCCGGTGGTGCTGGTGGGGCACTCCATGGGCGCCATGGTCGTACTCGCCTACGCCCGCCTGTACCCGGAAACCATCGGCCACCGCGTGGCCGGCGTCGGCCTCATCGCCGGCGCGGCGGGCGGGATCACCGAGGTGGGCCTCGGCCGCCTCCTCAACCGCCATGCCGTCACCTCGCTCCAGCACGCGGTCGTGCACGCGCCGCGGGTGATGCAGGCTTCGAAGCGCTTGTCCCGCTGGGCTCTGGGGCCGCTGTTGCGGGAAGCGGGTACCGGAACCCGGCGCGTGAACCCGCGCGTGGCCGCCGTGTCCACCGCGGTGCTCAACGAGACCGCCCTGCTCACCATGTCCGGTTTTCTGCGCTCGCTGCTCGACTTCGACGAAGCCCGCACACTGCACCGCTTCGGCGACCTGCCCGCGCTCGTCCTGGCCGGCTCGGCCGATCTGATGATCCCCTTCGCGCACTCGGTGGTGCTGGCCTCCCAGCTGGCCGGTGCCGAACTCGTCCGGATCGAGGGCGCGGGGCACGGCGTCATTCTCGAATGCGCGGAGGAGGTGGCCCGCTCGATCACCGCCCTGGTGGCGCGGGTGAGCACCGGCACGAGCACCCGTTACGCCGTCGCGGGCTGAGCCGGGCAGTTACCGGAAGGCAACCCCGCAATCCCCGGCAACTTCGGGCGTAAACCGAAAACTTCAGTTACTGTGGTGGAGATCACGTTGTGTGGTGAGTCACACGCTCGGTGCAGCGCGGCCCGGGAGTTTTTCGGGGCGTGCCCGTGATCCGGCGAGTCGGTACGCCCGCCATATACCCAGGAGGAAACGATGACACGCAGCGATATCGCGGAACTGCGCTACGCGGTCGGCCAACTCCGGCAATCGATCGGCGCACTGCGTCCCCACTACGGCGACGCCGCCATCGTGCGCCGACTGGAGAACGACCTCGAGCGTCTCATCATCGATGCCGAGGACTTCGAACAGACACCGCCGCCCGAACTCGCCGCCCCCCGGCGGTCGGAGCCGATCTACGTGCCCGACAGCAAGTCCGACGAAGCCGCCTGGATGGGCGCACAGGACGAGGGGCTCGGCTTCCACTCCCGTCCGCGGACCAAATAAGACCTGCTCACCGGCGCGGAGGTCCTGCCGTCAGGACCGCCGCGCCGACCCTTGTCTACGGACGCGTTGTGATCGAGATCACCAGTGCCAGAACGCGACGAGTGCGTGATACCCAGCGCGAGCGGCGTGAACACAGGCGTATGGTGCTGCACATCACAATCCATCGCGGTGGGGAATGATCAACCGCCGCACACCCGTAGAGCAGCGAGGCATCCACCGTGAGTGCCGCACCGACCACTACCCCAGCCACCGGGACCGGCGTCTTCAGCCGGACCAGGGCCCGGATCGCCGAGCGCACGCTGCGCACCGACCGATGGTGGCTGCCACCGGCGCTCACCGCGCTCGGCCTGACCGCCTTCGTCGTCTACGCGACGATCAGATCGTTCACGCGCAGTTCGTACTGGGTAGCGGAATACCACTATCTGACCCCGTTCTACTCCCCCTGTCTCAGCGATTCCTGCGTACCGGGCTCGAGCCACTTCGGCACCCCGTTCCCCGAACTGCCGATGTGGATTCCGCTCGGGTTCGTGGTGCTGCCGTTCCTGCTCGGCTTCCGGCTCACCTGCTACTACTACCGCAAGGCCTACTACCGCTCGATGTGGCTGTCGCCGCCCGCGTGCGCGGTCGCCGAACCACACGCGCGCTACACCGGTGAGACGCGGCTGCCGCTGATCATCCAGAACGCGCACCGCTACTTCTTCTACGTGGCGCTGGTGGTCACACTGATCAACAGCTACGACGCGCTCACCGCGTTCCACGGCAGCGACGGCGGTTTCGGTTTCGGCCTGGGCAACATCGTGCTGCTGGTCAATGTGACGATGCTGTGGGGCTACACCCTGTCGTGCCATTCGTGCAGGCACGTGGCGGGCGGGCGACTCAAGCACTTCTCGGCCAACCCGGTGCGGTATTGGGCCTGGACCCAGATCTCCAAACTCAACACCCGCCACATGGCGCTGGCCTGGATCACCCTCGGCACCCTCGTGCTCACCGACTTCTACGTGATGTTGGTTGCGAGCCAAACCATTTCGGATCTGCGGTTCGTGAACTGAGCCGCGTCAACGCGAGGAGTTCGAATTTCAATGCCAGACGTGGAAACCCACGACTACGACGTCGTGGTGATCGGGGCGGGCGGCGCGGGCTTGCGAGCCGTGATCGAGGCACGCGAGCAGGGCTTTTCGGTGGCGGTGGTGTGTAAGTCGTTGTTCGGCAAGGCGCACACCGTGATGGCCGAAGGCGGCTGCGCGGCGTCGATGGGCAACGCCAACGCCAAGGACAACTGGCAGACCCATTTCAAGGACACCATGCGCGGTGGCAAGTTCCTCAACAACTGGCGAATGGCCGAACTGCACGCCCGCGAGGCCGCCGACCGCGTGTGGGAGCTCGAAACCTATGGCGCGCTGTTCGATCGGACGCCCGACGGGCGGATCAGCCAGCGCAACTTCGGCGGCCACACCTACCCGCGGCTGGCCCACGTCGGCGACCGCACCGGGCTGGAACTGATCCGCACCATGCAGCAGAAGATCGTTTCGCTGCAGCAGGAGGACCACGCGGCGACCGGCGACTACGAGGCCAGGACCAAGGTCTTCGCCGAGTGCACGATCACCGAACTGCTCACCGAGGACGCCGGCGACGGCCGACGCATCGCCGGCGCGTTCGGCTACTGGCGCGAGTCCGGCCGGCTGGTGCTGTTCCGCGCTCCGGCGGTGGTTTTGGCGACCGGCGGCATCGGCAAGTCCTACACGGTCACCTCGAACTCCTGGGAGTACACCGGCGACGGGCACGCGCTCGCACTGCGGGCCGGCGCGACGCTGATCAACATGGAGTTCCTCCAGTTCCATCCCACCGGCATGGTCTGGCCGCCGAGTGTGAAGGGCATCCTCGTCACCGAAGGCGTCCGTGGCGACGGTGGCGTGCTGAAGAACTCCGACGGCAAGCGGTTCATGTTCGACTACATCCCGCCGGTGTTCAAAGGCCAGTACGCCGAAACCGAGGACGAAGCCGATCAGTGGTTGCGCGACAACGATTCCGCGCGGCGCACCCCTGACCTGCTCCCCCGCGACGAAGTCGCCAGGGCGATCAACGAGGAGGTCAAGGCCGGACGCGGCACCGAACACGGTGGCGTGTTCCTCGACATCGCCTCGCGCATGCCCGCCGAGGAGATCGTGCGCCGGCTGCCCTCGATGCACCACCAGTTCAAAGAACTCGCCGATGTCGACATCACCGCCGAGCCGATGGAGGTCGGACCCACCTGCCACTACGTGATGGGCGGTATCGAGGTGGACCCCGATACCGGCGCGGCGGTGGTGCCCGGCTTGTTCGCCGCCGGTGAGTGTTCCGGCGGTATGCACGGCTCGAACCGCCTGGGTGGCAACTCACTGTCGGACCTGCTGGTCTTCGGTCGCCGGGCCGGGCTCGGCGCGTCGGCCTACGTGCGCGGGCTCACGCGGCGGCCCGAACTCAGCGAGGCCGACGTGACCACGGCGACGAGAACAGCACTGGCACTGTTCGACCCACCGACCGGCGGACAAGGCGAGAACCCCTACACCCTGCACGCCGAGTTGCAGCAGACCATGAACGACCTGGTCGGCATCATCCGCAAGGAGAACGAGGTGCGCGAGGCGATCGACAAACTCGCCGAGCTGCGCGCCAGATACGCCGAGGTCACCGTCGAAGGTGGCCGCCCGTTCAATCCCGGCTGGCATCTGGCGCTCGACCTGGCCAACATGCTGCTGGTGAGCGAGTGTGTGGCCCAGGCCGCGCTGCTGCGCACCGAGAGCCGTGGCGGACACACCCGCGACGATCATCCCGCGATGGTCCCGGATTGGCGCAACACCCTGCTGGTGTGCGCCGTCGACCCGGCCACCGCCGACGCGCGGATTCCGCGGGTCACCGTCACCCGTGCCGAGCAGACGCCGATGCGCGAAGACCTGCTCGCCCTGTTCGAACTGGGCGAGCTCGAAAAGTACTACACCGAACAAGAATTGGCGGAGCATCCGGCCGCCGAGGGAAAGGCGTGACGATGGGATACGACGCCCGGTTCCGAGTCTGGCGCGGTGACATCGACGGTGGTGGTCTGCAGGACTACACCGTCGCGGTGAACGAGGGCGAAGTGGTGCTCGACATCATCCATCGTCTCCAGGCCACGCAGACCCCAGACCTCGCGGTGCGCTGGAATTGCAAAGCGGGCAAGTGTGGTTCGTGTTCGGCGGAGGTGAACGGGCGGCCACGGTTGCTGTGCATGACGCGGATGTCGACATTCACCCCGGATGAGGTCATCAGCGTCACGCCGATGCGGAGCTTCCCGATCATCAAGGATCTGGTCACCGATGTCTCGTTCAATTACGAAAAGGCCAGGGAGATACCGGCTTTCGCGCCCCCGAACCTGGCGCCGGGGGAGTACCGGATGAAACAGGTCGACGTGGAACGCTCACAGGAGTTCCGCAAGTGCATCGAGTGCTTCCTGTGCCAGAACACCTGCCATGTGGTTCGTGATCACGAGGAGAACAAGCAGAGCTTCGCCGGTCCCCGCTATCTGATGCGCATCACCGAACTCGAGATGCACCCGCTCGACACCGGTGATCGCACCGAAATGGCGCAGGAGGAAGCCGGTTTGGGCTACTGCAATATCACCAAATGTTGCACCGACGTGTGTCCTGAGAACATCAAGATCACCGACAACGCGCTGATTCCGTTGAAGGAACGGGTGGTCGACCGTAAATACGATCCGATCGTCTGGCTCGGTAACAAATTGTTCCGGCGGTAGGCACGGCTGCTACAAGACAGCTACCGTGCCTACGGCGACCAATCCGACCAGTAATCCGATGAACAGCGCCGACAGCAATGAGCTGGTGAGTACGTAGATTCCGACCGCCGATACCGCGAACAGCAGGACCACGATCAGGCGTTCCACGCCGTCCTCAGGCGCTAGCCTCCGGTACCGGGGTGGCATTTTCTTCAACCCTCGGTCCATATACTCCGGTTACCCGCGCACGCCGCGGACCAAACCTCGATGTATGCCGAAAGTCTATCGTTTCGTGATCAAGGTCGGTCGAACTCACCGTCGTGCACGCCCGCGGTGAAGGCGGACCACTCGCTGGGAGTGAAGATCAGCACCGGGCTGTCGGGACGCTTGCCGTCGCGTAGGGCCACGTTGCCCTCGGGCAGCATCGCCACCTCCACGCTGCTCGTCTCCGCGTCGCCGGCACGCTGCCAGTCGGCGCCGGTGGTGTCGATGTCGCGCTTGCTGTTCACGCGATGTCTCCGGTGTCGATGCCATGGGTGAACGCATCCCAGCTCGCGGCGTCGAAGACCAGCGCCGGACCCGCGGGATTCTTGCTGTCGCGCATGCCGACACGCCCGCCGGACAGGAACGCGACTTCGACGCAGTCCTTACCCGCGCCGCTGCGCGTGCTCTTGAACCAGTGTGCGTCGACGAGATCGAAACTCATGCCACATACTCCTTCGCGACCTGCCGCAGCAGGTGTCTACTCGATTGGATATCCAGCGCATGACGCTGGAGGCATTCGTGAGCCCGGTCGTACCTTCTGACATCCACGCGTCGTTCCAGGTAGAGGTCGCCGGTAAAGCCTTCGGCGTACACCACCGGTGGTTCGACCGGTTGCCCCGTGCTGCCGGTTCCGAACTCGAGAACCGTGAAAGGCCCGGTGGAGACTCCGAGCGGAACACCGGCGGCAAACGGCAGAACACGCAGTGTCACATTGCTTCGCGTGCTCGAGTCGGCAAGGTGTCGCAACTGCGCAGCCATCACCTTTGCATCACCGACGACGCGATGCAATACCGATTCGTGCAGAACCACATCGATCTCGGCCGGCGAATGCCTACGGGTGATCAATGCCTGCCGTTGCATACGCAGCGCGACGCGCCGGTCGAGCTCGTCGACCGAATCCTCCGGGAAGCCGAGTTGATTCAGGGCCCGCGCGTAGTCCGCGGTCTGTAGCAAGCCGAGGACCAATTCGGACTGATAAGACCGCAATCGATGCGCTGAGGCTTCCAGACCGACGTATATGTCGAAGTTCTCGGGGATCAGATCGCCGTAGGCGTGCCACCAGCTCTTGACCGCCGCCTGCTGGGCCAGACCGGTCAGACCCTCGGCCAATGCGTCCGGAATGCCATAGATGCGGCACAGTTCGTGGATGTCGATGGTCCGGATACGATCGGCCTGGCCCTTTTCCAGCCGTTGCAGGGTGCTGGCACCCCACTCCATGAGTTTGGCCGCCTCGGCGATGGTGAGCCCCGCCTGGGTGCGCCAATCGCGCAGATAGCGTCCCAGCTGACGGCGCGGCAGAGTCGAGGAACCGCCCGCGGGCTGCCCACCGCTACCACTCGATGCGTTCGTTGCCACAGCCCCGCTCCTCTGTGTGTCGCACATCCGCCCAGCACCCGAATCCCGGTGTGGCGGTGGAATTCGTCCACTGTGGGGAATCCTGCACTCCGGGATGGATCCTGTGCTGGGAATTCGAACTAAATGCCGGGATCGGCGTGTACTGCCACGTTAACCAGAAGGTTGCGTGCTGTGCTGGGACCATGCAACTGAGCGAGCTGAACATGCACATCGCTGCGGCACTGCTGGGTTGCGGCGCGGACCCCGGTCCGATGCAGGCCGAACAGGCCCATGCCGCAATGCAATTGCACCTCGACTGCACGGTCGACGAGTGCCGGGTGCGCAGGCGCGCACGCGACACTCTGGTGGAATCGGGGCACTGTGTGCTCGAGGAGCGCGCGCTGCGTTAGTGGTGGCGGTGGTCGGTGATCGGGTCGCGCGGACCGAATTTCGGTTTGCGCGCCTGTCCACTGAGCATCAGCAGGCGCACGGCCCGATAGCGGTGCGGGCGTAGCGGTTCGAGGTAGTCGATCATGGCGGCGTCATCGATCGGATGACCGAGCAGGCTCCAGCCGACCACGGCGGCCAGGTGGTAGTCGCCGACCGAGAGGGCGTCGGCGTCACCGAAGGCGCGCTGCGCGGTCTCGGCCGCCGTCCAGACCCCGATACCGGGGATACTGCACAGCCGGGTGGCCGCCTCGACGGGGTCGAGCCCGGCGGTGCGCTCGATCGAATCGGCGACCCGCGCGGCCCGCACGATCGTCTGCGACCGCTGCGGGCCCACATTGGCGCGATGGTATTTCCACGACGGAATGCGCCGCCAGGTGCCCGCGTCCGGTGCGACCATCAGGCCGGGGGGTGCGGGGCCCGGCGCCGGGCTGCCGAACTCGCGCACCAGCGTGCGCCAGGCCGCGTACGACGACTTGGTGTGCACCTTCTGCTCGAGAATCGCGGGCACCAGTGCCTCGATGACCAGTCCCGTGCGCAACATGCGCAGACCGGGGACACGCCGGTGCGCTTCGACGAGCTTGGGGTGCTCGGGGACGAAACCGTCGAGGTCCTCCTCGAGGCACAGCATCCGGTCGAGGCCGTCCAGGAACTCCTCGGCACCCGGGCCCCAGGCGCGGGCGTGCGCACCGTCGGGGCCGTCCTGGGCGAGCCGGTAGGTGACCTCACCGCTGGGCATCCGGGATCCGTGCCAGTGCGCGCCGTCCGGGCCGACCTGGTGGCAGGGGTCGCCGGCGCCCCGGCGCAGCGGCGACACGGTGGAGCCCACGTCGAAGGGCCTGCTCGACCGGACCGTCCTGGTCAGGCCGGCCGAGGCCACGCCGGGGTCCAGGGTCTGCTCACGCACCGCACCATTGTGCGCCTCATCCGGGCCCGATGCCATTTCGTAATACTCGCCACGTCCGCGGCGATGAACCAGTGACCGGCAACCGACCGGCATCCCATCGTCACAGGAGGTAACCGATGATCACCGACGCGCTCAACTGGCTGCTGGCGGCATGGGGCAGTGTCTTCGCGGGCAGCTCGGGCTATCAGATCGCACCGGGTACCCTGCCCTCGGGCAGCTGAGGCCTCAGAGCAGGTACCTGGCCAGATGCACGCCACGGATGCGGGCGAGCTGGTCGGCTTGGGTACGGCAGGAGAAGCCGTCGGCCAGGTACACCGCGTCGGCGGGCAGGTCGTCCAGCGCAGGCAGCAGGGCATTGCCCGCGACCGCGACCGACACCTCGTAGTGTCCGCGCTGCATGCCGAAGTTGCCGGCCAGCCCACAGCAACCGGCCAGCTCCTGAACCGTGACGTCCATCGCGGCCAGGATGCGGCGCTCGGCGCCGAAACCGCCGACAGCGTGCTGGTGACAGTGCGGCTGGACGACAACCGTGCCACCGGGGCGCGGCGGCGGCGTCCAGTCCGGGTGCTCGACCAGGAACTCGGCCAGCGTGCGAACCGCCGCCGCGACCTGCGCCGCCCGCGGGTCGTCGGGGAGCAGTTCGGGTAGGTCGGAGCGCAAGGTGACAGTGCACGACGGTTCGAGACCGACGACCAGCCCGCCCGCGGCGACATGCTCGGCGAGTGCGTCCACGGTGGCGCGCAGCCGGGTACGGGCGCCGTCGAGCTGGCCGGTGCTGATCCAGGTGAGGCCGCAGCAGACCCGATCGTCCGGGATGCGGACGTGACAGCCGAGTTGTTCGAGTAGATATGTCGCAGCCAGGGCGTTCTCGGGGTCGAAGGTGTCGGTGAAGGTGTCGACCCAGAGCATGACCTCCCCTGTCGGCATCCACTTCCGGCCCGACGCCTCGCCACCGGGCGCCCGGTCCACCGCCCCGGCACTGTTCCATTGGGCAGGTACTCCGGCGATGTTGTTTTCGGTCGATATCGAAGCATTGCCGGGGAATGGGCGCGACATCGGTCGTGTGCGTTCGTTGCCGCCCATGGCTGCCCAGATTCGACGGAACGAGGTCGGGGCCAGCGCGGGCATTTCGCGGCGCGGGTCGATTCCGGCCATTCGCATGCCGGTGCGGCGCAGGCGGGGGCGGGCGGCCAGGGCGTTGAGCAGGCGGGGGAAACGTTGGGCCGTGCTGAGCCAGCGGGGGAGTTGGCCAAGGACATAGTGGTCGAGGGGGCGGCGGCGACCGCGGTAGCGACGGTAGAGGGTCTCGGACTTGTAGGTCGCCATGTCGACGCCCGCGGGGCAATCCGAGGCGCAGGCTTTGCAGGAAAGACACAGGTCCAGAGATTCCTCGACCGCTGGTGCGCGCCAATCGAGTTCGCCGCGCACGACTTCCTGTAGCACGCGGGCCCGGCCACGGGTGGTGTCCTTTTCGTCGCCGGTGGCCAGGTACGAGGGGCACATGAAGCCGCCCGCGGCGCCGGTGTCCGCGCGGCACTTGCCGATTCCTACACATCTGTGCACAGCTGTGGACAGATCGCCGGAGTCTTCGGTGAGCGCGAAGCCGGTGGATCCGACCGGCCCGAGACCGGCCACGCGCAAGTCCGTCGCGACCGGAGCCGGGGCGACGAGCACGCCGGGGTTCAGGACATCGCCGGGATCGAACAGTGCTTTGAACCCCGCGAAAGCCCCACGCGCGGCAGGTGAGTACATGACTTCGAGGAGCTCGGAGCGGGCGCGGCCGTCGCCGTGCTCACCGGACAGCGAACCACCGTGGCGGACAACCAGTTCGGCCGCGTCGAACAGGAACGAACGGAATCGCCGGGGTGCGTCCTTGATGGGGAAATCGAGGCGCACATGAATGCAGCCGTTGCCTATGTGCCCGTAGAGCAGCCCACTCACGCCGTATTCGGCTGTAAGGTAGGCGAATTCACGCAAGTAGGTACCGAGGTTCTCAGGTGGAACGGCGGCGTCCTCCCATCCTGGCCACGCCGGATTTCCGTCGGGCGATCGACCCGCCAGACCGGCACCATCGGCCCGGATGCGCCAGAGTGCGGCTGTGGCAACCGGATCGGTGACGATCCGGTGATCCGCCGTGCTCGCCTCCCGGCACAGTTGCTCGGCCACCGCCACCGCTTCGGCGGGGTTCGCACCCGCGGTTTCCACGAACAGCCAGCCACGACCGCGCGGCAACTCGGGGACAGCGCCCCGATGTGCGCGCACCACGTCGACCAGACCGGCGTCGATGCCCTCCACCGCGATCGGCGCGCACCGCAGCACCGCGGCCACATCGTCTGCGGCCGTGGCGATGTCGGGATAGCCCAGCACGGTGAGCACGGTGGCACCCGGCACCGGGGCGAGGTCGACTTCGGCGGCGAGCAGCAGCCCGCAGGTCCCCTCGGAACCGACGAATGCCTTCGCTACCGCCGAACCACGTTCCGGTAGCAGATGTTCCAGGCCGTAGCCGGAAGCCTGCCGCTCGAAGCGGCCGAGTTCCGTGCGCAGTACCGCGAGGTGAGCGGTGGTGAAGTCGGCCAGCCCCGGCACGGTGGACAGCCCGGCGCCCAGCGTGCGTTCGGTGCCCGTACCGTCGAGAATGCGCAGTTCGCGCACGGTATCCGCGGTGCGGCCCCAGGCCAGGGCGTGTGGTCCGCAGGCGTTGTTGCCGATCATTCCGCCGAGGGTGCAGCGGTCCTGCGTCGACGGGTCGGGGCCGAAGCGCAGACCCTCGGACCGTAGCCGCGCCTGCAACGCCGACAGCACCACACCCGGCTGGACCCGCGCCGTGCGCGCCTCGGCGTCGATCGCCTGGATGGCGTTCATGTGCCTGCTGAAGTCCACGACGATGCCCGGACCGATCGCGTTCCCGGCGACCGAGGTGCCCGCGCCCCGCGCCGTGACGGTCAGACCGTTCTCGCGGGCGAAGGCGACGGTTGCCGCGACATCGTCGTCGCCACGCGGGAACACGACCATCGCCGGTGGCACGCGGTAGTTCGACGCGTCGGAGGAGTACTCGGCGCGGCGGCGCGGCGATGCGTCGACCACGCAGGTGAGGCGGGTCCGCAGGGCATCGGCGAGTAGCTCCGCGCTCCGGTCGTCGTTCACCCGGCCAGCCTATTCGGCTCGGGAAACAACTTGCCATCAACCTTTGTTGAGGTTCTAGTGTCGGTGCGCAGGAGTTGACTGGGCGGGGAGCTGAGGGAGAGTGCAGTGAGTATCGAATCGGTGGCTTACAGCCAGATGTACCGGCGCATGAACGCACCGGAGGAGAAACGGCCGTTCAGCATGGCCACGGCGCGGCGCATCCTGCGTTTCGCCGAGCCGCACCGGCGGCGGATCACCGGATTCCTGCTGCTCAGCGTGCTGGCCGCGACGCTCGGCGTCGCCACGCCGGTGCTGGCCGGTCGGGTCGTCAACGACATCGTCGGCGGGTCGGCCCCGCGCACCGTGGTCCTGCTCGCCCTGGCCATCGCCGGACTGGCGGTACTCGACGCCGGCCTCGGACTGATGATCCGCTGGCTCTCGGCCCGGATCGGTGAGGGACTCATCCTCGACCTGCGGACCGCGGTGTTCGACCACGTGCAGAAGATGCCGGTCGCGTTCTTCACCCGCACCAGGACCGGTGCGCTGGTGAGCCGGCTGAACTCCGATGTGATCGGGGCGCAACGCGCCTTCAGCGACACGCTCTCCGGTGTCGTCACCAACCTGGTGACGCTGGTCCTCACCCTCGGCGTGATGCTCAGCATCTCCTGGCAGATCACCCTGCTCGCGCTGGTCCTGCTGCCGGTGTTCGTGATCCCCGCGCGCCGCGCCGGCAATCGCCTCGCCGAGATGCAGCGCGAGGCGGCTCAGCTCAACGCCGACATGAGCACCCAGATGACCGAGCGGTTCTCCGCTCCCGGCGCCACCCTGGTGAAGCTGTTCGGCCGGCCGCGACAGGAATCGTCGGAGTTCGCGGTGCGCGCCACCCGGGTCCGCGACATCGGCGTGCGCACCGCCATGTTGCAGACCACCTTCGTCACCTCGCTCACCCTGGTCTCCGCACTCGCGCTCGCCCTGGTCTACGGCCTCGGCGGCTGGTACGCGCTGCACGGCCGCCTCGACGCGGGCTCGGTGGTGGCGCTGTCGCTGCTGCTGGTGCGCCTCTACACCCCGCTCACCGCGCTGGCCAGTGCACGGCTCGAGGTCATGGCCGCGCTGGTGAGCTTCGAGCGGGTCTTCGAGGTGCTCGACCTGAAACCGCTGATCGAGGACGCCCCGAACGCGACGCCGGTGCCCGACGGTCCGGTGTCGGTGGAACTGGACGCGGTGAACTTCGGCTACCCATCGGCCGACAAGGTGTCGCTGGCCTCGCTCGAAGACGTCGCCACCCTGGATTCCCGGGGCGGGGTCGAAGTGCTGCACGAAGTGTCGCTGCGCGCCGAACCCGGACAGCTCATCGCCCTGGTCGGGTCCTCCGGCGCGGGCAAATCCACCATCGCGCAGCTGGTTTCGCGGCTCTACGACGTGGACTCCGGAGCGGTGCGGCTCAACGGTGCCGACGTGCGCGAACTGACCACCGAATCGATCCAGCGCGCCGTCGGCCTGGTCACCCAGGACGGGCACCTGTTCCACGACACGATCCGGGCGAACCTGCTGCTGGCCCGCCCCGAGGCGAGCGACGAACAGCTGTGGGACGCACTGCGCCGCGCCCGCCTCGCCGACCTGGTGGGCTCGCTCGCCGACGGCCTCGACACCGTGGTCGGCGAACGCGGTTACCGCCTCTCCGGTGGCGAACGCCAGCGCCTGACCATCGCCCGGCTCCTGCTCAAGCAGCCGCGGGTGGTCATCCTCGACGAGGCGACCGCCTCGCTCGACTCCACCTCCGAGGCGGCCGTGCAGGAAGCGCTCACCGAGGCGCTCATCGGCCGCACCGCCCTGGTGATCGCGCACCGCCTCTCGACGATCCGCGCCGCCGACCAGATCCTGGTCCTCGAAGACGGCCGCATCATCGAACGCGGCACCCACGCCGACCTGCTCAACGCCGACGGTCGCTACGCGGAGCTCTACCGGACCCAGTTCGCCGAGGATCCGGTCACCCCGGCCACGGTCTGAGCTCGGATCGCCCGGGCCCGGGAGACCGGGAGACCGGGAGGCCGGGAGGCCGGGAGGCCGGGAGGCAGCTCACTGATTCTCAACTCGGCGTAGTCGTGCAATCGGCCGCTCGGAGTCAGAAACCGACTCCGAGCGGCCGTTCGGCACGATTACGCCGCCGGTACGCAGCCGTCAGAACTCGCCCGCCACACCGATGACGGTGCGCCCCGAGTGCGAGCCGCTCTTGATCGACTGCAGCACCGAGTCGACCTCGGTGATCGGGGCGAAGGACTCGATCGTCGACAGGTGCCGGGGCCGCAGCTCTTTACCCAGGGCGGCCCAGAGGGCGCGGCGCTTCTCGATGGGCAGGAAGACCGAGTCGATGCCGAGCAAGCTCACGCCGCGCAGGATGAACGGCAGCACGGTGGCGGGCACTTCGGTACCGCCGGTGAGACCGCTGACGGCCACCGCGCCGCCGTAGCCGATGGCGCTGAGCACATAGGCCAGCGAGGCGCCGCCGACACTGTCGACCGCGGCGGCCCAGTTGGCCTTGTTGAGTGGACGTGGCTTGGCGTCGGAGTCGAGGGGGAGGCGGCCGATCACCTCGTTGGCGCCGAGTTCGGCCAGCAGGTCGTTCGCGTCGGTCTTGCCGGTGGAGGCGATCACTTCGAAGCCGAGGCCGGAGAGGATGTCGATGGCCACCGTGCCCACTCCGCCGGTCGCGCCGGTGACCAGCACCGATCCGTCGTCGGGGGTGAGGCCGCGGTCCAGCAGCGCCTGCACGCTCATGGCCGCGGTGAAGCCGGCGGTGCCGATGGTGGCGGCGTCGCGGGTGTCGAGACCGTCGAGGCGCACGACCCATTCGGCGGGGACCCGGGAGTACTCGGCGAAGCCGCCGTTGCGAGCGACGCCGAGGTCGTAGCCGTGCACGATCACCTGGTCGCCGGGGGAGAAGTCATCGGTGCCCGAGGCGATCACCTCACCGGTGAGGTCGATGCCCGGCACGATCGGATACTTGCGCACCACACCCCCGCGCGGAGTGACGGCGAGCAGGTCCTTGTAGTTGGCGCTCGAATAATGAACCTTGATCGTCACCTCCCCAGCGCCGAGAAAGTCCTCCCCCACCGTCTCGCGCGCGAGCACGATCCCACCGTCGTTCTCCCGGGCAACCATCGCAGAAAACTCCATGCGCCCGAGCATACGAGCCCCCGCCCCCAACTCGACGGAATCACGCACCTGGACATGTGCCCACCAGGCCCTGACGCACCGATTCCCGCCGAAATCCCACCACCAGAGCCTGGTGGTCACATGTCCAACACTTGGGGGCGGTTGGCGCGAGGGCGAGGCGCGTGGGGAGCTCGGTTATCGCTGCGGTCGGCAGGCTAGCTACGGGTTGGCGGGGGCGCGGGGCGCGTCAGGGAAGTCAGGACCGGAGCTGGTGCAGCAGGGCCGGTCGCAGACCAGGGTCGCCGCACATCAGGGCGGGCGTCAGGGGCGGACGGGGTCAGGGCCCACGTCACGAGGCGGACCGGGTCAGGGCCCACGCCACGAGGCGGACCGGGTCAGGGCCCACGCCACGAGGCGGACCGGGTCAGGGCCCACGCCACGAGGCGGACCGGGTCAGGGCCGACGCCACGAGGCGGACCGGGTCAGGGCCGACGCCACGAGGCGGACCGGGTCAGGGCCGACGCCACGAGGCGGACCGGGTCAGGGCTGGCGCCACGGGGCGGCGCCAGGGGGCACGCCGGGTCAGGGCCCCGGTCGGGGTCAGGCGCGGTCGGGGTCAGGGGCGGTCGGGGTCAGGGGCGGTCGGGGTCAGGGGCGGTCGGGGTCAGGCGGGAGGAGGTCCAGGCGGACGCCTAGGAGGCGAATGGGGCGGTCCTGGTCGAAGCGGTCGATAAGGGTCAGGGCGGTGGTGACGATGGTGGGGACGTCGGTGGTGGGGGTGGGGAGTTTTTGTTGTTTGGTGCGGGTGTAGAAGGTTTTGGTGCGGACTGTTACCGAGACTCGGGTGGTGGTGCGGTGATCGGCCAGCATTTCCTCGGCGACTTCGGTGGCCAGGCGGGCAAGTTCGCGGCGGATTTCCGCGGGGTCGGTGAGGTCGTGGGGGAAGGTTTCGGATTTGCTGCGGCCCACCGGTATTCGCGGGGTGGTGGACAGGTCGGTGTCACCTTTGCCGTGGCCGAGGACCCAGAGGTAGGGGCCGGTGTTGGGGCCGAACTCGGCGGCCAGGCGTTGACGGTCGGCGGCCATCAGGTCGGCGACGGTGGTGATGTCGAGTTCGGCGAGGCGTTTGGCGATTCTGGCGCCGACGCCCCACAGTGCGTCGGTGCGGCGGTGGGCCATCAGCTCGGTCCAGTTGGCCGCGGTCAGTTCGAAAATTCCTGTCGCGGCGCCGGTGTCGTGTGCGGGTTCGGCGGTGGTCTTGCCGGTGGACTTGGCGAAACCGGTGGCCAGTTTCGCGGTGAGCTTGTTGTCGCCGATGCCCACGGCGCAGGTGAGACCGAGTTCGGTGACGGCGCTGCGGATCTCGGCGGCGAGCTGCCACGGGTCGCCGTCGGTGGCGACGAAGGCCTCGTCCATGCCCCATATCTCCACCGGGCCCGCCACGCGGCCGAGGGCGGCCATGATTTCCGCCGAGGCCGACTCGTAGGCGGGCATGTCCAGGGGTAGGAAAACCCCGTCGGGGCACTTGCGCTGCGCCATCTTCAACGCCATCCCCGCGCGCACGCCGTAGGCCCTGGCCGGGTAGGACGCACAGGTCACGACCTTGCGTGGCTGCGTGGGGTCGCCCTCACCGCCCACGATGACGGGCTGTCCGCGCAGCTCGGGACGGCGCCGGAATTCCACCGCCGCCTGGAACTGGTCGAGATCGACGTGCAGTAGCCACTGGGGCACAGTTCCGTCTTACCGCATGGCATCGCCGATCGGGCACAGGTCTTGCGCAGACAGGGAAACAGAACTAAATTCTGTTCATGAAGATCCGAGATCGGTTACTGCTCGCCGCGGAGCGGCAGTTCGCCGAACACGGTGTCCTCGATGCCACCCTGAACGACATCCGCGCCGCCGCCGAAGCCAGCGTCGGCGCGCTCTATCACCACTTTCCCGACAAGGCCGACCTCTACCGCCAGGTCTGGGTGAACGCCCTCACCGACTACCAGCAGCACTTCTGGAACGCCGTCGCCGACAGTGACACCGCGCGCGGGGGCGTCGTCGCCGGGGTGCACGCACATCTGGGCTGGGTGCAGGAAAACCAGTACCGGGCCACGGTTCTCACCGCCGCGCGACCGCCCGGCGTGCGGGCGAGCGAGCGCAATCAGGAGTTCATCACCGCGGTTCGCCGCTGGTGGCGGACCCACGCCGGCTACGGCACGGTGCGCGACCTCGAGCTCGATCTCGTCTACGCGCTGTGGCTGGGGGCGGCACAGGAATACTCGCGTCAGTGGCTGGGTGGCAATATCCGTACTGCGCCAACCGATGTCGCCGCCGAGCTCGCCGCCGCCGCGTGGGCGACACTGCGGGTCGATGGCACCGAATAGTCACCTGCAGGGCCACGCAACTCGAAGAACGGAACACCCGATGCCGACCGAAGCCACCACCCTCGATCTCGACCTGGCCAGCCAGGTACTCGCCGCGCAACCGTTCGCCCGTCTGGTCGGTACCGAGCTCACCGAATTCGGTGACGGCGCCGCCACACTGGTCATCGAGATCCAGCCCGAACACGGCCAGCAGTTCGGTTTCGTGCACGGTGGCGTGCTGGCCTACGCCGCCGACAACGCGCTCACCTTCGCCGCGGGCACCGTGCTGGGCCCCAACGTCCTCACCGGTGGTTTCACCATCACCTATCTGCGGCCCGCACAGGGCGAGCGCCTGCGCGTCCACGCCACGGTGCTCGGCGCCACCCGCCGCCAGGCGGTCACCCACTGCGACGTCTATGCCGAGACCGAGGGCGAGGAACCGGTCCTGTGCGCCGTCGCGCAGGGCACCACCCGCCGCGTCGAAAAGGACCTCGCCCCCTCGGCCGAAACCGACGAGGACGCCGAATTCGACGACGACAGCGAGTTCGACGAGGACGACGAGCTCGACGACGGGCGCGATGACGACCAGGACGACTACGACACCGACCAGCTGACCATCGTCACCGCCGCCGACCTCCCGCCGACCGTGAGCCGGTAGAACTCACCGCAGATCCTGACCGACCATATCGGCACCTTCGCGCCGGATGGTCTCGATGACCGCACCGAGTCGCCGACGCGTGAGCGGGTGCCCCGAGCTGAAGATTTCCGGCCAGACCGGCACCTCCACGCCCGAGCGTCCCGGTGACCCATCGTGCCGCCGACGCGTGAGCCCGGTGCCCGACCTGAAATGGTCCGGCCAGACCCGCACCTCCACGCCCGAGCGTCTCGATGACCCATCGTGCCGCCGACGCGTGAGCCCGGTGCCCGACCTGAAATGGTCCGGCCAGATCGGCACCTCCACGCCCGAGCGCCTCGGTGACCCATCGTGCCGCCGACGCGTGAGCCCGGTGCCCGACCTGAAATGGTCCGGCCAGACCCGCACCTCCACGCCCGAGCGCCTCGGTGACCGCACCGCGCCGCCGACCGCGTGAGCCAGGGCCCCGAGTTGAAATGGTCCGGGAACGGCGAAACGGGCCGTGCACAGGTGACTGTGCACGGCCCGTTGTCGCGACTGTCAGGCGCTGACGGCGAAGGTCTTGCTGTCGGCGGCGGGCTCGGCGATCGGTTCGATGGCGTAGGCCAGGATGTCGGCCACGTCGGCCACGGGTCGCACATCCAGGGCGGCCAGCACCTCGGCCGGGACCTCGTCGAGGTCCGGTTCGTTGCGGGCGGGGATGAAGACGGTCTTCAGTCCGGCCCGCTGGGCGGCGAGCAGCTTCTGCTTCACCCCGCCGATCGGCAGGACCCGGCCGTTGAGGGTGACCTCGCCGGTCATGCCCACATCACCGCGGACCTGCCGGTCCAGCGCCAGCGACACCAGGGCGGTGACCATGGTGACGCCCGCTGACGGACCGTCCTTGGGCACAGCGCCCGCGGGGAAGTGGATGTGGATGTTGCGGTCCAGGACCTTCGGCTCGATCCCGATCTCCGCCAAGTGCGAACGCACGTAGGTGAGCGCGATCTGCGCGGACTCCTTCATGACCTCACCCAGCTGACCGGTGAGGGTGAGCGAACGTTCGCCCTCGGCGGCGTTGGCCTCGATGTAGAGCACATCGCCCCCGGCACCGGTGACCGCCAGACCCGTCGCCACACCCGGGACCGCGGTGCGTTCCACCGAATCCGGGGTGAAACGGGGACGGCCCAGGTAGTCGGTGAGGTTGTCGATGTCGACGGTGAGGCTCGGCGCCTGGTCGATCGGCCGCGCACCGGACCCGATGTCGATGACGTTGTCGTACCCGAGCTCCGGGTCGTAGCCGAGTCGGCCATCACCACGGGTCACCGCATCACCGCCGTTGACCGCGTCACCGTTGGACACCGCGGCACTACTGGGCACCGCGTCACCGTTGGACACCGCGTCACTACTGGGCACCGCGTCACCGCTGGGCAACCGGTCACCGCTGGGCACCGCGTCGTTGCCGACCGCGGCGACAGCGCCCGGCACCGTGTCACCTGTCACCAGGCGTGTCGCCGCCTTGCGCAATGCCTTTGCCACCAACCGTTCCATCTGGCGCACACCCGCCTCACGGGTGTAGTTCGCCGCGATCTCGCGCAGCGCGGCGTCGGTGACCGTCACCTCGTCGGCGGTCAGCGCGTTGCGTTCCAGCTGGCGGGGGACCAGGAAGTCGCGGGCGATGGCCACCTTGTCGGCTTCGGTGTAGCCGTCGACCGTGATGAGTTCCATCCGGTCCAGCAGGGGGCCGGGGATGGTGTCCATGACGTTGGCGGTCGCGATGAACAACACGTCGGACAGGTCCAGGTCCAGGTCCAGGTAGTGGTCGCGGAAGGTGTGGTTCTGGGCGGGGTCGAGGACCTCGAGCAGGGCCGCGGCGGGGTCACCGCGGAAGTCGGCGCCCACCTTGTCGATCTCGTCCAGCAGCACGACGGGATTCATCGATCCCGCTTCCTTCACCGCGCGCACGATCCGACCGGGCAGCGCGCCGACGTAGGTGCGGCGGTGACCACGGATCTCGGCTTCGTCGCGCACACCACCGAGTGCGACGCGAACGAACTTGCGGCCCAGTGCTTTCGCGACCGATTCGCCCAGCGAGGTCTTACCGACACCGGGCGGGCCGACCAGCACGAGCACCGCGCCCGAACCGCGACCGCCCACGATCTCGAGGCCACGCGTGGCCCGGCGCGCCCGCACCGCCAGGTACTCGACCATCCGGTCCTTCACCTCGTCGAGTCCGTGGTGGTCGGCGTCGAGAATGTTTCGCGCGCCCGAGACATCGGTGGTGTCTTCGGTTTTCACCGTCCACGGCAGTTCCAGCACGGTGTCGAGCCAGGTGCGGATCCAGCCCGATTCCGGGCTCTGGTCACTGGCGCGTTCGAGTCGGCCCACCTCGCGCAGCGCTTCGGCGCGCACGTTTTCGGGCAGGTCGGCGTTCTCGACGCGGGTGCGGTAGTCGTCGGCACCGTCGGGTTCGTCCTCGCCGAGTTCCTTGCGGATGGCGTTGAGTTGCTGGCGCAGCAGGAATTCGCGCTGGCTCTTCTCCATGCCGTCGCGCACTTCTTCGGAGATCTTGTCGGTGACCTCGACCTCGGCGATGTGGGCCTTGATCCATTCGATCTGCTTGGTGAGCCGGGCGACGACGTCGGGGGTCTCGAGCAGTTCGCGCTTCTGGTCGTTGGTCAGGTAGGGGGCGTAGCCGGCGGTGTCGGCGATGGCGTCCGGCTTGTCGAGCTGGTTGACGATGTCGATGATCTGCCAGGCCTCGCGGCGTTGCAGTACCGCTACGACCAGCTTCTTGTATTCGGCGGCGAGTTCGCTGGTGCGTTCGTCGGGTTCGGCGGCGGGCACCGGTTCGGCCTCCACCCACAGGGCGGCGCCGGGTCCGGTGACCCCGTGCCCGATGCGCGCGCGGCGTTCGGCCTTGAGCACGGCGGCGGGGGCGCCACCGCGCATCCGGCCCACCTGCTCGATGGTGGCGACGACGCCGTAGGAGGCGTAGCCCTCGTCGAGGCGCGGCGCCACCAGTACGGACCCCGTTTTGGCGGCCTGCGCGGCGTCGATGGCGGCCTGCGCGGATTCGTCCAGTTCGATGGGCACGACCATGCCCGGCAGCACGATCGGATCGGTCAGGAACAGCACCGGCAGGTTCTGAGCTGTAGTCATATCGACCCTTCCAAAGTTGAGCTTTGCTGACTCAACATGGGTGTGGGGGAGTTTGTTCCTGCCGGTCGGTGCGGTTCACTCACGGCGAACGACACGAGCGGAAACGAAAACGCCGTCGGCCCCCGGATGCTGAGCAACCGGGGGCCGACGGTGGGTCAGGCGAAGAGACTACGTACGGAATCTTTCGGTGGGCGGATCGATGAGGCGCCCGCGAGTGGCACCGGCACTGAGCACGCCCAGCACGATGCCCGCGATCAGGGCGATCGCACCGAGCACACCCAGGATGATCGGCAGGGTCTTGCCGAACAGCGACAGCTTGTCGAGGCTTTCCTGGGTCACGGCCATCTGCGCGTCGATGGTCTCCTCATCGAAGACCAGGTTCGACTTCAGCGCGGTGACGTCCACCTTGTCGGCGCTGCGGCCGTAGTACAGGTGGATCTGCTCGCCGCCCTTGAGGACCGCGCCGGTCTTGGGCTCCACCCACAGGTCGCGGGTGTTGGTGTAGAAGCGGGTCATGGTGACCGGCTCCTCGCCCTCGAGGCCCCACTTGGCGGCGGGCAGGGTGAGCTTGTTGGTGGCGGCGGGCACGACGTCCCACATGTTCGTCACCGGGATGGTCTGGCGGAAGTGGTAGACCGGCACGCCCTTGATCTCGGCCTCCTCGACGAAGTCGATGTCGTGGGTGGCGCGGGCGTTGAGGTCGAAGTACGGGTAGGACTTCTTCTCGGTGCCGATCGGGAAGCGGTACTGCAGTCCGGCGCGCTGCAACGGGTCGGCCACCGAGGTGCCCGACTTGTCGACGGACACGGCGACGGAACCGTTGGGCGACGCGTCGATCGGCTCACCGGTCTTGCGGTCGATGGTGACCCGGTCGACCGCGGCGGTGAGCAGCCCCGCCTCGGCGTCGCGATCCTCGCGGATCAGGGTCTGGCCGGCCTGCACGGTCATCTCGCCGGCGTCGGAGGGTTCCTCGACGGTGAGGAAACGCTGCGAGATCAGCGGCACGTTCGTGTCGACCTTGGCCGAGCCCTCCGGCGAGGTGAGCGACTTCGAGTCCAGCACCAGGCTTTCCGAGTCGGGCTGGCTCTTGGCGACGGTGGTGATCCGCAGATCCAGCGGCGTCTTGGCCACCTTGTCGACGGTGTAGGTGGGAATCATGGCGGCGGCCGCGAGTAGCAGCGCGCCGAGGCCGACGAGGATGCAGGCGATGATCCTGCGCGCGCCGCTCATCGGCTGCCGTACTGCACGTTGCCCAGCACCGACGAACCAGGGTCACCGGTCGTATCGGGTGCCGGAATCGAATTCTGTTGCGCGGCCGCGGTGATGCCGAATACGGCGATCACCCCGAGAACCGCGCCGGCCAGCCCGCTGACCAGGCCGGGGACGGCAAACTTCATAGATCGAACTCCAATGACGAGGTGTGTCGGCTCAGGCGACGGAGAAGAACCCGAGAGTCGGGGCGAACGAGCAGGTTCGGTCACCATCGGCGGTGGCCGTGGTGAGCGAGCCGGTGATCACCGCGGCGACCCGGCCCGGACCGGTGTCGGCGATGGCGGACAGGGTGGCCGGGCCGTCGGGGTTGATGCCGGCCGCGGCGGTGAGTTCCTGGGTGCCGGTGCGGCGGTTGTCCAGGTTGACCCACTGCACCGTCATCGGCGGATGTTGTTCGGCGGTGGGGGGTTCGGTGCCGAGCGCGGTGAACACGAATCCGGTCTGGCCCGCCGCGGGTCCGGGCGGGGGCAGTTCGGCCGGGCCGGGGACGGCCAGGGCGGTGCCGATCGAGTCGGAGGTGGGGCCGATGCAGCCCTTGCCGATGGTCGGGTACAGGAACTGGGCGATCCGCGGGCCGTCGGTGGGCGGCAGGTCGGGTCCGCCGCCGCCACTACCGTCGAGGAAGGTGATGACCCGCTCCAGCGTGGCCTTGACCTGGGCGGGAATGCCCGGGGTGGCGAGCAGTACGCGGGCCTGGGCCAGGATCGCGGCCTGTCCGCCGTCGGCGACGAGTCCGGGTCCGGAGATGGCGCCTACGATCGTGGGTGCCAGCGCTGCCAGGGTCTCGGAGGGTACGTTCTCCGCGATGGCGGGAACACTGGGCTGGGCCGCGGGTTGCGGCGCTGCCATAGTGGGCGTGGGCGCCACGAGTACAGCACTCGCCGCTAGTACGAAGGCGGACAACGCGGTCCGCGATCCTCGGGTGCTCAGCACTGGTCGGCCGTCCTTTGTTCGGTGGAGAGATGAAGCAACCCGGAAACATCAGTGTTATCCCGAGTTTCAGATACTTTGGAGAGGTGACTACAGCGGACAGGCGGTATGGGGGTCGTACGGTCGTCGCGCGTAAAGCCGAACGTCGTCAACGATTCCTGGAAGCGGCGACGCGAATCTTCGCGGAACGCGGGTACGCGACGTGCTCGCTGGCCGAGGTGTGCGCGGCGGCTGGACTGTCCAAGCGGCAGTTCTACGAGGAGTTCGAGACCCGCGAAGACGTGCTGGTCGCGGCCTACGACCGGATCCAGGACGACGCGGCGCAAGCGGTGGGCAGCGCGCTGGTCGCGCTCGACACCCCCACCGATGTGCAGCTCGCCCTGCGCACCGGCTTCGGTGCCTATCTGGAGTCGCTCGGTTCGGACCCCTACCGGGCCCAGGTCGCGCTCATCGAGGTGGTCGGGGTCAGTGATCGGATGGAAGACCATCGTCGGCACCGTCGGCACGCCTGGTCGGCGCTGATCGAGGCGGCGCTGATCGGAATCGGCGTGCGCCTGCGTGGTGATGCCGAGCTGACCACCGCGTTGATCACCGGCGCGGTCAACGGCGTGGCACACGAGTGGTTGCTGCGTGAGTCGCGCCCGCCGGTCGACGAGCTGGTGGATCTGCTCACCGGCGCCGCCCTGGCGATGGTCGACTTCGACTGATATTCGCGCAGCCGCCGAGACGGCGGCAAATACGCGCGCATGCGTTCTGCTCAACCGACTCCCTTTCCGGACATTGTGAGACCGATCGGCGTCACAGTGTGGGACGAGAGTCTGGCACAATAGTGACCCAGCTCGCAATGGCAGGATTTTGGAACCGGTGTCACCTGTCTTTTTGTGATCGCCCGATGCCGCGATGACGCGCCACTGTGCCGCTGACAGCGAGACTAGTTCTGGACGGGCGTCCGACTACACGGAACGCGCAACATCCGCGAGCTATCCCGTAGCAACTTGTTCTAGTTTCAGCCGTGTCAGTCCTTGCCGAGGAACGCGTAGACCATGCCGGACTCCCCGCCCACCGTGTAGATGAGCTTGCCGTCCTCCAGTATTTCGACCGTGCTCAACGTGCCCAAGGTCGAACAATCAGCGCTGATCGTGCGGTCGGCCCAGAACTTCAGGGCCACCGCGGTCACCGCCTGCAGGGTCTCGGTCCGCACACAGGGTTCGTGGGTCGCGGCGCTGATGTCGGCCAAGGTCGCCACGTCATGCCCCACCGCACCCGGCCCGATGGTCAACACAATGTCGAAATCCGCCAGGTCGGTGGCGCTGCCCGTCCAGGTCCCGACGAACTCGGAGGGGACCGAGATCACCGGGTCACCGGGGATGTCGAACGGGCCAGGTGGATTCAGCAGTCGCGTATTGACCAGATAGGCACCCACCCCCACCGCCGCGACCATCACGACCACCGCGCCGACCAGCCGGCTACGACGGCTCCGGCGCCCGGCAGCTTTCCGGCGACCGGTGCCCTTCCAGCGCCCGGCAGACTTCCGGGAAGCGGCGGCCTCCGGGGCTCCGGTCGCTTTCGGATCCCCGGTTGCGGATACGCGCCGGTCCATTTCCGAGAACGCGACGGTCTTCGGCTCCTTGCGCGACTTCGGAGGGGCACCATCCTGCGGTCGTCCGGCGGCGTCCGGCGGCGCGGGGGCATGCGGACGCCTGGTCACCTCCGATGCAGAGCCGGCCGGTGGGCGCCCGCTCGCACTCGATGCAGCGCCGGCCGGTGGACGCGCGGTCACGCCTGAGGCACCGCCGCTCTGCGGACGCCCGGTTACACCCGAGGCACCGCCGCCCTGCGGACGCCCGGTTACACCCGAGGCACCGCCGCCCTGCGGACGCCCCGTTGCACCCGCAGGTGCGCCGGCCTGCGGATGCCCAGCCGCTTCCGGCCCCACGCCGGCCGGTGGGCGCCCGATCACGCCCGAGGCACCGAGGGCCTGCGGACGCCCGGTCGCATTCGGTGGCAGAGTCACCTTCGGGAACCCGGTCGGATTCGGGGCAACGATGTCCATCGGTTGTCCTGCCGCATCCGGCCGACCGGCCGCTCGCGGGTGCGCGGCGTCTCTCGGCGGCGCGGCGTCTCTCGGCGGCGCCGCATCTCTCGAGGGCGCGACGTCCCGCGGGGGCGCCGCATCTCTCGAGGGCGCGACGTCCCGCGGGGGCGCCGCGTCTCTCGAGGGCGCGACGTCCCGCGGGGGCGCGGCGACTCTCGCGGAATCGCCATCGCCCACTGAACTGCCAGCCCTGTCATGCTCTGCGTCCCTTGCGGATTCAGTGGCACCGGGGCGCCCAGTATCCCTCCCGGCACCAATCGCCTTGGGGTACTCAGCGCCCCTTGCCGGACCCTTCGCCCCCGAACGTGCGGGCGTATCGGAGGAAGCCGGCGGCGCGCAGGCAACTCCGTCGACGGGCCGCGCGGGGGAGGAGACGAATCGGCTCGGTCGGGTGAGGGCCTCGCCTTCGTCGGTTCGACGTGATTCCGCACCGGGATCGGATTCCCTCGGTCCCGGTCGATCCGCCGGTTCCGAACTGTTCACAGCGGTGGGGCGCAGCCGCCCGGCCGAATCCTCGCGTCCGTCGACACCCGGGCCGGCGGGCTCCGATGGCCGATGGTCGCCCGGTTGCGCCGCGTCCGGAGCGGCGGTGGCGGTCGGCGGCGGCGGACTCGACCCGGCCGGGGCGCCGCGGGGCACCGTTGCAGCCAGCCGATCTGTCGGGGGCGGGTCGCTGGTGCTGGTGTCGAGGTCGAGGAGCCGGACCGCGCGCAGGCTCACTTCCTGGAGGACCGGGTGCGGGAGCCAGTTGGTGTGCTCGAGTGGGCCGAGCCGGGCGAGTTCGGCCAGCACCTGTTCGGGCGTTGGGCGGGCGGCGGGGTCCTTGGCCAGGCAGGATTCGACGAGCGGGCGCAGGAGCGGGGGCAACGCTTCCAGCCGGGGTTGCCCGTAGACGACGCGCCACAGCAGTTGCACGATGTCGGCGGTACCGAAGGGACCGTGGCCCGCGGCGGCGAAGACCAAGACGCCGCCGAGGGCGAAGACGTCCCCGGGTGGGCCGATCGGTTCGCCGGTGACCTGCTCCGGGCACATGAAACCCGGTGAGCCGATGACCCGTCCCGCGGTGGTGAGCGCGGTGTCCTCGACGGCGCGGGCAATCCCGAAGTCGATCACCTTGGGACCGTCCGGGCCGAGCAGCACATTCGACGGCTTCAGGTCACGGTGCACCAACCCCACCGCGTGCACCGCGACCAATGCCCGCGCCAAGCCGTGTGCCAAGGCCAGCAGGGCCGGTTCGGCGAAGAGCCCGAACTGCGACACCACATCCGAGAGCGACAGCCCGGCCACATAACCCGTTGCCAGCCAAGGTGGTTCGGCGTCGACGTCGGCATCGAGCACGGGTGCGGTGAACGCCCCGCCCACCCGCTTCGCGGCGGTGACCTCCCGGCGGAACCGCGCCCGCAACGCCGGGTCACCCAGCAGATCCGGCCGGATGACCTTCACCGCGACCGTGCGCCCGCCACTGTTGCGCCCCAGGAAGACCTTGCCCATCCCACCGGAACCGAGGACGCCAAGCAGCCGATAGTCCCCGATCCGGCGTGGATCGGCCGCGCCCAACGGCTGCATCGCGAGTGATCCCTTCGAACGAGTTACCCCGCCGAGGCTACCCAGCGCGCTACCGAGATGACATCACAGATCAGCCAATGTGATTCCGGTGAGCGGGCTGTCGAGGCGGATCAGCTCGGTGTCGGTGCCCGCACCGACATCGACCAGCCGGATCGAACCACCCAGTTCGCTCACATAGAAGCGGGTGTCGAAACCGGTGACACCGATGGCCTCGCGGTATCCGCGCGAGATCACCTGTGGCGCTTCTACTTCCGGCTGCACCTCGGCCGCATAGAGCGCGTTGCCCTCGGGGGCGGTGCCGCGGTCGGTCCACACCAATCGGTGGCCGCGCAGTTCGAGGTCGATCGGTTCGGGCAGGTTGTCCCAGAGCAGTTCGATATCGGTGCGAGCAGCCGGGTCGGCGTCTGCCGGTATGTCTATAGGGGCGCGAAAGATTCGGCCGTCACCTGCCTTGGACTCGCCTTTCTGGGTCCAGTAGACCAGGCGGCGATCGGGGTCGATACAGATTCCGACGCACCAGTTGCGTGGCTCTCGCGCATCGAGTTCGCCCCGGCCGGTGACCACCAGCGGGCGCAGGTCGCCACCGTCGAGATCGCAGGTGAGCACCGCCATTCCCTCGCGATCACACCAATACAACCGGCCCGCTTCGAAATCGGCGGTGAGCTGCTTGCCGGTGGTGAACGCGCCGACCGGCACGATGGTGGTGCGGTTCCCGCCGTCCAGGTCGACCCGTTCGATGGAACCGTTGCGGTGGAAGAAGTTCGGTTCGACCCCTCGCTCCGGTCGCTCGTCGGGTTCACCCATGTTGGTCCAGTAGATATGGCCACGCAACTGGTCGACGACGATGCCGTCGGGTGCCCGGTTCAACTCCGGCACCAGCGTGCGCACCGCGCTGCCGTCGAGCGAAATGGCGTGCATGGCTCCTGCTCCGAGGTCCAGCGCCAGCAATTCGGTCACGGCTCAGCCCTGCTTCGGCTCGGGGTAGTCGTCGTAGAAGCCCTCGCCGGTTTTCACCCCGAGCTTGCCCGCGTCGACGTACTCGCGCAGCAATTCGACCGGCCCTCGGGGCAGATTCGGATTCTCCTGGACGTAATGCTGTTCGATGTCGAGCACCACATCCAGGCCCACCTGATCCATCAGCCGGAACGGGCCGGCCTTGGTGCCGAAGTTCAACGCGAACATCTCGTCGACATCCTCGGGAACCGACACACCCTCGTACACCACCTCGAGCGCTTCGCGTTTCACGGCGGCCCAGATGCGGTTGAAAATGAAACCGGTGCTCTCCTTACGGCACAGGAACGGGTGCAGGCCGTATTCCGGAAAGGTTTCGAGCACGAAATCCAGCACGTCGGTGGTGGTGTGCCCGTCCGACATCACATCGAGCACCGTGGAGCCCGGCGGCATGTAGAAGTGCGTGTTGAGCATCCGGTCCTTGGTTTCGCACTCGCCGGTGAACAGCCGGCTGGCGTAGGAGGAGGAGTTGGAGCTGACGATCGCGTCGGCGTCGGCTTGGGTGTCGAGCTGGGCGAAGATCTTCTTCTTCAGCTCCAGCACCTCGGGCACCGCCTCGATCACCAGCCACGCGCCCCGGACGGCGGCTGCCTGGTCCGGCACGTATTCGGCGGTGCCCGGCGAACCGCCGGAGACTGCCGCCGCGACGCCGGGCAGTTGCTCGTGGACGAACTCCACCGCGGCCGCACCGGTCTCGGCGCTGGGGTCGACGATGCGGACCGCGCCGCCCCTGGTCGCG
This sequence comes from Nocardia halotolerans, assembly GCF_042650145.1. Taxonomy (NCBI): domain Bacteria; kingdom Bacillati; phylum Actinomycetota; class Actinomycetes; order Mycobacteriales; family Nocardiaceae; genus Nocardia; species Nocardia halotolerans. Next base: position 36,574 of record NZ_JBHSDL010000007.1, on the reverse strand, counting down.
AACATCAGCGCGATGCGCCTGCCCAGCGTGCCCGCGCCGATGACGGCGACGGGGCGTTCGAGATGGTTCTGCGGAACACTCACGACGACTCCCTCTGCACAGTGACGGGGATAATTCGGTGACGCGCACATCCGATGAACAGCAACCCTCAGCCTATCGCCACCAGTGGGTCGCGGGCACGCGTCGGCGTGGCGATCGGCGCAGGTCACGTTGACACCCCGTCACGACCGGTGAGAATGTGATTGCCTTATCCTCACGTTCTTCAGCTATTTGCGCGCGTCAGCACTAGGGGGCTTCTCGATGACCACACTGGCCTCCGGACTCTTCATCAACTGGGAAGAGTTGACGGGGCAGTCGAAGTTCGTCGTCGACCTGGTGAGTTTCCCGATCTTCAGCGCGCTGGCCGGATGGCTCACCAACTGGACCGGCGTCCTGATGCTGTTCTGGCCGCTGTATTTCAAGGGCTTCCGGGTCCCGATGCTGCACGTGCTGTATCCCTACCTGCCCCGGCGGGTCCAGGTGCTGCCCACCTTTTCCGGTGACGGCCGCCAGCTCGGTTTTCAGGGGTTCATTCCCGCCCGCGCGGAGAAGATGGCCAGCATCTGTGTCGACAAGGCGCTGATGCGGATCGGCAGCCCGCGCGATTTCATCCACGAACTCGATCTCGACGGCATCGGCGACTATCTCGCCGAACGAGCCCGCGACCAGGTACAGCCGATCGTCGACGAGATCATGTACCGGGAGAACCCGGATCTGTGGCGCTCGTTGCCCCGGCAAGTGAAGCAGGCCGTCTACCAGCGGGTGGACCGGCAGTTGCCCGCGTTGTGCCGGCGGGCGTTCGAGAGCCTGGGCGACAATATCGACCAGCTGCTCGACGTGAAGAACTTCGTGATCAGGTACCTGGAGAAGAACCCGGCCATCCTCAAGGACCTCACCACCACCATCGCCGCGCCCGAGCTGAAGTTCATGGCCCGCATCGGTCTGCTCGGCGCGCCGTTCGGCCTGATCCTGGCGCTGTACCTGCACGTGCACTCGCAGATCCCGTACTGGGGCGCGGTGCCGGCGTGGGTGATCGTGCTGTTCGCCTCGGCGATGATCGGGGTCACGGTGAACGTGATCGCGATCAAGATGGTCTTCGAACCCGGCGATCCGCAGCCGCGCTACAAGTACCTGTGGCGCCAGGCGCTGCTGGCCAAGCGTCAGCCCCAGGCCGCCACCGATCTGGCTCACATCCTGGCCTACCAGGTGCTGACCGTGGAGAACCTGTCCAACGAGCTGCTGGCCGGCCCGAACGGGGACAAGACCAAGCAGCTGATCGAGCGGGTGGTCTCCGAGGAGATCCACAAGCAGCTCGGGCCCACCGCGTTCATGGTGCGGGCCGCGATGGGCAAGAAGCAGTTCGAGAATCTGGCGATCTCCGGGGCGGGGGCCGGGTTGGGGCTGGCGCCCGGGATGGTCGAGGACGAGCAGTTCGTGCTCGAGCAGGCCAAGAAGATCGACGACTTCGCCGCGCGCAAGCTGCGCACCCTGACTCCCGGCGAGTTCATGGAGATGTTCTACGCCTCCGTGGAGCAGGACGCCTGGTTGCTGTATCTGCACGGTGGCGCGCTGGGTATCGCCGTCGGCGCGCTGCACCTGGTGACCTTCGGCTGGTAGCTCCGCAATAACAAGCACGCGTGCTTGCATTTTTTCCGGCCCGCTGCGATCGTTGGGTGAAATCGGTGCACCCGGACCCGCGGAGCGCGCCCTGATCGGCAAGGGAACAGATGGCTGACCTCGCAGCGTTGCTCGACGATTTCGCCGCCGAATGCGCGGAGCTGGAAAATTTGGTCGCACCGTTGACCCCCGAACAGTGGCAGACCCCCACGCCCGCCCCCGGCTGGGACATCACCACCCAGATCGCTCACCTGACCTGGACCGATGAGGTTTCGGTGGTCGCCGCGACCGATACCGAAGCCTTCACCGCCCTCGTCACCGAGGCCGCGCCCAAGATGTTCACCTTCGTCGACGAGGCCGCCGCCGCTGTTGCCCAGACCCCGCCCGCCGAGCTGCTGACCCGCTGGCGCACCGGCCGCGAGCAGCTCATCGCCGCCCTGGCCGCCGTCCCCACCGGCACCAAATTGCCCTGGTTCGGCCCACCGATGAGCGCCGCGTCGATGATCTCGGCCCGCATCATGGAAACCTGGGCCCACGGCCAAGACGTCGCCGACACACTCGGCGTGACCCGCACCCCCACCGCCCGCCTGCGCACCGTCGCCCACATCAGCGTGCGCACCAGGAACTTCGCCTACGCCGTGCACGGCGAATCCGGACCGAGCGACGAGTTCCGGGTCGAATTGACCGCCCCCGACGGCACCCTGTGGACCTGGGGCCCCGAAGACGCCCCCCAGCGCGTCACCGGCCCCGCCAGCGACTTCTGCCTGCTCACCACCCAACGCCGCCACCGCGCCGACACCACCCTGACCACCGAAGGCCCCGACGCCGACCACTGGCTCGAAATCGCCCAAGCCTTCGCAGGCCCTCCCGGCCCCGGCCGGAAAAAAGGCCAATTCGCCTAACCCCCACCGCCCACCAAACGGCCTGGTCACCGCCCCGCCGCAGCCACACGGTTCCGAGCCACCCCCGCCGCGCTACAAGTTCTGCGACAGCCACGCTGCTCCGAGCCACCGGGCACTACCCATCTCTGCCACAGCCGCGCTGCCGAGCCACCCGCGACTACCAGGTCTGCCACAACCCGCATTGGTTCCGAGCCACCCCAGCACCGCCCAGGCCTGCCTCCTGCTGCGCTCCCGGCCACCCAGCACGACCCAGGCCTGCCACCTGCTGCACACCCAGCCACCCAGCACCGCCCAGGCCTGCCACCTGCTGAGCTCCCGGCCATCCAGCACGGCTTAGGCCTGCCACCTGCTGAGCTCCCGGCCATCCAGCACGGCTTAGGCCTGCCACCTGCTGAGCTCCCGGCCATCCAGCACGGCTTAGGCCTGCCTGCTGCTGCGCACCCAGCCACCCAGCACTATCAAGTGCGCCACCTACCGCACTCGCAGCCCCGCACCAGACCCCGAGTCCGCCACCTCCCGCACTCCCAACCCCGCACGACCCGACCTCGAGGAGGGTCCGCCGCGAACCGGCGGCCCGTGGAGGCCGCGAACTCGAGCGCGCCAGCGCTCCAACAAACACAGCCCGCGCCTTCCCCCAACACCACACCCCAAACACCGCCACCCCCGCCAACCAAAACCCCCACAACCTGACAACTCACCCCTGACAACCCCGCCGCCCCAAACCTCACCCCCACCCCAAAAAAATACAGGCGAGCGCCCCCCAGGAGCGCCATTCATGCCGACTGCCCCGGACATCGTTGGCCAGGGCCCGGCCTCGTGGCAGTCGTGAATGACGCTCGCCTGCTACTTCGGAATACCCGCTATCCGCCGAAGAAAACAACCACCCCCGCGACACGCCGCGTCCACGACTGCTGATGCGCCCCCGTTCCAGATGTGGCACTGATCTCAGAGATCGGAGTCGGTGACAGACCCGCAGAGCCCGTAACGTGGAGGCAGTACGCGGCTTTCAACGATGCGGGCCGGTGGAGTATCCAAAGCGGATAGCCAAGGTACTAGGGAGGGCCGCATCGTGACAGCACATCGATCTGCGCAAATCGCACGGCTTTCCGCGACGGTTGTCGCGGGTACCGCCAGCCTCTGCCTCACCGTGGCAGCGGGCGCCTACATCGCGAACAACATGTCCGATCTCGGCACGCAGCTCGCACAGGAGCCCGCGGCCCCCGTGGTGACACCGGGTCTCGATCCGCACCGGCCGGTCCGGGACGACGTCGCGCCGCGGCGAAGCTCCGCGGGCGTCATCGAACTGGCCGTGTCGAGCGAGCGTTCGCCGTCCTGGGACGATCAGCCGGCCGCGGCGAGCGCGCACCGAGCCGAGGCCCTCGCCGACGGATCCGATCCGGCCGTCGCGCCGCCCGCGGGCGAGCTGCGGATCGGCGACACCTATGTCGGTGCCCAGATTGCGCCTGCGCGTACCGATGTCGTCGCCTTCACCGTGGACACCAATGTGGTGAATGTGGCCGCCGAACGTCTGGGCATCACCACTACTGAACCGGCGGGCGTGACGGCTCTGCGCACCGAGGTCGACACGAGCCGTGGCGCAGTGCGATTCGTGTTGTCGGATCCCGGTCTGGGGGAGCACACGTTGAGTGTGGAGCGGGCGCGCCAGCCGTCGGGCGAGGCCACGCGGACCGCGGTGGCGCCCGAGCCGCCCAGCGAGGTGGAGTCGGCTGTCGTCGGCGTGTGAGTTCCGGCGCGGAGCCGATTTCACTAAATAAAGAGGAATTCTGTAGTACTTTTAGGCCATCCGTGATCAGGGAGGGCCGATGGGCCACATCAAGTATGCGAGCGACGTCAGCGCTCCGGTCCACGCGGCCTTCGCCTACGCTGCGGACTTCCAGCATCTGGCGGACTGGATGTTCGGCGTGCGCGGTGCCGGCTCCGAACACGCGCCGGCTCGAGCGCTCGGCGCCGAATGTGTGCTGAAAGTTCGCCTGTACCGCGTGATCCCGCTGCGGGTGCGCTGCGAAATCACCGAATACCGGCACAATGCGGTGATCGGGTATACCCTGCGGGGGCGGGTATACGGAACCGTGACCCTACGGTTCGACCCACTCGGCTACGAACGGTCGGTACTGACCTCCGAAGCCGACTATCCACCACCACGCGGTGTGTTCGGCCGCCTGTGCCACGGCCTCGTCGACGCGGCCGCGAGATCGGCACTGCGCCGTACGGAGTCGCGGTTGCGAAGGGAGATAGAGGCATTCCACGGTACCGATCTTGTCGGCCGCATCGCCTAGGGTGGCGGTCATGATCATCGTGAGCACCGACGGCTCCTGCCTGCGCAATCCCGGCGGTGCCATCGGCTGGGCCTGGGTGAATCATCAGGGCCCCACCGCCAGCGGCGGAGCGATCAGCGGCACGAACCAGATCGCCGAGCTACGCGCGGTACTGGAAGCGATCCTCGCCCATCCCGGCCCCGAGCCGATGCTGATCGAGAGCGACTCCCAGTACGCCATCAAGTGCGCCTCGGAATGGATCGGCAGCTGGAAGCGCAACGGCTGGCGCACCTCTACCGGCGGCGCGGTGAAGAACGTCGAGCTCATCAAGCAGATCGACCGGGCCATCACCGGTCGCGAAGGTCCGGTGCGTTTCCGCTGGGTGCGCGGGCACGTGGGCAACTACTTCAACGAACAGGCCGACAAATTGGCCGGCGCGGCGGCTCGCGAGGCGAGCGCCACCGAACACGCGGCGCCGGCAGCCAAGGCCAGGAGCTCGCGGACCACGGGGAAGCCGGTCGCGCCGACAGCGCCGCAAGCAGGGACTCTCACCCTGTTCTGAGGCGCGGTGCGACCGGAGTGGGTTCGCACGCGGAAGGCCCCCGGCAGCGCGCCGGGGGCCTTCTCGCTATCGATTGCGCGTCAGTTGCCGGGCGTGGGCGCCGGCGCCGGGGCGCCCTCGGCGTCACCGGGAGCGGCCGGAACCCCACCGGGGATGCCGGGCGGCAGACCGCCGGAGTTCTTGAGCACCGGCGAATCCATCTTGCTCACCAGCCACTGGTCACCGTCGCGCTCGAGGGTCATCTCGATGGCGATGTTGACCGGCTCCTTGTCGGTGCCGGTGACATTGGTGCGGTACTGGGCGAAAGTCACCATCGTCTTGACTTCATCGGTGCTGCCGCTGAGGTAGGCACACTGCATGTCCTCGCTGCGGGACTTGACCTGCTGCTCGATCAGAAGTCCCTTGAGGACCTCGCCCGCCGTGGTGAACTGCTCGAGGGTTTCCCCCGTTGCCCCGGTCCTCATCGACTCGATGTAGTCGTCGAGACCGGTCGTGTAGTCGAAGTTCATGGCGGTCTTGCCGTAGGCGCAGGCGGCGTCGGTCGAGTCCGCGATGGCGTCGAGCTTCTCGCCCCGGTCGCTGCTCTGCAGGAAGAAAACCGTGGCAGCGGTGATCGCGCCGATGGCGACGACACCCGTTCCCGCCGCGACCAGCCAACCGACCGGGCGTTTGCCCTTACCGCCGCCGGCGGCCACCGCGCCCGCCGGCGTCGCGGCCGCCGGCGTCGCGGCCGCCGGCGTCGCGGCCGCCGATTCGGTGGTCTTCGACGTCTCGCCGCCGGTCGCTTCGGCCTTGGACTCGGTCGCTTCGGCCTTGGCGTCGGCGGTTGCGGCCTTCGCCTCAGTCGAGGCTGCCGCTGTCTCGCTGGTCCCAGCCTCGGTAGCGGTGGACTTCGCCGAGTCGTCCGCCGGGGCCGCGGCCTTGGCCAGGTCTGGCTTTTCCGCCGGGGTAGCGTCGTCCTTCTTGCTCTCGGCGTCGTCGCTGGTCATCTAGATCAATCCTGCGCTTTCCCGGCACACACTGGCACCGACTTCGTTCGTTGGCCCGTGAGACGGACCACATGTGCTCTCAGTCGAGTATGCCCGGACCGACGCGACAGCATCGGGCCGGGCATGGTCTCACTTGGCCGGGATCGGGGTGCGTTCGTTGGGATCCACGCCCGGCGGCATCTGCGCGCCGTTGTTGGGCACGTTGGGTCGCGGCGCATTGGCCGAACCACGAATCTGCAGGTCAGCGGGCGGGTTGACGCAGTAGTTCCACTTCGGGATCGACCCGTCCTGCACTTCCTCGTTACGCCGGTATTCGGTGTCGTAGTAGCACGTCGGACGCGGCCAGACATCGATGATGGTGTGGAACTCGTTGTCGTGCGCCGGGTAACCGATGGCGTCCAGACCCAGCGCCAGCGACGGGAACAGCAGCCGCAGCGCGGGCTGACGCAACTGCGCCGCCTTGGTGATGGCCACGAAGTTGGCCGCCAGACCGCTGATCGGGTCAGCGGTCTTGTCCAGCACCGCGCCGAGGGACTCGAACTGGCCCGGCGCGTTGTCGAGCACGCTCTGCAGCTCGGCGTTGGCGTTGTTGAACTGGGTCAGCAACGTCCCCGAATTGCGGGTCAGCGTCTGCAGATCCGGTTGCGCGTTCGAGGTGGTCGCGGCGATCACCCGCAGGTTCGCGATGAGGTTGACCGTCTGCGGCAGCAGGCTTTCCAGACCGGCCACCACCAGGCTCACCCCGTTGATCAGCCCACGCAGCTGGTCGGGGCCGGCGCCGAGCGCGATGTCGAGCTCGTTGAGGATGGTCTTGAACTGCTCCGGGTTCACCGACCCGATCAGCGCGCTGGTGTCGTCGAGCACCGCCCACACCGGCACCGGGGTCTTGATCTGCTCGGGGTCGTACTTGATCACCGCGCCGTCACCGAGGAACGGACCGATATCACTGTTGGGCCGGAAGTCGATGTACTGCTCGCCGGCCGCCGACAGCGCCGCCACCTGGATCAGGGTGTCGACCGGGATCTTGTAGCTCTTGTCGATGATGGCCTTGGCCGCGATCGCCTGGCCGGAGTCGATCAGCTCGACCGAGTCGACCTTGCCGATCCGGTGCCCGCGCAGGGTCACGTCGTTGCCGGGCTGCAGACCACCGGAACGGTCGAGGTTGACCGTCACCTCGTACTCCGAGCGCAGCGGATTCACCCGCATCACGTTGACCAGCAGATAGGACGCACCCACCACCAGCACCACCACGAGGGCCGTGTTCGCCAGCACGATCTTGCTGCTGAAGAACTTCTTCGCCTTGTTCATCGGTGGCCTCCAACTCGGCCCTGAACGACCTGCAGCACCTGGATGAAGCTGCCGACGAAGTCGTTGACGTCTTTCATGTCATGGAACTTGCTGTTGGCCGGATCGGTCAGCAACCCGATGTCGAGGTTGGTCAGTGTGGCGTAGGGCGCCAGCGACTTGCCCTGGAAGGTGGCGTTGGCGCCGGGCCGGATCGCGTGCAGCTGATCCATCACGTACCCGAAGTCGTCACCGGTCGCGGCCAGCGCGTTCATCAGGTTGTCCAAGTTGGTGAGCAGCTCCGAGAGCTGATCACCGGTGGTGTTGGAGTAGTCGCCGAGGGCGGCGCTCGCCGTGGAGATCTTGGTGAGCAGATCGCCGATGGCCCGGTTGTTCTCGGCGATCGCGCCGATGGCCTGGGGCAGGGTATCGGCCACCTGACCCAGCTGGTTCTTGTTGACCTCGATGGTGTTGGCGAGGGTGTTGAACTCGTTGAGCACCGCGTCGACCCGGTCGCTGTTGTTGTTCAATTCGCCGACGACACCGGTCATTTCGGTGATCAGGTGCGCCAGATTGCCGCCCTGGCCCTCGAGGATCGAGCCGAGTTCGGTGCCGAGCCGGCTCAGGCTGGCCACACCGCCACCGTTGAACAGCATCGACACCGAGATCAGCAGTTCCTCGACCGTGGCGCCGGCGGAGGTGAACTCCTGGGTCAGCGTGTCACCGTCTTGCAGTGGCCCGCCGGTGGCCTCGCCCTGCGCGGGCTCGGACAGCGCGACGAACACGTCACCGAGCGGAGTGGCCTGGCGCAACTCGGCCCGGCTACCGCGGGGCAGTTCGATACTCTCGCTGATCTGCAGGTCGACCAGCGCCTTGAAGTCCTGGGTCGAGATGGCCGAAACCACCCCCACCTCGGAACCACCGATCTTCACCTTCGCCTGATCGGGCAGGTTCAGTGCGTTGTCGAATACCGCGTGGACGGTGTAGGTCTCGCCTTCGGCGCCCGGCTTGGGCAGTGGCAGGTCCTCCACGGTGAAACCACAGCCGGTCGTGATCGTCACCGTGGCCAGCGCAGTGGCCGCGAGCAGTGCGCGGCGGGCTTTCCTCGTCATGGGTCCGGTCATTTCGTCAGTCCGAGCAGTGCGGCGGTGACCCCGTAGTCGGGGCCGAAGTCCTGCATGTTCCCGGAACGGCAACCGTCGGACTTCATCTGGATGCGCTCACAGAACGTGCTGACGATCTCGCCGGAGAGCACGGTGCCGATCAGCGCGTGCAACCGGACGAATCCCTTCTCCTTGTTGATCGCACCGTCGATGTTCTGCATCAGCAGCGGCACGATGTCGACGATCTCGACCATCGCCCCGGAGTTGGCCCGCAACTGGTTGGTGACGTTGGTCAGGCCGGTCAGCGAGGTGGACAGTTCGTCGGCGTGCTCACCGAAGGTGCTCGAGGTGTTGGCCAGGAACTGGTTGAGCTGGTCCAGGGTGGCCTGCAGGCCGGGGGCCTGTTCGGCCAGCAGCCCCGACATGGCGGTCATCCGGTTGCTGAAGTCGCGCACCGACTGGTCGTTGTCGGCCAGCATCGAGGTGAGCTCGTTGAGCTTGATGATGATGTTGGAGATCGCGTCCTTGTTGTCGACACCGACCTTCAACGCCGAGGACAGCGCGTCGAGGGTTTCGCGGATCGCCTGACCGTTGCCGTTGAGCACCGGGTAGAGCACCCGGCCCGAGAGCGGGCCGAGTCCTTCCTGACCGGGTTCGGGCTTGAGCGCCGCGGCGAACTGGTCGATGGTCTTGATCATCGTGTCCAGTTCGACCGGGGTCCTGGTCCGGGCCAGGGGCAGGTGATCACCCGATTTCATGGCATCCCCGCCGGTATAAGGCGGGGTGATCTCGATGTGGCGGTCGGTGACGATCGAGGGCGAGATGATCGCGGCGATCGCGTCCTTGGGGATCTTCACCCCCGGATCGACGGTCATGTGGACCTCGACGAAGGTGCCCTTGGGCACGATCTTGTCCACCTTGCCCACCGGCAGACCGAGGACCATGATCTCGTTGTCCTCGTACATGCCCGCGATGTTCTCGAAGTCCGCGGTGATCTTGGTCGTGCGGCCCAGCGCGTCGTCGATCTGGCTGGGCAGCAGTGAACAACTGCCCAGGGTGAGCGCGGTGACGCCGATCATCAGCGCTTGACCCAGCCGCTTTCCGCTTGCGAAGTTCAGTTTCATCCTGCGCACCCTTGGATCACCTGTGTGAAGCACAGCCAGTTGTCGGGGAACAGCCACGGCAGCGCGACCGAACCGTAGTTGCCGTTGCCGAGCGCGTTGTTGAAGTAGCGCGCGGTGGGCTGACCGATCTGCAGCAGCTTGTCGAGGTTGTCCTTGTTCTTCTGCAGACCCTCGGCCATGGTGTTGAGCTGACCGATGGTGCCGGCGAACTGGTTACCGTTCTCACCGCCGATCTCCTCGAGCTGACGGGTCAGCGTGGCGATGTTGTCGAGCAGCTGACGCAGCAGGTTCTGCCGTTCCATCACCCGGTCGGCGATGGCCTCACCCTGAGTGATCACCAGCAGCACACTGTTGCGGTTGTCGGCCAGCAGCTGGGTGACCCGGTTGAGGTCCTTGATCAGGGTGTTCACCTCACCCTTGCGCCGGTCGATCACCTTGGCCAGCGCGCCGACGCTGTCGAGCGCCTGGGCCACCAGCTGCGGCGATTCCCCGAGCTGGCCGTCGATGGTGTTCAGCGACGCGGCCAGCTTCTCGGTGTCGAGCGCCTCGAACTTCGGGGTACCGACCTGCACCACATCGGCGATGTCGTAGGGGACATCGGTGTTGGTGCGCGGGATGGTGTCGTCCTCGAGGCCCGAACCGTCGCCCGGATTGAGGTCGACGTAGCGCGCGCCCAGCAGGGTGGCCATCTTGATCGCGGCGTGCGCGTCGGGCCCGAACTTCAGCGAGCTGTCGACATCGAAGGTGAGGACCACGTGGTCGCCTTCGATCTCGGCGCCGGTGACGGTACCCACCTGCACACCGGCCACCGCGACCTTGTCGCCGCTGGAGATGCCGGCCGCCTGCACGAACTCGGCTTTGATCGTCTGCTTCCCGATCCCGATGAACTGCAGGATGCTCGAGCCGACCAGCAGCAGCACCACGACCAGTGAGCCGATGATGCCGAGCCAGAAATTGCGGTTGCCGAGGAAAGTGGCTTTGAACTTGCTCACCGGCACACCTCCGAATGCGACGTGCCACCGATCTGGCTGAACAGCCCGCGCGGGAACAGCACCCCGTACAGCGAGATGTCGAGACCACACAGGTAAGCGTTGGCGTGGGCGCCTTCGGAGGTCATCCGGCCCAGGTCGGCGAGCATCGAGGGCATGTCGATCGCCACCTGGTCGAGCTTGGCGCCGTTGGCCAGCAACAGGTTCAGCGCCGCGGTGGTCGAGTTCTGGGTGGCGGCCAGCTTGGGCTGGATCTTGCTCATCATCGCGACCAGCGAGGTCGTCGCGTCGGCCAGCACCACCGTGGAATTCTGCAACGACTGGCCCTGGTCGTAGAGACCGCCGATCAACGCCCGGGTCTGGGTTACCAGGGTCTCCAATTCATCCCCTCGCTTGGCCAACCCGGCCATCACGGCGGAAAGGTTGGTGATCACGTCGGACAGGATCGCATCGCGGCGTTCGAAGTCGGTGGCCATCTGGGCCGCCTGAATGATGAACGACGACAGCGAGACCTGGTCCCCCTGCAACGCTTGGATCAGCGTCTCCGACATCGCGTTGACCTGAGCCGGTTCGAGCGCCTGGAACAGCGGCTGGAAACCGTTGAGCAGCGCCGAGATGTCGAACGACGGCTCGGTGCGGTCGATCGGAATGGTGGAGCCACTCTTCAGCACCTGCGGGTCGGCCGCCGCGCCCGGGGTCAGCGCCACGTAGCGCTGACCGATCAGGTTCTGGTACCTGACCAGGGCCTTGGTGTCGTCGAAGACGTCCTGGTCGCTCTGCACGATGAACGAGACCTTCGCGTCGTTCTTACCGTCGAGCTCGATTTCTTCGACCTTGCCCACGCGGACACCGGCCATGCGGACATCGTCGCCGGGACGCAGGCCCAAGACGTCGGTGAAGATCGCGGTGTACTTGCGGGTGTCTCCGTCGACGGTGCGGGCCAGTGTGTTCCACACGACCACGATGACCAGCATGGAAACGAGTGCGAAGATACCGAACCCGATCAGTGGCTTGCGGATACTCATGCGCCACCCTCGTTTTCGTACACGTTCAGAGTTCCGCCCTTCAGGATCGGACCGAGCATCAGGTACTCGGCGACCGTCGGTTCGCGGCCGAGCAGTTCGGTGATGGCCGCATTGCCTTGGTACGAGATCGGCGTGCCCGACGGCGCGGGCGCGGGTGCGGCGGCCGGAGCCGGAGCGGGCGCCTGACCGGGCAGTGCGGGCAGACCCGGAATCTGGATCGAGGGGACGAGCCCCTCGAGCGGGGTTCCGGCGAACGGCGTGATCTCGGTGCCACTGGCCACGTGCAGCGGCGCGCCGGGGGTGGTGAGGCCCGGAATCTCGGGCAGGCCGGGCACATTCACCAGCCCGGGCAGCCCCGCCGCGGCGTCGAGCGCGCGCGGACGCAGGTTCTCCGGCAGCGGCGGCAGGCTGACCTCGGCTGGTGCGGTGAAGCAGCTCGGGCCGAGCAGGTCACCGTAGCGCGGGCAGTCCGCGACGGTGTTCGGCTGGTACGGCGTGAACGTCAGACCGGCGTTCCACACCATCTGATTTCCGCTCGGACCACCGTGGAAGGTGGTGTTGAGCTTGGCCAGCGACGGACCGAACACCTGGAAGGTCTTGGTGATCGAGCCCGGTTCGTTCGCGATCGCGCCGAGGGTGGCGTTGAGGCCGACGGTGACTTCCTTGCCCACGTCCGGGTTGGTCGCGAACAGGTCGTTGACCCGGTCTGTGGTGACCGCGGCGCCGGCCAGCAACGCGACCAGCTGATCGCGTTTGGTCGCGATGGTGTTCGCGGTCTGCACCGAGCTGCCGAGCACGTCGAGCAGTTCCGGGGCCGACTGGTTCAGCGCATGCGCCGAGGCCGAGAAGTTGTCGAGCATTCCGCCCAGGTTCGGGCCGGCGTCGGCGACGGTGGTGAGCCAGTGGTCGAGGCGCTGGATGGTGGAGCCGGGTACGCGGCCGCTGCCGTCGAGCGCCTGGGTGAGCGTGCCGAGCACGCGGCCCAGCTGCACCGGGTCGATCTCGTCGAGGATGTCGCGCACCACGGTGAGGGTGTCCTGCAACGCGATGGTGCCCTTGCTGCGGTCCTCGGGGATCACCGCGCCCTCGGTCAGGTAATCGTCGGACGGGCCGTTGAAGACCAGCTCCACCGAGGTGACCGCGAACAGGTTGCTCGGCACCACGCGGGCGGTGACATTGCTCGGCACACCCTTGGCGTGCTCGGGCTTGAGCTCGATGTTCACGTGCTGCGCGGCACCCTCGTCGGCGATGTCGACACTGTCGACCTCACCCACGAGCACGCCACGGAACTTCACGTCCGCGTTGGACGGCAGGCCGTCGCCGGTGGTCGAAAGATTCGCGACCACATTGACTTTGGGAATGAAGTAACCCTGGTACCTGGCCATGAGGAAGCCGAGGATCACAGCGAATACGACCAGGCCACACACGCCCGCGACGTAGAGCTGCTTCATTGTGGGTCCGCGCCCACTCGGATCGATGATCATCTGGCTACCCCGAAATCCTGATGCCTGGGTCAACGCCCCAGATCGCCAAAGTCATGAACAGGTCGGCGAACACGACCAGGATGATGCACATCTTGATCGCCCGGCCCGCCGCCACGCCGACACCCTCGGGGCCGCCCGAGGCGAAGAAGCCGTAGTAGCACTGGATGAACGTGGTGATCATGACGAAGATGATCGCTTTGAGCAGCGAGTACAGCACGTCCGTCGGTACCAGGAATTGGTAGAAGTAGTGCGAATAGGTGCCAGAGGCGGTACCGCCGATCAGTTGCACCGTGACCGCGCACGACAGGTACGCCATCACCAGCCCGATGCAGTACAGCGGCACGATCGCCATCACCGCCGCCATCATCCGGGTGCTGACCAGGTAGGGCAGCGGGCGGATGGCGATCGAGTCGAGCGCGTCGATCTCCTCGGAGATGCGCATGGCACCGAGTTGGGCGGTGAATCGACAGCCCGCCTGGGCCGCGAAGGCCAGCGCCGCGAGCAACGGACCGAGTTCGCGGGTGGTGGCGAAGGCCGAGATCGCACCGGTGATCGGGCTCAGGCCGAGCAGGTCGAGCGAGGTGTGGCCCTGGATGGCCACGGTCATACCGCCGAAGGCGCTGATGATCAGGATGACGCCGATGGTGCCGCCACCGACGACGATGTTGCCGTTTCCCCACGTGACGTCAGAGAGCAGGCGCCAGATCTCCTTCGGATACTGCTTGAACGCCAGCGGGATCGAGCCGATCGAGCGCAGGAAGAAGAAAACCTGGTGGCCGAGGCGGGCGAGCATGTCGACGGGCGCTTTGCCCGCCTTCTGGAGTTGACGTATCGGCCGCAGCAGCGGGGGGACATATGTTGATGACATGGTCAGACCACCTGTGGGGGGAAGACAGCGGCGTAGATCTGCGTGATCGCCACATTGACGCCGAGCAGCATGACCATCGAGCTCACGACCGCCGAGTTCACCGCGTTGGCGACACCGCCCGGACCGCCACGGGCGTTGAGGCCCGAGTCGCAGGCGATGATCGCGGCGATGATGCCGAAGATGACCGACTTGAGCAGCGCCACCGCGAGGTCGCGGGTCACCGCGAAGGAGGCGAAGGTACTCATGTAGGAGCCGGGGGTGCCCGCCTGGGCGAAGATGTTGAACATGTAGCCGGTGATGAAGCCGACGAAGACGACGAAGCCGCACAACAGGAAGCTGACCAGCATCGCCGCGCCGAGCCGGGGGGCGACCAGCCTGCGCAACGGGTCGACGCCCATCACCTTCATCGCGTCGATCTCTTCACGGATGGTGCGCGAGCCGAGGTCGGCGCACACCGCCGATCCGACGGCGCCGGCGATCATGATCGAGGTGACCAGCGGCGCGCCCTGTTGAATGATGCCCAGGCCGTTGGCCGCACCGATGAACGAGGTGGCGCCGACCTGGCCGGCGATCGCGCCGACCTGGATGGACACGATCACCGCGATCGGGATGGCGACCAGCAGGGTGGGCGCGGCGGCGACGTTGGCCATGAACGCGCACTGGCGGACGAACTCGTCGAAGGGGAACCGTTTACGGAAGATCGCGACGATCAACTCCGTGATCGCCTCGAAACCCATTGTGATCTGTCGACCGAAGGTCTCGAGGGACTTCTTCGGATGGTCGTCCCAAAGGCCCTTGGTCCAGTCCACAGCTTCGCTGACTCGTGAACGTTCGGGTGGACTCTTGGTCGACTGCACTGCTTTTACCCCTCTCGACGCCAGGCCATCAACACCCCGACGACTTGTTTGCTTGACGCACCTTACTACGGAGTAGCGCAGAACACACCACCGACATGTGAGCGCTGTCATAGATGGAGGTCACTGTTGTAAACGGCTATGAGTTCCGCCATGAGGGACCATACAGCGCCAAATTGTGCGGTCTCCGAGTTTGGCTCAGGTGTCGTTTTCGGGCATGGAATCCCAGTACCGGCGGTCGCGGGAAAGAATATTGCGGAAAACTGTCATTCATAATGAATGCCCCGCCGCAATACTGCGAAAGGTCACGGACATAACTCGCACCGGCGCGTCCCATCACGAATTCGATAGGAATTCGCTATCACCAACGGGTGACGATTCGGCACCCGATCCGCGGCAAACGCGCGCCGCACAGGCGCGCCCGGGGCCGAATACAGGCACGATAGGCAGACCGAATTGATATCGTGCGGGCTTCCGACATCTGGAGGGACATGTTCAGCAAACTCGCCAAGGCGGCCCGTGCCGGGTTCGCTCTCGCCCTCGGTGCGGCTCTACTCGGCACCGGCGCAGGCACCGCCCAGGCCCAACCCGGCCCTCCGGTGGTGGGCGGCGGTTCCGGCATCGTCATCGACAACATGTTCGAATGCACCCTCACCACGATCGGCCACGACGGCGCGGGCCGGCTCGTCGGCCTGACCGCAGGCCACTGCGGTGAGGCGGGCGCACCCGTCTCCGCCGAGGTGGACCGCGGATACGGCGAGATCGGCCGATTCGCTTACACCAACACCGAACTCGACTACGCGGTCATCGAGTTCACGCCCGGCCGGGTCACCCCGGTCAACCGGGTCGGCAACGTCACCATCACCGGACTCGGCGGCCCCGCGCAGTTCCCGACCATCGTCTGCAAGGAAGGCCGGACCACCGGCAACACCTGCGGCGTCACCTGGGGCGATGTCTTCGCCACCAATATGGAGACCTGGACGCAGATGTGCGTGGTCGAAGGCGATTCCGGCGCGCCCGTCGTGGTCGGGTCGACGCTGGTCGGGATGGTCAACGCCTACCTGGCCGTCGCCTGCTTCGGGCCCGAGGTGGGCACCAACATGTCCGCGATCATCGACGATATGAACGCCCGAGGTGGTCCCGGCTCCGGGTACCACCCGATCTGAGGCGGCTGTGCACGTCGAGCGGGTCGCGGGCACGACGCGGCCCGCTCGGCTACAGACTCGCCACGCACACCACGAAGCGACGTTCGTGCTTCTCGAATCCGGTGTCGGCGTCATCGGGGCAGGAATCGACTGTGGCGGTGTCGTTCTCGACGCTGACGACCTTCACCGGTTTGACCGCGGACTCCGCGCAGTCGATACGCGTTGGGATGTCCTCGGCGATGTCCATGCAGCCGCCGACCACCCAGTCGACGTCGAGGCACAGCGCACCGGTCTCGATGCCGTCGAGGGTTTCGACGAAGTAGTTGTCACGGTCGCTCACGCAATCGGTGCTGCGCAGGCCCTTGCCGATGACCTTGAAGTTCGACGCGCGGCTACCGCAGGAGGCTTGCTCGATGGTGGCCTCGTCGGTGGTGCCCGCGACGGCCACACAATCGCCGATCGTCGCGTCGAAAACGCTGATCCCACCGCGCTGCGAAGCGGGCGCGGGCGCGCGCGAGGTAGTTTCACTCGCCGTGGTGGTCGGGGCCGCGCTGCTGGTCGCCGGGACGACGTCGACCGCGGGTTTCGCCTGGCCACCGATGGTGTTGCCGCAGCCGGAGGACACGAGCGCGGTCACCGTGATGGCGAGCGCACCGACGAACCGGCCGACGGGCAGATCTGCAAACACCTACTGTGAATACACCACCGGGACGACCGGCGTCGACTCGAGCCCGGTAGCCGATCGCCGGGCTGGGCTGGGTTTTCCGGCCCGCGCACCGGCCTGCGTCAGGAGAACCCGATGGTTGCGGCAACGGCAGGCGATTTCGAACCCACGATCGAGCCCGGCGGCCGGGCACTCACCGCGCCACGGCAGATGCTGGTCGATCCGCGGTTCATCCGGTTGGCCGACCACTTCTTCGGAATGTTTCCGCAGCCCGGTCGCGGTGGTGGCGCACTGGCCATCTATCTGGACGGGCGCCCGGTCCTCGACATCTGGGCGGGCTGGTCCGCCAAGGACCACCGGTGGCACGGCGAACAGGTGGCGCTCACCTTCTCCACCGGCAAAGGGGTGGCCGCGACGGTGCTGCACCGCATCGCCGAACGCGGACTCATCGACTACGACGCGCCGGTGGCCGAGTACTGGCCCGAGTTCGCCGCCCACGGCAAACACGACATCACCGTGCGCGATGTGCTCTCCCACCGGGCCGGGCTGCACCGGGTGCGCGGACTGGTACCCGGCCGCGAGGGCATCCTCGACTACGCGGCGGTGGTCCGGGCCCTGGCCGAAAGCCCCGCCGACCCGCGCCGCATCCGCACCTCGGGCTATCACGCGATCACCTTCGGCTGGCTGGTCGCCGAGATCGTGCAGCGCGTCACCGGCGAACCGTTCACCACCGTGCTGGCGCGCGAAGTGGCCCAGCCCTTGGGCATCGACGACTTCTGGTTCCAGGTGCCCGCGGCGCAACGGCATCGGATCGCGAAGATCTTCCCGCACCTGGCGCCACCGGGGATCCGCTGGAACACCGCGTCGTCGGTGCTGTCGTGGGTGCGGCCCATCCGCGGGCTGGCCGAAGCCGGGATGCCGGAGAGTTTCGACGAACTGGTCCGCGACCCGCGCGTGCACGACGCGGTGATGCCGGGCTGGAACGGGGTGTTCTCCGCACGCGCGCTGGCCAGAATGTACGGCGCGCTCGCCAACGGCGGTGTGGTCCACTCCGGTGACGCCGAGCATCGCGCCGGTGACCAGCCGGTGCGGTTCCTGCGCCCGGAAACGATCGAGCGGATCAACCGCACCCAGCCGACCGAAAGCCGCGACTACGTCCTCGGCCTGCCGCTGCACTTCACCCTCGGCTACCACCGCCCTGTCCTGATGACCAAGCAGCAGCCCAGGCATGCGTTCGGGCACTACGGAGTCGGCGGGTCGGGCGCCTACGCCGACCCCGATCTGGGGATGTCGATCGCCTTCGTCACCAACCGGCTGGGCAACGCCCTCACCGCCCTGGGTGACGCTCGCCTGGCCAAACTGGCCGCCATCGCCCAGGGGACCGTGCGTAAGCACCGGGCCCACGACTGAGCGATCCACTTCACAACCGGCCCGTGATCTCTCTCACGTGAGGTTTGAGACTCACAACCATGTGTTCCGCACCTGCTCGCCGCACAGACTCGCGACTCGCCGCCGTGAGCGCGGGGTTTGCCGAAAGCCGATGAGTAACAGCATGTTATGTGACCTGCCACACAGTGTTGTGGGTTCGTTATCGCCACCCGGCAGCACTGGCATGTTGTCACCTGGGGCGGGTAGGAATGAGCAGTCAGGGGTCGGGGCGTCGTTACCCCGTGGAGACCGTTGCGGACTCCGCGTCAATCACGAAGATCTCGCACCGCCGCGCGCGGAACGAGAGATGGAATGGACGAGAAACCTATGCACTACGAGGCAAATACGCAGCAATCGCGCTGGCTTCGCCGGGGTCTGCTGCTATCGGCGGCGATCGCGGCGACCGGCGCACTGATCGCCGCACCCGCGCAGGCCCAGCCGGTCCTGCCCGGCGCGGGTTCCAGCCAGCCGGTGGTCGACCAGCCCGCCACCCAGGCGCCGTTCGCGCCGCCGAACATCAACATCGCCGACGGCGAGACCGTTGGTGTCGCGCAGCCGATCATCATCACCTTCAAGGAGCCGGTCACCGACCGCGCCGCGGCCGAGCGAGCCATCGAGGTCACCTCGAGCACCGACGCGCCCGGCCACTTCTACTGGACCGGCGACAAGCAGGTGCGCTGGAAGCCGTACGAGTTCTGGCCGGCCAACACCGCCGTCACCGTGGTCGCCGGTGGCACCTCGAGCTCCTTCCACATCGGTGACGCCTTCATCGCCTCCGTGGACGACAACACCAAGATGATCACCGTGACCCTCAACGGTGAGGTCGTGCGCGAGATGCCGACCTCGCTGGGCAAGCCCGGCTACGAGACCCCCAACGGCACCTACATCGTGGGTGAGCGGCTCGAGAAGATGACGATGGATTCGTCCACCTACGGTGTGCCGATCACCGACCCCGAGGGCTACAAGCTCGAGGTCGAGTACGCCACCCGGCTGTCCAACAGCGGCATCTTCCTGCACGCCGCACCGTGGTCGGTGGGTCAGCAGGGCTACTCCAACGCCAGCCACGGCTGCTTGAACGTGAGCACCGAGGACGCGAAGTGGTTCCTGGAGAACACGCGCCGCGGCGACGCCGTGATCGTCACGAACACCCAGGGGCCCACCCTGAGTGCCGGTGACGGCCTGGGCGACTGGAACGCCTGACCCGCGACACACCGCCGGTTCGGCCTGATCGTGCAAAACGGGGCCTCGGGAATCAGTTCTCTGATTCCCGAGGCCCCGTTTTGCACGCTTGCGCCACCTCCACCCTCAGCGCAGCAAGCCGGCAGCGTGGTCGCGGGCTCGTGCGACAGCTTCGGCGATGCCCCGGCGGAAGGGGCGGCCGTGACCCGGCAGCACCAAGGGCGCGTCGACACCTTCCAGGGCGCGCAGCGCGGCGAGAGTGTCTTCGGTCGAGTGGTGGAAGAACTTCGGAAGTAGTTGGGGACCGGTGGTTTTCGAGGCCGGGTGAGCGGTGACGAGAGCATCACCGGTGGCGATCACCCCGTGTTCGGGGAGGTGGAAGGCGCTGTGGCCGGAGGTGTGCCCGGCACAGTGAACCGGGACCGGATTGCCCGGCAGATCCAGGGGACCATCGGCGGGGAAGGGCTGAATGTGGGGGACCGGGTTCTTGCTCAGTCCGCCCGCGGCGGTGATGCGAGCGGCCCAGGCCAGGATGGCGGGGTCAGCGAGGCGAACGATCACGTCGAGGGGAGTCGCGGATTCGTGCACCTCGCCGCGCGCGTGCGCCACCTCGGTCTCGCTGGTGTAGACCGGGGTGCCGTAGTGCCGGTGCAGATGGTTGAGGGCGCCGACGTGATCGAGGTGGGCGTGGGTGAGCAGGATCGCGACGATGTCCTCGGGGCGGTGCCCCAACTCGCGGATCGACTGCTCGAGCACACCCGCATCGCCGTACCAGCCCGCGTCGATCAGCGTGAGATCGCGGCCGTCCCGCAGCAGAACCATGTTCACATCGGTGCCGCGAACGGTGAACACATTGTCGGCTACCTGCTGATGCCGCATGAATTCCTCCCCATCACAATCGCTTTCGACCCTACCGGCGCATCAGCCGGCAGGGTCTCGCATCACCAGATGGTGACGCGCTGCTCGGGCGCGAGGAACAACCGGTCGTCGGGCCGCACGTCGAAAGCCTCGTAGAAGCTGTCGATATTGCGGACCACCGCATTGCAGCGGAACTCCGGCGGGGAGTGCGGGTCGATGGCCAGTCGGCGGACGGCCTCCTCGGTGCGCGCCTTGGTGCGCCACACCTGCGCCCACCCGTAGAAGACGCGCTGCAGGCCGGTGAGCCCGTCGATGACCGGCGGCTCCGCACCGTCGAGGGAGATCTTGTAGGCGGCCAGCGCGATCGAAAGACCGCCCAGGTCACCGATGTTCTCGCCGATGGTGAACTCACCGTTGACGGTGTGCTCGTCGTCGAGGTCGGCGGGGGAGAGCACGTTGTACTGGTCGATCAGGGCCTTGGTGCGCTTGCCGAATTCGGCGCGGTCCTCGTCGGTCCACCAGTCCAGCATGTTGCCGTCGCCGTCGTACTTGGCGCCCTGGTCGTCGAAACCGTGGCCGATCTCATGGCCGATCACGGCGCCGATCCCACCGTAGTTGGCGGCGTCGTCGGCGTTCATGTCGAAGAACGGCGGCTGCAGAATCGCTGCGGGGAAAACGATTTCGTTCATGCCGGGGTTGTAGTAGGCGTTCACCGTCTGCGGGGTCATGAACCATTCGCCGCGATCCACCTCGCCACCCAGTTTGTCCAGGTCGCGGTCGTGTTCGGCGGCGTAACCACGGCGGTAGTTGCCCACCAGGTCGGCCGCGTCGATCTCGACGGCGGAGTAGTCGCGCCAGGTGTCGGGGTAGCCGATCTTGGGCGTGAACTTCTCCAGCTTGGTCAGCGCGGCCGCCCTGGTGTCGGCGCCCATCCACTCGAGCTCGGCGATATTGCGGCGGTAGGCCTCTTGCAGATTGGCCACCAGCTCCACCATGCGCGCCTTGGCTTCCGGCGGAAAGTGCCTGGCCACATACAGTTTGCCCACCGCTTCACCCAGCAGGTCCTGCACCAGGCCCACGCCACGCTTCCAGCGTTCCCTGATCTCCTGCGCGCCGGTGAGGGTGCGGCCGTAGAAATCGAAGTTCTCGGCGACGATATCCTCGGTGAGGAACGGGGCACGGGCGTGCAACACCTGCCAGGAGGCCCACAACTGCCAATCCGACTGTGGCACATCGGCCCATGCGCGCGCGAATGCACCGACAAACCCGGGCTGACGGATCACCAGTTCGTCGAACAATTCGGTACCCGCGCGTTCCACACCGCTCGCGGCAGCGTCAACCCAAGCCGCCCAATCGAATTCGGGATGTGCGGCGGCAAGCTGATCGAAAGTGGTGAGGTTGTAACTCTTTTCGGCATCACGACGCCGAACCACATCCCAATGTCCCGCGGCGAGCGTGCGTTCCAATTCGAAGATGCGCCGGGCCGCGTCCTCGGCGTCGGCGGGCAACAGACCGGCCAGTGCGGGATCGGCCGCGGCGATGGTGAACATCTTCGCGATATGCGCGCGATAAGCGTCGCGGATCTCACCGAATTCCTCGGACCGGTAATACGATTCGTCGGGCAGACCCAGACCCGATTGGGTGGCGTGCACAAGATAGCGGGTGGAGTTCTTGTCATCGGTGTCGACGTAATAGGCCAGCGCTCCGCGCACACCGGTGCGCTGCAGCCGGCCGAGCAGCGCGGCGAACGCGCTCGCATCGGTGACCTCGGCGATCTCGCGCAGCTCATCGGCCACCGGGGCGAGCCCGGCCGCGGCCACCACATCGGTGTTCATGAAGCTGGAGAACAGGTCACCGATCTTGCGTGCGTCGGCGTCATCGGCCGCACCGGCGGCACTGTCGGTGATGATCGCCTGCACATCGAGCTCGGCCTGGTCGTACAACGTCCGGAACGCACCGTCGACCGCCCGATCGGCCGGAATCTCGTATTCGGCCAACCACCGCCCGTTGACGTGCGCGAACAGATCGTCCTGCACCCGTACATCCTGATCACGGAAGGACAGGTCGATACCGGAAGGAGCGCTCAGATCGGAAGTCACGCGTCCCAGTATGCCGAATCCTGGGCCACAGCACCTGCCACGCGCCCCACCTGATCGACACCGAGGTCAGCCTCGGCCTGCTCCGTCACGAACGCAAACAACTGGTCGACTCGACGTCGTCCTGCTCACCGGCGACGCCAAGCTGAGCCGAGCACCCGGCCTTCCGTGCCGCGTCGAACTGATCGACTGATTTCGCCCGGTGGCCTGCTCGATGACCGAGGTACCGGAGGCTGCTCAGATTTAGTAGTGCACCGGCGGATCGCCGAATATGTACGGGTGGATCTGGATGAAGTCGGTAGCCGTGTCGAGGAACTCGCGACACGATTCGGGGTGGATGCAGCGCCTGTCGAAGCCGGAGACGTGCCGACGTGGTGGCTGGACGGGGTGCGACCGAAGGCTCGAAACCAGCAGCCGGTTCTTGTCATCGGTCCGGTTTTCGAATCGCTTCCGCCGGGGGAGCAGGAGGGTGCGCTCGCCGAAGGGCTGCTGGTGCTGCACTACTCCGAGCGGGAGAAGTACAAGCTCCTGCTCTCCTTGCTGGTCTTGGCCGCGGCCCCAGCCCTGCTCATCACAGCCGCGAAGAAGCTGGGAGTTCTGCCCGACCTGCCCGGGTGGCAGTGGGCCGCGGTGAGCGTGCTCATCTTCGCCGTTGGCACCTGTGCCGCCACCTGCCTGTGGAACCGGAGCATCATCCCGCTCCTCGATCGCCGGATGACAGAAGTCCTCGGCTGGGAAACGACGGCCTCGATGATCGACCTCAGTGAGCGCGCCAGAGCCGCGGCACCGGACCTCGTGGGGGTGTACGTGCGGCTGACAGTGCCGAGTAAGAAGCGGCGACTGCGTCGGCTGTAGCCCGGCCGACTTCAGCTGGACATGTCCGGCATCCGCGATCAGTTCGCTGCCGTGGCATCGGCGATCGAGTATGGGCGTCGATCACTGGCGCGGACTGCCCGGTCACCGACGGACACGCACAAGGGTGGGACGGCGGCTAGGCGCAGGCGAACTCGTTGTCGTGGGCGCCGGCGGTGAAGGCTTCCCATTCGGCTGGGGTGAAGTGGAGGGTGACGTCTTCGTGGCGGAGGGTGGCCGCGCCGTCGGGGGTGACGTCGGCGATCAGGGTGGGGTGGGGGCTGTTGGTCAGCAGGCAGCGCAGGAAGGCGGTCCACTGGGTGCTGTCGACGGTGATGATGGGCTCGTCGAGGCCGGTGTTCATCGGGTTGCGCCGGAATTTGCTGTCGCGTATCTGGACGACGTCACCATCGAAGCGAACCTCGACACATTGGTTGCCGTTATTGGAGCGTGACGAGGTGAACCAGCCGTGTTCGGCCGGGCGGCGGCGAGCGGTGGTGGACATACCCCGAATCTTACACGCTCACATAGTCGCTGATCAGGGCGAGAGATTCGCTGCGCGAAAGGGATTGCTCGCGGGCGCGCAGATAGGCGAACCCCAGATCGCGCACCTGCTCGGCATCGTCGACCGGACCACCGAACACCGCGCTCTCAGCCCACGCGAAGGTAGGTAGCTGGTCGCTTGCGAAGTCGAGCAGATGGAAGCTGGAACCGCCGAGGACCGCACCTTTGGGCGCGGTGAACGGGATGACGCGCACATCCACGGTGTCGAGTTCGCGCATCAACTCCACCAGGTGGCGCAACTGCTCGCGCAGGACTTCGGGGCCCCCGGTCTGCTGACGCAGGGTGGCTTCACCGAGCACGGCGGTGAGTTCGAGCGGTTCGGCATCGCGTAGTCGCTGCTGCCTGCGCAGCCGGATCGCCACCAGCTGGTCTACCTGCACCGGCCGGATCATCACATCGGCGCTGATCAGCGCCCGAGCATAGGCTTCGGTCTGGAGCAGGCCCGGCACGATCAGGCTGTCGTAGCTGCGGATGCTCTGCGCGCCGGCTTCCATGCCGTACAGGCGTTGCAATTCGGGCCCGATCAGGGCCGCGGAAGTCGACCACCAGCTGCGCTGTTTGCTGGCCTCGAGCAGGGCGAGCAGTTCGCGGCGTTCGTCGGCGGTGACGTCGAGGACGTCGAGAACCGGCTCGATGGTGGTGCGGGTGAGCACTCGCCTGCCCTTCTCCACATGCGACCAGTTGGCCGGGGTGAACCCGACCCGCCGCGCGAAACCGGCCGAGTCGTGGCCGCGCTGTTCACGGAGTTCGCGCAGACGCAGGACCAGTTCCCAGCGCGCCGTGGTCGGCGAAACGGGTGCCATGCGGAAAGATAGTACGCCGATCGACACGCCAGCTACTGACTATTGTCAGCCCGGTTGTGCGGCATTAGGCTATTGGCGAACCCCCAGCTACATCGAGTCCAGCGTCGACGGAGACGAGGTCGTGATGAGCACGTCGCGAACTGATGACAAAGGCGGGTATACCGCGGCCGAGGAGTACTCGGCCAACCGAGACGCGCTCGCGCGCTGTCGGCACTATCGCAAGCACAACGGGCTCTACGGTGTTGTCGATTCGGCTCTGGGGCGGATCGTGTTGGAAATCGGTGCGGTCGGGGCGGTGGTGATGCCTTCGACGCTGGGCGAACGGGTACTCGGCACCTTGATCAGCCGAGGTCAACGCTGCGGTCCGATCATCGCCCATCCCAGGTCCGGCCGATGGACCTTCCTCACCGGGCCCACCGACAATTCCTATCTCGACACCGTGCTGTTCGCCGAGTTGTTCCGGGTGTGCGCGTCTGTCGCGCTGCCGGGCAGCGACATCGTGCTGCCGTCTCCGGCCGATGAGCGCAGCGGCTACCGCACCTGGCTGCAACCCCCCGACGGCGACTTCCGCCCCGACTTCGCGCAGATCGTCGCCGCCACCCGCGCCAACATCCGATCCAGCACCCTCATCCGCGAACCCGGCTCAGCGTAAAAGCCGTTCGCGGCCCGCCTCGATCTGGACTGACCAGAGGGTGCGACGAAGGAGTACCCGCCGGGAGGGAAGATCGAGGCCCGCCGGGGCCGCGAACACGCGGCACCAGCCGCCAGTATCACTGCCCGAGGCGGGCGTGCATTTCCCAGATCAGCACTTCGGCCTCGCCGTGGGGGCGCACCCGCTGGCCACCGGAGCGGGTGAGCCGGGCCGCGTCACCCTGGGACATGGTGCCGACCCCTTCCACGTCGATCTCCCCGCGAGCGACGAAAACGTGCAGGTAGGGCGCGTCGGGGAGAGTGAATCCGGGGTTGTCGGCCGACATTCGGGCGACGTGCAGGGCCGCGTGCGAGGAGTTGATCGCGATGGCGGTGCGGTCGCGGTAGCGCGGTAGTCCGGAGGCCACCGTCACCAGTTCGCCGCGGGCGAGTTCGTCGTCGATTTCGAGTTGCTGGTAGCCGGGGTCCACGCCCGGTTCGTCGGGCACCACCCACATCTGGACGAAGTGCACCGGTTCGTCGTGTTCGGGCAGTGTGCCGTCCAGGCGCCAGGAGTCGTTCTTCTCCGAGTGCAGGATGCCGGTGCCCGCGCTCATCCGCTGGGCCAGGCCGGGGTAGATCACGCCGCTGTGCCCGAGCGAGTCCTGGTGCACCAGGCTGCCGCCGAGCACCCAGGTGACGATCTCCATGTCGCGGTGCGGGTGGGTGTCGAAACCCTCGCCGGGCAGCACCACATCCTCGTTGTTCACCAGCAGCAACCCGTGGTGGGTGTTGTCGGGGTCGTAGTGCTCGCCGAAGGAGAACGAATGCTTGGAGTCGAGCCAGGAGATGCGTGTCTTGGCTCGGTCACCGCCGCGATGCAGTTCGATCCGCGGGGTCGTCATCGATGTGGACATGATGCTCCTCCTGCTCTACACCCGTACCGCCAACTCAATTCTGGCACCACTATCCTCACGAGGTGTCGACTGATCGCGCTGACTGCTCGAATCCGGCGGATGAGCGGGCGATTTCGATGCGCCATCTGCTGCGGGAATCCCGGACGGTATTCCGCCGCAATCCGCGGATGCCGCGCCTGGGTCTGCTGCGGCTGACCGCCCAGTTCGGCGACGGCATGTTCCAGGCGGCCCTGTCGGGTGCGATCCTGTTCAATCCGGAACGCGAGACCGATCCGCTCGCGATCGCGGCGGGTTTCGCGGTGCTGCTGCTGCCGTATTCGGTGCTCGGACCCTATGCGGGCGCGCTGCTGGACCGGTGGGATCGGCGTGGGGTACTGCTGATCGCGAGCGTGGCGCGGGCGGTGCTGATCGGCGTGGCCGCGGTGGCGTTGTTCGGTGGCGTACCGGAGAGCGTGCTGCTCGTGCTGGCGCTGGCGGTGGTGGGGATCAGCCGGTTCGTGCTGGCCGGGGTGTCGGCGGCGTTGCCGCGGGTGCTCGAACGGCGCTGGCTGGTGCCGATGAACTCGGTGCTGGCCACGGTCGCTTCGGCCTGTGCGGGAGTGGGCGCGACGACATCGGTGGCGGTGATCGCGGTACTCGGGGCCGGTGATTCCGCGTCGGCGGTGGCGGTGGCGCTCAGCGGGATCGGCTCGCTGGTGGGGGCGGTGCTGGCCTACGGCTTCCGGCCGCGGGTACTCGGCCCGGAACGTGGTTCGAAGAGTTCGGCGAGCACGGTGCGCGCCATCGCGACCGGCCTGCGTACCGGAGCGAGCGCGGTGTGGCATGCGGTGCAGGTGACGACGGCGATGATCGGCATCGGCGCGCATCGCATCGTGTTCGGGATGAACACACTGATCATGGTGCTGGTGTTGCGTCAGCCCGCGGGCGAGACGCAGATGAGCGGCGGACTGGTCGGCTTCGGGGTGGCGATCGTCGCGGCCGCGGCGGGCATGCTGGTGGCCGCGATCCTGGCGCCGGTGCTGATTCCCCGGCTCGGCAGGCCACGCACGGTGCTGGTGGGCCTGGTGACAGCGGTCATCGTGCAGCTCACCTTGGTGACCCCGACCGCGCTGGCCTCCTCGGAGGCGGCGACCGAGCAGGCGCACCGGCTGCTGCTGATCGGCGCGTTCGGACTGGGCTTGGCCGGCCAGGTGATCAAGCTGACCGGCGACGCGAGCATGCAGATCGACATCGACGACGACCGGCGCGGCCAGGTGTTCGCCCTGCAGGACACGGTTTTCAACATCACTTTCGTGCTCGCGATCGCGTTGACGGCGCTGGTGATTCCGGCCGACGGCCGGGCGCTGGGCGTGGTGCTGGCCGGGGCCGGGGTGTACGCGCTGGGCATCGTGGCGATCGCGCTCAATTCTCGCCGAGCCAGGGCGGGCGGCTGAGCTGCGATTCCTGCGCCAGCACAACACGATGGTCCACCGCGGCGAGCGGAATGTCGGGCAGTAGCGCGTCGTCGAAGCTGGTGTCGGCGTCGAAATCGAGCCACAGGGTGTCGGCGCTGTCGGCCAGTGCCTGGTCCGGCCAGTACTGGCCGAGCGGGTCGCCGATTCCGAGGACGTACTCGATTTCGTTCACAACCTGATTGGACGCGCGCCGGGAGCATTCGGTTCCGTGCTTGTTCACCGGTCGGGCACGAACCGCAACCGCCCACCCGGGCGGGCCTGGGCGACCTGGTCCACATCGGCGTCGAGTACCACCGCGATCACCGGATAGCCGCCGGTGATCGGGTGGTCGGCGAGGAACACCACCGGCCGGCCACTCGGCGGCACCTGCACCGACCCCAGCGCCATCCCTTCCGCGGGCAGCTCACCAGCGATCGAACGAACCAGTGGGGCGCCTTCGCCGCGATCCAGGCGCGCCCCGACGCGGTCGGTGTCGGCCGAGACCAGCCAGGAACCACGGAACAGCTCGTCGGGGTCGGTGAACCAGTCGGCGCGCGGGCCGGGTCGCGCGCGCACGGTGAGCACCTCCGGCGGCACCGGGACCGGCGCGAATTCGACGGTGGGCAGCGTGCGCGGTGACCGACCGACCCGCAGGTGCGTGCCGGCGCGCAGCGGTTCGGGGCCGATCCCGGAAAGGGTGTCGTAACTGCGGGAACCGAGCACCTTGGGTACGTCGATACCGCCGCGCACGGCCACGTAGCTGCGTAGACCGGCAGTCGTCATGCCCAGGCGCAGAACTCGTCCCTCGTCGAGCTCGAGTACACCGGCGTGCCCGACGGGGGTGTGGTCGACCGTGGCCGGGGCGGGCGCGCCGGTGACCGCGACCGTCAGGTGCGCGTCGGCGCGCAGCACGAGTCCGCCGAGCAGTACCTCGATTCCCGCATGGTCTTCCGGATTGCCGACCAGCCGGTTCGCCAGCCGCAGCGCCGCGCGGTCGGCCGCGCCCGCCTGGCCGACGCCGGAATCGAACCACCCGGGCCTGCCCAGGTCCTGGATCGTCGCGAACGGCCCCACCCGTTCGATGAAGATCACCATGCGATCACTCCCCGATTCGCTGTCGAGGCGGCGCACCGTTGAGCAGCCCTGGCTTATTCCTCGCTGTCGACGAACCGAATCGCCGAACCCGCACGTACCAGCGCGGGTGGATCGCGGTCGACCACCCACATCCGCAGATCGGTACTCCCGATGAGCTGCCAGCCACCCGGCGTACCACGCGGATACACCGCGGAGTACCCACCGGCCAGCGCCACCGCACCCGGTGGGATGGCGGTGCGAGCCTGAGCGCGGCGCGGCACCGTGAGCCGGCCGTCGGGCGAGACCAGATAGCCGAAACCAGGGGCGAACCCGACGAACGCGCACCGCCAGACGGTGCCGGTGTGCGCCGCGATCACCTCGGTGACCGACAGGTCGAGCAGACGGGCCACTTCGGGCAGGTCGGTGCCGTCGTAGCGGACCGGAATCTCCACCACCTCGTCGGGCTCGGCTGTTCCACGGGAAACATCGGGCGAATCCGGCTGCGGTGACTCGTGCTCGAGCCGGTCGAGCAGTGCGACGAGTTCGCGGCGCACCTGCACGCCGTAGTGCACCGAATGCATGGTCACCAGCACGGTTTCCGCGGCGGGCAGCACGTCCTGCACCCCGGCGATGGCGTGCACACGCAAGGCCGAGGCCAGCCGCTGCACCGGGCGCGGGTCGTCGAGGGTGATGAGCACGGCGCGATCACCCGCGGGCCTGATCCGCGCGTTCCAGTCGGTTTCCATGCAGCCTCCCGCCCTCAGCCGAACGGCTCGACCGGTACACCGGCCTCGCCCAACGCCCCCCTGATCCGGCGAGCCATCTCCACAGCCGCCGGTGAGTCACCGTGGACGCACACGCTGGCCACGGACACGGCGACCGTTCCCGGACCGTCCACGGTACGCGCGGTCCCCGACAGCGCAAGGGCCACAGCTTGGCTCACCGCGTCATCGGGGGACAGCACCGCACCGGCAACTCCGCGCGGCGCCAAGGTGCCCCCGGCGGTATAGGCGCGATCGGCGAAGCCCTCGCCCACGAAACGCACGTTCACCCGCCGCGCGGCGCGTTCGAGTTCGGTACCCGCCGGGCCGAGCAGCGCCAGCCCCGGCTCGGCCTCGGCCACCGCGGTGAGCACGGCATCGGCGAGCAGGCGGTCGCGCGCCGCGGCGTGATACAGCGCGCCGTGCGGTTTGACGTAGCGCACCCGGTCGCCCGCGGCGCGCGCGAACGCCGCCAGCGCACCGATCTGATACAGCACCTCGTCGCGCAATTCCGCCGGGGCGATGGCGATGTCGCGACGACCGAAACCGACCAGATCGCGGTAACCCACGTGCGCGCCGATGCGCACGCCCTTGGCCACCGCCAGCTCACAGGTGCGGCGCATGATCACCGGGTCGCCCGCGTGGAAACCACACGCGATATTGGCACTGGTGACGATGTCGAGCATGGCGGCGTCGTCGCCCATCCGCCATGGGCCGAAGCCTTCGCCCAGATCACTGTTCAGGTCCAGCGGCATGCGATGCCCTCCGGTATTCGCGCGTCACGCCAGGTGGGGTACCCCGGTGAATCGAGCATGAACGACCCGGCGCGCCCACCCGTCACCGGGGCGTGGTTCAGCAGGCGTAGACCCGCACCTCTGTCGCCTTGACCGCGAAGAACACCCGAGCGCCGACGGTGAGGTCGAGCTGGGTGACCGCGGCCGGGGTGAGATCGGCGCACAGACCGGGAGCTCGCGGTGCGTCGGCGCGCACCCGCACGATGCCGCCGCGATCGGTGATCTCGGTGACGTCGACGGTGAAGACGTTGCGGGGGCTGCCGCCCGGGGGTTCGGTGAACACCGCGACCGCGGCGGGGGAGAAGACCGCGGCGGCACGGGCTCCCGGGGTGAAATCGCCTACGACGCGGCCGTCTACGGTCAGTTCGGTGACGGGATCCGGTTCCTGGGCACCTCCCGCGCCGACCGATACGGTGCCGAGCTTCGGCACTTCACCACTCTCCGGGCGAAACTCCCGCCCCGCCTCGGCGTCTGGGCGCCCGGTAGCGCCGGTGAGCCGAGGTGTGTCCGCGACGGATTGCTGACCATCGGGGTGATCGCCCACCTCCGCAGCGCCTGCGAATCGATCCGAACCTGCCACCGACTGATCACCATCGGCCAGGTAGACATCCGTCAGCGCGGCAGCACCAGTGGATGGGTCCACGTCTGATTCGTCGAGGAAATCGTGCTCCGTCCGGGCCGATCTCGCATGTGTGGTCGACGCCAGGTCGACGCCGGTGCCGTGCAGCAGGTTCAGGCCGGCGATTCGGGCGGCGAAGGGGCTGCGGGGGTGAGTCATCACCTCCGATACCGGACCGGACTCGACCACGCGGCCGGACTCGAGGACGACCAGGCGGTCGGCCAGGGTGATGGCGTCGATGATGTCGTGGGTGACCAGGATCGCGCAGCGGGGATGGGCGCGGCCGGGTTCGTCGCGCAGGACGCGGCGCAGGAGCGACCGCATGGCGGGGGCCACGTCGACGTCGAGGGCCGACATGGGCTCGTCGAGCAACAGCAGGTCGGGGTCGACGGCGAGGGCGCGGGCCAGCGCCACCCGTTGGGCTTGGCCGCCCGACAGCGAGCCCGGGTGGCGGTCGGTGAGGGCGGTGGCTTCGACGGCGGTGAGCCAGTCGGTGGCCGTCGCCGCAGCCCGGCGTTTGTTCATGCCGCGACTGCGTGGACCGAACGCCACGTTCTGGGCGACGCTGAGGTGCGGGAACAGCAGCGGGTCCTGCGCCAGCAGGGATACACCGCGCCGATGGGCGGGCAACGCGATATTTCTCGCGGTGTCGGTGAGGGTTCGGCCGCCCAGGCGCACGGAACCCTCATCGGGGACGGTCAGGCCCGCGATCACCTGCAACAGACTCGATTTGCCTGCACCGTTGGGGCCGAGGACGGCGAGAACCTCGCCGGGGGCCACCTCGATGTGCACGTCCAGATCACGCGCCGCGATACGCGCCGACACCACCAGCCCCCGTGGGGATTGCCCGTCCGGTGCCGCGCCGGTCACCGCGTGCCCCCGCTCACCTGGGCGCGCCCGGCACTGCGGAGTTGGGTGCCGGGGATGGGACTGGTTCGGCGGTAGGCGAGCAACACGATGAGGGCGGCGACGACGATCAGGACGACCGAGAGGGCGACGGCGGCGTCGGGGTCGGCTTCGCGCTGCAAGTAGATCTCCAAGGGGAGGGTGCGGGTGCGGCCCTGGAGGCTGCCCGCGAAAGTGAGGGTGGCACCGAACTCGCCGAGGGCGCGGGCGAAAGCCAGCACGGCGCCGGAGATCAGGGCGGGTCGCAACAGCGGTAGGGAGATGCGCCACCAGACCGTGCTGGGGCTCGCGCCGAGGGTGGCTGCGATCTGTTCGTAGCGGCTGCCCGCGGTGCGCAAGGCGCCCTCGAGGGTGAGGACCAGAAAGGGTAGTGCGACAAAGGTTTGCGCGAGCACCACCGCGGTAGTGCTGAAGGCGATCTGAATGCCCGCCGCTTCCAGATGTTGGCCGAGTAGTCCGCGTCTGCCGAAGGTGTACAGCAGGGCGATGCCCCCGACTACCGGCGGTAAAACCAAGGGCAGCAACACAAGTGCCCGCAACAGCGGGAGACCTCGCCACCGCGCTCTGGCGAGTACCGCGGCCATCGGTACGCCGAAGAGCAGACACAGAACCGTACTGGCCGAGGCTGTTCGCAAGCTCAACCACAGTGCGTCCCTGGATGCTTCGGTGGTGACGAGCTCGATGAACCGGTTCCACTCGACTCCCCAGGCCAGTGCACTCAACGGCACCACCACCAGCGCGAAACCGATGACGGCCGGCAGTAGCAGCCAGCGTGGCAATCCGGCGCTCACGTGGCAGCACCGCTGTGGAACACCGACCCGACAGGGACCCTACGGTCCGCCCCTGGACGGCGAGTCCCGCGTCCAACACACGGAAGCCCAACCGCAGCATGCTGATTCATGGCGCGCCGAATCCCGCTGCGGTGAGCGCCGCGCGTCCGGCCGGGCCGGTGACGAACTCGGCGAACTTCTCCGCCGCCGCCGCTTGCTCCGAATCGCGTAGCACCCCGATCGGATACGTGTTCACAGCCGCTGTGGCCTCGGGTATCGACAAGGTGGCGACATTCGCGTCGGCGGCATCGGTGACGTACACCAGCCCCGCATCCGCTTGTCCGGAGGTCACTTTGGTGAGTACATCGGTGACCGAGGATTCCTCGCTCACCGGTCGCAGGATGACATCGGCGGCCGCGGCCACCTGCTGCGTGGCCCGTCCACACGGTACTCGCGGCGCACACACGACCACGGTGAGTCCGTCGCGCGACAGATCACCGAAGCTGTTGATCCCCTTCGGGTTACCCGGTTCGGTGATCACCGTGAGCACGTTGGTGGCGAACGGTGCCGACGTGGCGATCCGGCCGTCTCGCACCACCTTGTCCATGGTCGGCCGGTCCGCGGCGGCGAACACATCGGCGGGCGCACCGGCAAGCAGTTGTGCTGCCAGATCGGAAGACCCCGCAAACGAGAACTGCACGTCCACACCAGGATTGGCGGTCTCGAACTCCGGCTCCAGCGTGGCGAAGACATGCTGCAACGAGGCGGCCGCGAACACGGTGAGCGTAGAAGACCCTGTGTCGGAGTCGTTCTGGCCGCCGCAGGCGGTGACAGCCATCAGCGTCGCGGCGGCGAGCGCGAGCCGGCGCATCATCCGGCGGCCCGTTCGACCACGACGGTCGTCGCCTTCACGCTCGCCAGAGCCACGCTGCCCGGTTCGAGCCCCAGCTCACGCACCGATTCACTGCTCATCAGCGAGACCACTGTGAACGGACCGCACTGCATCTCCACCTGCGCCATCACCTTGTCGGCCACCACGCGGGTGACCAGGCCGGGGAATCGGTTGCGGGCCGAGCTGGCGCTGCCGACCCGGGTTTGCGGGGTGCGGGCCTGGTCGACGGCCAGGGTCGCGAGTTCGCGCCCGTCGATCACCAGCCTGCCCGCGGTGTCCTTGGTGGCCGCCAGCGCGCCGGTGTCGATCCACCGGCGGACGGTGTCGTCGCTGACGCCGAGGAGGTCGGCGGCTTCTTTGATCCGTAGTTTCGCCACACCTTCAGCCTAGTTCCGCACAAGCGGTTGTAAATAGCTACATTCTCCGCATTATCGGAGTTCCCAGGCGCAGATGGGCACACAACACGCCGTCGAGCATGGCCGACGACGCCCCGGGCAAGTACTCTCGGACCAATCATGGCCACGTATTTCGATCCGAAGTCCTGGTCACTGTCGGGCGCTGTCGACCTGGGCAAACGCCTGCTCGACCCGTCATGGATCGACCAGTGGCTCGGCTTCACCACGTCCTGGGCCGACCCCGTCGCCGACCTCGGCTCCGGCACCGTCACCGCGCTCATGCCCGATGTGCTGATGACCGTGCTCAGCGAGGGCATCCTCAGCCGCTTCGGTGGCCAGGAAGTCGACGCCACCCTGCTCGGACACGACCTCACCGCCACCCTCGACACGTTCAAACTCCGCAGGCGCGGCGCCCACTTCCAGAGCAAGACAGTGCTGTCGGACCTGGTGTGGGACTCGCACCCGATCGAGACGGTCACGGTGATCGCCCACGGCGTGCGGATGATCCCCGGCGTGCCGACCAAGGTCCGGGTGCAGCAACTCGACATCGAAGGCACCATCGGCATCGGCGCGCTCGTCGACTGGGTGGACGCGCAGAACCTGGACTGGCGGGTGGGTCTCGACGAACGCGGCCGCATCCTCGCCACCCACCGCACCCGCAAGATGAGCGCCGTCGTCGACGCGCAGGTCTACGACAACCTGCTCACCATCGATATCCGCCGCGCCAGCTGGTACGGCATCCGCCTGCCCCGCCGGGCCGTGCAGGCACCCGCGCTGCTGCTCGACGACCTGCCAAACCGGGCGAGCATCTCCTACGCGCACCGCCGCGGCGACAAGGTGCGGTTCCGGATAGAGCTGCCCGGCATCACCGGTTCGTTCGACCTCACCCAGATCCGCGACGCGATCATCGCGGGCACCACCCTGATCGTGTTCTGATCAGGAGTTCTGCGTGGCCCACCAGTCACGCAGGGCAGCCTCGGCCTCCTCGCGCGTCATCGGACCGCGGTCCAGCCGCAGGTCCTTGAGGTACTTCCATGCCTTGCCCACCTGCGGCCCCGGCGGCAGACCGAGTAGTTCCATGATCGCGTTGCCGTCCAGATCGGGCCGCACCCGGGCCAGGTCCTCCTGCTCACGCAGGGCCGCGATGCGCTGTTCGAGCTCGTCGTAGGTGCCGCGCAAAGCCGCCGCACGACGCTTGTTGCGGGTGGTGCAGTCGGCGCGGACCAGTTTGTGCAGGCGATCGAGCAGATCGTCAGCGTCGGTGACGTAGCGGCGCACCGCCGAATCCGTCCACTGCCCCTTGCCGTAACCGTGGAAGCGCAGGTGCAGAAACACCAGGCGCGCGACATCTTCGGTGAACGCCTTCGGATACTTCAACGCGCGCATCCGCTTGCGCACCATCTTCGCGCCCACCACCTCGTGGTGGTGGAAACTCACCCCGCCGCCCGGCTCGTTGCGCTTGGTGTCGGGCTTGCCGATGTCGTGCAGCAGCGCCGCCCAGCGCAACACCAGGTCGGGGTCGCCGTCCTCCTGGTCGATCGCCTGCGACAGCACCGTCAGCGAATGCTGGTACACGTCCTTGTGCTGGTGGTGCTCGTCGATCTCGAGCTTCATCGTCGGCACCTCGGGCAGCACCCGCTGGGCCAGACCGGTGTCGCACATCAGGTTGATGCCGTCGATCGGGTGCAACCCGCCGATCAGCTTGTCCAGCTCGGTGCGTACCCGCTCGGCGGTGATCCGGTCGATCTGCTCGGCCATCTCCACGATCGCCGCCCGCACCCGCGGCGCCACGTCGAAACCGAGCTGGGCGACGAAACGGGCAGCGCGCAGCATGCGCAGCGGATCGTCGTCGAACGAGTCCTGCGGTGCCGCAGGAGTATCCAGGATCCCGTCGAGCAGAGCATCCAGACCGTTGAGCGGGTCGACGAACTCGAGCGAACCGTCGGCGGCGATCTTCACCGCCATCGCGTTCACCGTGAAATCACGGCGCACCAGGTCGCCCTCGAGAGTGTCGCCGAAAGTCACCTCGGGGTTGCGCGAAACCCGGTCGTAGCTG
This sequence comes from Nocardia halotolerans, assembly GCF_042650145.1. Lineage (NCBI taxonomy): Bacteria > Bacillati > Actinomycetota > Actinomycetes > Mycobacteriales > Nocardiaceae > Nocardia > Nocardia halotolerans. The sequence goes on along the minus strand of NZ_JBHSDL010000007.1, from coordinate 622 downwards.
TCGGCCCGGAACGTGGTGATCTCGAGCTGCTGATCAGCCTTGGCCGCACTCACCGTGCCGAACGCCAGCCCACCGGTGTCCCACAGATGGTCGGCCCACCCGCGCAGCATCTCCTGTACGACCTCGGGCCGCGCATCGGTGGTGAAGTCCAGATCGTTGCCCAACCGCCCGAGCACCGCGTCGCGCACACTGCCCCCCACGAGGTACAGCGAATGCCCCCGCTCGGCGAACATCGCCCCCAACGGCTCCAGAACGTCGGACAACTGCCCCAATGTCACCGCCGCCCCCGCCAGCAGTCGAGCACGGCGATCCGCGACAGCGTCCGGGACAACGTTAGGAGAAACCACGAACACAAAGCTTACTGACCACGTCGAGTCGATTCCCCGCCCTCCCGGTCCGCCCACGACAGCGCCCGCCATCTACCGCATGCCCAGCCAACCCAGCACCCTCCGAGCACGCCACCCACCGCGGTCCCAACCGCACACCACACCCCACGTCAGCCACCTCCCACATCCCCGGCCGACCCACCACACCCCAGGCCCGCCACCTCCCACATCCCCAGCCGACCCACCACACCCCAGGCCCGCCACCTCCCACATCCCCAGCCGACCCACCACACCCC
>NZ_JBHSDL010000006.1:0-373058 GCF_042650145.1 Nocardia halotolerans | reverse complement strand
GGAGGGTCCGCCGCGAAGCGGCGGTTCGCGGCCGTCCCGACGATCAGGCGCCGTTGCGCACGCGACGAAGGAGCAAGCAACGGCGCCTGATCGTCGGGACGTGGAGGCCGCGAACCTCGAGCGCGCCAGCGCTCCAATAACACAGCAGAACCGGTGGCCTACGCGTTCGCTCCCATGCGCCACCGGTTCTGTCGTGTCCCCCCGTCTGTGGGGGTTCGCCTACATCGAGGCGATCAGGCGGTCGACCCGTTCGTCGACAGAGCGGAACGGGTCTTTGCACAGCACCGTGCGCTGTGCTTGATCGTTGAGTTTGAGGTGGACCCAGTCGACGGTGAAGTCGCGGCCCGCGTCCTGGGCGGCGGTGATGAAGTCGCCGCGTAGCTTGGCGCGGGTGGTCTGCGGTGGGGTGTCCACGGCGGCGTCGACGGCGTCGTCCTCGGTGATCCGTTTGGCCAGGCCCTTGCGCTGAAGCAGGTCGAAGACCCCACGACCGCGTTTGATGTCGTGGTAGGCCAGGTCGAGCTGGGCGATCTTGGGGTCGGCCAGTTCCATGCTGTAGCGGTCCTGGTAGCGCTGGAACAGCTTGCGTTTGATCACCCAGTCGATCTCGGTGTCGACCTTGGCGAAGTCTTGCGCTTCGATCGCGTCGAGGGTGCGGCCCCACAGGTCCACCACGGCGTCGACCTGCGGGTCGCGGTCGCGGTTGCGCAGGTGGTCGACCGCGCGCGCGTAGTACTCGCGCTGGATCTCGAGCGCACTGGCTTGGCGTCCGCCCGCCAGCCGCACGGGTCGGCGGCCGGTCAGGTCGTGGCTGACCTCGCGGATGGCGCGGATCGGGTTGTCGAGGGCGAAGTCGCGGAACGACACGCCCGCTTCGATCATCTCCAGGACCAGGGACGCGGTGCCGACCTTGAGCATCGTGGTCGGTTCGGCCATGTTGGAGTCGCCGACGATCACGTGCAGGCGCCGGTATTTCTCGGCGTCGGCGTGCGGTTCGTCGCGGGTGTTGATGATCGGGCGCGAACGGGTGGTCGCGGAGGAGACGCCTTCCCAGATGTGTTCGGCGCGCTGGGACAGGCAGAAGGTGGCCGCCTTCGGTGTCTGCAGCACCTTGCCTGCGCCGCAGATCAGCTGGCGGGTGACCAGGAACGGCAGCAGCACGTCCGAGATGCGGGAGAACTCGCCGGCGCGGACCACGAGGAAGTTCTCGTGGCAGCCGTAGGAGTTGCCCGCGGAGTCGGTGTTGTTCTTGAACAGGTAGATGTCACCGCCGATGCCTTCTTCGGCGAGGCGCTGTTCGGCGTCGATGAGCAGGTCTTCCAGCACCCGCTCACCGGCCCGGTCGTGGGTGACCAACTGCACCAGGCTGTCGCATTCGGCGGTGGCGTACTCGGGATGGGATCCGACGTCGAGGTACAACCTGGCACCGTTGCGAAGGAAGACATTCGAGCTGCGGCCCCAGGACACCACCCGGCGGAACAGGTACCGGGCCACCTCGTCGGGGGACAGCCGACGGTGACCGTGGAAGGTGCACGTCACACCGAACTCGGTCTCGATCCCCATGATTCGTCGCTGCACCCTATCGACAGTACAGCCACGACCAGCACCCGCGCGGCGGTCCCGACATCGGATATGCATACGTGTTCACAACGATTCGAACAGCGAACGACCCGGGCACACACGCGACGGATCGGGCCCGCGAACCGGAGCGGTTCGCGGGCCCGATCATGATCGTGACGGCGGTGTCAGTCCCCCGCGCCGTCCTCGGGTTCGGGTAGCTTCACCTCGGTCACCGGTTTGCCGGTGGTGCCCGCCAGCGCCTGCTCGAGCGGGGCGCCCTGCAGCCGGCGGAAGGCCCGGCGCGGACGAGCCTGCTCGAGGGTGGCCACCTCGAGCGACGCGACCCCGAGCGAGCGCTTTTCCTTGTCGGCTTCGGGCTGACCGGCCTGTAGTGCGCCGATCGCCACCTTCAGCGCCTCGTCGAGCGACAATCCGGGCTTGTAGGCCGACTTGAGCGCGGTCACGATGGGCTCGGTGGTGCCACCCATCACGACGAACTCGCGTTCGTCGACGATCGACCCGTCGAAGGTGATCCGGTACAGCACCGAGGTCGGCGGCTGTTCCGGGTAACCGACCTCGGCGACGCACAGCTCCACCTCGTAGGGCTTGAGCTGATCGGTGAAGATCGATCCGAGGCTCTGGGCGTAGAGGTTGGCCAGCGAACGGCCGGTGACGTCGCGCCGGTCGTACTGGTAGCCCTTGAGGTCGGCCTGCAGGATACCGCCGCGGCGCAGGGCCTCGAACTCGTTGTACTTACCGACCGCGGCGAACCCGATGCGGTCGTAGAGCTCACTGATCTTGTGCAGCGTCGCCGAGGGGTTCTCGGCCACCAGCAGCACACCCTTGTCGTACACCAGCACCACCACGCTGCGACCCCGGCCGATGCCCTTGCGGGCGAGCTCGGTCTTGTCGCGCATGATCTGCTCGGCGGACGCGTAGTAAGGCAGCGTCATGCGCTGGCACCCCCGTTCACTGCGGCCTCCCGGTCGGCGGCGATCGCCGCGGCGATCTCACCGAGACGTGGCTCGGGCACTTCGACCGCGCCCTCGGCGTCGATGGTCACCACCGTCGGGTAGATCCCGCGCAGCGCGTCGGGCCCGCCGGTGGCGGTGTCGTCGTCGGAGGCGTCGACCAGCGATTCCACCGCGATCCGCAGGGCGCGGTCCTCGTCGATGCCACGCCGGTAGAGCTTCTTGAGCGAGGACTTGGCGAAGTTCGAGCCGGACCCGACCGCGGTGTAGCCGAACCGTTCCTCGCTGCGCGAACCCACCACGTCGTAGGACACGATCCGACCGGCTCTGTCGGCGTCGGTGACCTGATCGTCGAAACCGACGAGCAGCGGGATGACGGCCAGGCCCTGCATCGCGGCGGGCAGATTCTCCCGCACCATCTTCGCCAGCTTGTTGGCCTTGCCGTCGAAGGTCAGCGACACGCCTTCGATCTTCTCGTAGTACTCCAGCTCCACCGCGAACAACCGCACCATCTCCACGGCCAGCCCGGCCGTGCCGGCGATACCGGCCGCCGAGAAGGAGTCGGTGGTGTACACCTTCTCCATGTCCCGCGACGCCACCAGGTTGCCCTGGGTGGCGCGGCGGTCGCCCGCGATCAGCACCCCGCCGCGGTAGCTGACCGCGACGATCGTCGTGCCGTGCGGCGCGAAATCGGCCGCCACGGTCAACTCCGAGCCCCCGGACCTGTTGGCGGGCAACAGGTCCGGGGCGTGCATACGGAGATGTTCGGTGAACGAGGACAGAGCCTGGCCTGCATGCAGGCGCAACGGGTCACCTGAGGTCACTGGCCGCCCTTCTGCACATATGCCCGCACGAAGTCCTCGGCGTTCTCCTCGAGCACGTCATCGATCTCGTCGAGCAAGTCGTCGGTGTCCTCCGCGAGCTTCTCGCGGCGTTCCTGCCCTGCCGCGTCGACGCCCTCGGGGCCCTCGTCCTCGTCGCCACCCCCGGCGCGCTTGGTCTGCTCTTGTGCCATCGCAGCCGACCTCCTCTTTCCCTCAATGATCGTGCTCGTCCCTCAACCCTACCGAGCCGATCCGACAACATGGACGATTAGCGATCGGATTGTCGCCCGGTCGTGCTGAGAACGCCTCAGTGGGTGAGCTGTTCGACGAGTTCGGCCGCCGATTGCGCGGCTTCGAGCAGCTTGCCCACGTGGGCTTTCGTGCCCCGGCGCGGTTCCAGGGTGGGGATGCGCACCAGCGAGTCCCCACCGAGGTCGAAGATCACCGAATCCCAACTGGCGGCGGCGATATCGGCACCGAAACGGCGCAGGCACTCGCCCCGGAAGTAGGCGCGGGTGTCGGTGGGCGGATTGGTCATCGCGTCGAGCACATCCTGCTCGCTGACCAGGCGCTGCATCGAACCGCGGGCCACTAGGCGGTTGTAGAGCCCCTTGTCCAGACGCACATCGGAGTACTGCAAATCCATCATGTGCAGTTTCGGTGCGGCCCAGCCCAGCCCCTCACGGCTGCGCATTCCCTCGAGCAGCCGCAGCTTGGCGGGCCAGTCCAGCAGGTGCGCGCATTCCATCGGGTCGCGTTCGAGCAGGTCGAGCACCATCGCCCACTTGTCGACGATGTCGCGCACACGCGGGTCGTCGTTGCCCTCGCGGTCGATGAACTTGGCCACCCGCTCGTGGTAGAGCCGTTGCAGCGCAAGGCCGGTGAGCTCGCGGCCGTCGGCCAGGGCCACGGTGGCGCGCAGGGTCGGATCGTGGCTGATCTGGTGCACCGCCGTCACCGGGCGGGCCAGCTGGAACTCCGAGAGGTCCTCACCGGCTTCGATCAGATCCAGGACCAGCGCGGTGGTGCCGATCTTGAGGTAGGTCGACATTTCGGCCAGGTTGGCGTCGCCGATGATCACGTGCAGGCGCCGGTACTTGTCGGCGTCGGCGTGCGGCTCGTCGCGGGTGTTGATGATGCCGCGCTTGAGGGTGGTTTCCAGCCCGACCTCGACCTCGATGTAGTCGGCGCGCTGGGACAGCTGGAAACCTGGGTGATCGCCGGACTGGCCGATGCCGACGCGACCCGAACCACAGATCACCTGCCGGGAGACGAAGAACGGCGTCAGCCCGGCGATGATGTGGCTGAACGGGGTGTCGCGGTTCATCAGGTAGTTCTCGTGGGTGCCGTAGGAGGCGCCCTTGCCGTCGACGTTGTTCTTGTACAGCTGCAACCGCGGGGCGCCGGGCACACTCGAGGCGTGCCGGGCGGCGGCTTCCATCACCCGTTCGCCCGCTTTGTCCCAGATCACCGCGTCGAGGGGGTCGACGACCTCGGGTGCGGAGTACTCCGGGTGGGCGTGGTCCACGTAGAGCCGGGCCCCGTTGGTGAGGATCATGTTGGCCGCGCCCACCTCGTCGGCGTCGATGACCGGGGCGGGCCCGCTCATCCGGCTCAGATCGAAACCACGCGCGTCACGCAGCGGGGATTCCACCTCGTAGTCCCACCGGGTCCGCTTGGCGCGCGGCACCCCTTCGGCGGCCGCGTAGGCGAGTACGGCCTGGGTGGAGGTGAGGATCGGGTTGGCCGTCGGCTCCGTGGGGGTCGAGATGCCGTACTCGACCTCGATTCCGATGATGCGCTGCATGCTGTCGAGCCTAGGCGACGCGCGCGGCCCACACCCGCATCTCGCCCTCGCTGCTCACCAGTCGGTGACCTTTCGGTCCGATTTCGTCACCGCCACCGGACGCGACCAGCCGCCACCGGGCGGACCGGGCCGCACCGGCCGCGCCGTCCCCCGACCGGCGGACCCACGATGGTCCTCCCGGACGATCCGCGCGCCGCACCATCGCCTCGATACTCGAACCATGACCGAATCCGCTGTCCGGGCCACCCCCGGCCGCACCCCCGACCGTCCCGGCCGGCTGATCGCGCTGGATGTGTTGCGCGGTATCGCGATTCTGGGCACGCTGGGCACCAACATCTGGATTTTCACCGATCCCGCCGGTCTGGCCGGCTATCTGGAGCACCTCGGCACGGCCGCCGGTGACGGGTGGGCATGGACCGAACGGGTGCTCCAGCAACTCGTCCAGGGCAAGTTCCTCGGGTTGCTCACCGTGATGTTCGGGATCGGCCTGGCCATCCAACAGGATTCGGCGCGCCGCGGCGGCAGGCGCTGGCCGGGCAAGTACCCGATCCGAGCCGGGCTGCTGTTGCTCGACGGTGCGCTGAACTTCGTGCTGGTGGCCGAATTCGATGTGCTGATGGGCTATGCGTGCACCGGGCTGGTCGTGGCTTATCTGCTGGCGACCGGCGAACGCGCACAACGACGCTGGGTGATCGTGGCGACGGCGGTGCATCTGAGTCTGCTGAGCCTGGTCGCGGTGGCGCTGGCCTACGAACCGGACCGGCAACCGACCACCGGCGCGGTGCTGGATCCGAATCCCTATGCCGACGGTTCCTTCTGGGAGCTGGCGCTGTTCCGTCTCGACAATGCGCTCGCCTTCCGGGTGGAGACGATCTTCATCTTCCCGATGTCGGTGGCCCTGTTCCTGGTGGGCGCGCGCCTGTACCGGGCGGGGGTCTTCGGCGCCGAGGGCACGCGAATTCGCCGCCGGCTCATGGTGCTCGGCTTCGCGGTGGCCGCGCCGGTGGATTTCACGGTCGGGGTGTTCGGTGGCGGGGATCTGGTGCTGTTCACCCGCTACGGCGCCGCACCGTTCGTCGCGCTCGGTATCCTCGCCGCGGTCGCCGAGTTCTACTTCCGCAGGCCGCGGGTGGGTTTCGCGGGCGCGCGCCTGGGTGAGGTGGGCCGCACCGCACTCAGCTGCTACATCCTGCAGAACCTGATCGCCGGAGCCCTGTGCTACGGCTGGGGCCTGGGTTGGGCGGCGCGGGTGACCGAGGACTCGCGGGTGCCGTTCACGATCGGGGTCTATCTGCTGGTGGTCGCGCTGATCGCCGGACTCGCCCACCTGTGGCTGCGCAGGTTCGAGCGTGGCCCGGTGGAGTGGTTGTGGCACCGCACCTATCGGATGCTGGCACCGGGCGGCTGAACGATCAGCGCAGCCGCGCCTCGGGCGGCGGTGCCGCCTCCGGTGCCACGAGCAGATCGGCCACCAGCGATTCCCGGTGCAACGGGACACCGAGGCTGCGGGCATTGCCTTCCAGCAACGACAGCACCGATTCGGTGAGGATGCCCTGCACCTGCTCGGTGCTGAGCACCGGCTGCGCTTCGGCGCGCCAGTTGGCCACCATGCCGTCGACCAGACCGACCACCCCGAAGGCCATCGGCCGGGCGCGCGCGGGGTCGATGCCGAAGCGGGCCAGGCTGGCCGCGAACATGTCGGCCAGCTGACCGCCCACTTCGCGGCCCGCGCCACCGAGGCTGGCCACGCTGCCCTGCGGAGCGGCGTCGCCGAGGAAGCGGTGCAGGTTGGGGTGGCGATCGATCCAGCCGAGATAGGTGCTGATGGCGCCGCGCACCGCGTCCTTGAGCGTGCCGTCGGGCCGCAGGGCGGGTAGCAGTTCGGCGAGCAGCAGTTCCAGGATCCGGCGGCGGGCCAGCGCGTCGAGTTCGGCGCGTCCACCGACATGGCGGTAGACCACCGGACGGGGCAGCGCGAGGTGTTCGGCGATCAACTGCACCGAGATCTCGAGACCGTGTTCCTCGATCACTTCGATCGCGGCATCGATCATCTCCGCCCGGCGGCGAGCCTTGTGCCCGGTCCAACGGGTGGCGCGCCCGTCGCCTGCGGTGTGCTCGGCGTGCGCGGATGATGCAGTCACAGTCCCCACGATACGCGGCACAAATATGGCCGTGACATCGCGTTCCATCTACTTGTCTCGCCCGGACCGAGCTTACCCGCCGGGCCGGTATGCTCGCCGACATGCAGGCACGGGCGATAGTGATGGCGTACGCGGTACTCGCGTGCGTACTGCCCGCCTTCGTGCTGATCGCCGCGCCCGGTGGTGAGGCCGCACGGGTGCTGGCCTTCGGTGCCGTCGCCGCCGCCATGGTGTGCGCGCTGGTCGCGGTCACCGGTCACCGGGCCGTGCCGGTGCGCGCCGCGTGCGCGGGACCACCACGGTCGGCGCAGCGCCGGCTGCGCGGCGCATTCCTGCCACAGAGCAATCCGGATGCCGCCGGTCGGCCGCGGCCACGAGCACCGGGGATCGATCACCGCTGACAGGGGTCGCCGTCGGCGCCACCTGTCGGATCCCGTGATCCCACTCCCCTTGCCGCGCCCTGCGCGCGCACTTTCGGACAGGTCGTTCCGTCATGCTCGATTTCGTATATTTTCCGGTGTCCGCGGCCCTGTGGGGCTGGCACCGTCTCTTCGCCGTTGCGCTCGGCTCCGCGCACGGTCTCGGTTGGCTGCTGGCCGTGCTCGCCCTGATCGTCACCGTCCGCGCCCTGCTCGTGATGCCGGCCCTGCGACAGGCGCGTTCGCAGGCGAGTTTGCGTGCACTGCAACCTCGCATCGACAGCATTCGCCGCACCCACCGGGACGACTCGCGCGCCCAGGCCGAGCAGCTGCGCGCGCTGCATCGCGAACACGGTGTGCGCCTGTTGGCCCCGATGGTGCCGATGCTCGCGCAAGCGCTGGTGTTCCTCGGGCTCTTCCATGTTCTGCGCTCGTTCGATCGCACCGGCACCTTCACGGTCGGTCCGTTCACCTCGACGGATCAGCCGTTGTCGGTCGAGGACAACGCGGCCACGGCGAACTATCTGTTCGGTGCGCCCGAGGTGGGGGCTTTCCTCGAGGCCCGGCTGTTCGGTGCGCCGCTGTCGGCGACGCTGACCGGTGCCGGTGAGTTGTTCGCCGCCGTGGCCGTGTCGGCCGTGCCGCTGGCGCTGATCGCCGCCCTCGCCACGCACCTCACCGCCCGGATGACACCGGTGGTGGCCGACAACGGCACAGCCGGCCTGATGCGCATGCTGTCGCTGTGGGTGTTCCCGGTCGGTGCGCTCATCGGCGGCGCGATTCTGCCAGTCGTGGTGCTGGCCTATTTCGCCGCCAACGCGGTGTGGACCTGCGCGCAGCAGTACCTGATCCGGCGCAAGCTCGACGCCGAAGCGACCGCGCGTGAGGCACTGGTGCGCCGAGCCGCCCGGGCGGTCCCACCACGCCCGGGGGCGAAACCGGTGCGCCGGAGGAAGTGACAGCGCGCGTGGCGCCGGAGTTACCCTCGGGCGGTGTCAGCGCACCCGGAGTCCGAACTGCTCGCCGTCTACGACGCCGCGGGCCAGGTGGTCGGCGCGGCAGATCGGGGCACGGTGTATCGCGAGGGTTTGTGGCACGCGAGTGCTGGTGTGCTGGTGCGTTCGGTCGACGGGGCCCGCGTGTACGTCCACCGGCGCACCGACAGCAAACTCGTGTTCGCCGGGATGCACGACTGCCTCGCCGGTGGCGTGGTGGACGCGGGCGAAGATCCCGCCGAGACCGCGCGGCGCGAACTGCGCGAGGAACTCGGCATCGTGGTGCCGACGGGCACGGCGCTGCCGCTGCGCGCCACCGTGTCCTGGGACGGCCGCTGGGCCGGTCGCGCGCTGCGCTGCCACCTGTACGGCTACGAGTACCGCTACGACGGGCCGATCGTCCACCAGCCGTCGGAGATCGCGGACGGCTGGTGGTGGACCGACACCGAGCTCCACGCGCGCCTGCGCGACCCGGCCTGGCCCTTCGTTCCCGATACGCGGGCTGTGCTGTCGAGCCTGCTCACCGGGAACGACGACCCCCGGCACTGAGTCAGCCGTGCACCACCACGGACCAGGTCTGCATGCTGAACGGCAGGTCACACGAGGTCTGGGAGTGGAAGCCACCGAAGGCGGGCTGGCCGTAGCGCTCATAGCTGCTGAACCAGTTCCACCAGGCCCAGCAGGTGACGCGCACCTGATGCCACACCGGGTCACCGCACTGCGAGAAGGCGCCCGTCGCGGCGACGGGATTCGCCGAACAGCGACCGGGCGGAGTCGCCTCGGCGGGTGCGGCGAGCACGCTGGACGCACCGATCAGTCCGGCCGCCGCGGCACCTACTACGAGCTTGCGAAACATGTTCATGACAACCTCCCACGCGTGGAGTGGCCACTGGCTATCCCGCAGGCAGATCCACGCTCGGTCCGACAATTCGCACCGGGACACGGTGTCCCGCTGATGTGATCTACATCATTGGAGCCGCTTCCCACGTTACGCCCGTGCCCGAATAGTTATCGCCGGGCAACAACCGGATCAGCCGAGGGTCCGCAACGATTCCTCGTCGCGGGCGACCACCGCGTCGCCGTCGGCTCGCAGCACGATCGGTCGCTGGATCAGTTTCGGGTGTTCGGCGAGCGCGCGCACCCAGCGCTCCCGATCGGCTTCGGTGCGGCTCCAGCCCGCCATTCCGAGGTCCTTGGCGAGCTGTTCGCCGGTGCGGGTGATGTCCCACGGTTCGGCGCCGAGCCGGGCCAGCACCGCCCGCAGTTCTTCGACGGTCGGCGGCTCGTCGAGGTAGCGCCGCACCGTGTAGGCCACCCCCGCCGCGTCCAGGTGCGCAGTGGCAGTGCGGCTCTTGGAGCACCGCGGGTTGTGCCAGATCTCGGTCTGCCCAGAAGTCATGCACGCAGCGTAGTTCGTACCGGCGTCGGCTCGCGAGAACGCGACCGGCCCACCGACACAGTGCCGATGGGCCGGTCGAGAGCAGTCGATCAGGCGGCGCTGCCGCTCTCGATCGCGGTGAGGATCAGTTCGATCAGGACGCTTGCCAGTACGGCGGATGCGGAACCCATGGTGTTCTCCTTGGTCGAAGTCGGTTGCGGGCCAAGTCTCAGATGGGCACATGTCCAGCAGGTAACTCCCGGTGACGAATCGGAATCCGGAATCACCGGGCATCGACGAACAGGCATCTAGCTGGTCTTATGCCGAAACGCTATCGACTGCGATACTGCCCACTCCACCGTGGCGGCCGATCCCGGCACGGCACCTGCCCGGCGCCACCCGCCGCCGATACGGCACAATGGAACGCTGCTCCCTCGCAAGGCAGCAGCAGTGGTGACGTTCGGCTCGGACCGAGGGATTCGTGTCACCAGCACCGTCACTCACCGGGAGAACCGCCTGTCCACCATCGAATGGTCCAGCGACCATATCCAGCACCGCGCCGACTGGCATTCGGAGAACGGCGCGCCCGCGCCGCGCATCGTCACCATCGCCGACGATCGTCTCTCCGCCGATCGCGCGTACCGCCGCATCAAGGCGGGCGAGGCGCTGCTGTGGCGAGGCGACTACAACAACGGCAGGCAACTGCTGGCAGCGCTGGGCCGCCGCGCCGACCGGACGCGGACGAAACAGCCGCCCAGTGGTGATCTCGGCGCGCTCTACCAGCACGAACGGGCCAGAAAACGCGCACGCGCGAACGTCCTCGGCAACCTGCTGATCCAGCTCGACGCCGACAACCATCTCGACCTGCCCCGCGCGCCGGACGTGCGGGCGGCCTGCACCGCCGCCTACGGCCGCGCCGGCGCCGCCCGGATCGTCACCTTCTCCGAGCTGCTGGGTGTGCTCGGCGCCTACCGTTGGCAGCAGCAGGGCGTGGAGGTACCCGCCCTCGGTGCCCGTATCCATCCCGGCTACGGCGTCTTCTCCCCCACCCGCAGCGAATACGTCGACCTGGTCGCCGACGCGCCGTTGGACCCGGAGGTGCGCACCGCCTTCGATCTCGGAACCGGCACCGGCGTGCTGGCCGCTCTGCTCGCCCAGCGCGGAGTCTCCGAAGTCGTCGCCACCGACATCACCACGCGCGCCATCCGCTGCGCCAAGGACAATGCCGAGCGTCTCGGCTACAGCGGTGTGATCGCCGTGACCGGGCCCGCGCTGTACCCGCCGGGCCGCGCCGATCTCGTGGTGTGCAACCCGCCCTGGCTGCCGGGTGTGCCCACGTCGGACCTGGAACGTGGTGTCTACGACCACGATCAATCGATGCTCACCGACTTCGTCCACGGTCTGCGCGCCCACCTCATGCCGCGCGGGGAGGCCTGGCTGGTGCTCTCGGATCTGGCCGAACTGCTCGGTCTGCGTGCGGCCGACTACATCCCCCGCCTCCTCGACGATGCCGGCCTGTCGGTGATGGGCAAACTCACCACTCGCCCGCGGCATCCGCGTGCCACCGACCGTGACGATCCGCTCGCGGTGGCCCGCACCGCCGAGACCACGTCGCTGTGGCGGCTGCGCCCGCGCTAGCGCGAACGGTTCGGGCCGTCGGGCCCCGTGTGCGGCACTCGGCTGGCAGGATGCGCGGTACAACGTTGCACCCCACCAGATCCGAGGAGACCCCGACAGGTGAGCAGTCAATCGCAGGATCGTTCCATCGGCTCCATCCGCGCCACGGTGCGCGCCGCGTTCGGCATCGGTGTCGCCGCGGCGGCGCTGGTCGCTCTCGCGCCCGCCGCGCAGACCGCGCCCGTCCGCCAGGAAGTGGTCCCCGGCTGCACTCCGGCCGCGGCGGGCCAGCCCAACGGCAAGCAGTGGGCGACCGAGCCGGCACTCACCGTCGACCCGGCGGCGACCTACACCGCCACCCTCGAAACCACTTGCGGCACCATCGCACTGGAGCTCGACGCAGCAGCGGCGCCGCGCACGGTGAACTCGTTCGTGTTCCTGGCGGGGGAAGGCTACTTCGACCACACGCGCTGTCATCGACTCACCACCGACGGTATCTACGTGCTGCAGTGCGGCGATCCCACCGCCACCGGCCGCGGCGGGCCCGGCTACCAGTTCGACGACGAGAACCTGGCGGGCGCGGTGTACCCGGCGGGCACCGTCGCGATGGCCAACGCCGGTCCGGGCACCAACGGCAGCCAGTTCTTCCTGGTCTACCGGGACACCCACCTGCCGCCGAACTACACGCCGTTCGGCCGGGTCACCGCGGGCATGGAGGCCCTCACCACGGTCGCGAACGCGGGCGTACGCACCGGCGGGCCGGACGGCGCTCCGGTGGCCGATGTGGTCTTCAACACCGTGACCACTGTCGCGAGCTGAGGGAAAACCGGTCAGGGCCGCGTCTCCCGGCGGAGGCGCGGCCCTGATTCGGTGCTGGGGCCGGATCAGCCCGCGCTGATCGAGCTGAACAGGTTCGCGATGGTCTGCAAGATCACTTCGGTCAAGAATTCGGCGGCCGAACCAGTCATGGCAACACTCCTTTATGCGTCCTCATCAGGTATGACGAACAAGTGAAGCATGACCTATTCACTATCTTCCGCGCAGCATTTCGGTGAAAAAAACTGAACAGAACTCCGCGGGCACCGCGAGGGCCGCGCCCCGAACGAAGCGCGGCCCACGACAGCTGACTACAGGTACTGACCGGTGTTGGACTCGGTGTCGATCGCCCGGCTCGCCGAGGCGTTCTTGCCCGTGACCAGCGTGCGGATGTAGACGATCCGCTCGCCCTTCTTGCCCGAGATCCGGGCCCAGTCGTCCGGGTTGGTGGTGTTGGGCAGATCCTCGTTCTCCGCGAACTCGTCGACGATGGAGTCGAACAGGTGCTGGATGCGCAGACCGGGGTTGCCGGTGTCGAGCACCGACTTGATCGCGTACTTCTTGGCCCGGTCCACGATGTTCTGGATCATCGCACCGGAGTTGAAGTCCTTGAAGTACAGCACTTCCTTGTCACCGTTGGCGTAGGTGACCTCCAGGAACCGGTTGTCGTCGCTCTCGGCGTACATCCGGTCCACGACCTTCTCGATCATGGCCGCCACGCAGGCGGCCTTGTCGCCGTCGAACTCGCGGACGTCGTCGACGTGCAGCGGCAGCGTCTCGGTGAGGTACTTGGAGAAGATGTCCTGCGCCGATTCCGCGTCCGGACGTTCGATCTTGATCTTCACGTCCAGGCGGCCCGGCCGCAGGATCGCGGGGTCGATCATGTCCTCGCGGTTGGACGCACCGATCACGATGACGTTCTCGAGGCCCTCCACACCGTCGATCTCGGAAAGCAGCTGCGGCACAACGGTGGTCTCCACATCGGAGGACACACCCGAGCCACGGGTCCGGAAGATCGAGTCCATCTCGTCGAAGAACACGATCACCGGAGTGCCCTCGGAAGCCTTCTCGCGCGCCCGCTGGAAGATGATGCGGATGTGGCGTTCGGTCTCGCCGACGAACTTGTTGAGCAGCTCGGGGCCCTTGATGTTGAGGAAGAAGGACTTGGCCTCCTTGGCGTCCTCACCACGGGACTCGGCGATCTTCTTGGCCAGCGAGTTGGCGACGGCCTTGGCGATCAACGTCTTACCGCAACCGGGCGGACCGTAGAGCAGCACACCCTTGGGCGGGCGCAGCGCGTACTCGCGGAACAGATCCTTGTGCAGGAACGGCAGTTCCACCGCGTCGCGGATCTGCTCGATCTGCCGGCCCAGGCCACCGATGTCGGTGTAGTCGACGTCGGGAACCTCTTCCAGTACAAGGTCTTCGACCTCGGCCTTGGGCACCCGCTCGAAGGCGAAGCCGGCCTTGGTGTCGACGAGCAGCGAATCACCCGGGCGCAGTTTGCGAATCGGGGAATCGGGGTCGCCCATGTCGTCGTACTCGGCGATCTTGGACAGCGGACCCGACAACCACACCACACGCTCCTCGTCGGCATGGCCGACCACCAGCGCGCGCCTGCCGTCGTCGAGAATCTCACGCAGCGTGCCGATTTCGCCGATCGCGTCGAACTTGCCGGCCTCGACCACGGTGAGTGCCTCGTTGAGGCGCACGGTCTGGCCGTACTCGAGCGTGTCGGCGTCGATGTTGGGCGAGCAGGTCAGGCGCATCTTGCGACCGGAGGTGAACACGTCGACGGTCTGATCGTCGTAGGCGTGGATGACGATGCCGTAGCCACTGGGCGGCTGGCCCAGCCGATCGACCTCCTCGCGCAGCGCGAGCAGTTGCTGGCGCGCTTCCTTGAGCGTGTCCATCAACTTGCCGTTGCGGATCGTCAGCGAATCGATCCTGGCTTCCAATTCGCGTGCGCGATCCGGCGAGTCGGCGAGTTGCCTGCGAAGAGCAGCCGCCTCGGCGCGTACCGCCTCGAGCTCTCGCCAGGCCGCCGAATCCGAATTCTCGTTGGGGCTCATGATGCTGCTCCTCCCAGTCCCGGTCTATCAACGCTACCGGGCGCGGTCCGTTCTCGCTTTCCGACATGGTTTCGTCGTGATCACATCTTGTACGGTGAGGGGCGTGTCCGTGTGCGTGTTAGGCTCCCCTAACACCCCGCACCGGGGCGCCGGGCGAGTGCGCTCGCCCCTCGAGCCGAAAGGTTGCTGAGCATGCTCCTTCCTCCCCGTACGATCCGTGTCACCGTCGCTACCGCTGCCGCCGCGCTGGCCGTTACCGTCGGGCTGGCCGGTTGCGGCGACTCCGACGATTCCTCGACGAATGCCACCAGCAGCAGTACCAGTATCGCCACCACCGAGTCCAGCATTTCGGCAACCCCGGCGCCTGCCGATGACAACGCCGCGGGACCCACGGCAGAGTCCCTGAAAGCGACGCTGGTGACCTTCGCCGACCCGGCCGTGTCCACCGACGACAAGGCCGACCTGATCGTCAACGGCGACGCCCGCAAGCCCAACATCGACCAGATGAACGGCATGCTGGCCGGCTACACCCTCACCTTCGCTGTCGACAACGTCGCCACCAGCGGAAACACCGCCACCGCCGACGTCACCATCACTTCACCGCACGGCACCGCCCCCGCCTTCCCGGTGACCTGGGAGCAGGTCGACGGCGAGTGGAAGTTCTCCGACAACAGCGGTTGCCTGCTCCTGGGCTTCGCTCAGGCGCCCTGCACCCCCGCGTGACACCGGCGGGGGGCGAGTCGTCGTTCAGCCCTTGGAGGAACGGCGCTGCGGCTTGGGGGTGACCGTGCCCTCGGCCAGGCGCCGGGCGCTGACCAGGAAGGCGGTGTGGCCCTGCATGCGGTGCTCGGGCCGCACGGCCAGGCCGACGACGTGCCAGCCACGGACCATGGACTCCCAGGAGCGGGGTTCGGTCCAGCACTCCTGTTCACGCATCGCCTCGACCACCTTCGACAGCTGGGTGACGGTGGCGACGTAGACCAGCAGGACACCACCGGGCACCAGCGCCTTCGACACAGCGGGCAGCGCGTCCCAGGGCGCGAGCATGTCCAGCACCACCCGGTCGACCTGCGCGCCGTCGTACTCGGCGACGTCGGCGACGGTCAGCGACCAGTTTGCCGGACGTTCGCCGAAGAAGGTTTCGACGTTGCGGATCGCGTGCTCGGCGTGGTCGTCGCGGATCTCGTAGGAGATCACCTCGCCCTCGGCGCCGACCGCGCGCAGCAGCGAGCAGGTCAGCGCGCCGGAACCGGCACCGGCCTCGAGCACCCGCGCGCCGGGGAACACGTCACCCTCGTGCACGATCTGGGCGGCGTCCTTGGGGTAGATCACGGCAGCGCCGCGCGGCATCGACAACACGTAGTCGGTGAGCAGCGGGCGCAGCGCCAGGTAGGGGGTGCCGTTGATGGACTTCACGACGCTGCCCTCGTCGGCGCCGATCAGGTCGTCGTGCTTGATGCCGCCGCGGTGGGTGTGGAATTCCTTGCCCGCTTCCAGCACCACCGTGTACAGGCGCCCCTTGGCATCGGTCAGCTGCACCCGGTCCCCGATGGCGAATGGACCGGTCCGTCTGGCCGTCATGTATCTCCCGTTCTTCGAATGAAGCCTCAAGCCTGCCAGGCCGGGCGATCCGCGCCGTCGACGGGGTCAGCTGTTTCCCCACGGCGAACGTGTCGGTGGGTGGCGATACGGTGACGAACATGTCAGTGCCCGTGTCCCTGTCGTCCGCCGAGGTCACCGCCGACGGACCGATCACCCGGTCGCGTCCGGCGTTGTCTCCTTCGCGCGCAGCCGATTTCAAGCAGTGCCCGTTGAAGTACCGCTTACGGGCGATCGACCGGATCCCGGAACCGCCCACACGGGCGGCGGTGCGCGGGACCGTGGTGCACGCGGTGCTCGAGGATCTGTTCGGGTTGCCCGCCGCCGAGCGGCACCCGGAGCGGGCCGCGACACTGGTGCCCGGCGCATGGGACCGGGTGCGCGCCGAACGCGACGGCATCGACGAACTCGTCGCCGAGAGTGGCCCGGAGGCGCTGTTCGACGAGGTGCGCCGATTGGTCACGAGCTACTACGAGCTCGAGGATCCGCGCCGGTTCGAACCGCATTCGCTCGAGGAGCGGGTGGAGGTCGACCTCGACGGCGCGGTGCCGCTGCGCGGATTCGTCGACCGGATCGATGTGGCGCCCAACGGTTTACTGCGGGTGGTCGACTACAAGACCGGCCGCTCCCCCGGACCCGTGCACGAGGCTCGTGCGCTGTTCCAGCTCAAGTTCTACGCCCTGATGATCCTGCGCACCCGCGGTATCGTGCCCGCCCAGCTGCGACTGATCTATCTGGCCGACAAGACCTTGCTCACCTACGCACCCGACCGCGACGAACTCGACCGTTTCGAGCGCATCCTCACCGCGCTGTGGCGCGCGATCATCGACGCGGGCCGCACCGGCGATTTTCCGCCGACCCGCAATTCGATGTGCCGGTTCTGCGATTTCAAACCGCTGTGCCCGGAGTTCGGCGGCACCCCACCGCCGTATCCCGGTTGGCCACAGCAACATTCGGAACCAGCGGAGCTGGGATCACCCGGTGCGTTGCCGCCCGAGGACGTGTGACCGGTCCCAGGTGACCCGTAGCGCACCAGGTCCACGCAACGCCGTTCCCACCTGACTGGTCACCGTAGCGTCCGGGTCGGCGCCCGCCACCAGACGCAGCCCCGGTAGTCGAGTCACCAGCGCGGTGAGCCCGGTGCGTAGTTCGGCCAGCGCCAGCCAGCTGCCCAGGCAACTGTGCGGGCCCTGCCCGAACGACAACATGGTGGTGGCGCGACGGGTGATGTCGAAGCGGTGCGGCTCGGGGTATTTCGCGGGATCGCGGTGGGCCGCGTTCACGGCGAAGATCACCGGTGTCAGAGCCGGAATGTCGAGGCCCTGCCAGTGGGTGGCGACCGGGCAGGCGCGCGGCAGCAGTCCCACCGGCGGCTCCCAGCGCAGTCCCTCCCAGACCGCCCACTGCACTTGTTCGACGGGGTCGGCGGCCACCGCGGCGAGCTGCTCGGGGTGGGTCAGCAAGGCCGACAGGGTGTTTCCGAGGGCGAGCATGGTGGTGTCGGCACCGGCGGGGAACAGCAAGCGCAGGAAGGCGAGCACCTGATCGTCGGACAGCGCGATGCCGTCGACAGTTTCGGTGACCAGTTTCGAGATCAGGTCCGCACCGGGCGCGGCGCGGCGGCGGGCGATGATCGGCACGACGTAGTCGGCGAACTCGCGTGAGGCGCGGTGGGCGGCGGCGGGATCGAGCGGGAAGTAGAACAGGTCGTGCGCCCAGCGCAACACCGTCGCCTCGTCGTCCACCGGCAGACCCAGCAGTCTGCTGATCACCAGAACGGGGTAACGCGTGCTGAATTCGGCCACCAGATCCGCCTGTTCGCGGTCGGCGAAGCGATCGATCAGTTCGTGCGCGATCGGCTCGAGCAGCGGCTCGATCCAGCCCGTCACCAGGCTGCGGCGAAACGGCGGTGACACGATCGCCCGGTGGACCCGGTGCTCGTCGCCGGTCATGCACTGCAGGGTCCGGCCGAGGACCGGTTCGGTGGTGAGCGTGTAGACGGCCCGGGCGGGGAAGGTCTGCTCGTCCTTGAAGGCCGCCGCCACCAGGTCGTGGGTCAGCAGCAGCACCGCGCGCGCTCCGGCGAAGGGCACCACTGCGTACGGTTTGCGCTCGCGTAACCGGGCCAGCAGCAGGTGCAGGTCGGGGGTGTCCTGGAAGGCGAAGTCGATGTCGTCGACATCGAGCCGGTCCAGGATCGACGGGTTCGTCATAGAATCCTCCGAACACGAATACTCGCGTGATCGATACGATTTTTCGGTTCGGAGAAGGTAGACGACCGCGCCGAGCAGGACAAGAGGTGCTCGTGACCGCATCCCCGCCGACCGAACGCGTCGTGGCCGTGGTGGAACTGCTGGCCGCCACCCGCGCGCGCCTCACCGCGGCGGCGGTGGCCGACGAACTGGGCCTGAGCCGATCGACGGTCGCCGCCGTGCTCGCCACGCTCGAAGCCCGCAACTGGGTGCTACGCGGCGCTGATCTCACCTATCGGCTCGGACCCGGGTTGCCCGGACCTGCCGCCGGACCGGCCGGGGCGCTACCGCCCGGCATCCAGGACGAACTGCGCGATCTGGCGCGGCGCGTGGGCTGCGGCGTCGCATTGTCGGTGGTCACCGAGACCACCCTGACCTTCGTCGCAGTCGCCGGTCAGCACGGCCGGGTGCCCGCCGGCGTCGAGGTCGGCACGCGATTGCCGCTGCGCGCTCCGGCGGCGGCGAGCGTCGTGGCCTTCGCTGCCCCGCCGCGGCGCCGCACCTGGCTCGACACCGCCGATCCCACCCAACGCCGCGAACTCGACACCGCGCTCACCGAGATCCGCGCCACCGGCGTGGCCGTCTGGGGTATCGACCCCGACGATTTGGGCACCCTCGATGTGCTCACCGAGGTCGCGGGCCATCTGCCGCATTCACCGGCCACCGGTCCGCTGCGCCGTCGCGTCCTCGGACTGCTCGCCGACCTCAGCGGTTACCCGCACACCACCGCCGAACTGGACACCGACGCCGAACTGCCCATCGCCTATCTGTCCGCACCGGTCTTCGACCACGACCGCGTCCCCCGCTGGGAACTGCAGATCGGGCCGTTGCGTCCCGCGGTGAGCCGTCCCGAACGCGAGCACTATCGCAGGGAGATCCGCACCTCGGCGCACCGGCTGAGCGCACGGTAGGCAGCCCTCCCGCCACCCATGGGGCGGGTTCGGCTCGGTCTGGGGCCGGCGCGCCTGCTACTGGAGGCGGCGTTCCTCTTCCTGCTCCAGGCGGCGGCGCTCTTCTTCGCGCTCGACCTGTTCCTTTTCGACCTGCTCTTCATGCTCGTTCTTGTTCGACATCGCCGCTCCGATCATGGACGGTCCGGACCTGGCACGTTCAGCCTACGCGCCAGGTCAGCGGCGGATCGGGGTCAGAAAGCGCGGCAGGAGCGGATGTCGGTGGCGAGGATGGCCTTGGCGCCCAGGTCGGCGAGGCGGTCCATCAGCTCGTTGCCCTGCTTACGCGGGACCAGGGCGCGCACGGCGACCCAGTCGGGGTCGGTGAGCGGGGACACCGTCGGCGATTCCAGGCCGGGGGTGATGGCGGCGGCCTCGTCGAGCAGCGTCTTGGGGCAGTCGTAGTCGAGCATCAGGTACTGCTGGGCGAAAACCACACCCTGCACGCGCGCGATGAGCTGGTTGCGGGTGCGGTTGTCGGGGGCGGAGCCCGCTTGCTCGATCAGCACCGCCTCCGAATCGCACAGCGAATCACCGAAGGCCACCAGGTTGTGCTGGCGCAGGGTGCGCCCCGAGCCGACCACGTCGGCGATCACATCGGCGACGCCGAGCTGGATCGAGATCTCGACCGCGCCGTCGAGGCGGATCACCTCGGCCTGGACGCCGAAGCGGGCCAGATCGGCGCGTACCAGGTTCGGGAAGGAGGTGGCGATGCGCTTGCCCGCCAGGTCCTGGACCTTCCAGTCCTGGCCCGCGGGGGCGGCGTAGCGGAAGGTGGAGCGGCCGAAGCCGAGCGAGAGCCGTTCGCTGACCGGGGAACCGGAGTCCAGGGCCAGGTCGCGGCCGGTGATGCCGAGGTCGAGCTCACCGGAGCCGACATAGATGGCGATGTCCTTGGGCCGCAGGAAGAAGAACTCGACCTGATTGGCCGGATCGAGCACGGTGAGTTCACGGGGATCGGTACGTTTGCGGTATCCGGCCTCGCTGAGGATGGAGGCGGCGGATTCCGACAGTGCGCCCTTGTTGGGAACGGCGACGCGCAGCATGGATGGGGTCCTTTCGGGGAAGGTGCGGGGAAGTGACCGGGACGGATCAGCCGTCACAGATGTCGGTACACGTCCTCGAGCTTCAACCCGCGACCCACCATCATCACCTGGACCCAGTACAGCAACTGGGAGATCTCCTCGGCGAGCGCTTCGTCGCTTTCGTGCTCGGCGGCCAGCCAGATCTCGCCGGCCTCTTCCAGGACCTTCTTACCCTGGAAATGAACGCCTGCGTCCAGCGCGGCCACGGTGCCCGAACCCTCGGGACGGTTCTGGGCACGCTCGGTCAGCTCGGCGAACAGGGATTCGAAGTTCTTCACGATTGACGATTGTTTCACACGTGTTTTCGGCGGCGCGGGCGCCGCGTGTTCGCGGCCCCGACGGGCCACCGGCCAGCACTCGGGACTCGCGCCTGTGGCGCGCGCGTTCGAGCACTGACCGGCGAACCGGCCGCTAGGTGGCCGCCGCTGCCCGGGGTCGCGGGCGCGTGGCCGAGGCTGTCGAACTGATCACGCCGACTGGCCGAGCAGTTCGCGCAGGTCGGCGACCGCGGTGCGCAGGTGGTCGGCGAAGGCGTACATCTGGTCGGCCACGGATTTGGGGGTGGCCAGGTAGATGTTCCAGCGGTCGGGCAGCAGCACGTAGGCGATACCGATGCAGCGGGGGCTGGTGGAGCCGAACCCGAAGTAGCGGATGTACTGGGAGGGGGCCGAACTCGTCGAGAGGTAATCGTCGCGCATGACCGTCCAGCCGGGGCTGTCGAACAGCGCGATCCGCTCATCGGCGACGCCGAGCTGTTCCCCACGGCGACGCTGGATCCACTCCAGCTCCCACAGATGCTGTTCCGGGGCCAGCCCGGCCTGGCATTCCTTGGCCCGGGCCACGTGGGCCGCCGCCGCGGCGCGGGCCGCGGCGAGCGCGGTGTCGCGGTCGGTGTCCGGGTCGACCATCGCGTCGACGAAGGCCACCATCTCCGGGGTGACCACGCGCATGGCCTCGGTGCGGCCGTTGCGGAACTGCCGGGTGGCGATGGACTCGTAGGTGGCGCCGGTCAGGCCCTTGCTGCGCCGGTGGGCGAGCTGGTAGCTGAGCTGAGCGAAGGCATCGGGTGAGATGCCCAGCTGCTTGGCGGCGGCGGCACCGAAGTCGTCGAAGGACACCAGTGAGGTGGCGGTGTCGGCGGCGAAACGGGCGAAGTCGGCGCCCGCGGCGGCGATGTCGGCGCGGGCCGCGGAGTCGAGCACGAACTCGATCGGCTCCACCGGCGGAAGCCCTTGCGCGCGGGCACCGCTGGTGTCGGCGTGGTCCTGGGTGCCGCGCTCGAGCAGCGCGTCGACGAACGAGAGCACGGTGGTGCCGTCGAGGCCGCAGTGCTCGATGTTGATGCCGGCCTGGCCGTCGGCGAAGACGATGAAAGACACCGACTTGTCGAAGTAGCGGTTGGCGCTGTCACCGTGGAGCAGCTGGTCGCAGGCGTGCAGTTCGTCACGGGGCGCGAAGTCCTCGAGGCACACGGTGAACAGTGCCGTCTCGACCGCGTCGAAGGCGGCGAGGTTGGCGGGTTCGGTGCGCAACGCGGCCCGGCTGCGCGCCCATTCGGCGCGGGCCTTGGTGGTCAGATGCCCGACCGAGGTGTCGGTGGCGGCGGGCCGGGTACCGCCCTTGATCACCGCGCGCAGGCCGTCGACCAGGTCGGAGAACGCGTACGGCGCGCCGTCGGGACCGACGACATCCATCCGGAAGATGTTGCCGCGGTAGAAGACCGCGATGTGGCGCGCGTCCGAGGGGCCGGGCCACTGCGGGCTGTAGGGCTTGCGGACGCTGTCCTGGATCTCGCCTGGGATCCGGGTCTCGGAGAACAGGTACTCGTTCTGCCACATCGACAGTTGCTGCCCGCGCTGGGTGACCGGCGGAATCTTCTCCGCGTCCAGTGCCAGCTTGTAGTCCACGGCGGCGCCGATGATCGCGGCGGCGCGTTCGGCCTGTCCGGCCACCGTCGAGGCGGCCAGCGGGGTGTCGTCGCGGAAGAGGAACACGAAGTTGGCGTTCAACGCGATCCGGTCCCGGCGCCCCAGGTACCGCGAGGGCCAGAACTCGTCGAGCCAGCTGCCGACACCGGGGGTGGCGTCGTATTCGGCCAGCGCGGCGTGCAGGGTGCGCCCGGCCCCGCCGGGGCGCAGCAGCTCGGCTACCGCGCCCTCGGTGGTGGCGTATTCCTCGGCGCCGAGCAGCGGCTGACACCACTGCAGGAACCGGGCGCAGCTGTCGTCCAGACTCGGCAGCGGTACCCGGGGCAACGTGGCTTCGGCGGCGAACGTGGGTTGGTTCAATCCAAGTCCTCAGGTCTCGATGGGATGCGGGCGGGACAGATACAGGTTGGCGTAGAGCCAGCCTTCGGCTTCGTGGTCGGTGGTGTCGATTCCCTTGGCCGCCAACGCATCCAGCACTTGAGTGCGTTCCTGCGCCGAGGCGAAGCGACGCTGCTGGAACATACCGGGCCGCTGCTCGCTGCGGTAGCCGAGCGCGGCCAGTTCGGCGGCGATGGGACCGAAATCGAACATCCGCAACACGAAATGCGCCATCCACGGTCGGTTGTGCGGATCGGCTTGCACGACCCTGGACAGGGTTTTCTCGGTGATGTAGCCGACGCACCCGGTGGAGATCACCAGATCGGCACGGGCGAGCACACGCCGTTGCGCCTCGGTGGGCTCGGTGGCCTCGAGGTCGGCGTGCACGTAGTCGTGCAGTAATCCGGCGGCGTGGGCGTAGGTCAGCGCCGGGCGTGCGGCGTCCATCCCGACGAAGCGTACGTCGGGCATCAGGTCGGTGCGCAACCGCTCCCGATCGGCGGCGATCAAGCCGACATGGTCGGTGTCGGCGTGGTCGCGATAGTGTCCGGCCAGCTCGTCGACGGTGGTGCCGGTGCGCAGCAGCGCCGCGTTCACCCCGTAGGAGCAGCCCAGGTCGAGCACCGTCGGAATCCGGTCCGGGCGCGCGGCCCGCAGCTGGCGCAGCTGCTCGGCGAAGTGTGGCGTGGCCAGTTCCGGTATCCGGTAGTCCAGCTCGTTCATCCGGGCGAAGTACGCGCGCGGATCGGGGCTCTCGTAGATGTCGTCGAAGGATGCTTTGCCGGTGGTGTGCAACGGAACGGACATGGGCGGTTCCTCTCAGTCGAGCAATCGGTCACCACGGACGGCGGCGGCCGCGGCGGCCACGTGATCGGGCAGGACACGGCCGAACAGCTGCCTGGTGCGTTCGACAGTGCCGATCACCCCGGGCCGGTCCGTGTAGGCGAAGATCGCCGAATGTCGTTGTCCGGCACCGGTCACCTCGGTGACACGGTGCAGTGAGAAGCGGCCCTTGAACAGCTGCAGGTCGCCGGGGCGCAGTTCCAGTGCCCGCACGAACCGGTCGCCTTCGCCGGTGAGCACCGCGCGCACATCGTCGAGATGCTCGGCGTGCGGATCGCGGATGTTGGGGCAGTACTCGAAGACACCACCGGCTTCGGGGCGGCGGGTCAGCATGCTGACGGTGAACTCGTTGGTGTCGAAATGCCAAGGATGGGACATGCCCGGTTCCACCACGTTCAGGCACAACCCGGCCAGCGGGTCGGCGAACTCGTGCAGTTCGTCGAGCTCGAAGCAGTCGGCGACGAAGCGCTGGAACACCGGGTCGGTGTAGAGCCGGTGGATCAGCGCGTCGGCGGGGATGTGGTCGCGGGCGACGAAGGCGTTGCCGCGGTCGAGCACGATCGCGGCCGGATGATCCGGCGGTAGATCGGCATCGAGGGGGATGTTGTAGGCGTTGACCCGCTCCACCTTGTAGTGGGCGTGCGGCGCGATCCGCTCCCCCTCGGTGCGCAGGGTGTCGAGCAACTGCGGGCGGATGAACTCCCGCAGCACTGTGCAGCCGTCTTCGGCCAGCTCGGCCCGGGCGGCCGCGATCGCGGCGTGCCTGCCCGGACTGTCCGGATCGGTGAGTGGATACCGTGCGATGTCGACGATTTCGTCAAGCCCCCGCGTGCCTGTCATGTATTCATTTTGCGGGAACTTTCACCGACACGCCCGGGGTTCGGTCAAACAAGTCCTATCCCGAACAGATCACAGCACCGCGAATTCAACTGTGCGGCAACAGTTTTCGCAAATTCTATGTGGATCGCGGAATTATCACGGTAAGCTGTTACGCCCTATCTCACTGCGGCACTGGAATGCTCACCTGCCGCGCGTCCAGTGCGGCGCGCAGATCCGCGATCGTCACACCGACCAGTGACTCCCGGAATACCCGCCCCGGCGCCTCGGGAACCGCGATTTCGCAGGGAATCACGATCAGGCCACAGCCGGCGCCCTGCGCCGCGAGCGCGCCGGTGGGCGAATCCTCGATCGCCACACAGTCGGCGGGGTCGACGCCGAGCAGTTCGGCGGCCCGGCGGTAGATGTCGGGCGCGGGCTTGCCGCGGGCCACTTCGTCACCGCACACCGACAGATCGAAGAAGTCCCGGCCGAGGGTGTCGAGGCCGTACTCGGCGAGCGAGCGCTTGGTGTTGGTCACCAGCGCACTGGGCAGCCCGGCGGCGCGCACCATGGCGAGGGCCTCCTCGGCACCGGGACGCCAAGGGATCGGGCCGAGCATCAACTCGGCGACACGGTCGTCGAGGAACCGGGCCGCCTCGGCGATCACCCGCGCAGTGGTCGTCACCCCGATACCGGCGAAGAGCATGGGCAGCGCATCGGCGCCGGCAGCACCGATCAGGGCGTGCCGGACCTCGTCGGGCAATTCCCGCCCGTGCGCACGGGCCAGTTCGCGCACCGCGACGTCCCACAGCTTCTCCGAATCGAGCAGCGTGCCGTCCATGTCCCACAGCACCGCGGCCGGTCGCGCGCTCACCTGTTCACTCGCCTCGTTCTCGTCGTCACCTCGGGCAGGTTTCTCGTCGTCGCCGCGGAGGGGCCGGCGCTCGCCGGGCCCCGTTCAGGGTAACGGCTGCGCCTCAGACCCCCGACCCGGCGATCTGCAGGTTGCCCGCGTCACCGGTGACCTGGATCCAGCGGTTCTCCGAGCTCACCGACCCGTTGCTCAGGTGATAGGTGAGCGAGACGACGGCCCGGTTCTGCCCGCTGACAGTGATCGAACCGACAGTCACCGACCGCACCGTGGACCAGAACGACGCGTACTCGGCATACCCCCCGGTCTGCGCCTGGTAGTGCGGGGCCAGCCGCGACCACGCGGCGCTGGTGTTGCCGGGCAGCATGCCGTAGTACCCGGCGACGAACTGGCTGACCCGCTCCACGCTGGGCGGGCCGGCGGGCGTGGTGGTGACGGTCGTGCCGCTGATGGTGGTCTTCGTCGGGGTCGGCTGGGCGGAGGTGCTGGTGGCGGCCGAGCCGGTGGTCGTGACACCGCCGGGCAGCGCCGCCGGCGGCGCCGAGACGGTGATCGTCTCCTGGTCGGGGACGATGACGACGGTGCTCACCTTGCCGCCGACCATGGTGGTGACCGTGACCGGCGAGGCCGGAGGTTGCGCCTGCTGGTCGGGTGCACTGCCCTGATCCCGGGTGAGGACCAGCACCGCGAGCATCACCGTGAACGCGGCCACCGCGGCAGCCAGCAGCAGGACCGCGCGGTTGTTGGGCACGCGGTCGGTGCGCGAGGGCGCCGGGGAGAACGCGGGATGTAGCCCGGATGCCGACCCGTCGGTGGGCCCACTCGCCGCTCGGGCACGTGCATCCGCCTCGGCGCCGGCGCGCTCGACACCATCGGAATCGGATGCGAGATCACGCGGCCGCACGAGACCGGGGTCGCCTGCCGCTGCCCGGCCGGCCGCACCCGCTCCACCCACACCAGCACCGGCATCGGCGAACGAACCCGCGGTACCTGCCGCACCGGCAGCGGCTGCACCCACCGGACCCGCTGTATCAGCCACACCGCCGTCGGCCGCGCCCACCGCATCCGTGGAACCTGCGCCTGCCCCGCTCACCGCATCCCTTGCGCCTGCACCGCCCACGGCCGAGCGGGCGGCTCTGGCCATGGCAAGGCCACTGCCGAACAGTGCTGCCGCCCCGGATTTCGGTGCCCCTCCCCTGTTCACCGAACTCGCGGGCCGGTCGATCACGGTGACCGGTTCGCTCAAGGCCAGCATCTTCGTTGCCGAGGCGGGCAGTGCCGGCTCTCGGCCCGCCGCAACGTCTTCCAGTGCTGTGCGGGCCTGCGCCATCGTCGGCCGGTCGTCGGCATCGGAGGTGAGCAACCACATCAGGACCGGGGCGAGTGGGCCGGCGTTCTTCGGTGCGGGCACCACCCCACGCGCGACGGCGTGCAGGACGGCGAGGGGGTTGTCGCCCTCGCCGAACGGGGGCGCGCCTTCGCAGGCGGCGTAGAGCGTCGAGCCGAGGGCGAACACGTCGGCGGCCGGCTTCGGGTTGTCACCGCGGGCGATCTCGGGGGCGAGGTAGGCGGGGGTGCCCGCCAGGAACCCGGTGGCGGTGACCGTGACATCGCCGGTGGCGTGGGAGATGCCGAAGTCGGTGAGTTTGACGGTGCCGTCGTCGCCGACCAGCAGGTTGGCCGGTTTCACGTCGCGGTGCATGATGCCCGCGTCGTGGGCGGCCGAGAGCGCGGCGGCGGCTTGTGCCCCGATGCCGGCCACCTCGATCGGCGCCAGGGTGACACCGCCGGCGATCTTCACCGCCAGGCTGGGCGCGTTCATGTACTCCATCACGAGCCAGGGCTGGCCGTCGGCTTCGGCGACATCGAAGACGGTGATGGCGTTGGGGTGATGCAGCCGCGCCGCGATCCGGCCCTCGCGCATGGCCCGCGATTTCGCTTCCAACGCCTGTGATCCGGTGAGGCCGGGCGCCAGCAGCACCTGTTTCACCGCGACGGTGCGACGCAACCGGACATCGGTGGCCCGCCACACGACCCCCATCGCGCCCGTGCCGATCGGGTCGGTG
Organism: Nocardia halotolerans; assembly: GCF_042650145.1. Lineage (NCBI taxonomy): Bacteria > Bacillati > Actinomycetota > Actinomycetes > Mycobacteriales > Nocardiaceae > Nocardia > Nocardia halotolerans. The sequence goes on along the minus strand of NZ_JBHSDL010000006.1, from coordinate 345,667 downwards.
AGTCGATAGCGTCCGGCGATCAACCGATCCGATGTCATAGCGTGCCCCTCCTGCTCTACCGCCGAGTCGTCCAGCCCGGCGCGTCACAGCGGGAGGAAACTTGCGAAAATCCTACGTGCTGAATCGCTTCGGCCCGTTCGGCGTTCAGCACAGTCCGAGGACAGGCCACCGCGTCGTGAGCAGATTCACAAGCGGGACACGCGATCGGACCGGTCCGCCGGACCGGTCCGATCTGTGATGCCGTGGCGCGGGTCAGGCGTTGAAGTACTTGGCCTCCGGGTGCAGCAACACGAACGCGTCGGTGGACTGCTCGGGATGCAGCTGCAGTTCTTCCGACAGCGTCACCCCGACCCGGCCCGCGTCGAGCAGGTCGACCAGCTTGGCGCGGTCTTCCAGATCGGGGCAGGCACCGTAACCGAAGGCATAGCGAGCGCCCCGATAGCCGAGCTTGAAGTACTCCTGGATATCGGTGGGGTCGTCGGCCGCGATGGGCTTGCCGTCGACGGTCAGTTCCTCCCGGATCCGGCGATGCCAGTACTCGGCCAGCGCCTCGGTGAGCTGCACACCGATCCCGTGCACCTCGAGATAATCGCGGTAGTTGTCTCCGGCGAACAGCTCGTTCGCGAAGTCGGCGATCGGCTGGCCCATCGTGACCAGCTGGAACGGCAGCACATCGACCTGACCGGTCTCGCGAGCCAGCGCGCGAGACCGGATGAAGTCGGCCACACACAGGAACCGGTCGCGCTGCTGACGCGGGAAACTGAACCGATACCGCTCCGGCGCATCGGGGTGCGGCTCGGTCAATACGATGACCTCGTCGCCCTCCGACACTGCGGGGAAGTATCCGTACACCACCGCGGCGTGCTGGGACACGCCTTCGGTGGCGAGCCGGTCGAGCCAGGCACGCAGGCGCGGGCGGCCCTCGGTCTCCACCAGGTCTTCATACGTCGGGCCGTCGCCCTTGCGCTGACCACGCAAACCCCACTGCCCCAAGAAGAGCGCGCGTTCGTCGAGCAGACCCGAGTACTCGGCCAGCGGCAGCCCCTTGATCACCCGGGTGCCCCAGAACGGCGGTGTCGGGACCGGCAGATCCGCGGCGACGTCGGAGCGGTCGGGCACCACGATCGGCACCTCGGCGGCCTTGCGCTCGGCGGCGATGCGCTTGGAACGCTCGTGCCGGGCCTTGCGTTCGGCGGCCTTCTCCTTGGCGGCGATCGCCTCGGGGCTGTCGGGATCGAGCCCACCACCGCGCTTGACGGTCATGATCTCGTCCATCAGCCGCAGACCCTCGAAAGCGTCGCGGGCGTAGTACACATCGCCTTCGTAGACCTCGGTGAGATCGTTCTCCACGTAGGAACGGGTCAGCGCGGCACCACCGAGCAGCACCGGGAACTGTTCGGCGACACCCTTGGTGTTGAGTTCGCCCAGGTTCTCCTTCATCACCACCGTCGACTTCACCAGCAGCCCGGACATGCCGATCACGTCGGCCTTCTTGTCCTGGGCGGCGTCGAGGATGGTCGCGATCGGCTGTTTGATGCCGAGGTTGACCACCTCGTAGCCGTTGTTGGACAAGATGATGTCGACGAGGTTCTTGCCGATGTCGTGCACATCGCCCTTCACCGTGGCCAGCACGATCCGGCCCTTGCCGGAGTCGTCAGTGGCCTCCATGTGCGGTTCCAGGTGCGCGACAGCGGTTTTCATCACCTCGGCCGACTGCAGCACGAACGGCAGCTGCATCTGACCGGAACCGAACAGCTCACCGACGGTCTTCATGCCCGAGAGCAGGGTCTCGTTGATGATCTGCAGCGGTGGCACCGACTGCATCGCCTCGTCGAGGTCGTCGCCGAGGCCGTTGCGCTCACCGTCGACGATGCGCCGCTCCAGCCGTTCGAACAGCGGAAGCAAGGCCATCTCCTCGGCCCGCGAGGCCTTCGACGACGCGGTCGAGACGCCCTCGAACATGCCCATCAGCTTCTGCAGTGGGTCGTAGTCCTCGGTGCGGCGGTCATAGATCAGGTCCAGTGCGGTCTGGCGCTGCTCCTCATCGATGCGGCTCATCGGCAGGATCTTGGAGGCGTGCACGATCGCCGAATCCAGACCGGCTTCCACGCACTCGTTCATGAACACCGAGTTGAGCACCTGGCGGGCGGCCGGGTTCAGACCGAAGGAGATGTTGGACAGGCCGAGCGTGGTCTGCACCCGCGGGTGGCGGCGCTTGAGCTCGCGGATGGCCTTGATCGTCTCCTCGCCGTCCTTGCGGGACTCCTCCTGTCCGGTGCCCAGGGTGAAGGTCAGCGTGTCGATGATGATGTCGGATTCGGCCAGGCCCCAGTTGCCGGTGATGTCGGCGATGAGCCGCTCGGCGATCGCCACCTTGTGATCGGCGGTGCGGGCCTGGCCCTCCTCGTCGATGGTCAGTGCGACGACGGCGGCGCCGTGCTCGGCGACCAGGCGCATGATCTGCTGGAACCGCGAATCCGGCCCGGCGCCGTCCTCGTAGTTCACCGAGTTCACCGCGCAGCGTCCGCCCAGGTGCTCCAGACCGGCCTGCAGCACCGGCACCTCGGTGGAGTCGAGCATGATCGGCAAGGTGGAGGCCGTCGCCAAGCGTGAGGCCAGTTCGTTCATGTCGGCGGCACCGTCGCGGCCCACGTAGTCGACGCACAGGTCGAGCATGTGCGCGCCGTCGCGGGTCTGGTCCTTGGCGATCTCGAGGCAGCGCTGCCAGTCCGCGGCCAGCATCGCCTCGCGGAAAGCCTTGGAGCCGTTGGCATTCGTGCGTTCACCGATCATCATGATCGAGGCGTCCTGCTCGAACGGGACCGCGGTGTACATGCTCGACACCGCCGGTTCGGGCTCCGGGTGGCGACGGTCGGCGATGGGGGGCAGCTTCTTCTCCGCCTCGCGCACCGCCTCGGCGACCTGACGGATGTGTTCGGGAGTGGTGCCGCAGCAACCGCCGACGAGCGAGAGCCCGAACTCCGAGACGAACCCGCTCAGGGCGCTCGCGAGCTCTTCGGCGGTGAGCGGGTACTCCGCACCGTTGGTCCCCAGCACCGGCAGGCCCGCGTTCGGCATCACCGACACCGGGATGGTGGAGTGGCGCGACAGATGGCGCAGGTGCTCGCTCATCTCGTCGGGACCGGTGGCGCAGTTCAAGCCGATCATGTCGATGCCGAGCGGTTCCAGCGCGGTCAGCGCCGCCCCGATCTCACTGCCGACCAGCATGGTGCCGGTGGTTTCGACGGTGACGTGGGTGATGATCGGGATCCGGCGGCCGGCCAGGATCATCGCCCGGCGGCTGCCGGTGATCGCGGCCTTCACCTGCAGCAGGTCCTGGCAGGTTTCGACGAGGACGGCGTCGGCACCGCCGTCGAGCATGCCGAGCGCGGCCTCGGTGTAGGCGTCACGCAGGGCCGCGAACGGGGCGTGCCCCAGGGTCGGCAGCTTGGTACCCGGGCCCATCGAGCCCAGCACGTAGCGCGGGGTGCCGTCGGGCGCCGGTCCCATCTCGTCGGCGACGTCGCGGGCGATCCGGGTGCCACGTTCGGACAGGTCCCGGATGCGATCGGCGATGTCGTAGTCGGCCAGGTTCGGTAGGTTGCAGCCGAAGGTGTTGGTCTCGACCGCGTCCGCGCCCGCGGCGAAGTAGGCGCGATGGATCTCGGCGAGCACATCGGGACGGGTGTCGTTGAGGATCTCGTTGCATCCCTCGAGGCCGCGGAAGTCGTCGAGCGTCAGGTCCGCGGCCTGCAACATCGTGCCCATCGCACCGTCACCGATGACGACACGCCGTCGCATCGTGTCGAAGAGCGTGGTATCGAACCCGGTGGGCAAGGTCGCAGACATGATTCAAGACTAGTGGGCACCGCCGACACCGGAGACCAGTGTGGGTGAATCCAGTGGCCCTCGCCACAGGGCGCGCGACGAAACACGCAACCGCGCCGGTCCCCACAAAACTATTCGCGCGAGACACTAGGCTGACCTGGTGGATGCCAGTGAGACCCCCGAGACGGTACTGCCGACGTTGCGCAATCCGGTGCTGGTCGCGGCCTTCGAGGGCTGGAACGATGCCGGTGACGCCGCCAGCGGAGCGGTCGAGCACCTCGAGTTGCTCTGGGATTCCGAACCGCTGGCCGAACTCGATTCCGAGGACTACTACGACTACCAGGTGAACCGGCCGACAGTGCGTCAGGTCGACGGGGTGACCAGGGAGATCCAGTGGCCGGCCACCATGCTGTCGGTGTGCTCCCCGCCCGGTAGCGACCGCGACGTGGTGCTGCTGCGCGGGATCGAACCCAACATGCGCTGGCGCAGCTTCTGCAACGACCTGCTCGAGTTCATCGAGCAACTCGGCGTGGAGACGGTCGTGATCCTCGGTGCGTTGCTGGCCGACACCCCGCACACCCGGCCGGTGCCGGTCACCGGGTCGGCCTACAACGCGGAGGCCGCCGAGCGGTTCAATCTCGAACAGACTCGGTACGAGGGCCCGACCGGGATCACCGGCGTGCTGCAGGACCAGTGTGTGAAGGCCGGAGTGCCCGCGGTGTCGTTCTGGGCGGCGGTGCCGCACTATGTGTCGCAACCGCCGAATCCGAAGGCGACGATCGCGCTGCTGCACCGGGTGGAGGAAGTGCTCGATATCGAGGTCCCGCTCGGTGAGCTGCCCGCCCAGGCCGAGGAGTGGGAGTCCGCGGTCAACGAGATGACCGTCGGCGACGACGAGATCAGCGAGTACGTGCGTTCGCTCGAGGAGCGCGGTGACGCGGCGATCGACATGAACGAGACGATGGCCAAGATCGACGGTGACGCCATCGCGGCGGAGTTCGAGAAGTACTTGCGCAGGCGCGGACCGGGTAGCTTCGGCCTGTAGTTGCCGGCGGGGGCGCCCGGATCCTTCGGCGCCGCCGAGCGCGAAGTCGTTGTCGCGGCGGGCATCGCGCGGCCGGTGTCCGAACCGGTGTTGTTGCGCGTGCCCGCCGTCGTCGCGACAGCTCCCGGGTGCGCCGGGCTACCGCTCCAAGGTCAGCACCTGAGCGGCCGCCTCTTGCGCCAGCTTCGCGATCAGCAGGTCGCGCGGAATCGTCTGGCCCGCAAGGTGATCGAGCGACGGCACCACCACGTGGTGGGCGTCGGCGCGCTTGAGTTCCTGAGTGAGCTCGGCGAAGGCCGCACCGTCACCCGCGGTCGATTCGTGGAACGTCGCGGCGAAGCACATCCCCGCCGTCCGCGCGAGAGTGCGTAGCGCATCCTCCAATTGATCGCCCTGGCCGTCTGCCAGATCGTCACGCAAGTATCCATAGATCAACGCTTCCACCCGAACCTCCGTTGGATTGGGATCGCTGTTCTGTTGTCGGATCCCCCCGCGCCGCGCCGTGCGCCACGCGGGGGTACTGCGTTGCCCTGCAAGCTCTCCTGCACAGCGGGTGCGCGGTCGGGCCGAACACCTACGTACAGCATGCGCATTCGCGGCCCGCCGCAGCAGATGTCAAACAGATGACATCTGCATGCCCTATTCGGGACGCCGAACGTTAACTGGTGGAATACTACCGCCGTGACCGCAACTGATGATCGACCCGTATGGGCTGTCCGGATGCGCTCGGAACGCGACGCGAGGGGGTGGTCGCAGGCCGACGCGGTACGCGCGATTCGGGCCAAGACCTCGCACAACCTGCCGACGGACAGTACCCTGCTGCGCAACTGGCGCCGATGGGAATCGGGAGAATCACGACCCGACGACTTCTACGCGCCCATCATCGCCGCAGCCTTCGACAGCGTGCCGACAGCCTTCTTCCCCAAGGCTCGCCCCAACCGGGATGACGAGCTGTTATCGGCCACCGGTATGGACACTCTCGAATTCATCGGCAGGCTACGGATGTCCGATGTCAACAGCGCGACCCTGGACGCGGTGCGGATCACCGCCGAACGGCTGTGCTGTGAATACGCTTACGCCGACCCGCACGAACTGCACGCCGAGGGCACCGCGTGGCTGCGCCGGATCACCTCACTGCTCGACGGACGACTCACCCTGAGCCAGCATCGGGAAATCCTCGTACTGGCGGGCTGGGTGGCGTTGCTGGTCGGTTGCGTCGACTACGATCTGGGCCGTCGTGGCGGCGCCGAGGCCACCCGGCGCGCGGCCGATTCACTGGGCCGTGAGGCGGGCAATCCCGAAATCGTCGGCTGGGCCGCGGAGATGTCGGCGTGGTTCGCCTTGACCCAGGGCAACTTTCGCGGCGCGATCGATGTCTCGGAGAAAGCGATGCCGGGCACCACATCGATGGGAGTCGGGGTGCAGCTGGCCGCCCAGCGCGCCAAGGGCTGGGCCCGCCTCGGCGATCGCCGGGCGGTACAGACCGCGCTCGACGAGGGCCGGTCGATCCTGTCGCGAATGGGTCATCCGGCCGACCTGGACAACCATTTCGTCGTCGACGCCACCAAGTTCGACTTCTACGCGATGGACTGCTGCCGGGTGGCCGGCCAGGACCGGCTCGCCGAACGGTACGCCCAGCAGGTGATCAAGGACGCGACCCGGCCCGACGGGTCGGTACGCAATCCGATGCGGGTGTCGGAGGCCCGGCTCACCCTGGCCGTGGTGGCGGTGCGCGATCGCGATCTCGAGCGCGCCATCGAGGAAGGGGTCTCCGCGTTCACCGCCGGTCGCAGGTCGCTGCCGTCGCTGGCGTGGATCGCGGGCGAGGCGGCCAGGGAGATCATCGAACGGTATCCCGGAGATCCGCGCACCCAGTCGTTCCTCGAGCAGCTGCGCCTACTCAACGTCGGGTGAGCGCGGCGGCGTTGCCACGCCGATCCGGGACGGGTCCGGCGGAGCACCGAAGGGTCACCACTAATCTGGCTACGGTGACCGACCACTCCGCCGACGGCCTGCCCGGTGCCGTGCCCGCGCTGTGGGACGACCGCCTGCGGTTGTTCTCGTTCGCGACCGCCGAGAAACGCGCCGACTACCTGCGGGTACTGCGCGCTTTCGACAGTGCGCGCGCGGCGTACGTGGTGTTGCTGCACGCCGACGACGTCGCCGAGTGGATCGCGCGGGCCGAGGCGGGCGGTCGCGACGACGCGGCACCGGCCGGGTTGCCGCTGTCGGGCGGCGAGATCGGCCCGCTGCTCGAACAGCTGCACCGCTGGGGCGTGCTGGAACGCAGCTACGACGGCACCCGCGCGGCCACGCTGGCCGAGTACCGCAACCGGCACTACGTCTACCAGTTCGCGCAGGCGGGCTTCCAGGCCTATCGGGCCGTGGCCGGGGTGCTCGCCGCGCGGATGGAGGACGCGTCGCTGTCGCGGCTGGTGCTGCCCGAACTGCTGGCCGACCTGCGGACGCTGGCCGTGGCCAACCGCGACGGCGATGCCGAGCGGGTCTACACCACCTTGCGCAGGCTCGATACCGCGCTCACCGACATGGCGGCGCGGGCCGCGCACTTCTACCTGTCGCTGGGCGATCTGGTGCGCACCACCGAGATCACCCCGGAATCGTTTCTCGCGCACAAGGACGCGCTGCTGGCGCACATGCGCGAGTTCAGCATGGACCTGGCCCGCTTCGCGCCTCGCCTGGCCGCGGCGATCGGCGCGGTCGAGGACACCGGTGTGGAGCAGCTGATCAGCCGGGCGGCCGGCTGTGACGAGCGGGTGCTGTTGAGCCCGGCCGAACGGGCGGCGGACTGGCGGGCCCGCTGGGACGGGTTGCGCACCTGGTTCGTACCCACGGGCGCGGAACCCTCCGAGTCGTGCGAGGCCGACCGGTTACGGGAGGCGACGATGAGCGCGATCGCGGCGGTCCTGTCGCTGCTGCGCCGGGTCACCGAGACCCGCAGGGGCGGGGTGAGCCGCGAATCCGCCCTGCGCCACCTGGCCGCGTGGTTCGTCGCGACCCCGACCACCGGCAGCGCGCACGCGCTCTACGACGCGGTGTTCGGGTTGGGCAAACCGCGGCATCTGGCGCTCGAGCATCCCGATGCCGAGCTGGTGCCGTCGAGCCGGTCCTGGTGGGAGGCTCCCCCGCTGGAGATCTCGCGCACCCTGGCCGAGACGGGGCGGGCGCCCAGCGCCGGCGCACCGGCCCGGATCGCGCGCAATGACGCGGGCGTGCGCCGGTTGCGCGCGGCGCAGTTGGCCGCGCAACGCGAACGCGCCGCAGCTGCTGCCTCGCTGGCCGGCGGAAACGTACACGACCGGGTGCTCGATCGGCGCGAGACCGAGGTGCTGCTGCGACTGCTCGACTCGGCGTCCACGGCGTGGGTTCCGGTGAGTGGAAACGTCTCGGGCACCACGGGTTCCGACAGTGGCGTCACCTTGACGGTGCATCCCTGCGACGGGTCGACCGTCATCCGCACCGCGGCCGGGCTGCTGCACCTGAACAACCGCCGCCTCGAAGTCCGCGCCACGGTGCGGCGGGTGGCGCGATGAAGCGCCGGCGCATCGATGCGCTCACCCTCGACAGCTACCAGCGCGCGGCGCGGGTGATGCTGGCCAACCACCTGGTCACCCGGGTGTACCCGGACCGGATCGCGCTGCCGCTGATCCGCCGCTGGGCCACCGAATTACGCGAGGATCTGGCCGAATTGTTCGGTTACCGGCTGGAAGTCACCGAGACAACGGCCCGGCTGTACCCGGTGCACGACCGGCTCGACGAGGCCCGGCCCGCTCGCAGCGTCAACGACCGCGTGTTCGACCGCCGCCGCTACGCCTACCTGTCGCTGGCGCTGGCCGCCCTCGGCCGGGCCGGCGATCAGATCACTCTCTCGGAACTGGCCGAGCACGTGGCCGACTACGCGAGCCGCATCGATGGACTGGAGCTCTCGACCGAACGGGCCGCCGACCGCGACGCCTTCGTCGATGCCCTCGGCTGGCTGGGCGCTCGTGGCGCGTTGACGCTGGCCGACGGGGACGCCGGTGGCTGGGCCAGTGACCCGGAAGCGGGCGAGGCCCTCTACGACATCGACCGTCCGGTGGTGTTCGCCCTGTTCCGCCCGCCACGGGCGTTGCAGCACCTGCACAGCGTGCGCGGCCTGCTGACCGACGACACCGACCGGACACCGGCCGAACAGGCCAGGCGCCTGCGCCGTGCACTGGTGGAACGACCGGTCGTCTATCTCGACGACCTGTCACCGGCCGAACAGGCGTTACTCGGCCAGGACCGTGTGATCGCCGAGGTCGAGTACTGCACCGGCCTGCGCGCCGAACGGCGCGCCGAGGGTGTCGCCCTCATCGACACCTCGGGCCGGATGTCGGACACCCGGTTCCCCGGTACCGGCACCCTCGCCCAGGTGGCGTTGCTGCTGATCGGCGAGATCGCCGACGCGGTGCTCGACATCGACCATCCGCTCCCCCGCCGTCCGGCGGCGGCGCCCGCGGACGTGCTACTGGATCGACTCGACGCGGCCATCCCCGAGGCCGGCGTGTTCGCTCCGCTGGCCGATGCGGCCGAGAGCCCGGGCGAGGCAGCGGATTCGGTCGACGAGGACGACACCACACCGGCTACCGCGCCGTTGCTCGACGACGCCTGGCTGCGCACGACCGTCGCCGCCCTCACCGACCGCTACGGCGCGACCTTCGCCGCGCAGTGGCAGGCCGATGTCGGCGCGCTCACCACCGAGGTACTCGCGCTGCTCACCAAGTTGCGATTGATCCGGCCGGTCGAGGGCGGAGTGCTGGTGTTGCCCGCGCTGGCCAGGTACCGGGGCGCGGTGGTCACCGTGCGCGTGCGCAAGACCGAGGAACTGTTCGTCACCGCGGCCGACACCGGCGGCGGCACCGGAGTGGGAGGGAACTGAGCATGTCGCTCATTCACGGCGGAGTGCGTTTCATCCCGACCCGCGCGGGCATCGTCAATCTCTGGGACTACCGCGACCAGGAGTTCTGTTTCGCCGACGGGCGCCTGGTGCTGCGCGGACCCAACGGTTCGGGCAAGACCAAGGCGCTCGAGGTGCTGTTCCCGTTCGTGTTGGACGGGCGGATCGAGCCACGCAGGCTGAACCCGTTCGCCGGCGAAGAACGCACCATGAAGTCGAATCTGCTCTATCGCAAGCAGGAATCGGCGTACTCGTATGTGTGGATGGAGTTCGCGCGCGGCAGCTGGGACGACCCGGAGGCCGTCACCGTCGGCATCGGTATGCGCGCCACCCGCTCCTCGGACAAGGTGACCCGCTGGTACTTCGTCGCCGATGGCCGTGCCGGTGTCGACTTCTCGCTCATCGGCCCCGATGACCGCCCGCTGACCCGCAAGCAGTTGGCCGAGCAGATCGGCGGCGACGCGATCCTCGACCGGCCGGTCGAATACCGGGCCGCGATCGATGCCCGCATGTTCGGACTCGGCGTGCAACGCTACGACCAGCTGATCAATCTGATCCTCACGCTGCGCAGACCTCAGCTGGCCAAGAACCTCGATCCGCGGGGGCTCTCCCAGGCGCTCACCGACGGCCTGCGACCGCTCGACGAGCAGCTGATCCTGGACGCGGCCCGCTCGTTCAGCGATATGGAGGAAGTGGGGCGCACCCTCGACGGTCTGGTCCAGGCCGACACCGCCACCGGAAAATTCGTCGAGGTGTACCGCAAATACCTTGCGGTACAGGCGAAGACCGATGTCGATCAGGTCCGTGCCCGCCTCGACGCGGTCACCGATGCCGCGACCGCCGTGTTCGCCGCGACCGCCCTGCGCACCCGTCGCGACACCGATCGCGCCGAGGCCGAGACCAGGGCCGAGGACGCCGACCGCGCCTACGAGCAGGCCATCGCCGACCGCGAGAATCTGCAACGCTCGAGCGCCTACGAGGGCAAGCAGCAACTCGACGACCTCGCCGACGCCGTCCGCCGCCTGGAAACCTCCGCCGCCGTGCACCGCGACAAGGCCGCCGAAGCCGCACAGGCCCTGCAGCGGCGCACCGAAGAAGCCGAGCAGGCGGCTGCGGCAGTGCGCACCGCGTCGGCCGCCCTCGTTCGCGGGGAGGAAACCGTGCGCGCCGCCGCCGAAGAGGCAGGCATCGAATGGACACCGCCGAGCGCCGAAGGCCGCGGTGACCAGTTCACCGCGGCGGTGCGTGGGCACGCGGAAGAACGCGACGCCGACGTGCGGGCGGTACGTACAGCGCTGAGCAAGTGGGAAGCCGCCGCCGCCGAACGCACCCGCGCCGAACGCCTCGCCGAACGTGCGGTGGAACTGCGCGAAGCGGCCGCAGCGGAAGTGGCCCACGCAGAAGCCGCAGTCACCCTGGCGCACAACGATTCCGCCGCTGCCCTGCGCACCTGGTGGCATACCCACGCCGAAGTCCTGGCCGACATCGCCGAACCGGTGGCATCGGAGCCGCCCAGCGACTCCCGACCCGACGCGCTCGATCCGGCGGGTGGCACCGGTGTCGATCGCGAGATGGGCTTGCGCGAGGCGCTCGAGGCAGCCCTCGCCGATGCGGGTGTGGCGGATACCCCTTCCGCCGCAGAGGTGCTGACCGAACGGTGCGAGCCACTGCGCGAGCGGATCCGCGCCCGCCGTGCCGAAGCCCGGACACGGGCGGAGGCGGCCGCTGCCCGGCGTGCCGCACTCACCGCCGAGCACAAGCAGATCGCTGCCCAGCACGATGACGCTCCCCCACCGCACCCCACCGGAACTGTTGCCCGCGAAGGTCTTCCGGGTGCACCACTGTGGCGGCTGGTACGGTTCGCCGATACGGTGTCGGCCCGGGACGCGGCCGGGATCGAAGCGGCGCTGCAGGCCGGTGGGCTGCTCGACAGCTGGGTCTGCGGACCGGCACTGCCTGCCGAGATCGAGTCCGACCGCTTCCTGATCCCCCTCCCGGCCGACCAACGCCCCGCCGGTCGCACCCTCGCCGATGCGCTGGTGGTGGAAGAGGATTCGGAAGATCTGCAGGTTCCCACCGACACCGTCACCGCTGTGCTGGCCTCCATCTCGCTGTCCGACCCCACGGACGAGGACGCTGCTGTCGGCGCGAACGCGCGCACTACAGTCTCCGCGACAGGCGATACCGGCGAGAACCATCCGACCGCCGATCCGCCCACCGAGTCGGCCACGGTCGCGATCCCGGGCAGCGCGCTCGGCGAGCTGACCGCTGCCGGACCCGTGATCAGCCCGGCAGGTGCCTACCGGCTGGGTGTCCTGGCCGGTCGCCATCACAAGCCCGACGCCGAGTTCATCGGGACTACGGCGCGAGCTCGTCGGCGCGCATCCCGGTTGGCCGAAATCGAAGCGGCGCTCGAAGCGGCCACCACCGAGTACGAGGCGGCATGCGACCAAGAGCGCGCGGCCACTGCGGAATCGGCCGCGTTGTCGGCTGCGGTGAAGTCGCTGCCGCGTCCCTCGGCGGTGACCACGGCGTTGCGGACAGTTGCCGAGACCGCCGGACTGATGCGTTCACGGGTCGACGCCGCCGCACAGGCCGAGCGCGAACTCGACCAGGCCCTCGCCGAGGTGACCGCCCAGGACAAGAAGGTGCGCGCCGCCGCGCAGGCACATCGCACGCCGCGTGAGGCACGCGAACTCGATGCGCTGGCCGCCGCGATCCGCCATTTCGAGAACACCGGTACGAGTCTGCTGCGGCTGCGCGCCGAGCACGCGCGCGAATGTGAGCGCGAACGCGAGGGCGCCGACCGGCACGACGAGGCCCGGGCGCTGGCCGAGGCCTTCGCCGAAGAGGCCGAACTCGCGCGGGCCGGTTTCGACGAACAGCAGCGCAAGCTCGAGACACTGCGCGAAGCGCTGGGCGCCACCGCCGCCGACATCGACCGCGAACTCGAGGCCGCGCGCGCCGGGATCGAAGCCGCCAAGGCCGAGCAGCGGGCCGCGCGCAAAGCCGCCAACGCCGCCATCGAAGCGGTGGGTGATGCCGAAGCCGCCTACCGCACCGCCAAGGAAGCGCTCGCCACCGCGCTCACCGAGGTGCTCGCCGAGGTGCGGTCCCTGGCACCGTACGCGCGTCCCGACCTGTTGCGCCTGCTCGGCGCGTCGGTCGAACATCGCTGGCCCGGCAGCGAGGCGGCCTGGTCCACTCCGGAACAGTTGCAGTATCGCATCGTGGCCGCCGGTCCGGAGACCGACCCGGTGGTATTGCCGGAGGAAGTGGCCGCCCTGTTCGGCGATCTCGATGCCGCCACCGCCCAGGTGCGCGCCACCGAGGCCGGTCGCAAGTCCACCCGGTCGGCGGTGACCAGCGCATTGCAGGAGTTCGATGCCGCACTCACCGCATCGGGGCGGGACTACCGGTTGCACTGGGATGCCGCCGACGGGCTCACCGTGGTGGCCGTGCACGATGAGAACGGCCGCGCCGCGCTCGCCGATTTCGCCGCCCGCATCGATGCCGCCCGCCGCGATCAGGAACTGCTGCTCACCGACGCCGAACGCCGCATCCTGGAGGACGCCCTGCTCACCGGGCTAGCGCAGCAGATCCACGAACGCACCACCGACGCCCGCGAGCTCATCTCGCGCATGGGTGCGGAGATGAAGCAGCGCCGCATGTCCTCGGGCAACACCATCGGTGTGCACTGGGTGCTCGCCGACGGCCTGTCGGAGGCGGCGCGCGCCATGTGCAAACTCCTCGACCGCGACACCGCCGCGCTCAGCGCGGAGGACCTCGGTGCCGTCCGCGCGCATTTCGCCGCCGAGATCCGGGCCGCCCGCACCGCGCATCCGGAACGCTCCTACCCCGAGATCTTGGCGTCCACCCTGGATTACCGCACCTGGCGGGTGTTCTCGTTCACTCTCGTCTCCGGTGACGGTTCCGAGGACAAACTCACCGTCGCCCGCCACAGTGCCCTCTCCGGTGGCGAGCAGTCGGTGTCGCTGCACCTGCCGCTGTTCGCCGCCGCGCACGTGATGCTCGATTCGGCCGACCCGCAGGCGCCGCGCCTGCTGGCCCTGGACGAGGCCTTCGCCGGTGTCGACGACAACGGCCGCAGCGAATTGCTCGGCCTCAGCGTGCAATTCGATCTGGACTTGTTCATGACCGGCTACGACCTGTGGATCACCTACCCGCACGTTCCCGGTTGCGCGCACTACGACCTGGCCCACTCCACCGCTGAGAACACTGTCAGTGCCACACTTCTGGTCTGGGACAGCGGTGAACTCCTCGCCGAACACGACGGTGGGGATCTGACCACCGCGCTCGGCTCCCCCGACCGCCGCCGGGTACCCAACACCATCGAGGGCGGACTGACGTTGGAAGGAATGCCCGGCGAACCGGCACCGGTGAGCTGAAATATTGTCACGGTGCCGATCGGTAGTGGGCCAGCAGCGCTTCGGCCCGATCGCGCAAACCGGTGCGCAACCATTGCGGGGCAAGGACTTCGGAATCGGCGCCGAGTTGCCACATGGCCCATTCCGCGTGCCGGCGATCCTGGAAGGTGAGCGCCAACCGCAACCAGCCGTCTGCCTCGGTTGCTTCGGTCCGCACCTGCACCGCGGTCCCGAGCAGTTCCGCCCGCCGTGCCGGATGCACCCGTACCGCCACGAGCACCAGCTCGCCGCCCTCGCGGAACCGCCTGCTGCGTTCCTGCCAGACGCGGTCCAGGTCGACGTGCTCCGGCCGCTGGGCCGGTTCGGGCAGTTCCCGGGCCGCCGAGATCCGCGACAGCCGGTAGGTGCGGTCCGTGCCGGCTCGCATCGCCAGCAGGTAGCCCTGTCCGCGCACGGTGACCAAACCGATCGGGTCCACGACGCGCCGCTGTGGGTCCTGATCCGCGGCCGCGTAGTCGATGCGCAACTTGTGCCCGGCCAGCACCGCGCGGCGCACCTCGGCCACGATCGCGGCGGGTATCTCCTCGGCGACGTGCCTGCGCGCGAGCAGGTCGGTGTCCGGGTCGAGGAGCAGCCGCTCGGCCGCGCCGGTCGCGGTGTCGCGATAGTGCTCCGGCAGCGCGTCGACCACCTTGAGCATGGCCGAGGCCAGCGCCGAGCCGAGGCCGAAAGCTTGTGCACCGCGCCGTGATTCGGCGACCAACAGGGCGAGCGCTTCATCGTGGTTCAGACCGGTGAGCTCGGTGCGGAAGCCCGGCAGCAGCGCGAAACCACCGTGCCTGCCGCGTTCGGCGTAGACCGGAACCCCCGCCGCGGACAGTGCTTCGATATCGCGCAGCACGGTGCGGGTGGACACTTCCAGCTCGCGCGCGAGGGTGTCGGCCGTGAGCCGGTCGTGGCGGCGCAACAGCAGCACCAGCGAAACCAACCGATCGGCGCGCACGGGCGAAACTCTACCCGGAATACCCGACAGAGGATGTCGTGTATCGCTGGCAGGCTCACCAGCGTCAACCCGTCCAGCACGTGAAAGGTGCTTCCGCGCATGACGCACACCCTTGTCAATCCCGACGGCCTGCACGACCCGGTCCCGTTCGGCTACAGCCACACCGCCACCGTTCCCGCAGGCACGGACCTGGTGCTGGTCTCGGGCCAGTACGGCTCCGACCCCGATGGCGCGGTCGTGTCCCCCGACTTCGCCGACCAGGTGAAACGAACCTTCCACAACATCGGCATCGCCCTCGCCGCCCACGGGCTCGACCTCGGCCACGTCGCCCAGCTCAGGACCTATGTGGTGAACCACGACGTCACCAAACTGGGCCCGATCGCCGCCGCCGTCCAGGAGCACTGGGGCACCAACCCACCCACTCAAACCCTCATCGGCGTCGCCGCCCTGGCCACCCCCGATGTCCTCTTCGAAGTAGAAGCCGTGGCCACCCGCGCCTGACCGGCCACCGATGACGACTGCCCCGTGTGCTCCCGGCCTGCTGGCCTACGGGGCAGCGCGGGGCGTCCGATCGACCCATCGGTGCAGATCCTCGGTGCCGGCCACCCGCACCCAACGGACCGCCGACTCGGCTACCTCATCGAATTGACGCGCGAGGGACCGACGACAGCGAGAACTATCCCCTGAGGTAATACCAAGAGTTATCGAGACGGACATACTTGTTGTCGATGTCACTGACGAGGTCTTTACCGTTCGGTAGATAAATGAACCCGCTACGAACTCCGGGGTAGTGCCTCGACAAATAGAATTCGCATTCTTTGCCAGGTTCGCTTTCGATATGGTGGAACTTGTACAGGCCAATAGTTTCGCCGTTGTATCCCCTCACCGATCGGCCACTTTCCAGCGCGTCGCACGCCGCAGCTGCCTGATTCATGTCGCTTCGAGTCATCAACCAACCGATCCGGCCCGGGACGGAGTGTTCGGCCAGCGCAACCGTGATGGCAAGAAGCGCAGGGACCAGAAGTCCCAGGCGCCACCAACCCACGTACCTCAGGCCCGCAACAATAACCGATACCAACCACACTGCCACCGGTATAGCGAGCAAAAGGCCGGCGGTCAGCCAGAATTCGTCGTCATCGAACACCGTGATGTCCGCCCAGATTTTCCGAGCGCAACACAGTGCCGTCGCAACAGAAGCGAGCACCATCGTCACGTTCCATGCCACCGGCACCGGTGACCTGTGGCGCGTGAACCAGTCCATTGTCGACATCACCCAGTGCACGTGCCGACTCGGCGGGTGGGTGTGGCGACGGCGGCTACGTAGTAGGTGGTGTCCTAGCGCAGGCTCGCGTCGGGCACCATGGGCGGGCACGGTGTGCCGGGGACGGTCGTCAGCTCGAAGTGCCACCATTCGTTGCTGAAGGTGCGGCACAGGCCCCAGCGGTTGCCGTGGGTCTCGAGCCACTGGGCGCCGACCTGTGGGCCGACGTCGACCGCTCGGCCGGAGACGTGGGTCGACTCCGCGGGTGGGAGCACCCAGCGGCGGGCTTCGCCGGGGCTGCCGTGGGTGGCCAGACCGTCCTGCCAGAGCAGTTCCTGTTGTTCGGGGGTGCGGTAGCCCGAGGTGATCGACAGTGGGACGCCCTCGGCGTGGGCTCGGCGTTCGGCGAGGGTGTAGGCCAGGGCCAGTGGCGGGTCCAGGCCCTCGGTGCCGGTGGCCGACTGGACCTGCACGCGCTGGTCCGGCGCGGCGGCGGCGAGCCCGGCCCCCGTGGTGGTGATCGCCGCGACGACGAGCGGAACCAGGAGCCGGCCGAGCGCAGAATTCATGCCCGGATCCTATCGACCCGGTCAACGGCGGCGCTCACCTGGACCGGCGCCACTCGTCGATGGCGATGCCGATCTCGGTGCGGGGCGGCTCATGATAGAGCCACTCCCGGGCGAGCAGGTGCCAGTTCGCCCGCGCGCGCAGTTGGCCGAGGGTGGCGAAGGTGAACAGGTCGGCGCGGCGGGAGAACACGTGTTCGGGCGGTAGCAGCTGCTTGTGCATGCCGCGGAACTCCGCCGCGCGCGGGTCGACGGCGAGGAGTACGGCGCCGGTGGCCAATTCGGGGGTGATGGTGACTTCTTCGTCGAGCAGGTGCCAGCCGGCCGCGGCCCAGACGTAGGCCAGGCTCTCCTGTGGGGTGACCCCGGCGTCCGGGTCGATGATGCCGCGTCCCACCCAGGCGGCGAACAGGTCTTCGCCGCGCCCCTCGGCCGCCGCGCGCAGGACCGAGCGCTCGAATTCGACGTGCACCGGGTCCATCCGCTTGTAGAGACCGAAATCGACGAACGCGAGCTTGCCGTCGGCGGCCAGCAGCACATTGCCCGGGTGCGGGTCGCCGCAGAACTCGTTGTCGGCGAAGAGACTGGCGATGTAGAAGCGGTAGATCAGTTCGCCGAACCGGTCCCGGTCGGCGGCGGGCAGGGTCCGCAGGTGCGAGAAGGGTTGCGCATCAACGAATTCGGTGACCAGCACGTTGTGCGTGCACAACTCCTCGATCGCGTCGGGCACGGTGATGAACGGATGGCCCCGGTAGCGTTGGGCCACGCGGTGCTGGGTCCGGGCCTCGCGCACGTAGTCCAGTTCGCTGCGCAGATTGTTGGCGACCTCGTCGAGCACGCCGTGATCGGCCATGCTCGGCAGTACGGATCTGCCCATCTTGCTGAGGAATTCGAGATTGCCGATGTCGGCGTGGACGGCTTGCTCCACTCCGGGATACTTGACTTTCACCGCCACCACGCGGCCGTCGTGCAGCCGGGCCCGGTGCACCTGCCCGATCGAGGCGGCCGCGATCGGAGTGTCGCCGAACTCGGCGAAGGTGCGGCTCAGCGGCCCCAGATCGTCTTCGACGACGCGGCGCATGGTCGCGAAGTCCACCGCGGGTGCTTTGTCCTGCAGGGCGGAGAGCTGCTTGCGGAACTGCTCGCGGTGCGCTTCGGGTACGAAATCGAGGTCGAGTACCGAGGCCATCTGCCCCAGCTTCATCGCCGAGCCCTTCATGCTCCCGAGTACGGCCACGATCTGCTGCGCGGTGGTCATCGCCGAGCGTTCGGCCAGCACCTGCCTGGCCTCTTCGGTGCGCCCGATCATCGACAACCGCCGACCGACCCCGCGCATGGCCTGTTCGGCCGCGAACTGGCCCAGCTTGGCGCTGCGCGCTACCCGACCTGCAGGAATACCACCGGCAGCCACTGGCCGCACCCCCGTCCGAACCCGGTACCGCGTATGTCGCGCGTCACATTACACCGGGCGGACGGGCTGTGCTGGACAGACGGCCAGGTCGCGGTTACACGCGCTCCTTGGAGCGCGTGCGCACCCGCAGGGCGATGGGCTTCTGGGTCTCGGCGAAGAAGTCGTTGCCCTTGTCGTCGACCACGATGAAGGCGGGGAAGTCTTCGACGTCGATCTTCCAGACCGCTTCCATGCCGAGCTCGGGGTATTCGAGAACTTCGACGTTCTTGATGCAGTCCAGCGCCAGCCGCGCGGCGGGACCGCCGATGGAGCCCAGGTAGAAACCACCGTGCTCGTCACAGGCCTTGGTGACCTGGGCGGAACGGTTGCCTTTGGCCAGCATCACCATGGAGCCGCCCGCGGCCTGGAACTGGTCGACGTAGGAATCCATCCGGCCCGCGGTGGTGGGACCGAAGGAGCCCGACGCGTAGCCCTCGGGCGTCTTGGCCGGACCGGCGTAGTAGACGGCCATGTCGCGCAGGTACTGCGGCATGGGCTCGCCGGCATCGAGGCGTTCCTTGATCTTGGCGTGCGCGATGTCGCGCGCCACGACCAGCGGGCCGGTGAGCGAGAGCCGGGTCTTCACCGGGTATTTCGACAGTTCGGCGCGGATCTCGTCCATCGGGCGGTTCAGGTCGATGTGCACGACGTCGCCGCCGAGAATGTCTTCGGTCTGCTCGGGCAGGTACTGGGCGGGCTCGGTTTCGAGCTGCTCGAGGAAGATGCCGTCCTTGGTGATCTTGGCCAGGGCCTGGCGGTCGGCCGAGCAGGAGACGGCGATGGCGACGGGGCAGGAGGCGCCGTGGCGGGGCAGGCGCACCACGCGCACGTCGTGGCAGAAGTACTTGCCACCGAACTGCGCGCCGATGCCGAACTCGCGGGTGAGCTGGAAGACCTCTTCCTCGAGCTCGACATCCCGGAACGCGTGACCGGTGATCGAACCCTCGGTGGGCAGGTCGTCGAGGTAGTGCGCGGAGGCGTATTTCGCTGTCTTCAAAGCGAATTCGGCGCTGGTGCCGCCGATCACCACGGCCAGGTGGTAGGGCGGGCAGGCCGCGGTGCCCAGCGAGCGGATCTTCTCGTCGAGGAACTCGAGCATGCGCTCGGGGTTCAGGATCGCCTTGGTCTCCTGGTACAGGAACGACTTGTTCGCCGAACCGCCGCCCTTGGCCATGAACAGGAATTTGTAAACCGGGTTGTCGGCGTCGCCCTCGGTGGAGTACAGCTCGATCTGGGCGGGCAGGTTGGAGCCGGTGTTCTTCTCGTCCCACATGGTGAGGGGGGCGAGCTGGGAGTAGCGCAGGTTCAGCGTGGAGTAGGCGTCGAACACACCGCGGCTGATCCACTCGGCGTCGTCGGCCCCGGTGAGCACGCCCTCGCTCTTCTTGCCCATCACGATCGCGGTGCCGGTGTCCTGGCACATCGGCAGCACGCCACCGGCGGAGATGTTGAGGTTCTTGAGCAGGTCCAGCGCCACGAAGCGGTCGTTACCGGAGGACTCCGGGTCGTCGATGATCTTGCGCAGCTGACGCAGGTGCGCCGGGCGCAGGTAGTGGCTGATGTCGTGAATCGCCGTCTCGGTGAGCAGGCGCAGGGCTTCGGGCTCGACCTGCAGGAAGGTGCGGCCGTTGTGCTCGAAGGTGCTGACCCCCTCGGTGGTGAGCAGGCGATACGGCGTGTCGTCCGTGCCGATCGGCAGCAGATCGGAATAGCGGAACTCCGGCGCGGTCACGGATCGCACTCCTTCAGGCAGGTGGGCAGAGCATCGCCGAGCCTAGCCACCACGCGTGCCGACTCCACCGGTTAGGCAACCCTTACATATACCTTTACCAAAGTCGAGGTTGCACGTTCAACCCAAACGGTGCTACCCATTCTCCGGGCGGTGGTGGGCGTGCACCGTTCAATCCGAAGCTTGCACCGGAGAATCTGGAGCTCGATCGTGACCGATCCACAGTGGCTCGATGATGTCGAATTGCGCGCCTGGCTGGGCTATGTGCGAACCCGCGACCTGATCGCCGCGGCGATCGGGCGGGACGCGGGCCGGGCGGCGAACCTGAGCTATGTCGAATACTCGGTGCTGGCCTACCTGGCCGACGCGCCCGGTCAGCGCCTCACCTTCGCCGATCTGGCCGGAGCGCTGGAGTGGTCGCAGAGCCGGCTGTCCCACCAGATCACCCGGATGCAGAAGCGCGGGCTCGTGACCAGGGAGACGATGCCGCACGATCAGCGCCGCACCGTCGCCCGGCTCACCACCGCGGGCGGTCAGCTCCTCACCACGGCCGCACCCGCGCACGTGCGCAGCGTGCGCCGCCACCTGATCGACGTGCTCGACCGCAGCCAGCTCACCGCGCTGGCCGACATCTACGAAACCCTCGTCGACCACCACCGCAGCGCCGCGCGCGAGTACAGCCCCCGCGCACCACGACCGACTGAGGAGGCCGCGGCCGAACCGGCGTGAGCTAGCCGGCCAGGGCGCCGTCGGCGACCGGCACGCGTGTGGTCCGGCCGGAATCCTCGCCGGTCGCCTCGAGGCCGAGGGCGCGTTCGAAGCCGGGCGGGATCACGATGTCGTCGCGGGTGAGCTCGGTGACCGAGGTCTTGCGCAGGCCCAGCAGGGCCGAGTCGATGCCGCCGCGCAGGATGTCGAGCACGTTCTCGACGCCGGCCTGCCCGTTGGCGGCCAGGCCCCACAGGTAGGCACGGCCGATGAGCACCGCCCGCGCGCCGAGTGCGACGGCCTTCACGACATCGCTGCCGCGCCGGATGCCACCGTCGAGCAGGACCTCGATCTCGTCACCGACCGCGTCGGCCAGTACCGGCAGGGCCCGGATCGCGGCGGGGGTGCCGTCGAGGTTGTTGCCGCCGTGATTGGACACCGAGATACCGGCGACACCGGCGTCGACCGCGCGCCGGGCGTCATCGACGCGCATAACGCCCTTGAGCAGCACCGGACCGTCCCACTGGGCGCAGATCCAGGCGACATCGTCCCAGTCCGGGGCCGGGGTCTGCATCCATTCGCCGTAGGCGCCGAAGAACCCGGGCGCCGCACCGTCACCGACGGTCATGTTGGGCGCGGTGAGGTCGGGGATGCTGCCCGAGCGCAGGTAGGTGGCCAGCCAGCGGGGCCGGGCCAGGGTCTGCGGTGCGAACTTCGCCATGGTGCGCAGGTTCAGCGACTCCGGGATCACCGGGCTGCCCCAGTCGCGTCCGTGCGAGAACGACCAGTCGAGGGTCAGGATCAGCCCGACCGCGCCCGCCTGCTTCGCCCTGGCCATCCGCTCGAGGATCTGATCCTTGGACCCGCACCAGTAGAGCTGGAACAGGGTGGACGGATTGGCGGCGATCACGTCTTCGACCGGCTTGCTCGCGAAAGAGCTGAGCCCCATGGCGATTCCACGGGCGGCCGCGGCGCGGGCGACGGCCACCTCGCCGTCGGGGTGCACCGCCTGCACGCCGGTGGGCGAGATCAGCACCGGCATCGAGACCTGCTGGCCCAGCACGGTGGTGGACTGGTCGCGCTCGCCGATCGGGCCCGCGCAGTGCGGGGCGAAGCCGAGTTCGGTGAACGCGGTCTGGTTGTCCTCGATGGTCTGGCCGCGTTCGGAGCCCGCGATCAGCGCGCCGTACACCGATTTCGGCAGGCGCTTGCGGGCGCGGCGCTGTGCCTCGGCCACGGTTTCGAACCAGGGATTCATCGCTGGGGTCCTTCCTCGTCGTCCCCGGGCCACCATCGGCCCAGGTCGTGCAGTAGTGCCGAGGTCGCCGCGGCGAGCAGCCCGGCACCCTCGTCCGCGGTCGCCCCGGTGGGGTCGCCGAGAATTCCGTTGGGGCTCACCGCGCGCACACCGCCGGCGCGCAGCAGCGGCAGCAGTTCACCGAGGGGGCGGCGGTCCCCCGGTTCGGCCAGTTCGGCGCGTACCCGGCGCGGGTCGAGCGCGAGCTGGATCGAGGTCTCGGTGCGGCCCGCGTGCGCGTCACCGCCGTAACCGGGTGCGAACAGGCGCACGTCGCGCGATTCGGAGCGCAACAGCGCCAGCGCGCGGCGCAGCGCTTCGACATTGCCGCCGTGGCCGTTGACCAGCACGATGCGGTCGAAGGTGTCGGTCGCCGACCGGCACAACTCCACCACCAGCAGTTCGAGGGCGGCCTGGCCGATCGACAGCGTGCCGGGGAAGCCCGCGTGCTCACCGCTGGCGCCGTAGGCGATCGCGGGTGCGACCAGGACGTCGGCGCGTTCGGCGGCCACGCGGGCGCACAGGGCCGCGGCGATGTCGAGATCGGTGGAGATCGGCAGGTGCGGGCCGTGCTGCTCGGTCGCGCCGAGCGGGATGAGAAGGGTCACTCCCGAGTCGGCCCATGCGCCCGCCTCGGGGCCTGTGAGGTGGGCCACGAACATGGCCGGAACATTAACGTCAGTCACTGACATAATCAAGGGCTGGGGAAGTCTTACTCTGTATCCATGTCTGTCCCGTCTCCGCGTGCCCATCGCGGCCGTCCGCCGCGCACCACGCGCCGCGAACTCGAGGTCATCGCGATGAAGCTGTTCGCCGAGCACGGGTTCGACACCGTCACCGTGGAGCGCATCGCGGCCGCGGCCGGGGTCAGCGAACGCACCTTCTTCCGCTACTTCCCCAGCAAGGCCGGCGTGCTCTGGCACCAGTTCGACAACGAGGTCACCGACCTGCGCGCCGCTTTCGCCGAAGTCCCCGACGACGAGCCGATGATGTGCGCGGTCCGCCGGATCGTGGTGACGGCCAACCGCTATCGCGCCGAGGACATCCCCGAACTGCGCACCAGGATGCGGTTGGTCTCCGGGGTGCCCGCCCTGTCGGCGGGGGCGGGCGCGCACTACGACGCCTGGGAGCGCGCGGTCGGCGAGTTCGCCGCGAAACGACTCGGCACCACGGCCGAGGACCTGGTGCCGCTGGCGGTCGGGCGCACCACCCTCGCGGCGGCCCGCGCCGCCTTCGACGCCTGGCTCGAACGCGGTGACACCGATCTCACCGAATACCTGGATCGGGCCCTGGGGGCGCTCGCACGCGGCTTCGCCCCGGAGTAGCCGGTAAGCGCAGGTTTGGGCAGCACCGCAGTCGGGGTATGAGTAGGCTTCGGGTCAAAGCGCGCGCAGTGTGCACCGACAGAAGTCATCGAAAGGGGCAGGAGTTTTCATGTCCGAGGTGTCCATGAGTCTTTCGGCGGATTCGCTGCCGGCCCGCCCGGTAGACAATCTGCTACCGCAATTGGTCGAACACCTCCGACAGAATCGCACCGCCCTGCGCGAAGAGTGGGCCCGGCGGATCACCGAGGCCCAGCTGCTCACCGCGATGACGCCGGAGGAGATCTTCTCCGAGGCCACCTCGATCTTCGACAACTACGTCGAGGTACTCGAGACCGGCAGCGTCGAAGCACTGCAGGCCTACGCCCGCGATCTGTCCGAGCGCATCATCCCCCGAGGCGTCGAGACCGACGAGGTCCTCGGCATCGTCGCGCTGCTGCGTGATGTCCTGGCCCGTTCGCTGTTCTCGAAGTACCAGTCGAATTTCGAGATGCTCAACCAGGTGCTCGACGCCTACGAGCCCGCGGCCAACCGCATCGCCAACACCGTGAGTGTGTCGTTCGTGCAGGAGCGCGAGCGCGTCATCAGCCGGCAGCAGGAAGCCATCCGCGAGCTGTCCACCCCGGTACTGCAGGTGCGTGAGCAGCTGCTCATCCTGCCGATCATCGGCGTGCTCGATTCCCAGCGCGCCCGCCAGCTCACCGAGCAGCTGCTGCGCGCCATCCGGGCCAACCGCGCCAAGGTGGTCGTCATCGACATCACCGGCGTGCCCGCGATCGACTCCGTGGTGGCCAACCACCTGGTGCAGACCGTCGACGCCTCGGGCCTGATGGGCGCCAGCGTCATCATCACCGGCCTGTCCTCGGAGATCGCGCTGACCCTGGTGACCATCGGCCTGGACCTGTCGAAGATGAACGCCGTCGGCGACCTCCAAGGCGGTATCGAGGAGGCCGAACGACTGCTGGGGTACGAGGTGTCGCGAGGCGGCGAGCGCCTGGTCGAGCGGGACGGGCGCTGATCCGTCCGCCATGCCCGTACCTATCCTCAAGCAGGGCACGTTCCTGATCGCATCGGTGCAGTCGGCCCTCACCGACGCCGATACCGAACGCCTGCAAGAAGACCTCATGAAGCAGGTGAGCCGCTATCGCGCCACCGGCATCATCGTCGACGTCACCGCCATCGACATCATGGACTCCTTCGCGGCGCGCTCGCTGCGCACCATCGCGCACATGACCCAGTTACGCGGGGCCGAGACCGTGATCGTGGGGTTGCAGCCCGAGGTGGCCTTCGCCATGGTGCAACTCGGCCTGACCTTCGAAGACATGCACACCGCGCTGGATCTGGAGGAAGGCCTTGCCTGGCTGAATCGGCATCCGCGCAGACGAGACGGTCGTGACAGTGGCCGCTGAGCAGGTCGCGATTTCGGTCAAGGTGTCCGAGGACATCGTCACCGCACGCCAGGCCGGACACGAGCTGGCGGCACACCTGGGCTTCACACTCACCGACCGCACCATGATCTCCACCGCCATCTCCGAAATCGCGCGCAACATCACCAGCTACGCGGGCAGCGGCGAAGTCCGCCTGCTCGTCGACCTGCGCGAGGGCCGTCAGGCGCTCGTCGTGCAGGCCGAGGACCAGGGCCCGGGAATCCGCGACATCCCGCGCGCGCTGGAGGACGGGTATTCCACCGGCCGTGGCCTGGGCCTCGGCCTGCCGGGCGCGCGCAGGCTGATGGACCACCTCTCCGTCGATTCCGCCCCGGGACGTGGGACGTTGATCGAGATGTGGAAGTGGGTACCCAACGGTGCATGAAGACGGGATCATCGGCCGCACGGAATGGTCGACGGCCGGTCGGGCACTGCCCGGTCAGGACGTCTCCGGTGACCGCGCCGTCGTCCTGGACACCGGCGACGGCGGAGTGCTGTTCGGGGTGCTCGACGGGCTGGGCCACGGTGCGGCCGCGGCCGACGCCGCCGATCGGGCGGCGGTCATCCTGGCCGACAACCGGGGTGAACCACTGGACGTCCTGATGGTGCTGTGCCATCGCGCGATGGTCGAGACCCGCGGCGCCGCGGTGTCTTTGGCACTGATCGGCCCCGAGGAGACGCTGCAGTGGCTCGGGGTGGGAAATGTCGAGTCGCGGCTGCTCACCCTGGGCCCGGCCGGACCGGAGCTGCGCGCGACCATGCTGCTCACCGGCGGCATCGTCGGCTACCGGCTGCCCGCGCACCTGCAACCGCAGACCCTGCCGATCCGGCCCGGTGACCTGCTGCTGATGGCCAGCGACGGGATCGTCGCGGTGGGCCCGGAGTCACTGGACCTGGCCCGCCCCGCCGCCACCATCGCCGGCGACCTGCTCGCGCGCGACGCCAAGGACACCGACGACGCCGTGGTGCTCGCGGCCCGATACCGCGGAGCCGTCCCATGAGAGGTGGCCGATGAGCGCCGTCCTGGCCGCATTTCTCGACGATTACGCGGCGGCCCTGCGCCGCCACGTCGAAACACCCGGGCAGGACGGCCTCACCGAGGGCTACGAGCTGGGCAGGCGCGCCCTCGTGGAAGACATCAGTCTGCTCGACCTCACCGAGCACCACTACCGCACTGTGACCGAGTTCGCCGGTGCCCCGGCGAATCCGCGCAGCGCCGAGGTGGCCCTGGAGTTCCTGCTGCAGACGATGGCCGCCCTCGACATCGCTACCCGCGGCTACCTCGACGGCACCAAACGCTATGAGCAGCAACGCTCGCGCGCCGAGGATCTGGCGGGCCGCGACGCCTTCCGCACCGCGCTGGTGGAGTCGCTGCAGGACGGGTTCTTCGTCGCCGACGACAACGGCACCATCGTGGAGGTCAATTCCGCGTTCGGGGTGCTCACCGGGTACGGGGCCAACGAAGTACCGTTCCCGCTGCCGCATCCGTGGGCGCTGTCGGACCGCCCCGGCTACCCCCAGATCGGGACCGAAGCTTCGCGATTCGTGATGCCGGTGCGCCACCGCGACGGGCGCGAACGCTGGCTGGCGGTGAGCGCGAGCTCGCTGGTCAAACAGGAGAACGACGAGCAGATCTTCGTCGGGACCGTACGCGACGTGACCGCCGAACACGATGCGCAGGCCCGCGATCAGGCGGCTTCGCGGCTGGCGACAGCGGTGGGCGCGGCCACCAGCATGGTGGAGGTGCTCGCCGTCGGCCTCGACGAACTGCGCACCACCATGGGCGCGCGGACCGCGCTGGTCGCGGTGTGGCCGAGCCGGACCGGGCGCCCGGACGTGTACTCGTGCGGGGCGCCGCCGTCGGCCGAGCCCGAACCCGAGACCGCAGTGGCCGATGAGACGACGGCCTTCGTCGCGGCACCGGTGCAGCAGAGCAGCCGGGCGGGCAACGGCCCGGTGACCCTCGACGACGAGGTGCACACCCTGCTGGACCGGGCGCGTCGTCAGTCCACCCGCGGGTTGACCGCGATCAGCGGTGACGAGGGCGGCGTCGAGGCCGTGGTCGCGCCGCTGGGTGAGACCGGTGACGCGGCGCTGTGGGTGCGTTTCGGTGCCCCGCGCGCGGTCAGTGCCGCCGACTGGGCGTTGTATTCGCTGCTGGTCGGGCACCTCAGTGTCGCGTTGCAGCGCGCCCGGAACTTCGATCAGGCGCGCGCCACCTCGCTCACGCTGCAGCGCGCGATGCTGGGACCGATCGAATTGCCGCCGCGGTTCTCGGTGCACTACGAGCCCGCGTTGCCGCCGCTGGAGATCGGCGGCGACTGGTACGACGTGGTGCCGCTGCGCGACGGCACCATCGGGGTGGTCGTCGGTGACTGCGTGGGCCGAGGTCTGTCGGCCGCGGTGGTGATGGGCCAGTTGCGCACCGCCGCACGGGCGTTGCTGCTGCGTGGCGCCGGACCGGCCCAGTTGCTGGCCGAACTCGATGCCGTGGCCGCCCGGATTCCCGGTGCCATGTGCACCACGGTGTGCGCGGCGGTGCTCGACCCGGCGCGCGGGATGGTCCGGTACTCCAATGCCGGGCACATGCCGCCGATCCTGGCCCCGCCCGGTGGTCCGGGGCGGGTGCTCGAGGGCGGACGCGCGGTGCCGCTGGCCACCTTCGACACCCCGCGCAGGCCCGAGGCCACCACCGCGGTCCCGCCCGGTGCGACGCTGGTGCTGTTCACCGACGGCCTGGTGGAGCAGCGCGGCTACGACATCGAAGAGGGCTTCGTCAAGATCGCGGAGGTGCTCAGCGAGACCGGCGGCGCCCTCCCCCGCGACGTCGCCGACGCGGTGCTCTCACGCCTGTGCCCGCCCGCGGGCTACGACGACGACGTGGCCATGGTGGTCTACCGCCAGCCGCCCGAACCGCTGCGTATCGACATTCCCGCGGCCGCCGCGGAGCTGACGGTGTTGCGGCGCACCCTGTACCGCTGGTTCGCCACCGCCGCGGTGCCCCACGACCTGGCCGCCGATCTCGTCGCCGCCGCCAACGAGGCGTGCAGCAACAGCGTCGAGCACGCCTACCGCGACACCGAGCCGGGCCGGGTCTCGCTCACCGCCACCTGCGAGGGCGACCGGGTGGTCCTCGAGATCGCCGACACCGGCCGCTGGATCCCCGCCCCCGCCGATCCGGGCCATCGTGGCCGCGGCGTCGACATGATGCGGGTACTCACCGAGGATCTCGAGTTCAGCCACGACGAGCACGGCACCCGGGTGCGCATGTGGGTGACGCTGCCCTCGATCACCTTCCCCACCGCGAACCCGCTGCGTGGTTCCACCCGCGCACCGGCCGAGCCGATGCGTCCGATCTCCTTCTGAGAGCACCGCTTCGCAACATCCGGCCCGGGATCGGGGTTCAGCCGTGGACAGCGGCCGGTGGCTCGTGGGTGGTCGTGTCGTAGGCCGTGAGGTCGAACTTCCGCGTGATCCGGTGATACCGGAAGCTGAAATCCGGCCACAGGGTGGCGTTGTGGCCGTGCTCGTCGACGAACCAGCTGGTGCAGTCGCCCGCGTTCCAGACGGTTCCGGCGAAGCCGGCCTGCAGGGTGCGGTTGTAGTCGGTCTGGGCCTGCTCGCGGACTTCGATGGTGCGCAGGCCACGCGCGTTCATGGTGGTGAGCGCGTCGACGAGGTAGTTGATCTGGGCTTCGATGGTGAAGATCGCCGAGGTGTAGCTCAGTGCCGCGTTCGGGCCGATCATCAGGAACAGATTCGGAAAGTTCGTGATGGTCGTGCCCTTGTACACATTCAGGCCGTGCGCCCCGAACACCTCCGACAGAGTGCGGCCGTCGCGGCCGCTGATCATGTCGTAGGTCGGTGAGTCCGCGATCCGGAAGCCGGTGGCCACGACGATCACGTCGACCTCGCGCTCGGTGCCGTCGTTCGCGACGATCGAGTGCTCCCGGATCTCGGCGATGCCGTCGGCGACCACCTCGACATTGTCGCGGGCCAGGGCCGGGTAGTACTCGTTGGAGATCAGCATGCGCTTGCACCCGAGGCGGTGCGTCGGGGTGAGGGTGCGCCGCAGGTCACGGTCTCGGATCACCCACCAGAGCTTCCCCCGCGCGCCGCGCGAGAAGATGTCGGCCAGCGGCGGGCACTTCGACTGCCACAGCACGAACGATTCGCGCAGCCAGTACACCGCCGTGCGGGCCAGCCGGGTGGCGCCCGGCACGTGCCGGTAGATCAGGCGTTCGAGCCGCGTGTACTTGCGGCCCATGCGCGGCAGCACCCACGGCGCGCTGCGCTGGTACAGGTCGAGCCGCCCGACTTCGGCCGCGATCGCGGGCACGATCTGGATGGCCGAGGCACCGGTGCCGATGACGGCCACACGCCGACCGGCCAGGTCCACGTCGTGGTCCCAGCGGGCCGAATGGAACAGGGGGCCGCGAAATGCGCTCAGGCCCTTGATGTCGGGCAGTTTCGGGGCGCTGAGCGGTCCGGCCGCCGAGACCGTGACGTCGGCGGTATAGGCGCCTGTGCTCGTCGTGATCTCCCACCGGGCGGTGTCGTCGTGCCAGCGCACATCGGTGACCTCGCAACCGAGTTCGATCGCGTCGCGCACACCGTGGCGGTCGACGACCTCGCGCAGGTAGTCCAGGATCTGCGGTTGTGTGGAGAAGGTGTGGGTCCAGTGCCGGTTGCGGGCGAACGAGTACGAGTACAGCTGCGAGGGCACATCGCAGCCCGCACCGGGATAGGTGTTGTCGCGCCAGGTGCCACCGATATCGTCGGCGCGCTCGAGCACGACGAAGTCGGTGATGCCGAGCTCGCGCAGCCGGATGGCCACCCCGAGTCCGGCGAAGCCGGCACCGATGACGGCGACGCGCACGTGGCGCGCGGGCGCGGCGGTCATCGGGCCCGCGGCACGGTGTCGTAGGCGTCGAGGTCGAAGGTGCGCACCATGCGCCGGTACTTGAAGCTGAAGTCGGGCCACAGCGCGGAATTGTTGCCGTGGTTGTCGAGGAACCAGCTGGTGCAGCCGCCGTTGGCCCAGACCGTGCGCGCCATCTTGGGTTGCAGGGCGCGGTTGTATTCGGTCTGCGCGTCCGCCTTCACCTCGAAGCTCTGCAGCTCCCGTTGCCGCATCGTGTCGAGCGCGTCGATGATGTAGTTGATCTGGGATTCGATGATGTAGATCAGCGAGGTGTAGTTCAGTCCGGAATTGGCGCCGAGCAGGAAGAACATATTGGGGAATTCGGCGACCGTGGTGCCCTTGTACATCTGATAGCCCTCGGCCTCGGCCGCTTCCGACACCGTGCGGCCGGCGCGGCCGGTGTAGAGGTTGAACGTCGGGGAATCGGCCACGTGGAAGCCGGTGGCCAGCACGATGGCGTCGACCTCGCGTTCGGTGCCGTCCTCGGACACGATCGAACCGGCCCGGACCTCGGCGATGCCGTCGGTCACGAGATCGACGTTGTCACGATCGAGGGCACCGTAGAACTTGTTGGACACCAGCATGCGTTTACAGCCGATGCGGTGCTCGGGTAGCACTTTGCGCCGTAGTTGCGGGTCGCGGATCTCGAGCCACATCTTCACCCGGCCCACCGCTTCGAGGATCAGGCCGGTACGCGGGTACTTCACCTGAGTCACCACGAATGCCTCGCGGGCGATGTAGATCAGTGCCCGGATCAGGCGTTGCAGCCACGGGAAGTGCTTGAACGCGAAGCGTTCCGGCGCCAGGTAGGGCCGTGCGAGCTGCGGCATCACCCAGGTGGCGGTGCGCTGATAGACATCGAGGTGCTCGACCTCGGGGGCGATCGAGGGGACGATCTGGACCGCCGAGGACCCGGTGCCGATGACAGCGACCTTCTTGCCGGTGAGGGTGGTGTCGTGATCCCAGCGCGCTGAGTGGAAGATCTTCCCCTCGAAGCTCGAAATGCCCTTGATGTCGGGCAGTTTCGGTTCGGCGAGCACACCGGCGGCCGAGACCACGAAGTCGGCGGTGAACGCCGCGCGGCTGGTGTCGACGTACCAGCGGCCCTCGGTCGCGTTCCAGCGCGCCCCGGTCATCGCGCAGTCGAACAGGTGCTTCTCACGTACCCCGTACCGGTCGGCCACGGTGCGCAGGTACTGCTCGATCTCGGGTTGCGGTGAGAACGACCGGGACCAGTCCGGGTTGGGGGCGAACGAGTACGAGTACAGGTGTGAGGGCACATCGCAGCCCGCGCCCGGGTAGGTGTTGTCGCGCCAGGTGCCACCGACATCGGGGCCGCGTTCGACGACCACGTAATCGGTGATGCCGCGCTGGCCGAGCCGGATCGCGGTGCCGAGACCGGACAGCCCACTGCCCACGATCAGGACCCGGACGTGGCGCCGGTCGGCCTCGCCGTCGCGGGAAGGGGTGTCGCTGCTGCTCATCGGGGACCTCAGCGGGCTTCGTAGATGCGTTTGTGGCCGGAGACGGCCGAGAGCCGGAACGGGCGACCGGTTTGTTCGGCGGTGGCGTGGTAGCGGCCGTCGGTCGGGGACACGGCTTCGTGCAGTTCCCGGTACCGGTCGTAATCGAGCAACTCACGCGACTCGATCGCGGCGCGATTGGCCTCGGTACGCAAGTGCTCACGGTAGCCGGGTTGCACGGTGGCGCCGAAGAATTCGGCGACACTGCCCGAGCCGTAGCTGATCATCGCCAGCGCCTTGCCGGTGAGGTCGTCCGCGTGGTCGAGCAGCGAGGCCAGGCCCAGGTACAGCGAGGCGGTGTAGCTGTTGCCGACAGTCCGGTTGTAGGTGGTGGTGTCATCGATCGCGGCCGCGATCCGGGCGGCGTCGACGCTGTGGCCCTGACTTTCGAGCAGATGGCGGTGCGCCTTGTACGCCATCTTGGTGAAGGGCTGGTGGTAACAGAACGCCGCGAATTCGCTCAGGTCGCGCCCACCCTGGCGGCGGTAGTCGCTCCATGCTTCCTGGGCGGCCTTCTGGTAGGCGTTGACCGAGGTCTTGCCGTCCACAATGGCCGCGGTGCGATAATTCGGACGCCAGAAGTCCATGATGTCGGCGCTGTAGAGCCCCGAGGGCGTGTCCAGGCGCAGGATCGCCGGATCAGCACTGATCAGCATCGCGACCGCCGCCGCGCCCTGGGTCGGTTCACCGGGGCTGTCGAGTTCGTACTTGGCGATGTCGGCGGCGATGACCAGCACACGCTGGGCCGGATCACGCGCGATCAAGCCCGCGGCGAACTGGAGCCCGGCAGTGCCGCCGTAACACGCCTGCTTCAACTCGACCACCCGCGCGGCATTGGGCAAACCGACCAGCGAATGCAAATACAGCGCAGCGGCTTTGGACTGGTCGACACCGGTCTCGGTGGCCAGCAACACAGTGCGAATGTTATCGGTGCCGTGGCGCTCGAGGATCGGTGCCGCGGCGGCCGCGGCGATGGTGACGATGTCCTCGTCGGCGGCGGCGACGCTCATCTTCTCCTGGCCGATACCGAGGTAGAACTTGTCGCGGTCGACACCGAGGCGCTCGGCGAGCACGGCGTGATCGAGGGCGTAATGGGTGGTGGCGAACGAAAGGTCGTGGATACCGACCGGGGTTGTGGTCATCGTTGTGTCCCGTTGCTCGTGGTGGACCGCTCGAATTGGGTGTGGGCGCGCATCAGTTCGCCGCGATTGGTCTGGGCGGCCATCAGTGACAGCTCACCGCACAGCACGGTGGCCGCGCCGATGACGGCCAGGCGGCGGGCGTTCTCGCCGGGCTCGCGCGCTGCGCGGCAGCCGAGGCGTTCGAGGTTCTCGTCCACGAAACTGGCGTGCTTGCCGTTGCCGACCGTGCCGACGATCAGGTTGGGCAGCGTGCACGAGAAGTACAGGTCGCCGTCGCGGTCCTCGGCATGGGTCACGCCCTGCGAGCCCTCGACGATATTGGCCGCGTCCTGGCCGGTGGCCAGGTAGAAGGCCAGCAGCATGTTGGCGTAGTGCGCGTTGGCCGAACGGATTCCGCCGGCCAGCAGGGTGCCGATCAGGTTCTTGCGGATGTTGAGCTGCACCACCTGGGCGGCGGTGGTGTGCAGGCGCGCCTCGACCACCTCGCGTGGGATCAGCAGCTCGGTGATGACGTTCTTGCCGCGGCCGAGGATGCCGTTGACCGCGGTGGCCTTCTTGTCGGTGCAGTAGTTGCCCGAGATCGAGCCGTAGCGCACGCCGGGGACGGTGGCCAGGATGTGGTCCATCAGGTGGTCGCTGGCCAGGGTGGCCATGTTGTGGCCCGACGCGTCACCGGTGGTGAATTCGAAGCGCAGGAACAGCAGATTCCCGGCGATCTGGTGGTGCAGGTCGATCAGCCGGGCGAAACGGCTGCTGCCCGAGACGACCTCGGCCAGCTCGGTGAAGCGCTCCTCGAGCTGTTTGACCGTGGTGTAGGCGGTGTAGGCGTCGTCGGCCTCGAGCAGGATCGAGCGGGTCATCCGCTCGTCGACGAGGGTGGCGACGATGCCGCGCTCGGACAGGGTGCTGATGCGCGCGCCCCGCCCGACCGAGGGCCACAGTGGGGTCTCGTAGGTGGCCAGCGGCACGTCGACGGCGTCGTCGACGATATTGCCGGTGATCCGCAGCGGGCCCACCCACTGCATCGGGACCGCCGCGTACGACATGTCATTCATGGATGACTCCTTCTCGAAAATTCGATTCGCGCCACCAGGAACTCCGGTGGGCAAGAGAGGCCACGTCGATACCGCGCAGCGCGCAGAAGGTGGCGACCTCGCCGGTGATCAGCAGGTCGGTCCCGGCCAGGTCGGCCGGGGTGCGCGCGCCCAGCACCGTGAGAATGTTGCGCAGTTGCTCGAGCCAGGTGGTGATGGTCTCGATCAGCGCCTCGGTGCCGTTGCTCACCAGCGTGTTCAGGAAGACCCCGGCCACGCCGGTGGCGTTCGCGCCGAGCGCGAGCGCGCGGGCGATGTCGAGCGGGGACCGGATGCCGCCCGAGGCGGCGATGCCGATGCCGGTGAGGCCCGCGCAGTCCAGCAGGCAGCCGGGGGTGGACTGCCCCCAGTGCTCGATGAAGGCGAAGTCGGCGGCGGCGCGGCGGTCGTTCTCGATGCGGGCGAAGTTGGTGCCGCCGCGCCCGCCCACGTCCGCGACCGCCACCCCGGCCTCGCGCAGCCAGGTGACGGTTTGCCTGCTCAGGCCGAATCCGACTTCCTTGACGATCACCGGCACCGGTACGTGGGCGACGAGGTGTTCGATCTGGCGCGGCCAGGCGGAGAACGCCCGGTCGCCTTCGGGCATCACGACTTCCTGGACGGTGTTGAGGTGGATCTGTAGCGCGTCGGCCTCGAGCAGCTCGATGCCGCGCAGCGCCTGATCCAGCGTCGCGTTGGCGTTGACGTTGGCCATCACGAAGCCGTCGGGGTTCTCCTGGCGCAGTACGCGGTAGGTCCCGGCGACGGCGGGGTCGCGGAAGTAGGCGCTCATCGAACCCGAGGCGATGGGGATGCCGGTCTCGCGGGCGGCCACGGCCAGCTGCCGGTTGATCTCACCGGTGTTGACGCTGCCGCCGGTCATGGCGTTCACGTACAGCGGTGTGGCCCAGCGCTTTCCGGCCATGTCGACGGCGAGCGACACGTCGGCGGCGTCGATGCCGGCCAGGGCGTGGTGCACGAAGCCGACGGCGTCGAAGTCGTTGCTACCGACGTGGTCGCGGCGGTGCTGCACCGCGTGGCGGACGTGGTCGTCCTTGCGATCGGCGATCATGCGCGCTGCCCTTCGTACGGGTGGGTCCGCAACGGCAGCGTCCGGATACCGGCGGCGGCCCAGCGGTCGGTCAGGTCGGCGATCGCCGCGGTTTCGGCGCTGTCGATCAGCGCGATACCGCAGTCGCCGCCACCGGCGCCGGACGGTTTCGCCGCGGCGCCGACGGCCGTGGCCGCCGCGCACAGCGCCGTCAGGCGGTCGGTCATGATGCCCACGCCCGCCACGGTGTCGAGCTCGAGGAGAAGCTCTCGCGCACAGTCGATTTCGGTGCGGATCGCGCTCGGGTCGTCGGCGGCGAGCGCCGCGCTCAGGCGCTCGACGCAGG
Organism: Nocardia halotolerans; assembly: GCF_042650145.1. Lineage (NCBI taxonomy): Bacteria > Bacillati > Actinomycetota > Actinomycetes > Mycobacteriales > Nocardiaceae > Nocardia > Nocardia halotolerans. The sequence goes on along the minus strand of NZ_JBHSDL010000006.1, from coordinate 310,648 downwards.
CGTTGCTGTGTGCTCGGAAGTCGGTGCGATCGGCGGGCTGCTGTGGGCGCGAACTCATTCCGGCCACCAGAGCCGGGGTGGAGGCGGGCGTGCCGGTCCAGCCGACCAGCAACTCGAGCGCGGTGGGGGCGGGCAGCGGGCGCACCGACAGGCCCGGCCAGGGCATTCGCAGTGCGGCGTCGACGCCCGCGGCGGCGGCGACCTCGGCCACCCGCCCGCGATCGGGTGAACTGTAGGCGATCCAACCACCCCAGGTGCTCGCCGCCACGTCCCCACCGGAGGCGCGCGGGTTGACCTCGACGGTGGCCAGCATCGCCAACCGGTACCGATCCATCGGGTTCAGGTCGAGTCCGTAGAACTCGCCGAGCGCCGCCACCGCGGCCCCGGTCACCGCGGCACTGGCCCCGAGGCCGAATTTGCGCCCGTCCGCGTCACCGAGATCGGCGGTGACGTCCAATCGGTAGGCGCGAGCCGGTATTTCGCGCTCGGCAACCAATCGGTCGATGATCGAGGCGACGGCGAACAGGTACGCGAACGCCGCGGGCACCGCTGTCGCGCCGGGCTCCGTACATGCGGCAACCTCCGCGGGTCCAGCCGATGGCACCGCCGGGGCGGCACCCCTGTGCACGGCACCGTCGGCACCCGCCACTGATCCCGGTTCCCATGCGGCGGCCCCTGCGCTGACACGATGGTGCGTGCGCCCCACGGGGTCCGCGGCGGCAGCGGCCAGGCGGTCGCCGTGGCGTCGGCAGGCGAGGGTGGCACCGCCGTCGAGGTCGGTGCCCAGAACGGTGTCGCCGGCGGCCGGGACCACCGTGGCGCTCGCGTAGCGGTCGACCGCCACGAGGATCGCGTGATGACCCGGTTCGACGACGGCGTACTCACCGGCGATGAACAGTTTGCCCGGGGCGCGGGTGCTGATCATCGGCCGGTGTCCGGGAGCAGCGTGGCGCCGGGGCCGATGTGGGCGGTGCGGGTGGTGACGAAGTCGCCGAGGCCGTCGATGGTGGCGGCGACATGGGGCGCGTCGGCGCGCGTGCACAGCACCTTCACGTTCGGCCCGGCATCGATGGTGGCGTAGGCGGTGATGCCGTCGGCTCGCAGCGCGAGCACCGCGTCGAGCACCGCGAGCGAGTGCGGCGACAGGTACCGGACGGCGGGGCGGGCGGTGAGCATGGTGGCGTGCATGCCGAGGGCGTTGCGTTCGGCGATCTCGCCGATGGCCGGCAGATCCTGGCGGGCGATCGCCGCGCGCATCTCGGTGAAGTCGGTCATCGACGAGTCGGCCCAGGACCGGTAGCACGGTGACGTGGCGGTGGTGCGGCGCATCGCCTCCCGGCTCGACACCGCCTTGGCGGTCTGGTTCACCACCGCCACCACCAGCGCGGGGTCGAGTTCATCGCCGCCGATCGGTTCGGCGTAGGAACTCCGGTCCCCTACCGCACCGTCGCCCTCGCCCGCGTGCCACACCACGAAGCCGCCGAACAGTGATCGCGAGGCCGAACCCGAACCGCGCCGCGCCAGCCGCGAGAGCGCCCGGCCGTCGAGTTCCAGTCCGTAGGCGGCGGCCGCGGCGGTGGCCAGTGCGGCGAATCCGCTGGCCGAGGAGGCCAGGCCCGCACCGGTGGGCCCGGCGTTGGCGGTGACGACCATAGCGCGTTCGGTGCGGCCCGCGGTGGTGCGCACCAGGTCGAGGAAGCGTTCGATTCGGGTGCGGGCGGAACCGGTGGCGGTGGCGCCGTTGAACTCCACGGTGTCGGCGGGCCCGTCGATCAACCGCACGGTGGTGGTGGTGGGAAAGATGTCGAGCGTCATCGACAGGCTGCTGGTGACGGGCAGGAACAGCGATTCGTCCCGTTTGCCCCAGTACTTCACCAGGGCGATGTTCGGGTAGGCGAGCGCGGCGGCTTCGTCCGGTCCGGTGGCGGCGCGCACGCGATCCGCGGCGCGGTCGGCCGGTACGGCGGGGGTGAAAGTCATGGGTTGGTACCGAGTTCCGGTGTCGAGGCGGGTGAGGACGTGGCGCCCGAACGCAGGGCGCGGGTGGGCAGCGTCCAGGTCTGCGCAGCGCCGGCGTGACGCAGTGCCGCGCGCACGTCGGGCACCAGGGGTGCCTCGGCGAGCGCGAGCACGCAACCGCCCAGACCGGCGCCGGTGAGCTTGGCGCCGTAGGCGCCCGCACCCAGTGCCGCGGTGACGAGGCTGTCGATGTGCGCGGTGCTGACGCCGAGTTCGGCCAGCAGTTCCTGGAAGTCGACCATGGCCCGCCCCAGGGACCGGGCCCGGCCGGCCGACAGGTCGGCGGCCGCCGCCTCGATCAGGCCCGAGGCGCGGGTCAGCAGACGCTGGGCGGCCGCCCGATCGCGCTCGAGCGTGCGGCGCACACCGGCCACTGCCTGCTGGGTGGACCCGGGCGCCCCGGTATCGGCGATCACCAGTACCGCGTCGACACCGATGGTCATCGGTGCGGCGGTGCCCCGCTGGAACCGGATGGGGCCGTCGGACAGCACCGCGCGGGCGTCGATGCCGCTGGCCCGGCCGTGCGCGACCTGCTCACCGCACTGCACCAGGTCGTACAGCGTGGCCGGGTCTAGGGTGCGACCGTGCAGATCGGCGACCGCGCGCACCGCGGCACCCGCGCACGCCGCGCTCGAACCGAGTCCGCGGGCCAGGGGGATGGCGCACTCGACGAGCACTTCGACCGGATCGTCGCTGATTCCCCACCGCCGCAAGGCTTCCTCCACGGCGACGCGTGGCCCCGACGGCGTCGGATCGGTGGCCACGGTGGCACCGGCGGTGAACCGGAAGTGCCCGTCGGCGGGCGCCTCGGACACCGCGCCCGCGCTGCCGGGACGCGCGAGGGCGCGCACCGACAGTGTGGGCACCGGAAAGGCGATGGCCGGGGTGCCGTGCACGACACTGTGTTCGCCCAGCAGGATCGCCTTGGCGTGGGCTCGCCCCTCCCCCTGACCGCTGGCCGAGCCGGACCGGTGGTGCCCGGTGCGCTCTCGAACAGGACTGTTCACGTCGATTCCTCTCCCAACTCGGGCAGGTCCGCCCGGCGCCGTCGATCACCGACCGGCGCCGGGTGGCCGGCCTGGACGACTAGCGCGTCGATCGGCCGAAAAGGCTGCGCACGGACGGGAAGAACGCGGGCACCTGCGCGGCGTAGGCCCGGTAGGACGCGCCGAAGCGGGCGATGAGGTCCCGCTCCTCCAGGTAGGTGCCCAGCACGATGTAGCCGGTCAGGCCGAGCGCCCACACCAGATGTCCGACGGTGAACTCACTGGCGAACCAGAACGCCACCAGCAGACCGGTCATCAGGGGATGGCGCACCAGCCGGTACACGCCGTTGACCTGCAGCCGGTCCATCGTCGCGTCCGGCACCTGGATGACGTACTGACGGTAGGCCTGGCTGATGCCGAGCAGGTGGAAATGGTTGAGCAGCAATGTCGCCGCGTAGACCAGCACGAAGCCGATCCAGAACCCGGTGTCGAGCACGGTGCCCACCACGCCGTCGGCCGACCACAGCACGTGCGGCACCGGCTGCCAGGCGAGCATGATCACCCACATCACCAGGCAGACCCCGATGATGTAGACAGTTCGTTCCAGCGCTTCGGGCACCCGGCGGGTGATGAAGGCCTTGAACGAGGGCCGGGCCATACCCGAGTGCTGCAGGGCGAACAGTCCGAGCAGCAGCACGTCGACGATGATCGCGGGCACCGCGGACAGGTGCGGGCCCTTGTCGACGGTCTTGGGCAGGAACCAGCCGCCGGCGAACAACAGCATCAACGGCACCGTGATGCCGGCGAAACCGTAGACGGCGAAAGAGAACAGGAACGGAACCAGCCGCGACGGGGTGGCCAGCACGCCTCGAACCTGTTGGGGCGTCATCAGATCCATGCGAACCACGGCAGGTAGCGCGAGCGGACGGTGCCCGCTGCCAGGCGGGTCTCCAGGCGCGCCTTCCACTTGGTGCCGTAGCGCTCGTTGAGGAACCCACCGGGCACTACCAGCCGCCAACCCGACTGCGCCACCATCCAGTACGGCACGATGACGCCGGGGTTGACATCACGCATGTAGTCGAGCTTGTCGGGGATCTGGCTCCAGTGGATACCGGGGTAACGGTGGTGCACGCTGTGGTAGCCCTGGTTGAAGATCAGGAAGTTGAGGACGTTGCCCGCGTTGTTCAGCGAGGTGCTCGGTTCGTCGTCGAACTCGCGGGCCGGTGCGTGGCTCAGCCAGGCGAAGTAGCCGGCGTTGACCTGGGTGATCAGGAACGGCACCCAGTAGAACAGCACGAACTTCTCCATGCCCGCCACGTACCAGACACCGCCGATCACCAGGGCGTACACCGCGAGGTCGAAGATGAACTGGTGCCGGGTGCGACGTCGGCGCGGGGTCGGGTCGGCGGCGAAAACCGTACGGATGGTGTGGATCTTGACGATCACGCCGTAGCGGACCCAGTACCAGATGGCGCCGAGGCCCTTCTCCATCCCGGTGGTCGCGGTGACGTCACCGGGCCCGTCGTTGAACCGGTGATGGTTGAGGACGTGGACCTCGCGCATCTCGGCCGCGGTCAGGTTGCCGGGCAGGCAGCACAGGATGTCGACCACCCGGTTGGGCAGCTTGGACACGAACAGTGGCCGGTGGGTGTGCATGTGCATCACCCCGATGGTCAGCGACAGGTTCAGCAGCGACAGCACGATGATCAGCGGCACCGCCAGGTACCAGTTCGAGGCGGCGGGGACGAACAGCGCCGCCGCCGTCATGCCCATCCACAACACGATGTGCAGCAACGGGCCGATGTTGGAGGCGTGCTCGAGCTTGAGCACGCGCCGGCTGAACGGCGGTTTCTCGGTGGGCGCGACGGGCGTTCCGGTGCTCATGGGCGAGCTCCTTCGCTTGTAGTGACGATGCTCATGAACGATTTCCTCGGCTAGGGGCTGGTTTCGAGGGCGGCGAGCTGCAGCCGGGCCGCGAGCTCACGCAGCGCCTCGGGTTCGTGGTTGGGCACCCGTTCCATGGCGCCGAACGCCAGGTGATCGGCGATCATCATGGTGCGCACCGCGGAATCGGTCAGTTCGCCGGTCATCGGTTCCTCGGGCAGGGTCTGCACCAGGGCGAAGGTGGTGTCCACGATCAGCGGCACCAGCGACGTCGCCGTCGAGTGCCGCGCGCCCACGGTCAGCACGCTCGTCTCCGACCCGGTGCCCGACGCGAAATCCGGGGTGGCATCGAGCATCTGGTGGATCGCGGCGTCGGCGCCGTGGCGGACCCGGCCCAGCATCCTGGTCCAGTACTTCGCCGAGCAGGCAGCCAGTGCGGCGGCACCGACCGGGCGCCGGTAGGGCGCCGGGGAGCCCACCGTGTTGCACAGGAACGCCGAGGTGGTGATGGTCATGTACGCCATCGCCGCGCGCGCACCCAGACTCGGGGTACCCGGACCGAGTTCGGCCAGCAACGCGAACCCGCCCAGTGCGGGGGTGAGCTGGCGCAGCATCACCATCCGCATGAGTTCTTCGCGGTCCGCGGCGCCGTAGAGCTCGAGTTCGTTGTCGCGCAGGTCGTTGGCCGACTGGGCGATGACCGCGACGCATCCGGTGAGTTCACGCAGATCCGCTTCGGGCAGCACGCCCTCGGCCACCAGCGAGCACGCGTAGTGGGTGACCCGGCCGAGCACACCTTCGCTGTAGGTGACCCGTGGCAGCGGCGCTTCGATGTTGCGCGCCATCACCCGGGCCACATCGGTGAGCACGAGCCCCACGCGTTCGCGTCCCTGCGGTGGCAGCGCTGTCAACAGCGCGCGGATGTCGGCGATGCGTTCGGCGAGCACCCGGTCGACGGCTTCGCTGTCGCGCACCTTTCCCGTCGCCGCGGGCAGCGCGGGGGGCACGGTGTCGGTGGCGCCGTTGAGATATTCGGCTGCGGTGAGCACCGACGCGGCGGCCTCGCCGCGGTCGGCCAGGTCCTCGTAGGCGTCGAGCACGCGGCAGGCCAGCAGCGCGGCCGTGGCCTCGGCCCGGCGGTCGGCGTGCAGGAAGCTGACGGCGATGCCCAGGTTGCGACCCGCCGGGATCAGGGCCAGCCGGGCCAGTTCGGTGGGTGTGTCCGCGGCGCGCAGTGCGGCCAGGTCGGGTGCGCGGCGCAGGGTGCGCAGCCCACGGAGCAGGACGGGAAGCCTGGCGTTGTTCATCGGGAGATCACCTGGTGCAGAAGGTCGCGCAGATCGTCGCGCGCGAGCGAGGGCGGGAAGATGTCGAGGGCACGCGCGGCGGTTTCGGCGGCGTCGGTGGCGACCACGCGCGCGGCCCCGGTGGCGCCGCTGGCGACCAGGTCGGCCTGCAGGGTGGCGCTCGAGGTCTGCGCCGACAACCACATCTCGCGGGCGCCTGCGCGCATGGTGAGCCACTCGATCACCGGCCAGGTGGGCACGCGGCGTTCCAGGTCGCTGCCCGCGTCTTTGCCCAGCGAGGGACCGCCCTCGATGTCGCGCACGTCGTCCATGATCTGGAAGGCCAGCGCGAGGTGGTCGGCGTACTCCATCAGCGCGTGCAGCCCGGCGATGTCGACCCCGCCCGCGGTGCCGCCGTAGGCACACGAGAGCCGGAACAGTGTGCCGGTTTTGGCTCCGGCCACCAGTTCGTAGTGTCTGCGCAGCGAGGCGTCCTCGACCGAGGGCGGCAGGGTCTCGATGAGCTGACCGAAGGACAGGTCCGACAGCCGGTCGGCGTAGGTGATGCCGGGAGAGTCACCGATGTGGGCGAACACGCGCGGATTGTCAGCGAGCACGCGGGCCACCACCTTCATCGCCGCACCGGCCAGGTGGAACCCGGCGCGGGCCCCGGTGCGCACGCCGAACGCCGCAGGCACCGACGGCGCGTCGCGGCGCAGCAGCGAGCCGTCGCAGATGTCGTCGTGTACCAGCGAGGATTCGTGCAGCATTTCCATCGCGCAGGCCAGGTCCACCGCGTCGGCGGGCGGTACCGCCCGCTCGGGGGCGTCGGGCAGCAGCGCGGCGCAGGCCAGGACGAGCCGGGCCCTGACCCGTTTGCCGGGCGCGGCCAGGATGTGCTGGTAGATGGCGTCGAAATCCTCACCGGTGAGCAGGATTTCGCGCATGCGGGCGGCGACGAGCGGCAATCGGCCGGTCGCGGTGATCTCGTCCGGTCTCGGCATGACCGCCACCTGATCGCCCGAGTGGTCCGGGTGCATCACCGCGGTGACATCCTGGCGGGGGGCTGAGGGTAGCGCGGGATTTTCCATAGCGCTGAACTCCTTTGGTGTGGTCACGATGGCAGTGCGGCACCACGACTGGCGGGCAGGGTTTCACGAGATGTCGAGGGGGCAGTCGTGGGGGTGATCGCCTCTCGCAGCCGCCGGGCCGAGCGTTCCGATCGCTGGCTACCGACGGGTAGTTTTGTGTACGGTTCTCGAGTTGTCAAGGGATGAAACAGGTTTCAGTTTCCAAGACTCAAGATGTGGCTTGGCACAACATCATTCACAATCCGTTGGCTCGTTACACGATGACGGCCGGCGCATCGACGGAACATCGACGGCACGAAACCCCTTGTTGCCCACAGTTATTCAATGCGGGTCGGGCTGCCGTTCACCTGTTGACCATCGGCAGTAGGCAGTAGCGAGGGCATGCGGAATCGGATCACGAAGCTGCGCTCGGCCACCACACTGTGGGCTGTTTCTCGCCGGTTCGGGTTCGCCGGTGGACGACGACGTGGGCGGGATCGATCGCCGGATTCGGCGCACTGCCCGATTCGCCGGCGACTTCGGCGGCGGTGGGCAGTCCGGTCATGACCCTACAATCGCCGCGCGGGTCCCGCGAATCGAAACCTGCGCCGGGGAAATGCCTTGCGGCTCAACGCGGGGCGGTGGTGGAACCGGATACCAGGGGCTCGGGGAGCGGGTGGTCGACCAGCGGTAGTGCGTGCCGCGGGGCGGACGCCCGGCGCACGGTGGTACAGCGCCGGGCCACCACGATGCCGCAACTGCGCACGGTGGTCGTGATCAGGTCTTCGGCGAGCGGCAGATCGTCCTCACGGAAGGCGTAGACCGAAAAGCACACCGTGCGCGGTTCGCCGACGGGTTGGGCGATCGCCTCGGCCGGGCAACTCGACAGCAGCATGACCGCGGCGGCGAAGTCCGCGTACGGATCCCCGAAGGCGATCTCCGCATCGGCCGAGATCGCGTCGAACACGGTTCGCAGGCAAGGATGTTCGAGTCCGTGCCGGGACTCCTGAACACCGGCCCAGCGGCGCAGCGCCGGATGATCGGCGATATCGGTCCGGTCGCGCCAGCGCCGACGACCACAGGCCAGCAGGCGGTCGGCGGCCGCACCCCAGGCGCGCGCGTCGGCGACCTCGGCCACGATGCGCAAGCGACGGCACTCCCCTGCCGTGGCCTCCTCGACCGGTTCGATCACCGGAGTCGCTGTGCCCGCCGGGCCACGGTCGGTCTGCATGACGCCTCCTAGCGAGCCGGTGGCCCGAGGCGGCGGTGTGCGCGCCGCCACGCGAGCCGGAACGCCCAGACCGAAGCCAGCACCGACAACCCGACCAGCACGCCGATCAACGCCAGCACCACGCCGCCCGACGAGCCGACGCCGGCATAGCGAGCGATCAGTGCCGAGGCCGCGATCGGCCCCGCGGTGACCAACACCGGGATCAGCAGAATCAACCCGAGAGTTACCAGGGTCGAGGGCGCCAACGTCGTCCCCGAGGCCCGCGTGACTGTAGCCATTTGCCGCCCTCTCCGTTTACCCGAATGGAACCGGCGAACCGAACCGCATGATCTCTGAACAACCGAACGTACAGCCCGAACCGGAGCCGGAGCGCTTTTCGTCATAGAACGGTGACCCCGCGGAATCGCCGTTTATCGACGGTGTTCAGCAAATATCCCGGTCAGCGGGTCGGCAGAGGTCAGGGAATAGTTTTTCGATAACGAATACTTTCCAGCAATCGATAATTCCCGCCGTTCGCGACCATTCCCGGGCAGTTCACACCACGGCCGGAAGTTCGCAATGGATTCGTTACCGCCGCGTCAGCTGGGCTCGGCGGCGAAGCTGCCCTCCAGGCGATTACGGGAACCGGGATGCAGCAGCCGGGCGGCGCTCACCAGGCCGCCCGAGGACCAGGTACGGCGGCGGATGAGCAGGCAGGGTTCGGCATCGGCGATGCCGAGCAACGCACACTCTTCGCGACTGGCGCGCACCGCTTCGACGACATGCTCGCCACGTAACAGCGGGGCGACCGCGCTGAGGTAGGCGTTGGGGGTGGTGACGGTGAAGTCCTGGGCCGGATAGTCGGGAGCCTGGGCCGGGTTGACGTAGCGGTCCTCCAACTGGATCGCGACGTCGTCTTCGAGATGCACCAACAGCGAGTGGAACACCGTGCCGGCGAGATCGTTGCCGAGTACCGGGTGCCCGTCGGCGGCCTGCTCGGTGCGGACGAAGACCACCTCGGTGCGATGCCGATGGCCGCGCCGGGCGATCTCGTCGGCGATGTTGCGCACCTCGAACAACGGTGAGCCACTCTTGCCCGCCGCGACGAAGGTGCCCACGCCCATCACCCGGTTGAGCGCGCCGTCGGCGGTGAGGTCGCGCAGCGCGCGGTTGATCGTCATCCGCGACAGGCCGAGCGCGGCGACCAGCTGGTTCTCCGAGGGGATCTGCTCACCCACGGCCCATCGGCCGCGCTTGATCTGCGCCATGATCAATTGTTTGACCCGCTCGTATGCCGCGAACTCGGTACCGAGCTCGCCGTAGAGCGCGGCCAGCTCCGCATCGACTGCTTCGATCGCCACCACCGCTATCCGTTCCCTCCGTGTGCCCAGAGAATACGTTGCGCCCGAACCGAACACGTACTTGTCTATACAGGACTATACCAATAACCTGGAGGGCGGTGACCCAGGCCACAACAGTCGCTTTACGAGGAGTGAACCCATGACCGACGCCGTTTCCGGCCCCCGCCCCGTGTCCGCACCGCGCGGTCCGCACCTGCGCACCCGCGGCTGGCAGCAGGAAGGCGCCCTGCGGATGCTGATGAACAATCTCGATCCCGAGGTGGCCGAACGCCCCGACGACCTGGTGGTCTACGGCGGCACCGGGCGCGCGGTGCGCAGCTGGGCAGCCTTCGACGCCATCGTGCGCACGCTGGAAACCCTCGAGTCGGACGAGACACTGCTGGTGCAATCGGGCAAACCGGTCGGGGTCTTCCGCACCAGCGAGTGGGCACCGCGAGTGCTGCTGGCGAACTCGAACCTGGTGGGCGACTGGGCCGACTGGGAACATTTCCGCGAGCTCGAGCAGGCGGGACTGATGATGTACGGGCAGATGACGGCCGGCTCCTGGATATACATCGGCAGCCAGGGCATTCTGCAGGGCACCTTCGAGACCTTCGGTGCGGTGGCGCGCAAACGTTTCGGGGGCACTCTGGCGGGCACCATCACGCTCACCGCCGGAGTGGGCGGCATGGGCGGGGCCCAGCCGCTGGCGGTGACCATGAACGACGGGGTGGCACTGTGCGTGGACTGTGATCCGGCGCGGATCGACCGGCGAATCGCGCACGGCTACCTCGACACCCGGGCCGAGACCCTGGAGCAGGCGCTGGAACTCGCGATCGCGGCCCGCGACGAGCGCAGGCCGCTGTCGGTGGGGCTGGTCGGCAACGCGGCCGCGGTGTTTCCCCGGCTGCTGGCGATGGGCGCGCCGATCGACGTGGTGACCGATCAGACCTCGGCCCACGACCCGCTGTCCTACTTGCCGCTGGGGGTGGCACTCGAGGACTGGCACACCCTCGCCGGGCGGGACCCGGCGTGGTTCACCGAGCAGGCGCGGGCGTCGATGGCCGCACATGTCGCGGCGATGGTGGGATTCATGGACGCGGGTGCCGAGGTGTTCGACTACGGCAACTCGATTCGCGACGAGGCCCGCAAAGGCGGATACGACCGGGCCTTCGCTTTTCCCGGCTTCGTCCCCGCCTACATCAGGCCGCTGTTCGAAGAGGGCCTGGGTCCGTTCCGGTGGGCCGCGCTCTCGGGTGACCCCGCCGATATCGCCGCGACCGACCGCGCCATTGTCGAACTGTTCCCCGACAACGAACACCTGAAGCGCTGGATCACCCTGGCCGGGGAGAAGGTGAAATTCGAGGGACTGCCCGCCCGCATCTGCTGGCTCGGCTACGGCGAACGGCACCGGGCCGGACTGCGATTCAACGAAATGGTCGCCTCCGGCGAACTGTCGGCGCCGCTGGCGATCGGGCGCGACCACCTCGATTCGGGATCGGTCGCCTCGCCCTATCGGGAGACCGAGGCCATGGCCGACGGCTCCGACGCGGTCGCCGACTGGCCACTGCTCAACGCACTGCTCAACACCGCCTCCGGGGCGTCGTGGGTGTCGATTCACCACGGCGGCGGCGTGGGGATGGGACGTTCCGTCCATGCCGGCCAGGTGTGCATCGCCGACGGCACCACGCTGGCGGCGCAGAAGCTCGAGCGCGTGCTCACCAACGATCCGGGCACCGGCGTGATCCGCCATGTCGACGCGGGCTACGAACACGCCGCCGAGGTGGCACGCGAGCGTGGTGTGCGAATCCCGATGCGGGAGAACTGACCGCCCCCGTCGGCCGCCGTGCCGGGCGGCCGACGGGGAACGCCGAGTGCTCGATGCACTCGCCGGTCGGCTCGGCCGTCGTCAGCCGAGCGGACCGATGACCGACTCCGCGCCGGCCACCAGCGCACCGGAGGCGGCCAATCGCACGGCGGCCTCGATGTCCGGGGCGAGGTAGCGATCGGGGCCCGGGCCGGGGATGTACGCGCGCAGGACGTCGCGGACGGCGGCGGTGGCCGGGGCCGGTGTCAGCGGTGCGCGCAGGTCGAGGGCACGGGCGGCGGTGAGGGCTTCGATGGCCAGCACCCGGGTGAGGCCGTCGAGGGCGCGGCGCAGTTTGCGGGCCGCCGACCAGCCCATCGAGACGTGGTCTTCCTGCATCGCCGAGGACGGGATCGAGTCGACCGAGGCGGGCGCGGCCAGGCGCTTGAGTTCCGACACGAGCGCGGCCTGGGTGTACTGGGCGATCATGAGACCGCTGTCGACGCCGGGATCGTCGGCGAGGAACGGCGGCAGACCGTGATTGCGGGCCTTGTCCAGGAAGCGGTCGGTGCGGCGCTCGCTGATACTGGCGACATCGGCGGTGACGATGGCCAGGAAGTCGAGCACATAGGCCACCGGGGCGCCGTGGAAGTTGCCGTTGGATTCGACCCGGCCGTCGAGGGTGACCACCGGGTTGTCGACCGCGCCGGCCAACTCGAAGCCCGCGACCCGTTCGGCGTGGTCGAGGGTGTCGCGGGCGCCACCGGCCACCTGGGGTGCGCAGCGTAGTGAGTACGCGTCCTGCACGACGGTGCAGTCTGGGGTGGCGTGGCTGGCGACGATGGCCGAATCGGCGAGCAGGCGGGTCATGTTCGCGGCCGCCACGGCCTGGCCCGGCTGCGGGCGCAGCGCCTGCAGGTCGGGGGCGAAGACTTTGTCGGTGCCGAGTAGCCCCTCCACGCTCATCGCGGCGGTGACATCTGCCAGGCGCAGCAGTGCGCGCAGGTCGTGGCAGGCCAGCACCAGCATGCCCAGCATGCCGTCGGTGCCGTTGATCAGCGCGAGGCCCTCCTTCTCCGCGAGCTCGACCGGGGCGATGCCCGCCGCGTCGAGGGCCTGTGCCGCGGGTACCAGCGCACCGCCCGCGTCGCGCACCGACCCTTCGCCCGAGACCGCCAGCGCCACGTGCGCCAGCGGCGCGAGGTCGCCGGAGCAGCCCAGGCTGCCGTACTCGTAGACCACCGGCGTGATGCCCGCCGAGAGCAGGGCGGCGTAGGTTTCGGCGACCACCGGGCGCACCCCGGTACGGCCGGTGGCCAATGTCGACAGGCGCAGCAGCATCAGCGCGCGCACCACTTCCGCCTCCACTTCGGCGCCCGAACCGGCGGCGTGGGAACGCACCAGGCTGCGCTGCAACTGCTTGCGCAGTTCCTGCGGGATGTGGCGCACCGCGAGCGCACCGAAACCGGTCGACACTCCGTACACGGGCTCCGGGTCCGCGGCCAGCGCCTCGATCCGCGCACGGCTGGTCGCCATCGCGGCCAGCGCCTGCGGGGACAGCTCTACCCCGGCACCGTCCCTGGCCACCCGCACCACATCGTGCGGCGTCACCGGACCGGTGCCGACGATCACCGGTTCGACCGTGGCCGGAGCCGGGGTGCCCGAGTCGCTGTTCACTCTGTTCTCCATTCCGAACGCCTTGCGGGGCAACTACTTCGAACGAATTCCGCGACCGGCGCCGCGATCACGCCCGGACACGGGCCGCACCGGTTCCGTCGCAGGCCGATCACACGAAACGGCCACACGGTACATGTATAAGCCTGTATATACAGCTTGTCAACGCACGGGTCGCCATGGCTTGACCACTTGTCTATACCGGCATATACATACCGGACACCCACACTCATCGGCTGGGAGGAACGCCCCGTGTCCACCACCGTGCTGCGCGATATCGGCACCCTTGTCACCAACGACCCGGCGCTGGGCGAGGGCCCGCTCGGTATCCGGCGCGACGCCGCTGTCGTGTTCGACGGCGCGCACGTGGTGTGGATCGGCGACGATGCCGCCGCGCCACCGGCCGACACCGCCGTCGAGCTGGGCGGGCGCGCGGTGCTGCCCGGGTTCGTCGAAACCCATTCGCACCTGGTGTTCGCCGGTGACCGGGCCGAGGAGTTCGCCGCGCGGATGACCGGACAGCCCTACGGGGCGGGTGGAATCCGTACCACCATCGCCACCACCAGGGCCGCGACCGACGCGCAGCTCGCCGCGAACGTGGAACGGCTGCTGGCCGAGTCGCTGCGGGCGGGCAGCACCACCGTCGAGATCAAGAGCGGCTACGGGCAGGCCGTCGAGGACGAATGGCGCAGCGTGCGGATCGCGGGCCGCTACACCGACGAGGTGACCCTGCTCGCCGCACACGTGCCGCCGCCGGAATACGCCGGACGCGCCGACGACTACGTGGCGATGGTCTGCGCCGAGATGATCCCGCGGTGCGCGCCCGCGGCCCGGTGGATCGATGTGTTCTGTGAACAGGGCGCCTTCGACCGGGACCAGGCCCACGCCGTGCTCAGCGCCGGGATCGCGCACGGCCTCGTACCGCGCGTGCACGGCAATCAGCTGCACCAGGGTCCCGGGGTGCAACTGGCGGTGGAACTCGGCGCGGCATCGGTGGATCACGTGGTGCACGTGAACCGGGCCGACATCGACGCACTGGCCGGTGGCGACACGGTCGCCACGCTGCTGCCCGGCGCCGACTTCTGCACGCGCAACCGCTATCCCGACGCCAGAGCCCTGCTCGATGCCGGGGTCACCGTGGCGCTCGGCGCGGACTGCAATCCGGGCACCAGCTATACGACGAACCTGCCGTTCTGCATCGCGCTGGCGGTGCGCGAGTTGCGCATGACTCCCGACGAGGCGGTGTGGGCCGCCACCGCCGGCGGTGCGAAAGCACTGCGCCGCACCGATGTCGGGCACCTGTCCCCCGGGGCGCGAGCCGATGCGATCGCGCTCGATGCGCCCTCGCACGTGCACCTCGCCTACCGCCCCGGTGTGCCGCTGATCAGCCACGTGTGGCGTGGCGGCGCCCCCGCTGCGACGAACTGAGGTGTGCCGCATGACTTCCGCGTGGGCCGGCCGCATCGACGGCACCGCTGCCGATCAACTGCGCTGGCATCAGGCCGTCGCGCCCTATGTGCCCGGCGGTGACACCGGGGCGTGCGTGTTCGTCGGCTTCGCCTGCGACACGGGTGTACGCCGGAACAAGGGCCGCCCGGGCGCGGCCCAGGGGCCGGACGCGCTGCGCCGGGCGCTGTCACCGATGGCGCCGCCCGCCCCGCTGCGCGCCTTCGACGCCGGCACCGTCGCCGTCACCGACGACGAGCTCGAACACGGGCAGCGCCGCCTCGGTGACACGGTGTCGGCACTGCTGGATGCCGGTGGGTTCCCCGTAGTGCTCGGCGGGGGCCACGAGGTCGCCTTCGGCACCTATCTCGGTGTGGCCGGGTCGGACCTGGCCCGCGACACCACGGTCGGCATCCTGAATCTGGACGCGCACTTCGATCTGCGCGCCGACCCGGTACCCAGTTCGGGCACCCCGTTCCGGCAGATCCTCGAAACCGGCGACGACGTGCGATACGCGGTGCTCGGCATCGCCCAGCCCGCCAACACCGCCGCCCTGTTCGGCACCGCGCGCCGTTTCGGGGTGCGCTACCTGCTCGACGACGACTGCGACCCCGCCCGAGCAGGCGCCTTCGTCACCGAGTTCCTGGCCGGCGTCGATCTGGTGTATCTGACCATCGACCTCGACGTCCTGCCCGCGGCGGTGGCTCCCGGCGTGAGCGCGCCGGCCGCCTACGGCGTGGCGCTGTCCACGATCCAGGCCGTCTGCGATCAGGTCAGCGCCTCGGGCAAGCTGGCCGTGGCCGATGTCGCAGAACTCAATCCGGCCTTCGACATCGACGGCCGCACCGCCCGCACCGCTGCCCGGCTCCTGCACCGCATCATCACCCGTCGCACCCGCCCGGCTTGACCGCGGCCGACCGACCCGACCTCACTACTCCGAGACCAGGCCCGCCTTCACCCGCGGCTTGCGCCCCACCAGCAGCCGCATCACCGGCTCCACGATCCGGGCGCCGATCGGGCCGATGATCGCCATCAGCAGCACGTAGGTGGTGGCCAGCGCGGCGAATTCGTCGGGCACCGCGCCCGCGGCCACCGCCAGCCCGGCGATGACGATCGAGAACTCACCGCGCGCCACCAGCGCGGTACCCGCGCGCGCCCGGCCCAGTTGCGAGGCACCCGCGCGTTTGGCCGCCCACCAACCGGTGGCGATCTTGGTGACGGTGGTGACCACGGCCAGCAGCACCGCCCAGCCGAGCACCGGTGGGATGGTTCGGGGATCGGTGCTCAGGCCGAACAGCACGAAGAACATCGCCGCGAACAGGTCGCGCAACGGTTCGAGCAGCTTGGTCGCCTCGTGGGCGGTCGAGTCCGAGATCGCGATGCCGAGCAGGAACGCGCCGACCGCCGCCGACACCTGCACCGCCGAGGCCACCCCGGCCACGAGCAGTGCGGCACCGAGCAACTTGAGCAGGAAGATCTCGCGGTCCTCGCTGGCCACGATGGCCGAGACGTACTTGCCGTAGCGCAACGCCACGATCAGCACCAGTGTCACCGCCACCAGGGCGATACCGACGGTGGTCAGCCCGCTCATGAAGCCGACACCGGCCAGCACCGCGGTCAGCACCGGCAGGTAGACCGCCATCGCCAGGTCCTCGAACACCAGGATCGACAGGATCACCGGGGTCTCGCGGTTGCCGAGCCTGCCCAGATCGTTGAGCACCTTGGCCACGATGCCCGAGGAGGAGATGTAGGTGACACCGGCCATCGCGATCGCGCCGGTGGGGCCCAGGCCCAGCATCAACGCCACGATCACCCCCGGCGTGGCGTTGAGCACCAGGTCGAGCAGGCCCGCGGTCCACGATTTGCGCATCCCGGTGACCAGTTCGCCTGCGGTGTATTCCAAGCCGAGCAACAACAGCAGCAGCACCACACCGATCTCGCTGGCGATGTGGATGAACTCGTCCACCTCGTGCAACTCGATCAGCCCGCCGGTGCCGAAGACGAGGCCACCGAGCAGATAGAGGGGAATGGGTGAGAGGCCGATGCGCGCCGCGATCCGCCCCAGCACACCCAGACCGAAGAACACGGCCCCCAGCTGAATCAGCGCCAGCGCACTTCCACTGAGCTGCACCGGCTCAGCCGGCGGTGAGGATCGAAGCGGCGGCGTCCAGGCCGGCGGGAGTGCCGACCACGACGACCAGATCGCCACCGGCGAACACGAATTCCGGCCCGGGAGAGGCGAAGACCTCGCCCTCGCGCAGCACCGCCACGATCGAGGACAGGGTGCGGGTCCGCATCTCGGTGTCGCCGAGCCGTCGCCCGGCGTAGGGCGAATCCGGCAGCACGGGCAGCGAGCGGGTGCTCACGCCGTCGAGATCGCGATGTTCCTCGCGCAACTGGGCCACCAGTTGCGGTGCGCCGAGCAGGCTTGCCAGCGTGCGCGACTCGGTCTCCGAGAGCGGGACCTGCACCGTGGAGTCCGGGTCGCCGACCTTCGTGAAGATCAGATCGGTGCCGCCGTCGCGGTGGTCGATCACGCCGATGCGGCGATCCACCTTCGTCAGCGAGATTTCTTTCCTGACACCGATTCCGGGCAGGGATGTCACTTCTACATTCATGGGCTCACCTAACCTCAGCTCGGCGATACCTTATCCTGCCCGTGACCACGGCCCGCAGGCTCAGCCCGCGTCGAGTAACCGCCCGGCCGCCTCGAGCCCCTGGTCGGTGCCGACGACGACGACCAGGTCACCGGCGATGAAGGTGAAATCGGTGCCCGGCGAAGGGGTCACCTCACCCGCGCGCACCACCGCGACGACCGAGGCCTTGGTGCGGGTGCGCATCTCGGTGTCACGCAACGGACGCCCGTCGAACGGGCTGCCCCGGTCGATCGCGAACTGCCGCGTCGACAGCTCGCCCAGTCCGTGGGGGTCGCGCGGCTTCTGCACCACCTGGGGTGCGCCCAGTAGCCCGGCCAGCACCCCGATCTCGGCGCTCGACAACGGGATCGAGGTCGTGGTGTCGACATCGCCGGCGCGCGAGACGACCAGGTCGACCGTACCGTCGCGATGCTCGATCACGCCGATGCGGCGGCGGGCCTGCACCAGCGGAAAGTCCTTGCATACGCCGATTCCCGGTAACGGCGTCACATCGATGTTCACGCCCACACAGTACGACGACTGCGCGACAACACCAGCCCGAACCCCGGATACGGCACCGACCAGCGACAATGTGACACCTCGACACACGGCGAGGCGATGTCTGCGGCCGGCTCCGCCCGGGGCGGCACAGATCACATCGGCCGCCGAAACGCCGTACGACCGGTCGAGGCCGAGCGCAGGCGGGCGAGCGCGGGTGCTCAGGGTTGCGTATTCGGGCGAAGTTGTGTGTTGTTGAACAGTGACCAACACATCCGGAGACGCGTATCCACTCACGGACACGATGACCACCACGACGACCGTCACCGACGGCGTCACGGTGCTGACGGTGACCGGTGAGGTCGACCTGGCGACGGCGCCCGCGCTCGACGCGGCCATCGAGGCCATCCTGGCCGACAAGCCGACCGGCCTGGTCATCGACCTGACCGCAGTCGGGTTCCTGGCTTCGGCGGGCATGGCGACCCTGGTCGCCGCGCACCAGCGCGCGGGTGACACCACGGCCATCGCCGTGGTCGCCGACGGGCCGGCCACCAGCCGTCAGCTGAAGATGACGAGCCTGGACCAGGTGTTCGCCATGCACACCACCCTCGCCGCCGCACTGGCATCGTTCACGTCCTGACCGAACGACACCGCGCCGCCCCCCGGAGTTCCGATCGGGAGGGCGGCGCGGTGTTTCACCGGTAACCGACCCTCAGCAAAGTCCGCGCAGCTGCTCGATCAGCTTGATCCGTCCCGCCGCGTCCTCGGCCAGCGGCGTGACGTTGAGGGTGGTGACACCGGCCTCGGCGAAGGCGGCGATGCGCTCCTTCACATAGCTCTCCGGACCGATCAGCGACACGTCGCGCACCAGGTCGTCGGGTACGGCAGCGGCGGCGGCCTGCTTGTCACCGGCCAGGTACAGCTCCTGGATGCGGTCGGCGGCCGCGCCGTAGCCGTACTTGGTGGCCAGGGTGTGATAGAAGTTCTTGCCCTTGGCGCCCATGCCGCCGATGTAGAGCGCCAGGTGCGGCTTCACGAACTCGAGCAGCGGCGTGACATTCGCACCGATCGCCAGCGCGGGGCCCGCGTAGATCTCGAGCTCACCCAGCGCCGGGTCACGCTCGGCCTTACCCGCGGCGACCGCCTCACCCCACACTTCGTCTGCCTTCTCCGGCAGGAAGAAGATCGGCTGCCAGCCCTCGGCGATCTCGGCGGCCAGCGCCACGTTCTTCGGGCCGAGCGCGGCCAGCAGCACCGGAATACGTTCGCGCACCGGATGGTTGATCAGCTTGAGCTCTTTGCCCAGCCCGGTGCCGCGCTCGGCGGGCAGTGGGATCTGGTAGTGCTTGCCCTGGTAGTTGAGCTTCTCGCGGCGCCAGACCTTGCGGCAGATCTCGATCAGTTCGCGGGTGCGCCCGATCGGCGCGTCGTAGGGCACGCCGTGGAAGCCCTCGATCACCTGTGGGCCCGAGGCGCCGATGCCGAGGATGAAGCGCCCGTCGGAGACGAAGTCCAGGCCCGCCGCGGTCATCGCGGTCAGGCTGGGTGTCCGGGTGTAGAGCTGCAGGATGCCCGAGGCCAGCTGTACGCGTTCGGTGCGAGCGGCCAGGTATCCCAGCGCGCTGACCGCGTCGAACGAGTACGCCTCCGGCACGAAGACGACGTCGAGACCGGCGCGTTCCAGGTCGGCGACCTCGGCCGCCACCTCCTTGAAACCGCCCGAGTAGTTGATGCTCAATCCGATCCGCATGCACCCAACATAGACCCGGCGCCGGCCACGGACCCCGACCGGTCGGTCCGCGTGCGCGCACCCTGGTCGGGCGGGGTGCGCGGGTGCGCACGCGGTAGCGTTGCAGGTGATCGCACCGCAGTTCCCGCCCCATCGAAAGGCCACTTCGTCGTGTCGCAGCCCACCGTCTCGCCGCAGCAGATCGCCCCCTCCTTCGGTTCGGTGACCCTGGAGCACTATCTGTCGCAGCTGGCCGCCAAGGTGCCCGCGCCCGGCGGCGGCGCGGTGGCCGCGCTGCACGCCGCGCAGGCGGCCGCGCTGGTGGCGATGGTCGCGCGCTACACCACCCGGGCCAAGGACGCGGCCAACCGCCCGGTCGTGGACCGGATCATCGAGGCCGCCGACGCCGCCCTGGCGCGGTCGCTGGCACTGGCCGATGCCGACGCGGCCGCCTTCACCGCCGTGGGCGCGGCCTACAAACTGCCCAAGGCCACCGACGACGAGGTCACCGCGCGCACCGCCGCCATCGAGGCCGCCCTCGTCGAGGCCGCCCGGGTGCCGGCCGCGGTGGTCGACGAGGCCGATGAGATCTTGTCGCTGGCCGCGGAACTGCTGCCCATCGGCAATCCCAATGTGGTCACCGATATCGGCGCCGCCGCCGACGCCGCGCGCGCCGCGGCGATGAGTTCACAGCTCAACATCGAGATCAACGTGAGTTCGCTGCCCGCGGCGCTGGGTGACAGCTTCGCGGCCGCGCTGCTGCGCGTGGACACGATCGCCGCGCGCGCCGACGCACTGCACGGCGAGGTACTGCACGCCGTACGCAGCTGATAAGGCGGCGTTTTCACGCAGCCTCGGCGGCGCGAACACAAGGCGACACTCCGAGCGGCCCGTCGGCCGTTACCACTTCGATAGGTCCAGTTGATCATGGCGGCCTAGACTTGGAGTCCGCCTACGAGTGACTGAAGGGGTGGCGTTTATGAGGAGCGCACTTCGATTCGTGTTCGTCGCGACCATGTCAGCGTTGCTGGCCGTCTGCTGGACCGGTTCGGCCTCGGCGGCCATGATCGGGGAGAAACCGGTTGCCGCGGTGAGTTCGATATCCCCGGCGAACGGGCAGGTCGTCGGTATCGCCGCGCCGGTCACGTTCACCTTCGCCGCCCCGGTCGCCGATCGGGCCGGCGCCGAACGCGCCGCCACGATCAGCGCCACCGAGGCACTGCCCGGCACCTTCGCCTGGATCGACGACACGCAGCTGCGCTGGACTCCTGACGCCACCCTGCCCACGAACGCACCGATCTCGGTCGAGTTCGGCGACCAGCGCACCCAGTTCCAGACCAACGGGGGCGTGTACGCCGAGGCGAACCTGTCGGCCCACACTTTCACCGTGAGCATCGGCGGTCAGGTGGTGCGCAACATGCCCGCCTCGATGGGCAAGCCCGGCTTCGAAACGCCGACCGGCACTTTCACCGTGCTGGAGAAGTTCCGTTCGCTGGTGTTCGATTCACGCACCATCGGCATCCCGCTCGACGACCCCGAGGGTTACATCATCGACGGCGAATACGCGGTCCGGCTCACCTGGGGTGGGGTGTTCGTGCACTCCGCGCCCTGGTCGGTGGACTCGCAGGGGTATGCCAACGTGAGCCACGGCTGCATCAACCTCGCCCCTGGTGACGCCGCCTGGTACTACGAGAACGTCGGCATCGGAGACCAGGTCTACATCCACTGGTGAGGCGTTGCCCGACACGCCCATTCGGCGAACCCGCCGCGAGCGCAGTATCGTGCCGGTATGCCTGATGAAGGTGGGGCGATGGACCGACCCGATGTGCACGAACCGCGCGGGGCACGACAGCGAGACCCGGGATCGGCCGGTGTTCCGTTCGCGGCGGCCACCCCGGTCCGACCGAACCCGCCGCGACCACGCCGACCGGAGCGGTTCGGTCCCCGCCGGCGCGCCGACGGTGGACCGATCACCCCCGCCGGTATCCCGGTGATCTCCTTGGCGGGCAGCGTCACCGGGCCCGCCCGCGAGGACAGTTACGCCACCGACCGGCTGCCGGTGGTCGGCGGTCCGTTCGATCCCGGCGCGCACGCCGCCGACACGGCGTTCGCGATCGAGGAACCCGACAACGGGCCCGATACCGACCAGCTCCCGATCATCACCCCCGACTTCCCCGTTCCCGCGGGGATACCGCACTCCCCCGCACCGGCGCAGCCGCCGCCTTCCCCGGCGCCCTCCGGCGCGCCGCACTCCTCGGCGCCGGTCGATACGCCGAACGTCCTGGCACATCCCAGCTCTCCACGTCCTCCGGAGTTCGCGAGCGCGCAGTACCCTTCGGCACCCGTCGACTCTTCGTGGCCCTCCGCACAATTCAGCTCGCACGATCCGGCGGCGACCGCCGCCACCTCGCACTCCCCCGCTGCCGCGGACACACCGCATCCCCTCGAGGCCGCCATCGCTTCGCACGCGGCGGCAGCGCCCGCACCCGACTACAACGGTGACGACGAGGTCTTCGCGCGCATGATCGACCGCTCGAAGCGGCGGCGCACACCGCGCTGGGTCGCACCCTTGGCCGCGTCGGTGGTCGGCGCGGGGCTGATCGGCGGCGGCTATCTCCAATTACACGGGCCCGCACCGGAATCCGCGGCCGCGAGTACCACGATCGATCCGATCGCCGCCGGTCCTGTGCCGGTGGCCGGACAGTGCCCCACCGAGCAGGTCGGCAGCCGGGTGCAGGGCAATGGGCCCGGCGGCACCGACAGCGGGATCTCGGCGATCATGGCGTTCCAGCACGCGTATTACGTGGCGCGCTCGGGTGATCAGGCACGGACCCTGGTGGCCGGCGATGCCGCGTTGCCCTCCGGTGTCGAGATCCAGTCCGGGATCGACACCATCCCGGTCGGGACCACGCACTGCCTCGAGATCACACCGGGCGCGTTCGCCGGTCAGTACTTCGTGACGATCACCGAGTTCCGCCCGGACTCGGTGCCGATCGTCTACAACCCGCAGTTGGTCGGCACCGCCCAGATCGGGTCGAAGACGCTGATCACCTCGATCGGACCGGTTCGCTAGGCCCGATCGAGGCACAACTCGTTCAGGCGCGCGCTTTTTCGGCTGCCACCACGACGTGGCGCATGAGCAGTGCCGTGGTCACCGGGCCGATGCCACCGGGCACGGGGCTCAGCGCGGCGGCCTTGCCGGTGACGGTGGCCGCGTCGACGTCGCCGACGATGCGGCCGTCTTCGGCTTCGTTGGTGCCCACGTCGATCACCACGGCGCCTTCGCCGATGTGCTCGCCGGTGACCAGGCCGATGCGACCCGCCGCGGCGACCACGATGTCGGCGCCTGCGGTGACGGCGGCCAGGTCGGTGGTGCGCGAGTGCGCGATGGTGACCGTGGCGTTCTCGGCCAGCAGCAACTGAGCGAGCGGCTTGCCCACGATGTTGGAGCGGCCGACGACGGTGACGAGCTTGCCCGCCAAGGCGATCCCGTGCTGCTTCAGCAGTTCCACGACCGCTTCGGAGGTGGCGGGCACGAAGCCGTCCAGGCCGGAGGCGAGCAGCCCCAGCGACAGCGGGCTCACCCCGTCGACGTCCTTGGCCGCGGCGATCGCCGAGCTCACGTCGTCGAGGCTGACACCGGCGGGCAGGGGGGTCTGCAGCATGATCGCGTCGACATCCGGGTCGGCGCTGCGCGCGTCCAGTTCGGCCCGGATCCGCTCGGCGCTCGCGTCGGCGCCCAGATCGATGCGCTCGCAGGCGATCCCGAGCCGATCGGCGGCCTTGCGCAGCGAGTTCACGTACCAGGTGCTGGCTGGGTCGTCGTTGGCGACGACCAGCGCCAACCTCGGCGCGGTGCCCGCGGCGGCGAGCGCGGCCGCGCGTTCCTTCGAGTCGGCGTTGATGGCGGCGGCGAGTTCCTTGCCGGTCAGCGAAGCGGTATCCACGGTGGGTCAGCCTATCCGCCGACACCGGCGGGCCGCACTGCCGGGGCGCGACGCGCGTACGACGCCGGGATCCCCGGGGAAACGCGAGCGCGGTCGTAGGGTGTCGGCAGCTCTGCCATCAGCTCCGCCCGAACTATCGAACCATTCTCCGGAAGGGTCGCGACTGTCGTGAAGATCTCGAGGCATGGGAAACAACTGGCCGCCGCGATCGCGGTGGTGGCCGCCCTCACCGGCGCCACGGTCGGACCGGCCACCGCCGAACCGGATGTGACGGCGCTCTACAACTCCGCCCAACAACATTTCACCGCAGGCGACGACGCCGCGGGACGCGCCGATCTGCGCACGCTCATCGCCGCCGACCCCGCCGACACCGAAGCGCTCGCGCTGCAGGCCATCTGGTCGCACTACGCCGGCGATCAGGCCGCGGTCGACGACGCCCTGCACCGCCTCGGCGCGGTCGACGCGCAGATGGCGGCCCGCACCACCCAGGTGTTGCACGCGGTCACCGCCGCGGCCGCGACCCTGCCCAATCCGCTACCGGCCCTGGTGGGCCCGCAGACCGGCATCGTGGTGCTCGGTTACGGGCTGCTGCCCGACGGTTCGCTGCGCCCGGAACTGGAGAACCGGCTCACCGCCGCCTGGTTGCAGGCGATCGCGGCGCCGTTCTCACCGGTGGTGGTCACCGGCGGCAACCCGCAGAACGGGATCTCCGAGGCCGAGGCGATGCGGCGCTGGCTGATCGGTCGCGGTCTGCCCGGCGAGCGCATCCATGTGGAGGACCGGGCCGGTTCGACGGTGCAGAACGCGCTGTTGGGCACCCGGTTGCTGCGTGATCTGGGCGCCACCAGCGCGGTGGTGGTGACCTCGCCGAATCACATCCGGCGCGCGGTGGCCGACTTCATCGTCGCGGGCACCCAGGTGGTCGGCGCGATGACCTCGCTCGAGCAACTCGTCTCGCAGCTGCCTCCGCCCTCGCGCAGCGCCCAGCGCGGCATCTACCTCGACGCGACGCGCACCTTCCAGCTCGACGCCGCCCGGTGACCCACCGCGGATGATCCGGTTGCCGGGCAGGGGGACAATCCCTGCATGGCTGTTTCCGCTTTTCCCGATGTGGTGCGCGCGCTGCGCGGTGCCGGATGCGTGTTCGCCGAGGACGAGGCGGCGCTGTTGATCGAGGCCGCTGCCGGTGATCCCGCCCGGCTCGACGGCCTCCTGGCGGACCGGGTGTCGGGGACGCCACTCGAGTATCTGCTCGGCTGGGTCGAGTTCCGTGGTGCGCGCGTGGGCGTGCGGCCCGGGGTGTTCGTGCCGAGGCAGCGCACAGCGTTCCTGGTCGATCAGGCGGTGGCGGCGGTCGCGCCCGGTGTCGCGCGGGTGTGCGTGGTGGATCTGTGTTGTGGTTGCGGGGCGCTGGGGTCGAGCACTGTCACCGAACTGCGCGCCCGCGGGTGCGAGGTCGAGTTGGTGGCCGCCGATATCGACCCGGTCGCGGTAGCGTGCGCGCGGGAGAATCTCGCGCCGTTGCGCGGCGAGGTCTTCGCCGGTGATCTGTTCGACGCGCTGCCGGCGGACCTGCGCGGACGCATCGATCTGCTGCTGGCCAACACCCCGTATGTGCCGAGCGACCGGGTCGCCGACCTGCCACCCGAAGCGCGTGAACACGAGCCGCGCGTCGCACTCGACGGCGGCGCGGACGGGCTCGACGTGCTCCGGCGGGTCGCCGACGGTGCCGAGAGCTGGTTGGCCCCGGGTGGTTCGGTGTTCGTGGAAACCGGGACCGCACAGGTCGAGACGGCGTGCGCGGTACTGCGAGCCCATGGCCTGGTCCCGCGGATGGAGCACTCCGAGCAGGACTACGCCACCGTCGTCATCGGTACCAGAGCGCATTGAGCACGAAGGCAGTCGGTGCGTCTCGGCATCGACTGCCGTTTTCGTCCCCGGGCACAGCGATGGCCCCGCCGACCGGCCGTGTGCGCGACCGGCGACGGGGCCACCGAGTGCCTACTTGCGTCCGGTGAACTGATCCATCGAGTGGTACACGCCCACGGCGTTGAGGTACAGGTCGCGGATCTTGATCGGCAGCAGACCGGTGAGCGCGCGGTTCATCCGCGAGGTCCACGGCAGCACCACCAGGGCGCCACCCTTCTTCATCTCCGACCACGCGGTGTCGACCACGTCGTGCTGTTCGAGCATCGGGGTGAACAGGATGCCCTTGGCGCCGTCGAACATGCCGGTGTTGATGTAGGTCGGGCAGACCGTGGTGACCTTCACGTGGTCGTGGCCCGCCTGCTCGAGCTCGAGCCGTACCGAATCCGACCAGCCCAGCGCCGCCCACTTCGAGGCCGCGTACACGGCCATGCGCGGGTTGGCGACCAGCCCGGCCGAGGACGCGATGTTGAGCACTCGGGCCTGCCCGGCGCCGGCGACCATGCCCGGCAGGAACTCGAGCGCGATGTACATCGGGGCCAGCGAGTTGATCGCCATGGTCTTGTCGATGTCGGTGCGGTTCTCGGTTTCCCAGAAGTAGGTGTTACCGCGCACGATCCCGGCGTTGTTCACCAGAACGTCGATGCCGCCGATCTCCTTGCGGACCGCCTCGGCGGACTCGCGAATGGAGTCCTGCGACGACACGTCGACCACGAACTGGTGGACCTTGCCACCCTGGGCGGTCAGCTGGGCGGCCGTCTCACGCAACGCGATCTCGTTGATGTCCCACAGCACCACCGCGTCGGCGCCCTCACGCACCGCGTGCTCGGCGAACAGCTTGCCCAGGCCCATGGCGGCACCGGTGACCAGCACCCGCTTACCCGCGACCGTTTCCATCTTCATCTTGCGTACCTAACCCCTGCTCGGTGTTGCGCTACTTCTGGCGCAGCGTCTTCATGACGCCGAAGACCAGCGTCATCGTCTTGGCCCACAACTGCTCGGACATACCGGGTAGCGGCGCGATCGGCAGCACCCGCTGCACCGCGACGGTCTGGGTGTCGATGTACTTCAGCAGGCCCTCGGGACCGTGCCTGCGGCCCTGACCGGAGATGCCGAGACCGCCCGACGGTGCGTCGATGCTGCCCCAGGCGGCGATGAAGCCCTCGTTGACGTTCACCGAACCCGCGTTGATCCGGGCGGCGACCGACTTGCCGCGTTCGACGTCGCGGCTCCACACACTGGCGTTGAGGCCGTAGGCGGTGTCGTTGGCCGCCTCGATGGCGTCCTCGTCGGAGTCGACCCTGTACACCGAGACGACCGGACCGAAGGTCTCCTCGCGGTAGACCGTCATGCCGGGCTGCACGTCGGCGAGCACGGTGGGTTCGTAGAAGTAGGGGCCCAGGTCCGGGCGGGCACGGCCACCGGCGAGCACCTCGGCACCCTTGGCGACGGCGTCGTCGACGTGGGCGGAGACGGTGTCGAGCTGGCGCTGGAAGGTCAGCGAACCCATGTCGCGGCTGTAGTCGAGTTCGCCACCGAGCGACATGTTCTTGACGTTGCCGACGAATTCGGCGACGAACTGGTCATAGACCGAGGCGTCGACGTAGATGCGTTCCATCGACTCGCACAGCTGACCGGCCGAGGAGTAGCAGGCCCGCACGGCGAGTTTGGCTGCCTTGGACACGTCGGCGTCGGCCAGCACCAGCAGCGGGTTCTTGCCGCCGAGCTCGAGGGAGTAGCCGATCAGGCGCTCGCCGGCCTGCTGGGCGATGGTGCGGCCGGTGGCGCTGGAACCGGTGTAGTCGACGTAGTCGGCGCGCGCGATCACATCGCCACCGATCTCGCGGCCCCGGCCGAGTACCGCCTGCCACAGTCCGCGGGGCAGACCCGCGCGCTCGGCGGCGTCGATGGCCCACAGCGCCGACAGCGCGGTCTGGTTGTCGGGGCGCGCGACGACCGCGTTGCCCGCGATCAGGGCGGGCAGGGCGTCGGAGGCCGACAGCGCGAGCGGGTAGTTCCACGGCGAGATCACCGCGACCACGCCCTTGGGCCGGTTGTGCACCTCGACCGAGGTGAGCACCGGCAGCACGCCGCGTGGCTTGCGGTCGGCGAGCAGCTTGGGCGCGACGGCGGCGTAGTAGCGGGAGTTCAACGCGACGTCGCCGACCTCGTCGAAGGCGTGCGGGCGGCACTTGCCGGTCTCGGTCTGCACGATGTCGAGGATGGTGTCCTGCTCGGCGAGCACGATGTCGTGAAAGCGGCGGATGATCTCCACGCGCTGCTTGACCGGCACCTTGGCCCAGTCCCGCTGCGCGTGGCGGGCCACGGCGAAGGCACGCTCGATATCAGCGACCGAGGACTGCGGCAGATCGCCGATCTTGTGGCCGGTGGCCGGGGCGAAGACCGGAACCGATGGTGCGCCACCGGCGACCGCCCGGTCGAACAGGGGGTTGACCAGCGCGGTGGGCAGCGCGGTCGGCTCAGCGGTCAACTCGGAGGCTCTCGTCATGGTCGGCCCTTCTCCTGCGGTCACGCACGTTCGGCTATTTGCTGAACACTAGTGTTAGATTAATCTGCGAGCCCGGGTTCGTGTCAAGCTTTCCGTGCGTGTTCACCGGTGGTGCTGGGAGGTGCGATGACCGAGGAGACGACGGCGGTACGTCGTGGTAGACCGCCGCAGACCCAGGAGCAGGCCGAAGAGGTCCGCGCCCGGATCATCGAGGCGACCGCGGCGGTGTTCGCCCGCAACGGTTCGCGGGGGCTCAGCGTCGCCCAGATCATCGAACAGGCCGGCTTGGCCAGGCCCACGTTCTACCGCTACTTCGGCAATGCGGCCGAACCGTTGCGCGCGCTGCTCGACGCGTCGAACGAGGATCTCGTCGGTGGGATCGGCGCGGCACTGACCGGCACCGACGAACCGGTCCAGCTGGGGATCCGGCTGATCGACGCCTATGTGGACTGGGCGCGCGGGCACGGGCCGATGCTGCGCCCGTTGTTCGCCGAACTCCACGATCCCGGTTCACCGGTCTCGGCGTACCGGGAGCGGGCGCTCGACGACATCCGGGCGCTGGTGCGCAAGGCGTTCGAGGGCCTGGGCCGCCCGGCCCCCGCTCCCCTGGACCTGGACGCGGCGCTGCAGGTGTGCGAGTACGTCGTCTACCGGCTCACCGCGGGCTCCGAACCCGGCAGTGACCCCGATCCGGCGCTGGCCACCGAAGCCCGGGTCACCATGATCCGCGTGCTACTGGTGACCCTGGGCACGCGCGACGACCTCGCCTACGCGATGGAGCTGCCCGGCTTGTTCCCGGACCCGTAGGTCGATCGCGGTCCCACAACCACACACAATCTCCACATTCGGCGCCGGAACCCTCCACACCGGGTAGCTATGGTCACCTCATGGAACTCAACGGCGGCGCGACCGGGCAGGTGGGACGCCGGATTCTGGTGGTCGACGACGAGGTGACCATCGCGGAGTCGGTGGCGGCGCGGCTACGGGCCGAAGGATTCACCGTCGAACTCGCCCACGACGGCCCCGCCGCGGTGGCCGCGGCCACCGCGTTCGAACCCGACCTGGTGGTACTCGATGTGATGCTGCCCGGCTTCGACGGGCTCGAGGTATGCCGGCGCATCCAGGCCGAACGATCGGTGCCGGTACTCATGCTCACCGCCCGCACCGCCGAGACCGACCAGCTCGTCGGGCTCGGGGTCGGCGCCGACGACTACCTGACCAAACCCTTCTCGATGCGGGTGCTCGCCGCCCGCGTACAGGCTTTGCTGCGGCGCGTGGACCGCGCCGCCGAGCGTGATCACAGCGCCATCGTGGTCGGTGACCTGCGCATCGATCTCGACGAGCGGCGGGTCTGGCGCGGCAGTGCCGAAGCCCGGCTCACACCCCTGGAATTCGATCTGCTGGTGCGCCTCGCGCATCGTCCGCGTGCGGTGCTGGCCAGGGAGCGGCTGCTCGAGGACATCTGGGACTGGTCGGACGCGGCCGGCACCCGCGCGGTGGACAGTCACGTGAAAGCGTTGCGGCGCAAGCTCGGCGCCGATCTGATCCGCACGGTGCACGGGGTCGGCTACGCCTTGGACGCGCGATGAGCGCGCCGCCGGCCGACCCCACGCCGTCGTTGCTCGACCGGCTCGCCGACCGGTTGCCCCGCCCCCTGGACCCGCTGCGATCGATCAAACTGAAACTGGCCGTGCTGATGGTCTGTTCGGGCGCGGTCGCCTTCGCCTACTTCTGGTCCCGGATCGGCTGGTTGCCGACCTTCACCACGCTCACCGCGATGCTCATCGCCCTGGTCACCTCGCAGTTCCTCGCGCACGGCATCACCCGCCCGCTGCGGGAGATGACCGCGGCGGCACGGCGGATGGCACACGGCGACTACAGTTTCCGGGTCCGCGCGTCCTCGCGCGACGAAGTGGGCCAGCTCGCCAGCGCCTTCAATCAGATGGCCGCCGACCTGGCCGCGGCGGACCGGCAGCGCCGCGACCTCATCGCCAACGTGTCGCACGAACTGCGCACGCCCGTCACCGCGTTGCACGCCGTGCTGGAGAACCTCGTCGACGGCGTCAGCGCCCCTGATCCGGCGACGCTGCGCACCGCCCTGGCGCAGACCGAGCGACTCGGGCTGCTGGTGTCCGAACTGCTCGACCTGTCCAGCATCGAAGCCGGCGCTCGCACCCTCGATCGCGAAGAGCTGCCGCTGGCGCCGCTGCTGGCCGAGGCGATCGCCGAAGCCGAGGTGATGACAGCCGCACTGGGCCGCGGTGTCCGCTTCACGACGGTGCTCGAACCACCCGAGGCCATGGTGCTCGCCGACCGGGCCCGGCTGCACCAGGTGCTGTTCAACCTGCTCGACAATGCGGCCAGGCACGGCCCCGCGGGTGGGGAGGTCCGCATCACCGGCGGCACCCGGCCCGGCGCCACGGTGCTCGAGATCCAGGACGAGGGCCCCGGCATCCCGCACGCCGAGCGCGCCGCCGTCTTCGACCGCTTCACCCGCGGCGGCCGCTCCGAAGGCGGTGGCACCGGTCTCGGTCTGTCCATCGCCCGCTGGGTGATCGACCTGCACGGCGGCACCATCGCCGTCGCCGACCCCGGCTCCCGCATCCGCGTCGTCCTCCCCACGACCTGACCCACCCGTAACCCGCTCGACCGCACCCCGGACCACCGGTCCCGGGGCGGATCCGCACACCCAGACGAAGGGACAACCATGTCCGAATCGACCACCGACCGAGCCGGTACGCCCACACCGGGCGCCCGCGACGACGGGCCCGCACCATCTGCCGGCGACGGTGCTGGCACCACCGCCGACACCGCGAAGGGCACGACCGCGAGCACCCGGGAACCAACGCTGCCCGCGGCTCATCGCGAGACGACCTCGTCTACCCGTCATGGCCGGACACCTGAGCCCACGGACCACAGCGAGTCAGCTGTGCCCGCGGCCGACAGCGAGTCAGCTGTGCCCGCGGCCGACAGCGAGTCAGCTGTGCCCGCGGCCGACAGCGAGTCAGTTCTCCTCGCCGACAACAGCGACACAACACCGTCCAGGCCCCACGGCGAGACAACGCCCCCTACGAGCCACAGCGAGTCAGCTCCGGCCGCAGGCGAGTCGGCTCCGCCCACGAGCAACAACAAGTCAGCGCCCCCCGCGGACAACGGCAAGCCAGCTCCGCCCACGAGCAACAACAAGTCAGCGCCCTCCGCGGACAACGGCAAATCAGCTCCGCCCACGAGCAACAACAAGTCAGCGCCCTCCGCGGACAACGGCAAATCAGCTCCGCCCACGAACAACAACAAGTCAGCGCCCTCCGCGGACAACGGCAAATCGGCTCCGCCCACGGAGGATGGCGAGAAGTCTGTGCCCAGGGGCAGCGCTACGCAGCACCCCAGGGCGGTTCCCGCTCGGCCGGGTGGACCCGACGACTCGCGGCTGCCCTGGACCGCGGGGTGGCGTGAGGCGGAGCGGGCGCTCATGCTGCCCGAGCCCCACCGGGCGCCGCCGGTGCCGCAACGATGGAAGCGGGTCTCGCGGCCGGCCGGTGTGCTGCCCGCGGCGGGCATCGCCGGTGTGGTCGGCGCGACGGTCATCCCGGTGGATCGCCCCGGCATCGGCTGGCTGCTCGCGGGCACGACGATCGCCGCGGCCCTGTGCGCGGTCGACTACCGGGCCCGGACCCGCAGCCGCTCGGCGGAGTCCGCGCCCATCGAGGCGAAAGCCGTCGCGGTGGAACGACAGTCTGGCGCGATCGCGCAGGAGACGACTTCGGACAAGGCCGCGCACCCGGATGTGACCGCAGAGTCCGACGATTCATCACAAGCCGATGCCACGCCTGCGCGGGTCCCGACGACGGTGCGGGCGCGAGAACGGGTGTGGTGGGCGGGTGCGGCGCTCGCGTTGCTGGGCGTCGGGGCCGTGCGGGCGGCGGGGTGGCTGTTCGTGTTGTGTGTGCTGGCGGCGTGTGTCGCCGGGTCACTGGCGGTGTTGGGGCGGCGGAGTTCGCGCGGGGTGTTGTACGACATGATCGCGGTGCCGTTGGCGGTGTTCGGCGCGGTGCCCTGGGGGTTTTCGGGTATGCGTGAAGCGCGGCCCACGGCAGTGTCGAGTGTGCGGCGCTACGGGGTGTCGATCGCGGCGACGGTGGCACTGCTGGTGGTGTTCGTGCCGCTGCTCGGTGGCGCCGATGCGACCTTCGCGAAGCTGTTGAGCGGTGTGGTGCCCGAGATCGACGCGGCGGCGGCCTGGGAATGGGTGCTGCTGTTCGGGTGGATCGGCGCGGGGGCACTGGGCGCGCTGTACCTGCTGGCCGGACCACCGCCGGCCGCATCCGCGGGTGCCCGCCCGAGGCGGTCGTGGTCGCGCGGGGAATGGGTGCTGCCGGTCGGTGCGCTGATCGTGCTGTTCGGTGTGTTCCTCGGTGCCCAGTTCGTCGCCCTGTTCGGTGGCGACGACTACGTGCAGCGGACCGCCGGGCTCACCTACGCCGAATACGCGCGCAGCGGGTTCTGGCAGCTGTCGGCGGTGAGCCTGCTGACCTTGGCGGTGCTCACCGCGGTGCTGCACTGGGCGGCCCGCGACACTGCCGCCGACCGTCGGTGGTTGCGGGTGTCGCTGGGTGCGCTCACCGTGCTGACGCTGGTGATCGTCGTATCCGCGCTGGGCCGCATGTGGACCTATCAGCAGGCCTACGGGTTCACGGTGCTGCGGCTGCTGGTGACGGGCTGCGAACTGTGGGTGGGACTGGTGTACGTACTGATGCTCGTCGCGGTGGCGCGGCTGCACTGGAGCTGGGTGCCGCGCGCTGCGGTCGGCACCGCCCTGGCCACCCTGCTCGCCCTGGCCGTCCTGAACCCGGAACACTTCGTCGCCGAACGCAATATCGACCGTTGGGAAGCCGACAATCGTCTCGACACCGGGTATCTGCGTCAGCTCTCCCCCGACATCCTGCCCGCGCTGGAACGGCTGCCCGCGCCGCTGCGCACCGAAATCGCGACTCCCATCCGCGCCGACCTCGACAACGAGCCGTGGTGGGCGTGGAACCTGTCACGCAATTCCGCTCGCTGACCGGGCCCGCGCGGGCGGCCGCACACGGTCACTGCTCGATGTTGCGGGACAGTCCGCTCGCGCGCAGCACCCGGCGCCCGATCGCCGCGCGGATGGAATCCTCGGTGCCGATGATGCGCACGTGGGCGCGGGCGCGGGTGATGGCGGTGTAGAGCAGTTCCCGGGTGAGCAGGGTGGATTCGGGTTCGGGCAGTACGACCGACACCGTGTCGTACTGGCTGCCCTGGCTGCGGTGGATGGTCATCGCGAATACCGTGACCACGGCGGGGAACTGGGTGGGATGCACCAGGTAGGGCCGGCTACCGCGCTGCAGGGCAGCACGCAGGGACCCGTCGGGACGGCGGATGATGACCCCGGTGTCGCCGTTGTAGATGCGGGCCTCGTGGTCATTGGCGGTGACGAGCAGCGGCTGACCCGGATACCAGACGGCTTGGGGCCCTTCGGATCCCGCGCCACCCGCCGCGGCCCACTCGGCGGCCATCCGGTCCCAGCGCTCCACCCCGAAGGGGCCCTGCCGGTGCGCGCACAGCAGCCGGTGCGATTCCAGCGCGGTGAGCGCCCCGACCGCGTCACCCGCCTCGGCAGCCGCGGTCACGGCCAGTGCCGCCGAGGTCACATCGGCGCGCACCGCGGCCGTGTCCTCGGGACCGCACAGCGACACGTCCGCCCCGCCCGCCCGCAGGATCGCCAGCGCGGCATCGGCATCGCCCGCGCGCACCGCCACCGCCAGATCGGCGATCCGCCCACCGAACCGCCGGCCCCTGGTCAGCCGGACGATGCCACCCTGCAGCCGCCGCAGTTCGAGCGCGGTGAGCGAATCCACCTGTGCCCCCGAGCGTTCGAACGACGAGTCATGAGCACCCGCACGATTTGTACCGGAATCGCCGGGCGCTGCGACATTCGATGCGTTGGGTTCCCCGGATTCGCCAGCCGTGTCCGAACCCCCGTGCGTACGCGTTTCCGCGGCGCTGTGGGTGGCCGGTTCCGCGAGCCCAGCAGCCGGGCTCGGTGTGGATCCGGTGTGTTCGCCGGGGAGCCGCAGCACCTCGCGCAGCGCCGGGTTCGGTGCTCCGCTCACGGGCCCGGCGACCAGATCCGCCAGCACCGCGCCCGCGTCCACCGAAGCGAGCTGGTCGGGGTCGCCGACGAGGACCAGGCGGGTGTCGGGGCGCAGGGCCGAGAACAGGTGACTCATCATGGTGAGCGAGACCATCGAGGTTTCGTCGACCACCACCACGTCATAGGGCAGCCGGTTGTGTTCGTGGTGGCGGAATCTGGTGGTGCGGCCGCGCTGCCAGCCGAGCAGGCGGTGCAGGGTGGCGGCGGTGAGTTCGGGCAGGCCGAGTTCGGCGGCTTGCTCGCGCACCGCTTCCTGCAGGCGGGCGGCCGCTTTGCCGGTGGGAGCGGCCAGGGCGATGCGCAGCGCGGGCAGTTCGGGTGTGGCCGCGCGGTGCGCGGTGAGCAGGGCGAGGATGCGGGCGATGGTGTGGGTCTTGCCGGTGCCCGGCCCGCCCGCGACGACGGTGGTCCAGTGGGTGGCGGCGAGGGCGGCGGCGAGCCGTTGCCGGTCCAGACCCGCGCCGACGGCGTCGGCGAACAGCCGATCCAGCTCGGCGCGCACCAGGGCGGTGTCGACCTCCGGGTGGTCGGTGCTGCGTTCGGTGAGCACCCGGCGCAGAGTCTGTTCCTGCTGGTAGTACCGGTCGAGATACAGCAGGGCGCCCCCGTCGGCGTCCGCTTCGACCACGCGCAGCGGCCGCAACGGGCCCGTCGGGCCACCGAGGACCAACGGGCTGCGGCGCAGGGCGGTGAGTACGCGGTCGGTTTCGGGCCAGGGCAGGGCCGCGGGGTCGACCCCCGCGCCGACCTCACGGCTTTCGTCGGCGTCGATACCGATCTCGCGCATCCGCGCCAGCTCCAGGCACACCGACCCCGACCGCACCGCACGCACGGCCAGCGCCGCCGCGAACAGCACATCCTCGCTGTCCTCGCGCCCCATCCGGCCCATCCGTACCGCCACGTGCACATCGGCGGCCGAGAGCACACCCGCCTCGTTGAACACCCGCAGCAACCCGGTCCCCCGCTGCGCGATCTGAATAGAGGTCATCGACTCGCCCCCGCGAGCAGATCCGACAGCGCGACCACGAGTTCCGCGGGCGGATACCAGTCGAAGACTCCGTGTCCGGGTGGTGTCGCCGCTCCGATCATGCCGCGCACGAACAGGTATCGCGCACCGCCGAGGTGGCGGGCGGGGTCGTAGCCGGGGAGCCGCCAGCGCAGGTACCGGTGCAGAGCGACGGCATACAGCAACGCCTGCAACGGGTAGTGCGAGCGGATCATCTCGGCGACCATGTGCTCGCGGCGGTAGTGCGCCACGGTGAGGTCACCGGTGCCGAGGCGATTGGTCTTGTAGTCGACGATGACGTAGCGGTACTCGCCGTCGGCACCGGCCACCCGCAGCACGGCGTCGATACTGCCGGTGAGGTAGCCGCGCAACACGGTGTCGGGCAGGGCCCCCAGATGCTCGGCATAGCCGGACAGGTCATCATCGGCGGGCAGGTGGGTGCGCAGGAGCCCGGCGACGGCGTGCACGGTTCCCGCCTGTCGTCCCGGTGTGTCACCACCGCCGAGGGGCAGTTCGAATTCGAGCTCGTTGAGCCGGTCGCGGGTCGGGATCCGGGCCAGCGATCCGAAATCGGCCGGGGTGCGCAGCACTTCGAGCAACGCGGTGGACAGCAGTGCCACATCGAGTTCGGCCATGGTCTGCTCGACCGCCTCGGCGCAGCGGCGGCCGACTTCGGCGGCGAGGTCGGGTGTGGAGGTGTCGACGGTTTCCAGTACGGCGTGCACGAGCGTGCCGAACTCCGCACCGTAGGGCAGCGGATTCATCAGCGAGGGCGCGGCACCGGCACCGGCCGGGGCGTCCAGCAGCGGCACTGTGGGTTCGTCGTCGGGGCCGGGACCGTCCTCGGGTTCGCTGTCGTGCATCGCCGTCAGATCGTGGGCGCCCGCGGTGAGCGCCGAATAGGAGGTGCGCCGCCACTGGTGGTCGAGGGCCCGGCCGAACTCGGCGGCGGCCAGTTCGCCCGTGGGCAGCTCGGTACGCACCCGGCGCGGGGCCACGTCCTCGGGACGGTCCACCGCGGTCACCGAGATCACCTCCGTGGCGGGTGCGGCCCACTCCGAGATCCGTTGCAGTGCGGCGGTGTCGGCGGGGATCTCGGTGCGCCGTGGCACCTGGGCGGCACCGGGGCGGCGGCCGAGGATCATCCGGTGCAGCGGTGCGGCTCCGGTGGTGACCGCGGGCGCCCACCAGGTGACGACCTGACACATGGCCCTGGTCAAGGCCACGTACAGCAGTCGCAGCTCTTCACCGGATTCCTCTGCTTCGCAACGCAACTGCCGCTCGCCGTAACCGGGGGCCTCCTTGCCGCCGATGTCGAGCACACGGGTGCCGTCGTCGTCGTGGAACAGCAGCGTCGCCGGGTAGGGGTTCTTGGCGCTGTCCCAGGCGAACGGCAGGTACACGATGGGGAATTCCAGGCCCTTGCTGGCGTGCACGGTGGCGATCTGCACGGCCGCCGCGTCGCGGTCGAGCCGGCGGCTGCGCCCGCTCACACTGCCCGCTTCGGGGTCGCGGACGCGGTCGGCGAGCCAGCGGGTGAGCGCGGTCAGCCCCAGGCCCTCGGCCAGGGCGACCTCGTCGAGCAGCTGGGCGAGGTGGCGCAGGTCGGTGAGTTCGCGTTCACCGTTGTCCACCGCGAGCAGCCGGGCGGCGAGATCGGTCTCGGTGGCGAGTTTGTCGAAGACCGCGGCGAATCCGGCGCGGGCGAACAGCCGCGCGGCCTCGCGCAGCTGGGTCGACACCCGGCCGACGAGATCGGCGCCGCCGGTGTCGATCTCGGCGACCGTCACGCCGAGGACCGGGGTGCACGCGGCCAGGCGCACCCGGTCGCCGCGGTGCGGTTGTTCCAGTGCGCGCAGCACCCACAGCCAGTCGGTGGCCGCGGCGGTGGCGAACACGCTCGTGCCGCCCGCCAGGACCGAGGCCACCCCGACCCGGTCGAGAGCGGCGCGCACCACGTCGATCTGGGTGCGCGTGCGCACCAGCACCGCGATGTCGCCCGGCCCGATCGGCCGGCGCGCGCGACCGTCGGTGGTATGCGAACAACCCACGCCCCGTTCGGGTACGGCGTCGATGGTGGTGCCGGACTCGAGCAGGGTGACGATATCGGCGGCCAGGTCGGCGGCCACCTTCGCCCGCTGCCTGCCCACCGACGGGAAGCCCGACCGGTTGCGCGGCCCCGCCCCGGTGCGCGGGAGCACGCGCACCCGCAGCGGCACGATCACTTCCGGCGCGCCCTGCAACCGGGTGGCCGGCCGGGTCGGCACCACCGGGTACACACCGATCTCGGGATGACCAAGTTCCGCGCCACCGCACAGGTGATCGACGGCTCGCAGCAGACCGGCGTCGCTGCGCCAGTTGCGGGTGAGCTCGTGGCGCTGCTGGGCGTGGGCGACGGCATCGAGGTAGCTGAGCACCTCGGCACCGCGAAAAGCGTAGATGGCCTGCTTCGGGTCACCGACCAGGACGAGGGTGGCGTGTTCGTGGAAGGCCAGGCGCAGGATGTCCCATTGGAGCGGGTCGGTGTCCTGGAACTCGTCGACCAGGGCGACCTGATAGCGCTGCCGGATCCGGGCGCAGGCGCGCGGACCGTGCGCGGGGTCGGCGAGCACCTCGTGCAACAGCACCAGCAGATCGTCGAAATCGCGCAGCCCGGCGCGGCGTTTGCGGCGTTCGGTCTCGGCCCGCACCGCCGTCGCGAAGGCGACCCGTTCCCCGGCGGCGCCGTCGGTGCGCGGCGCCAGCTTCGCGTGCCGGTCACGCACGGCGGCCAGCGCCAGGGTGCGCGCTTCGCGCAGGGTGAACGGGGCACGGTCGCGCGCGTACCTGGCCAGATACAGGTCGTCGGCGACGGTGGTCACCAGCTCGTCGACCGATTCGACCAGCCGGGCGCCCGGATCGTGTTCGCCCGCCAAGCCCAGTTCATCGAGCATCCGTTGACAGAACGAGTGCGTGGTGGCGATGGTGCCCGCATCGAAATCGGCCAGGGCGGTGAGCAGACGGTGCCGGCGCAGGCGCACCGTGGCGGGGTCGGTGCCGGCCAGAGCCCGTACCAGTTCGTCGCTGTGGGCGCGCGCCGCGTCGGGCTCGGCGAGCGCGGCGGCCACGGTGACGAAGCGGTCGCGGGTGCGCTCGCGCAGTTCCTGGGTGGCGGCACGGCTGAAGGTGACCAGAAGCAGTTCGGTGATGCCGATGCCCTGCTCGGCGACATAGCGCACGGCGAGCCCCACGATGGCGTGGGTCTTGCCGGTGCCCGCGCTCGCCTCGAGAACGGTGGTCCCGTGCGGCAGTGGCCCGGCCGCGTCGAAGGCCGCGGGGGCGGCGGCCGACATGGTGCCCGTCACGGTTGTCCCTGACTCTCGGCGGCGAGCAGCGGTGCCCACCAGCGGCGCGCGAGGGCACCGAATCGGGTGCTCTCCGGTTCGCCGGCAGGCGCCGGTTCGGCGGCCAGCCGATCGAATCGCGGTGCGCGGCCCCAGACGTAGCGCAGGTAGCGGTCGGTGTGGTCCCCGAATTTGTCGGGACCGTTGGGGCCGCCGTCGAAGGCGTGTTCGGCGGCGAGCAGGGCGTCGGCGACACTGTCGCCACGGAAGCGCCGCTCGGCGTAGGCGGCGGTGGCGGTGGGCGCGACCGGCAGTGGTTCGCACAGGCCCTCCTCGCGCAACCGCACCAGATCGCGCAGGACGGCCAGTGCGGCCGGGGCTTCGGGTGCCACGAGCACCGAACGGGTCACCGGCCTGCTGCGGAACTGTCCGCGTCCGGTACTGACCGCCCGCCACGACCGGTCCTCGGTGGCGGCCAGCGCCAACAGCGACACCCACGCCGCCAGCCGGTGTTTCGGCGCCAGCCGGGAGTAGGTGGTGCGCACCAGGGTCGCACCGCGCACCTCGGGCACGGTCCCGGCCAGGGTCCGGCCGTCACCGAGGTCGACGGCGATGTCGACTGCGCGCGGAGCCTGCTCGTAATCGGGCAGGGCGGTGCGCACCAGCGTGTCGACGGTGCCCTCCACCTCGTCGAGGACCCTGGTGCCGAAACCGAAGGGCGGCAGAGTTCCCCGCCGCCATTCCGCGGCCCGCAAGCCGGCCGGGTCGGCGCCGGTGAGGCGTGCGGTGAGCATGCGCTCCCCCAGCTCCCATTTGGCCAGGCCGTCGAGTTCGATCGGGAGCTGATCGGCGATGTCCTCGGATTCCTCGGGCACCCGCAGTCCCAGCCGCTGCCACAGGAACGCGCGCACCGGATGCTCGGCGAACGAGATCAGTTCCGCCAGTGCGATATCGGTGGTGGCCGCCGGCGCCAGGGGCGTGTCCAGCAACGGCGGTCGTGGGCGCGTCGGGCGGGCCGCGGCGCGCGCACCGGCCAGCGCGACGCGGTCGAAGCTGCGCGGTCGTTCGGCGCCGAAATTGCGGCGGTCGAAAGCCTGCAGCGGATGCCGGAGGTGGACCGCGCCCATCACGGCCGGGCCCACGTGGGTGGCGAGCACGTCGAGCAGTTCGGCCACCGGCACGGCGGGCGGGCGCGCGGCGCCGGTCACCGGGTCGGCGCCGGTGTGCAGGACCAGTAGCTGTTCGCCGGCGGCCATGACGGCGTCGAGCAACAGTTGCCGGTCTTCGCTGCGCGCGTCGCGCTCCCCGACGAGCGGGTCGCGGGCCAGCAGATCGTCACCGTCGACGCTGCCCGACCGGGGGAACACGTCGTCGTCGAGCCCGAGCAGCACCACCACCCGGTGCGGCACCGAACGCATCGGCACCAACGTGCACACGGTGAGCTCACCGGTGCGGAAGTTGGCGCGGCCCGGCCCCCCGGCCAGGCGGCTGGTGAGCAGCACCGACACATCGGCCAGTCGCAGCGGGGTGGCACCGGCGTGCTCGGTGGCGGCGACGATCTCGCGGCGCGCTTCGGTACGGATCCAGGAGTACGAGTCGGGTACGTCGGTGAGCAGGTCGAGCGCGCGCAGCAGCACCGCCGACCACTGGGCGGCGGGTCGCGGGCCGCGCAGGTCGCGCAGGCAGACCGCGAGCCGGTCGACGAATTCGGCGAAGCGGCCGGCCAGGTCGACATCGTTGGAATCGACGTCGTCGAGCGGCAGCGCGAGGTCCAGCCAGTCGTCACCGGATTCGTCGGCGGTCACGCCGAGCAGAATCCGGTCCACCGCGGCATTGAGTGTGTTCTGCGCGAAGTCGGCGAGGCCGAACGCTTCGCGTTGCCGCAGTCCGATACCCCAGCGGGCACCGGATTCGGCCGCCCACTCGCGCAGGCGCTCGATGTCGTCGTCGTCGAATCCACAGCGGCGGCGCACGGTTTCCGCGGCCGCGAGGTCGAGTACTTGCGTCACGGTGACGCGACCGTCGGCCAGGTCGAGCAGCTCGAGCACCACGGCCAGCATCGGGTTGGTCACCGCCCGGCCGCGATCGGCCAGCCGCACCCGCAACTGGTGCGCGGGATGTTCGCTCTCGACGGGCGCGTCTCCCGCTGGTGCGCGCTGCCCGAAGGCCGCGCGCACCAGCGGGGCGTAGGACTCCACGTCCGGGCACATGATCAGCACATCGCGCGGCTCGAGCGCCGGGTCGGCCGCGAAGGTGCGCAGCAGCAGATCGCGCAGCACCTCGACCTGCCGGGCGGGCCCGTGACAGGCGTGCACCTCGACACTGCCGTCGGCCACCGCGCCGCCCACGGGCGCCCGGTCGTCGCGGATCGCGCCCTGCACCGCCCCGAGCAGACTCGACGCGGCGGTCGGGCCGGGGAGGTGGATGTCGCTGTCCAGCACGGGAATCAGCCGTTGCTCGAGCTCCCGCACATCCCTGGCCAGCCCGCTCAGCAGCGGGTGCGACAGCCGGTCGGCCGTGCGGTCGCCAGCACGCCGAGCGGGCCGTTCGGCGTGTGCGGGTTCCGCGGCCTCGGCCAGTGCCGCCCACATGGCCGGGCTCGGGTGCGGTAACCACAGGTGGACCGTGCGGTGGGCGGCCAGCGCCGTGAACACCGCCAGCTGATCGGCGGGCAAGCGGGTCAGACCGAACAGGGACAGCCGGGCGGGCAGGTCGATCGCGGACGGGTCGGCGCGCAACCGGTCGCAGGCGGTCGCGAGCCGTTCGGCGGGGCTCGGCGAACCGATGGCCGTGCGCAGTGCCCGCCACAGCAGCGGCTGCCAGGCGAGGTCGTCGGGGATCTGCCCGCCCGCCCCGTCGGTGTCGGCACCGGCGGCCCAGTCGAGCAGCAGCTGCGGGCGCTGGGCGGCGTAGGAGTCGAACAGGGCGGCGAGGTGTGCGGCGGTCGAGTAGCGCCGGCCGAGCCGGTGTCCGGCGCCGGGGACCCCGAGATGCCGCGCCAGCACCGCCGCCCACGACTCGCCCGCGACCTCGTCGATCACCCCGAGCAGGGTCCACACCAGGCGCTGACCGGCCCACGGGTCGTCTTCGGGGGCGATGTCGGCGGCAGCGGCCAGTACCTCGCCCACCAGCGCGGCAGGTGAGGGGAAACAGATGTTGGCGGCCACCCCGTCGC
Organism: Nocardia halotolerans; assembly: GCF_042650145.1. Lineage (NCBI taxonomy): Bacteria > Bacillati > Actinomycetota > Actinomycetes > Mycobacteriales > Nocardiaceae > Nocardia > Nocardia halotolerans. The sequence goes on along the minus strand of NZ_JBHSDL010000006.1, from coordinate 268,999 downwards.
CGTCACCACGCACGCCGAGCACGCCCGAGAGCCGTTGCGCCAGCCAGCGCTCCACCCCTTTGGCCGGCACCGCCACCACCTCGGCGGCGAACGGGTCGGCCGGTGCCACCGCGAGCACCTGCGCCAGTCCACCGGCCAGCGCGTCGGCACGTTCGGCGCGATGAAGGTGCAACGGCATCCGTTGTTTATACGCCCAGCGACCGACCCGCAATCGTGCGGCCCCGATTCGGTCGAGTGAAATAGGCCACACTGCAACGTGTTACCGCGCGCCTGCCCGGCGGTGGGCCGCTCGCATGCGAACCTGGCCGTTCGGGTGGGATGGTACGGCCGCGGGCGAAAGGCTGGTTCGGTTCATGATCGCGCAGGTGACTCCCCTGGTGCCGGGTGGCGGCTTCATCGTCCGCCGGGCCGGTGACCGCTGGGAGCTGATCAATTCCCGACGGTACGGTTCCGATCAGGTGTTGCACACCTGGCCACTGAACCGGCACGGCGAGGCCTTCGAACACTGTCACCGCCTCAACGGCTGCCCGATCGCCACCCCGCACGCCGCCCATCACTGAGCGCAAAACCCCTGCGGCACAACAGCAGTTTGTGACGATTCGGCCGCGAATGGTGCGGGCGGGCCGACGATGTGCGAATGTCATGCCTCGTGCGTGATCGTTGCCCCGCCACCCGCGTCGTTTCCCGGGTCGCCGCCACCGCTTGTCTGCTCGCCGCCGTGGCTGTCCTCACCCCGGGCGTCCCCGGGCTCGTCACCGGGGCCCAGGCCGCCCCGCCCGCGCTGACCCAGGCGTGCCTACCGGGGTTCGACTGCGATATGAGTTCGCGCATCGCCCGGGTGAACGCCTACCTGGCCGATCGGCCCGGCACCGTCGGTTACGTGCTGCGCGACCGGGTCACCGGCGGCATCTACGCCAACGAGCACGCCGAGACCCAGATGTGGACCGCGTCCACGATCAAACTGGCCATCGCCGCCGACCTGCTCAACCGGGCCCGCGTGGGCGCCATCGGCCTGTCCGGCGAGGATCGCCACAATCTCGAGGCGATGCTGGCCACCTCCAACGATCACGCCACCGATGCGCTGTGGCACAAGTACATCGGTCTGGACCGGATGGCCTACAACAACGCGTTCCGCGCCTACGGCATGGTGAGCCTCATCCCGCAGCCCACCACCACCGCGCTGTTCCCGGACTGGTCGTTCCAGAAGTGCACCGCCGCCGACCTCGACCGGCTGATGAACACCATCCTCGACACCATGCACCCCGACGACCTGGCCTACCTGCTGCACCGGATGCGCTCGGTCGATCTCAACCAGCACTGGGGCGTGTGGGGCGCGGGCGCGCCGATGCGACCGGGCCTGAAGAACGGCTGGTCGGCCGAGGCCGATGGCTGGGTGGTGAACTCGGTGGGGGTCGCGGGCGACCGCGAGCGCTACACTCTGGCGATCATGAGTTCGCTCGGCAGCGAGGGCGGCTACACCCAGGGCGCCGAAACCGACACCCGGGTCGCCGAGCTTCTTCTAGCGGGTCGCTGAGCCGCGCCGTCCCGTAAGGTCGATCTCGTCCGTCATGAAAATCGAACCATTGCGGGGCACCCCCCAGTCTGTCGAGGAGTCAGGACGATGAGCACTCAGTCTGTCGGAAAGCAGCGGCACCAGGTCGTGGTGATCGGCTCCGGGTTCGGTGGCCTGTTCGGTACCCAGCACCTGCGCAACGCCGACGTCGACATCACGCTGATCTCCAAGACCTCGACCCACCTGTTCCAGCCGCTGCTGTACCAGGTGGCCACCGGCATCCTGTCCACCGGTGAGATCGCCCCGGCCACCCGGCTGGTGCTGCGCAAGCAGGACAACGCGCAGGTGCTGCTCGGCGATGTCATCGATGTCGATCTGGCGAACAAGCAGGTCACCTCGCGACTACTCAACCGCGACACCGTCACTGCCTTCGACAGTTTGATCGTCGCCACCGGCGCGCAGCAGTCGTACTTCGGCAACGACCACTTCGCCACCTGGGCGCCGGGTATGAAGACCATCGATGACGCGCTGGAATTGCGGGCGCGCATCCTCGGTGCCTTCGAACAGGCCGAGGTGGCCGAAACCCGGGAAGACCGCGAACGACTGATGACGTTCATCGTCGTCGGCGCGGGTCCCACCGGTGTGGAGCTGGCAGGCCAGATCGCCGAGCTCGCCGATCGCACCCTCGACGGCACCTTCCGCACCATCGATCCGCGAGACGCCCGCGTCATCCTGATCGAGGGCACCGGCGCGGTGCTCGGCCCGATGGGACCGAAACTGGGCAACAAGGCGGCCAAACAGCTCGAGAAGATGGGCGTGGAGATCCAGCTCAACACCCTGGTGACCGATGTCGACGCGCACGGCGTGGTGGTCAAGGACCCCGACGGCGGTACCCGCCGGATCGAGGCCACGTGCAAGGTGTGGTCGGCCGGCGTGCAGGCCAGCCCGCTGGGCAAGATGATCGCCGAACGTTCCGAGGGCACCGAGGTGGACCGGGCGGGACGCGTCGTCGTGGAGCCCGACCTGACCGTGAAGGGCCATCCGAACGTGTTCGTGGTGGGTGACCTGATGTCGGTGCCGGGCGTGCCCGGTCAGGCCCAGGGCGCGATCCAGGGTGCCACCTACGCGGCCAAGGCCATCAAGGCCGGACTCGGCGGCCAGAGCCCGGCCGATCGCAAACCGTTCAAGTACTTCAACAAGGGCTCGATGGCCACGGTGTCGCGTTTCAACGCGGTCTGCCAGGTCGGCAAGCTCGAGTTCGGTGGTTTCATCGCCTGGCTCGCCTGGCTGGCACTGCACCTGTACTACCTGGTCGGTTACCGCAACCGGATCGTCACCGTGATCGGCTGGTTCGTCTCGTTCCTGGGCCGTAATCGCGGGCAGATGGCGGCGACCGAACAGTGGGTGTTCGCCCGGTTGGCGATCGAGGAGGTCAACTCCGATCAGTCCGAGGCCGATGAACTCGCGGCCCATCTGGGTGCGCCGCCGGCGGAGAACAACCGGCTCACCAAGGAACAGCGCGAGTTCGGTTAGGCACAATCGCTCGCGAGGCCCGGTGGTTCCGTCGAACCGCCGGGCCGCTGTCGTTCCGGTTACCTTTCGGCACACCGGCATTCCGGGTTGCTGACGTTTCGGACCCATCCACACCAGGCGCCGGTCCGAATGTCGGAGGTCATATGTGTGACCAAATCCCCAGGATGAAAGGTGATCTATGGCGACGGGGAAACACAGGGCGCCGAGCCCGCAGCGACAGAAGGTCGGTTCGGTCGTCGCGGCAGGAGCGGTCCCCCTGGTCATGGCCCTGATCGGCACGGGCACCGCGAATGCCGAGCCCGCGCAGGCGGCAGTGACCCAACCCGAACACCCGGCCGGGCCGGAGTTCGACGCGGTGGCGCCCAACGCCACCCCCTATGTGGGCCAGCCGATGCCCGAGAACACTCGCAGCTCGCTGCAGTGGTCGCGGACGGGGCCGGAGACGGATTATCTGTCGCCGGTGGGCACGCTGCACGCACCGACCGAGGTGGCGCCGGTGCCGCCGATCCTGCCGCCGCCGGGGCAGTTCCGCTTCGGTGACCATCAGGTTCCGGTGCCCGACTTCGTGCCGGTGGACACCTCGATCCAGATCAACGACGCGGCCGCCCACACCGAGGCCAACCTGGCCACCTTCCTCGACTCGGTCGGTCTCGAGCGCAGCCGCTCCGACCGCGTCGCGTCGTCGACCCTGGGCTCGGCAGCTCGCGGCGCGGCGGTCGGTTCCACCGTGGCGATCCCGTTCGCCATGGCGGCGAGCACGATGGGTGCGGTGGCCGGTCTCGTGGCCGGTGTCCCGTTCCTGCCGATCGGGTTGGTCGCGGGCCCGATCCTGGGCGGCATGGTCGGTTACATGGCGGTGTCGGTGCCCGCCACCGTCGTCGGTGCCGGCGTCGGCGCCGCGGTGGGTGCGGCGGGCGGGCTCCTCGCACCGCCGCACGGGATGGCACCCGATGCCGTCGACGGCGAGCTCGTCGACGCTTGATCCTTTTCGCGCGGTGGGGAGTCGGGCTACACGCCCGCCTCCCCACCGCGTTCTCGTCAGCTACCCGACGGCAACCGCTTCCGGCGTGGTCAGCCGGATGCTCGTGCGGGTGGCGAGCGAACCACCGGCGGCCAACGGCAGCCGGACCGCGTCGACACTGCCCGACCAGGCCGGCCGATCGTCCGGATAGACCAGTTCGCTGTCGAGCGCGCGTGGCGCGCGCAGCCGATCGTCGGCGCCGGTACCTCCCCCCAGTTCGAGACGGTGCCGCAGCAGCGGAATCTCTCCCAGATCGCCGACCAGATCGCCGCGCCAACCGCCGCCGTCCTCACCGCTGCGTCCCAGCTGAACCCGTTCCCGCAGTCGGAGCCGCGCCTGCGGGGACACCGCGACGGTGGTCACCGTGTGATGGTGGGCACCGCCCGCGACGATCGTGGGCTCGGGATCGAAATCCAGTTCGGCTCCCGCCCCGACCTCGAAACGCCAGTGCGCCACCGACAGTGGGGTGCCGGTGCTCGGCAACGCGATCGTGGCCGCCACCGAACGGACCACCAGGCGCGCACCGGGGCCGACCACGATGCTGATGTCGAGTTCGTCGCCGCCCAGCGGGGTGGCGGCGGTACCGATCAGGTGCACGGTGTCGTTGCCGGTGTATCGACCGGCCAGGCCGCCGACCGCCGCGATGCGCGGCAACCGCCCCGCCGTGGCGACGATGCTCAGTTCAGTGCGCAACGCCGGTGGCCGCGTCCTGCTCGGCGGTCAGGCGCAGCTGTTCGCGGACCCAGGCCAGCACCGGGGTGGCGGCCGGGTCGTCGGTGAGCGAGATCAGGGCGGTGGGGCGGCCGTCACGCACCTTGGCCGCGTCGCGTTCCATCACCCCGAGGTCGGCGCCGACCAGCGGGGCCAGGTCGGTCTTGTTCACGACCAGCAGGTCCGAGAAGGTGACGCCGGGACCGCCCTTGCGCGGCACCTTGTCGCCGCCTGCCACGTCGACGACGAAGATCTGGACATCGATCAAGCCGGAGGAGAAGGTGGCGGTGAGGTTGTCGCCGCCGGATTCCACCAGGATCAGCTCCAGCGGCGGGTTGGCCGCGACCAGGTCGTCGATGGCGTCGAGGTTGGCGGTGATGTCGTCGCGGATGGCGGTGTGCGGGCAGCCACCGGTCTGCACCGCGGTGATGCGCTCGTCGGGCAGCACCGCGTGGCGACGCAGGAAGTCCGCGTCCTCGGTGGTGTAGATGTCGTTGGTGAGCACGGCCAGCGACAGTTCCTCGCGCAGCTGCCTGCACAACGCCGCGACCAGGGCGGTCTTGCCGGAGCCGACCGGACCGCCGATGCCGATGCGCAGGGCCTCCCCCGGGACGCGCTGCCGCTTGGGCCGGTCGTGGCTGTGGTCGTGCGGTTCGCCATCGATCAGGTGCGGCGGCATGGGGACTCCTTCTTGTCGGGATCAGGACGCGAACAGTGGCATGTCACGGTGCAGGTGGCGTTCGGCGAGGGCGTCCTGCAACGGGTCCGACAGGGCGGACAGACCCATGGCGGCCGCAGCGGCGATCCGGTCGCACAGCGGGCTCAGGCGCAGGGTGCTCGCGGCGATGGCGGCGGGGTCGAGGGCGAGCAGCCGCTGGGCGGCGGTCGCGGCGCCGGTGAGGGTCGTGTAGACGACCACGCCCGCGAGTTCTTCCGCGTTCGCCCCGCATGCCGCCCCGACCATGCCGAACACCGTCGGCAGGTGCGGGCGAGGACCGACCGACGTCCAGTCGGGGTGCCTGCGTGCGTCGTCGGAGCCGGGGTCGCTCGTAGTGATCGCGGGAACGGCGGAAGCCGGGTGCGACGCGGCCGACGCAGTGGCGGGGCGCATCGCGTCGGGGTGCGGCCACAGCTGTTTCGCCAGCCGTAGCAGCCCGCGACCCTGGGCGCGCGAGGCCGCCCGGGCGGCGGGAGACGGTGTGCGGGCGTCGGTTTCGAGTTCGGCGCGCGCGGGGGTCAGTGTCCCGGCGCACACCGCGGCGGCGAGCGAGGCGGTCACCAGGCCGGTGGTGGCCAGCCGCCGGCGCAGGTAGAGCTCGACGCTCGCGGCATCGCGCAACAACCCCGACGACACCGCCTCCTCGACGCCGCCCGAGTGCACGTGCCCGCCGATGGGCAGGCGGGAATCGGCCAGGGCGAGCAGTGTCGCCAGGCCCGCCGTACCCTCGTTTCGCATTCGCCGATCCTATGCAACGGCCTCGATCACCCCTTGGCGAGGCCGCGTCGTGACCGCCGCGCACCGGACCCGGGCTGCACACAGACCGCATCGGCGAATCGGTGTGCAGCACGGGGCCGCCGCCTCACCTGGTGCGCCACCTACCTGGTGCGCCATCCACCTGGTGCGCCGCCCACCTGATGCGCCGCCCACCTCGTACGACGCCCACCTCGTACGACGCCCACCTCGTACGCCGCACCTGATGCGGCTCTCATGTGTTGCGGTGTTCCGCCCCATCCTGGACTCGCCCGGCCGTCCGCCACGCCGCCACCGCCATCGCGATCAGCAGCAGCGCACCGGTCGCGGTGGCGACGTGCATGCCGGTGACGAAGGATTCGCGCGCCGCGTGCAGCACGGTCGCGTCGCCGCCCGAGTGGGTGACGGTGTCGCTCAGCGTTGCACCGAAGTTGCCGCCGGAGCGGAACACCAGCGCGGCCAGCGAGCCCAGCAGCGCCAGACCGAGCGCGTTGCCGAGTTCGAAGCTGGTCTCGGAGATGCCGACCGCCGAGCCCGCGCGTTCGGCCGGGACCGCCGACACGGCCACTTCCGAGACCAGCGTGAACGAGATGCCGTAACCGATGCCGGCGATCACCGACCCGGCGATGTACCAGCCGAGCCCACCGTCGACGCCCACCCCGAACAGCATCAGGTTGCCGAGCGCCGACAGTGCCAGCGCCAGGGTGAAGCTCGCGCGCACGCCGAAGCGCTGTCCGAGCCGGGCTCCGCTCATCGCGCAGACGAACACCGCGATCGCCATCGGAATGCCGAGCAGGGCGGCCTGCAACGGGTCGCGGCCGGTGACGGTCTGCAGGTAGACGCTGGTCAGGTAGCTCAGCGCGGCCAGCGACATCATCCCGACCATGCTCGCCCCGATCGCCACCCGGAACAGCGGCCGGGTGAACAGCGTCAGGTCCAGCAGCGGTTCGCTCAGCTGACGCTGCCTGCGCACGAACAGCACCAGCAGGCCGACACCGATGGCGGCGATCACCACCGACGCCACGTCGAAGCCCTCGGCGGCGACGTGCTTGATGCCGTAGATCAGCGGCAGGATGCCACCGATCGACAACGCCACACTGGGCAGATCGATCGGGCCGAGCGTGGCAGCGCGGTGCTCGGGTAGCAGGATCGGCCCGAACACCAGCAGGACGGCCAGCACGGGGATGTTGATCAAGAACACCGAGCCCCACCAGAAGTGGTGCAGCAGCAGTCCGCCGCAGATGGGCCCGACCGCTGAGCCGCCCGCGAAGAACGCGGTCCAGATGCCGATCGCGGTGGCGCGGCGGCGGGCGTCGGGGAACAGGTTGGAGATCAGCGCCAGGCTCGACGGCAGCAGCGTCGCGCCGCCGATGCCCATCAGTACGCGCGCGGCGATGAGCACGGCCGGGCTCGGCGCGAATGCGGCCAGTACCGAGGCCAGGCCGAACACGGCGGCACCGGCGAGCAGGATGTTGCGCCTGCCGATCCGGTCGCCCAGGTTGCCCATGGTGATGAGCAGACCGGCCAGCATGAACCCGTAGATGTCGAGGATCCAGAGTTGCTGGGAGGCAGTGGGTCCGAGGTCGGCGGTGAGGGTCGGCATGGCGAGGAACAGCACCGAGATGTCCATCGACACGAGCAGCACGGGCAGTACCAGCACGCCCAGCCCGAGCCACGCGCGGCGTTCACCGACGGCAGCGGCGGGCGCCGCCGGGTCCAGCTTCGTCATTCCGATTGTCCTTCCGAGGTTTGCGTACGCCGTACGCAGGCAATGGGTACAGTGTACGCATGAAGACTGTATGACGATAGGGAGTCATGGGATGACTGAGTCGAAGCTCACGCGCACCGCGATCGTGGACGCCGCGATCGCGCTGGCCGACGCCGATGGGCTCAACGCGCTGTCGATGCGCCGCATCGCCGATCGGCTCGAGGTCGGCACGATGTCGCTGTACCGGCACGTGGGAAACAAGGACGAACTCATCGCGGACATGACCGACGAGATCGCCGCCCGCTACCCCTACCCCGATCCCACCGGCCAGGGCTGGAACTGGCGCGACCGAGTCCGCATCGCCGCGGAGATCGACTGGCGGCTCTACCAGGAACATCCCTGGGTGCTGCTCACCTTCGCGGTCCCCCGCTACAGCTTCGGCCCGCAGAGTCTGACCAGCCTGGCGTGGCTGGTCGAGGGCCTGCGCGAGCTCGGTGTTTCGGCGCGCGAGGCCACCACCATGGGTTTCTCGGTATGGAACTACATCTCCGGTGCCAGCCTGCCGGTGGTCGGCGGCACATTCCTCGCCGAGCGGCGCACCGCCATCGACGACACCAACGGCCTGCGCGACCTGCTCGAAGGCAATCCGACCCACCCCGTCCCCGCGGCACTGACCGACCTCAACGGTGCCGGCGTCAGCGATCTCACGTCCGAGGAGCTGCTGTTCCTCGGCCTCGAAGCGTTGTGTGACGGTTTCGCCGCCCGAGTCGCCCGCAGAGCGGCGCCGAGCCCGGAACATGATCCTCGGCCGCGGACCGGCGCCGAGCCGCGACACTGAGACAGCCGTGACGTGTGGTCGCCAGCGAGCACGGGCGCCCGCACCCGACGGCCTGCTGCGCGAGGCCGGCGGCCCGGCGGTGTCACAATGGAGCACGATCACGCTCGGCAGGGACTCGCAACCACCACGGAGGCGGACATGCAGGCTGTTGTCATCGATGAATTCGGCGAACCGAAGGATGTGCTCACCGCGCAGCAGGTGCCCACACCCGAACCGGGGGCGGGTGAGGTGCGGGTGGCGATGTCGCTGTCACCGATCCACAACCACGATCTGGCCATCATCCGCGGCGTCTACGGTTACCGGCCGCCGCTGCCCGCGATCCCGGGCACCGAGGCCGTCGGGGTCGTCGACGCGATCGGTGACGGGGTCGACCGGGTCCGGGTCGGGCAGCGGGTGGCGGTGGCCGGCACCCGCGCCGCATGGGCCGACTTCTTCGTGGCCCGCGCCGATCAGGTGGTGCCGATGCCCGACAGCGTGCCCGACGAAACCGCCGCCCAGTTGCTGGCGATGCCGTTGAGCGCACTGATGCTGCTCGACGATCTGCGGGTACAGCCGGGGCAGTGGATCGTGGCCAACGCCGCCAACGGTGCCGTCGGACGGCTGCTGAATCTGTTCGCGAAGGAACGTGGAGTGCGGATGCTGAGCCTGGTCCGCGGCTCCTCCTCGGTACAGGCACTCGAAGAACTCGGCTACGGTCCGGTGCTCGACACCGAATCGGTGGGCTGGCTGAAGCAGGCCGCCGAGAGCACCGGTGGCGAGCCGATCGTGCGCGCCGTCGACCAGGTGAGTGGTCCGGCCGCGGGTGATCTGATGGCATTGCTCTCTCCACGTGGCGAACTGATCTCCTTCGGCGCCCTGTCCGGGCAGCCCTTGGTGATCGACACCGGTGCGGTGATCTTCAAACAGGCTGTGGTCAAGGGTTTCTGGGGCCAGCAGCGCAGTTCCGAGATCGACCGCGCCGACTATCTGCGCCTGATCACCGAACTCGTCGGACTCGCCGCCGAAGGCACCCTGCGCCTGGAGGTGCAGGACGAGTTCCCGCTCGATCAGGCCGCGCAGGCCGCGGTGACATCGGAGACCCCCGGCCGCAACGGAAAGGTCGTACTGCACGCCGGAGCGCGCTGAGCACCGGGGCCGGCGGCGGCACTCGGCCGCCGCCGACCGGCCCTCGACACGCGACTCGATTCCCGCCTTTCACAAGGCTTTTCACGCAACAGTGGCCGTTCGATCGGCGCGTCGTCCGCCCGGCGCCGGTACCGTGACCGAATGGCCGACCTTTCCGCTCCCGCACGCGTCGAGACCATCGGCGCCGACTTCTTCGACGACCCGCACACCCACTACCGGCGCTGGCGTGCCGCGGGCCCGGCGCACCGGGTACGTTTCCCCGACGACGTGATCCGCTGGGTGATCGTCGGTTACGCCGAGGCTCGGGCCGCACTCGCCGACCCACGGCTGCAGAAGAACACCGTGCGCGCTGATGAGATCCTGCGCGGCAAACGCGACGGCACACCCACCGACGCCAACACCATGGCCTTGCTCCAGCACATGCTCAGCACCGATCCACCCGAGCACACCCGGCTGCGCAAACTGGTGAACAAGGCGTTCACCACCCGCGCGGTGGCCGCACTGCGGCCGCGCATCGAGCAGATCACCGAGGAACTGCTGGACGCGCAGACCGGGTCCGGTGCGGTCGATCTCATGGAAACCTTCGCCAACCCCCTGCCGGTGATGGTGATCTGCGAGCTGCTCGGCGTCCCCTACGGTGATCGCGAGGACTTCCAGGCGTGGACCCGGGCGCTGGTCGGGGTCGTCGGCGAGGAGGAACACCGGCCCGCCGCCGCGGCGGCCATGGCGGAGTATCTCGCGAATCTGGTGCGCGCCAAGCAGTCCCGGCCCGCCGATGACCTGCTCTCGCAATTGGCGCTCGCCGACGAGGACAGCGACCGCCTGACCGACCGGGAACTGGTGTCGATGGCGGTGCTGCTGCTGATCGCCGGGCACGAGACCACCGTCAACCTGATCGGCAACGGCGCGTACGCGCTGCTGCGCCACCCCGGCCAGTGGGCGGCGCTGCGTGCGGACCCGGCGGGCGTGCCCGCGGCCGTGGAGGAGTTCCTGCGTTTCGACGGACCCATCGACATGGCGACACTGCGTTTCACCGCGGAGCCGGTCACGGTAGGCGGCATCGAGATTCCCGACGGTGAGATCGTCTACGTCGCCCTCGCCGCCGCCAACCGCGACCCGGCCCGCTTCGCCGACCCCGACGAGCTCACCGTCGACGGTCCCACCGCCGGCCATCTCGCCTTCGGCCACGGGATCCACTTCTGCGTGGGCGCTCCCCTGGCCCGCCTCGAAGCCGACATCGCGTTCACCGCCCTGCTGCGCCGCTACCCCGACATGCGACTCGCCGACCCCGCCGCCACCGCCCACTGGCAGACGAGCACCCTGATGCGCGGCCTCCTGGACCTTCCCGTCCATCTGCACTGAGACCCGCATCACAGGCGCGGCGTAGCATCAGGTCGACACACGACCCGCGAGACAGGTGCCGATCATGCCGAAGAAGCTCGCCGCCGCGGCGCTGACCCTCTGCGCCGCCGCGGCGCCGCTGTTCACCGCCACCGCCGCCACCGCCGCCATCGAGCCGCGCCAGATGATCGAGACCGGCTCCGGCCCTGTGGCGGACGGGATCGTCGACCTCGTCATCTGCCTCATCCAGCTACCGCCCTCGGCGTCCGGCGACTCCGGCCAGGGCTGCCCCACCTGAACCGACCGCGACCGGCTCGCTACTGGCGGTAGGTGGCCAGGAAACGGCCGATGCGTTCGATGATGGCTTCGAGTTCGTCGGCGTGGGGCAGAGTGACGATGCGGAAGTGGTCGGGGCGGGGCCAGTTGAAGCCGGTGCCCTGGACGATGTGCAGTTTCTCCTGCAGCAGCAGGTCGAGGACGAACTGTTCGTCGTCGTGGATGGGGTACATGTCCAGGTCGATGCGCGGGAAGGCGTAGAGCGCGCCCTTGGGTTTGACGCAGGACACGCCGGGGATGGAATTGAGCGCCTCCCAGGCGCGGTCGCGTTGTTCGCGTAGCCGCCCGCCCGGCAGTGTGAGGTCGAAGATGCTCTGGTATCCGCCGAGGGCGGCCTGGATCGCTTGCTGGGCGGGCACGTTCGCGCACAGCCGCAGCCCGGCCAGCATGGTGAGACCCTCGAGGTAGCTCGCGGCGTGCTGGGTGGGGCCCGAGACCACCATCCAGCCCGAGCGCAGTCCGGCAGCGCGGTAGTTCTTCGACAGCCCGGAGAAGGTCAGGCACAGCAGGTCGGGGGCCAGTGACGCGATCGCGGTGTGTTCGAGGTCGTCGTAGTAGATCTTGTCGTAGATCTCGTCGGCGAAGACCACCAGATTGTGCCTGCGGGCGATCTCGAGGATCTCGCGCAGCACCTCGGGCGGATATACCGCGCCGGTGGGGTTGTTGGGGTTGATCAGCACGATGGCGCGGGTGCGATCGGTGATCTTGGCGGTGATGTCGGCCAGGTCGGGGTACCAGTCGGCGCCCTCGTCGCACACGTAGTGCACCGGGGTGCCGCCGTTGAGGGCGGTCGCGGCGGTCCACAGCGGGAAGTCGGGCGCCGGTACGAGTACCTCGTCGCCGTTCTCGAGCAGGGCGGTCATCGCCATCATGATCAGCTCCGAGACCCCGTTGCCGAGAAAGACCTCTTCGACATCGACATCGTCGACACCCAGGGTCTGGTAGTACTGCACCACCGCGCGCCGGGCCGAGAGCAGCCCCTTCGAGGTGGTGTACCCGGTGGAGCCGGGCAGCGTCCGGACCATGTCCTGCAACAGATCCGGTGGCGCGTCGAAGCCGAAGAGCAGCGGGTTGCCGGTGTTGAGCTTGACCACGTGGTGCCCCTCGGCTTCGAGCCGCGCGGCCTGCTCCGCCACCGGACCGCGGATCTCGTAGGACACTCCCGACAGCTTGCTGGACTGCTTGACCTGCATGAACTTCCCTCCGAGGTGTGGTTGACGCACACACTACTTGGTTTTTCCAAGATCTCACTTGGTTTTTCCAAGCACCCGGTTAAGGTAGTCCCTGTGCCACACCGAAGCTACGACCACTACTGCGCTGTCAGCCGCGCGCTCGATCTCGTCGGTGACCGGTGGAGCCTGCTCGTGGTCCGCGAGCTGTGTTCCGGACCGCGCCGATACAGCGATCTGTTCGCCGATCTGCCGGGCATCAGCACCGACATGCTCGCCACCCGGCTCCGCAACCTCGAACGCGACGGGGTGCTGCGCCACCATCGCAACGGCATGCGCTCGAGTTACGAGCTGACCGAGCTGGGCCGGGGCCTGCGGCCGGTGCTCGACGCGCTGGCCGGCTGGGGCGCACCCCTGCTCGGCGCCCGCAACCCGACCGATGCGGTGCGCGCACACTGGTTGGCGCTACCGCTGGGCCGAGTGCTCGCCGACGCGCTCACCGAGGGCACGGTGACCGTGCACATCGGCGACACCGTGCTGCATTTCGTGCGCACCGCCGACGGGATCAGCCACCACGACGGACCCGCCATCGCGCCCGATCACGAACTGCGCTTCGAGCTGGCCGAGGCCGTCGAGATCGCGACCGGCGGCCGCGACCTACCACCGCACGCGCTGACGGCTCAGCGCTGACACCTGTTGCCGCACGGCGAATCGGCCGGCTAGGCGGTCGGCCCGTTGACCACCGCGTAGGCGAATCCGTCCCAGCCTTTCGCGCCGACCGTCTGGATCACCGTCGCGTCCAGGCTCGGCTCGGCGGCCAGCAGCTCGACGAGTTCACGGCTGGCACGCACGTTCGGGTCCTCGGAGTGCTCGTCGGCGAGCCCACCACCGCGCACCACATTGTCGACGATGATCACCGACCCCGGGTGGGTGAGCCGCAGCGCCCACTGCACATAGTTGGCGTTGTTGACCTTGTCGGCGTCGATGAACACCAGGTCGAACGGTCCGGGCGCGTCCTCGGCGACACCGGGCAGGGTGTCGAGCGCGGCGCCCACCCGGATGTCGACCCGCTCCCCCACCCCCGCCCGGTCCAGGTTCTGCCTGGCGACCTTCGCGTGGCGCGGCTCGAACTCCAGGGTCACCACCGTGCCGCCGTCACCGACCGCGCGTGCCAGCCATTCGGTGCTGTAGCCGCCGAGGGTGCCGATCTCGAGCACCCGGCGCGCACCGGCGGTGCGGGCCAGCAGGTTGAGGAATTTGCCCTGCGGTGGGGACACATCGATGGCGGGTAGGCCCGCGTCCGCGTTCGCGTTCAGCGCGGGTGCCCCTTCCTCGCCCACGAGCGTGCTGATGAGGTAGTTGTCGACATCGGCCCAATCGTTGCTGGTCATATCCGCAGTCTGCCACCGGCCGGCCCACTCGCGCGGCGACCGCGCGGGGTGGGTCACTGTTTCGCGGTCTCCACCGCGGTGACACCGCGCACGAGCTGCACCGCACTCTGCGCCATCGACTTCGTGGAGATCAGGGCCTTGCCCAGTTCGATCAGCAGCTGCGACACGCTCGTCGCGGCCAGCGAGATGTCGAGCAGCGCCCGCGCGATGAGTGCGGGAGTAGCGGTGCCCGCCGACGCGATGAGCAGCACCGTCATCTCGGCGAGCATGCCGGCCAGGCTGCTCAGGATTTCGACGACGATCCCGCGTACCGTCTCGACGATGCCTTTCATCGCCTCGTTGCAGTCGGCCAGTACCTGGGCAACAGCGGCCTTTTCGGCGATCTGGCCGGTGAGCTCGGTCGCGATGGCGTGGTAGGCCACGGCCGTGTCGCCGACCCACTCACCGATGCCGGTGTCGAGCGCGGCGGCCCACTGCTCGGCGGTCGTGGTGAGCGATTCCGCGATCGCCGACCACGAAGCCGAGTACGCCTGCACCATGTCGGGGTTACCGGTGATCGAGTCCAGCGACTTGCGCATCGGTTCGACGTGCTCGAGCATCCAGGTCATCAGCTGGGTACCGAGGAAATTGAACGGGTCGAACTTGGCCAGGGTGGTGGTGCCCTTGATCGCCTTGCCGAAAGTTTGTGCCGCCGAGACCCAATCGGTGCCGGTGGCGGCGGCTTTGCTGATGGCATCGACCTTGTCGGTCACCGACCCGCCGGAGCCGAACGCCTTGGTGAGGCCGTGGTAGCCCTCGTAGGAGTCGCCGAGGAGGGTGCCTTTCATGACACCCGCGTTCACGTCGCCGCCGTCTTCGGCGCTCGGCCCGCCCACGTTGCTGAGCAGGAAGTTGCTCTCCTGGTAGTAGCTGTCGCGGTAGTCGGTTCCCTCGACCAGCAGGTCGTTCTCGGGTGCGGCCGCGTCGTCGAAGGTGTCGACCGCGCCGGGGATCAGGGCGGAGTTCTCGTTGAGGAACGTACCTGCCGCGTTGGGTCCGTCGGCCATTGTCAGTGGGCCCCGTCGATCTCGGCGGCAGTGGATCGGAGCTGACCGGCCCGCGTGGTGTCACACGTCTCGAAGGTGTCGGCGACAGTGCGCAACTTGCCCGGCATCGCGGCGGCGAGCTCGTCGAGTTTCGCGAGCGTGCCGGTGATGTCGTCGTGCAGGGCGTTGAGCGTGCTCACCGCATACGGTTTCACCAGCAGGCCGTACCCGTCATCGGCGTGGGCGAGGTAGTTCGCCGCCTCCAGCGCCTCGGCCACCCCGCCCGACACGGCGTCCACCGCGCAGGCGTGGGCCCTGACGGATTGCGGATCGACATTCACCACACCGGCCACGCTGACTCCCTCCTCCGGCGAACCCGGTCGAGTCCGCAACTGTCTCGATCTGATTGGACGCGGCTCGGGCCCCTTCGGTTCCACCGAAGTTCGCCGCAGGACAGCGGAAGCTATTGCAGCCAGGATCGGCGCTGGTAGAACAGGTCTTCTTCGGACGGCTCCTCGGGAGCGACAACCCGGTCACGGTCGGGTTTGCGACCTGCCGGTGGTGCGGGCGGGACCGGCGCCCACGCGGCGGCGGGCGGGGGCGGCGGGGGTTCCGGGGGTGCCGGTTGGTCGGTGTCGGGAAACCGGTCGCAGTACTGGCTGATAATGGTCGCGCCCGCCTCGTCGGTGCCGACCACCTCGTGCACCAGGCCGGTGACCCGGTCCCGCAGCCGCGACTGGGCTCGGCGCGTGCACGCCATCAGTTCGGTCGCGACCGCCGCGGGGTCCATGCCGCGCACCGCGGGGGCCAGGGTGATCGCGGTGGTCGAGCCGTTCGCGTCGACGGTGACACCGATCCGGCCGTCGGCCGAGGTGTCGGTGACGCTGACCTTGTCCACCTCGGCGTGCAACCGCTGATACCGCTCGGCTTTGCGTTCGAGGTCCTGCGCCCAGCGCGCGAGATCTTCGGCGGCGTTGTTCAACTCACTCATCGGCGATGTCCCCTCCGTCCGTGGTCCGGCACTGCTGTGGCGAGGACGCACCGAAACCCGCCCCCACTCGGATCGCGCCGAGATTACCGGACCCGCGCGCGGGCACGCACCGGGCCCTCAGAACAGGAAATACCGCTGGGCCATGGGCAGTTCGGTGGCCGGATCCTCGGCCCACACCTCGCCGTCGACGCGGACGGTGAAGGTGTCGGGGTCGACGTCGATGCGGGGCATGGCGTCGTTGTGGCGCATGTCGGCCTTGGTCACCCGCCGAACGTTCTTGACGGGCACCAGCTTTCGGCGCACGTTCAGCCGGTCGGCGAGCCGGTCGTCGATCGCCTGCTCGGACACGAAGTGCAGCGAGGTGGCCGCCGCGGCGGGCGCGGCGGCGCCGAACATGGGTCGCGGCAGCACGGGTTGCGGGGTGGGAATGGAGGCGTTGGCATCACCCATGGCCGCCCACGCGATCATCCCGCCCTTGAGTACGGCGTGCGGGCGGACACCGAAGAACGCGGGCTCCCACAACACCAGATCGGCGAGTTTGCCGACCTCCACCGAACCGATCTCGTCGTCCAGTCCGTGCGAAACAGCCGGGCAGATGGTGTATTTCGCGATATAGCGCTGCACGCGAGCATTATCGGCCGCGCCGTCGCCGGGCAACGCGCCCCGGCGGCGTTTCATCACGTGCGCGGTCTGCCAGGTGCGCATCACCACCTCCCCGATCCGGCCCATCGCCTGGGAATCCGAGCCGATCATCGAGATCGCGCCCAGGTCGTGCAGGAGATCTTCGGCGGCGATGGTGGACGGGCGGATCCGCGATTCGGCGAAGGCCAGGTCCTCGGGGATCGACGGGCTCAGATGATGGCAGACCATCAGCATGTCGAGGTGCTCGTCGAGGGTGTTCACAGTGTGCGGGCGGGTCGGGTTGGTGGAGCTGGGCAGCACATTGAGATGCGAAGCGACCGTGATGATGTCGGGCGCGTGCCCGCCACCGGCGCCTTCGGTGTGATAGGCGTGGATGCCGCGGCCCCCGATGGCGGCGAGGGTGTCCTCCACGAACCCGGCCTCGTTGAGGGTGTCGGAGTGCAGCGCCACCTGCACCCCCGCCAGCTCGGCGACCCGCAGGCAGGCGTCGATCGCGGCCGGCGTGGAGCCCCAGTCCTCGTGCAGCTTGAAACCCGAAGCGCCACCGCGCAACTGCTCCCACATCGATTCCTGGCTCACCGTGTTGCCCTTGCCGAGCAGCACGATGTTCATCGGCCAGTGGTCGAGCGCTTCCAGCATCCGCGCCAGATGCCAGGAGCCGGGGGTGACAGTGGTGGCCTTGGAACCCTCGGCCGGACCGGTGCCGCCGCCGACGAGAGTGGTGATGCCACCGCCGAGAGCCTCCTCCATCAGCTGCGGGCAGATGAAGTGGACGTGGCAGTCGATGGCGCCCGCGGTGAGGATGCGCCCGTTGCCCGCGATGATCTCCGTCGCCGGACCGACAACCAGGTCGGGGTGCACGCCCGACATGGTGTCGGGGTTGCCCGCCTTGCCGATCGCGCAGATGCGGCCGTCGCGGATGCCGAGGTCGGCCTTGATGACACCCCAGTGGTCGATGATCACCACACCGGTGATGACGGTGTCGGGTGCGCCGTCGGCGCGGGTGGCGCGCGACTGTCCCATCGATTCGCGCAGTACCTTGCCGCCGCCGAACACGGCTTCGTCCCCGGCGAGCCCCGGACCGCCGCTGCGGTCCTCGGTGATCTCGACGATCAGGTCGGTATCGGCGAGCCGGATGCGGTCGCCGGTGGTGGGCCCGAACAGTTCGGCGTAACGGGCGCGGCTCAGTTCGGTCATCGGCTCACTTCCGGGATTCGCGACGAACTGCTCGTCGCACGACATGTCTCACGCATCGAGTCGTCCCGGCGGGTTCGCGCTGATGCCGTAGACCTCGCGGGTGCCACCGATCGGGACCAGCGACACCCACTGCGGCAGGCCGGGTTCGAAACGCACCGCGGTGCCCGCCGGGATGTCGAGCCGGTGGCCGTGCGCGGCCCCGCGATCGAATGTCAAGGCGGCGTTGGACTGCGGGAAATGCACGTGACTGCCCACCTGCACGGGACGGTCACCGGTATTGACCACCTCCAGCTCGACCCGCACCGCGCCGGCGTTCAACGCGATCGTGCCCTCGGCACACAGCAACTCACCGGGAATCACGGTCCGCACCTATCCGATCGGGTGGTGGACGGTGACCAGTTTGGTGCCGTCCGGGAACGTCGCTTCGACCTGCACGTCGTGGATCATCTCCGGCACCCCGTCCATCACGTCGTCACGGGTGAGCACCGAGCGCCCCGACGACATCAGCTCGGCCACCGTGCGCCCGTCACGCGCTCCCTCGAGCACATGATCGGAGATCAACGCGATCGACTCGGGATGGTTCAGCTTCAATCCCCTGGCCTGTCTGCGCCGCGCCAGTTCGGCCGCGTAACTCAGCAGCAGCCGTTCCTGCTCGTGCGGCGACAAACGCATCGGGGTCTCCTCGAAGGATCGTGGTCGGTGTGCGACATTCTGGCACGACCGAGCGGGCGCGCGGGGCCCGCCGAGCCCGTGACCGGGGACGATGCCGAATCGATTAACGAGATGTTAACGAGGGAACGAATTCGGGCGAACACCTGAAACATCGGAACGCGCCGGCTCCCGTGCGCGGAAAACCGCTGGAGCTCAGCACTACCGGGCCGTAGCGTCACCGGCATGAACGAATGGACGGGGCTGCTCAACGTGGTCGACGTGGAAGCCACCTGCTGGGCGGAGTCGCCGCCGCCCGGGCAGGTCGGCGAGATCATCGAGATCGGGCTCACCGTCGTCGACCTCGGGACACGCACCCGGACCAGCAGGCACGGGATTCTCGTGCGCCCCGCGCGGTCGACGGTGAGCGAGTTCTGCACCGAGCTGACGAGCCTGACCCAGCAACAGGTCGACACCGGGGTGGACTTCGCCGAGGCGTGCCGGATCCTGACCACCGAGTTCGCGGCGGGGTCGCGGCCGTGGGCCAGCTGGGGAGATTACGACCGCAAGCAGTTCCGGGCGCAGTGCGCTGAGACCGGGGTCCCGTACCCGTTCGGACCGTCGCACACCAACGCCAAACAGGTCTTCGCCGACTCCTACCGGTTGCGCAAGCGACCCGGCATGGCCGGCGCGCTGCGCATCGCCGAACTGCCGCTGGCAGGCCGCCACCACCGCGGCGAGGACGACGCGTGGAACATCGGCGCCCTCGTCGTGGCGGTGCTCGAACGCGGCGACTGGCGGATCACCACCGAGGACCGGATCGGCAGCGGGGACTGAGCGCTCAGGCGGCCAGGTTCTGCAGGCGCACCTGACCGCGGGCGACCGTGCGCCCGTCGGCGTCGGTGATCACCACGACCCACAGCTGCTGGCTGCGGCCGCGGTGGATCGGGGTGGCCTCGCCGGTGAGCTTGCCCTCGCGCACGGCGCGCAGGAAGTCGGTGTTGTTGTTGACGCCGACGACCGAACCGCGTTCGCCGAACCAGACGCCGCCGCCCACGCTGGCGAGGGTTTCGATGACGGTGCAGTACACGCCGCCGTTCTGGATGCCCGCGGGCTGGTGCAGCTGTGGGTGCACCTCCCATTCGCCGCGCACCCGATCGGCGGAGATCTCGGTGTAGCGCAGACCGATGAGGTCGGTGAAGGTGCCTTCGCTCAGCTTGGTCATCAGTTCGGGCGTGACGTCGGCCAGCGACTGGGGCATTTCGCTCATGCAGTCCGGTTTACACCATCCGAATCGCCGCGCCGCGCGCGGCGGACGTAGCGGCGGACCCCGTCGAGATGACGGAGTCCGCCGCGGCAGGACAAGGGGGTCGACCGCAGCCCTCGGGACCCCGGCTCATCCGTACGCCGAGTTCACAGTAGGTCAGGCTTACCTAAGTAGTCAAGTGAACTCGCCAGTAGGAGCACCCGGAGCTTGCTCAACACAATCGCAATAATCCATGATCACTGCTACCTCTATGTTTCCGAGGCTTGTGTCGATGGTGGAAGCTCATGTTCTGGGCGTACGACGACCAGGGGGTGGGCGCGGCGAGAGAGGCAAGATTTCGTGAGTAGTAGTCGTATTCCCCGGTGGGCCGCGCAGGCGGCGATGTGCGCGGCGGTCGCCGGAGCCGCGGTCGCGGCCCCGGTGCAGGCCGAACCACTGTGGCCCGGCGGGCCCGATGTACCCGGCGTGCCCGCCATCGTTCCCCCGCCCGAACCGGAACCGGTGGTGGCGCCGTGCGGCGAACAGGCGCGCGCGTGCCTGCAGCTCTCGACCAACCAGGCATGGCTGATGGACAACGGCGAGGTCACCTACGGCCCCACTCCGATGTCACACGGCCGCCCCGGCTACGAAACCCCGCCCGGGGTGTTCGAGGTCGCGTTCAAGAAGCCGTTCCACTGGAGCACCCTGCACAACGCCCCCATGGAGTACGCGGTGTTCTTCAACGGCGACATCGCCTACCACATCGGGCCCACCGAGGAGCAGTCCCACGGCTGCATCCGCCTGACCCCCGAAGGCGCGAAGGCCCACTACGAGTGGCTCGAACCCGGCGACGTCGTCGAAGTCGTGCCCTGAGTTCACGTTCCAGCACGAGGGGAGGCCGGTCACCGGCCTCCCCTCGTCAGCTCACCGACGCGGCCAAGGCGTCGAACAGCCATAACTGAACGGCACCCGAGGACACCGGTACGCCGGTCAGAACCGCAGTGAGCTCCCAGTAGCGGCGAACCCGGCGGTCGCCGCCGGCCGAGTCCCGCAGCAGTCTGCGGCGAAAATCCGCCGTGTCGCGCTCGGCACGAGCGGTGGCGTGCGCGTCGACGTACTGATCGAGCTCCATACCAGGACCTGGCGGCGCCCCCGCGGCGACGAGGGGCGCGGCCGCCAGACAGGCATCCGCCACCGCCCGCAGCAGATACTCCTCATCGCGAACTCCAGCAGTGCCGCGATGGCGAACGGCATCCAGCATCGCCGCATCCAACGCTGGATCACCCACTGCCGCGACGAGTTCCGCGTAGACGATCAGCTGATCCGGCTCGATGCCCACCGGCGGCCCGGGGACGTTCATGTCGATGAAGTCGTGCACGACCGCGCCGCGCAGTGGCCCGAGCTGCCGACGCCAGAACCCGATCAGCGCGTCATGCGCTGCGCACGGGTCAGCCACCCCTGCAAGCAGATCCACGGCGTCGACCCTGCTGTGCGAGACACTTTCTGCGGCCGTCAGCAGTGCACTGCGGTGTCGCAAGGCGGCGAGTTCGGCTGCCACGGTGTCACGTTCGGCGGCGAGCACTTCGGACACGGTCCGCGCGCCGGCGAAGACATCACCGATGGCCGCAAGTCCGATACCGAGCGCACGCAGTCGGCGCAGCGAGTTCAGCCGCTCGACCTCGGCGGGCTCGAACACACGATGCCCGCCGGAGGTGCGGCGAGCCACGAGCAGCCCTTCGTCGCAATAGAACCGGATCGTGCGTACGGCGACACCTGTGTGGTCGGCGAGTTCACCGATCGTCAGATACGCGTTGCGGGCCACTTCTGCTTGCACCTCCACCCGGGTGGAGCTTCTACGGTACCGGCGACCCCATGAAGGAGAATTCGCGATGACCGAACAGCACATCACCGACGAAATGATCTGGCAGTCCGTCGCCCGGGAACGCACCACCCTCGTCGAGCTACTGAGAGGGCGGCCCGAAACCGCATGGGATACCCCCTCGCTCTGCGACGGCTGGCGGGTCCGCGACGTCGTGGCCCATCTCGTCCTGGCCACCCGCTACACCCTCGGCTCGATCCTGGTGGGCCTGATCCGCGCCCGGGGCAACATCGACCGTTTCGTCCGCGACTCCGCGATCCGGCACGCCGAGCGCACCCCCACCGCGGACCTGCTGGCCGAACTACGGGCAGTCATCGACTCCCACGTCATCCCGATCGGCACCGCACCGATCGACCGTCTGATGGACCTACTCGTCCACGGCCAGGACATCGCCGTTCCACTGGGTGTCGAGCGGGTGATGCCTCCGGCCCCGGCCCAGTGGTCACTCGAGCGCGTCTGGACCATGGGCAAGCCATTCCATGCCCGCGAGCGCCTCGCCGGCTATGCGCTGAGCACCACCGACACCGGTTGGAGCACCGGCACCGGCACCCCGCTCGCCGGCACCGCGGCGGAACTCCTGCTGGTCGCCACCGGTCGAGTCTCCGCCGCTCAGCAGATCAGGTCCGCGAGCGGTCGCCGATAGAGCAACTGGTCCGAGCCCGGGCAGTGATCGAGCCGCAGGGGCACGCAGCCCGTTCCGGTGACCCCGCTTTTCAGGTCTTGCATTCGGCGCTGTCGCTGTAGGGGCGCACCGCGGGCGCAGAACTCGCCAGGGGGCTTGACGGGACAGGCGGACGTTTGTTGTCGCTGTGACACGTTCGGTGATCTCCACAGGTCACGGCCGAATACTTGGTGACGTTCGCCAATTTCGCCCGGTTGTTTCCAGCGAGAAGCACATCGAGGCATTGTGGAGATCGGTGGAATTGCTTGCCGCCACAAAAGTCGGCGGTTAGGTTGGCCGCATCACAACAGAGTTCTGTTTGTGAACTATCGATTGCGCAAGGAGATTCACCATGGGTTCACTCACCGAGTTGATGATGGCAGCAATTGCGGGCCTGGGTTCTGCGGCGGAGGGCGACGGCCTGCTGAACGTCTTCCTGGGCTCGGTCGAGGCCTTCTTCCCGTAAACCGGGCGACTGCCCACATATTTCGACCAGATTATTCGTTCTCAACCAGGAGCAGGTAAATGGGTTCTCTCTACGAACTGTTGGCCACCGGCGCGGGCAGCCTCAGCGAAGCGGCGCTGCCCTTCGTCGAAGCACTGATCTCCGCGAGCGGCGGCACGCCCGGCGCGGGCAAGTAATCCGCACAGCGGTATCGGGGGCAGGCCGTATCTCGGCCTGCCCCCGAACTCGTTCACCGAGCGCACCGAATTGATAGCAAAACCGCAATACCGCGCAATGTGCCACCACAGTCCCGCAGCACCGCCGATCCAGACCCCTTGACGCCCCTCCGGCGAAGGTCCGCGACCTGGTCATTACTGTGCCAGACAGTCGCCGTAACCACAGGTCACACCTAGGGCGGCCCGCTCACCTCGACGATCTCCGAACCCCTTCCATCAGGAAGGAAAAAACGAACGAAACAGCGAAAGTGAAACATTCGGTTGCCACTAGCACCGCGCGGGGTTACGTTACCAACATCACATCAGACACTGACTGTGATCTGTAGCCCACACCGGGGTTCGGCCCCCGCGCACTGGGCCGCATGACAACGAAGCAAGGAGATTGACCATGGGCTCGATCGGCGAGTTGCTGACCATCGCGGTCACCGGACTGGGTTCCGCGGCGGAGGGCGACGGCCTCCTGTCGACGTTCCTCGGCTCGGTGGAAGCGTTCTTCCCCTAAATCGTCCAAGTCGACACTTGCTCGGCATCGATCCACCCCATCATCACCAGGAGCAACAATGGGTTCTCTCTACGAACTGCTGACCACCGGCGCGGGCAGCCTCAGCGAAGCGGCGCTGCCCTTCGTCCAGGCACTGATCTCCGCGAGCGGCGGCACGCCGAGCCCCGGCAAGTAACACCCGTTTCACCAGTTCAGCGCGGTGTGGGGGCCGACCACACGCCGGTCGGCCCCCACACCACCCGAGAAGTCAGCAGGCTCGCACCACCCATGAACGATCACAAGCTCCGCCCCCTCCTCTCGGCCGCCTGCGCCGTGGCACTGGCCTCGGCGCCGGTCGTCGTCGACGGCGCGCAAGCCTCGGCCGTGCCCGGCGCGCACGTGGCGAGCCAGACCCGCCAGGGTCAAACCGTGGACATCAGCGTCTACTCCCCCTCGATGGATCGCACCATCGCGTTGCAGGTGCTGCGCCCCGCCGACACCTCGACGCCGGCGCCGACGCTGTACCTGCTCAATGGGGCCGGTGGCGGCGAGGACTCGGCGAACTGGGCAGGTCAGACCGATGCGGCGCAGTTCTTCGCGGGCAAACACGTCAATGTGGTCACCCCGATGGAGGGTGCGTTCAGCTACTACACCGACTGGCAGCGGCCCGACCCCGGGCTGGCGAAGAATCTCGACAACAACGGCGTCAACCAGTGGACGACGTTCCTCACCCGCGAGCTGCCGCCGGTGATCGACGCGACCTTCGCCACCACCGGCGTGAACTCGCTGGCCGGCATCTCGATGGCGGGCAGTTCGGTGCTCGACCTGGCCATCCAGGCGCCCGAGCTCTACCGCAGCGTCGCCGCCTACAGCGGTTGCGCGACCACCAGCGACCCGGTGGGCCGCGAGTTCGTGTCCCTGGTGGTGCGCCTGGGCGGCGGTGACGCCGAGAACATGTGGGGCCCGGACAACGATGCCGCCTGGCGCGAGCACGACCCCTATGTGCAGGCGCACCGATTGCCCGATATTCCGATCTATATCGCCGCCGGTTCCGGATTACCCGGTGTGCACGACACACTCGCCAATCCGCGCGTGCACATCGAAGGCAAAAGCGCCAATTCAATTCTGACCAATCAAATGCTCGTCGGTGGTGGAATCGAAGCGGCTACGATGTATTGCACGGTGCGTCTCGCACAGCGCACACAGGAACTCGGTCGCACGAATATCACCTACAATATCCGGCCGACCGGGACGCATTCCTGGGGATATTGGGAGGACGATCTGCATTCCTCGTGGCCGATGATGGCGACAGCTCTCGGAATATGAGCGGATCCGCCCTCCGGGTCCGCGCGCAACGATTGGCGCCACGCGACGCGGTATTCGTCTACGACGAAACCGACCGGCATCTGTCGCACTTCCTCGCCGTGTATTTCTTCGGCGCCGGAACCGAACCGCTCGATGCGGCGAGCATCCGCCGATGGGCCCAGCAACGGCTCGGGCATGCCCCGCTGTTCACCAGGCGCCTGCGCCGCACCCCCTTGGAGCTGGATCTGCCCTATTGGGTGCCCGACCCGTCGATCCGTGTCGCCGATCATGTCGTGTTCGACCGCCCCGGCGCGGGGACCTGGGCCGACGCCAAGACACGCATCGCCGAACTGGGCGCGGTCCGAATGGATCTGACGAAGCCACCGTGGGAGATCCAGGTGCTCGACCGGATCACCGCGGTCCCCGGCCTGGGCGAGGCGACGATCGTGGTGCTCAAACTCCATCACAGCGCCTGCGACGGCATCGCGACCAGGCAACTCGAAACCAAGCTGTTCGGTGCCGCGCCCGCACCCGAGCTCGACTTCGGCGGTGCGCGCACCCTCACCTCGGCGGTGCGCTCGGCCGGCGCGTTCGCCGCGGCACCGGCGCGGTTCGCCGCCGGACTGCTCAGGACGCGAGCGGAGGAGACCACGGCCGACGACCTCGTCGCCGAGCGCCCGGCCACCCGCTTCAATCGCGACATCCACGCCCCCCTCACCCTCGACACGGTGACGCTGCCGATGGCCGAGGTGCTCGCGGCGAAGGCGGCGGCCCCGGGGCGCACCACGATCAACGACCTGCTGCTCACGACCGTCTCCGGCGCGCTGGCCACCTACCTGGCCGAGCACGACGAGACCCCGGCCGCGTCGCTGGCCGCGATGGTCCCGATGTCGATGCGCGCGGTGGCGCACTGGGATTCGGCCAATCAGCTCAGCCAGATGTTCGTCGACCTGCACACCGGCCTGGCCGACCCGGTCGAGCGGCTGTGCGCGATCCGGGAGTCGGCGCGGCGTGCCAAGGCGCGCGCCGCCGAGCCGGCCACGCTGCGCGCCGAGTCCCGCGTCGACACCGCACCAGCGTTGCTGCTGCGGGCCGCCGGGTGGGCGCGAACACTGCGCCGCTTCGACGACGCCACCACGGTCGCGCTGAGCAACACCACGATCAGCAATGTGCCGCGGGTGACCGACGCCCTGGCGTTCTGCGATCGGCCGCTGGTCCGGGTGCTGGGCGCGCTGCCGACCCACGACGGCGACGGCCTACGGCATCTGATCACCTCGCAGGGCGGGGAACTGGCGATCACCTTCACCACGAATGCGGCGATGATGCCCGATCCCGGCCACTACGGCGAACTACTGCTCGGCTCGTTTCGCGAACTCGGCGACGCACTTGCCGCACAGGCGGTACCGCAGGTTCGGGACTGACTCAGTCGGGTGGTTCCTGGGCGCCTTCTTCGGTCTCGACCACATCGGGTGCGACTTCACGGGTGGCCATCCCGCCGTCGCCGCCCTCGTCGCGAGGGCCGGGCCGGCCGCCTCGGGGTTCCTCGGCGGCGTTGTCGTCGGGCTTCTTCGTTCCGGTCATGTGCCTCCTTCTCGGTCGTGGGCCGCTGTACCCGTTCGTGGCCGTTTCATCGCGGCGCCCGGCGCGTGCCGCGTTCACCACCGCGAGCACCGTGCCGAGCGCGAGCAGGAACAGTCCGCGCAGCCAGACCTCGCCGTCGATCCGGGTGAACAGGAACAGACACGACGCCAGCCCCAGCAAGGGCAGCACGGTCGGGATCCGGAAGTGCCCGGGTTCGCCGGGGTCGCGGCGCAACGCGAGCACCGCGGCGTTCGCACCGGCGAAGACGAACAGCAGCAGCAACACCAGCGTGGCGGCCAACGAGTCCACTTCACCGGTGAGGCCGAGCAGCAACGACACGGCCGACGTCGCGACGATCGCCACCCACGGTGTGCGCCGCTGGGGCAGGACCCGGGCCAGCACCGGTGGCAGCAGACCGTCATCGGCCATCCCGTAGGCCAGCCGCGAGGACATGATGCCGGTGAGCAGTGCGCCGTTGGCCACGGCCACCAGCGCGATCACGCTGAACAACCAGTCGGGTACGTCACCGGCCACCCGCACGACCTCGAGCAGCGGGCCACTGGACCGCGCCAGCTCCTCGGTGGGCACACTCGCACCGGCGACGACACCGATCAGCACGTACACCACGCCCGCGGTGAGCAACGCCCCGAACAGCGCCGTGGGATAGGAGCGCCGCGGGTCCCGGACCTCCTCGGCCAGGTTCACCGAGGTCTCGAACCCCACGAAGGAGTAGAACGCCAGCACCGTACCGGCCAGGACCGCACCGACCGCACCGTGTTCGGCGGTCCCCACCTGTGTGAGCCGGCCCAGGTCGGCGTCACCGCGCACCATCACCCACGCGCCGAGCCCGATGATCAGCAACAGCCCACCGAGTTCGATCAGCGTGGCCACCAGGTTGGCGCCGAGCGATTCCCGGATGCCGCGAATGTTGAGCGCGGCCAGCACGATCAGGAAGATCACCACCACGACCAGCGTCGGTGCCGAGATCAACGCCTGCAGGTACTCCCCCGCGAACGCCCTGGCCAGCGCACCCACCGACACCACGCCCGCGGCGAGCATGCAGAACCCGATGAACGACCCCGCCGCGGGACCGAACGCCGTGGTGACGTAGTGGGCCGACCCGCCGGCGCGCGGGTACTTGGTGGCCAGCTCGGCGTAGGAGCCCGCCGTGAGCGTGGCCAGCACCAGGGCGACGAGCAGCGGCAACCAGACCGCCCCGCCGGATTCGCGCGCGACCGCGCCGACCAGCACGTAGACCCCGGCGCCGAGGATGTCTCCGAGGATGAAGAAGTACAGCAGGCGCGTGGTCACCGCCCGCTTCAGCACGACCGTCATGCCGGGCGGTGTACCCCGTCGACCTCCGTCGAAGCAGCGACCGGCGTGGGCTCAGCGCTGCGGGCCGCCGGTACGCCGCACGGGCAGACCCCGCTCCTCGAACGCGGCCAGCAGCAACTGCCCGCGCCGCGCACCCACGGCGGCATCGGCGCGGCCCAGATCGGGTACGTAGGTCGCGGCGCCGATCACCGATTCGCCGACCAGCGCCCAGAACCGGCGCGCGGGCAGCCCGGAGCAGCGGGTGAGCACCGATTGCAGTGGGGTGAGCGAGGAGGCGCAACGCTGCGCGAGCCAGACCGCCATCGCGGTCTCACACGGCAGCGCGACGGTGCCGGGTTCCTCGGGCATGCCGTCGATCACGCGAATCGTGGTGTCGGACAAGCCGGCCCAGTCGATGCCGCCGTCGTTGTCGTGATGGATCCACAGGTTGTCGCGGCCCGGATCCCACGCCTGCCCGTCGAGCACGAACAGTGCGGTGACCCGGCCGACGGCAGCGTGGATGAGGGCGGTGGCCACCACTTCGGCGGCGATGTCGTCGTTGATCATCTCGGCCGCGTGGCGGCGGAACATCAGCTCGACGCGCCCCTCGGAGAGCCCGTTGGGGACATGCCACCACCGCCGTTTGCCCTGTTCGGCCATCGCCGCCATCGCGTAGACGCGCGGATGCTCGGGTTGCAGGGCTTGCAACCGGGCGCAGGCGCGATCGAACGCGGTGGCGGTGCGGGTCGCAGTGGTGGTGCCGGGCTCGGGCATCGAACCTCCTCGAACGGTTGGTTCCCGTGACGATGATGTCTCGGAACATAGGTTAGGCTTACCAGACTTAACAAGTCGCGTCCGGTTTCGAGGCAGGAGAAGTTCGTCGCCGTGATCCACCCTGGCACCGTCAGACGTCGTCGTCTGACCGGGCTTGTCCTGCTCGCTGTCCTGCTCACCGTCGCGGTGGTGGCCAGCATCGCCATCGGCACCCGCTCGCTCACACCCACCACGGTGTTCGACGCGCTCATCCACGCCCTCGGCTGCGACAGCGGCCCGTTCGGATGCCCGGCCCGCTCCACCGACGAGGAAATCGTGCGTGAGCTGCGTCTGCCGCGCACCGCGTTGGCCCTGATCGCCGGGATGGCGCTGGGCGTCGCGGGCGCGCTCATCCAGGGGTATACCCGGAATCCGCTGGCTGATGCCGGATTGTTGGGACTCAATGCCGGAGCCGGATTTCTTGCGGCGCTGAGCATCTTCCTCTTCGGTTTCACCGCGCCCGCGCAGTACATCTGGTTCGCTTTCGCCGGCTCGGCGATCGCGGGCGTGATCGTGTTCGGCGTCTCCTCGATCGGCGGCGGCAAGGCGAGCCCGCTGAGCCTGGTACTGGCCGGCGCGGCGGTCACCGCGTTTCTGCAGGCGATGACCAACGCGGTGATCGTCGTCGACAACGCCGCCCTCGACACCTATCGGTTCTGGGTGGTCGGCACGGTGAGCGGCCGCGAAGCCGACGTGTTCTGGCAGGTGCTGCCGTTCCTGCTGGTCGGGATGGCGATGGCCGTCGCGGCCGCGCCGGGGCTGAATCTGCTCGGCCTCGGTGACGACGTGGCGCGCGGACTCGGCGTCGACATCGCGCGGGCGCGCGCGTTCGGATTGTTCGCGGTGGTGCTGCTCAGTGGCGCGGCCACCGCCGCCGTCGGGCCGATCGCGTTCCTCGGACTGGTGGTGCCCCACATCGCGCGCCTCGTCACCGGACCCGACAACCGGTGGCTGATCCCCTACTCGGCGCTGCTGGGTGGGGTGCTGCTGCTGGTGGCCGATGTGGCCGGGCGAGTGGTCGCGCGCCCGGGCGAACTGCAGGTGGGGGTGATGCTGGCGGTGATCGGCGCACCGTTCTTCCTCGCATTGGTGCGTCGTAAGAAGTTGGTGGCGTTGTGAGCGGGATCGAAACGGGCGAGGTCGCGGATCGGGCCGACGACGAGCGGGCGAAGGCCCCTCGGACGCGTGCCGATTCCGGCGCGAATCGACTCGGTGCGGGCCGAGCCGGCACCGATCACCACGGCACCGATCACCACGATGCCGATCACCGCGACACCGACCGCACGGGCGCCGACCGAGCTGCTGCCGACTTACGCAAGGTGCGTCCCGCACTGCGGGTCGGGCCCGTGTCACTGGTGCTGCGGCCGGTGATGCTCACCGTCGTGGTGGCTCTCGCCGTCGCGGTGTTCGTGCTGTTCTGCCTCGATATCGCCGTGGGCGACACCAACATTCCGCTGGGCAGCGTCCTCGATGTCCTCGGCGGGGGCGGCTCCCGGGCGCAGCGGTTCATCATCCTCGAATCGCGGTTGCCGCGCGCGCTCACTGCCGTCGTCGTCGGCGCGGCACTCGGCCTGTCGGGTGCGCTGATGCAGTCGATTCTGCACAATCCGCTGGCGGGCCCGGATCTGCTGGGCATCACCACCGGCGCGAGCGTCGGCGCGGTGGCGGTGCTCGTCGCCAGCGGGGGCGCGACCACCGGACTGATCGCCACCGTGGGCACCCCGCTGGCCGCCCTGACCGGCGGGCTGCTCACGGCGGTCGTCATCTATCTGCTGGCCTGGGGACGCGGGGGCGGCGGCCGCGGCGGTGTCACCGGGTTCCGCCTGGTCCTGATCGGCATCGGCGTCAACGCGGTGCTGATGTCGGTGATCAGCTGGCTGCTCACCCGGGCCACCCTCACCGATGCCGCACGCGCCCAGGTCTGGCTCAACGGCTCGCTCGACGCCGCCGACATGTCGAGTCTCGTGCCCGCCGTGCTCGCCTTGACCGTGGTGACCGTGGTGGCGCTGGTCTCGGCCCGCACACTGGCCGCGCTGCGCCTCGGCGAGGAATCGACCCGGGTCCTCGGTGTGCGGATCCAGTCGCAGCAGGCACTGCTCATCGGGGCGGCCGTGGTGGCCGCGTCGGTGGCGACCGCGGCCGTGGGTCCGGTGGGGTTCGTCGCGCTGGCCGCACCGCAGATCGCCCGGATGGCCCTGCGCTGCCCAGGGGAACCGCTCATCGCCTCGACGCTCACCGGCGCGGTCCTGGTCGCGGGGGCCGACATCATCTCGCGCACCCTGCTGCCCGTCGACCTGCCGGTGGGCATCGTCACCGCCGCGCTCGGCGGACCGTTCCTGCTCTACCTGCTCGTCCGCATGAACCGGAAGGCCACGCTCTCATGACCAGCCCCACCCATCGCCTCGCCGCCGACACCGTGTCCCTCGGCTACGGCGACCGGGTGATCGTCGACGGGCTCACCCTCGACATCGCCCCCGGCGTGGTCACCACCGTGATCGGCCCCAACGGCTGTGGCAAGTCCACCCTGCTGAAGTCGCTGGGCCGGTTGCTGCGTCCGCGCGAGGGCCGGGTGGTGCTCGACGGCAAGGCGATCTCGTCGATGAAGACCAAGGACGTGGCGAGGGTGATCGGCATGCTGCCGCAGACCCCGATCGCGCCCGAGGGCCTCACCGTCGCCGATCTCGTCGCCCGCGGACGGCATCCGCACCAGTCGTGGTTGCGGCAGTGGTCGGCCGACGACGAGTCCGAGGTCGCCGCCGCGCTGGCCCAGACCGGCATCGCCGAGCTGGCCGACCGCACCCTCGACGAACTCTCCGGCGGCCAACGCCAGCGCGCCTGGATCTCGATGGCCCTGGCGCAGGGCACCGACATCCTGTTGCTCGACGAACCGACCACCTACCTCGATCTCGCGCATTCGCTCGAGGTGCTCGACCTGGTGGACCGGCTGCATGCCGAATTCGGGCGCACCGTGGTGATGGTGCTGCACGACCTCAACCTCGCGATCCGCTACAGCGACGAGCTCGTGGTGATGAACGCGGGCCGCATCGTCGCCCAGGGCAAACCGGCCGACATCGTCACCGCGCCACTGCTGGCCGAGGTGTTCGGTCTCGAGGCCACCGTGCTCACCGATCCGGTGTCGGGGCGGCCGATGATCGTGCCCATCGGCACCCGGCACGTGCACGGCGCGCCGGGGTATGACGAATAACACACCAGCAAACCGCCCGTTACGACAAACTGTAGTACGCATCTTTGTCGTTGAGTCCGTAAAATCGGTGGGATGGCAGGTCTCGGCGAACTCGAAAAAGCGGTGATGGACCAGTTGTGGTCAGCCGACGAACCGCTCACGGTGCGGCAGGTCCACGAAGCACTGGCGGCGCGGCGTGAGCTCGCGTACACCACGGTGATGACCGTGCTGCAGCGTCTGGCGAAGAAGAATCTGGTGGTGCAACGGCGCGACGATCGCGCGCACCGGTACGCACCGGTACACAGCCGAGACGAGCTGGTCGCGACGTTGATGGTCGACGCACTGCAGCAGGCCGACGCCTCGGGCAGCCGGACTGCGGCGCTGGTGCACTTCGTCGAACAGGTCGGCAAGGACGAGGCCGATGCCCTGCGGGAGGCCCTCGCCAAGCTCGAATCCGGGGAAACCAGCGACTAGACTCCCTGGCGGCTCTCACAATGAGGTGAGCGCCCCTGGCCCCACAACGCAGTGAGCAGAGTCGATGAACGCAACCGCGGCAGTCTTCGCCGCTCTCGCCTTGCTACTCGCAGGGCCGGTACCCGCGTTGCTCAGTCGCGCCACCTGGGTGCATCGCACGCCGCGCGCGGCGCTGGTGTTGTGGCAGGCCGTCGCGCTGGCCGCGGTGCTCAGTGCCTTCGGTTCGGGGTTGGCCATCGCCAGCCTGCTGCTCGTGCCCGGCCCCGACGGTAGGCCCACCACCTCACCCACCCGCGAGATCGACGCGCTCGGTCTGCCGTTGTGGACGGTCTACGTGCTGGTCTTCGCACTCACCCTGATGGTCGGCGCGCGGCTGATGTTCTCGATCGTGCGGGTGGGGATCCACACCCGCCGACGCCGGTCCCGGCACCGGATGCTGGTCGATCTGCTCGATCAGAGCGGTCCGGTGCGTCGAGCCGCCGACATCCGGGTGCTCGCCGCCAGCGAACCGATCGCCTACTGCCTGCCCGGGCTGCGCCAGCGGGTGGTGCTCAGCGAAGGCACCCTGACCAGCCTCGCCGACGCCGAGGTCACCGCGATCGTGAGCCACGAACGCTCCCATCTGCGCGCCCGTCACGACCTGGTACTCGAGGCGTTCACCGCCGTGCACGAGGCGTTTCCGCGGGTGGTCCGCAGCAAGGCCGCGCTCGGTTCGGTGAAGCTGCTGATCGAACTGCTCGCCGACGACTCCGCGGTGAAGGTGACGGGCCCGAAACCGCTGGCGCGCGCACTGGTCACCTGCGCGAAATCCACCGCACCCCAGGGCGCGCTCGCCGCGGGCGGACCGACCACGCTGATCCGCATCCAGCGCCTCGCCGGGCAGACCGGCGACGTGAGAGTCGCCACCGCCGCCTACGTCGGTTCGGCCGCCATTCTGGTCGTGCCGACCCTGGCCGTCGCGGTGCCGTGGTTGCAGGAACTGAGCCGGCTCTTCCACGGCTGACCTGGCGATCCACGCCCCGGACCGGCCACTGACCCGGCTGCGCCGAACAGGCCGCACCGCCGGCGTCCGCACTCGCGCGCCCGCGCCGATCCGACACCCGATGACCAGCTTGTTTACCCACCCGAGGCCGATCACGCCTATCCTGGGAGATCGGTCCTTCCTGCTGGGCCGCACCCCGTCCACGCGCTCGTGCGTATTCGGGTAATCGGCGCCGGTGATCTTCCAGCGCGATTCGCAGCCCAACGAAAGGCCATTTTGTCCAACTCTTCGCGTCCTGACCTGTCCTTCGTCGAACTAGGTCTGCCTGTCGCGCTGGTCCAGACCCTGCGCAACGCCGGCATCGACAAGCCGTTCCCCATCCAAGCCGCCACCATCGGTGACGCCCTGTCCGGGCGTGACGTGCTCGGCCGCGGCCCGACCGGCTCGGGCAAGACCCTGGCCTTCGGCCTGCCGATGCTCACCCGTCTGGCCGGTTCGCCGTCCCAGCCCGGCCGCCCGCGCGGTCTGGTGCTGGTGCCCACCCGCGAACTCGCCACCCAGATCGAGAAGGCCCTCGAGGAGCCCGCCCGCTCGCTGGGGCTACGCGTGGCCTCCGTGGTCGGCGGTGCGCCGATCAAGCGTCAGGCCGACCGCCTGGCTCGCGGCGTCGACCTGCTCATCGCGACCCCCGGCCGCCTCGACGACCTGATCAAGCAGCGCAACGCCGACCTGTCGGATGTGTCGATCACCGCGCTCGACGAGGCCGACCACATGGCCGACATGGGCTTCCTCCCCCAGGTCACCCGGCTGCTCGACCGCACCCCCAAGCAGGGGCAGCGCCTGCTGTTCTCGGCCACCCTCGACGGTGATGTGGACAAGCTGGTCAAGCGCTACATGAACAACCCGGTCACCCACTCGACCGCGCCCGCCGAGGCGTCGGTCAGCACCATGACCCACCACCTGCTCTACGTGCGTGACAAGAACATCAAGCGCACGGTGGCCACCGAGATCGCCGCCCGCGACGGGCTCACCATCATGTTCGTGCGCACCAAGCACGGCGCCGACCGCCTGGCCAAGCAGCTGCGCGGCGCCGGTGTCGACGCGGGCTCGCTGCACGGCGGCAAGGCCCAGAACAACCGCGTGCGCACCCTGGCGGCCTTCGCCGACGGGTCGGTGCCGGTGCTGGTCACCACCGATGTCGCCGCCCGCGGCATCCACATCGACGGCATCTCGCTGGTCGTGCACTTCGACCCGCCCGCCGAGCACAAGGCCTACCTGCACCGCGCCGGTCGCACCGCGCGGGCGGGCGAGGACGGTGTGGTGGTCACGCTCGTCACCGACGAGGAGCGCAAGGACGTCGCCGCGATGACCCGTAAGGCGGGCGTGCGGACCGACGGCGTCGACGTGCGCCCCGGTGACCAGAAGCTGGTGTCGATCACCGGCGCCCGCAAGCCCAGCGGTATCGCGCTGGCCACCCCGGTGGCGCCCGCACAGCCGGTGCGCTCGGCGAACGGCGGCGGTCGCACCCGGCGCCCCCGCGCCGGGGCACCTACGGGCGAGGCCGGCCACGGGCACAGTCGTGGCGCGGGCGCACCGCGACGCGAGCGCCCGGCGGGCGAGGCCCGTACCCGCAAGCCCGCAGGTACCGGTGGACACGCCCGCACCGGCGACACGCCGACGAATTCGCGTCGTCGGAGCGCGCGTCCGGCCGCTCCGGCAGCCCGCCGCAACCGCTCGGCTACCTGAACCGACACCGCCGAATCCGCGCGTGGCCGAACCGTTCACGGTTCGGCCACGAGCCGTTCGCGGCCCCGAATTCCCGCCCGCGCGAGCACCCGTAACGACCACGGCCGACAAGCCGGGAACTCGAGCAGCCGCGCACCACGGACTCGCACACCGCGCTCCGCACAGGGCTATCATCGGCCAAGTGCGATTTCTTCCGGGACCCCAGCCGCCGTACGACCTGACCTACGACGACCTCTTCCTGGTCCCGAACCGGACCGATGTCGCGTCCCGGTTCGATGTGGACCTGGCCACCGTCGACGGCTCGGGCACCACCATCCCCCTCGTCGTCGCGAACATGACCGCGGTCGCGGGCAAGCGAATGGCCGAGACCGTCGCGCGCCGTGGCGGGCTGGTGGTGCTGCCCCAGGACCTGCCGATCCCCGCCGCCGCCGACACGATCGCGTTCGTGAAGAGCCGCTCGCTCACCGCCGACACCCCCGTCACCCTCGACCCCGACAGCGCGGTGTCGGACGCGGTGGCGCTGATGCACAAGCGCGCGCACGGCGCGGTCGTGGTGATCGAGGACGGCAAGCCCGTCGGGGTGGTCACCGAGGCCGCCTGCGCCGACGTCGACCGGTTCGCCCGGCTGCGCGAAGTCGCGGTCACCGATTTCGTGTCCGCCGCCATCGACGCCTCCCCCCGTGACATCTTCGACCGGCTCGCCGAAGCACGCGCCCACCTCGCCGTGCTCACCCACCCCGACGGCACGCTGGCCGGGGTGATGACCCGCACCGGCGCCATCCGCACCGGCATCTACACCCCCGCCGTCGACGCGGACGGCAAACTGCGCGTCGCCGCCGCCGTCGGCATCAACGGTGACGTGGCCGCCAAGGCCAAGGCACTGGCCGACGCGGGCGCCGACGTGCTCGTCCTCGACACCGCGCACGGGCACCAGGCGAAGATGCTCGAATCGCTGCGCACCGTCGCCGACCTCGGGCTGGGCCTGCCGCTGGTCGCCGGCAATGTCGTCTCCGCCGAGGGCACCCGTGATCTGGCCGCGGCGGGCGCCACCATCATCAAGGTCGGTGTCGGCCCCGGCGCCATGTGCACCACCCGCATGATGACCGGCGTCGGCCGCCCGCAGTTCTCCGCTGTCGCCGAATGCGCCGCCGCGGCAACCGAACTCGGCGTGCACGTATGGGCCGACGGTGGGGTGCGGCACCCGCGCGACGTAGCGCTGGCGCTGGCCGCGGGTGCGTCGAACGTGATGATCGGCTCCTGGTTCGCCGGCACCTACGAATCCCCCGGCGACCTGCGCGTGGACCGCGACGGCAACGCCTACAAGGAAAGCTTCGGCATGGCCTCCAAGCGCGCCGTGGCCGCCCGTACCTCCGCCGACAGCGGCTTCGACCGAGCCCGCAAGGCGCTGTTCGAGGAGGGTATCTCCAGTTCGCGGATGCGCCTGGACCCCGAACGCCCCGGCGTCGAGGACCTGATCGACCACATCTGCTCGGGTGTGCGCAGTTCCTGCACCTACGCCGGCGCCCGCACGCTGCCCGAGTTCCACGACCGCGCGGTGCTCGGGGTGCAGTCCGCGGCCGGTTTCGCTGAGGGACGGCCACTGCCCAGCGGCTGGTGACCCGGGCGCACGGCGGCCGATCCGAACGTCGCGGCGTTCGGGTCGGCCGCCGTCGCCGTCAGCGCGCCGCGCCGCTGACACATCAACGGTGGGCACCGATTACTATGGAGTTGCCGATCTCGGCAGAGCTTTCTTCCCCACCCCGAAAGGATCCAGTTGTCACCCGCGTCCCAGGGCGCCACACAGGAGGGTTCCTCTACGGAGCCGGGTGACAAACCCGGCGTCCTCCTTTCCGCAGCGTCCGTCCGGCCTTCTGGTTTCCCCCCGGCACCACATGGGTGGTGCTGAGGATGTCCATCGTGCTGACAGTGCTCAGCCTGCTCGGTTTCGCCGCCCTGACCCTCGGCACGGCCCTGTTCGTGGCCGCCGAATTCTCCCTCACCGCCCTGGAACGCAGCGCCGTCGAATCGGCCGCCCGCTCCGGCGACACCAGGGCCCGCAACGTCAAACAGGCGCACAACACCCTGTCGTTCCAGCTGTCGGGCGCCCAGCTCGGCATCACCATCACCACCCTGATCACCGGTTACATCGCCGAACCGGTGCTGGCGCGACTGCTGGCGCCGGGTCTGGACCGCATCGGCCTGAGCGAAGCCGCCTCCCACGGCATCGCGCTGGCCCTGGCCCTGATCCTGGCCACCTCGCTGTCGATGATCTACGGCGAACTGGTACCGAAGAACATCGCCATCGCCAAGCCGATGGGCACGGCCAGAATCACCGCGGGCCCGATGATCGGGTTCTCGGCGTCGTTCAAATGGTTGATCCATTTCCTCAACAGCACCGCCAACTTGGTCGTGCGCCGACTGGGCATCGAGCCCGCCGAAGAACTGCGCTCGGCCAGGTCACCCCAGGAACTGGGCTCACTCGTGCGCACCTCGGCCCAGCGCGGTGCGATGGATCAGCGCACCGCGCAGCTGATGGACCGGTCCCTCGAGTTCGGTGAGCGCAGCGCCGAGGACCTGATGACCCCCCGGGTGAAGGTGGAATCGCTGGACCGTGACGACACCATCGC
The DNA here is from genome assembly GCF_042650145.1 of Nocardia halotolerans. Taxonomy (NCBI): domain Bacteria; kingdom Bacillati; phylum Actinomycetota; class Actinomycetes; order Mycobacteriales; family Nocardiaceae; genus Nocardia; species Nocardia halotolerans. The sequence goes on along the minus strand of NZ_JBHSDL010000006.1, from coordinate 231,365 downwards.
CGACCTCATCGCCGCCTCGGCCCGCACCGGATACTCCCGGTTCCCGGTGATCGACGGCGACCTCGACAACTCGCTCGGCGTGGTGCACGTCAAGCAGGCCTTCACCCATCCCGGGCACCTGCGCAAGCAGATCCCGTTGAGCAAGCTGGCCGTCGCGGTGCCGATCGTGCCCGCCAGCCTCGACGGCGACGAAGTGCTCGAACGGGTCCGCGCCGACGGCATGCAGGTCGCGCTCGTGGTCGACGAGTACGGCGGCACCGCGGGCATGGTGACCATGGAGGACCTGATCGAGGAGATTCTCGGCGACGTGCGCGACGAACACGACGAAGAGGAACGTGACGTGCGCCGAGTCTCGGACGGCTGGGACTGTTCGGGTCTGCTGCGCATCGACGAGGTGTCGCGCGCGACCGGCTACGACGCGCCGGAGGGCGAATACGAAACCCTCGGCGGCCTGGTCCTGACCCAGCTCGGCCGCATCCCGGCCACCGCCGACGAAGTGGTGCTGCCCGAATCGCGCGGCGGCGCCGGCGGCTGGATCGCCCGCGTCGAACGCATGGACGGACGCCGCATCGACCGGGTCCGGCTGATTCCGGTCGACGACGAGAACCTCGCAGCACGGGAGCACAACAATGGGTGATCTCTTCGGAATCGCACTGACCGTGGTGCTGCTGGCGGGCAACGCGTTCTTCGTCGCCGCCGAGTTCGCGCTGATCTCGGCGCGCCGCGACCGCCTCGAAGCGCTGGTGGCCCAGGGCAAGAAGAAGGCGCAGACGGTGATCGAGGCGGGTGAGAACCTGTCGATCATGCTGGCCGCCGCCCAGCTGGGCATCACCATCTGCTCGATCCTGCTCGGCCGGGTCGGTGAACCCGCGATCGCGCACCTGATCGAGCGTCCGTTCGAACTGCTCGGGCTGCCCGAGCAGCTGCTGCACCCGGTGGGTTTCGCCCTGGCGCTGACCATCGTGGTGATCCTGCACATCCTGCTGGGCGAGATGGTCCCCAAGAACATCGCCTTGGCCGGACCCGAACGTTGCGCGCTGTTGCTGGTGCCGATCCACCTGATGTGGTTGCGGATCGCGCGCCCCCTGATCGCGCTGTACAACCTGGCGGCGAACCTGACGCTGCGGATGCTGCGGATCGAACCCAAGGACGAACTCGACGCCACGGTCTCCACGGTGGAACTGGCCGAGATGATCGGCGAATCCCGCTCCGAGGGGCTGCTCGACGAGGAGGAACACCGCAGGCTCACCCAGGCGCTTGGCACCTCCGAACAGATCGTCGGCGATGTGATGGTGCCTTTGTCCCAAGCCCGTTCGGTTCCCCTGCGCGGCAACGGAACCACTCTGGGTGACATCGAAGCCGCCGTCGCCGAAACCGGTTTCTCGCGCTACCCCGTCCGCGCCACCGACGGCTCACTGGTGGGCTACCTGCACGTCAAGGACGTCCTCGACAAGGTCGCCGACGACACCGCGGGCCCGGAAACCCAGATCCCGCGCACCGACATCCGCCCCCTGCCCACCGTCAGCACCACCACCACCCTCTACGAAGCCCTCGCCCGCCTGCGCCGCACCAGCAGCCACCTCGGCCGCGTGGTCGACACCCGGGGCAACACCGTCGGCGTGGTCGCTCTCGAAGACCTGGTCGAGGAGTTCGTCGGGACCGTCCGCGACGGAACCCACCGTAATGCGGAGTGAACGAACACGGCACCGACCTGACCAGCGGAAGGCATGACCGACGACCTGCGGCCGAACGCGCGGTCGGCGTCGCCCTTCGGTCGTGGACACAGGTAGTGGCGTACAGGTCGTGCCGATCAGCTCGGTGCGGCCTGACGCATCAGTCCTTGACCACCTGGGTTCCGCCCGCGAACTTGTCGTGCCAGCCCTGCTTGGACGGACTCGAGCTCACGGTGAACGCGATACCGATGGCGGCCACGAACCACAGCACGCCGCCGACCCAGGGAATCAGGTTCAGCAACATGTAGGCGTTGCGCTTGGCCGAGGCGAGCAGATCCGGTTTGTCCGTGCCGTCGGTACCGTTCACGTGCAGCCCGAGGAGCTTCTTGCCGGGGGTCGACCCGGTCAGCACTTCGAAGGCCACGAAATACAGGAATCCGAAGCCGGCGCCGGGGAGGATCGCGATCCAGCTCGGAAGGTCGGTCACTCGTTCCAGCAACCAGAACACGACCAGGCCGATGGCGCCGGCGATGATCCAGTCGATGAAACGTGCGACGGCGCGGCGTCCGAGACCCGCTGGGGCGATCCCGACCATCTCAGTCATCGTTCCTCCTCGTTTTCCCAGTCACGTTGGCAGCCTGAGGGTCTCACAAAGGAGGCCACCGAATGTCAGGGTCGTGCTGAACTCGTGGCAAAGGCGCGCCGAACAGCCGATGTCGTTGCCCTCGGGAGACAGTCGAGGGCACATCGGCAGTCCACCCGTTGACGAACGACACGATCGCCCCACTCCCGGAGAGCGAGGCGATCGTCGGTTGCCTGCGTTCGGCGGGATTGTCAGCTACTCGGCTTCAAGATGACGGTGAAGGCGAGGGCATAGAACGCGTCGATGGGATCGCCGCTCTTGGACGCGCGGGCGCGCAGCAGCGCACCTTCCCAGGCGTTGAGCAAGAAACTGGCGGTGTCGGCGGTGTCGAGGTCGGCGGCTATCTCACCGTCGTTCCGAGCGGCATCGAGGACCTGGGTGATCAGCGTGACCCACGCGGTGAAGGCCGTTTCCAGGGTGGTGCGGATGGTCTCGCTGTGATCGGCGACTTCGTTGGAGAGGTTGCCGAGCAAGCAACCGCGCGTCATCCCCGAGTCCTCGAATCGCCGCCGTAGTTCGTCGAAGTGCGCGCGCAGCCGCGCCACGGCGGTTCCGGCTCCGGGATCGAAGAGCACCTGTACGGGACTGTCGGCGATGTACTGATGGATCGCCGACACGGCCAGGGCCTCTTTCGAGGCGTAGTGGTTGTAGAACGACCCCTTGGGCACCCCGGCGGTTGTGGTGATGTCCTGTACGGCGGTGCCGTGGTAGCCGTGGCCGTGGAACCTGTCCAGCCCCGCGGTGAGCAATCGCTCCGGGATGTTTCGCTGCGCCATTTACCTCTCCACAGATGACCAGTCGTCTTGACTCAGGCTAGCGCATCCCGTTTACTGATTATGAGATGACCGGTCATCTCAGAAACGAGGACGAATGAAACCGACCGCCGTCAACTCGCTGGCCGAGCCCTTCACGCTGCCCAACGGGACAATTCTTGCCAACCGGATCGTCAAGGCCTCGATGTCGGAGTGCCTCGGCGACTTCGGCTTCGCACCCGGTGCCCGGCACGTGCGGCTCTATCGGCGGTGGGCCGACTCCGGCGCATCGGTGCTGATCACCGGCAACATCATGGTCGACCGCACCGCCGTCGCCGAGGTCGGCAACGTGGTGGTCGACGACGAGCGCGACCTCGCCGTGCTCAACGAATGGTCGACGGCCGCGAAGTCAGGTGGCGCGCAGGTCTGGGCGCAGATCAACCATCCCGGCAGGCAGATCCCGGCGACACTCAACTCGAGTCCGGTGGGCCCCTCCGCCATCCGCCTCACCGGCAGCGCCGGCGCCTACCGCACCCCGCGCGAACTGACCGACAGCGACATCACGGCTTTGATCGGCAAGTTCGCCGAAACGGCCAGAATCCTGGTCGAGGCCGGGTTCGACGGCATCGAGATCCACGCCGCGCACGGCTACCTGATCGGCCAGTTCCTGTCTCCGGCGACCAACGTCCGCACCGACCGGTGGGGCGGCAGCCGGGACAACCGGCAACGCTTCCTGCTCGAGATCGTCCGCGCGGTCCGCGCGGCGATCGGACCGGCGACCCCGTTGGCGGTGAAGCTCAATTCCGCCGACTTCCAGCGAGGCGGGTTCGGTGAGGACGACTCGGCAGCAGTGGCGCGCGCACTCGACGCGGAGTCGATCGATCTCCTCGAGATTTCCGGCGGCACTTACGAGTCGGTCGCGTTCATGGGTGACACCCGACCGAAGGCGAGCACTCTCGACCGCGAGGCGTACTTCCTCGAGTTCGCCGAGCAGATTCGCGCCGACATCTCCACACCCCTGCTGCTCACCGGTGGCTTCCGCACCGCCGAAGGTACCGGCGCGGCGATCACCTCAGGTGCCGTCGATCTCGTCGGCATTGCCCGGCCGATGGCCCTGCAACCCGATTTTCCCCGGCACCTGCTCGCCGGAACCACACCGGCGACCATCGCCCGGCAACGCAACACCGGAATCAAACGCATCGACGGCTTGGGCAACATCGTCTGGCACACCACACAGTTGTGGCGGCTCGGCGACGGCAAAGACCCCGCACCCGAGCGCAGCCCCTACCTGACAATTGCGCACTACCTGTCCCGTACAGTGCCCTACACCCTGTACCGGCTCACCCGCTGATCCCAAGGACACACCCATGCCCCGGTACACCCTCGACCCTGTCACCGACGAGAACTTCTTCGACACCGCCACGCACACGCTGCGCTACGACATCGACCTCGATGTCGACGCCGACCGGGTGTGGCGGGGATTGGTCGCCGACAAGCCACTTGCCTGGTGCCGGGCGCTCGGTGGCGCCTATACCAGTGACCGCCCCTTCGGCATCGGCACCACCCGTACGGTGAAGGTCGCGAAATCCCTTGTCCTGACCGAACGGTTCTTCCTCTGGGACGAAGCCACTCGCCGTCACGCCTTCTACGTGGAAGCAGCGAATCTCCCGATTTTTCGCACCTTCGCTGAGGACTACCTCGTCACCCCGACCGCCCACGGATGCCGGTTCACCTGGAGGTTCGCCTTCGAGCCGCGCGGGCGGATGCGGTTGCCCGTCGCGCTGAGTCACCCGCTCAACCGCAAGGTCCTCTTCGATGGATTCATCCGGGACACCACCCGCCACTTCGCGCGATGACATCGGCAATCTCCCACACCTCATCGCGAGACCGCTGTCTGCCGTACCAAGGAGCGCTCACCCATGACCCCGAAGCCTTCGGAAGCAACCCTGCCGGTTCCCGTTGTCTACGACCCCGCCCATCGGCTCGGCTGGTTCAAGGACATGATCGCGCGGGTCGGCCCGCACCTTCTCGGCGTCGTAGCACCGGGTTTTCCGGCCGACACTCCCCTGCCGGCGTTCACCCCGCCGTCGAAAAGCCGCTTCGGACAGGGCGTCGCACACTACGGAATCATGATTCCCGACCTGCCCGCACCGCACCATTTCATGGCCAACATGACCGTGGTCGGCTTTACGGGTTTCCGGGCGTGGGACGTCGACCATGCCCGCCAGGGCCGCGCCCGTGACACCTCCACCGTCGGCCACGGCACAGCAGCGACCGACCACGATCCGTTCAGCGCCCACGGAGCTGAAGACAGCGAATTCGCACCGGACGGCTCATCGCTGCGCTTCGGTCCGGACTACACCATCACCGGCACCTACCCGAACTTCCGGCTCCGCAGCGTACGTCCCGGATTCGAGACCGACCTCGAGATCACCGCCACCGGTGATGTCACCTGGTTCACCAAGCGCCCCTACTACACTCACCTCGCGCTGCTGAGCCGCTATCGCGGCACCATCACCCACGAAGGAAACAGCACCGATGTCGCGGGCCTGTGTTCGTTCGAATACGGCAAGGGAAACGCGCCGACGATGGTGCGCGACAAGCCGCTGCCGGCCAAACTGAAAGTGCCCTTCGACTTCTTCACCTACCACGTCCTCAATCTCGACGCCGACACCCAGCTGCTGCTGGTGGGAACCGGCACGGGCACCGACACCCCGCTGGCGATGCTCGCCTTCGAACGCACGGCGGGCGGCGGATCCCGGCGCCTCGGCACATCGGTGCGGTTCGAGGTCACCGAGTTCCGGGACCAGCCCTTCGTCTGCCCCGACGGCGAAACGATGTTCATGCCGGCGTCGTTCCGATGGACGATCCGCGACGGCAGCCAGACGATCACCACCCTCGACGGATCGGTCGACACCCAGTGGTTGTACGCCGGAGTCAACGTCGTGGCCGGATACACCTACACGGCGACCCATGAAGGCCGTCAGATCAGCGGCCGCGGATACCTCGAATACTCCGACCGCCGCCCCTGACGGGCGCACCAGGTCGGACATCGGGTCCTGCCGAGCTCCGCGTACGACGGATCACGCGCGGTTCCGAGAACAGGTCCGCGCCACCCGGCATCCACTTCGGGCAGGATCCCCCTATCTGAAATGAAAATATGTCTGAAAGGGGCCACGTAACCGACTGCGAGTGGCGAGAATTGGTCATGACGGTTCGGCGCACTTGAGCACCTGCCGTCCTGCCACGACTCCCCTTCGGCACCAGAGGAATTGGACAATGAACAGGTTGTCGAGATCCGCCGCGGTGACGTTGGTCGCCGCCGTTGTCGCGGTCGGGACCGCGACAGGCGGCGTCGCGCGGGCGGAAATACCCGGCGCGCAGCCGCCCTGCACTCCGTACACGGCGATTCTCGCGCCGGGAACCTGGGAGACCACGCCGGGCGCCGATCCCCGGGCCCCGGTCGGGATACTGCGGCCCATCGGCGACGGCCTGCAACGACAATTGGGCCGCGACATCACGGTGCGCTACGTGCCCTATGCCGCAAGCGCTTTCGACCTGGGCCTGAGCTACGCCGAATCCCTGGGCACCCTGGAATCCCGCTTGCGTCACATGCTGACCGGGCTGTGCAGCTCGACACGGGTCGTCCTCGCCGGCTACAGCCAGGGTGCCGACGGCATCGGCGACCTCGCCACCGAGATCGGCAACGGCGACGGTCCCATCAGTGCCGATCGAGTGGTCGGGGTCGGACTACTGGCCGACCCGCATCGCGATCCGAACACCACGCTCTCCCTGGGTGACCCGCAGCCCGGATATGGCATCGCCGGAACGCGGAGCCGGGATTTCGGTGCGTTGACCGAACGGGTTCGCACCCTGTGTACCGAGGGCGACCTGTACTGCTCTCTCGATGCCGCCACCTCCCCTTTCCTCGCCGTGTTGGGCCGGGTGCTGAGCGGTGATCCCGGACCGATCGCGAATGTGCTGCCCCCCACGGTCGACCCCGGCACCCTGATCGATCAAGCCGTCACCATGGGCGCCGGCTGGACCACCACCGCGGCGAACCTGCCCACCATTCTCGACAACCTCACCCGGCTCCCCGAGCTCATCGCGGCGGGAGACATTCGCGGTGCGCACCGGACCGCCAACGCCCTCAACGTCGACCTGGCCCCGTTGGTCCAGGCCGCGGCCGGTGTGGACCGAGCCCTGGTCGCCCAGGTCATTCGCGCTGCCGCCGCCGACGACCCCTCCGGTCGCACCGCAGGCGTCAGCGTCATCGCCGACGCGCTCGTCCACATCGATCTCCTGAGCCTCGCCGACAAGGTCGGCCGAATGCAGGAAATCCTCTGGCGTGCCGTCGAATCCCTCGATCGCGACGACCCCGTCGCCGCGGCCGCCGACCTGGCCGCCTTCGCCACCACCGGCGCCGACCTCACCGCCTCCGTACTCGGCCCCGTCGCCGCCGGTATCCGAGCCGACCTCCACGCAACCACCCGAGCCCTGCTCAGCGTCACCGACCCCACCACCGTCGAAGAGCTCGTCCAGCTGGGCCGCCAAGGTGTGGACATGGCCAACTTCTACGCCTCAGCCGCCCACATCGACTACGGCGACGATGCCCACATCCTCCTGAACTACCTGAGCTCCCGAGTCGCTTCGTAACCGTTCTCGCTGTCGCGTCGGCTCGATCCCGATCGAGCCGACGCGACAGCACTCAGCTCAGCACGACACCGCACCTCTGGCCGAGCTGTCGAGACGCACCCCCAGGACTCTCGACAACTCGCCGACATTGTCGGCACTGGGTGTCACCACACCGCGTTCCCAACGGCTGATCTGATTTCCGTCCGTAATCCCGATCCAGTCGGCCAACTCCGCCTGCGTGAATCCGGAGGCCATCCTCGCCGCACGAATAGCTTTGCCGATAGTCGTGGACATGGTCTCCCCTCTCTCTCGATGCCTCGGCACGGACCGCATCAGCGCGGGTGTCCGTCGGCGAACACTCGGACTCCTGAAGCGGTCTCGCGCAACCACATTCGAACGATAACGGCGAATGCACCTGCGAAAGAGGCTGTGACTGCACGGCCACTGACTCTGCACGCACAAATGAACTTGCACGCACGAACCCGAGCGCCGCGGGTGCGCAATCCCGGCTACTTCGCAGGGTTGCCCGCATCGCCGGCACTGCGGCGCCAGTCGCGGGGCGTCATGCCGAATGCTTCGCGGAATCGCCGGGTGAAGTGGGCGGCGTCGCGGAAACCAACGGCACCGGCCACAGCGGCGACCGACCGGTGCGCGTAGCCTCTGTCGACCAGCATGTCGCGGGCTCGGACCAGGCGTTGTTCGATGATCCACTGCTCCAGGCTGATACCCGACTGCGCGCATACCTTGTACAGGTGCCGAACGGAGATGTTGTTGGCGGCGGCGATACCGGGAATCTTCAAGGTCGAATCGGACAGGTGTGCCCGCACATACCCGAGGATCTGCTCGATCAGCAGTTGCTCCGGGATGGCGGCGCCGTCACCCGGTCCGCGGCCGGCTGCCGAGATCAGTAGCGCCCGAACCATTTCCAAGCACGACTCGCCCACCGAGGCGGCCGCCGGATCGGCTTCGAGCTGATCGGCGATCCGGACGAGATGCTGGATCTGCGCCGTGACCATCGGGTACAGCGGTGATGCCGCCAACCGCCCGTGTGCCGCGGCGACCGTTTCCGCGGAGATACCGAGCCGCTCCCTGGACAGCTGCAGGCACAGCGTCCCACCGAGACCGTGCCAGCCGGAGGCGAACGCGGTGGCCAGGTCGATCACTTCGCAGGAGCCGGGTTCGATCAGCGTTTGCGCACCGAATTGTTCGTGCCTGCGGACCTGTCCGTTCTGCACGGTGACCGTCAGCGTGTCGCTGGGCGTGGCTCGCTCGTGCCGACTGGTACGGCACACCTGGTGACCGGATACCTCCGAGCGGGTGAGCGCGATCGCACCCAGCATCCAGGCCTGGTGCCGGCTGACCACTTCGGCCGAGGAATCCCACATCCGCAGGTTCGCCCCGATATCGGCTTCCTGCAGGATCGCGGTGACCGCTTCCCGCCGGTCCCCCGGCGTGAAATAGTCGGAATCGATCAGCACTGCCATGGGTGGTCTCCACTTCGGATCCTCGCCGGCGGTGGAGTCCTCCCGTCGCCGGCCGCTGCGCGTTTCGGGTGGTGGCAATTCGGCAAATGGTGATTGCACGGGGCCTGTAGTGGGCGATGCTATCGCGCCCTGGCGCGCCACGAGCCCGATTCGGCAGGGTCGGGCACCGGCTTCACCGGCCCGCGATGACGTGTTCCCTTGCCGCGGTGGGCCGCAACGACAGGATCCGACGTTCGGCAGCGGTCGCCGTCGCAGCCCATTCCGGCCGCAACGCCGCATAGGTGCACACGTCACGCCACCGGCCCTGCGTTCGGTACAGCTGCCGTAGCCGCGCCTCCGGCGTCAAGCCCACTCCCGACATCACCGTGTCCATCACCGGATGATCGTGCCGGTGTCCCGCCCATACCCGGTGAATCCCGAGCGGCCCGAAGGCGAATGCCGCCATCAGCCGCCCCGCCTCGATCCCACCCGCACGCAAAGCACCTTCCGGAACCACGACCAGACCGCCGATCATCGCGTTGCTGCCGAAATCCTCCACCAGCAGACTGATGGTGCCGACCATGGTGTCGGCATCCGGTGCCGTGATCGCCAGCGTGTACTTGCGCCGCGGACTCTCGCCGCGAGAGCGCAGGGCAGCATCGAACGACGCCGCGGCCGCCTGGACACCCATGCTGTCGGTGCCCATATAGCGGGTCAGGTGCGGGTCGGTGAAGATCCGCTGATACACGTCCAGATCACCGGCACGCAGATCACGCAACCGCAGCCGCGTGCCGACCAGTTCCACGTTGCGCAGGTCGATCGTCAACGGACTGCCTCCATCACACGCACGAATTCCGGAGCGGCCAGTGGACCTACCGAGGGTATGAGCTCGTCGAGGTCGATATAGGTTCGCCCCGACGGGATCGGCTCGCCGAGCAGGATCCGACGAGCCGTGTCGGCCACCAAGGCGCCGCCGAGCATCACCCCGGAGGCGAGTTGCGGCCAGCTGGACAGGCTCCGGCCGATCTCGGCGACAGCGTCGCGCATCGCCGGACTCAGCCGCGCCTCGTCGACCACGGCCAGCAGAAACGACAGCAGCTCGCCCCGGTTCATCCTCGCGACATCGGACGAGGTCGACCCGCCGGTGCGGCCGTGGAACAGCGGACGCAGGGGTTCGAGATCGAACCGCTCCACATCCAGCAAGCCGCGATCGTTGGCGTCCATCAGTACGGGGATCCCCCGGTCCCGCGCGTACTCACGGGCAGCGACTTTCGCCCACACCGTGTCGCATTCCTCCACCAGCAGATCCAGCGGCCCGGTGCCGTCCACGCCATCGAAGAACGAACCGATCGACTCCTCGGTCAACCCGTCGACGAACACCTCGATGTCGAGATAGGGGTCGATCTCGAACATCTGACGCGCCGCCAGCACCGCCTTGGAAACCCCGAGATCACCCACCCCTGCCCGCAGCCGGTTCAGATTCGAGAGTCCGAGGGCGTCGAAGTCGGCCAATCGGAACGACCCACCGACACCTTCCATCGCCAGCGTCACCGCCGCACTGTTGCCCACCGACAGCCCGACCACACCGATCCGCCGCGCACGCAGCTCTCGCTGCTGCGCCCGGTCGATCTTGTCGCGATTGCGATCGGTGCGTACCCGCTGGAAACTCTCGCGCGGCAGCACATGCGCCAACCGACCGTTCCACGGATAGAACACCCACGTTCCCCAATGCCACAACGGAGTCCCGCCACAGATCCGATGACGCGACGCTGCCCGCGAGCCGGCCGAATGCGCGACAGCGGGGTCCTCGCAGCGGATCAGTTCGTCGAGCTGGTCCTCGATCGTGTCGTGCACCGCACTCACAGATCCCGACGCTGCCAGCGCTTCCAGGTCGCGCAGTCCCGCCGGGCTCGACGCATCGAGCAGCACAGGGCGGAAATGCGATGTCGCAGCGCCGGGCGTGAGTACCGCCGGACGCGGAACCGAGCGATGCCGAACCATGTGCACAAACCTCCGACCCTCATGAGGCGAACGGACACCCGCTCGCCTCGGTCAACCAGGACGCGGAAAGGATACATGCAGCACACTTCCAGCAAATCGATCTCCGGTCCACCGGCATGGCGCGCAAACACCGGCGCCACACCCGGCCCTTCGACCGATCGATTCGACCTGCTGCGCGACCGGATCCCGCGCGCCTGCCCGGCATCGCAACAATCCCGCAAGCATCGTTGTCAGGGCTTCGGAAGACAGCGGCATCGAGAGGGATACCGAGCTCGCCGCCGGTCGGCAGCCATCTCATCGTCGCCAACGCCGACAGCTGCCGAGCGTGACTGTCACCATGGTCGGCCGATCATTCGCGCTGTCCGCACTGGGCGAATCAGTAGATAGCACTCCAGTATTCGTTCACCATCCATGTCACCGCGCGGTATTCAGGACGTTTCGGATCGTCGGTGACGGTGATCGTCGCCCGAGCCAGGTCGATCTTCATACCATCGGCCACGAACTGCTGACTGTTGGCAGTGAACGTGAAGAAAGCCCCTTCGAAGGGTTCGGGCCGCAGCGATGGCGCTACCGCCCGCATGATCCGGGTGGCGGTCTGGTCCTCGCACACGACAAATCGCTTGTCCCCGCCCGTACGGAAGCCCCGAACAGTGGTCACCGGGCGTCCGGCGGTCTGACCGACCAGCAGCACCAGCAGTTCGGTGTCCCTGCACCGGGCGAACGAATCGCGGTAGCCGTGCGTGTCGGCGCCCTCGGGCAACGTGCCATCGGTCTGCTTCGGTCCGGCCGTCGTGGTGGTGGGCGGAGCGGACGGGCGCGGCGAAGTCGCGGCGGTGTTCTCGCCGGAACACGCCGCCATCGAACAGATCAACGCGGCCCCCGCCACCGCCCGAAAACCTTGCGGTGCTGAAATCATCTACGGAGGCTAGCAATTCAGACAAATCGCCATTCGGTCGCGCTACCGGTGCGGCAGCGCTGTTAGGTGCCGACGAAACGCCCGCCGGCACCCGACCCGAGGCGTTGGCGCGCGGTCAGGCGGTCGCGACCACCGAATCATTGATCGACCGGATGACGCCGACAAGCCGCTTCGTCTGCTCTGGAGCGAACAGCTGCGTCGGCCCATGCGGCGCCGCGTCGGTGAACGGCGCCTCGAACAGCAGCTTCGGGTCCATCTCGCCGTGGCGGGTGAGATGGCCGATGACGAGGTCGACGAAGTTGATTTGGCTGGCGGTGGCGGTGCGTTCGCCGAGGAACTCCGCGAACGCTTCCTGCACGGCCCGGCGATCGAGGCCGACGAGAGAGCGGATGAAACGTCCGAGTCCGTCAGCGTTGGCGACAGCGCGTTCCAGATCCGCGGGTTCGCCGGCACCACTGCGGGCCAGCAGCTCCTCGAGTGATTCCAGATCGGCCGGTGTCAACGACTTGCCCGAACGCAGCTTCCGAAGCGCCAGGTTGTCGGGCTGGCGGCGCAGATAGTCACGCGCCTTCGCGGTGTATCGCTCGATGTCGGTACCGGATCGCATCTCCGGCATCGCTCGTTCGACGACCTCGCCGCGAGTGTCGGTGAAGTCCGTGTAGACAACGACGCGCTGCTTCTTGTCGAGCAGCCCGACGATGGAACGGACCTCACGCCGAGCGTGTTCGAGCATTTCGACGGTGACGTCCTCCCACCACTCGTCGCTGGCCACCTCCCGCAGCAGTTCCTCTTTGGCCTTCACCTTCGGGATGGCGAGTCCGGTGTCGAGCAGCCCGTCCGCGACGCCGCGGATGGTGTCGGCGTGCCGCAACAGGATGCCGTCGCCCACGACGACGGCGAGCTGCCCGCGCAGGATGGCAAGGTCGAATCGTTTCGCCATCTCGTCGGAGTCTCGGACCGTCGTGGGCAGGTCGGCGAGGCTCCCGACGATTTCGGCGGCTTGCTGTTCGAGGGCCGAATCCCAGGCGGCGCGGTCGGCGTACTTCTCCACCTCGCGGCGCCGGGTGCGGACGATGAAGTTGTCCAGCCGCATGCCGGCAACCTGGCCGTGCAGCAGGTCCGCGGTGTCGCGGCGCAGTGCCTGCGCGGCACCGGTGCGGTCGAGCGCGGCGAGCAGTTCGGTTCGGACAGTGAAAAGCCGCTGCGAGAGCGAGGGCGCGAGCGCGCCTTCAGAAGCGTTGGGGTGCTCGTCGAAGTAGTCGAAGTTGCCGCACACGTCGAAGACGAAGAAGTCGAGCTTGTCCCGGCCGGGACCGTACAGGTCGGGGCGCAGCCGGGTGCCACGACCGACCATCTGCCAGAATTTCGACCTCGACCGCACCGGCTTGAAGAAGACGAGGTTCACGACTTCGGGGACGTCGATGCCGGTGTCGAGCATGTCGACCGAGATCGCGAGGTGCGGTTCCTGGTCGGGCTGGGAGAACTTGTCGATGAGGTCCTGGCTGTGGCTGACCGAGTGGGTGATGACGCGGGCGAACGAGCCTTTGAACTCCGGGTAGTTCGCGTCGAATCGGCCGGCGATGAACTGGGCGTGGCGCTCGTTCTTCGCGAAGACGATGGTCTTGCCGAGCCGGTCGCCGCCCGCGACTCGATGTCCGTGGGTCATCAGGGTTTCGAGGACCTTGTCGACGGTGTCGATGTTGAACAGCCACTTGTTGACGGCCTCGGCTTGGACGATGTCAGGGATCTCGTCCTCGGCGACGTCGTCGCCCCAATCGATGGACTCGTATCGCTTCCGCTCCTCATCGGGGAGGTCGGCGTAGCGAATTCCCTGCAGCGGGAAGGTCAGCGGCACGTTCACCGCGCGCGGTCGGACGAGATACCCTTCGTCGATGGCCTCGTCGAGCGGATAGTCGTTCGTCGGAACACCGGTTTCGAGCTGGAACAGCTGGTAGGTGTTGAAGTCCACCTCGTCCTTCGGGGTGGCGGTGAGCCCGAGCAGCAGCGAATCGAAGTACCGGAAGATGTGCCGGTACTTCTGGTACACCGAGCGGTGTGCCTCGTCGATCACGATGAGGTCGAAATATCCGGGACCGAATTTCCGTGTGCCGCCGTCTGTTTCGTCGATGAGACCCATCATCGTCGGGTACGTGGATACGTAGACTCGCCCCTCGGTGCTCTTGTCGGTCAACAGGTTCACCGGCGACGAGTCGGGCAAGTGCGTCTTGAACGCGCCGACAGCCTGCTTGACGAGGGCTTTGCGGTCGGCGAGGAACAGCACCCGCTTCACCCAGTTGGCGCGCATCAGCATGTCGGCGAGCGCGACGACGGTGCGGGTCTTGCCGGCGCCGGTGGCCATGACGAGCAGCGCGGCACGCTGGTTTTCGATCTCGAACCGCTCGGTGACAGCGCGAATCGCGTTCTCCTGGTACGGCCGACCGGCGATCTCCTGGGGCACGGGGACATCTGCGAGTGGCTTCATCGACGTCCGGCGGGTGACGAGCAGTTCGAGTTCGTCACGGGTGTGAAAACCGGCGACCTCCCGTGGCGGGTACCGCAGGTCGTCCCAGCAGTGGTGTTCGAATCCGTTGCTGTAATAGATAACCGGCCGCCTACCGTACTGCTGCTCGAGGCAGTCGGCATACAGCTTCGCCTGCTGTTGCCCGGCCATCGGATCGACGGAAGTCTTCTTGGCCTCGACGACGGCCAGCGGCAGACCGTCCGCGCCCCACAGCACGTAATCGACGAAGCCGTTCTTGCTGTCGGGCATTCCGGCAACGGGAAATTCGCGGTCACGCTTGTGGTCCAACGCCCAGCCGGATTCGTGGAGCATGAGGTCGACGAGGTCGCGGCGGGTCTGCGCCTCGTCATAGTCGTGCGTGTCGGGCGCTGCGGCGCTGGCTTGTTGCGCGGCGTGGATCTGGGCACGCAACTCCGCGATCAGGTGTTCGTAGCTGGCGTTGTTGAGTTCTGCTGTCTCCACGGCCTCGTCGCGGGCCTTGAGCTGCGCGATGAGGTCCTGCTTCTCGGTCTCGGACTGCTCGAGTTGCGCGTCTTTGGCAGCCAGCTCCGCTTCCAGCTTCCCCAGCTGGGCGACGGTCTTCGCGACGACGGCACCACCACCGGGCTTGGGCAGGCGGGCCGGGTCGAACTGCAGCTGCGGCGACGGCTTGCTCGACGGCTGGGTCGCATAGGTGCGGGCCAGCCACGACATGAGGTGGAACAGCTCGGCGAGCGCCTTCTGGCCGGAGTCCTTGGACACCGGCTTGTCGTCGTGGACAGCCGCGTTGCCGAGCCGGCGGATGAGGTCCATCTTCGTGACGAGCCCGTGGCCGACGACGCCGGCGAACTTGCCTTCGTGGATCCGGGCGGCGAGGTCCGACTTGTACGGCTCGGGCAGGTTCTTGGTGCGGTAGATCCACTTGACGGTGTGCTCGACGGTGCGGCGCGCGTAGAAGCACGTGGTGCGCGGGTCGAACAGCGCGTCACGTTCTGCCTTCTTGGCCTCGGCATGCAGTTGCGGCCATTCGGCCTGCAGAAAGTCGAAGTTCCCCACCATGGTCCCGCTCTCCAAACTCGTGTGCGCCGCGCGCAGTGACGTGCCGTTCCCGTGCTCGATCTTGGCACGGCGCCCGACCTTCGCCGGAGCTTTCGAACACTACTGGCAACGTCCGACACATTCGGCTCGTCAGCCCCATGCAGCGACCAACCTCATATTCACTTCATATTATGCAGCGAATATACCTATAATCGTTGCATGACGAGTCGTGAGTACATCTGGGAGGACGCCGACTGGCCGCACCTCACCTACGATGCCGCACGACTGGTCAAACCGACCGCGGCTGTCGCGCTCGCACAGGGCCGCCTGCACGGTCGACTCACGCACGCCGATGACGACACGCAAGAACGCGCCGGGCTGGAGGCCCTAACCACCGACGTCGTACAGTCGAGCGCGATCGAAGGCGAGTTGCTCGATGCGGCATCGGTCCGATCGTCCATCGCCCGCAGACTCGGCGTGGATATCGGCGCGACAACCCCCACCGACCGCAGAGTCGACGGTGTCGTGGAAATGATCCTCGACGCGACCCGCCATCACGACCATCCGGTGACACCAGAACGACTGTTCGGTTGGCACGCAGGACTTTTCCCAACGGGATACTCCGGTATCTCACGAATCAGCGTGGGCGGCTGGCGAACCGACCAGACCGGCCCGATGCAGGTCATCTCGGGCCCGTACGGCAAACAGGTTGTCCACTTCGAAGCCCCACCCGCATCCCGCCTCGACGACGACATGCACCGATTCCTGACCTGGCTCGACGCGGAAACCCCCGAACCCGCGTTGCTCAAAGCCGGCCTGGCGCACCTGTGGTTCGTGACAATCCACCCCTTCGACGATGGAAACGGCAGGATCGCCCGCGCCATCGGCGATCTCGCGCTGGCCCGGTCCGAGCACAGCCACCGCCGCTTCTACAGCCTGTCCGCCCAGATCCAGCGCGACCGCAAGAACTACTACGCCATCCTCGAGCGCACCCAACGAGGCAACCTCGACGTCACCGACTGGCTGCTCTGGTTCCTAGACGCGCTGCACCGGTCGATCATCAACGCCGACACCATCATCGACGCGGCACTCGCGAAAGCGAGCTTCTGGCGGACCTGGCACACGACACCGATGAACCCGCGCCAGATCGACATGCTCAACCGGATCCTGGACGGCTTCCACGGAAAACTGACCACCCGCAAATGGGCGATCATCACCAAAACCTCCCAGGCCTCGGCCCTGCGCGACATCAACGAGCTCATCGATCTCGGCATACTACGACGCTGTGATGCGAGCGGACGAAGTACGTCGTACGAGCTGATCACCTCAGGCGCAGCCGCAGACCGCCGTCCCTGGTAAGTCGAACCCGAGTCCTGCCGGAGGTCAGTTCGCCAGGAATCCCAACAACTTTGTCGAACGAAATGACTTCGGTGTACGCACGAGTTGCCGGGTTGAAACCGAAGTCGACACCCGCGGGGTGAATCGCCTTGCCTCTACTCGAAGTAGTCCTCGTCGACCTCTACGACGATGAAGGTTTGCCGTGTCTGGACGGCGACGCCGTAGCGGATCATCAGCTCTGCGAGTCGTTCACCGTCGATGAGGATGACGCGGGTGCCGATGTTGTGCGCGTACTCCCGGGCCCCCGATGTGAAGGCGCTGGTGGTGATGAAGACGCCGCGCGCCGCTCCGACACCGTGCAGTGCGCCGACGAATGCCTGGATCTCCGGTCTGCCGACCGTGTTGTTCGCAGCGTAGCGCTTGGCCTGCACGTAGATACGCTCGAGACCGAGTGGATCCTGGTCGATGACGCCGTCGACGCCACCGTCCCCGGAGCCACCGATCCGGGTGGCCCGGCCTTCGGTGCCGCCGTAGCCCATGGCGACGAGGACGTCGAGCACCGACTGCTCCAGGAAATCGGGGTGCTGTTCTCGGAGCCGTTCGAGGAGATCGGCGGCAACCTCGGCGTGTAGCCGACCGACGCCGCTCTCGATCTGCTCGAGCGGGTCGACTTCGTCCTCGACGACAGGCGCTGCGGGTGCGGTGCCGGCATTCGCTGTAGCGGCACTCGCCGGGGTGTGGTTCCGATACGCGGGGAGGGCTTGCAGGATCTTTGCGGTGATCCCGGTGGGATTGGCCGCGAGCAGCGCACGACCCGCGTCGGTGATGACGAACGTCGCGCGGGCCGGCTTGTCCACCAGCTTCGCGCGGTACAACGCGCTGAGTGCCCACCCGATTCGGTTGTCCGCGCGTCGCTGTCCCGACTGCAACATCTCGGCCCGCTGATCGTCCGTCAACCCGAGATGGTCCTGGACCGCCGTGTGGAGGTCCCGCTTGTGCCAGATCTGGCCATCGGTAAGGACTTCCAGCACCGGAGTGAGGAAGCCCGACCAAATCGGTATCGCCGACACGGGGCTGGGGGCGGTCACAGTTCGCCCCGGAAGGCGCGGGATTGGAGGGAGGCGAAGAGGGCGTCGAGCTCGGCAAGCGCGGCGCGGCGATGGTCGCTCATGGAATCGATCGCACGAATGCGTTGCGCGAATCGCTCCTGCACATCTTTGGGTGGCAAGTCTAGCGGAAATGCTTTCAACTGAGTTGAGTTTATTGAAGCGATGCCCGTGGTCTGCTTCGCCGAACGGAGAAAGTAGGCCTTTCCTCGGCGACTTCCAACAGTCCAGTTCAGGTATGTCGGATCGACCTGGCTGGTGTCTGGCCGGACTCTGAACACGTGATTCTGGTGAATAGCCTCGGGAAGCTCATCCCTCCACAGTGACCCCCGCCCGAGCTTGTCCGGGTCGCCGCCTTCCGTGAGCAATAAGTCTTCACGTTGCAGCCGCCACCGCGCGATCTCCGCATCTGTCGCCTCGATGGTCTTTACCGCCGTGAGGTCGAGCTTCTTGTCCTGTACGTTCGCCACGGCAAGGTATGGAACCTCTCGCAGCGGAGCACCATTGACCTTTCGTCCTTTGGTGATACCCGATGCGATCTCTGAGACCTCATCGAGTCGAATCTGTCGAGCATGACAGACCGGATCTACGAACAGGTCCGCGTAGACCGAATCGCCCAGTTCGTCGAGGCGGGCGAGGGCTTCGCGGCGCTTGGTGCGGAGGGTGTCGGCGTGGTCGAGGATCGCCGCGATCCGCCGCTGCTCCTCGATCGGCGGCAGAGATACTTCGATCGTGGACACATGGGCCGGTCGCGCTCGCATCAGTGAGCCGCCAACACCGGCAACAGTCTGCATCAGCTGCGAGTGAAATATATCGCCGACCAACACATGGCGCAGCCAGCCCGGGTCGATGGCGCACGACCGAAAGACCATCCACTCACCCGACGCAATAATCCGGCGTCCAGAGTCTCGACCTACCACCCAGGCCCGGCGAATATGAGGCACGATGCGCGACAGCAAAACGTCCCCCGGAGCCACAACTTGCTTCGTTGAACCAATTTCCGAGCCTTGGACGACCTCAGGCTCACCACGATCGAATGCAGGGATGCTGTACAGATCAAACGACTCGTCGGGGTACTTGGATGGATCGACCGAACCAACTCCTTTCACCATCGCGTCGCCGAGTGCAAACCGCGGCCACTCACTCACGCGGCACCGCCAGCAAGCATCTCCCGCAGCTGCGCCATGCCGTCTGTGATTTCCTTCTCGAGTCGATCGAGCTCATCGAGAATCTCTATCGGTGACCGGTGCTCGACCTCCTCGTGCACGACCTCTTTATACCGATTCAACGACAGGTCGTACCCCTGCGCGGCAATGTCCTCGCGCGGCACACAGAAGCTCTGCTCGGTCCGTGCCCGCTCCAGCTCCGCCCCATCGCGTTCATCCCAGCGCCGCAATACATCCGGCAGGTTGCTCTTCGCATGCTCGCCGTCCGAAAGCTCTGCGAGGGCACCGAGTTTGTCGGCGTCGAGCAGCGGGTTGCGCTTGTCGTCCAACGACCGGCCATCGGCCTGCAAGTCGTAGAACCACACGTGCTCGGTTCCACCCGAGTTGGTCTTGGTGAAGAACAGGATCGCCGTCGACACACCCGCGTACGGCTTGAACACACCCGACGGCAGCTTCACCACCGCGTCGAGCTTCTGTTCCTCCACCAGGATCCGCCGAAGTTCCTTGTGCGCCTTGGACGATCCGAACATCACCCCGTCCGGCACGATCACCGCGGCGCGCCCGCCGGGCTTGAGCAGGCGCAGGAACAGCGCCAGGAACAGCAGCTCGGTCTTCTTCGTCTTCGCGATCTGCTGCAGATCTTTCGCCGTGTTCTCGTAGTCCAACGAGCCGGCGAACGGCGGGTTCGCGAGGATCAGCGAATACGCTTCGGCGTCACCGGTGTTCGCCTCCGCGAGGGAGTCGCGGTAGCGGATATCCGGCTGCTCGATGCCGTGCAGGAGCATGTTCATCGACCCGATTCGCAGCATCGTGTTGTCGAAGTCGAAGCCATGGAACATCTTGTGGTGGTAGTGGTGCTTACCCATGCCCGAGTTGATCGCGTCCGCGTGGTTCTCACGCAGATACTCCGATGCGCCCACCAGGAAGCCACACGTGCCGGACGCCGGGTCGACGATGGTGTCCCCCGGCTTCGGGGCCGTCATGTGCACCATCAGCTCGATGATGTGGCGTGGGGTGCGGAACTGGCCGTTCTGGCCGGCCGACGCGATCTTCGCGAGCAGGTACTCGTAGATGTCGCCCTTGGTGTCGCGGTTGCCCATCGGCACCTTGTCCAGGCGATCCACCACCCGCTGCAACATGCCCGGGTTCGGGATCGTGAGCCGCGCGTCCTTCATGAAGTGCGCGTAGGTGGAGTCCTCGCCGCGCATCTCCTTGATGAACGGGAACACCCGGTGGGCGACGATGTCGAACATGTCCTCGGCATGCCGGTCCCGGAACACCGACCAGCGCAGGTCGTTGTACGCCCGACCCTCCTCGTCGTTTCCTTCCGGGAAGGGGTTGCCCTCGATCGGCTGCTCCAGCAGGTTCGCCATCTCCAGTGCGCGGGTCTGCTCGTCGTCGAGGCGGCGGATGAACAGCAGGTAGGTGATCTGCTCCATCACTTCCAGGGGGTTGGAGATACCACCCGTCCAGAACGCGTCCCAGACTGCGTCGACCTTGTTCTTGATGTCACCGGTGATCACGGTTAACCGATACCTGCCTGTTCTGCTCGACGACGATCAACAGAACTGTATGACCACCCACCGACACAACGTGATCCCGCCCCACGGCCGCATCTTTCGGGCACTTTGCCGACTGGCGCTGTCGCTGTGCCCAGCATTTCGCCCATCCGCATTCCAGTCCGGCTGGACGGGCAACCCCGCGACCTGCTTCGGGGCGAATCGGCCACCGCGCATCGGTGCGGGAGAATGGTCGGGTGAGCACGGAACGCATTCTCGAACAAGCTTCTGGCCTGCGGGTACTGCCGCAGGTCGAGTGGCAGGCGGCGGCGTGCGCGCACCGGGAGCGGCTCGCGGAGCTGGTCGGGCCGTATCTCGAGCGGCGGGCGGCGGGGACCACACATCCGGTGATCGACTTCCTGTTCACCTACTACGGCAACAAGCCCGCGCAGTTGCGTCGCTGGCATCCCGGATTCGGGGTGGGGTTGCTGGGTGCGCACGATTATGCGGGGGCACGCGGCTATCACCAGGTGAATCCGGGTGAGCCGGTGCGGGAGCGGGCCGTGTACGCCGCGGATCCGGCCTATCTGATGAAGCGCCGCGACACGGTCGAGTTCGTATCCCGGTTGCTGACGGCCACCGCGCGGCGCCCGGCGCAGCTGTCGTGTTTCGGGCTGCACGAATGGGCGATGGTGTATCGCACCGACGATGTGCGCCACCAGCAGGTGCCCTTGCGGCTCGGGCGTGCCGGGACCGACGAAGTGGTGGAATCGATGTCGTTACGGTGCACGCATTTCGACGCGTTCCGGTTCTTCACCCCGGACGCGGTGGGCCGCAATGCCGAACAGCTCACCCGAGCCGACCAGGTGCACCGGGAGCAACCCGGCTGTCTGCACGCGAATATGGATCTGTACAAATGGGGTTTCAAGCTGGCCCCGCTGATCCCGTCGGATCTGCTGCTGGACTGCTTCGAACTCGCCTGCACCGCCCGCGAACTCGACATGCGCGCCAGCCCCTACGATCTCACCGGGTTCGGCTACGAACCGGTCCGCATCGAAACTCCCACCGGCCGCGCCGAGTACGCCCGCGCCCAGGCGGCGATCGCCGACACCGCGGCGCGACTGCGCGACCGCATGACACTGGCCTGTGCCGAATTGTCTTCGGCACAGGCCAGTCTCGACGCCACGGGCTAGGTGCGCTCGCTCGCGGGTTCGCCCTTGTCGAGGCTCAGCGTTTCCGGCACGTCGGCCACGTCCGGCTCATCCGGCGACGACTCGGTGACGAGAGCGAAATCGCCTTCGTGCAGTTCGGTGCCCTTGTCGACGGCGACCTCGACCAGTTGCACGCCGCGGTCCATGCGCAGGATCAGTGGGTCGTCACGCATGTCCTTGTACAGCGACACGCACATCGCCACCATCACCACCAGGAACGGTAGTGACACCACTGTGGTCAGTGCTTGCAGACCTGCCAGGGCGCCCCCGAGATTGTCGGAGTCGGCGATGACCAGCATGATCGCGGCGACGGCGCCGGTGGCCGCACCCCAGAAGATGACGACCTTGCGCGACGGTTCGATGCTGCCGCGTTCGGACAGGGTGCCCATCACGATCGCGGCCGCGTCGGCGCCGGAGACGAAGAAGATGGCGACGAGGATCATCACCACGACCGTGGTCACCGAGGTGATCGGGTACTGGTCGAGCAGGTGGAACAGGGCGAAGTTGGAGTCCACCGTGCCGTCGGCTTCGGTGAGGCCACCGCCCTCGGCCTGCTCGAAGATGCCCGCACCGCCGAAGACGGCGAACCACAGCAGGCTGACCACGCTGGGCACCAACAGCACACCGGTCACGAACTGGCGGACGGTGCGGCCACGGCTGATGCGCGCGATGAACATGCCGACGAACGGGGTCCACGAGATCCACCACGCCCAGTAGAAGATGGTCCAGCTCGACAGCCACGCCTTCATCGCCTCATCGCCGGCACCGGTGCGCGAGGCCATGGTGGGCAGGCTCTCGATGTAGTCACCGATGGAGGTCGGCAGGATGTTCAGGATGAACAGCGTCGGGCCCGCGACGAACACGAATGCCGCGATCAGCAGCGCGAGCACCATGTTGATGTTGGACAGCCACTGGATGCCGCGCGCGACGCCGGAGACCGCCGACAGCACGAAGGCGACGCACAGTGCGGAGATGATCGCGACCAGGCCGATCTTGCCGATGCCGTCGACCCAGCCGTTGAACTCCAGGCCGGCGCCGATCTGCAGGGCGCCGAGGCCGAGGGAGGCCGCCGAGCCGAACAGCGTCGCGAAGATCGCCATCATGTCGATCACCCGGCCGCCGATGCCGTCGGCGTGGTGGCCGAGCAGCGGCCGGAACACCGAGGAGATCAGCTGCGAGCGGCCCTTCCGGAACGTGCTGTAGGCGATGGCCAGGCCGGCAACGGCGTAGATCGCCCACGGGTGCAGTGTCCAGTGGAACAGCGTGGCGGCCATCGCCGTCTCGGCGGCGGCCGGTGTGCCGGGCTCGGCGGTGTGCGGCGGCGGGTTCACGAAATGCGACAGCGGTTCGGCCACACCCCAGAACATCAGCCCGATGCCCATGCCCGCGCTGAACATCATCGCGATCCAGGACACGGTCCGGAATTCGGGCTTCTCGTCGTCGTCGCCCAGCGGAATCCGGCCGTAGCGGCTGATCGCCAGCCAGATCACGAAGAACACGAATGCGGTCGCGGTCAGCACGAACAGCCAGCCGGTGTTGGTGATGACCCACTTCTGGGCGGTGCCGGCCGCGGCGGCGAGGCCTTCGTGGTCGAGGACGCCCCAGGCGACGAAGGCGAGTGCGCCGATGGCGGTGGCGCTGAAGACGAGGCGATCGAGCCGGGGTCTGCCGGGCGATCCCCCCGCAATCACATCGCCGGGCGCTTTCGCGTCGCCGGAACCTCCTACGACATCGTTCGACATGAATCCGAGTCCTTTCCGGTTGCGGAAACTCCCCGCCTGAATAGACGACTGGTCGTTCGGAGCAACCGTACAGCGTTCTGGCAGGGACCCTGAGCTTCCGTGTCCCTGCCACACACCCTGTTCCCCGAAACCGGCATCGGCAACCATCGGCGGGCCTATTATTCGTCTCACACCACAACTGTCTGAGCCAGTTGTGGTGGCGATTCGGGAGGGGCGACAATGCGACCAGATTCAGCTACCCACCGACAGGCGCGACCGAAGCTCGTGCGCGGTGCCGCCATGATGGCGGTCGCCGCCCTGGTGGCGATCGGTGCACCGGCCGGGGCCGCGGCCGATCCGGGTGCCGAGCTCGGGCAAGCGGTGCACGAGTTCTTCGACATCGGCCGCAGCGCCGTGCCGCGCGCGGAGTGCGGGCCCGGCTCGCTACCGGAGACCGGTCTGCAGGGCGATGTGCCCGCGAGCGACCGGGACAGTGGGCGCAGCACCACGGGCTACCGCTGCAACATGTCGATGATCGGCGGATACACCGGCCGCGGTGCAGGCATCACGTCGACCGGTTTCGAGCACTGCGCCTATGTGGGGTCGTTCTTTCCCGGCACCTTGCTCAGCGAGCACCCGGGCGTGCAGGTCATCGACGCGTCCGACCCGGCGAACCCCCGGCTCACCGCGACGCTGACCGAGCCGGCGATGCTGGCCGGCACGTGGGAGACGTTGAAGGTCAACACCACCCGCAAACTGCTGGTCGGCACCGGCGTCCCGCTGGGGTTGGGCGCGGGCTACCTGTCGGTCTACGACATTTCCGACTGCGCGCATCCACGGCTGCTCAATCCGGGCGCCGGCACGAATCCGGTCATGCCGCTGCCGATCACCACACACGAGGGCGGCTTCTCCCCCGACGGCCGTACCTACTGGGCCTCTGGCCTGGTGCCAGGATTCCTCAGCGCGATCGACCTCACCGATCCGGCGCACCCCCGAGTGATCTGGCAGGGACTCACCGGGATCGAGGCACACGGGTTCGGGGTGAGCGCGGACGGGAACCGCCTCTACATCTCGGCGATGGGTGGCTTCACCGTGCTCGATGTCAGCGCCGTGCAGCGCCGCGACCCGAATCCGCAGGTGCCCCACCTCGGACGGAGTTTCTGGACCGACGGCTGGGCCACCCAGCACAGCATCCCGGTGACCTATGAGGGCGTCGCGCACCTGTTCACCGTGGACGAGGGCGGATCGGGTGGGGTGAAACTCATCGATGTCTCCGACGACGCCGCGCCACGGATCGTGGCGAAGGTCAAACTCGAGGTGAACCTGCCCGAGCACATCGACTCCGCCATCGGCTCGGCCATGGGCAACTCGCTGTTCTCCTACGACCCGCACTACTGCACGGCCGACCGGCCCGCGAACCCGACCGCGCTGGCCTGCGGCTGGGTCTCCTCCGGCATCCGGGTGTTCGACGTGCGTGATCCGGGCGCCGTCCACGAGATCGCCTACTTCAATCCGCCTGCCCGCACCGGACAGAATCTCGAGATCTGGAATTCACCGCACGCGCTGGCCTCGATCATCGGTGTGCCCGCGATGAGCGCGCCCGCGGCCTTGCGCTCGATGGCCGACGGTTTGTTCGATCCCGCGCAGGTGCTGTCGGCCCGGGCGGGCCGGGTGGCCTTCGGTGACCTGTCCGCGGACTGGTGCATGTCACCACCGGAGTGGCGCGGGAACCAGCTTTACGTCACCTGTTCGGACAACGGGTTCATGGTGTTGCAGCTCGACAACGGGGTGTACACGCCGCCCGCCGATCAGCAGTCCACCGTGGGGTCGTGATCGTGACGCGGGCCGTCCAGTGCGCCGCTGTCGGTATCGCGGCCGTGTTCCTGCTGGTGCTCGGTGCCGCACTGCGCCCGCTGCTGTGGCCGGAATCGCCCGCCGCCGCCCCGGTTCTGACCGTGACCGAGCTGGGATTCGTCCAGGACATGACGGCCCACCATCAGCAGGCGCTGACCCTGGCCGCGCGGCTTGACCCCGGCGCCGAACCCGCTGTCCGCACGCTCGCCGAGCAGATCGCCGACGCCCAGCGCGTGGAACTGGGCACCCTGCTCGGCTGGACCCAACTGACCGGCGCCGCACCGACCGCGCCCGGTCCGGGCACCTGGATGACGGGCAGCACCCACCAGCATCATTCGGCCACCGAGACCACCATGCCCGGCATGGCGACCCTCGCCGAACTCGATGCCCTCACCACCGCACGCGGCCGCGACGCCGAAATCCTGTTCCTGCAGCTGATGTACCGCCACCATTCCGGCGGTGTCACCATGGCCCGAGCCGCCGACGCCCTGCTCACCGCCGGCCCGATCAAGCGAACCGCCCGAGCCATGGCCCGGTCCCAAAGCCAGGAAATGGGCTACCTCGGCATGCTCCTCGCCCTCCGAGGCGCCCCACCCACTCCGTGAGATCAAGATCATCAGGCTCTGGTGGTTTCTCGTTCTCGGGCGATGCCGACCGGAAAGCCTGATGGTCAGCCGCCCAGTGCGGGTCGGCGGTGACCGCTGCGCGGGCGGCGCGGGGGCGGTCTGGACTAGCATCAGGGGCGCTTGTGGTGGGGATGTGCGGGAGGTCAGCGAGTGCGGGACGGTGCGGTTTTCGCCGGGTACACGATCGAGCGCCGGTTGGGGCAGGGCGGGATGGGGGCCGTGTACCTGGCCAGGCATCCGCGGCTGCCCCGGCTGCTCGCGTTGAAGTTGCTGAACGAGGAGTTGTTCTCCGACAGCGAGTTACGCGCCCGGTTCGAGCGCGAGGCCGATCTGGTCGCGCAGCTCGAGCATCCCAATATCGTCACCGTGTTCGATCGCGGCGCCGACGAGAACCGGCTCTGGATTTCCATGCAGTACATCGACGGTGTCGACGCGGCCGGTGTCGACCCGCTCACCCTGCCGCCGGATCGTGCCGTGCAGATCGTCGGCGAGACCGCCAAGGCGCTCGACTTCGCCCATCACAAAGGGGTGCTGCACCGTGATGTGAAACCGGCCAACATCCTGCTGTCGAAGGCCGCCGACGGTCAGCAGCGGGTGTATCTCACCGACTTCGGCATCGCCCGCGTGATCGACGACGCGGCCAATCGTCTCACCCGCACCGGAACCTTCACCGCCACCCTCGCCTATGCCTCGCCCGAGCAGCTGACCGGCGCGGAGATGGACGGCCGGGCCGACCAGTACTCGCTGGCCTGCACCCTGTACCTGCTGTTGTCGGGACGGGCGCCGTTCGAGTCGGTGCACCCGGCCGCGGTGATCCAGGGTCACCTGCAGCAACAGCCGCCGCCGCTGTCGGCCACCCGCCCCGGCCTGCCTCCCGCACTGGACGCGGTGCTGGCGCGAGCGATGGCCAAGCGTCCGGCCGACCGATTCGCGTCCTGCGCGGAATTCGCCGACGCGGCCCGGCAGGCCCTGCAGGGCGGTCCCGCGCCGCAACAGAGCCGACCATCCACAGCGCCGCAGCCATATCCGAGCGCCGCGCAACAAGGAGCCCCGCAGGCCCAGCCGAGCCCCGGCCGACAGGTAGCCCCACAAGCCCAGCCGAGCCCCGTGCAGCAACTCGCCCCACAGCCGTATGCAACTCCCGCACAGCAAGTCGCCTCGCAGGCCCAGCCGTGGTCCGCGCAGCAGGCGGCCCAGCAACGTTCCTACGCACCTGTACCGCACGGCGCGTACCCGTACCGGCCCACCCCACGACGCCGCTCCTCCGCAGGCTGGATCGTCGGACTGTGCCTGGGCTTGGCCGTGGTGGTTGCCGTGGGCATCGGCACCTGGGTGGCCACCGCCGATCGCACACCACCGCAACGAGATCTGGAGGAGACACGTCAAGCCTTCGCGCACATGCTGCCCACCGCGGA
Source organism: Nocardia halotolerans (assembly GCF_042650145.1). NCBI lineage: Bacteria > Bacillati > Actinomycetota > Actinomycetes > Mycobacteriales > Nocardiaceae > Nocardia > Nocardia halotolerans. Next base: position 203,808 of record NZ_JBHSDL010000006.1, on the reverse strand, counting down.
GGTGGCGACCGGGGAACGGTGGGCCTCGGGGGACGGATTCGGTGAAGCACACTGCCGGGGAGAGGTTTTCGTCGGCGAGCCCAATTTCCACTGGACCTGGATGGGCGCACAACCGGATCCGCGACTGGGCGAACCCACCGCACAGTGGCAGTGCAGCTACGCGGGCAGCTACATGATTCCCGCCGACATCATCCGGTGGCCCTACGTGCGGATCTTCCGCTACGACTCGGCCGAGGCGGCGCAGCAGGTGATCGATACCTTCGCCGGCGCCACCGAAGAGGTGGACATGAACGGCGGTGCCCCCTACACGAACTACAAGTGGGGATCGGCCGCCACCGACGCTCCGCGCATCGCCACGGTCTTCCCGAACGACCCGCGCCGGGACAAGTTCATCATGTACTCCTACGGTCTCGGTGCGAAGAACGATCCGTCGATGGCCCAGTTGCTGGACTGGTGGAAGACGGTGCCGTTGACCTGACCGGGGGTCTAGCGCGCCCGCAGGCGGCGGACGGCGTCGTCCATGTGTTCGACGAGCAGCGTGCGGGCGCGGTCCGGAGAGCCGCTGCCGATCGCCTCGTGCAACTCGACGTGTTCGCGGACCTGTTCGCCCAGATCCGGGTAGGTGGTCTGCAGGGCGCCCAGGCACATGCGCGTTTCGATGAGCAGCGTGCGGGCGGCGCGGACCAAGCGGGGGCTGTCGGCGGCAGCCACGAGCGCCTCATGGAAGGCCTGGTCGGCATCGGAGACGCCGGCAACATCGCCCGCCTCGGCAGCGGACCGCAGCGCGGTGATGCTGGGTTGCAGTGCGGTGTAAGCGATCTCGCGGCGACCGTCGAGGATCAGGTCGAGCGCGCCGCTTTCCAGTGCGGCGCGGGCCCGGTAGATGTCGATGACGTCGTCGATGGCGAGTTCGATGACGAAGATGCCCCGATTGCGGATGCTGAACAGCAGGCCCTCCTGCACGAGGCGCTGCATGGCCTCGCGCACCGGGCCGCGCGAGACCCCGAAGCCGGCGGCGAGGTCGGATTCGCCGAGCTGGGCGCCGGGCGCCAGGGCACCGCGCATGATCGCCGCACGCAGCCGTTCGGCGATCATCTCCGCGGTCGACTGCTGGTTGACCGGCTCGAAATCAAGAATCGACATGTAGCTCCCCCTTCGCGAACAACGCGCCGAGCCCGGGTGCGAACGGGGTGGCCCCGGCCAATCGCAGACCTTCCCAGATGGTGACCTGATTGGCCGTCAACACCGGCTTGCCCAGTGCGGCTTCGAGTTTCGGGAGCACTTCGAGAGTATGCATGGCGGTGTCGGGTATCAGCAGCGCTCCGGCGTCGCGATGATCACCGGCGACCGCGAGGTCCAGGACCTGCTCGGGAGTCAGGGTGCCGACCTCGGCGGCGGTGTCGATTCCCGCACTCGACATCGACACCACCTCGATGCCCGCGTCGGCGAGGAACTCCACGAACAGCCGGGCGACCTCGTCGGGATAGCTCGCGACCACCGCCACCCGGGTCACCGCCAGGGCGCGCGCCGCCGCGACGAAGGCGAAACTAGTGCTCGACGCGGGCACGCCCGCCACCGCGGCCAGCCCTTCGACCTGTCTGCGGGCTCCTTCGGGCCCGTAGACGAAGCTGCCCGAGGTGCAGGCCCACATCACGGCGGCGGGTTCGTCGGCGGCGAGCAGTCGCGCACCCTGGCGCAGTTTCTCTGGGCTGCCCAGATCGAGCAGCTCGGCGACGGCGTGCAGATCGGTGCCGTAGATGTGGGCCACCGGCAGCGCGACGTCCAAGACGGCCGCGGCGCGCGGGTAGTCGTCCTCGGCGGCGTGGTCGGGGTAGATGAATCCGATCGTGGGTTTCTGCATCTCGCTCCGTTCAGAAGACATTGACCAGCCATTTCCCCGGCCCCATCATGGGCAGTTTCATCCGGCCCAGGCAGGCCCACATGGTGAGTTGGTTGGCGGTGAGCACCGGCTTGCCCAGCGCCTGTTCCAGCGGTTCGATCACGTCGTAGGTCGGCAGGTTGGTGCAGCTCACGAAGATCGCCTCCGAGCGTGGATCGTCGGCTCCGATGATGCGTTCGGCGATGGTGCGGTAGTTGACCTTCCAGATGCCACCGCCGAGGCCGAGGTGATCGGACCGGATCGTCGCGCAGCCGGCTTCGTCGAGGAAGTCGTGCAGTTTGGCGGTCAGGATCTCGTCGTAGGGGGTGATCACCGACATGCGGGTGATGTTGAGGTGCCGGATGGCCTCCACGAGGGCACCGGAGGTGGTCACCGCGTCGGGCGCGCCCGCCAGGCAGATCGTCTCGCGCAGCGAACGTTCGTAGGCCAGGCCGTGGATGAAACTGCCCGAGGTGCACAGGTAGGCCACCACTTCCGGTTCCACGTGCAGTACGTCGTGGGTGGCCGCGCGCAGGTGCGCCGCGTTGGACACCAGTTCGGCCATGGCCAGCGATACCGGCACGGGTTCATAGGGGGTGCGGGCCAGGTGCAGGCTCACCTCGAGTGGCGCCCACCGCCACAGTTCGCGTTCGAGCGCGAGATCGAACGGGGCGATCACGCCGATACCTCGTTGTGCCACCGGCCCGTCGATGTCCGGGAAGCTGAACTCCACTGCGGCCCCCTCTCGCGCTCGGCGGGCAGACCTCCGAACACGATCGGATTGTTGACAATCATACGATCTGATCGTACGGTGTCAACGTGGAAAACGGGCCGATCGTCACCGTCCTACATCGTGACAGCGTGCCCGAATCCGGTCTCATGGCCCCCGTGGCCGAACGCGCCGAGGTGCGATATACAGAGGCCGACGGGCTCGCCGATGCGCTGCGTGGCGCCGATGTGTTGTTCGTCTACGACTTCCAGACTCGTGCGGTGCCCGGTGCGTGGCATGCCGCCGACCGGTTGCGCTGGCTGCACATGGGCGGCGTCGGCGTCGACGCGGTGATGTTCCCGCAACTGCGGGACTCCGAGGTGGTGGTCACCAACACCCGCCGCATCTTCGACCAGGCCATCGCCGAATACGTGCTCGGACAGATCATTTCCTTCGCCAAGGACCTACCGGGCTCCATCCGGCTGCAGCAGCGCCACCAGTGGCGCCATCGCGAATCCGAACGGGTGGCCGGGACCACGGCGCTGATCGTCGGCACCGGGTCGATCGGGCGGACCATCGCCCGGCTGCTGCGCACCGTGGGTATCCATGTCCGCGGGCTGGGCCGGCGCGCCCGCACCGACGACCCCGACTTCGGCACCGTCGGCGACGACCTGCACGCCGAACTGCCCGGCGCGGACTACGTGATCGCGGTCGCTCCGCTCACCCCGCAGACCAGGAACATGTTCGATGCCACCGCCTTCGCGGCGATGAAACCCCATGCCAGGTTTGTCAATGTCGGGCGCGGGGAATCCGTGGTTACCGACGATCTCGTGGTGGCGCTGCGCAACGGCTCGATCGCCGCGGCCGCCCTGGACGTGGTCGACCCCGAACCGCTGCCTGCCGACCACCCGCTGTGGGACCTGCCGAATGTGGTGCTCACCCCGCACAACTCCGGTGATTTCCACGGGTGGCGCACCGAGATCGTCCGCGCATTCACCGACAACTTCGACCGGTGGGCCACCGGCCTGCCATTGGACAACGTTGTCGACAAGACGCTCGGGTACGTGCCCGGCTGAAGGAGCTCGTCATGACGCAGCCCGACCCCGAAGTTCGGACCGACCCCGCCGAAATGACCGCGGTGCAACTGGTCTCGGCCTACGCCGCCGGGCTGCTGTCTCCGGTGGAGGCGACCCAGGCGTGCCTGGACGCCATCGCCGCCCGCGACGGCGCCCTCAACGCCTTCTGCCTGCTCGACCCGGATCGCACGCTGGTGCAGGCCAAGGACTCCGAAGCCCGTTGGCAGTCCGGGAATCCGCGCGGCCTGCTCGACGGTGTGCCGATCGCGATCAAGGACATCTTCCTGACCGACGGCTGGCCCACACTGCGCGGCTCGGCCTGCGTCGACGCGAACGGGCCGTGGCTGGTGGACAGTCCGGTCGCGGCCCGGCTGCGCGAGGACGGCATGGTGTTCCTCGGCAAGACCACCACGCCCGAGATCGCCTGGAAGGGCGTCACCGACTGCCCGCTCACCGGCGTCACCCGCAACCCCGTCGATCCCGCCACCACCGCGGGCGGTTCCTCGGGGGGCAGTGCGGCGGCGGTGGCCGGGGCGATGGCGCCGGTCGCGGTCGGCACCGACGGTGGCGGCAGCATCCGCATTCCGGCCTCCTTCTGCGGCATCGTCGGGTTCAAACCCACGCACGGGCGGATCCCGCTCTACCCGGCCAGCCCGTTCGGCCCCCTGGCGCACGCGGGCCCGATGACGCGCACCGTGGAGGACGCGGCACTGCTGATGGACATCCTGTCGCTGCCCGATCCGCGCGACCCGACCGCGCTGGCACCCACGTTCACCACCTTCCGCAGCCAGATGCAGCGCGATGTGCGCGGTCTGTCGGTGGGGTACTCCGCGACGCTCGGGTACGCCTCGGTCGATCCGGAGGTCGCCGAGATCGTCGCACGCGCGGTGGGGCGGCTGGCCGAGGCCGAGCTGACGATCGAGGCGGTCGACCCCGGATTCCCCGATCCGCGCGAGGCGTTCGAAACGCTGTGGGCGGCAGGCGCGGCGGCCATGTTGGCGAAGTTCCCCGCGGGCTCACGCGATCAGGTCGATCCGGGCCTGGGCCGGGTGTGGGATCGCGGCACGACCATCAGCGCGGTGGAGTATCTCGACGCCCGCCAGGTGGCCGCCCAGGTCGGTATCACCATGGGCGCCTTCCACACCGCCTACGACGTGCTCATCACCCCCACCATGCCGATCACCGCCTTCCCGGCGGGCTACGACGTGCCACCGGACAGCGAACTGCTCGGCTGGCCGGACTGGACCCCGTTCACCTACCCGTTCAACATGACTCAGCAGCCGGCGATCAGCATCCCGGTGGGCACCACCCGCGCGGGCCTGCCGGTGGGCATGCAGATCGTGGGACCTCGGCACTCCGACGACCTGGTCCTGGCCGTGGCCCGGCACGCGGAGGCCGTGCTCGCCGGCTAGGCCCGGGCGAAGGCCAGCGTCTCGCCTGCCACCCCGCTCAGCCACAGGGTGTTGCAGGCGGTGGCGATGTCGGCCAGACCGTCCTCGATCGTGGCGAACACGCTGCCGGGCACCCACCCGAGATCGCCGTTGATCAACAGGTTGTTGCGACCGTAGAACAGCGCCAGATCGGTGGCGCCCTGGGCGTGGTGGGCCGAGGAACCGGGTTCGTAACCGTAGGCGGGGTTGCCGATCTCCCACGGTTCGAAGTCGAACAGGCACACGTCACCGGGAATCGGGGTGACGGTGGGGTTTTCGCGGTGCGGTGCCGCGGTGATGCGCGGCACCAGGGTGTAGACCTCGTTGCGGGCGTACTTGGCGTGGTAGGCGTCGCCCTGTTGTGGCAGGGCCGCCCACACCGCCGCGCAGGTACCCGGGGCTTCGTCGTCGAGCAGGCGGGCACGGCAGCTGACGCCCGCCCTGGTGAGGGTGATGCTCATGTAGCGGGCCATCGGCTCCTGCTTCCTGATCGTCGGCGCCGAACCGCGCCGGATCGAACTGCGCCCGGTCGGACTACAGCTCGGCGAGCACCTTCGACCAGATGTCGAGCGCGTCGCGTACCTGGGTGTCGGTGACGATCAGCGGCGGGATCATCCGCACCACGTTCATGTGCGCACCGCAGGTGAGCAGCAGCAGACCCTTGGCGATGGCCGACCGCTGGGCGGCCGCGGCGGTTTCGGGGTCGGGTTCGCCGCTGGCCGTGGTGAATTCGGCGCCGACGAGCAGCCCGAGCCCGCGCACGTCACCGATCGCCGGGGTGGCCAGTTCGGCGACACCGGCGAGCAGCTGGGTACCGCGCGCGGCGGCATTGCCGACCAGGCCCTCGGCCTCGATGACGTCGAGGGTGGCCACGGCGGCGGCACAGGCCACCGCGTTGCCGCCGTAGGTGCCGCCCTGGGAACCGGGCCACGCCCGCGCCATCAACTCGCGCGAGGCCGCGATGCCCGACAGCGGGAAGCCGCTGGCCAGCCCCTTGGCGATGGTGATCACGTCCGGGCGCACGTCGAAGTGCTGGTGACCGAAGAACTTTCCGGTGCGGCCGAACCCGGTCTGGATCTCGTCGAACACCAGCAGGATGCCGTGCCGGTCGGCGCGTTCGCGCAGGCCCTGGAAGAACCGGGTGTTGCCGGGGACGTAGCCGCCCTCCCCGAGCACCGGTTCCACGAAGAACGCGGCGGTCTCCGCGGGTGAGGTGAGCGTGGCGAACAGGTAGTCGAGCTCGCGCAGGGCGAAGTCGGTGGCCTGTTCCTCGGTCCAGCCGTAGCGGAACGCGGTCGGGAACGGGGCCACGTGCACGCCCGACATCAGCGGGCTGAAACCGGCGGAGAAGCGGGTGCCCGAGGTGGTCATGGTGGCGGCGGCGACGGTGCGGCCGTGGAAACCGCCGTGGAAGACGATCACGTTCGGCCGGCCGGTGGCCTGGCGCACCAGGCGCAGCGCCGCCTCCACCGCCTCGCTGCCGGAGTTGGCGAAGAACAGCGCGTCCAGCCCCTCGGGCAGCACGGCGCCGAGGCGTTCGGTGAGTTCCAGCAGCGGCCGGTGCATCACGGTGGTGTACTGGCCGTGGATCAGCTTGCCGACCTGGGCCTGTGCCGCCGCGACCACCGTGGGGTGGCAGTGGCCGGTGCTGGTGACACCGATCCCGGCGGTGAAGTCCAGGTAGCGGCGACCGTCGGTGTCGTAGAGGTAGCAGCCCGCGCCGTGGTCGACCTGCACCGGTGTGGCCTGCTTCAGAACGGGAGACAGCTCGGTCATTCAACGCTCCCCAGATTGTCCATTGTCGGATTGTTGACAATATGCATAACATGGCGACAGGGGTCACAGCAATGGTTGATCCACCGCGTCGGGAGGCAGGCACCGCATGGACGAGTCCGGGGGCAGCGCACGACTGTTCGAACAACAGCTCACGCCGGCCGAACGCGCCGCGATCGACAGTGTCCCGAAGGGCTTGTTCCTCGGCGGCCGGTGGCGCGACACCCCCACCACCCTGCCCGTCCTGGATCCGGCGACCGGGCAGACCCTGTGCGCGGTGGCCGACGCGTCCCCGGCCGACGGCCTCGACGGCCTCACCGCCGCCGCCGCGGCCCAGGCGGACTGGGCTCGCACCCCGCCGCGCACCCGCAGCGACATCCTCATGCGCGCCCACCGCGCCCTGCTCGCCGACACCGAGCGCCTCGCCCTGATCATGACCCTCGAAATGGGCAAGCCCCTCGCCGAGGCCCGTGGCGAGATCGCCTATGCCGCGGAGTTCTTCCGCTGGTTCGCCGAGGAAGCGGTGCGCCTCGACGGCGGCTACCTGCCCGCCCCGGCCGGCGGCTCCCGGTTCCTGGTGACCGAACAGCCGGTCGGGCCCAGCCTGCTGATCACGCCGTGGAACTTCCCGATGGCGATGGGTGCACGCAAGATCGCCCCCGCCCTGGCCGCCGGGTGCACGTGTGTGGTGAAACCCGCTGAGCAGACACCGCTGTCGATGCTGGCGCTGGCGGCGGTGCTGGCCGAGTCCGGCGTGCCCGACGGGGTGGTCAATGTCGTGACCACCGCCGATCCCGGCGCCCTGATGACGCCGCTGATCGCCGATTCCCGCTCCCGGAAACTGTCGTTCACCGGTTCGACCGCCGTCGGGAAGCTGCTGCTCGAGCAGTGCGCCCGCACGGTGATGCGCACGTCGATGGAACTCGGCGGCAACGCGCCGCTGCTGGTCTTCGACGACGCCGACCTCGACGAGGCGGTCGAGGGCGCGCTGGCGGCCAAGATGCGCAATATCGGCCAGGCCTGCACGGCCGCCAACCGGATCCTGGTGCAGCGCGGTGTCGCCGAGACCTTCGCCGAGCGGCTGGCCGCGCGGATGGCGGCGCTGCCGATGGGCCGGGGCACCGAACCGGACGTGGTGGTCGGGCCGCTCATCGACGCCGACGCGGTCGCCAAGGTCGAGCGCCTGGTCGCCGATGCGCGCCGCCGCGGTGCGCGGGTGCTGCTCGGCGGCGAGGCGATCGCAGGGCCCGGCACGTTCTACCCCGCGACCGTGCTCACCGGCGTCGACGACGAGGCCGAACTGTGTCACACCGAGATCTTCGGACCGGTCGCCGCGATCGCCACCTTCGACACCGAGGACGAGGCCGTGGCCCGCGCCAACGACACCCCCTACGGGCTGGTCGCCTACGTGTTCACCGAGAACCTGCGCCGGGGTCTGCGGGTGTGCGAAGCTCTCGAAACGGGGATGGTCGGCCTCAATCAGGGCGTCGTCTCCAACCCGGCCGCACCGTTCGGCGGGGTGAAGGAATCCGGGCTCGGCCGCGAAGGCGGATTCACCGGGATCGACGAATTCCTGGAAACCAAATACATCGGCGTCAAGGTCTAGGGAGTCTAGTGTGAGCGCATACCGGATCGCGACCATTCCGGGCGACGGCATCGGCGTCGACGTGACCGCCGAGGCGGTGAAGGTGCTCGACCGCGTGCTACCGGGCATCACCTGGACCGAGTTCGACTACTCCTGTGAGAACTATCTGCGCACCGGCCAGATGATGCCCGCCGACGGTCCGCAACAGCTGGCCGGGTTCGACGCCATCCTGCTCGGGGCCGTCGGCTTTCCCGGTGTCCCCGACCATATTTCACTGTGGGGCCTGCTGATTCCGCTGCGCCGCGCCTTCGGTCAGTACGTGAACCTGCGGCCGGTGCGGTTGCTGCCCGGCACCGAATCGGCGCTGCGCGACCGCACCGCCGACGACCTGGATCTGCTGATCGTGCGGGAGAACTCCGAGGGCGAATACTCCGAGATCGGCGGGACGCACAACCCCGGCAAGCCCGACGAATTCGTGCTGCAGGAATCGGTGTTCACCCGCACCGGTTGTGAGCGGATCATCCGCTATGCCTTCGAGCGGGCGTCGGAGCGCTCCGGGCGGCTCTGCTCGGCCACCAAATCGAACGGCCTCATCCACTCGATGCCGTACTGGGACAGCGTGTTCGACCGTGTCGCGGCCGACTACCCAGGCGTGCAGACCCGGCAGATGCACGTCGACGCGCTGGCCGCCGAGATCGTGCTGCACCCCGATCGGCTCGACGTGATCGTCGGCTCGAACCTGTTCGGCGACATCCTGTCCGACCTGGCCGCGGCTGTCACCGGCGGACTCGGGCTCGCACCCTCGGGCAATATCAATCCGGCACGGGAGGCGCCCTCGATGTTCGAGGCCGTGCACGGCAGTGCACCCGACATCGCCGGCCAAGGCATCGCCGATCCGGTCGCTCAGATCCTCGCCGGCGCGATGCTGCTCGACCATCTCGGTGAGCCCGCCGCGGCCGCGGCCGTGGACCGGGCCGTGTGCGACGTACTGGCCGCTGGCACAGTTCGCACGCCCGATCTGGGTGGCACGGCCACCACCACCGACCTGGGCACCGCGATCGCCGACCGGGCGGCCCAGCTCGTCGACACCCTGACCGAAGCCTGAGACGGAAACCGCCCCGCCCGACCAGCTCCATCGCGCAAGCGATGTTGAAGGTCGGGCGGGGCGGCCACCAGGTGTGACCGGGGCTCAGCTCGTCGAGCTGGGCCGGCTGTCAACCGCTCAGCTGGGCTGCTGCGGCGGCTGCCAGGGGCGGCCGTACGGATTTTCCGGCTGGGCGGGGCCGACCGGCGGTGGCTCGGGCAGGTCCCGGCTCTTCGACGTGGGCTTCGGCAGCGTCGGCTCGAAACCCTCCACCGGGGTGCGGGCCGTGGCTTCGGCCGCGCGCACCGCCTGCTCGATCTTCGGGTCCGAGGCCGTCTCGAACCAGTCGGCGACATCGGAGTCGTCCTCGATCTTCACCGGCGGCGCCTCCTCGGTGCTCGGCTCGTACCGGAAGACACCGTCCTCGCCCTTGGTGGCGAAGTTCTGGGCGAAGCCTTCCAGCGCCTTGCCGAAATCGCTGGGCACCAGCCACATCTTGTTGGCGTCGCCCTTGGCCACCATCGGCAGCGTCTGCATGTACTGGTAGGCGAGTAGTTCCGGGGTCGGCTTGCCGTTCTTGATCGCCGCGAACACCTTCTCGATCGCCTTCGCCTCGCCCTGGGCCTGCAGGTAGGACGCGGCACGCTCACCCTGGGCGCGCAGGATGCGGCTCTGCCGCTCACCTTCGGCCGACAGGATCGCCGACTGCTTACCGCCCTCGGCCCCCAGGATCTGCGCCTGCTTGGCGCCCTCGGCGGTCTTGATCTGCGACTCGCGGTTGCCTTCGGCGGTGAGGATCATCGCCCGCTTCTCGCGGTCGGCCTTCATCTGCTTCTCCATCGATTCCTGGATCGATGCCGGCGGATCGATGGACTTGAGCTCCACCCGGGCCACGCGCAGACCCCAGCGGCCGGTGGCCTCGTCGAGCACACCGCGCAGCTGGTTGTTGATCTGGTCGCGCGAGGTCAGCGTCTCTTCCAGGGTCATGCCACCGACGACGTTGCGCAGGGTGGTGACGGTGAGCTGTTCGACCGCGGCGATGTAGTTGCTGATCTCGTAGACCGCCGCCTGCGGACTCGTGACCTGGAAATACACCACCGAGTCGATCTGCAGGGTGAGGTTGTCCTGGGTGATCACCGGCTGCGGCGGGAAGGACACGACGCGCTCACGCAGGTCGACCTTCGCGCGGATGCGGTCGGCGAACGGGACGAGGAATGTCAGCTGGCCGGACACGGTGCGCGAATAACGTCCGAGCCGTTCGATCACCGCCGCCTCGGCCTGCGGGACGAGGGCGATCGATTTGAAGACCACCACCACGACCAACAGGACGAGGACGGCGGCCACGATCAAGGCAACCATTACAAGGGACCCTTCCAGACGACGGCGGTGGCGCCATCGATCTTCATCACATAGACAGACACACCGGGCTCATAGCTTTCGTTCGGGTCCAGCGGGCGCGCCGTCCACACTTCGCCGTCGAGTTTGACCCGGCCGGAGTACTCGGCTACCTCTTCCAGGACCAGCGCCGTCTTACCCGGTAGCGCATCGGCATTCGTCGGATTCGGAGGCGGGGTGCCGAACCTGCGGCGCAATGCCGGTCGCACCCCGAGGAACAGCACGCCCGAGACGGCGGCGAAGACCAGCGCGTCACCCCACACCGGCAGGTCGGTCGCGGCACTCACACCGGCGGTACCGAGGGCGGCCGCACCCAGCATGAGCAGCGTGAGGTCGCCGGTGAGCATTTCCGCCGCCGCGAGGACGATGCCCGCGATCAGCCAAACTATTGCGGCCACCCCACCAGCCTAACCCTCATCGGGCCGGTGCGGGCCGGCTCGCCGCCCACGGCAGGCGATCCTGCGGACCAACGGTTCTCGCGAGCCGCTACCACGCGCACGCCGTCACCGCCTCTAAGCTCGGGCGGGTGAGTGCGCGTGACATGTACGGCGGCGACATCTACTCCGGCCACAACCGGACCCGCAAGACGCCGGTACCGACAGTGAATGCCGAACGCGACCTGGTGGTCGAGGACGCGGCGAGCGGATTCTGCGGCGCCGTAGTCGGTTTCGACCGCAGCTACGACGGGGAGTTCGTCAAGCTCGAGGACGGGCGCGGCAAGGTCCGGCTGTTCGCCCTGCGCGAGGCGGCGTTCCTCATCGACGGCAGACCGGTCACCCTCGTGCGGCCCAAAGCCACGGCGCCGCAGCAGCCGACGCGCTCGGCGTCGGGCTCGACCAAGGTCGAGGGCCTGCGCGCGCGGGTGGCGCGCACCAGCCGCATCTGGGTGGAAGGTGTACACGACGCCGCGCTGGTGGAACGGGTGTGGGGACACGACCTACGCGTGGAGGGCGTGGTGGTCGAGCACCTCGAGGGCCTGGACAATCTCGGCGCCCGGCTCACCGAGTTCGGGCCCGGACCCGGCGCGCGCGTGGGCGTGCTCGTCGACCACTTGGTGACCGGTTCCAAGGAAACCCACCTGACCGCCGGACTCGGCCCGCACGTGCTGGTCACCGGGCACCCCTACATCGACGTGTGGCAGGCGGTACGGCCTGCTGCGCTCGGGATCGACGCCTGGCCGGTGGTGCCGCGCGGGGAGGACTGGAAGACCGGGATCTGTGCCCGCCTGGGCTGGGGCACGCCGCAGCAGGGGTGGCGCCGGGTCTACGAGGCGGTCGATTCGTTCCGCGATCTCGAGGCCCCGCTCATCGGCGCCGTCGAACGGCTCATCGACTTCGTCACCGAGACCGAGTAGTCCACCGCAGGTCAGACGGGCCTCTACCGCCCGGCAACGAGCTCGCCGGTGCCCACACGCGGAGCCGGGCGAACCTTTATGCTCGATGATTATGTGCTCTCCCAGTGCCACGCTGACGGTATGGGCCGGCTCCTGGCTGGCCGGTACCAGCGCGCCCGACGACGTACTGGAGGCGCTGCACGCCTGGGCGCCGAGCCACACCATCGCCGCCGGTGACCCGGTCACCGGGGGACGCACCGATCTGCCGTGGACCGCACGCGGTGACGCGGGCTCGGGCGTCATGCCGCTGCTCAAGGTGATCCGCGAGGCCATGGCCGCCCCCGGCGCCCAGCTGCGGCTGGTGCTGCCCGCGCCCGGCGACGTGCGCGGGCTGCCGGTGGGCACCGCGTTCGCCGCCGAAGCGATCGACGCCGAGGAAGGCATCCTGCTCGGCTCACCCGGTGCGGCGGGCACGGGCCTGATCCCGCAGTGGGAAGACGAGCACACCCTGCAGTGGACCGTGTACAGCGTCGACATTCCGGACGTCGCCGGGCCGGACCTGTCGCTGGGCGCGGCCGAGTACACCATGCGTGAAGCGGTCCGCGACGCCGCCGACGCCCTCATGCAGCTGCACACCACCTCGATCGGCGCCACCGAAGCCGACCCACGCGAACAGATCGAAGACCAACTGGCGGCGTACTCCCGTCACGCCTATCCCGATTCGATCCCGTTGCGCGCCAAGCGCATTCTCGACACCGCCGACCATGTGGCGGCGATTCTCACCGTCGCCGAGCACGAGCCCGCGTCCGCGCCCACCTCCGCGACGGCCACCGGCGCGCACGAGTCGCTGCTGCGGCCGCTGTGGAACACGATTCGCCAGGCCCGGCTGGTCGCGGTGCACGCGGCCGCCCGTCCGTCCCGCTGAGGACAGGCGCGAAAAGGCAAGGCCGGGTTCAGAATCCGATCAGCGCGGTCTCGAGGTCCACGACGTCGAGGACCGCGAGGGTGTCGGAGCGGACCTCGGGGCAGCTGCGGCCGGTGACGGTGTCGACGATCCGGCTGTCGTGGGCGATGGCGGCGTTGGCGGCGGTGTCACGGACCGTCCACAACCGGACGGCGCCGAGGAAGGCCACGTTGGCGACTTCCGGACCCAGCGCGCGCCAGGTGCCCTTCTGGGAGTCGAGCATGCCGCACAGTTCGCGCACAGTCGGCTGGGAGACGGTGGTGACGGTCGCCGGTGGATCCTCGGTCTCGTAACCGGAATTCCCGCAACCGGCGAGAGCGAGCACAGCCGGCACGAGCAGGAGCACGGCCGCCTGGCGGCGTCTTGTCGAACGCATCGGATGTCCTCCGATCTGTCGATCACACAACACCGCAGAGCCTACCCCCGCGCGCCGGGGTGGCAGCGAATGGTTATCCGGTTGTGTTCGGCGGCCGCGACGGACGCGGCGGCAGCGCGCAGCAGCCGGGCGCGCACAGCGCGCCGTTCACGGTGCACCCGTAGCCGGGGACTTCGCCCAGCTCACGCACCGCGCCGGCCCGGACCCGTTCCTCGACCAACTCGACGATCATCCGGGAGAACCGCACGTCCGTACCGGGGGTGGCGGCCCGGGCGAAGGCCATGCCCAATTCGGCCGCGCGCTCGGCGGCCTCGGTGTCGAGGTCCCAGATCACCTCGAGATGATCGGAGACGAAACCGACCGGGCACACCACCACGGCGTCGATTCCCCTGCCGTGCAACGCATCCAGGTGGTCGACGATGTCGGGTTCGAGCCACGGCACCTGCGGCGGTCCCGAACGCGACTGCCAGACCACGTCGTAGTCGGCGAAACCGGCTGCGGCGGCGCACAACCGGGCGGCTTCGGCGACCTGCCTGCTGTACAGGCGACCGCCGTCGGCGGGCGGTCCGGCCGCATCGTCGGCGGCCGCCGGGATGGAATGGGCGGTGAACACCAGTCGCGCACCGGCGCGACGCCCGGCGGGCAACTGCCCCACCGCGGCGGAGACGGCGTGGGCGAACGACTCGATCAACAGGGGGTGGTCGAAGTACTGGCGCAGCTTCACCAGCTCGGGCGCACCGGCGCCGACGGCGGCGCGAGCGCGGATGATGTCCTCGTCGTACTGGCGGCACCCGGAGTACCCACCCCAGGCCGAGGTCGGGAAGACCAGCGCCGAGCGCACGCCGTCGGCGGTCATCCGGGCGAGCGTGTCCTCGACCATCGGGTGCCAGTTGCGATTGCCGAAGTAGACCGGCAGGTCGAGTCCGGCGTCGGCGAGATCGGCCGCGAGTGCGGTGATGATCTGCCGATTCAGCGCGTTGATCGGCGAGACACCACCGAAGTGCAGGTAGTGCTGCGCCACCTCGGCGAGCCGTTCCGGGGGCACCCCGCGGCCCCGAGTGACGTTCTCCAGGAACGGGATCACGTCATCGGGGCCTTCGGGGCCGCCGAAGGACAGCAGCAGCAGGGCGTCGGGCATCAGCTCAGCGACATGTTCTCCGGGAACCACATGTTGTGGCTGGCGCCGCCGTCGACGTAGATGATCGAGCCGGTGGTGGCGGGCAGCCAATCCGAGAGCAGCGCCACGATCGACTTGCCGACCGCGCGTGGGTCGTTGCCGTCCCAGCCGATCGGCGACGCGCCGTCCCAGTACTGGTCGAGCTGGACGAGCTGCTTGGCATCGTCGGTCGCGGTGCCCGCGATGGCCTTGGCCGCGAGGGTCTTGATCGGGCCGGCGGCGATCAGGTTGGAGCGCACCTTCTTGGCGGCACCGACCTCACGCGCCACGTAGCGGTTCACCGATTCCAGCGCGGCCTTGGACACGCCCATCCAGTTGTAGTACGGCATGGCCACGCGCGGATCGAAGTCCATGCCGACCAGCGAGCCGCCCTCGTTCATCACCGGCAGCACCGCGCGGGCCAGCGAGGCGTAGCTCCACGCCGAGATCTCGAAGGACTTGGCCACATCCGGGCCGGGTCCCTCGAGGAACGGCAGCGAACCGGGGCCCATGATCGAGCGCGGCGCGAACGCGATGGAGTGCAGCGCGCCGTCGATGCCCTCGGGGGCGAGCTCACGCAGCTTGTCGGTGAGCGCGGCCAGATCGTCCTCGTTGGTCACGTCGAGACCGATCGCCGGGGGCACCTCCTGCGGCAGGCGCTTGGCGATGCGGTCGATGAGCCGCAGCCGCTCCGGAATACCGGTGATGATCACCCGGGCGCCCTGCTCCTGGGCGATGGCCGCCGCGTGGAACGCGATCGACGAGTCGGTGATGATGCCGGTGACCAAGATGGTCTTGCCTTCGAGCAGTCCGCCCATGAGTTTTCGGTTCTCCTGAAAATGAGTGTGGTTGCGGCCACCGTGTGGGTGGCGCGAGGCGATCGGGTCAGCGGGTCAGTGGCCCATGCCCATGCCGCCGTCGACCGGGAGGATCGCGCCGGAGATGTAGGAGGCGTCCTCGGAGGCGAGGAAGCTGATCGCGGCGGCGACATCGTCGGGCTGGCCGATCCGGCCGGCGGGGATGAACTCGAGCGCGGCCTTGCGCATCTCCGGGGTCATGTCCTCGCGGGTCATGTCGGTGTCGATCAGACCCGGCGCCACCACATTGGCGGTGATGTTGCGCTTGCCGACCTCACGGGTGATCGCGCGCGCCATACCGACGAGGCCCGCCTTGGCCGCCGCGTAGTTCACCTGGCCGGGCGCGCCGATCTGACCGACGACCGAGCCCAGGAAGATGACCCGGCCCCAACGACCCTTGAGCATGTTGCGGTTCGCGCGCTGGGCCACGCGCCACGCCCCGGTCAGGTTCGCGTCGATGACCTTGGTGAAGGACTCCTCGTTCATCCGCATGAACAGCGTGTTGTCCACGATGCCCGCGTTGGCCACGATGACCTCGACCGGCCCCTGGTGCTCCTCGACCTCGCTGAACGCCCGATCCACCGACTCGCTGTCGGTGACATCGCACTTCACGCCGAACAGGCCCTCGGGCACCCCCGATCCGCGATGGGTGACAGCGACCTTGTGGCCGTCGGCTTGCAGGCGCTGGGCGACCGCGAGACCGATACCGCGGTTACCGCCGGTGACCAGGACCGACCGGGATGTGACGTTCGACATAGGGACCAACCTATCTGTTCGGGTTCGTGGGCCCCGCGTCAGGGTCGCACCGTTGCGAGAGCTCACAACGCGGGGCGGCGGGGCTAGGGCAGGCGTTGACGATAGACCAAACTGACCACGACACCGGCGGTGACGAACAGCATGCCGAACAGCAGCCAGGGCCGGCTCGCGTCGCCACGGGTGGTCTCGTAGCCGATCTGTTCCTCGAGGGTGTCGTAGACGGCGGTGAGCTCTTCCAGCGAGGACGCGGTGTAGAAGTCACCACCGGACAGCTCGGCGATCTCGCGCAGCGAGTCGTTGTCGACGGGCACCTTCACCCGCTGCGCGCCCCGGCCGTCGGAGTCGGGGATCTCGACGGTGCCCCATTCGGTGCCGAAGGAGATCGTCGAGACCGGGATGCCCTTGTTCTTGGCCAGGCGCGCGGCGGTGAAACCGTGCCGTGGGTTGTCGATGTCCTTGTCGTCGGGCACGGTCTGCTTGCCGTCCGACATCAGCACCACGCGCGCGGGCGGCGGCGTCTCGGCGCCACCGAGGACCGCGCCCAGGGTCTCGATCGACTGCAGGGCGGTGAGAATGCCCTCACCGGTGGCCGTGCGCTCGGCCAGCTTGATGTTGTCGATCGAGTGCTTGACGGCCTCGCGATTGGTGGTCGGCGAGACCATCACCGACGCGGTGCCGGCGAAGGTGACGAAACCGAGATTGATGCCCGGGGTCAGCCCCGCGACGAAATCCTTGCCCGCTTCCTGAGCGACCTGGAGCCGATTCGGCGGCACGTCGGTGGCTTCCATCGACAGCGACACGTCCATCACCAGCACCACGGTGGCGCGGTTGCGCGGGACCTTCTGCACGGCGGTCGGGCCGGCGGCGGCGATGGTGAGCAGGATCAGGCCCACCAGGATCAGCGCGATCGGCGCGTGCCGGACCGGGCTGGGACGCGACGGGGCGATCCGCTCGAGCACCGACATGTTGCCGAACTGCAGCATGCGGCGGTGCTTGGCGCGCTGCACCAGCACATAGCCCAGCACCAGCAGCGCGACGACCGCGAGGAACCCGAGCCACACAGCAGCCGTGAAATGCGAAATACTCACTGACGAGGCACCCGCCCGCTCGGGGCGCCGAGGGTGTGGCGCCGGGTGGACACGAACCGGACCACATCGGCGATCCAGTCCCGGTCGGTCTGCAGGGTCATCACCGGCGCGCCGCAACTGCGCAGCGCCTGCTGCACCTGCGCGCGCTGGGCCTGGGCCGCGGCCGCGAAATCGGCGCGCAGCGTGGGGGTGACGCTGAACTCGCGGGTGCGACCGGATTCGGGGTCGTGCAGCACCACGTCGCCGCCGTCGGGCAGGGCGACGTCGAGCGGGTCGAGCACCTCCACCGCGAGCAGATCGTGGCGCGCCGAGAGGGCGCGCAGCGAACGCTGCCAGTCCACGTCGCCGAGGAAGTCGCTGATCACCACCGCCAGTCCCCGCTTGCGCTGGGGACGGCGCAACGATTCGATGCCGGCCCTCAGGTCACCGCGTACGCCGTCGCGGGCGTGCGGGGTGGTGGCGATGCCGCGCAACATCGTCTGCGCGTGCATCCGCCCGCTGCGCGCGGGGATGCGCACCAGGTCCTGACCGGTGGCGACGACGGCGCCGATGCGGTTGCCGCCACCGGAGGTGAGATGAGTGATCGCGGCGGCCGCCGCGATCGCCAGGTCGCGCTTCTGCACGCGACCGGTCCCGAAGTCCAGGCTCGACGACAGGTCGACCACCAGCCAGGTCTCGAGCTCCCGGTCGGCGATCATCTGCCGCACGTGCGGCTGGGTGGTGCGAGCGGTGACCGACCAGTCCATCTGCCGCACGTCGTCACCCGGCTGGTACAGCCGCGCCTCCCCCGGTTCCGAACCGGGCCCCGGGATGAGTCCCTGGTGGTCACCGTGCAGCACGCCGTCGAGGCGGCGCCGCACCGTGAGCTCGAGGGTCTTCAGCGCGGCGGCCAGCTTCGGGCCGGTGAGTTCCCCGGCCCGGAACGACGGTGGCGTCTGGGGTGACATGGACACGCGGACAACAGGTTCGGGGGCACTCACTGGGGCGCGGCGTGGCCGGCGGGCTGAGACTGCTGCCCGTTCACCGGCTGTGGCGCGGGGGCGGGTTGAGCGGGCGGCTGGGGCATCGGCTGCTGCGCGGACTGCTGACCGCCGACGGCCTGCGGAGCGACCTGGGGCAGACCCACGGTCTGCAGCACCCGCTTGATGACCTCCTCGGGCGACACCTCGTCGGCGAGCGCGTCGTAGGACAGCACCAGCCGGTGGCGCAGCACGTCCGGGATCACCTCGACGACGTCCTGGGGCACCACGTAGTCACGCCCGCGGATCAGCGCCACCGAGCGAGCGGCGGCGATGATGCCCAGGCTCGCGCGCGGCGAGGCGCCGTAGGAGATCCAGCTGGCCACATCGTTCATGCCGAACTCGGCGGGCGTGCGGGTCGCGGCGATCACCCGGACCACGTAGTCGACGAGCGCGTGGTGCACGAAGACGTTGGCGGCCACCTTCTGCAGGCGGATGATGTCTTCGGGGTCGAGGATCTGGTTCGGCTCGGGCGCGCTCACACCCATCCGGTAGATGATCTCGCGCTCCTCCTCGACCGAGGGGTAGTCGACGACGACCTTGAACAGGAAGCGGTCACGCTGAGCCTCCGGCAGCGGGTACACGCCCTCGCTCTCGATCGGGTTCTGGGTCGCCATGACCAGGAACGGATCGGGCATCGGGTAGGTCTTGCCGCCGATCGACAGCTTGCGCTCGGCCATCACCTCGAGCAGCGCCGACTGCACCTTGGCCGGTGCGCGGTTGATCTCGTCGGCGAGCACGAAGTTCGCGACGACCGGGCCGAGCTCGGTGTCGAATTCTTCGCGGCCCTGCCGGTAGATGCGGGTACCGATGAGGTCGGTGGGCACGAGGTCCGGGGTGAACTGCACCCGGGAGAACGAGCCGCCGACGACCTTGGCGAAGGTTTCCACCGCAAGAGTCTTCGCGACGCCCGGCACACCCTCGAGCAGCACGTGTCCGCGAGCCAGAACGCCGACGAGCAAACGCTCGACGAGCCGATCCTGACCGACGATGACCCGCTTGACCTCGTAGATCGCCTTCTCGAGAGTCTGGACGTCACGCTCCAGGGTGCTCGGCGTGGCCGTACCGGCGTTTTTCGCCAGCTTCGGCCCGCTCACACCTTCTGTCGAAGTCACCAACATCCCCGCTTTCGCTCTGGTCCTGTGCGTGCCGCCCCAACTATTCCAGGTAAACCCCGAACGTGCCGCAACAGGCTGGGAGTAGACCGGAATTCGTCGCTTCGCCGATGGTGGCCCGGCCCCGGATCCGCGGTTGCCACGACCCCACCGAACCGCGCTGTACCAGCGCCGATACCGCTGGATGCGGCGTGCGGCGGGTACCGTGGGGACACCGCACGCGAGCGGCCCAGCGCGCCCGCGTCTTTCGGCGGTCTCGGTTGGTGCGCTCGATCTCCTCGGCGAAAGCGATGGCTCGATGTCGGATTCCGGTAATACTGCCCGCCCTGTGGTGACGGTGCGTGACGGTGCGGTGCGCGGCATCGGCCGTGGCGACACCGCGGCGTTCTTCGGCATCCCGTTCGCCGCGCCGCCGATCGGGCGGCTGCGCTATCTGGCACCGGCGGCGCCCGCCTCGTGGGAGGGGGTGCGCGACGCGTCGGCTCCCGGCCCGACCCCGCTGCGGTTCTCCCAGGAACAACAGCCGATGGTGCCCGAGACCCCGGTCCCCGGCGACTCGATCCTCAATGTCAACGTCTTCGCCCCGGCACCGATCGACCCGGCGGCGGGACTACCGGTGCTGGTGTGGATCCACGGCGGCGGCTACACCGCCGGATCGCCGACGAGCCCCTGGTACGACGGGCGCCGTTTCGCCGGTGACGGCGTGGTCACCGTGACGATGTCGTATCGGCTGGGCTTCGACGGGTTCGGTTTCGTCGACGGTGCGCCGCTCAACCGTGGCCTGCTCGATCAGATCGCCGCGCTGGCCTGGGTGCGCGACAACATCGCCGCTTTCGGCGGCGACCCGGACCGGGTGACACTGGCCGGGCAATCCGCGGGCGGCGGCAGTGTGCTTGCGCTGCTGTCGGCGCCCGCGGCGCGCGGGCTGTTCCACCAGGCCGTTGTCCAGTCGGGTGTGCTGAGCCGGATGACCCCGGAGCGAGCCCGTGAACACACCCGCGCCCTCGGTGCTCTCCTCGGCGTGGAAGGCACCGACCTGCCCGCCTGGCGCGCGGTGGACGAAACCACCGTGCTCGAGCAGCTTCCGGCGCTCACCGAGCAGGTCGCCGCGGCCGCGGTGCCGACCTCCATCGAGGAGTTCGTCGACCGGATCGTCGATCCGTACGCCGATCTGCTCGGCATGGCACTGACCCCGGTGGTCGACGGCGAGACGCTGCTCGGTTTCGAGGACGCGGTCGCGGCGGGCTTCCATCGCGGCATCGCACTGCTCATCGGCACCACCGCGCACGAGTTCGTCACCACCGCCGACAACGACGCCGCACCGCGGACCGCCGCGCGGGCGCTGCGCGGGCACGGCGTGTATCCCGAAACGGCGCAACGCTTCCTCGACGATGCGGCCGCACTGGGACCCAACCGGGTCACCGGTCAGCTCGTCGCCGAAGCGCGCTTCCGGCGCCCCGCGGTGCAGGTGGTGGCCGCGCGTGGCGCGGCGGGCGAGGGCGAACGCACCTGGATGTACGACTTCCGGCACCGCTCACCGGTGGTCGGCGCCGCCGCGCACTGCCACGAGATCCCCTATGTGTGGGACCTGCTCGGCGCGCCGGGCGTCTCCGCCCGGCTGGGCGAGCATCCACCGCAGTCGCTGGCCGACACCATGCACTACGACTGGGTCGCCTTCGTCACCGACGGCCGCTGTGCCTGGCCCGCCACCACCACGCTGGGCCGCGGCGCGATGATCTACGACGCCACACCGTCTTTCACGCCCGACGGTTACCAACTCGACTGGGAGCTGGCCGCCCACGGCGCCCAGCACGGCCACGACTAGCTCATTCGGTGACGATGCGCACCGCGTACGGCATGATGCCGCCGTGGCGGACCGGCGAAATCTTCACCACGTCACCGGATTCGGGGGCTTCGATCATCATGCCGTCGCCGAGGTAGAGCGCCACGTGCGCGCTGCCGCCGGGCCCCCAGAACAGCATGTCGCCGCGTTCGCGGTCCGCGACGTCGACGCGGGTGCCCGCGTTGTACTGGTAGCCGCTGTAGTGCGGTAGCGAGACTCCGATACCGGCGAAGGCGTAGACCATCAGGCCCGAGCAGTCGAAGCCGACCTTGTTGTAGTCGCCGTGCGCGTCGCCGGTGCCGCCGTCGCGGATGCCGAGGGTGGGGCCCTGTTCGTCGCCGCCGCCCCAGGCGTAGGTGACCCCGAGTTGCGACATCGCCCGGTCGATCACCGTCTCGATCGCGGCCGAGCCGGTGACCTGCGGTGTCGTGGACTTCGGTTGGGTGCGGCGCGGCGAGGCCGGTGACGATTCGAGCTGGGTGTGCGGGCGTTTGCCCTCCCCGAGCTGGGCGGCACGGTCGCGAGCGGCCTGGTCGGCGGCGGCACGGGCAGCGGCGGCATTGGCGGCGGCGAGCAGGGCGGTCACCTCCGCCTTGCGCTGGTCGTCCCAGTTCAGGAAGATCTCGCGCTGACTCTGTAGACCCGCGACCGTCGAGCGCGCCACGTCGAGCGCGCTCTGGGCGGCGGCTCGATCGCGTTGCAGGGTGGCGCGGGCCGCGGCCTGGGTGTCGAATTCGGTCTCGGCCACCTGTACCGCCGTCTCGGCGGCGTTCTTCTGCTCTCGGGCGATGTCGGCGGCCGCGTCGGCGTCGGTCTTGGCCCGGCGGGCGGCCGAGTGCTGGTTGGCCTGGGTGATCTGGGCGCGGCGCAGGTCGTCGAGTACCCGGCGCTGGTTCTTCGACACCAGGCTCAGCACCTGGGCGCGGTCCATCGCCGCATCGGGAGTGCCCGAGGCGAAGTAGGTGACGACCGAGCTGGACACCGGGCGCACGTAGGCCTGGGTGGCCACCTGATCGAAGTCGGTGCGCGCCGCGTCCACCTCGACGCCCGCCTCGGCGAGCCTGGCCTGGCTGTCGGCGACCGCGGCGGCGGCCGCGTCGGCGGCGGAGCGGGCGGTCTGCAGGTCGACCAGGGCCCGGTTGACCGCCTCGCGTTTGCGGGCGAGCGCGTCGTCGAGGGTGCGCAACTGCTGATCGGCGGCGGCGACGCGGTTGATGAGCACCCCGATCTCGCCGACCTGCGCCTCGACGTGCGCGCCCGCGTCGGCGATCTCACCGTCGGAGGGATTGGGTGGTGGCGGTGGCACGGCCGCGACGGGACTCGCGCTCGCGACGATCGCCAGCACTGCCAGCAATCCCATCGTTAACCGTAACCGGCCTGCTCTGCCCTGCTTGCTCGCACCGCGCACGGCACCTCCGAGTGACTCGACTCGACATAGGCCACTGGCACATCAGCCGAGCCAGCGACCACAAGAGTCGACCGATGCCCCCTGTACCACTGCTTTCCCGATCGCGATCACCGCAACCGTACGACACATGAATCACAAAGGAAACATCTGCCACAGCGGTTCACGGAGGCATTTCGACGATTGCCTGGAATTAGCCTGTGGGGCGATAGTTTTTCGGTGCGGAAAACAGACCGATGGTTCGGATTGAACGGTTCGGTAGAAACCGGCTACTGGGCCGAGCCCGCATCGCCGCGCACCGAAGCCGGGGCGGCGGACTCTTCGGAATCGCGGCGGGACTTGACGAAGTAGAGCCCGGCCACCGCCAGGGCCGTCAGCGCCAACAGCACTCCGGTGACCACACCCCAGGACGTCCCCTCGGGCTGTTCGAGCCGGTCGACGAAAGCCGTCACGGCCTCCTCGGGATGATTGCCGCGATACTTGGCCACATCCTCGGCCCATTCGAGCCGCACCCGGCTGATGCTGTCGCTGTAGGTACCGATCCAGTCGTCGCTGAACACCGCGACCGTGCCCTCGGTGCTCTGCCCGAGTTCGGTGGCCAGGTCCCGCAGGCTCGAATCGTGACCGGGATTGCCCGGAACCACGACGACACTGAGCGGGATGCCCTCGGCGCGCGCCTGCGCGACGATCGTGGCCAGTTCCTGCTGATCCTTGTCCGTAGGGGCGGCGACATGATTGTCGGCCAGATCGGCGCGCACACTGCTCAGCTCGGTGTTCGGCGGCAGTTCGGCGGCCATCGGCGCAAAAGTGTGCAAGACGGTCATCTTCCATCCGGTCTGTCGAGCCACGTTCGCCTGCGTTGCGACGGGCGTCCAACACTGCCAAGGTGAGCGTCACTGCGTCTGTCCCCGACTCGCTCGACAGGCACAGTACGCGACGCCGTGCGCGAACTGGTCGGCACGGCACGCGCGAATCGCGCCGAGCGGCCCCGCTTATTTCATAGGACAAGCGTACTGTTAGGGTCGTACGGCGAGGAAACCGGCATCTCACGGCGCCGGATCCCCCTCCGAAGACGCGAGTCGCCGGCACAGCCCCGCCGGCGGCACACCCTCACCAATGAGTGGAGCTGACGTGACGAAGAGTATCGATACCTTCGGCGCCAAGGGCACGCTCGAGGTCGGAAGCAACTCCTACGAGATCTTCCGTCTCTCGGCTGTGCCCGGCACCGAGAAGCTGCCCTACGCCCTGAAGGTGCTGGCGGAGAACCTGCTGCGCACCGAAGACGGCGCCAACATCACCGCCGACCACATCAACGCGCTCGCGAACTGGGATCCCTCGGCACAGCCGAGCGTCGAGATCCAGTTCACCCCGGCGCGCGTGATCATGCAGGACTTCACCGGCGTGCCCTGCATCGTCGACCTGGCCACCATGCGTGAGGCCGTCACCGCCCTCGGTGGCGACCCGAGCAAGGTCAACCCGCTCTCCCCCGCCGACATGGTCATCGACCACTCGGTGATCCTCGACGTCTTCGGTCGCGCCGACGCCCTCGAGCGCAACGTCGACCTGGAGTACGAGCGCAACAGCGAGCGTTACCAGTTCCTGCGCTGGGGCCAGGGCGCCTTCGACGACTTCAAGGTCGTCCCCCCGGGCATGGGCATCGTGCACCAGGTCAACATCGAGTACCTGGCGCCCACCGTCATGGTCCGCAACGGCCAGGCCTACCCCGACACCTGCGTCGGCACCGACTCGCACACCACCATGGTCAACGGCCTGGGTGTGCTCGGCTGGGGCGTGGGTGGCATCGAGGCCGAGGCCGCGATGCTGGGCCAGCCCGTCTCGATGCTGATCCCGCGTGTGGTCGGTTTCAAGCTCAGCGGTGAGATCAAGCCGGGCGTCACCGCCACCGACGTGGTGCTCACCGTCACCGACATGCTGCGCAAGCACGGTGTGGTCGGCAAGTTCGTCGAGTTCTACGGCAAGGGCGTCTCCGAGGTCCCGCTGGCCAACCGCGCCACCCTGGGCAACATGAGCCCCGAATTCGGTTCCACCGCGGCGATCTTCCCGATCGACGAGGAGACCATCAAGTACCTGCGCCTGACCGGCCGCACCGACGAGCAGCTCGCGCTCGTCGAGGCCTACGCCAAGGAACAGGGCATGTGGCACGACGCCGACAAGGAGCCGGCGTACTCGGAGTACCTGGAGCTGGACCTGAGCACCGTGGTGCCCTCCATCGCCGGCCCCAAGCGCCCGCAGGACCGCATCCTGCTCAGCGAGTCGAAGTCGGCGTTCCGCTCCGACATCGTCGATTACGTCGGCGACTACACCGCGCTCGACGAGGGCGTCGACGAGACCTTCCCGGCCTCGGACCCCGTCGCGGTGTCCGCCGACCACGCCGGCGACTCCTCGCCCGCGCACTCAGCCGCCAACGGCGCGACGGGGCGTCCGTCCAAGCCGGTCGCGGTGCGCTCCGCCGAGCACGGTGACTTCATCCTCGACCACGGCGCCGTCGTCGTCGCGGGCATCACCTCCTGCACCAACACCTCCAACCCGTCGGTCATGCTCGGTGCCGCGCTGCTCGCCCGCAACGCGGTCGAGAAGGGCCTGTCGACCAAGCCGTGGGTGAAGACCAACATGGCGCCGGGTTCGCAGGTCGTGTCCGACTACTACGAGAAGGCCGGTCTGTGGCCCTACCTCGAGAAGCTCGGCTTCTACGTGGGTGGCTACGGCTGCACCACCTGCATCGGCAACACCGGTCCGCTGCCCGAGGAGGTCTCGGCCGCGATCAACGACAACGACCTGTCGGTCACCGCGGTGCTCTCGGGTAACCGCAACTTCGAGGGCCGCATCTCCCCCGACGTGAAGATGAACTACCTGGCCTCCCCGCCGCTGGTCATCGCCTACGCGCTCGCGGGCACCATGGACTTCGACTTCGAGACCGATCCGCTCGGCCAGGACACCGACGGCAACGATGTCTTCCTGACCGACATCTGGCCTTCGGCGCAGGAGATCGACGACACCATCAAGTCCTCGATCAACCAGGACATGTTCCGCAACTCCTACGCCACCATCTTCGCCGGCGACGACCGCTGGCAGAACCTGTCCACCCCCGAGGGCGACACCTTCGAGTGGGACCAGAACTCGACCTACGTGCGCAAGCCTCCCTACTTCGACGGCATGTCGATGGACCCGAGCCCGGTCGCCGACATCAAGGGCGCGCGCGTGCTGGCGCTGCTGGGCGACTCGGTCACCACCGACCACATCTCCCCGGCCGGTCCGATCAAGCCGGGCACCCCGGCGGCGCAGTACCTGGATTCGCACGGTGTGGCCCGCAAGGACTACAACTCGCTGGGCTCGCGGCGCGGTAACCACGAGGTGATGATCCGTGGCACCTTCGCCAACATCCGGCTGCGCAACCAGCTGCTCGACGACGTCTCCGGTGGCTACACCCGCGACTTCACCCAGCCCGACGGCCCGCAGGCGTTCATCTACGACGCCTCGCAGAACTACCAGGCCGCCGGCATCCCGCTGGTCGTGCTCGGTGGCAAGGAATACGGTTCGGGCTCCTCGCGTGACTGGGCTGCCAAGGGCACCAGCCTGCTGGGTGTGAAGGCCGTCATCACCGAGTCGTTCGAGCGCATCCACCGCTCCAACCTCATCGGCATGGGCGTTGTGCCGCTGCAGTTCCCGGCCGGTGAGTCCGCCGAGTCGCTGGGCCTGACCGGCACCGAGACCTTCGACATCGAGGGCATCACCGCCCTCAACGAGGGTGTCACCCCCGAGACCGTCAAGGTCACCGCCACCGCCGAAGACGGCAAGAAGACCGTCTTCGACGCGGTCGTCCGCATCGACACCCCCGGTGAGGCCGACTACTACCGCAACGGCGGCATCCTGCAGTACGTGCTGCGCAACATGATCCGCGGCTGATTGCTCGACCCGGTGGCGCGACCTGGCACCAGGTCGCGCCGCACCGGCATCCGTGTCACGGGTGCCGACAGTGCGACAACCCCCGTCTCGGTCCACCGGGGCGGGGGTCCGCGTATCCGTCAGCTGGAGGAATCATGCCCAAGGTCAGCGACGACCACCTCGCCGCCCGCCGCAGCCAGATCCTCGACGGTGCACGGCGCTGCTTCGCCGAATACGGTTACGAGGGCGCCACGGTGCGCCGTCTCGAAGAGGCGATCGGCCTGTCGCGCGGTGCGATCTTCCATCATTTCCGCGACAAGGACGCGCTGTTCTTCGCCCTGGCTAAGGACGATGCCGAGCGCATGGCCGAGGTCGCGGCCAACCAGGGCATCGTGCAGGTGATGCGCGATATGCTCGCCCGCCCCGAAGAGTTCAACTGGCTGGGCACCCGCCTCGAGATCGCCCGCCGGGTGCGCACCGACCCCGACTTCCGCGCGGCCTGGACCCAGCGTTCGGCCGAACTCACCTCGGCCACCCTGGCCCGCCTGGAGCGCCGCAAAGCCGCGGGCGCCCTGCGCGACGACGTCCCCACCGATGTGCTGCTCGGTTACCTGGACCTGGTTCTCGACGGCCTGATCGCCCGCATCGCCTCGGGCCACACCGACGACAATCTCTCTGCCGTACTGGATCTGGTCGAGGCCTCTGTTCGGCGCCGAGAGGTCTGAGTTCCGCCCGGCCCGATTGCGTGTGCCGGGAATTCCGGAATCCTCAGTTCCCTGGATCGGGATCGGCCGGGTTCTCCCACTCCCACAACAACTTTCGTGAGATTCGATCCAGCGCATCCCGGTCGGCGGGGTCGAGCACCGACAGCATCGACGTCTCGTTCTCGGTGTGCGCGACCACGACCGTGTCGACCAGCTCGCGCCCGTGCTCGGTGAGTGCCACCCGCACCGCCCGCCGGTCGACGCGATCGGCGATGCGCCGCACCAGCCCAGCAGCCTCGAGCCGGTCGAGGCGGCCGGTCATCCCCGCACGCGAGAGCATCAGTGTGTCGGCCAGCACCGACGGGTTGAGTTCGAACGGCGCGCCCGAACGGCGCAGCGCCGCGAGCACATCGAACTCGCCGCGCTGCAAACCGTGTGCGGTGAACACCGATTCGATCCGGGCCGTCGCGACATTCAACAACCGGCCCAGCCTGCCGAACACGGCCATCGCCGCCAGCTCGAGATCGGGTCGTTCCCGGCGCCACTGCGCGGCGATCACATCCACCGGATCCGGTATCGGTTCATCCATGGACACCATTCTATTCGCCGCGATATAGTTTGTTAACGAATTATCAACCGACGAACGGAATGGCCGTGTCGAATCCCCGCGAGATCGCCCTGTGCCGCCCCGACGACGCCGAGACCCTGGGCACCGAGCAGGTGCGGATCCGGCTGCTGATCGATGCCGACGCCACCGACGGTTCCGTCAGCACCCTGGAAGTCACCATGGATCGCGGCGCCGACGGCGCGGCCCCGCACTATCACACCCGCTCCGACGAACTGTTCTACGTCGCCGACGGTGAGCTGCAGGTACTGGCCGGCGAACACATCCGCACCATCGGCGCCGGCGGGTCCCTGGTGGTCCCGCGGCACATGCCGCACGCCTTCGGCGCCGCCCCCGGCAGCGGCGCGCGTATCCTCATCGCCCTGATGCCCGGCGTGCAGCGCTTCGAATATTTTCGCCTGCTCGACCGCCTCGTCCACGGTGCGGCCACCCATGACGAATTCGTCGCCGCCCAAAGCGAATTCGACAACTACTTCGTCGACGCGCCCGAGTGGTGGGCCGAGCGCAACGCGCATCGTGGCTGATCCGGCCCATACCCGCCACGCGCGCAGTGTGGCCCAGATTGCACGAAATCCGGGAACATCCAGCTCGGAGCGCGTCGTTGTACACCGTATGACGTTCTCCGTACCGATCCTCGTCCGCGGCTACGAGCTCGACACCCAGGGCCATCTCAATCACGCCGTCTACCACCAGTACGGCGAACACACCCGGTGGGAACTCCTGCGCGCGGCCGGTATCGACCTGGACAAGTTCATCGCCAGCGGTGTCGGCGCGGTGGTCCTCGAGTCGACGATCAAGTACAAGCGGGAACTGCGCGGCGGCGACGAGGTCACCGTGACCTGCGCCTTCGAATGGCCCGAGGGCTCCAAGGTGTTCCGCTTCCACCACCGGATCATCAAGCTCGACGGCACCGAGGCCGCCGAGATCACCGTGGTGGCCGGCGCGATGGACCTGACCACGCGCAGACTCGTCGCCGATCCGGCCGAGCACTTCCGCTCCCTCGCCGAACACCCCGAACTACTCGGCCTCTGATTCAGACCGCCCGCGGCGCGGCAGGCATCCTCGGAGCAACTCCGGCGGACTCGCCTGCCGCGCCGCTGTCGTTGGCGTTTGCTGATGAATTGCCAACTCCGCGCACCGATTCATATCCGAGTTGTCCGAAATTCTGCCCCCACTAGGCGATCACGCGCCGCTCGGCGGTTTGCCCGGCGCCTCGCAAATCTCGCGAACAGCCTCGGCGGACCCGGCCCGCACGCTATGATCCGAAGCAGCTTTTGGGGTTCTGGCAAATCGCGAGCAGACGAGAAGATCGGAGTGAGTGCCCATGACCGACGCCATCCACCTCCCCGCTACCGCGGTGTCCCCCGGCCGGGGACCCGCCTTGCGCGGACAGCTGGTGGCCGAGTCCGATCGCGATATCTCGGTGCGCGTCGACGACGGGACCTGGACCTTCGATCGCCGCGACATCGTGCGGCTCACCGAGGAACGCGCGGGCTCGCGGCAGGTGCGGGTCGACATCCGGCCCGGCGCCACCGCCGACTTCACCCGCCGGCTGCGAGTGGAGCTCGTCGACCGGCCGATCACCCTGGCACCCGACCCGTCCGAGGCACTCGGTGACGAGCAACTGGCCCAGGCCACCCGCCGTTGGGCGGCCAAGCTGCGCATCGCCGAACGGGGCGGCACCACCGGTGCCACGTTCACGTTCCACGACGGCATCAACTGCGACAGCCTCGACTGAAGCGGCTCACCACCATGGAACGCGCGACCGATGCAGTGCTCATCGTCTCCGAAACCGACGACCTGCACGCCGACGCGCTGGCCGTCACCCTGCGTGAGCAACATCGGCTCGACCCGATCCGGCTCGACCTGCGCGACTTCCCCACCGAGACGGGAAGTTTCCGCCTGAACAAGGCGGGCACCAACCGCGCGCTGTCGCACGTACACGGTCTCGACGACGTGCGCGCGGTGTGGTGGCGCAGGCCGCACCCGTGCCGGGTGCCACACGGGGTGCGCGCGGCCGACGACGCGTTCCGCCAGGCCGAGTGCGACGGTTTCCTCCAGGGGATGCTGTGGTCGATCCCGGCGTACTGGGTCAACGATCCGGCCGCCGAACGCACCGCGAGCCGCAAGATAGTGCAGCTCGAGACCGCGCAACGGGCCGGTTTCACCGTCCCGGAAACACTGATCACCAACGACCCGGACGAGGCGCGCAGTTTCGTCGAGTCCCGTTCGGGCCCAGTGGTGTACAAACGCACCGGCACCGGTCGCGGCGAGTTCTCCGAGACCAGGATCGTCACCGGGCCCGAGCTGCACCGGCTCGACTCGATCCGCTCGACGCCCACCACCTTCCAGGATTACGTGGACGCCACCTGTGATCTGCGGGTGGTGTGGGTCGACGGCGTGGAGTGGGCGGTGCGAGTCGATTCCCAGGCCGGGGTGGGCCGGGTCGATTCCCGGCTCGACACCTCGGTGGAGTTCGCGCCCGATCGGCTGCCCGCCTCGGTGAGCAAGTCGCTGGCCACACTGATGGGCGCGCTGGGGCTGAGTTTCGGCGTGGTGGACCTGCGGTTGGGTCGCGACGGCGAGTACTACTTCCTCGAGGTGAATCCGCAGGGCCAGTTCGCCTACCTGGAGATCAAAACGGGGCTGCCGCTGTTCACCAGCCTGGCGAATCTGCTGGTGCGCGGCGACGGAGCTGTTCCCGGCTGGTGAGCCGTTCAGTCGGGCGGATTCTTGCGGCGATTGGCGCCGCCGCGCCCGCGCAGCTCGACGTGCGATTCGACCAGCACATTGTGGATGAAGCCGTACGAGCGGCCGGTCGACCTGGCCAGCGCGCGAATGCTCGCGCCCGCCTCGTACTGCTTCTTGAGCTGGTTCTGCAACCGGTCGCGGGATTTGCCGGTGACCCGGGTGCCCTTACCCAGCGCAGCCTTACCGGACGTCGTCTTACCCTTGGCCGACCGAGCGGCCTGTCTCGCACTGTCGCTCATGGCTTCCTCCGAGTCGCCGAGCAGCTCATTCCAGGCTAGACACTGCGCACGCGGTGATCAACGAAAAACAGTGATGAACCTCACGATCACCCGCGAGTTCGGCCGCGACACACCTGTCAGGCCAGATCGATGAGCTCGGCGTACTCGGCCGACCAGTGGTCCTCGGTGCCGTCGGGCAGCAAAATCACCCGCTCGGGATTGAGCGCCTCGGCCGCACCCGGATCGTGGGTCACCAGCACCACCGCACCGGCGTAGGTGCGCAGCGCGTCGAGGACCTGTTCGCGCGAGACCGGGTCGAGGTTGTTGGTGGGCTCGTCGAGCAGCAGCACGTTCGCCGCCGAGGATACCAGCCCGGCCAGCGCCAGCCGGGTCTTCTCACCACCGGAGAGCGTGCCCGCGGGCTGCTCGAGCTGCGGACCGGTGAACATGAACGCGCCCAGCAGACTTCGCAGCTCCTGCTCGCCCGCGTCGGGCGAGGCATTGCGGATGTTCTCCCAGACCGTGGCCTGATCGTCGAGGGTGTCGTGTTCCTGCGCGAAGTAACCGACCTTGAGGCCACGGCCCTGCTCGACACCACCCGCGGTGGGCGTCTCGACACCGGCCAGCAGTTTCAGCATGGTGGTCTTACCGGCACCGTTGAGGCCGAGCACCACCACCCGGCTGCCCTTGTCGACGGCGAAGTTCACGCCGGTGAAGATCTCGAGTGAACCGTAGAGCTTGGTCAGATCCTTGACCATCAGCGGTGTCCGGCTGCACGCCGCAGGCTCGGGGAAGCGGATGCGGGCCACCTTGTCGGCCACGCGCACGTCGTCGAGTTCGGCGATCAACCGGTCGGCCCGGCGCACCATCTGATGCGCGGCAGCGGCTTTGGTGGCCTTGGCGCCGAGCTTGGCGGCCTGCTGACGCAACGCACCCGCCTTCTTCTCCGCGTTCGCGCGTTCGCGCACCCGGCGCTGCTCATCGGTGGCGCGCGCGTCGAGGTACTTCTTCCAGCCCATGTTGTACACATCGGGCTCGCCGCGCACCGCGTCGAGGAACCACACCTTGTTCACCACCGCGTCGAGCAGTTCCACATCGTGGCTGATCACGATCAGGCCACCGTCGTGGTTCTGCAGGAATCCGCGCAGCCAGGTGATGGAGTCGGCGTCGAGGTGGTTGGTCGGTTCGTCGAGCAGCAGGATGCGATCCGAACGCCCACCACTGCCGTCGGAGGCCGAGAACAGGATGCGCGCGAGCTCGATACGGCGGCGCTGACCACCGGAGAGGGTGCGCAACTGCTGATCGAGGACGCGGTCGGGCAGCCCCAGGCTGTTGCAGATCCGGGCGGCCTCGCTCTCGGCGACGTAACCGCCCAGCGAGGAGAACTGATCCTCGAGGCGCCCGTAGGTGCGGATCGCCTTCTCGCGTTCCTTCTCGTCGGCCACCTCGGCCATGCGCAGCTGCTGCTTTTCCATGTCACGCATCAGCACGTCCAGGCCGCGCGCGGACAGCACCCGGTCGCGGGCCACCACATCGAGATCGCCTTCCTTGGGATCCTGGGGCAGGTAGCCGATATCGGTGGAGCGGGTGATCTTGCCCGCGTAGGGCTCACCCTCGCCGGCCAGGATGCGCAGGGTGGTGGTCTTGCCCGCACCGTTGCGCCCGACCAGCCCGATCCGGTCGCCGGACTGCACCCGCAGCGCCGTCCCGGGGGCCGAGAGCAGGGTGCGGACTCCGGCCCGGACCTCCAGGTCGGTCGCCGTGATCACAGGTGTTCTCCTCGAGGTAGCAAGCGAATTCGGTGGCCGCCGTATCGAGGCGTCGCGCACCGTCGACTCGGCCAGAATCACCAATTCTACCGCCCGGTCGATATCGCGGCCGAACCCGGCGTTGCCGACTGTGAGCGTGGTTACTCTGTTCGCATGACTACCGATCTACTGGGCCGGACCGCCCTCGTCACCGGAGCCAGCCGGGGTATCGGCCTCGCGACCGCGGCCGAGCTGCTGAGCCGAGGCGCGAACGTGCTGATCACCGCCCGTAAACCCGAACCACTCGAAGCCGCGGCCACCGAGCTGCGGGCACTGGGCCATCCCGGTCAGGTGAGTGCGGTCGCGGGCAACGCCGGCGACGCCGACGCCCGCGCCGAGGCCGTCGCCCGCGCGGTGAGCGAGTTCGGTTCGCTCGACATCCTGATCAACAACACCGGCATCAATCCGGTCTACGGCGCGCTGATGGACGCCGACCTCGGCGCGGTGAGCAAGATCTTCGACGTGAACGTGGTCGCGGCGCTGGGCTACATCCAGCAGGCCTACCGGGCGTGGATGGGTGAGCACGGTGGCGCGGTGGTCAACGTGGCCAGCGTCGCCGGGATCCGGTCCTCCGGGGTGATCTCGGCCTACGGTGCCTCCAAAGCGGCCCTGATCCGGCTCACCGAGGAGCTGGCCTGGCAGCTGGGCCCGAAGATCCGGGTGAACGCGGTGGCGCCGGGCGTGATCAAGACCAAGTTCGCCGATGCCCTCTACTCCGCCGACGAGGAGAGCGCGGCGAGCGTGTACCCGATGAAGCGGCTCGGCGTCCCGGAGGATGTGGCGCGGCTGATCGCGTTCCTGGCCTCCGACGAGGCCGCCTGGATCACCGGCGACTGCGTGCGCGTGGACGGCGGCCTGCTCGCCACCGGCGGCATCTGAGTTCTGCGCGAAACGGCGGGGCGGGCACCGGATTCCGGCTGCCCGCCCCGCCGCTGCCGGCTCAGTCCGCGGTGTCGCGCCGGGCGGCCGCGGCCGTCAGCGCTTCCTCCGCGCGGGCGGCCTCGGCCCTGGCGAGCGGATCGACCACGATGACCGGATCCTCGACCATCGTTCTGCCCGCTGCCATCCCGAGCGGATCACGCACTGCCACATCGTGTTCGGGCAGCCGTGACCGCTTCGCCCCGCCCTCGTCCATCCCGAACCGGTCGTGCAGGCGGCGCAGGAATTCCGGGGCGTACCAGTTGGCGTCGCCGAGCACCTTCATCGCCGCAGGCAGCAGGAACCCGCGCACCAGGGTGGCGTCGACGAGCACCGCCAGCGGCAGGCCGATGCCGAACGCCTTCATGAAGGTGATGTCGGAGGCCAGGAATCCGAGGAACACCAGCGAGATGAGAATCGCGGCGGCGGTCACGATGCGCCCGATCCGTTCCAGCCCCAGCGCCACGGCCGCCTCGTTCTTACCGGTGCGGTCGTATTCCTCGCGGATGCGCGAGAGCAGGAACACCTGGTAGTCCATCGCCAGACCGAACGCGGCGGCGAACAGCATCACCGGCACCGTCGCGGCCAGATCACCGGTGGCGGTGAAGCCCAGCAGACCCGACAGATGCCCGTCCTGGAAGATCCAGACCAGCGCGCCGAAGGCGGCGGTGAGGCTGAGCGCGCTCAGGATCACCGCCAGCACGGGCAGCACGACGCTGCCGGTGAGCAGGAACAGCACCACCAGCATCAGGACCACCACGAACCCGATCGCCCACGGCAGCGCGTCCTCGATGGCGCCGATCGAATCGGCGTTGGCCGCGGCGACCCCGCCCACCAGCAGTTCACTCGGAACCTGCTGGGCGCGAAGCTGACCGACCAGTGCGTTCAGTTCATCGGTGTCGGTGGTGGCGGGCACGATCGACAGATAAGCGGCACGATCGACGCGGAAGCGCGCGTTCTGTGCGGTCGGCTCGGCGAACAGCCCGCCCTGGACATAGCTGCCGGTGGCGGTGTCGACGCGGCGCACGTGGTCCAGATCCGACATCTCGCGGGCGATGGCGTCGAGTCCGCTCGCGCTGTAGGCACTGTCGGGCAGCACGGCCACCAGGCTCTGCTGATCACTGTCGCCGAAGTCGCGCTGCACGATCTCGGTGACCTGGCGCGAAGTCATCGACGCGGGCAGGGTGCGCTCGTCGGGGAAGCCCAGTTGCACACCGAGGAACGGGGTGCCGAGCAACAGCAGCAGCGCGGCCACGGCGAGCCCGATCGGCACCGGCTTGCGCATCACCGCGGTGGCCAGCTTGTGCCAGGCACCCTCCCCCGGTGCGGGCCGCGGCGCGCGCAGGAACCACCAGCCGAGCTGGCCCCGGTCGATGTTGTTGCCCAGCAACAGCAACGTGGCGGGCAGCACGGTGAGCGAGACCAGCGCCGCCAGGGCCGCGACGATGATGCCCGCGTAGCCCATCGACCGGATCGCCAGCAGCGGGAAGAACAGCAGCCCGGCCAGCGCGACCGCCACGGTGAGCGCGGAGAAGGCGACCGTGCGGCCCGCGGTGCGCAAGGTGGTCGCCACCGCGTCGGACGGGCTGCGGCCGGCACCGAGTTCGTCGCGGTACCGGTTGACGATCAGCAGGCTGTAGTCGATCGCGAGGCCGAGCCCGAGCAGGCTGGCCACATTGGTCGCGGTGACCGCCAGCGGGGTGAACAGGGTGAGCAACCACAGCGCGCCCATCGTGGTGAGCACGGTGACCAAGGCGACGAGCATCGGCAGACTGGCGGCGACGAGACCACCGAAGACGAACAGCAGCGCGATCAGGGTGAGCGGGAACGCGATGGCCTCGCCCTTGATGATGTCGGTCTTGCTCTGTTCGACGGTCTCGTGCATGAGCATGGCGAACCCGCCCACGCGCACCCGCAGCGCACCCTGCTCGCCGGACAGGTCGTCGGCGACGGCGCCGACCCGTTCGTCGACTTCGCGTTCGCCGCCGAGCACACTGGCCACGATCAGGCCCCGCTTGCCGTCGACACTGCGCAGCGCGGGCTGATGGGTGGTCCAGTAGGACACCACATCGGTGACACCGTCACGTTCGTGCAGGTTGGCCACGAGTGCCGTGGCGGCGGCGGTGGTTTCGGGGTCGTCGACGGAGTTCTCGGTGTCCACCAGCAGCACCAGGTTCGGTGTGCCCTGTCCGAACTCCTCGCGCAGCACGGTGAGGGCCCGGCTGGACTCACCGCCGGGGTCGGTATATCCGCCGCCCTCCACGCGATCGAACAGCGTGGCGCCGAGTGCACCGAGCACCAGCGCGAGCACCGCGAAAACACCGAGCACCCAGCGGCCACGCCGCTTGGTGAATTCGAACACCGGATATACCCCTGTCTGGTCGAGCAACAGTGCGGCACGCACATTTCGACGTGCGGGGCTTCCGTGGTCGGCCCGTCTCGTCGGCCCGATCCTGATGGCGGGTCGGCGCGTTCGCCCGCAGATCGTAGCAACTTCACGGTGTCCCCGCCCCGGCTGCGAGAACCCGGTAACCCGTTGTGCTTCAGCCGGAGTGCGTTATGCCGAGAACCGAGGAGATGACCGTGGTCCGCAGGTGTGGTGGCAGGTCCGCGAACAGGGAGGCCATGGCGGCGAGGGTGCCGCGGAGGTCGTCGTGGGCGGAGAGGTACGCGTGCTGCCGGGGCGCCGGCAAACCGAAGAAGGCCTCGAAGAAGACCGGGACATCGCGCGGCGGCAGTCTCAACAGGGCGCGCAGGCCGGCCCGCCGCAGCGCGGCCACCGCGCGTGACCGCGCCGGCCACCGCCGCTCACCCGCGACGACGGTGTCGGCGGCGGCGAGCGAGGCGGCAACGCTGTACCCGGTGGCGGGATGGACAAGACCGCCCGCGGCGCCGTAGCGTCCATCGCCGGGACGCCCGCCCTGCACCGGGAACCGCACTCGTTCAACCGGTTCGGTGCCGTCGAGGTCGATGCCACGCACCCGCAACCGATGCGCGAGCCGATCGCGCAGCACCGTGGGCGCGAGCGCCGGCCGGCCCACGAGGCAGGTCTCCTCGAACAGCATCGTGTCCGCGCCCAGCGGCACCGCGTAGAGGAACGAGGCCGGTTCGTCGGCGGCGGCCCCGTTGTCGAGTCGCCAGTCCATGAACACCGCAGGCGGGGCGGCGGTGAGCCGCTGCCGGTCCACGACCACGCCGTAGGCGGTCTGCTCGGCGCGCTCCGGTGCGCGCGCGAGCCCACGCGCATCGACCACCCGCCCGCTGTACACCGCCCCGCTCGCGGTGCGGACCCCCTGCCTGTTTGCCGCCACCACCCGGTCCGCGATCACCCGCACCCCGTCCAGCGTCAGCGACCGCTGCAACCCCGCCGTGTCGAGCACCCGGTACGCGCGCTCGATCCGATGCTCGCGCAGCGCCCACGCCCTCGGCACCGCCACGGTCGCCGCGACCGCCGCCGGGTCGAGCCAGCCGGGCAGCTCGTCGGCCCACGCCGCGTAGGTCGGTGTCCACACCCGCTCGGGGCGCGGGTCGATCGCGAGCACCGACAGGCCGTGAACCACCGCGCGGTGGGCGACGGCCCGCCCCGCTGGGCCGAGCCCGCAAACGATCAGATCGGTACGCACGCCAAGATTCGATCAGATCGAATGCCACCGGCCCCACTCGGTGCCCACAATGATTTCAAGTGACGGCGGGTTACGGCGGCGCACCGGTTCGGCATCGCTTTCTCCCGGCGGCCACAGCTATCGGTAATGATGGTGGCATGAGGTCGATCTGGAAAGGCTCGATCGCTTTCGGGCTGGTCAATGTCCCGGTCAAGGTGTATACCGCGACCGAGGACCACGACATCCGGTTCCATCAGGTCCACGCCGAGGACGGCGGCCGGATCAAATACGACCGTGTCTGTCAGGTGTGCGGTAAATCGGTGCAGTATTCCGATATCGACAAGGCCTACGTCTCCCCCGACGGTGACCAGGTGGTGCTCACCGATACCGACTTCTCGAAATTGCCCGCGGCGGAGAAGCACGAGATCCCGGTACTGGAATTCGTGCCCTCCGATCAGATCGACCCGGTGCTGTTCGACAAGAGCTACTACCTCGAACCCGATTCGGCCACTCCCAAGGCGTACCAGCTGCTGGCGGCCACCCTCGAACGCATCGACAAGACCGCGCTCGTGCACTTCACACTGCGCCAGAAGACCCGGCTGGCGGCGCTGCGAGTGCGCGAAGGGGTACTGGTGCTGCAGACGCTGCTGTGGCCCGACGAGGTGCGCGCCGTCGATTTTCCGTCACTCGAGGACGCCCCGGCGCCGCGCCCACAGGAATTGAAAATGGCCGAAACCCTCGTCGAATCGATGTCGGGTGACTTCGACCCCGGCGACTACACCGACGAATACCAGATCGAATTGCAGAAGTTGCTCGACGAGGCCATTGCCAGCGGGTCGGGCAAGGTGGAATCCGCCGCCGCCGAACCCGCCGAACAGGCCGACGCCGAAGTGGTCGACCTGGTCGCGGCATTGCAGCGCAGCTTGGCGGCCAGCGGCCGCGGCGAGGGTGAATCCGCGCCGAAGAAGAAGCCGGCCAAAAAGGCCGCCGCCAAGAAGTCCGCGCCCCGCAAGTCGGCGAGCAAATCAACCGCGAGCAAATCCCAGACCCGCAAGGGCGCCTGAGGTACCGCTCAGATGACGCCCAGGGCCAGCATCGCGTCCGCGACCTGGATGAAGCCGCCGATGTTGGCGCCCGCCACATAGTTGCCCGGTACGCCGTACTCGTCGGCGGTGGCCAGGCAACGATCGTGGATGCCGCGCATGATCTCGGCCAGCCGCTCCTCGGTGTGCTCGAAGGTCCACGAGTCGCGCGAGGCGTTCTGCTGCATCTCGAGCGCGCTGGTCGCCACGCCGCCGGCGTTGGCCGCTTTACCGGGCGCGAAGATCACCCCGGCCTCGCCGAACAACCGCACCGCGTCCGGCCTGCACGGCATGTTGGCGCCCTCGGCGACGATCCGGCAACCGTTGGCGATGAGCTTGCCCGCGTCGGCGCCGTCGAGTTCGTTCTGGGTCGCGCACGGCAGGGCGATATCGCAGGGCACCTCCCACAGCGAACCCCCCGGGACGAATCGCGCCGTCCGCGAGCGGGCCTCGGCGTAGTCGGCGATCCGGCCGCGCTGGACCTCCTTGATCTCCTTGAGCAGTTCGAGATCGATGCCCTGCTCGTCGACGACGTAACCGCTGGAATCCGAGCACCCCACCACGGTGCCGCCGAGTTCGTGGACCTTCTCGATCGCGTAGATGGCGACATTGCCCGAGCCCGACACCACCACGCGCTGGCCTTCGAGCGACCGGCCCGCCGCGGCGAGGATCTCGTTGACGAAGTAGACCGCGCCGTAACCGGTGGCCTCGCGGCGCACCTGCGAACCACCCCAGGACAGGCCCTTGCCGGTGAGTACACCGGACTCGTAGCGGTTGGTGATCCGTTTGTACTGGCCGAACAGGTAGCCGATCTCGCGGCCACCCACTCCGGTGTCACCGGCCGGGACGTCGGTGTGTTCGCCGAGGTGCCGGTAGAGCTCGGTCATGAACGCCTGACAGAAGCGCATCACCTCGCCCTCCGAGCGGCCCTTCGGGTCGAAATCCGAACCGCCCTTGCCGCCACCGATGGGTAGTCCGGTCAGCGAGTTCTTGAAGATCTGCTCGAAGCCCAGGAACTTCACGATGCCCAGGTAGACCGACGGGTGGAAGCGCAGCCCGCCCTTGTACGGGCCGAGCGCGGAATTGAACTCCACCCGGAAGCCCCGATTGATCTGCACGTTGCCGGAATCATCGACCCACGGCACCCGGAAGATGATCTGGCGTTCGGGCTCACACAACCGGCGGATCACGGCCGCGTCGGCGTACTGCGGGTGCTTGGCGACGACGGGGCCGAGGCTGTCGAGCACCTCGCGAACCGCCTGGTGGAACTCGGATTCGCCGGGGTTGCGATGCAACACCTCGTCGTAGATGTCGCTCAGCTTCGCGTCCAGGACAGCCACCCGTGGACTCCTTGTCGTTGTCGTTGCCTCCGCGGCCGGACCGCGTGCGCGCACACGGCACCGGCTGTCACCCCGAGGATGTCGGTCATCCGGACATTCCCGGCCATGCCTCACAGGCTAGCCGCACCGGTGGTGAGGTTCGGACACGCATCGGTTTCGCGCCGGGGCAGCGCCGCCCCGATCGACCCGCCACACCCGACACAACCGGTCAGGAGCTCGGAGTTCCCGCCACACCACGATCGTGCGCCGCGATCAGCTCGCCGCGCGCCCGCATCAACGCGAACCCCAACAGATTCAGGCCCCGCCAGCGCGCCGGATCGGCGGCCCGTGGATCGTCGGCGGTCAGCCCGATCCCCCAGACCCGGTCCATCGGACTCGCTTCCACCAGCACCCGGCCCGCGGTGCCGGCCAGATAGCCACCCAGCGCCTCGTCCTGCCCGAACTCGGCTACGCTACCGGCCACAACGATGTCGAAACGCGCCCGATCCCAGACCTGCTCGTCGAAGTTGCGCACGCGCCTGCCGAGGTTCTTGGCTTCGCTCGGATGCGCCACCTCGAGTACCCGGGTGGCGATGTC
The DNA here is from genome assembly GCF_042650145.1 of Nocardia halotolerans. Taxonomy (NCBI): domain Bacteria; kingdom Bacillati; phylum Actinomycetota; class Actinomycetes; order Mycobacteriales; family Nocardiaceae; genus Nocardia; species Nocardia halotolerans. Next base: position 163,437 of record NZ_JBHSDL010000006.1, on the reverse strand, counting down.
GGCGTCACCGAACAGCAGCGCCTTTCGCCACATCATGTAGTGCTCGGCGGTGGCGAAGTCCACTCCGTCGACGACGAAACTCGCCGGCCACCACTGGCTCAGGCAACTCGACCCGATCGTCGCGTCACGGCGAGGACTGTGCCCCCAGAACAGCAGGTACTTCGGTACAGCGCCCTGTGCGATCGCCTCGCGCAACTCTTCTACCGATTCGACTGGCATCGCCCCTCCTGGTTTCGGTCAGGCAACGATAGGGGTGCGAAGGCGCTCTGCGCGAGGCGATTACGGTCGACCACCGGCGTCGGCGCATCGTCGACGTGACCTGACCGCCGCACTCCGCTACCGCCCGTGCCGGGTGTTTCGCCGCGGGCGATGTGCGTGCCTGCTCCGGCCGCCGGAGTGGCCTGGCGGTGAGTGCGGGGTCGATGACTACGCCGAGCGCACCCCGACCGGGTCCGGCGACGGACGGGGCCGGGTCTCCGACCGTCGCCGGCGGGCCCGGCCGGCGCCCACCCCGACGGGGGCGGCGAACGCGTCGGGTCCGAGCGACTCGGCGGTGACCGTCGGTCCGGTGTGGAAGCTGCGCGCGATCATCGCCGAACGCAACTGCCACAACCCCGCTGCCTGCGCCGGATCCAGCCCGGTGAGCTGGGCGACGCGGCGCAAGCGGTAGTCGACGGTGTTGGTGTGGATGTGCAGCAACCGGGCGGTGCGCTGCCGGTTCATGTTGTTGGCGATGTGCACTCGCAGGGTTTCGTAGAGTTCCGGGTGCTTGTCCAGCGGTGTCAGCAGTTCACCGAGGCGGGCGCGGCCCGGCCCGGGGCGGGTGAGCTGGTATTCCAGGGCCAGGTCACCGAAACGGTAGAGACCGGGCGCGCAGTCCAGCCGCTCGACCATGTCGAGCAGTTCGTGCGCGCGCTGGGTGGCGTCGGGGATCTCGTCGGTGGGCGCGGGCACCAGAGCCGCCATCACCTCCACGCGCGCCGCCCGCGACAGCGCCTCGATCAGCGTGTCGAGTTGTTCGCCCACCAGCAGCTCGGCCGGAACCAGCAGGGTGCCCCCGTCCACCGACAGCAGCGACAGCACCTGTTCGCCGCACTGATGCGCCAGCGCGGCCTGCACCCTGCGCAGCTTGCGCCGGGCCACCACGGCCGCGTTCAGGCGCGGGTCGCGCTCGTCGGGATGTTCGGGAATCGACAGCGCCACCACCGAATACGCCTGCGCCACGGTGACACCGCACTCGCGCGCCATCGTGCTGGTCTGTTGCCCGGCCAGCAGCGCGGAGGTGAGCGTGTGCACGGCCGTGTGGTGTTCGCCGGCGATCTCACGGTGCTCACGGATGTAGGCGCGGGCCACCGTGGTGCACAGCAGGTCGGAAATGGCCGCGCACCGGCGGAATTCGTCGATCAGGTTGGTGCGGTCGCCGTCGGCGGCTCCCGCGCACACCGCGTCGAAGCCGAGCCGGAACCCCTCGTGGAAGGCGTGCAGGATGGTGTCGATCGGCACGCCCTCACGGGCCCAGTCGGCCGCGGCGATCGAGAGCCGGTGCAGCTTGGCTGCCTCGTCGCGCCCGTCGAGCATGCCGCTCACGATTTCCAGGCACATGCGCGTGACGGTGGTGATGTCGCCGGAGATCGCATCCCCCGGCAGTGTGCGGCAGGTGGCCACGTTGTCCACGAAGTGGCCGACCAGCGTGCCGGTCAACCCCCGCACGTCGCGCAGGGGCTGCCACATCGTCATCGCGTCCAGTGGGATCGTCATCGTCGACTCCTTTCACACCCGCCCGGTGCCGCCGGCGGTGTCAATCTTCCGGTGCGCGAGCGACTGTGATGGCCCGCACTCCGGTTTCTCGGTGAACATGACTGTAGGGTGAGTGACTGCTCACCTTCTACTCCTCTTTCCACCGAGGTCATCCGATGCCAGTGCAACCCGATAAGCAGCGCAAACGACCCAAACAGGACCGGGCGAAGGAAACGCGGACCCGCATTCTCGAGGTATCCGCTCAGCTTTTCGGCACCCGCGGTATCGGCAACACCTCCACCAACCGGATCGCCGCCGAGGCGGGCATGAGCATCGGCACGCTGTACCGGTACTTCACCGACCGCGACGAGATCGTCAAGGAGCTCACCGACGGGCTGTTCCTGCAGGTCGAACAGCGATACAGCAAGCTGCTCACCGTCGCCGCCGACATGAGCCCACGCGATGCGGTGGCCGACGTGATCCGCACGGCGGTCGAAATCCTCGTCGCCAACGGACCACTGGTCCGCGCGCTCGTCGCCGACCTGCACTTCTACGGCAGCGGCATCCCCGAATTCGAGCCACGGTTGCGCATGATCATCAAGCTGTACCTGATCTCGCTGCTCGGACCGACCAGGGGCGTGGACATCGACATCATGGCGTTCGTGGTGCTCAACGCCGGTTTCGCGACCGCCCTGCGTTCGGTCGAGATGGAAGACGAGGGCCTGGACCGTGATGTGGTCATCGACCACACCGCCGACATGATCGGCGCCTGGCTGGCCACCGTCACCGAACCGGTGTGACCGGTGCGCGCTGTCACCAGGGCCCGATGACGTACTCGAGCAATGCCAGCGCGACGGCACCGGCGACAGCGACGCCCAGCCCGATGAGGACAGCCAGGGCGTATGTGCCCGCGCCGGCCGGGCGCTTCGGGCCGACAGCCACGTAGCCACCCACCGCGCCGAGCGCTCCCAGCACCAGCGCACCGCCGAGTACCAGGTAGAACACGCTGCCCACCGCGGCGGTGAGCGCACCCCCGAACCCGCTGGTGTAGCCGACCATCGGGACCGGGAAGCGATAGACGGTGGCCGTCACCGCCGCCGCGGCCGGGGCCAGCACGATGGCGGCGAGCCCACCGACCAGGGCGTGCTTCATCCGCTGCGCGGTGCTGTCGTCGACCATGGCTCCATCATCGCCTGCTTCCGGTGTCCGGGTGTCGAGACACCACGGGCCCGGATCCCACGAGAGGATCCGGGCCCGAGTACCCGGGGGACGATCAGCGTGCGTTCGCGGTGCAGATCGCGTCGACGAGAACCGTGCCGCTCAGGCCGGCCGAACCGGTGTTGGCCAGCAGCGCGGCCGGATGCCGCTCCGCCAGGTTCTCGTAGGCCTTGCGCTCGGCGTCGGCGCGCGTCGCACCCGTCGCCCACGCCAGGGTGTTCTCACTCTGGACCATCACGCCGCAACCGTTGGCCCAGGTCTTGACCACCCGGCAGTCCGACAGGTGGCAGTCCGCGATCGCGGCGGCGCGCGCCGCATCGGCACTCGCCTCGTTGACGCCGATGCCGTAGATCGCCTGGCTGTCGCTCAGCGCGATCGAGGCCCACTGGTCGCCTGCCGCGCTCGCCGAACCGGCGCCGAGCACGGAACCGGCCGCAAGGCCGAACGCCGCGACGGCGAAGCCGACCTTACCCATGAAACTCATTCGAAAATTCTCCTTTGGAAACAGTTCCGGATGCCCGGAACCTTCAAGATCATCACCGGCTGACCGCCGAGAGCAAAACCGGGCCGGGAAGTGTCACAGTGTGGCGGTCTGCGCATGATCACGAACGCAGCGGTCCGGCCCGGTACACCGCGAGGTCAGCTCGCGTTCTGCGTGCACATCACGTCGACGACCGTGGTACCGCTCAGATCCGACGAACCGAAGTTGGCCAGTTGCGCCATCGGGGCGTCTTTCGCCAGCTTGTCGACGGCGTTTCGCACCGCCTCACCACGGTCGCGTCCCGATGCCGCGGTGATCCAGCCCTCGTTGCTGTGCACGATGGCGCCACAACCGTTGGCCCACGAGTTGAGGATCGTGCAGTCCGGCCCACCGCCGCACTGCTCGAGCACCCACGCTATTGCCGCTTCCTCGCTGTCGGCGTTCACCGCAGCCCAGGTGCCGTGCTGCAGATCACTGAATCCGTACGCGGCCCACTGGTCGCCGGCCGCGTCCGCCGGACCGGCGCCGAGCACCGACCCGGCCGCAAGGCCCAGCCCCGCGACCGCGAAGCCGACCTTACCCATGAAACTCATTCGAAAATTCTCCTCTGGAAACTGCTCCGGAAGTCCGGAACAGTCCAGCCAACCACCGATGGGTGCCGGGCGCCACTCGAAAGCGCCGGTGAGACACCACAGGCCCGGATCCGTGCGGATCCGGGCCTGCGGTGAAAAGTACTGCTAGACGGTGAAACCGAGCGCGCGCAACTGTTCGCGGCCGTCGTCGGTGATCTTGTCCGGGCCCCACGGGGGCATCCAGACCCAGTTGATCTTCAGGTCCTCGACCAGGCCGCTGCGCACCAGCGCGTTGCGGGACTGGTCCTCGATGACGTCGGTCAGCGGGCAGGCCGCCGAGGTGAGCGTCATGTCGAGAGTGCAGATGTTGTCGTCGTCGACGGACAGGCCGTAGACCAGGCCCAGGTCGACGACATTGATCCCGAGTTCGGGGTCGACGACATCGCGCATGGCCTCTTCGAGGTCGGCGATGTGCTGGATCTGCTCGGGCGTCAACTCCGCTTCGGGAGTGCGCGCGGCGGTTTCGGTCGTGGCGTCATCGGCCTTGGTCTCACTCATCACGCTTCCCCATTTCCCATGGCAGGCTTGGCATCTTCGGCCGAGGCGATCTGCACGACGGCGTCCTTGAACGCCATCCACCCCAGCAGTGCGCACTTCACGCGCGCGGGGTACTTGGCGACACCGGCGAGGGCGATGCCGTCGCCGATCATGTCCTCGTCGCCTTCGACGGCGCCGCGGCTCGAGATCATCTCGCTGAACGAGTCGACCACCTTCAGCGCCTGCTGCACCGGCAGCCCGATCACCTGATCGGTGAGGATCGAGGTGGCGGCCTGACTGATCGAACAACCCTGGCCGTCATAGGACACATCGGCGACTTCGCCCGCACCGTCGATGTGCACCCGCAGGGTCACCTCGTCACCACAGGTCGGGTTCACGTGGTGCACTTCGGCACCGAACGGATCCCGCAACCCCCGGTGGTGTGGGTGCTTGTAGTGATCCAGGATCACTTCCTGGTACATCTGCTCCATGCGCATGACTCAGACAACTCCGAAGAAGGTCTGGGCCTTCCGCACGGCCGTGACCAGTGCGTCGACCTCGTCGAGTGTGTTGTAGACCGCGAAAGACGCGCGTGCGGTGGCCGCGATACCGAACTTGCGGTGCAACGGCCACGCGCAGTGGTGCCCGACCCGGATGGCGACACCCTGGTCGTCGAGGATCTGGCCCACATCGTGCGCGTGCACCCCGTCGACCACGAACGACACCGCGCCACCACGGTCCACGTTCTCGGTGGGCCCGATGATCCGCACACCCTCGATCGCGCCGAGACCCTCGAGCGCCGCGCCGGTGAGCGCGTGCTCGTGGGCGGCGACCGCGTCCATGCCGAGATCCTCGAGATAGCGCACCGCGGCGGCCAGGCCGACGACCTGTGAGGTCATCGGGGTGCCGGCCTCGAAACGCTGCGGCGGCGGCGCGTAGGTGGTCTTCTCCATGGTGACGGTCTCGATCATCGACCCACCGGTGATGAACGGCGGCACCTGCTCGAGCAGCGCACGGCGACCGTACAGTCCGCCCACACCCATCGGGCCGAGCATCTTGTGACCGGAGAACGCGGCGAAATCGACACCGAGCTCCCGGAAGTCCACCGCCGCGTGCGGCACCGACTGGCAGGCGTCGAGCACGACCAGCGCACCGACGGCCTGCGCCCGGCGCACCAATTCGGCCACCGGGGCCACCGCACCGGTCACATTGGACTGGTGGGTGAAGGCGAGAACCTTGGTCGCCGACGACAGTTCGAGCGAATCCAGGTCGATGCGGCCGTCGTCGGTGAGCCCGTACCACTTCAGCGTGGCACCGGTGCGACGCGCGAGCTCCTGCCACGGAACGAGATTCGCGTGGTGCTCGAGCTCGGTGATCACGATCTCGTCGCCCGGGCCCACCTTGTGGGGGAACCGGTCGTCACCGAACGCGTTGGCCACCAGGTTCAGCGACTCGGTCGCGTTCTTGGTGAACACGATCTCGCCCGCGTCGGCGCCGACGAAGCGCGCGATGTCCACGCGCGCGTCCTCGTAGGAGTCGGTCGCCTCTTCGGCCAGCTGATGCGCGCCGCGGTGCACCGCCGAGTTACGGGTGAGCAGGAACTCACGCTCGGCGTCGAGCACCTGCAGCGGACGCTGCGAGGTCGCACCGGAATCCAGGTACACCAACGGCTTCCCGTCCCGAACCGTGCGGTTCAGGATGGGGAAGTCGGCTCGGATCCGGGCGACATCGAGGGCCGGACCCGACACAGAGACAGCGGTCATCGTCGCCTCAGGCTCCGGTGGTCGTAGGTGTGAAGCGCTCGTAGCCGTTCGCGTCGAGTTCCTCGGCCAGCTCCGCGCCGCCCTCGGCGACGATGCGGCCGTTGATGAACACGTGCACGAAGTCGGGCTTGATGTAGCGCAGGATGCGGGTGTAGTGGGTGATCAGCAGCACGCCGCCGTCTTCGCGCTCCTTGTAGCTGTTCACGCCCTCGGAGACGATGCGCAGCGCGTCGACGTCGAGGCCGGAGTCGGTCTCGTCGAGGATCGCGATCTTCGGCTTGAGCAGACCCAGCTGCAGCACCTCGTGACGCTTCTTCTCGCCACCGGAGAAGCCCTCGTTCACCGAGCGGTCGGCGAAGGCCGAGTCGATGTCGAGTTCCTTCATCGACTCCTTCACCTCCTTGACCCAGGTGCGCAGCTTGGGCGCCTCGCCGCGCACGGCGGTGGCGGCGGTACGCAGGAAGTTCGACATCGAGACGCCGGGGACCTCCACCGGGTACTGCATGGCCAGGAACAGCCCGGCCCGGGCACGCTCGTCGACCGACATGTCGAGCACGTTCTCGCCGTCGAGGGTGATCGTGCCCTGGGTGACGGTGTACTTCGGGTGGCCCGCGATCACGTAGGACAGCGTGGACTTACCCGAGCCGTTGGGGCCCATGATGGCGTGCGTCTCGCCCGACTTCACGGTGAGGTTCACGCCGTTGAGGATCTGCTTGGACTCACCCTCGGGAGTGGTGATCTCGGCTTGCAGGTCCTTGATTTCCAAGGTGGTCATCGAATTCGAATCCTTCGTGGAAGTTTTTGGGGAGTCAGGTCGTGGTCTCAGATACCGACAGTGGCGAGTTCGGCCTCGATGGCCGCCTCGAGCCGCTCCCGGACCTCGGGGACCGTGACCTTCTGGATGATCTCGAAGAAGAAGCCACGCACCACCAGGCGGCGGGCGACATCTTCGGGGATGCCGCGCGCACGCAGGTAGAACAGCTGCTCGTCATCGAAGCGGCCGGTGGCACTGGCGTGTCCGGCACCGGCGATCTCGCCGGTCTCGATCTCGAGGTTCGGCACCGAATCGGCGCGGGCGCCGTCGGTGAGCACCAGGTTGCGGTTGGCCTCGTAGGTGTCGGTGCCCTCCGCGGCCACGCGGATCAGCACGTCGCCGACCCAGACCGTGCGGGCGTCACCCTTGGGTGAGGCCGGGTCGCCCTGCAGCGCACCCTTGTACAGCACATCGGACTTGCAGTTGGGCTCGGAGTGATCCACCAGCAGCCGCTGCTCGAAATGCTGACCGGCGTCGGCGAAGTACAGGCCGAACAGTTCGGCCTGCCCGCCCGGACCGGCGTAGCGCACGGTGCCGGTGAGGCGCACCAGGTTGCCACCCAGCGTCGCCGACACGTGGCGCAGGTTCGCGTCACGGCCCAGCTTCAGGTGATGCGCGGTGGCGTGCACGGCGTCGTCGGCCCATTCCTGGACGGCGACGACGGTGAGCTTGGCACTGTCACCGAGCACGAACTCCACGTTCTCGGCGTAGGTGCCGCTGCCACGCTGGTCGATGACCACGGTGGCCACGGCGAACGCGTCCAGGCGCACCTGCAGGTGACCGTAAGCGGTCTTGCCCTCGCCGGGGCCCGTGATGGTCACGGTGACCGGATCCGAGACCTCGGTCTCCTTGCCGACGGTGATCACGGTCGCGGTCTCGAAGCCCGAATAGGCCTGAGCGGCGACGCGATCGGCGGGGGTGCCGGCCTGGCCGAGGCGGGCGTCGGTGCGGTCCACCGTTTCCACGGTGACACCGGCGACCTCGCTCACCTCGACGGTGGCCTGTCCGTCGCGCACCGCGGTGCCGTCGTGCAGGCCGCGCAGACGGCGCAGCGGAGTGAACCGCCACGCCTCGTCGCGACCCGACGGGACCTCGAAGGCGTCCACATCGAACGAGGTGAAGACCTCGCCCTTGTTGATCGCGGCGCCCGCGCCGGGATTCTGGATCGGCGTCTCGAGCGTCGACATCAGCCCACGGCCCCTTCCATCTGCAGCTCGATGAGCCGGTTCAATTCCAACGCGTATTCCATCGGCAGTTCCTTGGCGATCGGCTCAACGAAGCCGCGCACCACCATCGCCATCGCCTCGTCCTCGGACAGACCACGGCTCATCAGGTAGAACAGCTGGTCCTCGGACACCTTCGAGACCGTGGCCTCGTGCCCCATGGTCACGTCGTCCTCGCGGATGTCGACGTAGGGGTAGGTGTCGGAGCGGCTGATCGTGTCGACCAGCAGCGCGTCACACTTCACGGTCGACTTGGAGCCGTAGGCGCCCTTGTTGACCTGGACCAGACCGCGGTACGACGCGCGCCCACCGCCACGCGCCACCGACTTCGACACGATGGTCGAGGAGGTGTGCGGGGCCAGGTGCAGCATCTTGGCGCCGGTGTCCTGGTGCTGGCCGGGGCCGGCGAACGCGACGGAGAGGACCTCGCCGTGCGCGTGCTCACCGGTCATCCAGACCGCCGGGTACTTCATGGTGACCTTGGAGCCGATGTTGCCGTCGACCCACTCCATGGTGGCGCCCGCCTCGGCCTTGGCGCGCTTGGTGACCAGGTTGTAGACGTTGTTCGACCAGTTCTGGATGGTCGTGTAGCGGCAGCGGCCGCCCTTCTTCACGATGATCTCCACGACCGCGGAGTGCAGCGAGTCGGACTTGTAGATCGGCGCGGTGCAGCCCTCGACGTAGTGGACGTAGGCGTCCTCGTCGACGATGATCAGCGTCCGCTCGAACTGGCCCATGTTCTCGGTGTTGATCCGGAAGTAGGCCTGCAGCGGGATGTCGACGTGCACGCCCGGCGGCACGTAGATGAACGAGCCACCCGACCACACGGCGGTGTTGAGCGCGGAGAACTTGTTGTCACCGGCGGGGATCACCGAACCGAAGTACTTCTTGAAGACCTCGGGGTGCTCGCGCAGCGCGGTGTCGGTGTCGAGGAACAGCACGCCCTGCTTCTCGAGGTCCTCACGGATCGAGTGGTAGACGACCTCGGACTCGTACTGCGCGGCGACACCGGAGACCAGGCGCTGCTTCTCGGCCTCGGGGATGCCCAGCTTGTCGTAGGTGTTCTTGATGTCCTCGGGCAGGTCTTCCCAGGTCTCGGCCTGCTTCTCGCTCGAGCGCACGAAATACTTGATGTTGTCGAAGTCGATGCCACCGAGGTCGGAACCCCAGTTCGGCATGGGCTTGCGATCGAAGATGCGCAGGGCCTTGAGGCGGATGTCGAGCATCCAGTCCGGCTCGCTCTTCTTGGCCGAGATGTCGCGGACGACAGCCTCCGACAGGCCACGTTGTGCGCTGGCACCGGCCACATCCGAATCGGCCCAGCCGTAACCGTAGTTGCCCAGCGAGGCGATCGTTTCGTCCTGGGTGAGCGGTTGCACCTGGTCGGTGGTTGTCGTCATTCGGCACTCCTTCCGGAGTCGTTCGTTCGTCCCGCCGCGGGCTGTGCGGCGGTTGAGGGGGAAGCTTTCTTCGGCACCGCAGCCAGCGGCACATGGGTGGTGCACGCGCAATCGCCGTTGGCGATGGTCGCGAGGCGCTGCACGTGCGTGCCGAGCAGGTCGCGGAATGCGTCCAGTTCGGCCGCGCACAGCTGCGGGAACTCTTCGGCCACGTGGGCCACCGGGCAATGATGTTGGCATATCTGCACGCCGGCCCCGACCTGGCGGGTCGTCGCGGCGAATCCGGCGTCGGCGAACGCTTCGGCGATCTCTTCGACCTTGGCCTCGATCACCGGCGCGGTGTGTTCGTCGACCGGTTCGATCCCGTCGACGATGGTGCGTACCCGCCGGCGCGCGAATTCGCTGATCGCCGCGTCGCCACCGAGCTCCCCGAGTTGGCGGATCGCCGCCCCGGCCAGATCGTCGTAGGCGTGTCCGAGGTTGCCGCGTCCGGCCGCGGTGAGCTGGTACTGCTTGGCGGGCCTGCCGCGGCCTTTCTGCTGCCACGGCGCGGACCGGTTCGCCCGAGCCTGACCGGCGTCGATGAGCGCGTCGAGGTGCCTGCGCACCCCGGCGGGCGCGAGCCCGAGCTCGGCACCGATCGCGGTAGCGGTGATCGGCCCCTGTTCGAGCAGCAACTGGACGATGGCCGCCCGAGTCTGGCCCTCGTGCGCGGTCGCAGCGGGCACAGCAGAGCTCCGGGCACCGGCCGTTTTACGCCCGGTCCCTTCCATATCTGTCCGCAAACCCACGGTTTTCACAACACCAGTGTGGCGGAATTACTTCCCTAAATCTAATAAGGGTCCCCTACCCAAGGCTCCCCTGACCTGCGAAGAGCTTCCCCACCGAACCCGCACCCCCACCAAAACCCCAGGTGCAGCCCTCACACCCCAACCGCCCCCACCCCGCACCGGTGACCCATCGCACACCCGCCCATCCACATACCAGAAGCCTGAACGGCCGATCACCAGGCTCTCGTGGCTGTCCCCTCTCGGGCGATACTTACCTCAGAGCCTAGTGGTCAATCGCCCAGTTTCCGGGGAGCGAGGGGGTGGGTGGCTGGGCCTTCTATGACGGTGCCCTGGGGGGTGAAGCGGGAGCCGTGGAGGGGGCAGTCCCAGGTGCGTTCGGCGTCGTTCCAGTGGACTATGCCGTAGAGGTGGGGGCAGATGGCTGAGACTTCGGTGGTTTTGCCGTCGACGGTGGCTACCGCGGTGGGGTGGAGGCCGTGGCGTTGGATGCGGCCGCAGCCTTCCGGGGGGACCGTGTGTTCGCCCGCGCCGATGAGGTGTAGCCAGCCGGTGGACAGGTATTGGGCCACGGTGGCGTTGACTCGGGCGCCAGCGGGCACCGAGGCCACGTCGCCGGGGCGCCAGGTGGCCAGGGTCTCGGCCCAGGGCGGGCGGTTTCCGGTCAGGCGGCCGAACAGGGCGAGCGCGGCGGCCGCGCCGTTGGTCAGGCCCCACTTCGCGAAACCGGTGGCCACCAGAACGTTGTCACGGCCGGGTAGCAGCGGGCCGACGTAGGGCAGTTCGCCCACCGGGTGATAGTCCTGGGCCGACCACCGGTAGAGCAGCTCCGCGCCGGGGAACCATCGCCCGGTCCAGTCGAGCAATTCCTGGACGTGGGTGTTCGCGGACTGTTCGCGGCCCACGTCGTGGCCGCTGCCACCGACGAGCAGGACCTCACCGTCCGGAGCCGGGAACACCCGCATCGATCGGATGGGCGCCCCCGCGCTGACGAACATCTCCTGCGGCACCGGGCCGGGCGCCCGGAACGCCGCCAGATAGGAGCGCTGCGCGGTGAGCCGGGCGAAGAAGCCACCGCGGTCGAAGATCGGGGTACCGGTGGCCACCACCACGTCGGACGCGGTCACCTCCCCGTGTTCGGTGCCGATGACGACCTCGTCGTCGCGGTGGTGCAGGCTCTGCGCGCGCGTGGACTCGAAGATCGGGGCACCGTGCGACTCGACCTGCGCGGCCAGCGCCGCCAGCAGCGCCATCGGGTCGACCTGGGCCTGCTCACGCAACCGGACCGCGCCGTGGAACGGGTAGGGCACGTCGAGATCGTCGACGAACTCCGTGGGCAGACCGGCGGCGCGCGTGGCGTCGAGCTCGGCGCGCACGGCGGCCTTCTCACCAGCGTGCTGAGCGTAGGTCAGCGCCGCCACCCGCTGGGCGCTGACGTCGTGTTCGGCGCAGAAGTTGAGCAACCAGTCCAGGCCCGCGAGATTGGCCGTGGCATAGCGCGCCAACGTCGCGATGCCGTGCCGCCGCGCGATGGTCTGGCCTCTGGTGCCCTGCAGTACCGAGATCTTGGCCGTCGAGGAGACGGTGGTGCCCGCCCCGACCCGTTTCGCCTCGAGCACCGCCACCTCACGACCGTCTTCGGCCAGCAACAACGCCGTCGCCAGCCCGACCAGCCCGGCACCGATGACCACGGTGTCGTACCGGGAGCCCGGGGTGAGACGTAGTCGGGCGGGGACCTCGGCATGGTTCAACCACAGTGACGTCATGTCCCGGACATAGCCCGGCCGGCGCAACCGAAACGAGAACACTCCCAACCAGTCGGATGATCCTTGGGGCACGCGGCTCTCACCCGGCCGCGGAGGTGACGGCGGCTGCCTTGCCGTCACGGCCCGTCCGACCGCGACTCGCGCCCGGCCGCACAGCAACGGTGGCAGCCATGCGGCTCCCCCGCCGCGCTCGGCGCCGCATGGCACGATGGCAGCGTGTCCAACCCGCCCACACCCTCGTGTGTCCGCCACCCCGATCGACCTACCGGACTCGCCTGTACGCGCTGCGGGCGGCCCGCCTGTCCTGAGTGCCTGCGCCCGGCCGCGGTCGGGCAGCACTGCGTGGACTGCGTGCGCCAGGGGCAGCGCGACGTGCGCCAGGCGCGCACCGTAGGCGGTGGCCCGGTCGGAGTGGCGGTGCCCTACGTCACCTACGGGCTGATCGCGATCAACGTGCTCGTCTACGTGCTCACCGCCGCCCAAGCGGGCGACCCGATGGACAACTTCCGCGGCTCGGCATTGTTCGGGGACTTCGTGCTGGTGCCGCTGCTGGTGGCCGACGGCCAGTGGTGGCGGCTGCTGGGTTCGGGCTTCCTGCACTACGGCGCGATCCACCTGCTGGTCAACATGTTCGCCCTCTACATCGTCGGCCGCGACCTGGAGAAGGTGCTGGGCCGAGTGCGCTATGGCTGCGTCTACCTGCTCTCCCTGCTGGGCGGGTCGGCCGCGGTGATGCTGTTGTCGGACCCGATCACCGCCACCGCGGGCGCTTCGGGCGCGGTGTACGGCCTGTTCGGCGCGGTCACGGTGACCTTGATCCGGCTGCGGCAGAGCCCCACCCCGATGCTGGTCGTGATCGGCGTGAACGTGCTGATCAGTGTGTCGCTGCCCGGCATTTCGCTGTGGGGCCACCTCGGTGGCCTGGCGGCGGGCACACTCAGCGCGCTGGGCATCCTGTTCGCACCCGCGTGGCTGTCCGCACGCACTCCGGAGGCGGCGCGGCGGATCGGCTGGGCTTGCCTCGGCGGGGTCGCGGCGCTGTGTCTGCTCGTGGCGGTCGTCGCGACGGTGCAGGTGCACTCGCAGCTGCCGCCGGTGCCGCCCACCGTCATCACGGTCCCCTAGGCTTCGCGGGTTCGCCCAGGTCGCGGCGGCGCACTGACCGGCCGAGCGTGGACCGCGCCCGGGACAACTAGGCTCTGCGTTCGTGGCGGTACTGGAGGGCGCGGCGCGCAAGATATCGGCGTTCGGGCGACGGGCTCTCGGGCTCGACGTGACGACGCCCGATCACACCGTCGCGGTCCTGCACCGCGACGAGACCGAGGTGCCCGGACTCGACAAGCGCGAACGCGCGCAACTGGACCGGATCCGCCTGATGGGCGCGACCGGCGCCGTGCTGATGGCGATCGCCGCACTGGGCATCGGCGCGCAACCGGTGCACCAGAACCCGGTGTCGGGAGTGCGGGTGCTCGGCATCTTCGCGCGCGCACACACCGGGTCGCTGGCGATGTGCATGTTCGGCACCGTGCTGGTGATCGGCGCGTGGTTGCTGCTGGGCCGATTCGCGATCGGCGGACTGGCCGGTTCGCCGCTGCACCGGCTGAGCCGCTCGCAACTGGACCGCACCCTGCTGCTGTGGATCATCCCGCTGTCGGTGGCACCACCGATGTTCAGCAACGACGTCTACTCCTACCTGGCTCAGAGCGAGATCGCCGCGCGCGGCATCGACCCCTATGCGGAGGGGCCGGTCGCCGGGCTCGGCATCGACAATGTGCTCACCAACAATGTGCCCACGATCTGGCGGGACACCCCGGCGCCCTACGGCCCGCTGTTCCTGTGGATCGGGCGCGGCATCGCCGAACTGACCGGGGACAACATCATCGCCGGGGTGTGGGTGCACCGATTGCTCGCCCTCGCCGGTGTCGCGCTGATCGTGTGGGCGCTGCCGCGGCTGTCGGTGCGCTGCGGGGTGGCGCCGGTGAGCGCGCTGTGGCTCGGCGCGGCCAACCCGCTGGTGCTGTTCCACCTGGTCGGTGGCGTGCACAACGACGCGCTGATGCTCGGGCTGATGCTGGCCGGGGTGGAACTCATGCTGCGCGCGATCTACGGCGACGGCGGCACACGCGACCAGTTGACCGCGAAGAACCTGCCGCCACTGGATGCGCGGGGTTACGGCCTGTTAGTCGGCGGCGCGGTGGTGATCACCCTGTCGTCGTCGGTGAAGTTCACCTCCATCATCGCGCTCGGTTTCGTCGGTATGGCCCTGGCCAGACGCTGGGGCGGCAGTTTCACAGCCATCGTCAAAGCCGCCGTTCTACTGGGTCTGATCGCTGGGGCCACAACACTGTTCGTGAGCTGGGCCAGCGGGCTGGGCTTCGGCTGGATCTTCACCCTCAACACCGCGAGCGCGGTGCGCAGCTGGATGTCGCTACCCACCGTCACCGGCATCATCACCGGCTTCGGTGGCGTGCTGCTCGGCCTGGGCGACCACACCACGGCGCTGCTGTCGATCACCCGGCCGATCGCCGCGTTGGTGGCGGCCTGGGTGACGATCCGGATGCTCGTCGCAGCCGGCACCGGCCGCCTGCATCCGGTCGGCGCGCTCGGTGTCTCGCTCGGTGCGATCGTGCTGCTGTTCCCGGTGGTCCAGCCCTGGTACCTGCTGTGGGCGATCGTGCCGCTGGCCGCCTGGGCCACCCAACCGGTGTTCCGCGTACCCGCCGTGGCCTTCTCGGCGGTCGTCTCGATGCTGGTGATGCCGCGCGGCGCGGAGTTCCAGGTCTTCCAGATCATCGGGGCCGCCCTGGCCGCCGCGGTCTGCTTCGCCCTGTTCTTCGCCCTCACCCGGCACACCCTGCCCTGGCGGGCACAGGCGGGGGTGTCGGCTCCGTCACAGGAGGCCACGGCTTACCGTGTGACGTCGTGAGGGAGCGAAGCGAGCGAACCATGGGCACAGCACCCTTCGGCGCGACGGAGCCGAGTGCCGGCGGGGCGCTGTGGTGACCGCGCACTCGGGACCCGCCGTCCGTATCGAGGGTGTCGTGAAACGCTTCGGCGAGATCACCGCGGTCGACGGCCTGCGCTTCGATGTCGAGCGTGCTCAGGTTTTCGCGCTGCTCGGCCCCAACGGCGCGGGCAAGACCACCACCGTGGAGATGTGCGAGGGCTTCGTACGCCCCGACGCGGGCACGGTGCGGGTGCTCGGCCTGGATCCGATCGCCGACTCCGAGCAGTTGCGCCCGCGCATCGGCGTGATGTTGCAGGGCGGCGGCGCCTACCCGGGTGCGCGCGCCGGGGAAATGCTCGACCTGGTCGCCGCCTACGCCGCCGACCCGATCGACCCCGACTGGCTGCTGGCCACCCTGGGACTCCAGGACAACCGCCGCACGCCCTATCGTCGGCTCTCCGGCGGCCAGCAGCAGCGCCTGGCGCTGGCCTGCGCCCTGGTCGGCCGACCCGAGATCGTGTTCCTCGACGAACCGACCGCGGGCCTGGACGCCCATGCCCGGCTGATCGTGTGGGAGCTCATCGACGCCCTGCGCCGCGACGGGGTGAGCGTGGTGCTCACCACGCACATGATGGACGAGGCCGAACAGCTCGCCGACCAGCTGGTGATCATCGACCACGGCCGGATCGTGGCGCAGGGCACCCCGGCCGAGGTCACCGCGCACGGTGCGGCGGGCCAGCTCCGGTTCTGTGCCCCACCCGAACTCGACATGGCGCTGCTCACCGCGGCGCTGCCGGAAGGCTTCGCGCCGCAGGAGACCGCGCCGGGCACCTACTTGCTCGAGGGTGAGATCACCCCGCAGGTGCTGGCCACGCTCACCGCCTGGTGCGCCCGGATGGACGTGCTCGCCACCGACATCCGCATCGATCAGCGCCGCCTCGAGGACGTCTTCCTCGAACTGACCGGACGGGACCTGCGCGGATGACCGAGACCGAACGGCGTTTCCGGCCCGGGACCTTCGCCCCCGATCCACGTCCCGCCTCGCGTGCGGCGATGCTCACCGCGCAGACCGGGCTGGAGCTGAAGCTGTTGCTGCGCAACGGCGAACAGCTGCTGCTCACCATGTTCATCCCGATCACCCTGCTGATCGGGCTCAGTCTGCTGCCCTTCGGCGAGCTGGGCGAGCACCGGGTGGACAAGATCGTGCCGATGGTGATGATGACGGCGGTGATGTCGACCGCGTTCACCGGCCAGGCCATCGCGGTCGGCTTCGATCGCCGGTACGGGGCGCTCAAGCGCCTCGGCGCCACCGCACTGCCCCGCTGGGGGGTGATCGCCGGCAAGTGCGCGGCGGTGCTGATCGTGGTCGTCCTGCAGGCGGTGCTGCTCGGGGTGATCGGGCTGGCGCTGGGCTGGCGGCCGGGGCTCGGCGGGCTGGCGCTGGGCGCGCTGGTGATCGCGCTGGGTACGGCCACCTTCGCCGCGATGGGCCTGCTGCTGGGTGGCACGCTCAAGGCCGAGGCCGTGTTGGCGCTGGCCAATATCCTGTGGTTCGTCATGTTGGGTGTGGCGAGCCTGGTGCTCGTCGGTGATTCGTTGCCCGCCGCGCTGTCGGTGCCGGCGCGGCTCATACCGTCGGGAGCGTTGGCGCATGCGCTGGAACTGGCGCTGGCGGGCTCGGTCGACTGGTTCGGCGTGGCGGTGCTCGCGGTGTGGGGCGCGGTGTGCGGGTGGCTCGCGACGCGGCTGTTCCGGTTCCACTGATCGAGTGACAAACGACGCACTGTAGTAGCCCGGGTATCGAGCGCTGTTTCGCGCCCAGTACCATCGTGACGTGCTGTATCGCGCCTTCTTGGGACTCGTCGACCGGCTGCCGCTCCCCTCGCTGCGGACTCAGCGGCTCATCGCCGTCGCGGTGATCCTGAGCCAGGCCGGGATCTCGGTGACCGGCGCCATCGTGCGCGTCACCGCCTCCGGCCTGGGCTGCCCCACCTGGCCGCAGTGCTTCCCCGGCAGCTTCACCCCGGTGGGCGTCTCGGAAGTGCCGGTGCTGCACCAGACCGTGGAGTTCGGCAACCGGCTGCTCACCTTCGTGGTGACGCTGTGCGCCGCCCTGATCGTGCTGGCCGTGGTCCGGGCCCGGCGTCGCCGGGAAGTTCTGGTGTACGCGTGGCTGATGCCCGGTGGCACCGTGGTGCAGGCGATCATCGGCGGCATCACCGTGCGCACGGGTCTGCTGTGGTGGACCGTGGCGATCCACCTGCTGGCCTCGATGGCGATGGTGTGGCTGGCGGTGGTGCTGTACGCGAAGATCGGCGAACCCGACGACGGTATCGACACCGTGCAGGTACCCGCTCCGCTACGTTGGCTCACCGCCCTGAGCGGGGTCGCGCTCGCGGGCGTGCTGATCGCGGGCACGCTGGTCACCGCCGCGGGGCCGCACGCCGGGGACAAGAGCATCGAACGGCCGGTCGAGCGGTTGCAGGTGGAGATCGTCACGCTGGTGCACCTGCACTCGCAGTTGCTCATCGGCTATCTGGCGCTGCTGATCGGCCTGGCGTTCGGCCTGTTCGCGGTCGGGATGTCGGCGGCGATCCGCAAGCGATTGTTCGTGCTGCTCGGGTTGGTGCTGGCGCAGTCGCTGGTGGGCGTGGTCCAGTACTTCACCGATGTGCCCGCCGCGCTGGTCGCCATCCATGTGGGCGGGGCCGCGGCCTGCACCGCGGCGACCGCCGCGCTGTGGGCCTCGCTGCGCACCAGGGAAACGGTCGCGGTCCCTGCCGTGGTGGCCCAGCCCGCCACGCGCTGAACCGCGACACCCCCGCCGACAGCACAGCCCGCGATCAATATTGATCGCGGGCTGTGCGTCGTGACCGGGATCAGGCTCCCGCGAACAACTTCCAGTTGCGTGCCTTCGGGAACCGGGTCTGATGGGCGACCCAGCCGGCCATCTTCTTCCAGTGCTTGGCGGTAGGTGTCACCACCGAGACCAGCTCACGGTTCCACTCGTCGGTCTCCTCGAGCCCAGCGACGCGTTCGACGACAGCCTTCGCGGTCGCCATATCGGTCACCACCCGGTCGCCGAGGATGCCGTCGGCGCCGACGAGGGTGATCCGCACGCCCTGCTCGCCGAGATACTGCAGCACGGCCGTCCCCGACCCACCGTGCTCGGCGACGAACTTCACGATGGACTTCTCGACCTCGGCCGGCACCTTCACGGCCTCGGGGGCGGCGGTTGTACTCATGAGCGAGAGTTTACCGGCCGGTAGATTTCCGTCCACCCCCGAGTGACACCGAACACGGGGTGTACAAAAGGAACTCATGCGCGCGATTCGAGTTTCCGAGCACGGTGGCCCCGAGGTTCTGCGGTATGAGGAGGTGCCCGACCCGTCGGCCGGGCCGGGTCAGCTACTGGTCGACACCCAGGGCGTGGGCGTCAACTACATCGACATCTACTTCCGCACGGGCCTCTACCCGCAGGCCACGCCCTATGTGCCGGGGTCCGAGGGCACCGGTGTGGTGGCAGCTGTCGGGTCCGGTGTCACCGAATTCGCTGTCGGCGACCGGGTGGCCTGGGCGGCGGCACCGGGCAGTTACGCCGACAAGGTCGCCGTGGACGAGGCGGTGGCCGTGAAGGTGCCCGACGGCGTCGAACCGACCGTCGCGGCCGCCGCCTTGTTGCAGGGCATGACCGCGCACTACCTGTGCGAATCGGTGTTCACTCCCGAACCGGGCGATCCGGTGCTCATCCACGCGGGCGCGGGCGGGGTGGGCCTGCTGCTCACCCAGATGGCCGTCGCCAAGGGTGCGCGGGTGCTCACCACGGTGTCCACCGACGCCAAGGCCGAACTCTCCCGCGCGGCGGGCGCCACCGAAGTCCTGCGTTACGGCGACGACCTGGCCGAACGGGTCCGCGAGTGCACCGACGGCCTCGGGGTGGCCGCGGTGTACGACGGTGTCGGTGCGAGCACCTTCGAAGCGAGCCTGGCCTCGCTGCGGGTGCGCGGCACCCTGGCCCTGTTCGGCGCGGCAAGCGGCGCGGTACCGCCCTTCGATCCGCAGCGGCTCAATCCGGCCGGATCGCTGTGGCTGACCCGCCCGTCGCTGGGTGCCTACACCCGCGACCGCACGGAGTTCCTGTGGCGGGCAACCGATGTCTTCGACGGGATCGCCGCGGGCACCCTCGACCTGCGCATCGGCGCCACCTATCCGCTCGCCGAAGCCGACCGGGCCCACCGCGACCTGGCCGCCCGTCAGACCACCGGCTCGATCGTGCTGCTGCCCTAGCGACGAAAAACCGGCGGCCGGGCATCCACTGCCCGACCGCCGGTTCGCGAAGTATCGCTAGCCGAGCCCCACGAGACTGCCGATGGTGTCCCAGCCGAGCACCGAGTCCACTGCCAGCCCGCAGAACACCACGGCCAGGTAGTTGTTGGACTGCAGGAACAACCGCAGCGGCTTCACCGATTCCCCGCGGCGCACACCGGCGTAGAGCTGGTGGGCCATCAGCAGGAACCAGGCACCGGCCACCAGGGCCACGGCGGCGTAGATGACACCGGTCGCGGGCACCAGCGCCAAGGTGGCGAGCACGGTGAGCCAGGTGTAGATGACGATCTGCTTGGTCACCACCTGTTCGGTGGCCACCACCGGCAGCATCGGCACGCCGGCCGCGCGGTAGTCCTCCTTGTAGCGCATGGCCAGCGCCCAGGTGTGCGGCGGTGTCCAGAAGAAGATCACCGCGAACAACACGATCGCGGGCCAGCCGATGTCGCCGGTGACCGCCGACCAGCCGACCAGGGCGGGCATGCACCCGGCCGCGCCACCCCACACCACGTTCTGCGAGGTCCGGCGCTTGAGGCCCTTGGTGTAGACGAAGACGTAGAACAGGATCGTGGCCACGACCAGCAGGCCGCTGAGCAGGTTGGCCTGCCACCAGAGCCAGGCGAAGGACGCGGCGCCGAGCACCACGCCGAAGACGAACGCGTGCGAGGTGGGTACCGCCTCGCGCGCCAGCGGGCGGCGCGCGGTCCGCTTCATCACCTTGTCGATGTCGGCATCGGCCACACAGTTGAGGGTGTTGGCGCTGGCCGCGCCCATCCAGCCACCGAACAGGGTGACCAGGATCAGCCGGATGTCGACGTTGCCGCGGTCGGCCAGCAACATCGTGGGGATGGTGGCGACGAGCAACAACTCGATGACGCGCGGCTTGGTGAGCGCGATGTAGGCCAGGGGCTTGCGCACGATCCGCGCGGCGAGTCCGTCGCCGTCGAGTCGATCGGCGAGTGCCGTCGACGATGATCCGTGCGCACCGCTACTACCCGGCTCGTGACCGATCCGCACTGTATCTCCTCGCACGCTGTGCTTCGCTACACTTCGCATTCCGGTAATGGAACGAGCAGCGCGCGGCTGCGGCGCGGCCACTACTACAGACGATGGTAGACCCACAGGGGTACCGCTCCGCGCCAGGGCCCTGCCACCGTGGGCGCGGTCACTGTGCCCCGACCGGGCTCCCAGCGCACCGACGCGGCGATGAACTGCCGCCGACGCGCAGGTGAACGCCGTCGCGCGGGCTCCGGCGCGCGGCGCGCCGACGAGCATCCACGACGCCCCACCGGATCGCTGTGCCGCCAACTACACTCACTACCAGGGTTCGCGCTGATCCGGTGCAGCGGCACCTTTAGGGTATTCCTGTACATCGGTACGCACCCCGGCCGCGTGCGATCCCGTACGACACGATCGCCGCTGCCAGTTATCGCCGTCGACGAAACCTAGGTCAGGAGAACCACGGTCGTGTCAGTCACAGACGACATTCGCGCCCTCACTCAGCGGAACTATCCCAGCGACTGGACGGACCTGGACACCAAGGCCGTCGATACCGTCCGTGTTCTCGCCGCCGACGCGGTGCAGAAGGCGGGCAACGGTCACCCGGGCACCGCGATGAGCCTCGCTCCCGTCGCCTACTCCCTGTTCCAGCGCGTCATGCGCTCCGCGCCCGCCGATCCCAGCTGGGCCGGGCGCGACCGCTTCGTGCTCTCGTGCGGGCATTCCAGCCTCACCCTCTACATCCAGCTGTACCTGGCCGGTTACGGCCTGGAACTCACCGACCTCGAGCAGCTGCGCCAGTGGGGGTCGCTGACCCCGGGCCACCCCGAGTTCCGCCACACCGACGGTGTCGAGATCACCACCGGCCCGCTGGGTCAGGGCCTGGCCTCCGCGGTCGGCATGGCGATGGCCGCTCGTCGTGAGCGCGGCCTGTTCGACCCCGCCGCCCCGGCCGGCACCAGCCCGTTCGACCACTTCATCTACACCATCGCCTCCGACGGTGACCTGCAGGAAGGTGTCACCGCCGAGGCCTCCTCGATCGCGGGCACCCAGCAGCTGGGCAATCTCGTCGTCATCTACGACGACAACGAGATCTCCATCGAGGACGACACCGACATCGCCTTCACCGAGGACGTCGCCAAGCGCTACGAGGCCTACGGCTGGCACGTGCAGATCGTCGAGGGCGGCGAAGACGTGGTGGCGATCGAGAATGCGCTGTCCGCGGCCAGGACCGAGATCGACAAGCCCTCGATCATCATCCTGCGCACCATCATCGGCTTCCCGGCGCCCACCAAGATGAACACCGGTGGCGCGCACGGCGCGGCACTGGGCCCCGACGAGGTCGCCGAGGTGAAGAAGGCGCTGGGCTTCGATCCGGACAAGTCCTTCGAGGTCGACCCCGCCGTCATCGAGCACACCCGCAAGGCGCTGGGCCGTGGCAGCGAGGCCAAGGCGCGCTGGCAGCAGGACTTCGACAAGTGGGCCGAGGCGAACCCGGAGAACAAGGCGCTCTTCGATCGCCTGCAGACCCGTTCGCTGCCCAAGGGCTGGGTGGAGGCGCTGCCGAGCTTCGAGACCGACCCGCAGGGCCTGGCCACCCGCAAGGCGTCGGGCAAGTTCCTCGCCGCCGTCGCCGACGAACTGCCCGAACTGTGGGGCGGTTCGGCCGACCTGGCCGAGTCGAACAACACCACCATGCCCGGTCAGCCGAGCTTCGGCCCCGAGTCGATCTCCACCGGCACGTGGAAGGCCGACCCGTACGGTCGCACCCTGCACTTCGGTATCCGCGAGGCCGCCATGGGCGCGATCCTCAACGGCATCGCGCTGCACGGCCCGACCCGCCCCTACGGCGGCACCTTCCTGGTGTTCTCCGACTACATGCGCCCGCCGGTGCGCCTGGCCGCGCTGATGCGCGTGCCCGCCATCTACGTGTGGACCCACGACTCCATCGGCCTGGGCGAGGACGGCCCCACCCATCAGCCGATCGAGCACCTGGCCGCGCTGCGCGCGATCCCCGGCCTCAATGTCGTGCGCCCCGCCGACGCCAACGAGACCGTGCACGCCTGGCGCACCATCCTCGAGCGCGATTCCGACGAGCACAGCTCGCACTTCCCGGTGCACGAGGAGCCCAAGCAGGATGGCCCGTCGGCGCTGGCGCTGACCCGCCAGAACGTGCCGACGCTCGATGGCACCAGCTACGAGGGCGTGCGCAAGGGCGGCTACGTGCTGGCCGAGGCGTCCACCGGCACCCCGCAGGTGATCCTGATCGGCACCGGTTCCGAGGTCCAGCTCGCGGTGGCCGCGCGCACTACGCTGGAAGAGCAGGGCATCGCGACCCGCGTGGTCTCGATGCCGTGTGTGGAGTGGTTCGACGCGCAGGACCAGGGCTACCGCGACGAGGTGCTGCCGCCGTCGGTGCGCGCCCGGGTGGCGGTGGAGGCCGGTATCGCGATGCCGTGGCACCGATTCGTCGGTGACGCGGGCGAGATCGTGTCCATCGATCACTTCGGCGCGTCGGCCGACTTCAAGACGCTGTACCGCGAATTCGGCATCACCGCCGATGCCGTCGTGCGCGCCGCGCTGCGTTCGACCGACAAGGCTAAGGGGTAAAGACCATGGCACAGAACGAGAATCTCGCCGCGCTCTCGGCCGCCGGGGTCTCGGTGTGGCTCGACGATCTGTCGCGGGACCGCATCCAGTCCGGCAATCTGGCCGATCTGGTGGCGACCCGGGGCGTCGTCGGGGTCACCACGAACCCGTCGATCTTCCAGGCCGCGCTGAGCGTGGGCCACGCCTACGACGCGCAGGTGAAAGCGCTCGCCGCCGAGGGTGCCGACGCCGACGCCGCGATCCGCACCATCACCACCGACGACGTGCGCGCCGCCTGCGACGTGCTCGCCCCGGTGTTCGAGTCGACCGGCGGTACCGACGGCCGGGTGTCGATCGAGGTCGATCCGCGGTTCGCCTTCGACGCCGACAAGACCGTCGCCCAGGCGATCGAGCTGTGGAAGATCGTCGACCGCAAGAACCTGTTCATCAAGATCCCGGCCACCGAGGCGGGTCTGCCCGCGATCACGTCGGTGATCGGCGAGGGCATCAGTGTGAACGTGACGCTGATCTTCTCGGTGCCGCGTTACCGCGCGGTGATGGGCGCCTATCTCGACGGCCTGCGCAACGCCAAGATCGGCGGCCACGACCTGGCCAAGATCCATTCGGTCGCCTCGTTCTTCGTTTCCCGCGTGGACACCGAGATCGACAAGCGCCTGGACAAGATCGGCACCCCCGAGGCGCTCGCGCTGCGCGGCAAGGCGGGCGTGGCCAACGCCCGGCTGGCCTACGCCGAGTACCAGGACGTGTTCGACGGTGGGGCGCACACCTCCACCTACAACCACCTGGCCTCCCAGGGTGCCAACCGGCAGCGGCCGCTGTGGGCCTCGACCGGGGTGAAGAACCCGGATTACTCCGACACCCTCTACGTCACCGAGCTGGTGGGCCCGAACACGGTCAACACCCTGCCGGAGAAGACGCTCGAGGCCTTCGCCGATCACGGTGAGGTGCGCGGTGACACCCTCAGCGGGCGGGCGGTGGAGGCCGCGCAGGTCTTCGCCGACCTCGAGGCGGCCGGTGTCGACCTGGACGAGGTGTTCGTCCAGCTCGAGCGCGAAGGCGTCGACAAGTTCGAGGCTTCGTGGGGTGAGCTGATCGAGGCGACCACCGCGGAATTGCGCACGGCGGCGGCAGAGGACAACTGAATCGATGGTCGGCACAGCATCGACGGATCAGGCGGGGCTGTGGCACAACCCGCTGCGCGACGAACGCGACAAGCGGGTGCCCTTCATCGCGGGCCCGTGCTGCATGGTGATCTTCGGGGTGACCGGAGATCTGTCCCGTAAGAAGCTGATGCCGGCCATCTACGACCTGGCGAACCAGGGGCTGTTGCCCCCTGGTTTCGCCCTGGTCGGCTTCGCCCGGCGCAACTACGCCGACGAGGATTTCGCGTCGGTCGTGCTCGAGGCGGTGAAACAGCACGCGCGTACCCCCTTCCGCCAGGAGGTCTGGGACCATCTGGCCGAGGGGCTGCGCTTCACCCAGGGCAGTTTCGACGACGACGCGGCCTTCGCCTCGCTCGCGCAGACCCTGCGTCATCTCGACGAAACCCGCGGCACCCGCGGCAATTACGCCTTCTACCTGTCGATCCCACCGAACATGTTCCCGGTGGTGCTCGATCAGCTCTCCGAGCACGGGCTGGCCCAGGCCGCCCCGGACCCCGACGGCTACACCCCGTGGCGGCGAGTGGTGATCGAGAAGCCCTTCGGGCACGACCTGGCCAGCGCCAAGGAGCTCAATGCCCTGGTGAACCGGGTCTTCCCGGAGGAGCAGGTGTTCCGCATCGACCACTATCTCGGCAAGGAGACGGTGCAGAACATCCTGGCGTTGCGCTTCGCCAACGAGCTGTTCGAGCCGATCTGGAACGCCAACTACGTCGACAGCGTGCAGATCACCATGGCCGAGGACATCGGACTGGGCGGGCGCGCGGGCTATTACGACGGTATCGGCGCCGCGCGGGACGTGATCCAGAACCACCTGCTGCAACTGCTCGCGCTGACCGCGATGGAGGAACCCACCTCCTTCGAGCCGATGCAGCTCACCACCGAGAAGATCAAGGCGCTCTCGGCCACCAAACTCGTCGCGCCACTGGACGAGACGACCGCGCGCGGCCAGTACACCGAGGGCTGGCAGGGCAGCGAACATGTGGTCGGCCTGCATCAGGAGGAAGGTTTCGATCCGCAGTCGCGCACCGAGACCTACGCCGCGATCACCCTGCACGTGGAGAACCGCCGCTGGGCCGGTGTGCCGTTCTACCTGCGCACCGGAAAACGGCTGGGACGGCGGGTGACCGAGATCGCGGTGGTGTTCAAACGCGCGCCGCACCTGCCCTTCGACCAGACGATGACCGAGGAACTGGGCCAGAACGCGCTCGTCATCCGGGTGCAGCCGGACGAGGGCATCACCTTGCGCTTCGGTTCCAAGGTGCCGGGTTCGGGGATGGAGGTGCGCGATGTGAACATGGACTTCAGCTACGGCGAAGCGTTCACCGAGTCCTCCCCGGAGGCCTACGAACGCTTGATCCTCGACGTGCTGCTCGGTGTCCCGTCCCTGTTCCCGGTCAACGCGGAGGTCGAATTGTCCTGGCGCATCCTCGATCCCGTGCTCGCGCACTGGGCGGCGGAGGGCAAACCCGAACCCTACGAGGCCGGTACCTGGGGTCCCACCTCGGCCGATGAGATGCTCGCGCGCAGCGGGCGCGAATGGCGGCGCCCGTGATCGTCGACATGCCCGACACCGACACCGTCGAGGTCGGCAAGCGGATGGTGCAGTTGCGCGAGACCAACGGTGTGATCACCCAGGGCCGGGTGCTCACCCTGGTGGTGTGCACGCTGGATTCCTCCGAGGCCGAGGACGCGATCGACGCCGCCAACGACGCCAGCCGTGAACATCCCTGCCGGGTGATCGTGCTGGCCCGCGGTGACCGCGATGCCGAGGCCCGCCTCGACGCCCAGATCCGGGTCGGTGGTGACGCCGGAGCCGCCGAGGTGATCGTGTTGCGGTTGCAAGGCCCGCTGGTGAACCACGAGAGCAGTGTCGTCACCCCGTTCCTGCTGCCCGACACCCCGGTGGTGGCGTGGTGGCCGCGGGGCGCACCGGAGTTCCCCTCGCAGGACTCGGTGGGCAGGCTGGCCAAGCGCCGCATCACCGACGCCACCTTCGCCGCCGATCCACAGGCCGCGATCAAGCAACGCCGATTCTCCTACGCCGACGGCGACACCGATCTGGCGTGGAGCCGCATCACCTACTGGCGCGCGCTGCTGGCCGCCGCGCTCGACGAACCACCGTTCGAGCCGATCACCTCGGTCACCGTGTCGGGCCTGTCCAGCGAGCCCGCGTTGGACACCTTGGCCGGCTGGCTGGCTTCACGGTTGCACTGCCCGGTGATCCGCAAGTCGGGTGAGCTGCGGGTGGAGATCCACCGGGGGGCCGATTCGATCGCGATCTCACGACCTCAATTGGGAAGGACGGCAACGCTGACCCGGACCGGCGAACCCGACCAGCGGATCGCGCTGGCGCGCCGGGAAACTCGCGACTGTCTCGCCGAAGAACTGCGCCGGCTCGATGCCGACGAGATCTACGCCGAGGCGCTCGCCGGAATCGAGAAGGTGACCTATGAGTGACCACATCGACGTGCACGACGACCTCGGCGAAGAGTTCCCGGCCGACACGATCGAGATCCACGACGACAAAGAGCTGCTCGCCGACGCCGCCGCCGAACGTTTCGTGGCGGTGCTCGCGGCCGCGCAGGCCGAACGTGGCACCGCCTCGGTGTCGCTCACCGGCGGCAGCGACGGCATCCGCCTGCTCGAGAAGGTTCGTCAGGCGCCGGGCGACATCGACTGGTCCCAGCTCTACGTGTACTGGGGCGACGAACGTTTCGTCCCGGCGGGTGACGCGGAACGCAACGAACTGCAGGCCAGGCAGGCGCTGCTGGACTTCGTCCCGCTCGACCCGGCTCACGTGTTCCCCATCGCCGCCTCCGACGGCCCGTACGGTTCCCCGGAGGAAGCGGCCGCCGCCTACGCCCAGGCGATCCACACCGAACTCGACGAGCGCGGCGAATTCGATCTGACGGTGCTCGGTATGGGACCCGAAGGCCACATCGATTCGCTGTTCCCGCACTCCCCCGCCGTCCGGGAGCAGACCGATTATGTCGTGGCCGTGCACGATTGCCCGAAGCCGCCGCCCACCCGGGTCACCCTGACCCTGCCCGCGGTGCACCGGTCGCGCCACGTGATGCTGGTGGTCAGCGGCGAGGGTAAAGCGGCCGCGGTCGCCGCCGCCGTCAGCGGCGCCTCGCCCGACGATGTCCCGTCGGCCGGTGCGGTCGGCATCGACTCGACCACCTGGGTGATCGACGAGGCGGCCGCCGCCGACCTGCTGCTCGACGACGGAACCGACTGAACGCCACTCGTACTCGAGTGGGCTGGGTCCGAATCGCGGCCCGGCTCACTCGTCGGGAACGGCTCGCCAGGCGGCGCGGACGGTCGTAGCCGTGCGCTGTTCGCCACGATGCGGCGGTGCAGGTCGCCGTATTCGACCGTGCTCACCGCTGCCGCGAATCCGCGCTCGCGCCGGGCGCCTGCCCGGGCAAGCTACGACCAGTGAGCTGTGGGACCGGCGAGATCAGGTGGTCGGTGTGAGCCCAGCGGCCCAGAACTGGGCGTAGCGACCTTCCTGTCGGAGCAGTTCGGCGTGGGTGCCGTCTTCGATGACGGTGGCGCCGTCGAGGAAGACGATGCGGTCGGCGCGGCGCACCGTTTCCAGCCGATGCGCGACCATGACCACCGTGCGGCCCGCCATCAGTCGTTCGATGCCGTTGTTGACCACGGCTTCGTTGCGCGGGTCCAGGGCGGAGGTCACCTCGTCCAGGAGCACGATGGGGGCGTCCTTCAGCAGCGCTCGGGCGATCGAGACCCGTTGGCGCTCACCGCCGGACAGCAGCGCACCCGCTTCGCCGACCGGGGTGGACCACCCGTCGGGGAGGCGGTCGATCACCTCGTCGAGACCCGCCGCGCTCGCCGCCGCGTGTACTCGGGCGGTGTCGGCGTCGGGGCAGCCGAGGCGGATGTTCTCCTCGATGGTGGCATCGAAGAGGTACACGTCCTGGAAGACGATCGCGAACAGGGAGCTGAGCGTCTCGGTGCCGATGTCGCGCACATCGACACCGCCCACGCGCACCGTACCCGCGTCCACGTCGTAGAACCGCGCCAGCAGTTGCAGCAGGGTGGTCTTGCCCGCACCCGAGGGCCCGACGATCGCCAGCCGCTGCCCTTGCGGCACGGTCAGGGTCAGGTCGTCGACGACCGTGCGGCCGTCACGCCGGAACGTGACCGACTCGAAGGCCAGACCGTGGCCCCGTGGTGCGATGGGCGCGGACGGTTCGGGAAGTGGTTCGGTGCGCAGGACCTCGTCGAGCCGGATCAGTTCCGACCGCGCCGCCCGGAGCTGACCGCCGAGGTCGGCCAGCGACAGCAGCGGGTCGGCGCAGCGGGCGGCCAGCACCAGGACGGCCAGCACCTCCGCGGTACCGATGTCGGCGCCCAGCGCCAGATAGGTGCCGAGGACCAGGAGCACGGTGAACATGGTCTGGACGGCGAGCGAGAGCCCGAGCACGGCGGGTACGGCGGTCCGGGTGCGTCGGCGTGCGGCCCGGCCGGCTTCGCGCAGGGCGTCGTCGAGTTGCCGGAAACCTTCGGTGCTGCGCCCGCCCGCGCGCAGCACCGGCTGGGCCTGCAAGTATTCGATCACCCGACGGGCGGCCTCGTGGTCACGTTCGTGGCGTTCGGCGTCGCCCTCGTCCATCCGTCGCCCGGCCCACGCCTGGATCGCCACCACGACGGGCACCGCGGCCAGGGCGGCCGCCCCCATCCTCCAGTCGAAGGCCAGCATCACCACCACGATCGTCAACGGGGTGACGGCGGCGCTGATGATCGGTGCGAGCAGATGCGCGATCACGCTCATCGCCTGTAGCACGCCCCGGCTGGCCAGCACCGACACGTCCCCGACGCGCCCGGTGGTGTACCAGCCGATCGGCAGCCGGGCCAGTTGGTCACCGAGCCGGTGGTACACCCCGCGCAACAGGGTGGTGCCGCCACGGAAGCCGGACAGGTCGCTGAGGTAGCGCAGCACGGCGAAGCCCGCGACCGCGAAGGCCAGCGCGATCAGCCAGGGCCAGGCCTGGCTGGGGTCACTGCCGAACAGGGCCCGCAGCACGGGCACCAGCAGCGCGTAGGACAGACCTTCGACGACGGCCGTCGTGGTCATCAGGACGACGGTGCGGCGCACCGGCTGGGCGTATTCGTCACCGAGGACGCGTAGCAGTAAGCGAATCATGAGGTCACCGTTCGGTGTGTGTGCCAGATATCGGCGAATCGGCCGTTGCGGGACAGAAGTTCGGCGGGGGTGCCACGTTCGACGATCACACCGTTGTCGAGTACGACGACGGTGTCGGCGTCGGCGATCGTTTCCAGGCGGTGGGCGATGACCAGCAGCGTCCGATCCGCACCGCGGCTCGCCAGGGCGCGGCGCACCGCCTGTTCGGTCTGTGGGTCGGCGAAGGCGGTCGCCTCGTCGAGCACCAGTACCGCGGTGTCGGCGAGCAGGGCGCGAGCGAGCGAGATCCGTTGCGCCTCGCCACCGGAGAGCCGCGCCTGCTCACCCAGCACGGTGTCGTAGCCGTGCGGCAACTCGAGGATGCGGTCGTGGATACCGGCTAGCCGGGCGGCGCGGATCACCGCGTCGGGGGCGGCGTGGGGCACCGCCAGCGCGATGTTGTCGGTGACCGACGCGCGCAACAGCCGCACGTCCTGGAACACGAACGACACCCGCCGATAGAGCTCGGCGCCGGTGAGTTCACGCAGATCGACACCGCCGAGCAGCACCGCGCCGTGCGTGGGGTCGAAGAACCGGGGCAGCAACTGCACCAGGGTGGACTTGCCGCTGCCGGACGGGCCGACCAGTGCCGTGGTGGTACCCGGTTCGAGCACGAGGTCGATTCCGCGCAGCACCGCGCGGTCGGCGTCGTAGCCGAAACCGACATCGCGCAGTTCCACCCGGTGCCCCTGCGGGATTCGCGGGTGCGCGGGCTCGGGCAGCGCGGGTTCGGCCAGGACCGCACTGATCCGCCCGACCGCGCGACGGCCGGCTTGCAGGTCGTCGAACCCGTGTCCCAGCGCCGCCACCGGCGCGGTCAGCCCGATCCCGAGCAGCAGGAACGGCAGCAGATCGGCCGGGGCCATGCCGCCTGTGGTGATCAGTACGGTGCCGCCGACCAGCACCACCAGCAGCACGAACGGTGGCGACAACGCCACCTGCATCCCCGCGGCGGGCCCGGCCAGCCCGCGCACCATGCGCAGGAAGATGTCGGCGAAATCGTCCACGGCGCGCAGGAAACGGCGATGCGCCCGCGCCGATCCGCCGTATGTCTTGACCACGGCGATGCCCTGGACGAATTCGACCACCGAGTTCGCGATCGCGCCCATCGCCGTGTCGAAGTCGGCTTGTTCACGCAGGCGGGTGGGCGTCATCATCAGCGGGACCAACGCGACGGCGAGCACCACCGGTATCAGGGTGATCAGGGTGAGCCGCCAGTCGACGGTGAACAGGTAGATCAGCGACACCAGCGGCACCACGAACGCGGAGACCAGTTCACCCGGTGTGTGCGCGATGATCGGGTGCACGGCGCTGACATCCTCGCCCACGACTTTGGCCAGCTCACCGGTGCGGCGCCGGGAGAACCACCCGAGCGGCACCTGCCCCAGTCGCGCGGCCAGCCGCCTGCGCAGATCCAGCTGCACCCGGTCGTCGAGCAGGTGCCCGATGGCCGCCGAACCCGCCGAGCACAACAGTCGGACGAACAGTCCGAGCGCACCGGCCACCACGACGACCCATACGTGCCGTTGATCGATCGGACCGGGCGACAACAGTTCCCGGCCCACCTCCACGACCGCGAGCAGCGGCGCCAGGCCCGCCACCGCGCCGATCACCTGCAACACCGCGACGGCGGCGAATCGGGACGCGTGCGGGCGCAGCAGTCCGGCCACGCCCGGCGGACCCGCCGCACCGGAATCCGCGGTCCCCGCCGTGCCGCTGTCCGCAGACTCGGCCATGCCACTGGCCGCAGTCCCCGCCACGCCACTGTCCACGGGGGCCCCGGTACCACCATCGCTGCTCGTCGGCTTCGCCGTGCCGCTGTCGATGGTCATCGCTGTACCGCTTTCGTCGCCGCCAACCGGCTGCGCAGATGCGCGAGCACCTCCGCGCGGGCCGGACGGGCGGCGGAGACCAGGCCGGGCATGCTCAGGAAGGCGTGCGTCGCGCGGGGATACCGGGTGAGGGTGACCTCCACCCCCGCCGCGCGCAACCGTTCGGCGTACGCCGGGGAGTGGTCTTCCAAGGGGTCCAGGCCCGCGGACTGAATCAGGACCGGGGCGGTGCCGGTGACGTCGAGGTACATCGGTGAGACGGTGCGGGCGTCGAAGCCCGGGCGCATCGCGAGGCGTTGTACCGCACGGCAATTCGCGGGGGTGGCGGTGGGGCTCTCGGCGTTCTCGGTGAACGACGGGTACTCGAACACCGCGTCGGTCCAGTCGATTTGGGGGTTGATCAGCACCTGGGTGCGCACCCGCAGGCCCAGTGCTGCGGCGTGGTCGGCGGCGCGAACCGCGAGCGTGGCGCCCGCGCTGCTGCCGAGCAACGCGAGCCGGGTGCCGTCGGCTCCCCACTGCGTGGCCCGCGCGAGGAGCAGCGGTGTCGCCTCGCAGGCGTCCTCGACGGCGGCGGGCAGCACATGCTCGGGGGCGAGCCGGTAGTCGAGCGAGGCGACCACCGCCGGGCCTGCGGCGGCCAGGTGACTGAGCAGCCAGTCGTCCTGGCCGGGGACGCCGGTGATGAACCCGCCGCCGTGGAAGGCCACGATCAGCGGCAGGTCGGTGCCACCGCCCGAGGGCCGGTACACGCGCACCGACAGGGTGCGACCGGGCAGCTCGAGTGCGTGCGTGCTGATGTGGGCGCCCCGGTCGGGTCTGCCGTTGACGAGGGCACCGAGCGCGCTCCGGCGCACCCGCTCCTGGGCTTCGCGTGCTTCGACGAGCTGGGCGGGGGTGATCGAATCCCAGTCCGGGCCGCTGTCGAGTGCGGACAATGCCCGCATCCGAAGGGGAATCCTGCCTCGCATGATGTGCCTTTCCGATCCTGCCGCGCACCGGCCGAGGTGGGCGGTGTAGCGATACCCTGGCAGGTGTGACCGTCGTTGCGCTTTCGGAAATATGCGGTCCCCCGCGGTCACCACTGGTGTGGATCCGGCCCGGCCATGCCGGCTACATCGGGCCCGAGATCGGCGTCGACCCGCATTCCACCTCGGTGGCGGTGTTCTGCGCCGGTCTGGACGGGCCGTTCGTGCTCGAGACCGCCACCCACGGCGAGTTGCGCACCGGCAGCGCGCTGGCCCCCGCCCGCGCGGTGCACCGCGTGAACGCACCCGAGGCGTGGATCCTGCTGTTGTTCGTCGACATCGCCGGTTCACCGGCCACCGCCATCGCCGCCGAGATGACGAGCACCGTCGGCCCCTACCGGCTCGGCCACCGCCGCGAGGCCGAACTCGTCGAGCTGTGCCGCGCCGGCGAGGTGAGCCCGGAGCGGATCTTCGCCGCCGCCGCGCCGGGGCGCACCCAGCTCATCGACCCACGGATCGAATCGGTCGCCCACGCGATCCGCCGCAACCCGCAGCGCACCTTCCGGGCCGACACCGTGGCCGCCCGACTCGACCTGTCCACCTCACATTTCCTGCGCCTGTTCGCCCAGCAGTGCGGCACCACGTTCCGCCGCTACCAGCAGTGGTCACGAGTGATGCACGCGATACGCGCCGTGGCCGACGGTCACGACCTCACCCGTTGTGCCATCGACGCCGGGTTCGCCACCCCCTCACATTTCAGCGAGACGGTCCACCGGATGTTCGGCACCTCGTTGACCAGAATCCTGCGCGCCGGTGTGCGTTTCGACCTCGGGACTTCCGCTGACACCTGAGCGCCGCCGGCTGCGGGACGCAGGACCCGGTACTTCCCGTGCTGCGGGTCGGTGCCGGAATGGTGGCCGATCCCCGGCAGGCACGCACTAGCATCGGCTACACGGCACAGGCGAGGTTCGGATGTCGACTCGACTACGGGCGAGGAGTTGGTGCGGTGGCGCTGGGATCGCTCGACCTGGATGGGGCCTTCCGGGCCGCGATGAACGGGCTCGCGGCGCCCGGCGGACTCGACGCGGCCACGGGCATCGATGCCGCGTTCGGGCTGGAGCTTTTCGAATCCCAAGCCGCCAGTAGGCATCTGGATCTGGTGGCACGGCGGCTGGGTGCGGACCGGCAGGGGTATTACAGCATCGGGTCCTCGGGGCACGAGGGGAACGCGGCGGTGGCGGCGGCGCTGCGGGTGGACGATCCGGCATTGCTGCACTACCGGTCGGGCGCGTTCTTCGTGCAGCGGTGCAAGCAGATCCAGGGAGTGGATCCGATCCGGGATGTGCTGCTGGGGGTGGTCGCCGCGGCGGCCGATCCGATTTCAGGTGGCCGGCACAAGGTCTTCGGGAGCGCGGCGGCTTCGGTCATCCCGCAGACCTCGACCGTCGCGTCGCATCTGCCGCGCGCGGTGGGGCTGGCCTTCGCGTTGGATCGTGCCGCGCGACAAGGTGTTGCGTGCCCGTGGCCGGCCGACGCGGTGGTGGCGTGCAGCTTCGGGGATGCCTCGGCCAACCACTCCACGGCGGCCGGGGCGATCAATGCCGCCGTGCATGCCGCCCATCAGGGCGTGGCGATGCCGATCGTGTTCGTGTGTGAGGACAACGGTCTCGGCATCAGCGTGCCGACTCCCCCGGACTGGATCGAACGCGCCTACGGTCCCCGCCCCGGGCTCACCTACCTGGCCGCCGACGGGTGCGTGCTACCCGATGTGCTCGGCGCGGCCGAGGACGCGGTGTATCTGGCACGGACGTGGCGGGTGCCGGTGTTCCTGCATGTGCGCACCGTGCGGTTGGGTGGGCACGCGGGCTCCGATGTCGAGTCGGGTTATCGCAGTCCGGCCGAGATCGCGGCCGACCTGGCCCGGGATCCGCTGGTCGGCACCGCCCGGTATCTCGTGGCCGCCGGTGTCGCCGAGCCGGGCGAGTTGCTCGCCCGCTACGACCGGATCGGGGCGCACGTGCGCGAGGTGGGCGCGCAGGTCGTGCGAGAGGCGCGGCTCGATTCAGCACAAGCTGTCACCGCCGCGCTGGCCCCGGTGCGACCGGGTGCCGTACAAGCTGAGGTCATGCGCGCATCAGCGGCGGCGATCGTCAGCGACTGGCCTCCCACCGCCGAACCCACCTCGAACCCGCCGCACGCAACCCCGGCGATCGGAACCCCGACTCCGGCAACCTCGACTGCTCCGGCTCCGACAGTTGCGGCTTCCACGATTTCGACTCCCAACAGCTCGGGAGCGCCCGCGGCGCCACCGCCGATGACTCTCGCCCAGGCGATCAACCACACCCTCGGCGAACTCCTGTCCCGCGACCGCGATGTGCTCGTCTTCGGCGAAGACGTCGGCCGCAAGGGCGGGGTGTACGGCGTCACGAAGGGCCTGCGGAAGCGGTTCGGTGCCCGGCGGGTGTTCGACACCCTGCTCGACGAACAAGCCGTGCTCGGTACCGCGCTCGGCACCGCGCTGGCCGGGTTCGTGCCGATCCCGGAGATCCAGTACCTGGCCTACGTGCACAACGCGATCGATCAGATCCGTGGTGAGGCCGCGACCCTGCGGTTCTTCTCCGACGGGCAGTTCCGCAATCCGATGGTGGTACGGATCGCCGGGCTGGCCTATCAGAAGGGTTTCGGCGGCCACTTCCACAACGACAATTCCCTTGCCGCACTGCGTGACATCCCCGGCGTGGTGGTCGCGGTGCCCGCCCGCGCCGACGACGCCGCCGCGATGCTGCGCACCTGTGTCGCGGCCGCCCGGGTCGAGGGCCGGGTGTGCCTGTTCGTCGAACCGATCGCGCTGTACCACACCCGGGACCTGCATCCCGGCGACGAATCCTGGCTCGCCTCCCCCACCACCGAGCACGTCCCGATCGGCCGCGCCCGCGTCCACGGGACGGGTGCTGACCTGACCATCGTCACCTTCGGCAACGGGGTACCGATGAGCTTGCGGACCGCGGATCGTCTCACCGCGCAGGGCCTGCACGCACGAGTGCTGGACCTGCGCTGGCTGAATCCGCTGCCGGTCGCCGACCTGGTCCGCCATGCCGAGGCCACCGGTCGCGTACTGGTGGCCGATGAGACGCGGCGCGGTGGCGGGGTGTCCGAGTCGGTGTATGCCGCTCTCGTCGACGCGGACTACCGCGGTGCGCTGGCCCGCGCGACCAGCGCGGACAGTTTCGTCCCGCTCGGCCCGGCCGCCGAGACCGTGCTGTTGAGCGAGGCCGCGATCGAGAAAGCCGCGCACCGCTTGCTGCGGTGAGCGGCGATCAGCGAGCCGGCGCCGGGCTCAGGCGAACTTGATCTCGAGGCCGATGCCGAGGATCGCGATCAGCCAGACGATGCCGACGAAGATGGTGATGCGGTCGAGATTCTTCTCGACGACGGTGGAGCCGGACAGGCTCGACTGCACGCCGCCGCCGAACAGGCTGGACAAGCCACCTCCCTTGGCGCGATGCAGCAGCACCAGCAGCACCAGCAGCACGCTGGTGACGATGAGGAGGATATCGAGGAACAGCGACATGGCGTTCATCCTAGGCGGTCGGCGACCGACTGGTCTAACCAGGCTCGACCGCCACCAGGTGGGAGACGGTTTCGGGGCCCGCGGCGAAGTGCGCGACAGTCTGTTCGATCTCCCGGTCGCGGGCGGTCAGGCGCACCTGGTGCTGATGCATGTGTTCGGCCCAGGACCGCACGACGAAGGCCTCGACGAACCGGTCGACGGTGCCGACGTCGCGATACAGCCGCCATTCCATCGCCCCGGTCCGCTGCCGGGAGCGCCCCACCAGCGCCATCGATGCGGTGAATCCGGCGACTTCGGCGGGCGGCACGTCGTAGCCGCGCATCACCAGTACCGGGCCGTCCGCGGGTTCGGGTTCGACGACGAGTTGCGGTTCGGGCCAGAACGCCGCCGGGGAGAGGTCGATCTGCTCCGCGTTGTGCCGGATCGGCAACCACAGCGCGCTCACCGCGCAACCGGCCAGCAGTGCCGACGCGATCAGCAGCGCGGTCACCGCACCGTAGGCACCGGCGACCAGACCCCACACCAGCGAGCCGATCGCCTGCCCGCCCATGAACACGAGCATGTACACCGACAGCCCACGTGCCCGCACCCAGGCCGGCAACAGCAACTGCATGGTGGAGTTCAGCGTCGACATCGCCAGCAACCAGGCCAGCCCGGCGCCCACCAGCAGCACCAGCACCACCGGCACGCTGTCCACGAGCGCGGCCGCGAGCGCGCCCAGACCGAACAGCACCGCCGCGAGCGCGAGCCGCTGGGTGGGAGTGAACAGCAACCGCAACCGCGACAGCCCCAGCGCACCGCACACCGCGCCCAGCCCGAGCGCGCCCAGCAGCAAGCCGTAACCGTCGGCGCTGAGCCCGAGCCGGTCGTGCGCGATGACCGGCAGCAACGACCACACGGCACTGGCCGGGGCGATGAACAGGATGGCCCGGAACAGCACCCGCCGGATCGCCGGTGCGGCGCGAATGAACCGGGTGCCCGCTTGCAGGGCGGCCAGCGGCCGCTCGGTGGGCAGCGTCGAGTGGTGGGTCGGCCATTTCGCCACCACCAGCACCGCGACGATGCCGATGAAGGACAGGGTGTTGAAACCGAACACGACCGTCGGCCCCAGGATCGAGATGAGCACACCGGCCACGGCGGGCCCGACCGCCCGGCCGATGTTGACACTCATCGAGCCCAGCGCCGCCGCGGAGGAGATCTGGTCGCGCGGTACCAGTTCGGGCTGGATGGCCTGCCACGCGGGCGCGGTGAGCGCCTGCCCGCAGCCCAGCAGGAACAGCAGGGTGAGCAGCACCGCCGGCGTGGTGTGACCGGTGGCGGTGAAGATCGTGAGGGTGAGCGAGACCAGCGCCATCCCGGTCTGCGCGCCGAGCAGCAGGCGACGGCGGTCGAGCAGGTCGGCCAGCACACCGGACGGGATCGACAGCAGCATCACCGGCAGCGTGAGCGCGGTCTGCACGAGCGCGACCAGCACCGCCGCGTTCGGCTCGTCGACCACCAGCCACTGCGCGGCGACGGTCTGCATCCAGGTGCCCAGATTCGACACCAGCTGCGCGATCCACAGCGCGCGGAACAGTGGGGACCGCAGCGGCGCCCAGGTCGAGATCCGATCCGCCGCCACATTGCCCACGCGTCGAGCATATCCCTGGCGACCGGCCCCGGAGGCGACGTCCTCCCCGGCTCCGGCCGTCGCGGCCGGCACTCGACCGCCGGCCGCGACGACCACCGCGAACCGCCGGACAACCTGTGGCCCAACGCAATATCGTGAAAAGTGCTAATTTCTGATCGCTCTCGAGCACGCAGTAACGAGCTCCCGTTTCGTTCGGGGGGAGCTTTTCACGACACGAAGGAATCGCATGTCTGTCCCGCAGCAGCCCTATGGCCAGCAACCGCCGCCCTACGGCCAGCAGCCACCCGGCGGCTACCCGCCCCACGGCGGATACCCCCAGCCGCCGAAGAAGAAGAAAGTGTGGCCCTGGGTACTGGGCGGCATCCTGCTCGTGCTGCTGCTGATCATCGGCGGCTGTGTCGCACTGGTCGGCTCGGTCGCCAACGAGATCGACAACGAGTCCAAGCGCGTGGTCAACGTCTCCTACGAGGCGGGCGGAACCGGCACCGCCTCCTCGATCACCTACTCCGGTTCAGGTCTCGACGTCGGGCAGGAGTCCGATGTCGCGCTGCCGTGGTCCAAGGACATCGCCATGGACGGCCTCGCGAAGTTCATGTCCCTGAGCGTCATGGCGGGCGTAGACGGCGGGCAGGTGTCCTGCAAGATCACCGCCGACGGCAAGGTGATCGCCGAGGAGCAGGCCAGCGGCCAGTTCGCGACCGCCACCTGCTCGGGCACCGCCGACTGAGCGTTTCGCCCACCCGCCCCGGACACCACCACGTTCGCGCGCTCGCCGGGACACACCCGCGCAACGCCGATCGGTGTCCGGGGCGCGGCCGTACCATCGGCTCCATGCGGATAACCCCCAGTCGTCTCGTCGTTCTCCTCGCACTGGCCGGCACGGTCGTGGCCGGTTGCGGATCCGCCGACGACGACGAACCGCCGCAGGACACCGCGATGCCGATGGGCCACACCTACATCTCGACCGAGGTCGAGGGCGGCGCGATTCCCGGCGGCGGGCCGATGACGCTCACCTTCGCCGACGGCCGGATCTCGGCGCACTCGGGCTGCAACACCGCCAGCGGTCCGGTCGACCTGAGCGAGCACACGCTGCGGGTGGACAAACTGACGAGCACCCTGATGGCGTGCACCGACGGCCGCGGCGAAGCCGATGCCTGGCAGAACTCGTTCCTCGAAGCCGACCCGCGCTGGCACCTCGACGGCCCCACCCTGACACTGACCGGCGACAACATCACCGTGCGGCTCACCGACAAGGAGATCGTGCACCCCGACAAGCCGCTCACCGGCACCGAGTGGGTGGTCACGGCGCTGCTCACCCCCGACGCCCAGGTGCGCTCGACGGTGCTCGACGAAGTGGCGCCCAATCTCACGATCACCGAAGACGGCCGGGTCAGCGGGCACGCGGGATGCAATCGGCTCACCGGTACCGCCGAACTCGGGCCGGGCGAGTCGGTGACCTTCGCGGTCGCCACCACCAAGGTGATGTGCGCCCCCGACGTGATGGACGTCGAACAGCAGGTGCTGCGCGCCCTCGACGGGCACACCACCGCCACCGTCGACGCCGACACCCTCACGCTGCGCAACGACAACGGCCACGGCCTGGTTCTGCACACCGAATAGGCATCGATGACGACGGGCCGGAAACCTGGTCGGTTTCCGGCCCGTCGTGTGGTGTCGTCCTACCCGATCAGGGCAGCGGCCCGCCCGCGGCGATCGCTGACAGGGTGGCGAACTCGTCACCCTTGAGCGAAGCACCACCGACGAGGGCGCCGTCGATGTCGGTCTGCCGGATCAGCTCGCCGATGTTCTTGGCGTTCACCGACCCGCCGTAGAGCACCCGCACTCCGGCGGCGACCTCCGGGGAGGCCAGCTTCTCCAGCTCGCCGCGGATCGCACCGCACACTTCCTGCGCGTCGGCCGCCGAGGCCACCTTGCCGGTGCCGATCGCCCACACCGGTTCGTAGGCGATGACGATCTGCGAGATCTGTTCGGCGCTCAGGCCTTTGAGGGAACCACGCAGCTGCTCGAGGTTGTACTCGACGTGGGTGCCCGCCTCGCGCACACCCAGCCCCTCGCCGATGCAGACGATCGGGGTGATCTCGGACTTCAGCGCCTGCTTGGCCTTGGCCAGCACGGTCGCGTCGTCTTCCTGGTGGTACTGACGCCGCTCCGAGTGCCCGACCACCACATAGCTGCAGCCGAGCTTGGCCAGCATCGGCGCACTGACCTCGCCGGTGTAGGCGCCGGAGTCGTGCACCGACACGTCCTGGGCACCATAGGTGAGCAGGAGCTTGTCGCCCTCCACGATCGACTGCACGCTGCGCAGATCGGTGAACGGCGGGATCACCGCGACGTCGACCTTCGCGAAGTACTTGTCCGGCAGCGCGAACGCCACCTTCTGTACCAGCGAGATGGCCTCGAGGTGGTTGAGGTTCATCTTCCAGTTGCCCGCGATGAGCGGTTTACGTGCTGCCATCGCTCAGCCCTCCAGCACCGAAATACCGGGCAGCTCTTTGCCTTCCAGGTATTCCAGGGAAGCGCCACCGCCGGTGGAGATGTGCGAGAAGCCGTCGTCGGGCAGGCCGAGGGTGCGCACGGCGGCCGCCGAGTCACCACCGCCGACCACGGTGAACGCGCCCTTGGCGGTGGCGGTCACGATGGCTTCGGCGACACCACGGGTGCCGGCGGCGAACTTCTCGAACTCGAACACGCCCATCGGGCCGTTCCAGAACACCGTCTTGGCTTCGGTGAGCAGCGCGGAGAACCGGGCCACCGACTCGGGGCCGATGTCCAGACCCATCCAGCCGTCGGGGATCTCGGTCGCGGCCACCGTCTTCGAGTCCGCGTCGGCCGCGAACTTGTCGGCCGCGACGATGTCGACCGGCAGGTGCAGCACGTCGCCGAAGCGCTCGAGCAGTTCCTTGCAGGTGTCGATCATCTCTTCCTGCAGCAGCGAGGTGCCCACCGAAAGCCCCTGTGCGGCAAGGAAGGTGAAGCACATGCCGCCGCCGATCACCAGGGTGTCGACCTTGGGGGCCAGCGCCTCGATCACCGCGAGCTTGTCCGAGACCTTGGAGCCACCGAGCACCACCGCGTACGGGCGGGCCGGGTCCTGGGTGAGCTTGCGCAGCACGTCGACCTCGGCGGCGACCAGGGTGCCCGCGTAATGCGGCAGCACCTTCGCCACGTCGTAGACCGAGGCCTGCTCGCGGTGCACCACACCGAAACCGTCAGAGACGAACGCGCCGTCGTCGCCGACCAGCTCGACCAACGCCGCGGCGAGCTTCGCCCGTTCCGCCTCGTCCTTGCTGGTCTCACGCGGGTCGAAACGCACGTTCTCGAGCAGCAGCACGTCGCCGTCGGTGAGGCCCTCCGAGCGCGAGAGCGCGTCGTAGCCCACCACGTCGCCGGCGAGCTGGACGTTGCGACCCAGCAGCTCGGCCAGCTTCGCCGCCACCGGGGCGAGCGAGAACTTGGCATCGGGCTCGCCCTTGGGCCGGCCCAGGTGCGCCATCACGACCACCTTGGCGCCGGCCTCGACCAGTGCCTCGATGGTGGGAACCGAGGCGATGATGCGGCCGGGGTCGGTGATCTGTCCGTTGTCGTCGAGGGGGACGTTCAGGTCGGAGCGCACGAGCACGCCCCGGCCCTCGACACCCTCGGCCAGGAGATCCTGGAGTGTCTGGACCGTCATCGCGTTCAGAGCGACTTGCCGACGAGATCGACCAGGTCGGCGAGGCGGTTGGAGTAGCCCCACTCGTTGTCGTACCAGGACACGACCTTGACCTGGTTGTCGATCACCTTGGTCAGCGGCGCGTCGTAGATCGAGGAGTGCGGATCGGTGACGATGTCGCTGGACACGATCGGGTCCTCGTTGTACTTGAGGATGCCCTTCATCGGGCCCTCGGCAGCGGCCTTCATCGCGGCGTTGACTTCCTCGATGGTGGCCGGCTTCGCCAGGGTCGCGGTCAGGTCGGTGACCGAGCCCGTCGGGACCGGAACGCGCAGCGCGTAGCCGTCGAGCTTGCCCTGCAGCTCGGGCAGCACCAGGCCGATGGCCTTGGCCGCGCCGGTGCCGGTGGGCACGATGTTCAGGGCCGCGGCGCGGGCGCGACGCAGATCCTTGTGCGGCGCGTCCTGCAGGTTCTGGTCCTGGGTGTAGGCATGCACGGTGGTCATCAGGCCGTTCACGATGCCGAACGAGTCGTTGAGCACCTTGGCGATCGGGCCCAGGCAGTTCGTGGTGCACGACGCGTTGGAGATGATGTTCTGGCTGCCGTCGTACTTGTCATCGTTGACGCCCATCACGATGGTGATGTCGTCACCGGTGGCAGGCGCGGAGATGATGACCTTCTTGGCACCCGCGGACAGGTGGCCCTTGGCCTTCTCGGCGGCGGTGAAGATGCCGGTGGACTCGACGACCACATCGACGCCCAGGTCGGCCCACGGCAGGGCCGCCGGGCCCTCCTTGATGGCGAGCGCCTTGATGCGCTGCTCGCCGACCACGATGGTGTCGCCGTCGACGGAGACGTCCTGCGGCAGCCGGCCCAGGATCGAGTCGTACTTCAGCAGGGTGGCCAGCGTGTTGATGTCGGTGAGGTCGTTGACCGCGACGATCTCGATATCGGTCTTGCCGACAGCTTTCAGCGCCTCCACCGCACGGAAGAAGTTTCGTCCGATACGACCGAAGCCGTTGATACCTACCCGGACAGTCACGTTATCGCTCCTCAGCTTTCAAGCGGATTCATTCCGACCGTAACCACAGTAGTAGCCGCCCTCCCCATCACGACAGCCACCTGTGCGTTGTGAGCTCCCCGGCCCCCTGCCCGTGGAGCACCCAGAATAAAGGGCAGAGCGGTCACGCATGACCGCTCTGCCCTGAACGTCGGATTCACCACGTTGTTTTCCGCTCGGCTGCCGCCTCAGGCGTCGTCGAGCAGTTCCGCCGTCACCGCCGACTCCGTGTCCGGGATACCGAGGTCCTTGGCACGCCGGTCGGCCATCGACAGCAGCCGCCGGATCCGTCCGGCCACCGCGTCTTTGGTCATCGGTGGCTCGGCCAGCTGTCCCAGCTCCTCGAGCGAGGCCTGCCGGTGCTGCACCCGCAGCCTGCCCGCCGCCGCCAGATGATCGGGCACGTCGTCGGCCAGGATCTCGAGCGCTCGCTCCACCCGGGCCGCCGCCGCGACCGCCGCACGCGCCGAACGACGCAGGTTGGCGTCGTCGAAGTTGGCCAGCCGGTTGGCGGTGGCGCGCACCTCGCGGCGCATCCGCCGTTCCTCCCAGGTGAGCCTGGTGTCCTGCGCACCCATCCGGGTGAGCAGCGCGCCGATCGCCTCACCGTCACGCACCACGACCCGGTCGGTGCCGCGCACCTCGCGAGCCTTGGCGGTGATACCGAGCCGCCGCGCCGCGCCGACCAGGGCCAGCGCCGCCTCCGGACCGGGGCAACTCACTTCCAGTGCCGAGGAACGCCCCGGCTCGGTGAGCGACCCGTGCGCGAGAAACGCCCCGCGCCATGCCGCTTCGGCATCACCGATACTGCCGCCGACCACCTGCGCGGGCAGCCCGCGCACCGGCCTGCCACGCACGTCGAGCAAACCGGTCTGGCGCGCCAGCGCCTCGCCTTCCTTCGACACGCGCACCACATAGCGGGAGGTCTTGCGTAATCCTCCCGCGCCCAGTACGTGCACGTCGGAGCCGTAACCGTAGAGCTCGAAGATCTCCCTGCGCAGCCTGCGCGCAATGGAGCCCATGTCCACTTCGGCTTCCACGATCACCCGGCCACCGACGATATGCAGACCACCCGCGAACCGCAGCAATGCCGACAATTCCGCCTTGCGTGAGCTGACCTGCGATACCACGAGCCTGCTCAGCTCGTCCTTCACCTCGGCTGTCATCGCCACGAGACGCGCTCCTTTCCCACCGACCGCGGACGCTCATCTGCAACACTGTGCACATCTGAGACACTGTGTCGTCCATCGACTCGAAGCCCAGCCAGTTGCGGCCGCGGCGACCGGATCAGCTGATCCAGTGCGGCGGCAAGTTTTCCGGGATGATGCCGATCCGTTCCCGGCTCGGCCACATCGCAGAACGTTACCCGTGCACGCAACTGTTCGGCGGCTCTTGCCACATGTTCCCGCTGCCGCCCCTCGGGCACCGACGCCGAGTCGACGAGCACCTCGTCGACCGCGAAATCCGGTGCGTGCTGGGACAATACATGCAGATGACGTTCGGCCGAAAAGCCGGCCGTCTCCCCCGGCTCCGCGGCCAGGTTCAGCACCAGCACCTTACGCGCTCCGGTGTGCACCAGCGCATCGTGCAACTGCGGCACCAGCACGTGCGGGATGACGCTGGTGAACCACGAACCCGGGCCCAGCACAACGACATCGGCGTGTTCGATGGCCGCGGTGGCCGCGGGGACGGCGGGGGGATCGGACGGAATCAGCCGCACCCGCCGGACCTTACCCGGTGTGGTGGCCACCGCCACCTGCCCGCGCACGCACCGGCCGATCCGCGGATCCGATTCCAGCCCCGACACTTCGGCCTCGATGTCGAGCGGAATCGGTGACATCGGCAGGACCCGACCGGTGACGCGCAATATCCGGCCCACCTCGTCGAGCGCGGCCACCGGGTCACCGAGGACGTCGGTGAGCCCGGCCAGCAGCAGATTACCCACCGAGTGCCCCGACAGCGCACCCGTGCCGCCGAAGCGGTGCTGCACCGTCGTGGTCCAGACGCCGCCGGCGTCCTCGGACAGCGCGGCCAGTGCCATGCGCAGATCACCCGGCGGGAGCATGCCCAGTTCCGCGCGCAAGCGCCCGGACGAGCCGCCGTCGTCGGCGACGGTGACCACCGCGGTGATCCGCCTGGTCAGTCTGCGCACGGCGGTGAGCGTCGCGTACAGCCCGTGCCCGCCGCCGAGCGCGACGACGGCGGGATCGGACTCCCAGCCACTCATTCGCGCCCCAGATCCCGGTGGACCACGCGCACGACGTCCACCGCCGCGTGCCCGGTCCCGTCACCGACGAGTTCGCCGAGTGCCTCGGCGATCGCGACGCTGCGGTGTCGGCCGCCGGTGCACCCCACTGCCACCGTCATGTATCGCTTCCCCTCTTGGCGGTATCCGGTCGTGGTCAGGTCGACCAGGTGGCCGCAGGTCCGCAGGTAGTCCTGCGCGCCCGGTCGCGACAGCACGTAATCGCTGACCACCGCTTCCTGTCCCGTGTGTTCGCGCAACTCCGGAATCCAGTGCGGAT
The DNA here is from genome assembly GCF_042650145.1 of Nocardia halotolerans. Lineage (NCBI taxonomy): Bacteria > Bacillati > Actinomycetota > Actinomycetes > Mycobacteriales > Nocardiaceae > Nocardia > Nocardia halotolerans. The sequence goes on along the minus strand of NZ_JBHSDL010000006.1, from coordinate 118,624 downwards.
TGGGCAGGAATCGCACATCCAGCACCGTGTCGGCGTCGAGTGGAACACCGTACTTGAAGCCGAAGGACTGCACGGTCAGTTGCAGCGCGGCGGGCGCGCCCGCGCCGTAGGCCTCCTCCAGCTTGCGGTGCAGCTGGTGAATCGAGAGTTCGGTCGTGTCGATGACCAGGTCGGCGGCGCCCTTCACCGCGCCGAGGCGCACCCGTTCGGCGGTCAGACCGGCCGAGAGGGTGCCGTCGGCGCTGTCGCTCTGCAGGGGGTGCCTGCGCCGGGCGAAGCCGAACCGCCGGATCAGTACGTCGTCGGAGGCTTCCAGGAACAGGACCCTGGTGCGGATGCCCGCCGAGCGTAGTTGTTCGGTGACACCGGACAGGTCACCGGTGAAGAACCGGCTCCGCACGTCCATCACCAGGGCGAGCCGGCGGATCGGCGGATCGGCCGCCGCGCCGAGTTCGATCATCCGCCCGATCAGTTCGGGTGGCAGATTGTCGGTCACGTACCAGCCGAGATCCTCCAATACGCGCGCGGCGGTGCCGCGGCCCGCGCCGGACAAGCCGGTCACGATGACCACTTCTACTGGTTGCTGTTTTTCGGTGACCGACCCGGCGTGTTCGGGTCCTGCCCCCGCATTGTTGTTCGATTCGACGCGTGTCATGTCCTACCGGATCCGTTTCTGGGTGCCTTTCGATCATCCCGCACCGGTTCGGGTATCGGGCGCAGACACACAACGTACGGCACTCGCAATGTGGCGTCCTGCGATCCCACCCCGCCGCCGGCTATGGGCTGTTGAGCGCTTCGAGAACGGCTTTGGCGGTGGAGACGCCGATGCCGGGCACCGAGGTGATCTCCTCGACGGTCGCCTCCTTGATCCGGGCGACCGAACCGAAATGGGTCACCAGCGCGGTGCGCCTGGCTTCGCCGAGCCCGCGCACCGAGTCCAGCGCCGACGCCGTCATCCGGCGTGAGCGCTTGCTGCGGTGGAAGGTGATGGCGAATCGGTGTGCCTCGTCACGCACCCGTTGCAGCAGGAAAAGCGCCTCGCTGTTGCGCGGCATGATCACCGGGTCGGGTTCGCCGGGCACCCACACCTCTTCGAGGCGCTTGGCCAGGCCGATCACCGCGACATCGGTGATGCCGAGGTCGTCGAGCACCTCGGCGGCCGCGGCGACCTGCGGTGCGCCGCCGTCGACGACGTAGAGGTTCGGCGGGTAGGCGAACCGGCGTGGTCGGCCGGTGGTCGGGTCGATGCCCGGACGCGAGGCGGGTTCGTCGGCCTCCTCTGCCACGAGTTCCCCCGTTGCGGGGGTCGCGGTCGCCAGGCCCTCGGCGGCGAGGTCACCGGGGGCGAGGTCACCGGTGACGACGTCGACCGGTTGTTCACGGTCGCGGGCCAGGCGGGCGAAGCGGCGCCGGGTCACCTCGGCGATGCTGCCCACGTCGTCGGAGCGGCCCTCTCCCGCCGCCTCCTTGATCGTGTAGTGGCGGTAGTCGGATTTGCGGGCCAAGCCGTCCTCGAACACCACCAGCGAGGCGACCACATCGGTGCCCTGGACGTGGCTGATGTCGACACACTCGATCCGCAGCGGGGCGCTGTCGAGTTCGAGGGCGTCCTGGATGTCCTGTAGCGCTTGGGATCTCGAGGTGAGGTCGCCCGCGCGTCTGAGTTTGTGCTGGGCCAGCGCCTCGCCCGCGTTGCGCTGGACCGTTTCGGCCAGTGCCTTCTTGTCGCCGCGCTGCGGGATGCGCAACGACACCGCCGAACCACGTAGCCGGCTCAGCCATTCCTGGATCTCGACGGCGTCGGCGGGCAGTTCGGGGACCAGCACCTCGCGCGGGACGATGGCGGCCGCCGCCACCTCGGCGTTCGGGTCGGCGATCGCGTTCTGTTCGGCCAGTGCGGCCTGCTCGCCGTAGAACTGGGTGAGGAACTGTTCGACCAGCGCCGCGAGTTCGGTGCCGGATTCGGCGACATCGAGCGCGTCGCCGGACTTGTCGACCACCCAGCCGCGCTGACCACGCACCCGGCCGTCGCGCACGTGGAAGATCTGGACGGCGGCCTCGAGTTCGTCGGTGGCGAAGGCGATCACGTCGGCATCGGTGCCGGTGCCCAGCACCACCGCCTGCTTCTCCAGTGCCCGGCGCAGGGCCTGCGCGTCGTCGCGCAGGCGGGCGGCGGTCTCGAAGTCCAGGTCCTCGGCGGCTTCGTGCATCCGGCGTTCGAGCGCGCGCACCATCTTGTCGGTCTTGCCGGACAGGAAGTCGCAGAAGTCCTCGACGATCGCGCGGTGTTCCCCGGCGCTGACCCGGCCCACGCACGGCGCCGAACACTTGTCGATGTAGCCGAGCAGGCAGGGGCGGCCGATCTGGTTGTGGCGCTTGAAGACTCCGTTGGAGCAGGTGCGGGCGGGGAACACCCGCAACAACAGGTCGAGGGTCTCGCGGATGGCCCAGGCGTGGGCGTAGGGACCGAAGTAGCGCACGCCCTTCTTCCGGGCACCGCGATAGACGAACAGGCGCGGATACTGCTCGTTCAGTGTGACCGCGAGCACCGGGTACGACTTGTCGTCGCGGTAGCGCACATTGAAGCGTGGATCGAATTCCTTGATCCAGTTGTACTCGAGCTGTAGCGCCTCGACCTCGGTGGACACCACCGTCCACTCCACCCCGGCCGCGGTGGTGACCATCTGCCTGGTGCGCGGATGCAGGGACAACACGTCGGCGAAGTAGGAGTTCAATCGGCTGCGCAGGCTCTTGGCCTTGCCGACGTAGATCACCCGCCCGTGCACGTCCCGGAACTTGTACACACCGGGTTCGACGGGGATGGTGCCCGGCGCCGGCCGGTACGTCGCGGGATCTGCCACCCATCCAGCCTAGCGAGGGGCACCGACAGCTCCGTTCTCGTCCGTTCCGGCCCGCGCACCGTCCACTCGCCCGGGCGCGTTCCAGCGGACGCGCGGCGCCGGTCGAATGCGCGGTCGGTGATCACGGCGGTTCGGTTTCGACGCGCGGGTAGGTGACGGCGGGTGTGACGCGGGCCGCCCCCGGGCTTGCCGACCGGAGCCGCCCCGGCGGGCCTGTGTAGCGTCGGTGTCCGGCTGCCGTGCCGGAAAGGACCGCCGATGACCAACGCTCCCGCCCTCGGGTCACCGCACGACGAAGACCTCGACGACGAGGCGACCCCGTCCTGGATGATGCCCGGTGCCGTGCGCGGTGCCCGGCTCGTCGCCGTGGTCGCCGCCGCCGTCGGCCTGGTGCTGATCTCGCTCACGATCGCGCTGGGCGGCTCGCTCGGTCTGCTGCTCGCCGGCTACCTGCCCACCTTCGCCCTGCTGCCGCTGGTGGCGCTGTTCCGGCGCGGCGGCGATCTGGTGCGCAAGGCGGCGGTCGGCGTCGCCGGGCTGGCGTGCGTGGTGTCGTCGACCGGCATCCTCACCGGACTGCCACCGGGCGCGGTCGGCATCGTCGCCAACGGTGCCATCGCCGCCATGCTGCTGCGCCCCTCCGCCCGCACCTGGTTCACCCGCGAACGCTGAATCCCACTCGCGCTGACAAGCTGGTTCGGTCTTCCGCGGCGACCGGCCTCAGGTCTCGGTGGTGATCCCGTGGGCGCGCAGCGCGTCGATCAGGGCTCGGGGCCGCTCGGCGGTCGACAGCGGTTCCACGAGGGCGAAGTGGGCGCCGAGTACGGTGGCGCCGCCGTCGGCTTCGGCGCTGTCACCCACCATCAGCACCCGCTGCGGATCGACGCCGAGGCGGTCGATGGCGTCGCGGAAGATCAGCGCGTCGGGCTTGATCGCACCGACCTCGTAGGACAGTGTCATCGCGCCGATCAGCGCGTCCCAGCCGGCGGCGGCGAAGGCGGGTCGGATGTCGAAGGCGATGTTGCTGACCACGCCGATCGGAATACCCTGGGCTGCCAGGGCTTTGAGCACCGTCCCGGTGTCCGGGTAGGGCGTCCAGGCCAGCGGGTCGATGAGCCGTTCGTAGAGCCGCGCGGCCTGGGTGTCGGGAACCCCCGAGCCACGCAGCACGTCGAGGTAGGCGTGCCGGTGCAGCGCCGGATCCAGATCGCGATTGTCCCAGGCGTGCTGCCCCGCGGCGTCGAAGGTCATGAACTGCTCGACCGGGGCCGTCATCCGGCGCAGCACTTCGGCTTTGGCGGCCACGTCGAACGGTGTGCCGTCGGCCCCCACCAGCTCGTCCGCCCAGCTCGGGTCGTCCTCGAGTCGAAATACCGTGCCGGAGAAGTCGAACAGCACCGCGTCGATGGCCATCCCACCAGGGTAGCGAGCCCGGCCAAGGCGCCGACCCGACTCGGCCCGGCGGACGTGCGCCGACCCTCACGCCACCCGGAAATCCGCGTGGCGACCAACAGTTCGGCGTTACGCTGCCAGCATGACGCCAAGGCGACGGACGTGGATCGGGGCCGCGGCGGCCGCAGTGCTCACGGTGGGAATGCTGTCCGGATGTGCGGCCGACAGCCGCACCGGCACCGAGTGTGTGAGCGCACCGAACGGCACCCCGGTACCCACCGAACCCGCGAACACCGGCGCCCGGCCGACCTCGCAGGATCTGCGCACCAACCCCGAGATCGCGTCGGGTTACCGCACCGGCATGACGGCGGTGCGCACCACCACCTACGCGGTCTCCACCGCCAACCCGCTCGCCACCGAAGCCGCGTGCCGGGTGCTGCGCGCCGGTGGCACCGCCACCGATGCCCTGGTCACCGCGCAGGCCGTACTGGGTTTGGTGGAACCTCAGGCCTCCGGCATCGGCGGCGGCGCGTTCCTGCTGCACTACGACGCGGCCGCGCGCACGGTCGAGGCCTACGACGGCCGCGAGACCGCTCCCGCCGCCGCGACCGAGAACTATCTGCGCTGGGTCAGCGACACCGACCGGACCGAGCCCGCCCCCGACACCCGCGCCAGCGGCCGCTCGATCGGGGTACCCGGTGTGCTGCGGATGCTCGAACTCGCCCACCGCGAGCACGGGATGACCACCTGGCGGGAGCTGTTCGAACCGGCGATCGATCTGGCCGACAGCGGTTTCGAGATCAGCCCCCGGCTGGCCGCCCAGATCGCCGAGTCGGCGTCACAGCTGGCCACCGACGGGGGCGCCCGCGCGTACTTCCTCCACCCCGACGGCGCTCCCAAACAGCCGGGCACCGTGCTCACCAACCCCGCCTACGCGAAAACGCTGTCGGCCGTAGCGACCGACGGCGCGCAAGCCTTCTACAGCGGACCCCTGGCCCAGGACATCGTCGAGGCGGTCCGCAGCACCGAGGGTGGCCGCACCCCCGGGCTGCTCACCACCTCCGATCTCGCGAACTACGAGGCGGTCGAGCGCACCGCCGTGTGCACCGGCTACCGCAAGTTCGAACTGTGCGGTATGCCCGCCCCGTCCTCGGGTGGCAGCACCGTCGCGGCGATCATGGGCATCCTCGCCAACTTCGACCTGGCCGCGCTGGGCCCACAGGACCCCGACGCGAACGGCGGCCGCCCCGACGCCCGCGCCGTGCACCTGATCGCCGAGGCCGAACGACTGGCCTACGCCGACCGCAACAAATACGTGGCCGACACCGACTTCGTGCCGCTGCCGGGCGATTCGGTGCTGTCACTGGTGCACCCGCAGTACCTGAAGCAGCGTTCGACGCTGATCGACCCGCAGCGCAGCATGGGTACGGCGCAACCGGGCGAGTTCGGCCCCGCTCCGCGCGGCGAGGGGCCACAGCCGCCCGAGCACGGCACCAGTCACATCTCGGTCGTCGACAAATACGGCAATGCCGCCGCCATGACCACCACGGTGGAGTCGGCGTTCGGTTCGTTCCACTTCGTCAACGGATTCCTGCTCAACAACCAGCTCACCGATTTCGCCGCCGATCCGCTCGATCCCGAGGGCGTCCCGGTCGCCAATCGTCTGCAGCCGAACAAGCGACCGCGCAGCTCGATGAGCCCCACCCTGGTCTTCGACCGCGACGACAGCGGCGACCGCGGCGAGATCGCCCTGGTGGTCGGTTCGCCCGGCGGCTCGGTGATCATCCAGTTCGTCGTGAAAACCTTGGTGGGCATGCTGGATTGGGGGTTGGACCCGCAGCAGGCGGTGTCGGCGGTGTCCTTCGGCGCGGGCAATACGCCGGTCACCGGCGTCGGCGGTGAGCACCCCGCCATCGATGCCGCCCACAACGGCGACGACGACCCCCTGGTACAGCGACTGCGGGAGATGGGCCACGAGGTGTCGGTGGCGCCGCAGTCCAGCGGTCTGAGCGTGCTACAGCGCGAGGGGATGGACGGATGGGTCGGCGGCGCGGACCCGCGGCGCGAAGGTGCGGTGCTGGGCGATGTGCGCTGACGGCGCGGGCCCGGCGTAATCGTGCGATGGGGCTGCCGACAGTCGGTTTTCTGATTCGGAACGTCGATCGCATGATGTCGCGGGCAGACGGACCGCGCAGGCTGCGGCCGGCGGGGTCAGTCGGGCGCGGAGTAGCGCGCGCCCAGCTCACGAAGTCGTTCGATCGCGTCGGCGGCGTGCGCCTTGTCGTTGGAGCGAATCGCCAGCATGGGGACGTAATCGTCGTCGACCAGCTCGAGCCGCGCCCAGGACTTGCGGTCGGGGAACGACGCACCCCGGACGTAGGCCCAGGGATACACCTGGTCACCGAGGATGTTGCGCACCGCGACGCCCGGCGCCCCCGCCCGCACGCGTGGCCGGGTGAGCAGCAGTACCGCGCCGGCCCCGAGCACACCGATGAGGATCATCGCCACCTGATCGGCCACCCGGAAGTTGACCCCCGTCGAGCCGGTGCGCAACAGCAGCCCACCGGCGGTGAAGGCGAGCAGGATGACGATCGCGACCACCACCGCGGTGCGGATCGCCCGGCGCGGACGCACCTCGAACTCCCAGCCCGTCGCGGGTTCGGGCGTCCCGCGACGCCAGGTCCGCACCACCGGCACGGCTAGGCCGATCGCAGCGCGCGCAGGGTGAGCGCGGCGTCGAGCGCGGCGGCACAGGCCTGTTCGCCCTTGTCCTCGGCCGAACCGGGCAGACCGGCCCGATCGCGTGCCTGCTCCTCGGTGTCGGTGGTGAGTACCCCGTTGGTCACCGGGGTGGCCGCGTCCAGCGACACCCGCGTCAGGCCCGCGGTCACCGCATCGCAGACGTACTCGAAATGCGGTGTGCCACCACGGATCACCACGCCCAGGGCGACGACCGCGTCATGGGTGCGCGCCAGTTCCTGGGCCACCACCGGCAGTTCCATCGCGCCGGCGCAGCGCACCACGGTCACCTGCTCGACCCCGGCTTCGGTGGCGACCCGTTCCGCGTTGGCCACCAGGGTGTCGCAGATCTCGGTGTGCCAGCGGGAGGCGACGATGCCGAGTTTGACGTCTGTGGCCTGGGCCAGTGCGAAGGCCGGGACACCGGTGCCGCTCATCGTTGCCGCCTTTCGGAAGTGGTGTTCGGTGCGCGGAGGTTCACTGCGCGGTCTCGCCCAGATCCAGGTCGTCGAGGCCGACCAGGTCGTGGCCCATCCGATCCCGCTTGGTCCGCAGGTAGTGCAGGTTCTCGGCGTTGGCGCGCAACGGCATCGGAACGCGCTCGGTGATCGCGAGCCCGTAGCCGTCCAGGCCGACGCGCTTGGCCGGGTTGTTGGTGAGCAGGCGCATCGACCGGATTCCGAGGTCGACCAGGATCTGGGCGCCCGTGCCGTAGTCGCGGGCGTCGGCGGGCAGGCCGAGATCGAGGTTGGCGTCGACGGTGTCGCGACCGGTGTCCTGCAGCTGGTAGGCCTGCAGCTTGTGCATCAGGCCGATGCCGCGGCCCTCGTGGCCGCGCATGTAGAGCACGACGCCGCGCCCCTCCTGATCGACCATGTCCAGGGCCGCGTCCAGCTGCGGGCCGCAATCGCAGCGCAGCGAACCGAACACGTCGCCGGTCAGGCATTCGGAGTGCACGCGCACCAGCACGTCCTCGCCGTCGCCGATGTCGCCGCGCACCAGCGCGACGTGTTCGGGCTCGTCGAAGATGCTCTGGTAGCCCACGGCCTTGAAATCACCGTGCGCGGTCGGGATCCGGGCCTCGGCCACCCGCACCACGTGCTTCTCGTGCTTGCGCCGCCAGGCGATCATGTCGGCGATCGAGATCATCGCCAGGTCGTGTTCGTCGGCGAACACGCGCAGTTCGTCGGTGCGGGCCATGTGCCCGTCTTCTTTCTGGCTGACGATCTCGCAGATCACCCCGGCGGGCCGCAGGCCGGCCATCCGCGCCAGGTCCACCGCGGCCTCGGTGTGGCCGGGGCGGCGCAGCACACCGCCCTCCTTGGCGCGTAGCGGCACCACATGGCCGGGACGGGTGAACTCGTCGGCCTTGGCCTCGGCGCTGGCCAGCAGGCGCATGGTGACGGCCCGGTCGGCGCCGGAGATACCGGTGGTGATGCCTTCGCGGGCGTCGACCGAGACGGTGTAGGCGGTGCCGTGCTTGTCCTGGTTCATCGCGTAGGCGGGCGGCAGGCCGAGGCGATCACAGTCGTCGGCGGTCAGCGGTACGCAGATGTAGCCGGAGGTGTAGCGGATCATGAACGCGACCAGCTCCGGAGTGGCCTTCTCGGCCGCGAAGATGAGGTCGCCTTCGTTCTCCCGGTCCTCGTCGTCGATGACGACAACAGCCTTGCCGGCCGCGATATCGGCGACCGCGCGCTCGATGCTGTCCAACCTGGTCACGTCTGCTTGCTCCGTAATCTTGGCGGCTGACGCCGCGAGTTTCTCGGCCGACCCTGGGGATGGCAATGACTACTACAGTACGGCGTGCGCCCGGTCCACCCGGTGGGGCCCGGCGCGCGTGCGGGTCAGCCGCGTTGCGCGAGGCGTTCGACGTACTTGGCGATGACGTCGACCTCGAGGTTCACGGTGGTACCGACCGGTGCGGTGCCCAGCACGGTCAGCGCCAAGGTGGTCGGGATCAGTGACACCTCGAACCAGTCGCGACTGCCGTCGGTCGCCGGGTCGTCGGCGATGCCGAGACCGGACACGGTGAGCGAGACACCGTCGACGGTGATCGAGCCCTTCTGCACCACATAGCGGGCGATCGCGTCGGGCAGCGAGATGCGCACGACCTCCCAGTTCTCCGAAGGGGTGCGGGCGAGCACGGTGCCGGTGCCGTCGACGTGGCCCTGCACGAGGTGACCGCCGAGGCGGCTGTCGAGGGCGGCGGCGCGTTCGAGGTTGACCCGCGAGCCCGGCACCAGCGCGCCGATGCTGGAACGGTTGAGGGTTTCGGCCATCACGTCGACGGTGAAGCTGCCGCCGTCGAGCACGTCGACGACGGTCAGGCACACGCCGTTGACGGCGATCGAGTCGCCGTGTCCGGCATCGGAAGTCACCAGCTTGCCGCGGATCGTCAACCGGGCGGCGTCGGCCAGCTCTTCGGTGGCCACGATCTCGCCCAGTTCCTCGACGATCCCTGTGAACATGCCTGACTCCCTTGTCGCGTCATCTGTGCCCGTTGGGCCCAACAGCAGGTGGGTGACCGCTATTCCCGGTACCCGTTCGGGCACAGCCTAACGGCGGGGTGGGCGCCGACTGAACCCGACCGCAGGCCCGTAGGGGCGCCCGGAAACAGGACGCGATATTGCGGTGCGGAGGCTTGCCAGCGGCGCGCCGCTGAAGCAATATTGTTACGTCACCGATTCCGGCTGTTCAAGGAAAAGCCGCCGGAAGTTCGACCCAGGGAAAGTCCACCACTCGAGGAAGTCAGACAACACTGTGGGTCACAACAGGTTCGACACATGTGAGGCTGCCGCGTGAGCACATTACTGGATTCCACACTGGAAATGCGCTGCGTCCGCTATCGGCGGGAATTACATCTACCCGCGACCATCGATCCGGATTCCCGGCGCATCCTGTTACAGATCGGCACGCACTACGGCGCGGTCACCATGCCGGGTGATCTCGGCGAGCGGGTGCAGGCCCGGTTGCGCGAGGAGGCCGTCGCCGGTCCGGTCGTCGACCATCCGCGCGCCAGCTGCTGGACCTTCCTCACCGGTCCGGGCAGCCCCGACGCGCTGACACCGACCACCTCGGCCGAGCTGTTCCGCCTCTACGCCACGGTCGCGTGCGTGGGCAGCCACATCGTGCTGCCCTCCCCCGACGACGAGCGCACCGGCTACCGCACCTGGGTGCAGGCTCCCGAGGCCGGCGACCACCGGCCGCCGTTACCCGCGGTGCTCGACGCCGTCCTCGGCACCCACGAACGCCTCTAGCCGCAGCTACCGCAACCAGGCGGCTGTTGCCATATTGCGCAGCGTCTGCACGGCGGCGCCGGGATCGGCGGTGTTGTACACCGCCGAACCGGCGACGAAACAATCGATACCGGCCGCGGCGGCCTGTTCGATGGTGTCGGTATTGATGCCGCCGTCGATTTCCACGACGAGCCGCAATTCGCCCGCGTCGACGAGATTGCGCACGATCCGCGCTTTTTCCAGCACGTCGGCGATGAAGGACTGCCCACCGAAACCGGGTTCGACGCTCATCACCAGCAGAGTGTCGAATTCGCGCAGAATTTCCAGATAGGGCTCGATCGGGGTCTTCGGCTTCACCGACAGCCCGGCGAGCGCGCCCGCTGCCCGGATGTCGCGGGCCACCGCGATCGGATCGTCGGTCGCCTCGGCGTGGAAGGTGACGTTGTGGGCACCGGCCTCGGCGTAGCCCGGCGCCCAGCGGCCCGGGTCGTCGATCATCAGGTGGCAGTCGAACGGGATGGTGGTGGCCTTCAGCAAGCTCTGCACCACGGGCAGTCCGAGAGTCAGGTTCGGTACGAAGTGGCCGTCCATCACGTCGACGTGCAACCAGTCGCACCCCTCGACGGCGGCGGCCTCGGCAGCCAGGTTCGCGAAGTCCGCGGACAGGATGGACGGGGCGATCATCGGCTGGGCCGGGCGGGAGAACGTCGATGTGGACACAGCCCGCAAGTGTAGCGACCGCAAGGTGATTGCCCGCCCAGTTATGGGTAGCCTGCATATCGTGACCAATATTTCGGCAGAACAAGGGCTCTTCAGCGCCCCGGTGGAGATTCGCGTGGCAGCATCGCTGACCCAGCTGCCCATTCTGCGCGGGCTGGCCGAAACACTGGTCCTACTCAGTGATTTCACCCTCGACGAGGTGGCCGACGTGCGTCTGGCCGTGGACGAGGTGTGCTCGACGCTGATCGCGATCGCCGCGCCCGGTTCGATGCTGACCTGTGAATTCGTCGTGGGCGAGACCGAACTGCTGGTGCGGGTCGAGGGGGTGGCCGGCAACGAGGGGATGCCTGATCAGCGTAGTTTCGGCTGGCACGTGCTGCGCACGCTCAGCGACGAAGTGAACGCCGAGCAGCAGGGCTTCGACCCCGCCGTCTCCGGTTATCCGACGACGGTCCGCATCCGTCGGGTGCGGGGGAAGGCGTAGTGCACGGCGAGGACACCACCGAAGATCACAAGCCCGACCAGCAGACACCCGAACCCGCGCCGCAGGCCGAAGCCGCCGAGCAGACCCCGGCCGAGGAACCGCACGAGCCCGTCTCCGGCTACGACGACGTCAGCGCCCTGTTCGAACGGCTGGCCGCCACCGAACCCGGCAGCACCGCGCACGCGGTGGCCAGAGACGCGCTGATCAACCGGTGTATTCCACTGGCCGATCACATCGCCCGCAAGTTCAGTGGGCGCGGTGAGCCTTTCGACGACCTGTCGCAGGTGGCGCGGGTGGGGCTGGTGCACGCGGTGGACCGGTTCGATCTGAGCCGTGGCTCGAACTTCCTGTCCTTCGCGGTGCCCACGATCATGGGTGAGGTGCGGCGCTACTTCCGCGACCACACCTGGGCCATGCGGGTTCCGCGCCGGGTCAAGGAGACCCACCTGCGCATCGGCGCCGCCGTGGACCAGTTGTCGCAGCGGCTCGGCCGCGCCCCCACGGCCAAGGAGATCGCGGCCGAGCTCGATGTCGACCCCGACGAGGTGACCCAGGCCGTCATCGCGGGCAATGCCTACCAGCCCACCTCGATCGATGCCGCCTCGGTGGGCCGCGACAGCGACGCCTCCCTGCTCGACACCCTCGGCGAGGAAGAGTCCCAGTTCGACCGGGTAGAGGAATACATCGCGGTGCGCCCGCTGCTGGCCGGCCTGCCCGAACGCGAACGCCGCATCCTCACCATGCGATTCTTCGAGTCGATGACCCAGACCCAGATCGCGAACCAGCTCGGCATCTCCCAGATGCACGTCTCGCGAATTCTCGCGAAAACCCTTGCCCGCCTGCGGGAACTGTCCGAGCGGGACTGACGACCGCCGCCGGGACAACGTCGTCCCCTACGCGCGCGAACGTTCGCGGCGCAGCCGTGCCGGCGCCCGCAACCACCAGGCGCTGTCGATCAATTCGGCCAGCTGTCGCGGGTCGACCACCGCGAGATCCACGAGCACGAACGGATGCCCGTCGTAGTGCGGTGTGGTGTAGAACGCCGGGTCCCCCGAGGCCAGCAGCGCCTCCTTCTCCGCGAGCTCACAGAGCAGGGCCAGTCCGCCCTCGGCTTCGACGCGCAACCGCGCGAAGCCCTTCCCGCCCACTTTCAGGCCGGGACTGTTCCACCAGGTACTTTCTTCCGTGCCGGGCAGTGCTGTCGCGACTGCCACCACCTGTTCCCATGTCATCGTCATGCATCGATTCTCCGCTTCGGCGATCACGTGCGCTCGGATGAATGGAACGGCGCCGCCCCCGGGTGGGAGCGGCGCCGTCGAATCGTGTTCGGTCTACTGCTTGCGCAACGCGGCGACGAACATGGCGTCGGTGCCGTGCCGGTGCGGCCACAGCTGGGCTGAGGGGCCCTCGCCCAGGCCCGTGACGCCGGGGAGGTAGTCGCGGGTGTCGAGTTGTTCGGCGCCGGTGCGGCGCACGAAATCGGCGACCACCGACACCGTTTCGGACAAGTGCGGTGAGCAGGTGGAATAGACCACCACCCCGCCGGGGCGCAGCAGATCCCAAGCGGCGGTGAGCAACTCGCGCTGCAGGGTGACCAGTTCCGGGACGTCGGCCGGGGTGCGGCGCCAGCGAGCCTCGGGGCGGCGGCGCAGTGCGCCCAGGCCGGTACACGGTGCGTCGACGAGGATGCGGTCGTAGCCGGGAGTCAGACCGCTGTCGCGCCCGTCGGTGACGTGCACGGTGACGGGCAGGCCGCGAGTGGACTTGCGGACCAGCTCGGCTCGGTGTTCGGCGGGTTCGACGGCGTCGACGGTGAACAGGTCGATCGCGGCCAGGGCGCCCAGCAGCGCTGCCTTGCCCCCGGGACCGGCGCACAGGTCGAGCCAGCGCCCCTGATCCGGACCGTCGAGCGGCGCCCGGGTGAGCGCCAGGGCAACGAGCTGGCTGCCCTCGTCCTGCACGCCGGCGATGCCGTCGCGCACGGGTTCGAGCAGACCCGGATCGCCACCGTCGAGGTACACCGCGTACGGCGACCAGCGCCCTTCCTCGCCGCCGGTGACCAGGGCGAGCTCCTCGGCGGTGATGTCACCGGGCCGGGCGACCAGGTGCACCACCGGGCGTTCGTCGTCGGCGGCGAGTAGTTCGCCGAGCTCACCGGCCTCGGCGCCGAGCGCGTCGGCGAAGGACTGGGCGATCCACTTCGGGTGCGCGTGTTCGAAAGCGAGCTTGCCGACCGGGTCGGCGGGGGCCAACTCGGTGATCCACTGTTCGGCGGTCTTCTCCCCCGCCCGCCGCAGCACGGCGTTGACGAAACCGGCACGGCCCTGCCCGAATTCGGCACTGGCCAGGTCGACGGAGGTGTCCACCGCGGCATGCGCGCTGGTCCGGGTGCGCAGCAACTGGTAGACGCCCAGGCGCAGGATATCGAGGATGGGCCCGTCGATCTCCTCGACGGGGCGGCCCGCGCAGGCCGCGATCACGGCGTCGAGCTGCCCCTGCGAACGGCTCGTGCCATAGGTGAGCTCGGTCGCGTACGCCGCATCACGTCCGCTGATCTTGCGCTCGCGCAACAACTTCGGCAGGGCGAGGTTGGCATAGGCATCGCGCTCGCGTACCGCGCGCAACACGTCGAGGGCGACCTCACGCGCCGGATCCACAGGCTCACCGCGCCGCTTACGCGGACTGGGGACGCTGGGATCGGGCCGCTCGGGGCGACGCTGTACGGGCGCCTTGCCTGCCCCCGCACCGCGAGTGCCCGTTTTGCCGACCGAACCACGACCACGCGAATCACCCGCGCCGCGACCCGGCGCTCGGTCATCCGCGCCCCGGCCGAAACCTGGGCGGTCGTCCTCACCGCGAGCTGCACCAGAGCGCGACGCGCCACGGCCGAAGCCTGGGCGGTCGTCCTCACGGCGGGCCGCACCCGAGCGCGAAGAGTCGCCGCGCTGATTGCCCACTTCATGGTTGCGCGGGCCGCCACCGAAACCCGGGCGGTCGTCGTCGCGGCGGGGGCGACCGGAGCCGCCGCGGTCGTCGCGGCCGGTCCAGCGGTCGCCGTCCGAGCGCGGGGTGGTGGTGCCCTTCGCGGCGCGGGCGGCCCAACCGCCGTCGACGTTCTTGCCGGTGATCTTGCGGTCGTCACGGGGACTACTACCACGCGACTGCCCACCTCCCCCGGAGGGCCTGCGGTCGGCACGCCGAGCACCGCCACGCCCTTCGCCACCGGGTTTGCGGTCGTCGCGGGAGCTACCGCCCGGGTCCCCGCCTGCCCCACGGGGTTTGCGGTCGTCGCGGGAGCTACCGCCCGGGTCCCCGCCTTTGCCGGTGGGTTTGCGGTCGTCGCGGGGCGCGGCGCCCTTCGCGGCGTCGGCTTCGCGGCGGCGACGGCGGTCGGAGGCGCTCATGCGCGCACCTCGCGCAGGCTCGGCACCGGCACGGCCGATGTGGCACGGGTACTCATCCGATCACCGCGCCGGGGGTCAGCCGGGCACCGCGAGCCCAGTCGAGGGCGTTCATCATCTTCTTACCGGGTGGCTGCACCTGGCCGAGACGGACCGCTGTGGTCGACGTTCCGACGAAGACGCCGGATTTGCGCACCTCGATCTCGTTTTCGGGCAAGGTTTCCTCCACCATCTCCACCGGGCCGAGTTTGAGGCGCAGCCCGTTCACCTCGGTCCACGCACCGGGCGCCGGGGTCACGGCGCGGATGTGACGCTGGATGGCCAGCGCGGGTTCGTCGAACCGGACCCGGCCTGCCTCCACGGTCACTTTCGGTGCGTAGGTCACGCCGTCGTGGGACTGCGGGACCGCTTGCAGCGTCCCGTCTGCCACGCCGTCCATGGTCTTCTCCAGCAGCACCGCGCCCGCCTCGGCCAGGCGGGCGAGCAGTTCGCCCGCGGTGTCGGTGGTGCCGATCTTCTCGGTCATCACCCCGAACACCGGGCCGGTGTCCAGACCCGCCTCGATCTGGAAGGTCGACGCACCGGTCATCTCGTCACCGGCTTTGATCGCCGCCTGCACCGGTGCGGCACCGCGCCACGCGGGCAGCAGCGAGAAGTGCAGGTTGATCCAGCCGTGCGTGGGGATGTCGAGGACCTGCTGGGGCAGCAGCGCGCCGTAGGCGACCACCGGGCAGCAGTCCGGCGCCAGCTCGGTGAGCGCGTCGACGAATTCGGGGTCGGTGGGTTTACCGGGGGTGTACACCGGGATGCCGTGCTCGTCGGCGAGCCGGCCCACCGGGGAGCGCATGATCTTGCGGCCGCGACCGGCGACCGCGTCGGGCCGGGTGACCACGGCGACGACTTCGTGGCGGTCGCTGTCGAGCAGCCTGCGCAGCGACGGGACGGCCGGTTCGGGAGTACCGGCGAAGACCAGGCGCATCAGCGGCCACCGCCCACGCCGCTGGATTCGCGGACGGTGACACCGGCGCGGAACCAGTCGGATTCGCGGATGGTGCGCATCGCGTCCTTGCGATCGGCGGGCTCGAGGCGGTTGATGAACAGCACGCCGTCGAGATGGTCGGTCTCGTGTTGCACGCAGCGGGCGAGCAGCCCTTCGGCCTCGAATTCCACCGGGGCACCGGCACTGTCGACGCCGGTGACGGCCACGCGCTGGGCACGGCACACGTCGTAGCGCACGCCCGGGATCGACAGGCAGCCTTCGGGGCCGATCTGTTCGTCGGCGCCGATCGGCGTCCACTGCGGGTTCACCACGTGCCCGGCGGCGTCGCCGGTGTCGTAGACGAACACGCGCAGCCCGACGCCGATCTGCGGCGCCGCCATCCCGACCCCGCCGTCGTCGTGCATGGTCTCGGTGAGATCGGCGACCAGCTGCGTGAGCTCGGCGCCGAACTCGGTGACCACGTCGGCACGCGAGCGCAGGATGGGATCGCCGAACAGGCGAACGGGCTGAATGGTCACGGCGGCTCCCGGGGAGGACGAATGGCGGTCGCCCCATTCTAGAGACCCGCCGGGGGTGCTCCCGTCCGCCGTGTCCGGCGCGGACCTCAGGAGTTGCCGGCGATGATGACCTGCGGGATCCCGGTGCCCAGCGCCACCGGCTCACACACCGGCGGCACCGCCCGCTGCGGGTCGAGCACATTGAGCAGCAATTGCTGAACGAACGGGTCGTAGACAAGGTTGAAATGGCCGGTCAGGTTGTCGGCGCACAGGTCCTGCAGCACGAGGTTCTGCGCGCCCGGCCCGTGCAGGGCGATGTTCTCGAACGGCTGGATCATCTCGTCGACACGGCTGCCCACGGTGACGTAACGGACACCTGGCACGGTGTCACCACCGGCGTTGAGCTCGACCATGATGGGTTCGCCCTGCGCCTGCTGCACGGCGGCCTTCGAGGTGACCTTGGCGTAGACGTCCATCATGCCCGGCACCGCCTGCCCGACCGGGACCAGGCCGTACATCACACCGCCGTAGCTGGGCGAGGCCAACCCGACCCAGGTGCCGACCTTCGCTGCGCCGCCGAGCTTGTTGACGTAGTACCGGCTGACGTTCGCACCCTGCGAGAACCCGACCAGGTCCACCTTCGCCGCTCCGGTGGCGGTGCGTACGTTTTCGACGAAGGCGGCGAGCTGGGCGAAGCTGACCCGCATGTCCTCGGTGCCGTAGGTGTCCGCGCCCGGGGCGCCGCCGTAGTTCAGCGCGAAGACACAGAATCCGGCCGAAACCAGTCGCGGTCCGATACCCGCGTAGTCGGAGTACGCACTCGAGTCGGTACCGTGCACGAGGATCACCGGGCGCGGGTGCCCGGCGGTGGGAGTGCACTCGAAGTCGTTGACCCCCAGGGGAACCGCATCAGGGTTGTCCTTGATGTAGCGAGCCGCGGCCAGATGGTCGGTTTGTACCGGTCCCGGATCGGTGGGCACGACGGGCGGCCGGTAGCCCGCCGGTTCAGCGGCCGCGACCGGGGCCAGTGCCACCCCGATCGCCGCCGCGCAGGCCAATGCCTTCAACGGCACCGCCCTGCCCAGTTGTGATCTTCCCCAACCCCACACACCTCGCGGCTGTTCCATACTCCAAAGATCTACTCCATCGGACCGGCTTCCGCACCCCGGCGGGCGGGTGCGCGCCGCCCTCAGTTCTCGGGGGTTGCGCTGGGGCCGGGGGCCGGATCGTCTTCGGCGAGAATGCGATACAGGGTTCGACGGGTCTCGGTGAGCACCTCGGCCGCCCTGGCGGCCTGTTCCGGGGTACCGACCTGAGCGACCTGCCCGACCGCGCCCATGACCTGTCCGACCAGACCGCGCAGATCCAGCGCCTGGGCGCCCACATCGTCTCGCACCTCGGCCCACGGATCGCCCAGTTCCTCGCGATGAGCCTCGAGATGGGCCTTGCCCGCGCCGGTCAGCTGTGCGGTCTTGCGGCCGGCGACCTTCTCGATGAGGACCAGTCCCTCGTCCTCGAGCTGGGCCAATGCGGGGTAGATGGAGCCGGGGCTGGGGCGCCAGATGTCGTCGCTGCGGTCGCGGATCTGCTGGATGAGTTCATATCCGTGCATGGGCCGCTCGGCGAGCAACAGCAGCACCGCGGCCCGCACGTCGCCACGCCTGCCGCGGCCACCACGGCCGCGTCCGCGGCCGAAGCCGGGCCCGAAGCCCGGGCCGAAACCGGGACCGAACTCGGGGCCGTGCCCGGGCCTGCCGCCGCGGCGGAAGTGCCGCCGGTCGGGCCCGAATTCCGGGTGGCCCGGTCCGTGACCCCGCCTGAAGTGTCCGAATTCTCGTTCTTCTGGGTGATGCATGACAGCCTCCTCGGGCTCTCTCGATGTCCTTGACTCTATCAACGATATATCGACAATGCATCTTCAGCAAGGGGTAATCGCGATGCACGAGAGAGGCCGTCGACACACGGCGACAGCGTCGGCACGCTCGAGCAGACCGCCGGACCGGAGAACTGGGACCGGCTCGTGTGCGCACGCGACGAACGCGCCCCGACCATGGTCGAGGCGCTCGATCGGACGGACCAGCGGCCCTATTCGGCGGCCGCGGCGACCGTCGCGCCGCGCGGCGCGACCGAGCGGCGGCGATCATTGGCGATGGCGGTGATCATGCAGGTGCCCAGCCTGCCCGCACGGTCGTAGAGCGAGGCCGTGCTCACCGCGACCCCCGCGTCGGCGACATGGTCGAGCGCTTGCAAGCCCAGCTCCGGGCCCGCCGGTAGCCGCGACAGAGTGAGGGTCATGTCGGCGTTGATGTAGCCGACACCGTGCGAACCCCAGTGGCAGACCAGATTCGTGAGGTCGCCGATCGCGGCCGCACGCTGAAAAGGGGAGAACGGCGCGCCGGCCACCAGGGTGGGCAGGTTGTGCCAGGCGACCTTGCGTTCGGCGTCACGGACAGTGGCGAAGTCGGTGATCCAGTCCGCGTCGCCGGATTTGAACAGCGGTGTGGCGCCCTCGGGGTGATCGAGGCGCTGGTCCGGGACCGGCAGGGTGTGCGGCGGTCGCCAGACCGTGCCGGGCGGGTCCTCGGTGGCGGCGAGGAAGGTCACCGAGGCTCTGGCACGGGTCCGGCCCTGCTGGACGAGCCAGGCGTCGGCGACCTTGATCCGGTTACCGGTGCGCACCACCGCACTGCGCAGTTCGATCGGTTCGGCGCACACCTGCTGGAAGAGGTCGACGGTGAACTTGGCGGGAACGAACCCTGCTCCAGGACTGTGCTTCTCGGCTTCGGTGGCGAGCAGGCCACACACCGCGACACCGTGCAGTTGGTTCGGTGACCAGCGGCTGACCGCCAGTTGACTCGGCACATACTGTCCATCGCGTGTCGTGAAGAACTCCACCACGATCCTCTCCACTCGCCCCGCGCCATCGTAGGACAGGGCGGGGCCCGGTCGCGGCGGTGGTGCGCCTCAGCCGATGTCGACCGGGTCGATCTGCACCCGCAACGGTGCGTCGGACCGGTGCGAACTGCGTACCCCCTGCGCCGCGGTGAGCGCCCGCGCCAGCGGGGTGCCCGCGGATCGCGCGACCCGCAGCAGCATGCGTTCGACCTCGGCGGGTTCGTCGGAACCGGAGAACGGTTTGCGCGCCGTCGGCGGCAGGGGCACCGGGCCAAGCACTTCCACGAGGTCGGGCAGCTGTGCGGCCTCGAGCAGTTCGGCGATCGAAGCGGTGGTCCCGTCGATCGCGGCCAGCCGCACGGCAGGCGGAAACCCCACCTCGGCGCGGGCCTCGAGTTCGGCGGCGGCATGGTTGACCGGGTCCCAGCGCACCAGGGCCTGCACGGTGGGCAGCGACGGTTCGGCCATCACGATCACCTGGCCGCGCGGGCGGACCAGGGCGGCCGCGCCCATCCAGCGGCGCAGGGTGTCCTCGGTGGCACGCAGGTCGGCCCGGCCGAGCAGGGCCCACCCGTCGAGCAGCAGCGCCACCCCGTAACCGCCGGGCACCAGCGGTTCGGCCCCGACCGTGGCGACCACGACCTGCGCCCCCGGCTCGACACTGTCGAGCACTTCCCCACCACCGGACCCCCGGATCGGCACGCCGGGAAAGGCCCGTCCGAGCTCTTCGGCGGTGCGCGAAGCACCGATCACCATGGCGCGCAGGGCGCGGGCACCGCACGCCTGACAGCGGAACGCCGCCTCGGTGATGCCGCACCATTTGCAGTGCGGACTGGCGGCCTCCCCGGTGCTCGACTGCGGTAATGCCAACGGGCCGTGGCAATGTCGGCAGCGGGCGGGGGCGCGGCACTTCGCGCAGGCCAGCGACGGCACGTACCCGCGTCGTGGCACCTGCACCAGCACCGCCGCGTTCTCCTTGATGGCGGCGCGCGCGGCCGCGAAGGCGACACCGGGGATGCGTACGGCGCGGGCGAGCGCGTCGCGTTCCAGCGCGAAATCGCTGTCGCCGGGCGCGCTGATGCGTGGCATCACCTCGCGCAGGGTCTGCCGTTCAGCGAGCAGGTCGCGTGCCCAACCGGATTCGACCACGGCTTGGATCTCGGCGGTGCGGGCGAAACCGGCCGCGACGAAGGCCGCCCCGGTCTCGTGGGCGCGCAGCATCGCCACTTCCCTGGCGTGCGGGTAGGGGGCGCGGGGTTCGGCGTAGGTGTCGTCGCCGTCGTCCCAGATGGCGATCAAGCCGAGATCACGCACTGGTGCGAACACCGCGGCCCGCGTACCGACAACGATGCGCGCCTGTCCGCGCAGCACCGCCAACCACCGCCGGTACCGCGCGGCCGGTCCCAGCCCGGCCGACAACCCGACGGCCGAATCCCCCACTAGCCGAATGCATTCGGCGAGCACTCGATCCAGGTCCCGCTGGTCCGGCACCAGCAGTACCGCCCCGCGCCCACCGGCCACCACGGTCGCCGCGAGCTCGG
Organism: Nocardia halotolerans; assembly: GCF_042650145.1. NCBI lineage: Bacteria > Bacillati > Actinomycetota > Actinomycetes > Mycobacteriales > Nocardiaceae > Nocardia > Nocardia halotolerans. Next base: position 97,855 of record NZ_JBHSDL010000006.1, on the reverse strand, counting down.
CCAACCGGGCCGCCCAGTCCTCGCCCGGCATCGCTTGCCATGCCGCCCGCGGCCCCCGCCCCTGCGCCAGCGCGCCGACAAAGGCACCGCCGTACAGGTACCGATCCCACGCCGACGCGTCCAGGGAGGTAGGCGGTTGCGTTCCCGCCCCGGCGGCGACCAGCCCGTGCTCATCGACGCTCGGATCGGAACGGCCGGCAGCTGACGACGAACTCTGCTCGCCCGTATGCGATCCGCCATCCTGGGCAGCAGCGGTCTTCTTGGCCCCACCGTTTTCGGTGCGGGCATGACGGGGCGGGATGGCCAGGCGCAACACGTCGGCGCGGGTGCCCGCGTAGCGGGTGGCGACGGCGGTGGCCAGGCGCAGGATATCGGGAGTGAGGACGCGTTCCGGGGAGACGACACGTTCGAGCTTCACCATTTTGCCGGTGTGCTCGGTGTGCGGGAGACGTTCGAGCAGGTAGCCGTCCACGAGGCGCCCGGCGAAGCGCACCCGCACTCGCACGCCGGGTCGGGCGATCTCATCGAGTTCGGGTGGGACGAGATAGTCGAAGTCGCGGTCCAGGTGGGCAGGCGACAGCAGCGGGAGCACCCGGGCGATCGGGTGTCCCGCTGCTGTCGGTGGTTCCTCCGCTGCCACGCGGTCCTGGGGTACTACAGGCCGACGGCCGCGCGCAGCTTGTCGGCGCGGTCCGTGTGCTCCCAGGGCAGGTCGACGTCGGTGCGGCCGAAGTGCCCGTAGGCCGCGGTCGGCGCGTAGATCGGGCGCAACAGGTCCAGGTCGCGGATGATCGCGCCCGGACGCAGGTCGAACACCTCGGAGATGGCGGTGGCGATGCGCGTCGGGTCGACCTTCTCGGTGCCGAAGGTCTCGACGAACAGACCGACCGGCGCCGCCTTGCCGATGGCGTAGGCGACCTGTACCTCGACGCGTTCGGCCAGGCCGGCGGCCACGACGTTCTTGGCGACCCAGCGCATGGCATAGGCGGCCGAGCGGTCCACCTTCGACGGGTCCTTGCCGGAGAACGCGCCGCCACCGTGGCGGGCCATGCCGCCGTAGGTGTCGACGATGATCTTGCGGCCGGTCAGCCCGGCATCACCCATCGGACCGCCGAGCACGAACTTGCCGGTCGGGTTGACCAGCAGCCGGATGTCGGAGATGTCGAGCGAGGGCAGTTCCAGATCGGCGAGCACGGCATCGACGACCTTCTCGCGGATATCGGGCGCGAGCAGGTTGTCCAGGTCGATGTCGGCGGCGTGCTGGGTGGAGATGACGACCGTGTCGAGGCGCACCGGCCGGTCACCCTCGTATTCGATGGTGACCTGGGTCTTGCCGTCGGGACGCAGGTAGGGCAGCACGCCCGACTTGCGGACCTCGGTGAGCTTGCGCGAGAGCCGGTGCGCGAGCGCGATCGGCAGCGGCATCAGTTCGGGGGTGTCGGTGTTGGCGTAGCCGAACATCAGGCCCTGGTCGCCGGCGCCCTGGCGCTCGATCGCGTCGTCGGAACCGCCGACGCGCGCCTCGTGCGAGGTGTCGACACCCTGGGCGATATCGGGCGACTGGGCGCCGATCGCGATGTTGACGCCGCAGGAGTTACCGTCGAATCCCTTTGCCGAGGAGTCGTATCCGATCTCGAGGACCTTCTCCCGGACGATCCGCGGGATGTCGGCGTAAGCGGAGGTGGTGACCTCGCCCGCGACGTGGACCTGCCCGGTGGTCACCATCGTCTCCACGGCGACCCGGCTGCCCGGATCCTCGGTGAGCAAGGCGTCGAGGATGGAATCGCTGATCGCGTCACAGATCTTGTCCGGATGCCCCTCGGTCACAGACTCACTGGTGAATAGCCGACTACCTGTCGTACGCACAGTTATTCCCTCTCCCTCAACGGGTTACTCGTTCGGCTTGTGACAGCGACTTCTCGCAGTCGCCGCGCAACCCTTCTGTTCAGACTATTCCAAATCACCGACATGATGGCGGGTAAACACCAAGCCACCCGACGAATTCCCGCGGGCGGTACACTGCGCGAGCTGTTGCAGCGCAACAACTTTCACGTGAAACAGCGAGCAGGCCCCGGTCAGCGAAGTAGCGGGACGAGTGCGTCGAGCACCCGGCTGGCCAGCAGCGCCTTGGAACCGTGGTCGAGCGCCTGTTCGGTGCCGTCGGCACCGAGCAACCACCCGTCGTTGGTGTCGACCTCGAAAGCCTTGCCCTCCCCGACCGCGTTGACCACGAGCAGGTCGCAGCCCTTCCGGGCCAGCTTGGCGCGCGCGTGGGTGAGCACGTCACCGTTGTCGTCACCGGTCTCGGCGGCGAAGCCGACGATCGCGGTGCCCGCCAGCGTGCCCTCGGTGCGGGCCTGGACCAGACCGGCGAGGATGTCGGGATTCTTGGTCAGCGGGATCGTGTCGGGCTCGTCGGCGGCGCCCTTCTTGATCTTCGCCGCGGCGATGTGGGTCGGCCGGAAATCGGCGACCGCGGCCGCCATGATCACCGCGTCGGCCCCGACCGCGTGCTTGTCGACGGCGGTCTCGAGCTGATCGGCGGTGGTGATGTGGATCAGTTCCACCGCGGCGGGCGGCGCGAGTTCGATGGTGTTGCCCGCGATCAGCGTCACCTGGGCGCCCCGCTGGGCGGCGACCCGGGCCAGGGCGTAACCCTGCTTGCCGGAGCTGCGGTTACCGAGGAAGCGCACGGGGTCGAGCGGCTCTCTGGTGCCACCGGCGGTGATCACCACGCGGCGACCGGTCAGGTCGCGCGGCAGGGCGTCGGCGCGTTCGAGCAGCAGCGAGGCCAGACCGAAGATCTCCTCCGGCTCGGGCAGCCTGCCCGGGCCCGTGTCGGTGCCGGTGAGCCGGCCCGACGCGGGTTCCATGACATTGGCGCCGTGCGCGCGCAGGGTCGCGACATTGGCCACCGTTGCCGGATGCTCCCACATCTCGGTGTGCATCGCGGGCGCGAACAACACCGGACATCGGGCCGTCAGCAGGGTGGCGGTGAGCAGGTCATCGGCGCGCCCCTGAGCGGCGCGCGCCATCAGGTCCGCGGTGGCGGGGGCGATGACGACCAGGTCGGCCTCCTGGCCGAGCCGCACATGCGGCACCTCGGGCACGTCGGTGAACACATCGGTGTGCACCGGCTGACCGGACAGCGCCTCGAAGGTCGCCTTGCCGACGAACTGCAGCGCCGATTCGGTGGGAATGACCCGCACCTGATGCCCGGTCTCGGTGAACCGGCGAACGAGGGCACACGCCTTGTAGGCGGCGATGCCCCCGCCGACCCCGACGACGATCCGCATGGTCTTACGCCTCCGGACTAGAGATTGTCACTCGCCCTCGGTGTGTTCGAGCAGGTCGGAGTGGATTTCACGCATGGCGACCGACAGCGGCTTCTCCTGCAGGCCCGGCTCCACGAGGGGGCCGACGTACTCGAGGATGCCGTCACCGAGCTGGTTGTAGTAATCGTTGATCTGGCGGGCGCGCTTGGCCGCGTAGATCACCAGGGCGTACTTGGACGAGGTGCGCTCGAGCAGCTCGTCGATCGGCGGGTTGGTGAGCCCGATCGGAGTGTCGTACGCGGGTACTGCGGTGATGTCGGTGCTCACGATGGGGAGGCTCCTGCGGGGTTAGTGGGTCAAGAACTCGAATTTGTGCTAACGAATAACGATACCAACTGCTCGCAGGCTGTCGTCACCTCGCTGTTCACGATCACCGTGTCGAACTCGTCACAGGCCGCCAGTTCCACCCGGGCGGTCGCGAGCCTGCGCTCGATCACCTCGGGGGTCTCGGTGCCGCGCGAACGCAGACGCGAAACGAGTTCTTCCCAGCTCGGCGGTGCCAGGAACACCAGCAGCGCTTCCGGCATCGCCGCGCGAACCGACCGTGCACCGGCCAGATCGACTTCGATCAGAACTGAATGTCCGCTCGCCAGTGCTTCGCGCACCGGGGCGGCGGGGGTGCCCGATCGCTGCAACCCCCCGTGGATGTCTGCCCATTCGAGCAGTTCGTCCGCCTCGATCATGGCGTCGAACTCGGCTCGGGACACGAAGCGGTAGTCACGTCCGTCGACTTCACCGGGGCGCGGGGCCCGGGTCGTGGCCGACACACTGAAGACCAGTTCGGGCAGACGTTCCCGCACGCACCGCACGACCGTGGACTTGCCGACGGCCGAGGGGCCGACCAGTACAACCAGTCGGCCCTTCTGCGTGTGTTGTTCGACCACCTGGATCAGGAGTCGAAGTCGAAGCGAGCCAGCAGCGCCTTGCGCTGACGGTCGCCCAGTCCGCGGAGCCGCCGGGTTGGGGCGATCTCCAGCTCGGTCATGATTTCGGCCGCCTTGACCTTGCCCACCTTGGGCAGAGCCTCGAGCAGCGCCGACACCTTCATCTTGCCGAGAATCTCATCGGATTCGGCGTCGGTGAGGACCTGCTTCAGGTTGGTGCCGCCTCGCTTCAGGCGCTCCTTGAGCTCTGCCCGAGCGCGGCGAGCGGCAGCCGCCTTCTCCAGAGCAGCGGCGCGCTGCTCGTCAGTCAGCTGGGGAAGGGCCACGGGTTCCTCCGTCTCATCGTTCATTGCTAGATCTACCGCCGGTTACCCGAACGGTCTGTGCGACCGTACCCACGGCGCGCCCTGATTGCGAACCCGACCCCCAGGTCAGGGCGGGATTACGGATGCCGTATGGGGCGCGCGGGCCAGATGCGGTGACGGTTGATTCCGCTGTACCGATCGTAGCGCCGAATTCCCACAATGCCCCCTCACCTGCGGTTATACCGATATGGGCGATGTTAGCCACCCGGTAGCGTGCCGGGGGCTGACGGGTCCGGCAAACTCGATGCCGCCCGACCAGCGGGTTTCCCGAAAACCTTCGCGTGTCGCAAGTTTTCGTACCGCGTGTCGTCAGGTTCGGGTGCGGAAGTCGGTCAGCACCGCCCCCGAGGCGGTCGCGGTGATCGCGTCGATCCAGGGGGGAATCGGCACCGCCCGCGCGATGTAGTCGCGGACCAAACCGTATGGAATCGCCTTCACGGCCGCCTCGGCGATGGCCATCGCCTCACCCTCGGCCGACCCGAATTCGGCCACCACGGCGGCGCGCAGGGCGGCGTGCATACCGTCGTTGACGGACTCGATCGCGGCACGCAGATCGTCGGGCCCGATGCCGAGGAGTTCGTCGCGGTGGAACATCTTCATCGCCCGGGCCTCGGTGGGGTGTTCGCGGCAGTAGCGGGGCAGGAAGGTGGCCGCGGCGAGCAGCGGCGCGGGCCCGGTCAGGGCGGTGACGAACCCTTCGTGAAAGCGGCGGATCGACCGCAACCACAGCCGGGCGAGCAATTCGTCACGGGAGGCGAACCGCACATAGATCGAACCGGCGTGCACGCCGGCGGCCTGGCCGATGGCCGCGATGGTCGGCCGGGCGACGGCGGGGTCGGCGAGCAGGTCACGGGCGGCGTCGAGAACGTGATCGTCGGTGAACAACCGGGGTCTTGCCACCAGGTCAGCCTAGTGGCACAGTTTATGAATATGCATTCAATAACTAGGTTTCCGCTGGCCGGGGTGCTACTGATCTTCATCGGAGCCGTGCACACCGCGCTGGGCATCGCGATGTTCACCGTCGGCGATCAGGACGCGGAACTCACGTTCTGGTTCACCGAGTTCGGCGTGCTCGCCATCGGTTTCGGCATCGCGATGAGCGCGCTGGAACGCACCCTGGGGTACGTGCCGGGTGCGGTGCTGCTCGCACTCGCGGCGTGCACCGTGTTCGGCCTGGCCTTCATGCCCCTGTCGGGGTTCGTGACCGTGCTGGCACCCCTCGGAGTCGGCGGATTCGGCTGGTGGCGGGCCAGGAACACGCGGGTCGCGGCCTGAGGTCGATCCGGTGCCGTGCCGCGGTGCGCGCCCGGTGAAACGACGAGGCCGAGGTGGCGTTCGCCACCCCGGCCTCGTCGTCTACGTCTTCAGTTCTGCAGGAAGGCGAATTCCTCCCGCAGCTGAGCTGTCTTGTCACACAGCGCCGACACCGACGGCCCCGCGTTGAGGACCTCGCGGGACACGTTGGGCACGACGGCGGACAGGTTCGCCTCCGGCACCAGAGCGCGGATGGAGTCCGCTCCCCCGCCTTGGGCGCCGACACCGGGCATCAGGATCGGACCGTTGAGCGCCGACAGGTCCGGCGCTTCGGTCAGGGTCGCGCCGACGACCACGCCGACCGAGCCGAAGTCCGCACCGGCGTTGCGGGCCGCCGCCTCGTCGACCATCGTCTGCGCGACGGTGCGACCGTCGGCCGCGGTGATCCGCTGGAGTCGGGCCCCTTCGGGGTTCGAGGTCGCCGCGAGTACGAACACCCCGCGGTGATTGGCTTCGGCCAGTTTCAGCGCCGGGTCCAGCGAGCCGAACCCGAGGTAGGGCGACACCGTCACGGCATCGGAGCCCAACGGTCCGTCGGCGAGCCAGGCGTGCGCGTAGGCGTCCATGGTGGAGCCGATGTCGCCGCGCTTGGCATCGGCCAGCACCAGGGTGCCCGAGGCCCGCAGCACCGAGATGGTGCGCTCGAGCACCGCGATACCGCCGGAACCGTAGGTCTCGAAGAACGCGACCTGCGGCTTCACCAGAGCGACCCGGCCGTCGAACGCCTCGACACAGATCTCGGCGAAAGCCTCGAGCCCGTCGACGTCTTCGGTGAGCCCCCACGCCCGCAGCAGGGCGGGGTGGGGGTCGATACCGACGCACACGGGTCCGAACTGCCGCATCGCCTGCTGCAATCGGTGACCGAATGTCATGTCAGCCACGCAGTTTCGAGTGCAGTTCCTGCAGCGAACGCACCCCGATGCCACCGTTGATGCTCGCCTCGATGCCCTGCACCGCCGCGGCCGCGCCCTGCACGGTGGTGATGCACGGAATGTTGGCACCCACCGCGGCGGTGCGGATCTCGTAGCCGTCCACGCGGGGGCTCGAGTTGCCGTAGGGGGTGTTGAACACGATGTCGATCTCGCCGTCGCGGATCTGCTCCACGATGGAGGCCTCCGGCATACCGGTGGCCGGGTCGGTGGCATCCGGGTCGGAGTGCTTGCGCACCTGCTCGCACGGAATGCCGTTGCGGCGCAGGGTTTCCGCGGTGCCCGAGGTGGCCAGGATGCGGAAGCCCAGATCGTGCAGGCGCTTGATCGGGAACACCATGGCGCGCTTGTCGCGGTTGGCGATCGAGACGAACACCGTGCCCTCGACGGGCAGCGAACCGTAGGCGGCGGCCTGGCTCTTGGCGAAGGCGGTGCCGAAGTCGGCGTCGATGCCCATGACCTCACCGGTGGACTTCATCTCCGGGGAGAGCAGCGAATCCACGCCGGTGCCGTCGGCGCGACGGAACCGGAAGAAGGGCAGCACGGCTTCCTTCACCGCGACCGGCGCGTCCAGCGGCACGTGGCCGCCGTCGCCCTCGGGCGGCAGCATGCCTTCGGCGCGCAGCTCGGCGATGGTGGCGCCGAGCATGACGCGCGCACACGCCTTGGCCAACGGCACCGCGGTGGCCTTGGAGACGAACGGCACCGTGCGGCTCGCGCGCGGGTTGGCTTCCAGGACGTAGAGCACGTCGTCCTTGAGGGCGTACTGCACGTTGAGCAGTCCCTTGACGCCGATCCCCTTGGCCAGGGCGATGGTGGAGCGGCGCACGGCCTCGATGTCGCTGCGGCCCAGGGTGATCGGGGGCAGCGCGCACGCGGAGTCACCGGAGTGGATGCCGGCTTCCTCGATGTGTTCCATCACACCGCCGAGGAAGACCTCTTCGCCGTCGCACAGGGCGTCGACGTCGATCTCGATGGCGTCCTCGAGGAAACGGTCGACCAGCACCGGGTGCTCGGGGTTGAGTTCGGTGGCGCGGGAGATGTAGCCCTCGAGGGACTTCTCGTCGTAGACGATCTCCATGCCGCGTCCGCCCAGCACATAGGACGGGCGCACCAGCACCGGGTAGCCGATCTCGGCGGCGATCTTCTTCGCCTGCTCGACCGTGGTGGCGGTGCCGTACTTGGGCGCGGGCAGGCCGGCGGCGATGAGCACGTCACCGAATTCGCCGCGGTCTTCGGCCAGGTCGATCGCGGCCGCCGACGTGCCGACCACCGGCACACCGGCGTCGGTGAGCCGCTGCGCCAGCCCGAGCGGGGTCTGGCCGCCGAGCTGCACGATGACACCGGCGACGGTGCCCGACTCGGCTTCGGCGTGGTACACCTCGAGCACGTCCTCGAAGGTGAGCGGCTCGAAGTAGAGGCGGTCGGCGGTGTCGTAGTCGGTGGAGACCGTCTCGGGGTTGCAGTTGACCATCACGGTCTCGTACCCGGCGGCCGAGAGCGTCTGTGCCGCGTGCACACACGAGTAGTCGAACTCTATGCCCTGACCGATGCGGTTGGGGCCCGAACCCAGGATGATGACCTTCTCGCGCTCGCGCTGCGGTGCGACCTCGGACTCCGCACCGGGGTCCAGCTCGTAGGAGCTGTAGTGGTACGGGGTCTTGGCTTCGAACTCGGCGGCGCAGGTGTCGACGGTCTTGTAGACCGGGCGCACCCCGAGCCGGTGGCGCAGCGAACGCACACCCGCCTCACCGGCGAGTTCGGGACGCAGGGCGGCGAGCTGACGGTCCGACAGACCGTAATGCTTGGTGCGGCGCAGCAGATCCTCGTCGAGCACCGGCGCGTCGAGCACTTCCTGGCGCAGCTCGACCAGTCCGGCGACCTCGGCCACGAACCAGGGGTCTACACCGGAGGCGGCGGCGACTTCCTCGATCGAACCGCCGAAGCGCAGGGCCCGCTCGACCTGGTAGATGCGGCCCTCGGTGGGCACGCGCAGGTCGGCCAGGATGGCGTCGATCGCCGCGCGCACCGAGGCCGGATCGCTCGGATCCCGCGGCGCCCACTGACCGTCGTCGACGGTCCAGAAGCTGGTGGCCTTGGTCTCGAGCGAGCGCAGCACCTTGCCGAGCGCCTCGGAGAAGTTGCGGCCCATCGACATCGCCTCACCCACCGACTTCATGGTGGTGGTCAGCGTGGCATCGGCGCCGGGGAACTTCTCGAACGCGAACCGCGGCGCCTTGACCACGACGTAGTCCAGGGTCGGCTCGAAGCTCGCGGGGGTCTCGCCGGTGATGTCGTTGACGATCTCGTCGAGGGTGTAGCCGATGGCCAGTTTGGCCGCGATCTTGGCGATCGGGAAACCGGTGGCCTTCGAGGCCAGCGCGGAGGAACGCGAGACACGCGGGTTCATCTCGATGACGATCAGGCGACCGTCGGCCGGGTCCACCGCGAACTGGATGTTGCAGCCGCCGGTGTCGACGCCGACCTCGCGCAGGATCGCGATGCCCAGGTCACGCATCTTCTGGTATTCGCGGTCGGTGAGCGTCATGGCGGGGGCGACGGTGACCGAGTCACCGGTGTGCACACCCATCGGGTCGACGTTCTCGATCGAGCAGACGATGACCACATTGTCGTTGCGGTCGCGCATGAGCTCGAGTTCGAACTCCTTCCAACCGAGGATGGACTCCTCGATCAGCACGTTCGCCGTCGGCGAGGCCGACAGGCCGCCACCGGCGATGCGGTCGAGGTCGGCCTCGTTGTAGGCCATGCCCGAGCCGAGCCCGCCCATGGTGAACGACGGGCGCACGACCACCGGGTAACCGAGTTCGGCGACGGTCTCGCGGACCTCGTCCATGGTGTAGCAAACAGCGCTGCGGGCGCTCTCACCGCCGACCTTGGCGACGATGTCCTTGAACTTCTGCCGGTCCTCACCGCGCTGGATGGCGTCGAAGTCCGCGCCGATCAGCTCCACGTTGTACTTGGCCAGTACCCCGTTCTCGTGCAGGGCGACCGCGGTGTTGAGCGCGGTCTGGCCGCCGAGGGTGGCCAGGATGGCGTCGGGGCGTTCCTTCTCGATGACCTTCTCGACGAACTCCGGGGTGATCGGCTCGACGTAGGTGGCGTCGGCGAATTCCGGGTCGGTCATGATGGTCGCCGGGTTGGAGTTCACCAGCGAAACGCGCAGTCCTTCGGACCGCAGCACCCGGCACGCCTGGGTACCGGAGTAGTCGAATTCGCACGCCTGGCCGATCACGATCGGGCCAGAGCCGATCACCAGGATGTGCTTCAAATCCTCGCGACGAGGCATCAGGCTCCTTCCATGAGACCGGCGAAACGGTCGAACAGATATGCGGCGTCGTGCGGGCCTGCGGCGGCCTCGGGGTGGTACTGCACCGAGAAGGCGCGACCGTCGATCAGTCGCACACCCTCGACGGTGCCGTCGTTGGCGCAGATGTGGGAGACCTCGGCCTTGCCGAACGGGGTGTCGAACACCTCGCCCTTCTCGCCTTCGAGGGCGAAGCCGTGGTTCTGCGCGGTGATCGAGACCCGGCCGGTGCCCGCTTCGACCACCGGGATGTTGATGCCGCGGTGGCCGAACTTCATCTTGTAGGTGCTGCGGCCCAGCGCCCGGCCCAGGATCTGGTTGCCGAAGCAGATGCCGAACAGCGGGACCCCGCGCTCGAGCACACCCTGGGTGAGCGCGATCGCGCCGGTCTGGGTGGCCGGGTCGCCGGGACCGTTGGACAGGAACACCCCGTTCGGGTTCAGCGCGAGGATGTCGTCGAGGGAGGTGTTCGACGGCACCACATGGGTGCGCACACCGCGCTCGGCGAACATGCGCGGGGTGTTGGTCTTGATGCCCAGATCGACCGCGACGACGGTGAACTTGTGCTCGCCCGCCGGTTCGATCGTGTACATCGACTCGGTGCTGACCTCTTCGGCGAGGTCGGCGCCCAGCATCGAGGGCTGGCCGTTGACCCGAGCGAGGAGTTCTTCGTCGGTGGCCAGGGCGGCGCCGGAGAAGATGCCCGCCTTCATCGAACCGCGGGTACGCAGGTGGCGCACCACCGCGCGGGTGTCGATACCGGCGATGCCGACCACGTGCTGCTTGTCGAGCTGATCCTGCAGCGTGCCGGTGGCACGCCAGTTGGAGGTGACTCGGGAGGGGTCGCGCACGGCGTAGCCGGCGACCCAGACCTTGCCGGACTCGTCGTCCTCGTCGTTCCAGCCGGTGTTGCCGATCTGCGGGGCCGTGGCCACCACGATCTGGCGCGCGTAGCTGGGATCGGTCAGGGTTTCCTGGTACCCGGTCATCGCGGTGCAGAACACCGCTTCACCGAGCGTCTGGCCCTCGGCACCGAAGGCGGTACCGCGGAACACGCGGCCGTCCTCCAGCACCAGAGCTGCCTTCGTATTGTTCATTCGTCGTCTCCCGTCGTCACCCTGGTCGCATCCGCTGTTCCGGTCGTACCGGCGGTCCAGGCCGGGTACACCGTTTTGTCGTCGCCGCGGAATCCGGTATCGATCTCGGTTCCGGTCGGCAGTGTCCAGCGAATTACCAGCACACCATTGTCTGTCATCACTTTGCCCGCGTGTCCGCGCTCGGTGCGCACGGCCGTCACGGATTCCTGCGGAATCCAGATCGGCGTCGCCCCGTCGCGTTCGAGCAGGATTCCGCGTTCGAACCGCGTCAGTTCGGCGGTCGCCCGGAATCCCAGGTCACCGACCGCGACCCGGTGCTGCCAGCTGGGCGCGAAAGTGCTGCCCAGGTAGAGGCCGGTGGTCGGTTCCAGTAGTTGGGCGCCCAGTTCGGCAGGCACCGTCGGCAGTTCACCGATCTGTGACTGCTGGCGCGAGGCCTTCTTCTGCCAGGCCCGGTACATCAACCACACGCACAGTACGAATACTGCCAGCAGCCCCAGTACCCACAGTGTTCTTTCCACGTCCTGGCCTCCCTAGATCCCGACCGCCTTGCCCTCGCGGGCAGTTACCCGACCGCGCAGCACGGTGGCTGTGACCTCGGCCGGGAACGTCATGTCCTCGAACGGTGTGTTGTTCGAGATGCTCGCCAGTTCGGCGCCGCGCACCGTCCACTCGGTGTCGGGGTCGATCAGCGTGAGATTGGCCGGTTCACCGACGGCGATCGGGCGGCCGTGGTCGTCGAGGCCGACGATCGCGGCGGGCTGCTCGCTCATCACTCGCGCCACACCGCGCCAGTCGAGCAGGCCGGGCCGGACCATCGTCGCCACGATGATCGACAGCGCGGTCTCCAGGCCGAGCATGCCGGGGCGGGCGGCGGCGAACTCGCAGCACTTGTCCTGTTCGGCGTGCGGGGCGTGGTCGGTGGCGACACAGTCGATCACACCGTCGGCCAGTGCCTGCCGCAGGGCGGTGACATCGGCGGATTCGCGCAGCGGCGGATTCACCTTGTTGACCGCGTCGTAGGTTTCCAGGCGGGAGTCGTCGAGCAGCAGGTGGTGCGGGGTGACCTCAGCGGTGATCGAAATACCCTGGGACTTGGCCCATTTCACCAGTTCGACGGTGCCCGCGGTGGAGGCGTGGCAGATGTGCACCCGGGCGCCCGCGTCGCGGGCCAGCAGTGCGTCACGCGCGACGATCGACTCCTCGGCGGCGCGCGGCCAGCCCTGCAGGCCCAGGCGCGCGGCATTGGCGCCCTCGTGGGCGATGGCCCCCTCGGTCAGGCGCGGTTCCTCGGCGTGCTGGGCGATGAGCACGCCCAGAGAGTTCGCGTATTCGAGGGCGCGGCGCATGATCAGCGGGTCGTAAACGCAGTGACCGTCGTCGGAGAACATCCGGACCTGGCCGACGCCCGCGGCCATGGTGCCCATCTCGGCGAGCTGCCTGCCGGCCAGCCCCACGGTGACCGCGCCGACCGGGAACACGTCGACGAGGCCGACCTCCTGGCCGCGGCGCCACACGTGGTCGGTGATGACCACCGAGTCGGCGACCGGGCTGGTGTTGGCCATCGCGAACACCGCGGTGTATCCGCCCAGCGCCGCCGCGGCGGAACCGGTCTCGATGGTCTCGGTGTCTTCGCGGCCGGGTTCACGCAGGTGGGTGTGCAGATCGACGAAGCCGGGCAGCAGAATCTGGCCGTTGCCCTCGATCACCTCGGCGTCGTCGCGAGCCGTGATGCCCGGGCCGATATCGGCGATGACGGCGTCGCGCACCAGCACGTCGACCGGCTCGCCCTCGCCGTAGGGCTTGACGTTCTTGATCAGCAGCTCACTCATACCGTTTCCTCCTGGCCGACGAGCAGCCGGAACAACACGGCCATTCGCATGTGCACTCCGTTCGACACCTGTTGCAGCACAGCGGCTTTCGGCGAGTCCGCCACCGCGGACGCAATTTCCATGCCGCGCAGCATCGGGCCGGGGTGCAGCACCACCGCGTCGTCGTCGAGCAGCGCGAGCCTGCGCTCGGACAGTCCGTAGTTGATCGAGTACTCGCGCGCCGACGGGAAGAACCCGCCGTTCATCCGCTCGGCCTGCACCCGCAGCATCATCACCGCGTCGGCGCCGGGCAGTTCGGCGTCGAGGGAGGTCGAGACCCGGCACGGCCAGGACTCGACCCCGACCGGCAGCAGGGTACGCGGCGCGACCAGCACCACTTCGGCGCCGAGCGTGTCGAGCAGCAGCACGTTCGAGCGCGCGACCCGGCTGTGCAGGATGTCGCCGACCAGCACGACGCGCTTGCCCTCGACGTCACCGAGGCGCTGACGCAGAGTCAGCGCGTCGAGCAGGGCCTGGGTGGGGTGCTGGTGGGTGCCGTCGCCCGCGTTGATGATCGAGGGCGCGACGGTGTTCTCCTCGCGGGCCCACTGCTCCATCCAGCGCGCGATCTGGTGCGCGGCGCCGGAGGCGGGGTGGCGCACGATCAGCGCGTCGGCGCCGGCCGCGTGCAGGGTCAGCGCGGTGTCGCGCAGCGATTCACCTTTGGAGACAGAGGAACTCGACGCGCTCACATTGATCACGTCGGCGCTCATCCACTTACCGGCGACCTCGAAGGACACCCGGGTGCGAGTGGAGTTCTCGTAGAACACCGTCATCACGGTGCGGCCCCGCAGCGTCGGCAGCTTCTTCACCTCGCGGCCCAGCAGGGCCTGTTCGAAACGTTCGGCTTCGTCGAGGAGTTCGGTGGCGGTGCCGCGATCCAGGTCGGCGACCGTCAGCAGATGCTTCACGCCGCCACCCCACCGATGCGGTCGCTGCGCGCGCTCATGCTTTCGCCTCCTGATGCAGGTACACGCCGTCGTGTCCGTCGTGTTCGGTCATCAGCACCGAGATGTCCTCGGCGCGTGCGGTCGGCACGTTCTTGCCCACGTAGTCGGCGCGGATCGGCAGTTCCCGGTGACCACGGTCGACGAGGACAGCCAGCTGTACCGCCCGGGGGCGACCCAGGTCACGCAGGCCGTCGAGGGCGCTGCGCACGGTGCGACCGGAGAACAGCACGTCGTCGACGAGGACCACCAGGCAGTTCTCTATCCCGCCGTCGGGCACCGAGGTGCGCTCGAGCGGGCGGTGCGGGCGGCTGCGCAGATCGTCGCGGTAGAGAGTGATGTCGAGGGAACCGAGCGCGGGGCGCACACCGGAGAATTCCTCGATCTTGTCCGCCAACCGGTTCGCCAGCGTGGTGCCTCGGGTGGGGATGCCCATGAGAACCACTCGTGGTGCGTCGGCGTCGCCGGAATCCAGGGCGGTCTTCTCGATGATCTGGTGCGCGATACGCGCCACGGTGCGCTGCACATCCGACGGCGACAACAATTCGCGCCCGGCCGCCACCCACTCCGGGGTGTGCCGCTGCGATGTTTCGCTCACCTGCCCACCTCGCTGGCGCTCGGCGGACAGGTGCGCGATGCGCGCTGTGTTGATGGTTCGCTCGCACGCTCGCTCACGCCGGTTCCGGCCGCCCGTTCGGGCACAGCCATGCCGACCTCCTTCCCCGCCTCACCGGACGGTCCGTTAAAGGATGTCTCACTCGCCGGCCAGCTTATCAGCGCCTCCCGCACCCTTTGACCAGCTGGGCCCGCCTGTGAGCACTGCCACGCGGCCGGCTCGCGCCGTACCGTCGCGGCCGCGATCACAGGAAGGTGGAATGCCCTGGCGGCGCCGGTGATTCGCGGGCCGGGTGACACACTCCGGACTGGGCTGCGTGATCGCGTTCACGCGAGGCGGATCGGCGCTCTTGCCGAACGGTGCGCCGTTCACCGCGCCGAGGGCCAGGTCGCCGTCTCGGGGTCCAGGCCGTGTGCGCGGGCACCGGCGTAGACGATGTCGCGGAGCCAGGTGGTGAGGCCGGGTGCGATGGCCTCGTAGAAGGCGGTGTAGCCGGGATCGTGCACGTAGCTGCGGGCCAGGCAGACCTGCATCGCGAGCGTGCAGTCGAAATAGACCGAAAGGGTGGCGCGGTGGCGTTCGGCGAGCGCGTCGGCGGCGGGACTACCCGGCGCGACGCCCGCGCGCAGCGCTTCGGCCAGATCCGCGTGCAGCACCGTGAGGTCGTCGGCGATCCGCTGCCAGTCCTGTGGCGTCCGGGTCGCGGCGCGTTCGGCGTACTGGGTCCACTCGGGAGTCTCGCCCCACCGCTGCCGTGCCTGCTCGATCCACGACGGTTCCCACTCGTCGCCGAAGATCGCGATCTGCTCCTCGGCCGAGAGCAGAATGCCGGCTTCCCTGGCCTCGATCATGCGGTCGAGTGCCTCGGCCATCCGCCGCAGACGATCCAGCCGCGTGCGCAGTTCGTCGCGCTGATTACGCAGCGAGACAACGGCATCGGCGGCCGGCGCGTCTAGCAGGGTGCCGATCTCGTCGAGCGGCACCCCGATCTCGCGGTAGACCAGCACGCGGTGCGCGCGGGCCAGGTCGGGCGCGGTGTAGAGGCGGTAGCCGGCGCCGGTGCGCTCGGAGGGGCGCACCAGGCCGACCGCGTCCCAGTGGTGCAGTGTGCGCGTGGTGACGCCGAGCAACCGGGCCGCGGCGCCGACGGTGCGTGGCTGGGTGGTCACCTCGCCCAGTCTGCCCGGTCAGGGCGCTTCGATGCCGATCGACCGCAGGTGCGCGGCCTCGGGGCTGTCCGGATCGAGGGGGCGGGCCGCGGTCATGACCACCCGGGTGTTCTCGGGAGTGATGATCTCGAGTTCGACCGAGTTCCACGGCTTCACCTGCGGACCGGTGGTGCATCCGGGCACCAGGCTCTCGCAGGCCTCGGCGATCGCATCGATCTGGTCGAGCACGCACGAGAAGCTCACCGTCGCCCCCGACGGTTCCGCCGCGGGCGAGCCCGGCACGAGCAGGACGTCCTGGAACGCCCAGCGCCGCAGGTGTGTCAGCTGCTGCGGAACCGAGAACAGGTCGAAGAAGCCGAGCCCGCGGATCCAGAAGTCGACCGAGGCGGCGAGGTCGGTGGTCGGCAGAATCACGAACATCGGCATGCCGTAGAGGCCGCGGAAGGGTTCGGGGGCGACGGCATCGGGGCCGGGCACCGGGACAGGGCTGAGGTCGAAGGCTGGGTAGGTCATGACACCGATCGTCGACCCTGACGTAACGTGAGGGTCAAATCCTGCCCGGTCCGGTCGGAGCCGGACCGGGCGGTGGATCAGTCGGCCAAGGCGCCGGCGAACATCCCCGGCTCGTAGGATCCCGCCGGCGTACGCGCGATCACATTCATCCGGTTGGCTGCGTTGATCAACGCGATCGTCGCGATCAGGGTGGCGATCTCGTCGTCGTCATAGTGTTCGCGCACCGCGTCCCAGGTCCGGTCGGACACACCACCGGCCGCGTCGGCGATCCGGGTCGCCTCCTCGGTGAGGGCCAGCGCGGCCCGCTCCGCCTCGGTGAACACGGTGGCTTCGCGCCAGGCCGCGACCAGGTGCAGCCGCACCGCCGATTCACCGGCGACGGTGGCGTCCTTGGTGTGCATATCGGTGCAGGCGCCGCACCCGTTGATCTGGCTGGCCCGCAGGCTGACCAGCTCCCTGGTCGCCTTGGGCAGCGTCGACTGTTCGAGCACCAGCGCCGCCGCGGCGAACCGCTTGGCGAAGGAGGTGGCGAGCGTGTTGGCCAGCATGTCGAATCGGGCGTTCATGATGTGTTCCTCACTCGGGTCGGGATGGATGCACACAAGACGCGGGTGGGTGCGCGGACGTGACACCCTGGACCTGTGACACACCCCACGGCGCCGAGGTGTCACAACGCGGCGCCGGGCGGCGTCTGGTGAGCGACCCCGAGTGCCGACAGACAAGGAATCACCCGTGAGCATGGACTCCGCCACCGAGGCCTTCGTCGCCCATCGCAATCTGCTGTTCACCGTGGCCTACGAGATGCTCGGCTCGGCCGCCGACGCCGAGGACGTGCTGCAGGAAACCTGGCTGCGCTGGGTCGACGTCGACCACGACACGGTCCGTGACCACCGCGCCTACCTGGTCAGGATCACCACCCGCCAGGCGCTGACCCGGCTGCGCACGATGGGGCGGCGCCGGGAGAACTACGTGGGCTCGTGGCTACCCGAGCCGCTGCTGACCACCCCCGACGTGGCCGAGGACGTCGAACTGGCCGACAGCGTGTCGATGGCGATGATGCTGGTGATGGAGACTCTCGCCCCGGTCGAACGCGCCGTGTTCGTGCTGCGTGAGGTGTTCGACCTGGGCTACGACGAGATCGCCGCGGCGGTCGACAAGACCCCCGCCGCGGTCCGCCAGATCGCGCACCGCGCCCGCGCGCACGTCGCCGCCCGCCGCCCACGCGGGGGCGTGTCGTCGGAGCAGAGCCGCAGCGCGCTCGCCGCCTTCGCCCGGGCCGTCGAAACAGGCGACCTGCAAACCCTGGTCGACCAGCTCGCCCCCGATGTCGTGCTGCTCGCCGACGGCGGCGGGATCGTCAAGGCGGTGGTACGCCCGATCGCCGGGGCCGACAAGGTCGCCCGGCTGCTGGCAGCGGGCCTGCCACGGCTGACCGGCACCGTCACCACCGACCTGGTGCAGCTCAACGGCGGCCCCGCCCTGATCGTGCGGATCGACGGCGTGGTCGACAACGTGGTCGCCATGCGCCTCGACGACGGCGCGATCACGGGCCTCTACGTCGTGCGAAATCCGGAGAAGCTGTCGCGAATCGGTCAGGAAACCGCCGTCACCCGTTGATCGGGCCACACAGGCCGTACACCCTTGCGGTCCACTCCGCACAGAATCTCCACACGCGACCCCACGAACGTCCACCTCGCGCCGATACGTTGTGCTCGACGACATAGAGCGAGAGGATGAGATGGACGCAGTGGCGGTCGGGCTCTGCTGGGCGCGGTTTCGGAGAGTGCGTTACGGCATCGCGGCCGTGTTGGCGATCGCCGGTGCGCTGCTGTGGACGATGCAGGCACTCGGCGCGTGGCTGCAATCGCAGGAAGGTAAGTGGCAGCACAGCGACTACCTCGCGTTCGGCAGCACCACACTCGACGCAGACGACCTGCTGACAATGCTCAGCAGGGCAAGCCTGCTGGTCGCCGCGTTGCTCGGCTGGGGCACGGTATCGCTCCTGCTGGGCCTACCGTCCGGCCGCCCCGTGCTGCTCACGGGGGCATGGCTGGTGGTGCTGGGCCAGTTGTTCGCGGCCGTACTTGCGTGGATCCCGGTCAACGCCTTCTACCATCACTCCCCCGCCAACCTCGTGTTCCTGACTCCCTTGGTCACCTTCCCCTTACTGCTGATCCTGTGCCTGACCAATCGTCGGCCGCGGCTGCGAAGACAGAGCACCAAGGCCGACTGACAAGGTCCCTCGCGCCGCAGAGCTGCGGCGAGCTGTAAGCGCGCGCGGTCCCTGCGGACCGAACTCCTCGGCGAGTTCACCGGAACCACGCTATCGAACATACATTCGAATACACGCTAGGATGGGAGTCATGTCGCTGCCCCTGCAAGGTTCACTGTTCGACGGTGATGCGGTCGGCCTGGGTTCGATCGAGACGATCCGGCGGACCCGGCTCGACGCGTCGAGCTGGGTCGATACGCTGCCCGGCTGGCTCAGCGGGGCGAGTGAGCTGTTCGAGCGACTGGCCGAGCGGGTGCCCTGGCATGCCGAGCGCCGGCCGATGTACGACCGGGTGGTGGACGTGCCGCGGTTGGTGTCGTTCTTCGGGGAGAACGATCCACTGCCGGACCGAATTCTGGTCGAGGCGCGAGCAGCGTTGAACGACCGTTACGCCACCGAACTCGGTGAACCGTTCCGGACGGCGGGCTTGTGTTTCTACCGCGACGGGCGCGACAGCGTGGCCTGGCACGGTGACACGATCGGCCGTGGCGCCACCCACGACACGATGGTCGCGATCATCTCGGTCGGCGCGGCCCGTGCACTGCTGTTGCGGCCGCGCGGCGGCGGCGAGAGCGTGCGGTTCACGGCCGGCCACGGGGACCTGCTGGTGATGGGCGGAGCGTGCCAACGCGCATGGGAACACGCGGTGCCGAAGACGGCGCGCCCGGTCGGTCCCCGCATCAGCATCCAGTTCCGGCCACGTGGCGTGCGGTGACTCAGCACACCCGTCCTTGACCTGAACAACGGTTGAGGGCCCAGAGTCGTCCACATGAGCACGAACAGGACGCAGGCTCCGATCGTCGAGGACGACAGCGTGGACCACGCCGCCGATATCGCGGCCATCCGCCAGATCATCGCCGATACCCAGACCGGGTACAACACCAACGATGCCGACCTCATGACCGCACAGTTCACCGCGAACGCGGTGGTGGGCAACGCGGTCGGCATGGTGATCAGCGGACGCGACGCACTGCTCGAGTCGAACCGGCGCGGGCTGGCCGGATTCCTGCGGGACGAGTACGTCCGATACGACGTCGTCGAGGTGAGCTTCCTGCGCCCGGACGTGGCCATCGCACACAAAACGGCGCGCGCCACCACCGCCGAAGGCACCCTGCTCGACCCCGAACCGGCGATGGTCGCGCTGTACGTGCTGGTCCGGCAGGACGGCAAGTGGTGGACCGCGGCCCGGCAGAACACCTTGGTGCCCTCGGCGGACTGAACCCGACCGGACCGGCTTCGTCCGACCGGGAACACGGCGTGGCCGGGATTCGCGCCGACCGACGCGCAGCGCGTCCGGCAGCCCGCTCCGACCACGGACCGAAGCGGCCACTTTTGATCGAATCCCGTTCTGCGGCTGCGTCTTCGCTGATACTCGATGGGACGGAGCAGTGCGGACCAAGCGGGGGTGGCCGAGATGACGTCGGGTAATGATCACGAATTTCTGCGCCTGCGAGCGGAAGGGGTGCTCGCGGCGAGCGTCGGTGAACTGCCGGGGCGGCGGCGAGGGGTCTACACCGCATTGCTGTTGGCGGGACGACAGCGGTGGCGGCTGCTGATGCACCGCACACAGCCCGCACCGGCCGGTCGGTGCGATGCGCTGCTGGTCGGACCGGGTGGGGTGTTCGCCCTCTCGGTGGTCGAGGAGTTGCCGGGCGAGGAACTGATCCGGCGGCTACGCGCGCACGCCGAGCAGTTGTTCACGAGCGTGGCGATCGGGCCGAATCGCAACGAATTCGTCCGCGAAACAGTCGAATCGGTGTTCGTGCTGCCACCCGGGCGGCGGGCAACGGGCGACGGCCGGTTCGTGGTCGTCACCGATGCGACGGTACGCACGCTGCCGGCCCGACGGTCGGTGATACCGGCCCGGCTGGCCGGTGAACTCGCCGCGCACACCGCCCGCCGCCACGCCGACTACCAGCCGATTCCGCAGCTCGAGCCGGTGGCGACAGCCGCCGACACCGGTGGACTGCTGGATGTGGAGACGCTGCGGACCGACCACATCGCCGGCGCGCTTGCCAAACCTTTCCCGACGTGGCCGGCATTCCTCGACCCGGCCCAGCTCGCGTTGGTCACCCGCAACCACAACGGGCCCGCGCGGATCGTAGGTCCGGCCGGATCGGGCAAGACTGTGCTGGCGCTGCACCGGATGGCGCACCGCGCCCGGCGCAGCACCGGGCGGCTGCTGTTCACCACGCTGGTGAAGAGTTTGCCACCGTGCCAGGAGTCGGCGTTCGCGCGATTGCTGCCGGACTCGGCCGGCCGTACGGAGTTCAAGAGCCTGCACTCGTGGGCACAGGCGTTTCTGGCCGAGCGTGGGATCGCACGAAAGATGGAACTCACGCGCGCTGACACCGCGTTCAATCTCGCCTGGGCCCGCATCGGCAAATCCGGTCCGCTGGCGGGGATCTCGACGGATCGATCCTACTGGCGCGAGGAAGTCGACCGAGTGATCAAAGGGCGTGGACTGCCCGCCACCGACGCCGGGTTCGACGGGTACGCCGAGGTGGATCGCCGGGGTCGGCGAGTGTCGTTGCGTACCGGTCAACGCCGACATGTGTGGGAGCTGTACCGGGCCTATGAGTCGTACCGGACCCAGCGGCAGTGCTTCGACGGAAACGACATCATCACCGCCGCCCTCGACGAACTGCGCGCACGCCCGCTACCCAGGCCGTACGCGATGGTCGTGGTCGACGAAATGCAGGACATGACCGTGCAGAGTGTGCGCCTGGTGCACGCACTGACCGGCGACGAACCGAACGCGCTGCTGTTCGTCGGCGACCACCAGCAGCAGATCTACGCGGGAGGTTGGCGGTTCATCGACGCGGGGGTCAGCATTGTGGGCCGCAGCGAGAAGCTGACCAGGAACTACCGCAACCGGCGGGCGGTGTTGACCCTCGCGGCGAGCCTGCCGGGCGCTCACCCCGTCGACGACCTCGACACCGAGGAACGACAGAGCCTCGATCTCACCGACGCCGCGCTACCGGACGGGTTCGCCGAGCAGCGGTCCTGCACGCGAGCGGACTTGCCCGAACAGATCCGCCGCCAGCTGGAACACATCGTGCGACAGGGCATTTCGCTCTCGGAAACAGCGATCATCACGACCACCAACGCAGAAGCCGACGCCATGTTGCGCCAGTTGTACCGGTGGCGGATCGCCGCGCAGAAGCTCGTGGAGTACCGCTGCGCCGACACCGACAGCGGCGTCAAGGTCGGCACTGTCTACCGCGCCAAGGGTTTGGACTTCCGGGCGGTGATCCACCCGTTCCCCGAACTCGCACCGCCGCGCACCGATGCCGAGATCGAACGCCGTGAGTTGCTCCGGCGCCAGCAGTTCGTCGCCGTGACGAGGGCTAGAGATTACGTCTGGCTGGGCATTGTGCGCGACTGAGACGACCGCGCCGACATGGCGGATTGTCGGTGGCCGGCCGTAGGATTCCGGGCATGGGGAGTCAACTTTGGCCGCGTGCCCGGTCGGTCCGGTACCGGTGACGCGTCGAAATCCGGGAGCGCGGCGGTGAAAGCACTGTTTTACGTTGCCGGCAATAGTGTTCGGGAACGAGTTTCGGTTTCGGTGCGGCTAGTGGAGGCCGTATCCTGACAACAGTCCGCAATCGGGTGCACAGGGGGTCGTGGTGATCGTCGTCGTCGCGGACGAGACCGAACTCGAAGGCGCAGAACAGATCGTCGGTGCGGCGATCCGCGACCCGGCGTTGCGCGCGGGCGGTGTGGCCGTGTTCCGCTGCCATGTGCCGGAGAACCGGGGCGGATCGGTCGAGGTCGACGCACTGGTCTGCACCCCACAGACGGTGACCATCGTGGAGGTGAAGGGATTCACCACACGCCAGGAGGGCACCCTCGCCACCCCACCCAACGGGCCGTGGACCATCGACGGCGAACCGGCCGCGCTGTATCACGCCGCACGGGTACCGAACCCGTTCGTCCAGGTGCGCAGGCAGGTGTTCGCGGCGAAAAGCCTGCTGCAACAGACCGGGATCTTCGGCTGGGTGAACGCGGTGATCGCCTTGGTTCCCCAGCCCGGCGCGCAGATCACCATCGAAGAAACCCGCATCGCCGACGGGTACCGGGCAGTCCTCGTCGACCGCGACGACCCGAGCGCCCTGCACGGCTACTTCGACGCTGAGACCGGGCGCACCGTCCGGCTCAGCGTCGACGACGTGGGCCGGGTCTTCGCGGCACTGAACCTCGGCCATCTGCTGCCGGCTCCGGAGGCTTTGACCGCGCAGGGCTTTCCCCTCGCGCTCGACCCCGCGGTAACCGGCCGACCCGCGGCACCGCCGGCCGTGGAGATGGCAAAGACGTCCGTATCCGACACCCGGACAACACAATCCGCCGCCACGGGAACCGAGACGGCGGTCCGCGGCGGCTCGCGGGGAACCCCGAGCGGCCCGCAGTCACCGACTCCCGCCTTCCTGGCCGCGATCGACCGGCTCGCACACCGGCCGCGCCCCGAAGTGCTGCAGCGGCTGGAGAGCTCGTCTTCGGGCGGACACAGTTCCTCACCGGCACGGATCCGGGGCGACGGAGCCGACACAGATATTCGCACCGCTGATGCCACCGATCGTACGGATGCCGAGGCCGAGCAGGTCGTCCGCGACGACGTCGCGGTCGATGCCGAGCAGAGCGAACTCGCCGACACCACCGCCCGCGACGCTGCGGTGTCCGGGGATTCCGAGCCCGGCATCGTCCACCGGGATCACGATGAGGTCGACGTGTCGGCCGATGAGGACGCCCCAGAAGCCGAGCGAGCCTTCCCGGCAACATCGCTCACGAAAGCCGGTTCGGCACCCGTCGCACCCGCGGCAAGCGTTGGCGCACTGCGGACATCGCCTGCTGACACTCATTTCGACAGCAATCAGCCCGACCCCGAACTGTGGTCCGGCGCAGCCGGGAACGACACTCGTTTCGACCCGGCGATGAGCACATTCACCACGGACGCGGGTGATGACCATCCGCGTCCGCTACTTCCCGACTACGACGAACCCACACCGCCGATCACCGAAACAACGGAACATCGCCGCGAACCCGCGTCCGAAGAAGATCAGTCCGGTGCCGAATCCCCGCCCCCCGGGCCCGGCCACATCAGCACCACTACGGCGACCGCACGCCCCGGGCATTACGGCGAGCCCGTCGCCAGCAGCGCTGCTCCCACACTCGGTGCCACCGGGGCGAGTTCGGCGAGCCGATCCCCCGAGACGGCACCGCCACGTCCGGAAACCGGACCACCCGAGGATGATTCGGAACATTGGTCCGAATGGGTCGACAGTGAGCGAGCCCCACATCGCCGGTCCCTGCTGAGCCGGCTGCGCGAACGCGCGAACGAAGTGAAGACCGGCCCCTCGCTGCGACAGCGGTGGCAGAACCGGCCCGTCCGGGAGGACAGTGCACCGCGTCGCACATTGCGGATCGGGCCCGGTGTCGGCTTGCTGCTGTTCATCGCGCTGTTCGGAGCCGGGTTCTTCGCGATCACGCTGGTACAGGCGAGCGGATTCGAGATGTCGGACTACGACCGCATGTGTGGCGAGGACAAGAAGCCGTTTGCGAATGCCGCGCCGTACCAGCGCGACGGTGCGCGCCCGATCTACCTGTCCGGCGCCCTCACGACAATGGTCCGCGCCGACGACTCCAGCGCGTGGAACCCGAAAGACCCGTCATCGGTACAGCTCATCGCCTGTATGCGGCAGCTCGAACTGCGCGATCTGGTGCAGACCTGCCAATACGGTCCGGCACCGGATGAGCCGGTCGGGCGCACCGTCAACCTGTTCCGCGCGACCTACGAGATCGTCGTCTACGAATTGCGCACCGGCCGCGAAGTGGCCAAAGCGACCATGCTCGGCGAACGCTATTCCGCCGATCCTGCCAACACCGATCCCGACCGCTGCCGCGCCGCTGCCGACGCCCCCGACTACCTCGGCCGCCGGCTGGGCCAACCCTCGGCGGCCCAGCTCACCGGCTTCCTCACTCCCCTGGTCCACGCTGCCCGCTGAACCACTTGACCTGAAGCGCACTCGAGGTAGCAGGATCGTCTGGTGCCCAGCGCACACCCGACACCGCGCCACCCGGCGCCGGTCGCGCCTCCGCCGGTCCCACGTACACCCACCGGCGGAGGCCGTCGGGGACACTCACACGCACAGCCGCACTTTCATGGCGAAAGTGCGGCTGCCGGAAGGGTTCACACCGAGACGGTGATCTCCCATTCGTGGATCGTCAGTTCCGCGGCACCGGTGGTGTGCAGCGGGTCCGCGTGCGCGATCTGCGTTGCGCCGTCGAGGCTTTCGGCCAGCACGATGTAGGCGCCGCCGGATCCGTCGGTGAAACCGCCGCTCTCCTGCAGTTGCCCGTCGGCGAGCAGTTCCCGCAGGAAGTCGCGATGCGGTTCGATGACCGACGCGTCGAAAGCCTGGGTCCGCGCGACCAGCACGAGGTACTTCGCCATACTCAGGCGTCCGGTTCCGGCCGGGGGGCGCGGGTGGCGGCCGCGGCGGCGCGCACCTGCGGTGCCACCTGCACGACCTGGCCGAGCACCCCGTTCACGAACGACGGGGAATCGTCGGTGGACAGCTCCTTGGCCAGCTCCACCGCCTCGTCGACCGCGACGACCGGCGGGACATCGCCGGCGTGGAACAGCTCCCACACCGCGATCCGCAGAATCGCCCGGTCGACGGCGGGCAGCCGTCCCAGCGTCCAGTCCTGCAGATACGACTCGATGGTGCCGTCGACCCGATCGAGGTCGTCGGCCACGCCCTCGACGAGGGTGTTGGTGTAAGGGTGCACCGGGGCCACGCTCTGGTCGCGGGTCGCCAGATCGGCGCGCTCGGCGAGCAGGTCGGAGACGTCGACGTCGCGCGCCTCCGCTTCGAACAGCATGTCCACCGCGCGGCGGCGCGCCTTGTGGCGTGCGCCGAGCTTCTTGTACGAGCCCTTTTTGTCTGCCGAGGAGTCCGCCACGATCAGCTGTTGACGCGGCCGAGGTAGTTGCCGTCGCGCGAGTCGATCTTCAGCTTGTCACCGGTGTTGATGAACAACGGGACAGACACCTCGGCGCCGGTTTCCAGGGTGGCGGGCTTGGTGCCACCGGTGGACCGGTCGCCCTGCAGACCGATGTCGGTGTGCTTCACGACGAGTTCGATGGTGACGGGCAGCTCCACGAACAGCGGCACGTCCTCGTGCACGGCGACCTGCACACCCATGTTCTCCAGCAGGAAGCGCGCGCCCTGACCGATGGTGGACTCCGCGATGGCGATCTGGTCGAAGGTGTCACCGTCCATGAAGATGTAGTCGGTGCCGTCGTGGTAAAGGTAGGTCATGTCGCGACGGTCCACGGTCGCGGTCTCGACCTTGACACCCGCGTTGAAGGTCTTGTCGACAACCTTGCCGGACACGACGTTCTTCAGCTTGGTCCGCACGAACGCGGGGCCTTTACCCGGCTTCACGTGCTGGAATTCGACGATCTGCTGAAGCTGACCATCGATTTTCAGCACAAGGCCGTTCTTGAAGTCGCTGGTGTCCGCCACTGTCTTCGGATCTCCTCGTTCGTTTACTGCGTGTCTGGGGACTGTCGTCACTCGACGACGGTCAGGTCCTTGCTGGTGAGGGTGAGCAGTTCCGGGCCCCCTTCGCGCACCACGAGCGTGTCCTCGATCCGGACCCCGCCGCGGCCGGAAAGGTACACACCTGGTTCGACGGTCACCGCCACGCCAGCAAGAAGTGTACCGGTACCGGTTTTCGCGACTCCGGGCGCTTCGTGGATCTGCAGCCCGACGCCGTGGCCGAGCCCGTGCAAGAACTGCGCGCCATAACCCGCGTCCTCGATCACCTCGCGCGCGGCGGCGTCGACTTCGGCGGTCTTCGCGCCCGGCTTCAGCGCCTCCCGACCTGCCCGTTGCGCGCGCGCGACCAGGTCGTAGATCTCACGCTGCCAGTCGGCCGGCGCTCCCAGGACCAGGGTGCGGGTCATATCGGAGTGGTAGCCGGCGACGACGGCGCCGAAATCGAGTTTCACGAAGTCGCCCGCGGTCAGTACCGCGCCGGTCGGGCGGTGGTGCGGGACGGCCGAATGCGGGCCGGCGGCGACGATGGTCTCGAACGAGATCGCCTCGGCGCCGTGTTCGAACATCGCCCACTCGAGGTCGCGCGCGACCTGGCGTTCGGTCCGGCCCGGGCGCAGCAGTCCGCGCTCGAGCAACGAGGCCAGGCCCGCATCGGCGGCCGCGCACGCCGCCCGCAGCTGGGCCACCTCGTACTCGTCCTTCACCATCCGCAGCTGTTCGACCAGACCGGAGGTCGGTACCAGCTGCAGGCCGGTGCGCAGCGCCAGGAACGACTCGTGCTGGGCGAAGGTGACCACGTGGCCCTCGAAGCCGACCCGCCCCAGCTGCCATTCACCGGCGAGTTCGATGACGCGGCGCGTGGTGGCCCGGGAGATCTCGGCGGCCAGGTCGGGCACCTGCTCGGTCACCTGGGTGATGTAGCGGCCGTCGGTCCCGATGATGGTGCGGTCCTCGGCGCCGCGCATGTCCCACGAGTGCACGAGCAGCACGGCATTGGAGCCGGTGAAGCCGGTCAGGTAGCGGATGTTCACGAGGTCGGTCACGAGCAGCGCGTCGACGCCGTTCTCCACCAGCAGGCTCCGCAGCGCGCCCCGCCGTGCCGCGTGATCGGGTCCCGTGTTGTCAGCACACATGTGTCAACGCTACCGCTCGACCACCGACACGTCGGCACCGAACTCCGCAGTTGCCCAACTCGGGCGCGTCCGCCGGTTCACCGGGCCGACGGCGGGGTGGGCGTTGCGCGGCAACACTTCTGGACAGCACGGTGTCCACATACCGCGCAGTTGTCCACATTCGGCGCGCGGGCCTGGTTCCGGAGGTCGCGGCCCCGCACGATCGAGACATGACCACTGCCGCGTTCTGCCTGCTCATCGCCTGGTGTCTACTCCTCGGCGTCATCGACATCCACGCCCGCCGACTGCCCAACGCGCTCACCGGCGCCGGTGCGGTCACGGTGTTCCTCTACGCACTGCACACCGACCAGTTGGCGAGCGCGGTGATCGGTGCCGCGCTGCTCACCATGCCGTATCTGGTGACCCACCTCGTCTCCCCCGTCGCACTCGGGGCCGGCGATGTGAAACTGGCGGTCGCGCTGGGGGCGGCGGCCGCGCTCGCCGGATCCAGCGCCTGGACCTGGGCCGCGATCGCCGCGCCCGTGCTCACCGCCACGGCCGCCGCGGTGGTGCTGGCCCGGCGGTGGCTGCGCACGGCGCTGTCCGGTGCCGCCGGGGCCACGCGCCACGACCCGGCGCAGCGCCTGGTTCCACACGGGCCGGCGATGTGTCTGGCCACGGTGACGGCGATGGCTCTGGCATGAGCGGCAGCGCGACACGCCGAACCGGTCACGGCCCGGGTACCCGGACCCCGATGCTGGTCGGTAGCGCTCCGGTGTGGCCGGGTCAGAGCACCGGTCGCCACCGTTCGGCCCCACGATGGGGCGACGTGCCGCTCGTCACGTCGGACCGCATGCCCGGTGGCACCCGTCGACATGGGAAGATGGTCGGCGTGTTGCGCTGGATAACCGCCGGAGAATCCCATGGTCCCGCTCTCGTCGCCCTCCTGGAAGGGATGGTCGCCGGAGTCGAGGTGACATCGGACGATGTCTCCGCACAGCTCGCGCGCCGACGGCTCGGTTACGGGCGCGGCGCCCGGATGAAGTTCGAGGCCGACAAGGTCACCCTCGTCGGCGGCGTGCGCCACGGCCGCACCATGGGTGGACCCGTCGCCATCGAGGTCGCCAACTCGGAGTGGCCGAAGTGGACCGAGGTGATGTCGGCCGACCCGGTCGACGAGGCCGCGCTGGCCGGCATGGCGCGCAACGCGCCGCTCACCCGGCCGCGCCCCGGTCACGCCGACTACTCCGGCATGCTCAAGTACAACTTCGACGACGCCCGCCCGGTGCTCGAACGGGCCAGTGCCCGCGAGACCGCCGCCCGCGTGGCCGCCGGAACCGTGGCCAGGAACTTCCTGCGCCAGGCCTTCGGGGTCGAGGTGATCTCGCATGTGGTGTCGATCGGCGCCGCCGCCAACGCCACCGGGGTGACCCCCGGCCCGCACGATCTCGATGCCATCGATGCCAGCCCGGTGCGCGCGTTCGACACCGAGGCCGAAGCGGCGATGATCGCCGAGATCGAAGCCGCCAAGAAGGACGGCGACACCCTCGGCGGCGTCGTCGAGGTGATCGTGGACGGCCTGCCGATCGGGCTCGGGTCCTTCGTCAGCGGTGAGCAACGTCTCGACTCGCGCCTGGCCGCGGCCCTCATGGGCATCCAGGCGATCAAGGGCGTCGAGGTGGGTGACGGCTTCGAAACCGCGCGCCGCCGCGGCAGCCTGGCCCACGACGAGATGCGCCCCGGCCCCGACGGTGTGCTGCGCTCGACCAACCGCGCGGGTGGTCTGGAAGGCGGCATGACCAACGGTGAGGCGCTGCGGGTGCGCGCCGCGATGAAGCCGATCTCGACGGTGCCGCGTGCGCTGTCGACCGTGGACATGTCCAGCGGCGAGGAAGCCGTCGCCATCCACCAGCGCTCCGATGTGTGCGCGGTGCCGGCCGCCGCCGTGGTCGCCGAGTCCATGGTGGCACTCGTGGTGGCGCAGGCCGCGCTGGAGAAGTTCGGTGGCGACTCGCTGACCGAGACCGTCGACAACATCACCAGCTACGTCAAGCGGATCGGCAGCCGTCCCCACGTGCCAGCGGACAGCCGCACGTCGTGACCGAGCAGGGGCACGAGGGAACCGCGCGCGACGCGGCCCCCTCGGCGAGGACCGATGCCCCCGGCGCGCACCGCACCGAGCTGGCCGGCGACTCCCCGCACACGCCGCGCGCGCGGGTGGTTCTGGTCGGGCCGCCCGGCTCGGGCAAGTCCACCATCGGACGCAAGCTGGCCAGGGAACTCGGCGTCGAGCTGTACGACACCGACGCCGGGATCGAGTCCGACACCGGCCGCAGCATTCCCGACATCTTCGCCACCGACGGTGAACCGGAGTTCCGCCGGATCGAAGAGCAGGTGGTGCGCCGCGCCGTGCTCGAACACGACGGTGTGGTCTCCCTCGGCGGCGGATCGGTGCTCTCGGAGCGCACGCGGCGCGTGCTGCGCGGCGCCACCGTGGTCTACCTGGAAATCAGTGTGGGCGAAGGGCTGCGGCGCACCGGCTCGAGCAATGCCCGCCCGTTGCTCAACGGCACCGACCCCGGCGCCCGGTACCGCGAGCTGATGAAGCAGCGCCGCCCCCTCTACAAGGAGGTGGCCACGGTGCGCGTGCGCACCGACGGGCGAAGCCCGGGACGGGTGGTGCGGATGATCCTGTCCAGGCTGGGCCTGGAATCGGTACGCGCCGATCTCGGTGCCGCTCAGGGCGCCGCCACGGCCGGTGCCGGGGCGCCCACCAGCCGACCCGGGATCGGCAGCAACCGTTCCAAGGCGCGCCGGCGCGCCAGAGCCAGGGCCGCCGCCGCCCGCCGGGCCAATGCCGAACAGCCCGGTACCGGCGATCGGACATCGACAGCCGACGGCGATCGGAACCGTTCCGCCACAACACGATCGGGCGCCGAACCCACGCCACCGGGTGAGGCCCGGCGAGCACGCCGGGCCAGATCACGCCGTGGTGGTACGCGGATCCGGTCCGCGAACGAGCGCGAGCACAACAGGACCGGCACGGGTGCGGCGGGCGGTGAGCGCACCTCCTCGGCCACCGGCACGGGCACACCGCCGCGCCCGGCGAAGAATCGAAGTGGTACCCAGGAACCGGCCGCCCATCGCGGTGCACAAGGACAACCCGGCGAGGGCGACGCGGCACCGGGCGAGCGCGCGCGGCGCGGCAAGCCCCGGCGACGCGGTCCCCGGCGCAGGAACAACGACCAGACAGAATCGGAGCAGCGCACGTGACAGAGCCGACCACCATTGAGGTCCGCACCGCCGATCCGTACCCGGTGATCATCGGCCGCGGGCTGCTCGGCGATCTCGTCGAGTCGGTCACCGCGGGCAACGCCGTGCGGACCGTGGCGATCTTCCATCAGCCGCCGCTGGCCGAGACCGCCGAGGCGGTGCGCAAAGCCCTGGCCGACACCGGGGTCGACGCGCACCGCATCGAGATTCCCGATGCCGAGGACGGCAAGGAGCTGGCCGTGGCCGGCTTCTGCTGGGAGGTCCTGGGCCGGATCGGGCTGACCCGCAATGACGCGATCGTGAGTCTGGGTGGTGGCGCGGCCACCGACCTGGCCGGTTTCGTGGCCGCCACCTGGATGCGCGGCGTGCGCATCGTGCACGTGCCGACCACGCTGCTGGCGATGGTCGACGCGGCCGTGGGCGGTAAGACCGGCATCAACACCGAAGCCGGCAAGAACCTGGTCGGCAGTTTCCACGAGCCAAGTGCCGTGCTGGTCGACCTGGTGACCTTGGAGACGGTGCCGCGCAACGAGATCGTCGCGGGCATGGCCGAGATCATCAAGGCCGGTTTCATCGCCGACCCGGTGATCCTGGACCTGATCGAGGCCGACCCAGAGGTCGCCCTCGATCCCACTGGTGACGTGCTGCCGGAGCTGATCCGCCGCGCCGTACAGGTCAAGGCCGACGTGGTCTCCGCCGACCTGAAGGAATCGAGCCTGCGCGAGATCCTGAACTACGGCCACACCCTCGGCCACGCTGTGGAACGCCGCGAGCGGTACCGGTGGCGCCACGGTGCCGCCGTCTCGGTCGGCCTGGTGTTCGCCGCCGAACTGGGCCGCCTGGCGGGGCGCCTCGACGACGCGACCGCCGACCGGCACCGCACCATTCTGGAAAGCGTCGGGCTGCCGGTCAGCTATGACGGCGACGCGCTGCCCCAGCTGCTGGACGCCATGCAGACCGACAAGAAGACCCGCTCGGGTGTGCTGCGTTTCGTGGTGCTCGACGGCCTGGCCAAGCCGGGCCGCCTCGAGGGCCCGGACCCGAGCCTGCTCGCCGCCGCCTATTCGGCGATCGCCCGCGAAGCCGCCCCGGGCGGCGGCGCGATCCTGCTCTGAGCGACCGTGACCGCCCGGCGGACGTAGGTTCCGGGCGGTCACGTACGTCCGAACGCGTATCCGAGTCGGGCATTTCGACCGACGCGGGCGCCCCCGGCGCGGATCTACCGTCGTCGCATGACAAAACACTGGCTCTCGCTCGGGGTCCCCGCGGTGTACGCGTGGATCGCGACGGTGGCTTTCAGCGCCATCGCGGTCGAGACGATCATCATCTACCCCAATGTCTTCCACGATGTGCCCGCGTCGTTGACGCAGACCTCGGCCTTCTTCGAGGTGAGCGGGCCCGCCGATTTCTTCCGTCCGCTCGGCGCGGCCACGATCGTCGCCGCCCTGGCGAGCACGGTGCTGGTGTGGCGGGTGCGCGCGGCACGCTGGTGGGTCCTGGCAAGCCTGCTGACGCTGGTGTTCGGTGAGTTCCTGTTCTCCGTGCTGTATTTCTGGCCGCGCAACCAGATCATGTTCGACGAAGGCGCCGCCGTGCATTCGACGGAAGCGCTGCGCCGCGCCGCGACCGAATTCGAGACCGCGCACTGGGGCCGGCTCGCGATGAGCGCGATCACCGCCCTCGCCGCCTGCGTCGGGTTCCTGCGCCTGTACCGGGATCCGGCGGTGCGGTGATGAGGTCGACGGAGCCCGCGCTCGGGCTGACGCTGCCCGTGGTGTGCGCGCTGGCGCTGCTCGGGGTGCCTCGGGTGCTCGCGCACGATCTGGACCTGGCCGGACCAGCGGTGAACGCGGTCCTGGTGTTCGCCCCGATCGCGGTGTGGGTCGGTTATGTGTGGTGGCGCCGGGTCACACACCCGTTCCGCGCGTTGCTGGCGGTCGGCACCGCCTACGGTGTGGCCACGGCGATCACCCATCAGATCCTGTGGACCGCGGCGTTCGACGACCCGCCACGTCTCGGTGGCAATCTGGAAGGACGGCTGGCGCCCGGCGTCGAGGACGCACTCGTGCGAGTCTTGTCCGTCGGCAGCAGCCTGCTGACGGGTGTGCTGGTCGGCGCGGTGGCCGGTGCGATCGGCTGGCTGCTCGCCCGCGCGACGGACGGGCACCGCGGCGGGTGAGCGGTCGCGACGAGGAAGGCAATGGGTTGGTAGGAGGATCGGCCGGGGCCCATCGACAACGCGCCGTCGATGTCACCCTCGCCGCGGCGACCTTCGTGGTGGTGGGAACCGCGATCACCGCGGACGTCGGCTCGTCGTCGGTCGGCCTCGGCGCCTATGTTTTCGCCGCCCTGTTCGCCGCCGCCATGCTGGTACGCAGGCGGTGGCCGGTCGCGACCCTGGTGGCCTCGGCCGCGGCGCTGCCGGTGTACTACATGCTCGGTTACCCACCGATCGGGCTCGCCCTGCCCCTGGCGGCGGCCTTGTTCTCCACCGCGGAGCGTGGCCGGCCACGGTGGGCGATCGGTGTCGCCGTGGCGCTGCTCGCGGTGTCGACGGGGACGCGGCTGCTGGACGGCGACGACCCGGCATTCGTATTGGGCCTGGAACTGCCCACTTCGGTGGCCTTGATGACGGCGATGATCGCCCTCGGTGACGGTGTGCGGGCGCGGCGGGGTTGGCGCGCCGAGACCGCCGAACGCGCCAGGGCCGCGGCCGCCGAACGCGAGCGGCTGCTGGCCGCGCGCCTCGAACAGGAACGCCTGCGCGTCGCCCGCGATCTGCACGACACCCTCGCCCACACCGTGTCGGTGATCGCCCTGCACACCGACGTGGCCCGAGAAGCGATTCACGACGATCCGGACACCGCCCAGCGGTGCCTGACCGCCGCCCGCGCCGCCTGCCGGGACGCGGGCCGGGAACTGCGCGCGACCGTCGCCGCCCTGCGTGCGGACAGCACCACCGAACCACCCGCGCCCGAACTGGACCGGTTGAGTGAGCTGATCGAGGCCGCCGAGGCCGCGGGCCTGACCGTCACGCTCGACGGCGACACCGATACCGCGACGCTGCCCACCATCGTCGGGCTGACCGCTTACCGGGTGGTGCAGGAGTCGCTGAGCAATGTGCTGCGGCACGCGGCCGCGACCACCGTGCTGATCGAAATAGACCGCACCGGCACGCGGTTGAGGGTCCGCGTCAGTGATGACGGAACGGGCGCCGACAGCGTGGGTATCGCCGGTGGCGGTTGGGGAATCACCGGGATGCGGGAAAGAGTTACGCTGCTGGGCGGCAGCCTGGACACCGGGCCGGGGCCGACGGGAGGTTTCGTGGTGGACGCGCGGATTCCGTTGCGGGACCCCGCATGATCCGGGTCGCGGTGGTCGACGACCAGCACCTGGTCCGCGAGGGTCTGCGGGCCCTGCTGGAACGTAGCGACGACATCGAAGTGGTCGGGATGGCCGGATCGGGCAGTGCCGCGGTGGATCTGGCGTGGCGTACCAGACCCGATGTGGTGCTCATGGACGTCCGCATGCCCGATGGTGACGGGCTGACCGCGACCCGGCGCATCGTCGCCGACACCGCGCTGCGCGAGGTGCGCGTGGTTGTGCTGACCACCTTCGACACCGACGAGAATGTGCTGTCGGCGATGCGGGCCGGCGCGTCCGGCTTTCTGCTCAAGGACACCGACCCACAGGAGTTGCGCTCCGCGATCCGGATCGTCGCGGGTGGTGAGGCGCTGCTGTCGCCCGCGGTGACCGAACGGGTGATGCGGGCGGCCGCGGCGGGCCCCGACCCGCGCACCGCCGAACTACTGGACCGGCTGACACCCCGCGAATGTGAGGTGCTGGCCGAGGTCGGGGCAGGCCGGTCCAACACCGAGATCGCGGGTGCCCTGTCGATGAGTCCGGCGACGGCACGCACCCATGTGGGGAGATTGCTGACGAAACTCGACGCGCGTGACCGGCCGCAACTGGTGCGGCTGGCCTACGAGACGGGGTTGATCACGCCGGGCGGGCCCTGATCCGGCGGAATTACCGCGCCGCCACGAGCTCCGGTTCGCTGGTGACCGGGGCCGTTTCGGGCGAACGCCGCGAACGCATGCGCCGGTAGCCCACGCCCGCCATCGCGGGCAGGAAGATCAGCAGGGTGACGAACGAGGCCGCCGAGGTGAGCTCGAACAAAGCGCCGGAGCCACCGAGTTCGACACCGGGCAGCTGGTCGAGGGCCCAGCACACCGCGCCGCTGCTCAGCCCCGCCACGAGGCCCGCGCTGAGCCAGCGGACGGTCAGATCCCCGCCCGCCACCGCGCGCGCGTCACGTGCACCCCAGGCGAGGGCCACGGCGACGATCGCGACCAGACAGGCGGTGCGCCACAGCGTCCCGTAGGTCGGCGCCGACGCCATCGCGAATCCGAGCAGCACTCGCAACCCGACGACCAGCGCACCGAGAACGGCGGCTCGCAACACCCAAACGGTCATGAGCAACACCCTAGCCGGACATAACTAGAACAGGTGTCAATTCAGCGGATCGGGTCATCTCCGCCCGCGCCGCTGTCACGGACGGGGAAAGGTCTCGGCCAGGGCCGCGGCCATCGCTTCACGCGGCGCCGGCTGCCCGGTGAACAATTCGACCTGCCCGTAGGCCTGGTTCAACAGCATCCGCAAACCGCTCACCACCGTGTGACCGGCCGCTTCGACCGCGGTGGCCAGCGGGGTCGGCCACGGGTCGTAGATGGCGTCGAGAACCACCGGCACCACCGCGACCGCTTCGGCGATCGGCGCGGCCGCCTCGGCCGGCACCGTGCTGACCACCGCCCCGGCCTTCGCGCACACCGCACGGACCTCCTCGACGTCCAGCGGCACCACCGCGGCCCGCATACCGAGCTGACGAGCCAGCTCCACCGCGGTACCCGCCCGCGCGGCCGAGCGGGCGATCACCGTGACGGACTCGGCACCGAGCTCGGAGAGCGCGAGCAAGGCCGGTCGCGCGGTACCACCGGCACCGAGCACGACCGCTTCGCCGAGCCGCTCCACACCCCCCTCGCGCAGTGCGCCGAGCACGCCGTCGACGTCGGTGCAGTCGGCGAGCCAGCCGTCGCCGGTGCGCACCAGCGTGTTGGCCGAGCCGACCAGCACGGCTCGATCGGTGCGCTCCTGCGCGTATGCCAGGGCGGCGTCCTTGCCGGGCATCGTCACCGACAGGCCCACCCACTCCGGGCCGAGCCCGTCGACGAACCCGGGCAGTTGCTCGGCCGAGCACTCGACACGTTCATAGCTCCAGGGCAGTCCGAGTGCCCGGTAGGCGGCCGTGTGCAGTTGTGGCGAACGCGAGTGCGCGATCGGCTTACCGAGCACCGCCGCCTTGCGGACCTCAGCCACCGGACCCACTCCGTGAACTGTCGAGGATGCCGCTGCTCTGGGCCTGGGTGACCAGCCGCAGATGTTCCTGATAGGAGTCGGTGAACTTGGTGGTGCCCTGTTTGTCGACGGTCACGAAGTACAGCCACGCGCCCGGCTCCGGATTCTCCACGGCCTCGAGGGCCGCCACCGACGGAGCGGCGATCGGCGTCTTCGGCAGGCCCTCCATCGCGTAGGTGTTCCAGGCGGTGACCCGGGCCCGGTCGGCGTCGGTGGTGGCCACCTCGGTGGTGTCCAACGTGTAGTTCACCGTCGAGTCGAACTGCAGCATCTGACCCACCTGCAGCCGGTTCACGATGACCCGGGCCACCTTGCCCATGTCCTCGGGCTTCGCTTCGCGCTCCACCAGGGAGGCGGCGATCAACGTCTCGTACGGCGACAGCTCGGTGTCGGCGCCCGACTGCAGCAGCCCGGTGGATTCGTAGGCCTGCACACTGGTGGTGATCAGTTGCCGCAGGATCTCCTGCGGGGTCCCGGTCGGATCGAAATCCCAGGTGCCGGCGGCGATCAGCCCTTCCAGCTGCCTGGCCCGATCCGGGCACTCGCTCACCGCCTGCATCGCCCAGGCGGGCACGCCGAGACCGGCCAGGTCCAGGCTCGCGCCCGCGGCGTCGAGTTCCTCGTAGGTCACGCACCTGCCGTCGGGGCCGACGCAACTGGCCTCCGCGATCTTGCGGTAGATGCCGTCGTAGCGGCCACCGGTACCCACATCGTGCTTGTCGTGGAGCAGGCGGCCTTCGGAGACGACCACGTTCCCGACCCGGGACTGCCCGCCGACCAGAGCGGCGACGGCATCGGCGGCGGGACTGCGTTCGCCGATCGCGTAGTACCCGGGCTGCACACTGTTCATGCCCGTGTTCTGCACAGCGGCCTCGTAGAACGCTTCGGAGCTGGCGACCACACCTCGCTCGTGCATCACAGCGGCGATCTGGGTCGCCGTATCGCCCGGATGCACCTGCACGACAACCAGTTCCCCGGGTGGGCCCGCGAAATCGGCGGCGGGCGTGAAGCTGCTCATCACCTTGTACCCGGCGAATCCGCCCGCGGCGACGACGAGGAGCGCGAACACCGCGCCGACCACCCACATGTTGCGGCGGCGGCGTTTACGTTCGGCGGCCTTGCGCGAGGCGATCCGCGACTTCTTGCCACGCCCGGACGCTTTGCCGCGTCCGGCGGGTCTGCCGCGCCCTGACGGCTTGGCGTCACCACGCTCGGCCGCCGCGCCACGCTGCCCGACCCGGCGCGGCGCGGCGGCCGGTTCCGGCTCGGCTTCGGGGACTTCGTCCTCGTAGCGCGGAATGACGTTGGTGTCGTCGTCGTAGTCGTCCCAGGAGACGGGTTCGGCCATCGGCTCCTCGGCGCGCGGCGCCCGGGGGTCCAGACCCCAGTCGTCGCGGCGCGGGTAGCGCCGGTCGGCCTCGCGCGCACGGTAGCGCTCCTCAGCCCTGGCCCATCGGTCGGTCATGCATCGTCTCCGACCGCACTTGCCGTGTCTGTTGCGTCCTTCACCATCGAACTCCGCTCGTCCAACCATCCTTGCAGGATCGCCACGGCTGCCGCCTGATCGATCATCTGCCGCTGGCCACGTGCGCGAACTCCACTCTCGCGCAGCGCACGTGCAGCAGACACCGTAGTCAAACGTTCGTCGGAAAGGCGTATCGGAATCGGGTCGATCACCCGGCGCAATTGCTTGGCAAACTTTCTGGCGATGCTTGCCGCAGTACCGTTTTCGCCGCGCAACGTCCGGGGCAGACCGATGATGACCTCGACCGCCTCGTACTCTCGCACAATATCGGCAATTCTGGCGATGTCGGCGGGAGGCCCGCCGGAGCGGCTGGATTTCGCACGTGCGACGGTCTCCACCGGCGTGGCGAGAATGCCGTCGGGGTCACTCGAGGCGACACCGATGCGGACGCTGCCGACATCGACCGCGATCCGGCGGCCCCGACCGGGATCGGTAGCCGGATCGGGCCGATCGGCCGGGGCCTCGTCTGAACCAGGGGCACTCATCAGGCGGCGAGTTCGGCCACCCGCGCGCGGACCGCGGCCAATCCGGCCGGGATACCCGACGGATCCGAACCGGAGCCCTGCGCCATCTCCGGCTTGCCGCCACCACGACCGGAGATGCTCGGGCCGAAGGCGGCCACCAGCTCGCCCGCCTTGAAGCCGGCATCCTGGGCGGCCTTGTTGGCGGTCACCACGAACGGAACCTTGCCTTCGACCGTGCCCAACAGCACCACCACGGCGGGATCGCCGCCGAGGCGGCCACGGATATCGGTGGCCAGAGTGCGCAGATCACCGGCCGACACACCCTCGGGCGCGGCGGCGGCGACCAGTCGCACCGACCCGACCCGCTCGGCCTGCTCGGCGAAGCTGCCCGCCGAGGACAGCACCGCGGCCATCTTGGTGCGCTCCAGTTCCTTCTCGGCCACCTTGAGCCGCTCCACGAGCTGCTCCACCCGGCCGGGCACCTCCTCGGAGGGCACCTTCAGTGACGACGCCACACCGGCCAGCAGTGCGCGTTCCTTGGCCAGGTACTTGTAGGAGTCCAAGCCGACGAAGGCCTCCACCCGGCGCACCCCGGAACCCACCGAGGACTCACCGAGCACGGTGATCGGGCCGATCTGGGAGGAGTGCGCCACGTGGGTGCCGCCGCACAGCTCCATCGAGAACGGGCCGCCGATCTCCACGACGCGCACCTCGTCGCCGTAGTTCTCGCCGAACAGCGCCATCGCGCCCATTTTCTTGGCCTTGGGCAGGTCGGTGACGAAGGTGTTCACCGGGAAGTCGGCACCGACGGCGTCGTTGGACACGGCCTCGATGTCGGCGCGCTGCTGTTCGCTCAGCGCGCCCTGCCAGTTGAAGTCGAAACGCAGGTAGCCGGGCTTGTTGAGCGAACCGGCCTGCACGGCGTTGGGGCCGAGCACCTCACGCAGCGCGGCGTGCACCATGTGGGTACCGGAGTGGCCCTGAGTGGCACCGTGACGCCAGGCCGGATCCGCCTGGGCCAGCACGACATCGCCCTCGGTGAGCTGGCCCTGCTCGACCGTGGCCTTGTGCACCCACAGCTTCTTGGCGATCTTCTGCACATCGTTGACGCGCACCTTCAGCCCCGTCGCGGTGATGGTGCCGCGGTCGGCGATCTGACCACCGGACTCGGCGTAGAGCGGGCTGCGGTCGAGGATGATCTCGATGTCGTGGCCGGCCTCGGCGGCGGGGACCCGCACGCCGTCAGCGATCAGGGCCAGGACCGTGGCCTCGGAGGTGAGCTCGTCGAAGCCGGTGAACTCGGTGGCGCCGCGGTCGACGAGTTCCTTGTAGATCGTGAGATCGGCGTGGGCGTGCTTACGGGCCTGGGCGTCGTCCTTGGCGCGCTTGCGCTGCTCGGCCATGAGCGAACGGAAACCGGCCTCGTCCACCGACAGGCCCGCCTCGGCGGCCATTTCGAGGGTGAGGTCGATCGGGAAACCGTAGGTGTCGTGCAGGGCGAAGGCATCCGAGCCCGCGATCTGCTCGCCACCCTTGGACTTCACCGCCGAGGCGGCGTTGTCGAAGAGGGTCTCGCCGGTGTTGAGGGTCTTCAGGAAGGCGGTCTCCTCGCCGACCGCGACGGTCTCGATGCGCTCGAAATCGGTGGCCAGCTCCGGGTAGGACGGCGCCATGAGTTCGGAGACGACCCGCATCAGTTCGGCCATCACCGGCTTCTCGGCGCCGAGCAGGCGCGCCGAGCGCACGATGCGGCGCAGCAGGCGGCGCAGCACGTAGCCACGGCCGTCGTTGCCGGGGTTCACCCCGTCGGCGATGAGCATCGCCGAACTGCGCACGTGGTCGGCGATCACCCGGAAGCGCACGTCGTCGGCGTGCTGCACGCCGTAGGACCGGCCGGTGAGCTGCTCGGCCTTGTCGATGATCGGGCGCAGCAGGTCGGTCTCGTAGACGTTCTCCACGCCCTGCAGCAGCATGGCGACACGTTCGACGCCCATGCCGGTGTCGATGTTCTTGCGCGGCAGGGACCCGACCGGTGGGTACCCCAGCTTGGGGCTCTCCTCGCCGCGGATGTCCTGCATGAACACCAGGTTCCAGATCTCGAGGTAGCGGTCCTCGTCGGCGACCGGGCCACCTTCCTTGCCGTAGGCGGGGCCGCGGTCGTAGTAGATCTCCGAGCAGGGACCGCCGGGACCGGGCACACCCATGTCCCAATAGTTGTCCTTGCCGTCGCGGAACTGGATGCGCTCGGGCGGGATACCGGCCACGCGCTGCCAGATCTCGGCGGCGTCGGGGT
Source organism: Nocardia halotolerans (assembly GCF_042650145.1). Taxonomy (NCBI): domain Bacteria; kingdom Bacillati; phylum Actinomycetota; class Actinomycetes; order Mycobacteriales; family Nocardiaceae; genus Nocardia; species Nocardia halotolerans. Next base: position 57,568 of record NZ_JBHSDL010000006.1, on the reverse strand, counting down.
CGGACTCGTAGACGGTGACCCAGATGCGCTCGGGGTCGAAACCGAAACCGCCTTCGTCCTGGGGCTTGGCGATCAGCTCCCAGGCGAAGGTGATCGCGCCTTCCTTGAAGTAATCGCCGAAGGAGAAGTTGCCCGCCATCTGGAAGAAGGTGTTGTGGCGGGTGGTGACGCCGACTTCCTCGATGTCACCGGTACGCACACACTTCTGCACGCTGGTTGCGCGCGAGTACGGCGCCGCCTCCTGACCCAGGAAATAGGGCTTGAACTGGACCATGCCCGCGTTGACGAACAGCAGGTTGGGGTCGGCCAGGATCAGCGAGGCACTGGGTACCTCGGTGTGTCCGGCACGGACGAAATGGTCCAGGAAACGCCGTCTAATCTCGTGGGTCTGCACAGCCGACCAGCCTACCGTCTGCAATCCACCGGTTTTGCGGCGGAGTGGGTGCTCGAGCCCACCCGTACCGCTACTTCCCGCGGATGATGCGGCGCAGTTTGGCGACCCGCGTGCGGACCTCACGTTCGAAGCCGTGCTCGGTCGGCGCGTAGTAGTCGGTGCCGACGAGTTCGTCGGGCGGATACTGCTGGGCCAGTACACCGTCGCGGGCCTTGTGCGGGAACCGATAGCCCTGAGCGTTGCCAAGCGCCGCCGCACCCGCGTAGTGACCGTCGCGCAGATGCGGTGGCACCGCACCGGCCTTGCCCGCGGTGATGTCGGACATGGCCGCGGCGAGCGCGGAGGTCACCGCACCCGACTTCGGGGCGGTGGCCAGGTGGACAGTGGCCTGGGCCAGTGCGAGTTTCGCCTCGGGCAGGCCGACGAGCTGGACCACCTGAGCCGCGGCGGTGGCGGTCTGCAATGCCATCGGGTCGGCCATGCCGACGTCTTCGCTGGCGTGGATCATCAGGCGCCGGGCGATGAACCGGGGGTCCTCGCCCGCGGTGAGCATGCGCGCCAGGTAGTGCAGGGCGGCGTCGACATCGGAGCCGCGAATCGACTTGATGAACGCGCTGATCACGTCGTAGTGCTGGTCACCGGCCCGGTCGTAGCGGACGGCGGCCTTGTCGACGCTGGCCTCGACCAGCTCCACGTCGACCGTGCCGTCCAGCGAAGACTCGGCCGAGGCCTCCAGCGCGGTGAGTGCGCGGCGGGCGTCGCCGCCGGCGATGCGCACGATGTGGTCGAGCGCTTCCTCGGTGACCGAGTACTCCCCCGCCAGCCCGCGCTCGTCGGCGATCGCGCGATCGAGCACAGCACGGATGTCGTCGGGGGTGAGCGACTGCAATTGCAGCACCAGCGACCGTGACAGCAGGGGCGAGACCACCGAGAACGACGGGTTCTCGGTGGTCGCGCCGACGAGCAGCACGATGCGGTTCTCCACGGCCGCCAGCAGCGCGTCCTGCTGGGTCTTGGAGAACCGGTGCACCTCGTCGATGAACAGGACGGTCTGTTCACCTGCCGAGAGCCGTCTGCGCGCCAGGTCGATCACCGCACGCACTTCCTTCACACCGGCCGACAACGCCGACAACGCCTCGAACCGGCGCCCGGTGGCCTGCGACAGCAGCGAGGCCAGGGTGGTCTTCCCGGTGCCGGGCGGGCCGTAGAGCAGCACCGACGCCGCGCCGGAACCCTCCACCAACCGGCGCAGCGGGGAGCCGGGGCCGAGCAGATGCTGCTGACCGATCACCTCGTCCAGCGACCGCGGCCGCATGCGGACCGCCAGCGGCGCGCCCGGACCGCGCCGAACCACCGCGTCGAGCCCGTCCTCGGGCTCGACCGGTTCACCGGGCACGTCGAACAACTGATCACTCACGTCGAGCCAGGCTACCGATACGGTCGGACACGTCGGGCGGATCGCACCCGGCGACAGCCATGTGGCGACCGGTCGCACTCGGTGGGTGACCTGCGCAGTCCCGGCCGTTCCGCGACGCGACTCGAAGCGAACGCCTGAACACTTGACCAACTTCTGCGTGTTCGACTTGCGTGGCGGGCCCGGCTGGGATGAGATCGCTGATCGTGGTCGAAAACACCGGCGTCGTCGCCCCTGCGGGCCAGTTCGCCCGCCGCACCCTGTTCAAAGGCAGTACGGCGGCCGCGGCGGCGGTGCTGCTGAGCACCGCGACCGCGCACGCGGACGGCGCGGTGTTCCGGCACGGCGTCGCCTCGGGTGACCCGCTGCCCGGTGCGGTGATCCTGTGGACGCGAGTGAGCGTCGCCGCCGACGCCACCCCCGGCTCCGGCCTCGGCGCGCCCACCACAGTGCGCTGGGAGATCGCCACCGACGACTCCTTCGCGTCGATCGCCGCCACGGGCACCGTCACCGCGGGCCCGGACACCGATCACACCGTCAAGATCGACGCCACCGGCCTGTCGGCGGGCACCGACTACTGCTACCGCTTCACCGCGCTCGGCGAGACCTCCCCCGTCGGCCGCACACGCACCGCTGCCGCGCCCGACAGCGCGGTCGAACGGCTGCGGCTGGGGCTCGTGTCGTGTGCCAACTGGGAAGCCGGCTGGTTCGGCGCCTACCGGCACCTGGCCGCGCGCAGTGACCTCGACGCGATCGTGCACCTGGGCGACTACCTCTACGAATACGGTCGCGGCGAGTACGTGGGCCGCAACGGCGCGGTGCGAGCCCACGACCCGGCGCACGACATCGTCACCCTGGCCGACTACCGGATCCGGCACGGCCAGTACAAGACCGACCCCGACCTGATGGCCCTGCACGCCGCGCTGCCGTTCATCTGTACCTGGGACGACCACGAGTCGGCCGACAACTCCTGGCGCGACGGCGCCGAGAACCACGACCCGGCGACCGAGGGCCCCTGGGCCGATCGGCGCGCCGCCTCCGCGAAGGCGTACCTCGAGTGGATGCCGGTGCGCGAGACCCGCACCGACGGCGCCGTGCAGATCTACCGGCGCCTGCGCTTCGGCACCCTGGCCGAGCTGTCGATGCTGGATCTGCGCAGTTACCGCGACGAGGAAGTCGGCCCGGGCGCGAGCTGGCGCCACGCCGACGACCCGGCCCGCACCATCACCGGACGCGCCCAGATGGACTGGCTGACCGCCGGACTGGTGTCCTCGCCGGTCCAGTGGAAGCTCGTCGGCAACCCGGTGATGATCGCGCCGCTGGTCTTCCCGCCGCTGGAATCGGCCACCACCCAGGCGATCACCGCCGCCCTCGGTATCCCGCAGGGCGGCATCACCGTCAACGGTGATCAATGGGACGGCTACACCGCCGACCGGCGCGCCGTGTTCGGGACCATCGCCGAGCACCGCATCGGCGACGTGGTGTTCCTCACCGGCGACATCCATACCTCCTGGGCCGCGGACCTGCCCCTCGATGCCGCGAACTATCCCGGCGGGCCGACCGTCGGCGCGGAGTTCGTGGTCCCCTCGGTGACATCGGCGAGCGTCGGCGATGTGCTGAAGGCGCCGCCGCGCACCGCCTCGGTGGCGGCCGAGGAGGCGATCAAGTCGGCCAACCATCACCTGCGCTATGTCGAACTGGACTCACACGGTTTCGGAGTGCTCGAAGTGAACCCGCACCAGACCCAGATGGACTGGTTCTACGCCTTCGACGTCACCGACCCCGCCACCGGCATCCGCCACGGCGCCTCTTTCGCCGTGCGCTCCGGCGGCCGGCTCGAACCCCGCGCCGTCCCGCGGAGCTGACCGGTCAGGGGCGTTCGGCAGCCAGTTCCCGCTTCCACTCGCGGAAGCCCTCCTCGGAGCGTCCGCGCCGCCAGTATCCCGACACCGACAGCCACTTCGGGGCGACGGCACGTTCCTTGCGGAGATAGGGACGCAGATGGCGCATCACCGCGTCGGCTTCCCCGTGCACGAACGCCTGCACCTGTCCGGGCAGCCACTCGGCGGCGCGTACGGCGGCGACCAGCGGCGAGTGCGCACCGGCGAGGTCGTCGGGAATGCGGTCCGACGGCACGCCGCGGTGCACCCACCGCAACCGGAGATCAGCGGGCGAGTCCAGGGCGATCTCGTCGGCCTCGCCGCCCACCTCGACGACCACCACGGCGGGGGCACCGGCGGGTAAGGCCTCGAGCGCGGCCGCGATGGCGGGCAGCGCCGATTCGTCGCCGGCCAGCAGGAACCAGTCGGCCGCCGGGTCCGGCGCGAAGGCGCCACCGGGTCCGGACATCCGGAACTCGTCGCCCGGTTCCACCGATCGCGCCCACGGCCCGGCGATGCCCTCGTCACCGTGCACCACGAAATCGATCATGATCTCGCGCCGCTCGGGGTCGAAGGAACGCACGGTGTAGGTGCGCAGCACCGGCTGGCTCGCCGAATCCATCGTCGCGCGCACCGTGTCCAGATCGAACGGTTCCGGGTACACCACTCCCGGCACGGGAAAGATCAATTTCACGTAGGCGTCGGTGAATTCGTTGGGGATGAACAGGTCGGCGGCGACAGTGCCGACCACCCGCACCAGGTGCGGGGTCAACCACTGCTTGCGCTCGACGGTGACAGTGATCGACTGCGGCACGAGTGCTCCCATCTGTGGACTCCGCTCGACGGTACTCCGCGACGGCCCGATGGTGGGAAGCTAGGTGTTCACTCCGACCAGCGCTCTTCCAGCATGGCCGACACCTGTTCGGCGAAGTCGCCGACCGCGTCGTCGCCGGTGACGCGCGCGTCCTCGGCCAGTGCCGACCAGCGGTTGATCAGCGCCTCCGAGCGTGGCACCGACAGCCCGTGCTCACGGGCGGTGGCGATACGGGTGTGGTCGGCGGGCAGGAACCAGTAGGTCGACAACCACACCCAGATCAGGCGCGCTTCGAGAATGCGCTCGGCCAGCACGGTGTCGTCGGCCAGCGAGGGCCACACACCGACCACGGCCGAACGCCAGGCCTCCACCATCTCCCTGGCCCGGCTGCGCGAGAGTTCGAAGTCGCACAGGCAGCCGGGGAAAGAGACCAGCGCGTACGCGATGTCGAGGGTGGCGTCGCGGAAACCGCCCCACTCGTAATCGAGGAACCGGGCGCCCTCGTCGTTCATGATGACGTTGTCCGGGCACAGGTCCGAGGGGCTGAACGCGCGGTAGCGGCCGCCGGTGAACAGCCGGTTGCCGTGCACGATGCGTTCGGCGATCTCGCCGGGCACATCGATGCCGAGTTCGGCCTCGAGCAGCCCGGGGACCTCGGCGATGGCGGCCTGGGCCTGCTGGGCGATGCCGTCCACCCGGTGCACCGAATCGACCCGGCGCAGCAGGGCGACGAAGTCGGGTTCGCGGCCGACGGTGGCGGCGTGCATACGGCCCAGTGCCTGCCCGAAGGCCATCAGCGAATTGTGGGTGCCCGGTTCGACACGGGCCTGCAACACGGAGGTGAGCAGCGCATTGTCGCCCAGGTCGGAGAGCACGAGTATGCGGTCGGGCACACTGTGTGCGATCAGATAGGCGCCGGGGCGGTACTCGGGGCTCAGCGCGGTGGTGAACTGGTAGGACACAGCCTCACGCAGGAACGCCGAGTCGATACTGGCGACTCCGGGCGCCATGCCACCGGTGCGGCGGTCCTGAGCGGATCCGCGCACCTGCTTCACGATCAGCGTGCGCGGTAACGAGAACGAGTTCTCCGCGACACGCACACGCAGGACTGTGGTCCTGCCACTACCACTGAGCTCGATCGGATCACTCAGTTTCACCGCAGCACCCATTCGCTTTGTGAGCAACTGTTGTGCTGCGGACACGACGTCGGCGGCGCGTTCGGCCAATAGTGCGGTCATCGCCTCTCAAGCTACTCGTCTTCAGTCACTTCTAGCGAGCGGTTACACAACCTTTCCGCGTCGCTCGGCGTGTTGGCACCGAGGTTGCACGGGCGAGCCTGTTCGCTTGACACACGAGTCGGTCGTCGGGTTTTCTCGACGTCAACTACCGTGCGCCCCACCGCATACCGGTTGAGTCGAAAGGTCTACCACAGTGACCGACACACCGTCCGCCGCATCGAGCGATTCACCGGGCGGATCACCTGCGCCCGGTGATGGCGGACAATTCCCTCACGAATCCGGCAAACACGGCGGTCAGGGGCAGCGACCGGGTCCGGGCTCCGGCCCGGGCAGACACGGAATGGCCGGTGGCGCAGGTTATCCGCAGTTCGAGGGCCCCGGCGCGGCACAGTACGGCCAGGAGCCGCTCGAACCGCCACCGCCGGTCGCCGGCGCGGGCCGTTCCACCCCGCACTACGGCCGCCCCGGCACCGGCCCCGGCCACCCACCGTCGCCGGCCGCACCGGGCAACGTGAGCTACCCCGCCGCTCCGGCGCCCGGCGTGTCGCCCGGCGGCGGCCAACAGCCGCCGGGATACCAGGATTCGGGAGCACAAGCGCTCGACATCGGCCAATCGCTGAGTTACGGCGTGGAACGACTGCGCAGGAACACCGGACCGTGGCTCGGGGTCATGGGTGTCGGGGTGCTCATCTACCTCGCGGCGGTGGCGATCGTTCAGATCGTCAACCCCACCTCACCGTTGAGCGTGCTGCTGCTGTTCCTGGTCGTGCTGGTGGCGCTGTGGCTGCTGCAAGCGGCGATGGTGCGCGGCGCGCTCTACGAAACCGACGGATATCCACCGGCTTTCGGGTCGTTCTTCCGATTCGTCAACGCGGGCAACGTGTTGCTCACCTCGCTACTGGCCTTCTCGGCGACGCTGCTCGCCGCCTCGCTGTGCTTGGCACCAGGACTGATCGTCGGCTTCCTGTGCATGTTCTCGATGCACTTCGTGATCGACCGCGACTACGGTCCGGTCGAGGCGATCAAGGCCAGCACCCAGCTGGTACTGGCGAATCTGTGGGCCGCACTGCTGCTGGCGCTCACGGTCATGCTGGTCACCTTCGTCGGCGCGATCCTGTGCGGGCTCGGCCTGTTCGTCGCCGGTCCGGTGTCGGTGATCGCGGTCACCTACGCCTACCGGATGCTCACCGCGGGCCCGGTCGCGCGCCTGTGATCAGCGACGGGGCCGCCCGCTGAACATCTGCACGACCTGCCCGAACGGGCCGTACCGCCGGCCCGCGCGCGGTAGCAACGCCAACACCAGCACACCGGCCACGACGATGCCGACCAGGTTCACCGCGAGCTGGGCGACCGACTGGAACGCGCGCTGCCATTCACCGAGCGTCGCCGCCACCACCGCGTAGCCCGCCGCGGGCACCGTGGTGACCGAGATGAACACCCCGATCAACGCCGCCGACTTCGCCGACACCAGCGACAGCATCCCCGCCGCCCCGGCCAGCAACGCCACCACCAGGGAAAATGGCCCCACCTGATAGATGAAGTCGATGTAGTGCGCCGCCATCACCTCCTCGGCGGTGATCCAGCCGAAACGCTCCCACACCAACGTGGCCACCAAGGTGATGCCCATCGCCACCGGAAATGCCGCGACCAGCGCGAGCACCGAACGCCGCGCCAGGGGTCGGTCGCGGCGGAACAACGCCACCGACAGCGCGGCCAGCGGACCGAACTCCGGACCCACCACCATCGCACCGACGATGGTGACCGGCGAGTTCGTCGCCACACCGATCGCGGCGAGCAGGCAAGCGATGGTGAGGAACGCGACGAAGGTGACGTTGAGCGTGGATTCCTCGTGGGTTTCCTCGAGGAGCTCATCCCAGACCACCGTGTCGTCGGGATCACCGGGGGCCGCGCGGGTGGCGCGCTCGGCGGCGTCGGAGAACACCGACTCCACCGCGCTCACCGTGAGCCCACCGGTGTGCACGATCCCCAGCGCCTGCACATCGGCGAGCACCTTGTTCGCCGCCTCGCGCGCCACATCGGCCTGCACGAGATCACCCGCCGGGTCCACGGCGGCACCGCGTGCGACCGTCAGATGGGTGACGCCCCCGTCGGCGCGCAGCACACGCAGCAACGCCGAAGTCTGGGCAGCAGGGCTGATCACTCGCAGATGCAGCACCGGGGCCTCCTGGTCGATGTCGGCACGGCGACACTGACCAGAAGGTACCGGGCGGCGATCACGGACCGCTATTTCGCGGCGGCACCGTCCTTCGGCGCGTCGCCTGCCGGCTTGCCCGCGCCCTTCACCTCGGGCTTGGCGTCGATACCGGCTTCCTTGCGCTGCTGCGGAGTGATCGGAGCGGGCGCGTCGGTGAGCGGGTCGACGCCGCCACCGGTCTTCGGGAACGCGATCACCTCACGGATCGAGTCCTCGCCGGCCAGCAGGGCGGTGATGCGGTCCCACCCGAAGGCTATGCCGCCGTGCGGCGGGGCGCCGTAGGCGAACGCGTCGAGCAGGAAGCCGAACTTGTCCTGCGCTTCCTCGTTGTCGATCCCCATCACCGCGAACACCCGTTCCTGCACGTCGCGGCGGTGGATACGGATGGAACCGCCACCGATCTCGTTGCCGTTGCAGACGATGTCGTAGGCGTAGGCCAGCGCGGAACCGGGGTCGGTGTCGAAGGTGTCCATCGACTCCGGCTTGGGGGAAGTGAACGCGTGGTGCACCGCGGTCCAGGACGAATGACCCAGCGCCACGTCACCGCTGGCGGCGGCCTCGGCGGCCGGCTCGAACATCGGGGCGTCGACGATCCAGACGAAGGCCCAGGCGTCGGGGTCGATGAGGTCGCACTTGACGGCGATCTCGCCGCGGGCCGCGCCGAGCAGCGCACGCTGGGCTTTGGTGGCGCCCGCGGCGAAGAACACGCAGTCACCGGGCTCGGCACCGACATGCTTCGCCAGGCCTTCACGCTCGGCGTCGGACAGGTTCTTGGCGACCGGGCCGCCGAGGGTGCCGTCCTCGTTGACCAGGATGTAGGCCAGGCCCTTGGCGCCGCGCTGCTTGGCCCACTCCTGCCAGGCATCGAGCTGGCGACGCGGCTGGCTCGCGCCACCGGGCATCACGACCGCGCCGACGTACTCGGCCTGGAACACCCGGAACGGGGTGTCGGCGAAGAACTCGGTGCACTCGGTGATCTCGACACCGAAGCGCAGATCGGGCTTGTCGGAGCCGAAGCGGCGCATCGCCTCGGCATAGGTCATGTGCGGGATCGGGGTGGGGATCTCGTAGCCGACCAGTTTCCACAGCGCGGACAGGATGTCCTCGGCCAGCAGGATCACGTCGTCCTGGCGTACGAAGCTCATCTCGATGTCGAGCTGGGTGAACTCCGGCTGACGGTCGGCACGGAAGTCCTCGTCGCGGTAGCAGCGCGCGATCTGGAAGTAGCGTTCGATGCCGCCGACCATGAGCAACTGCTTGAACAGCTGCGGGCTCTGCGGCAGAGCGTAGAAACTGCCCGGCTGCAGACGCGCGGGGACCAGGAAGTCGCGGGCGCCCTCGGGCGTCGAGCGGGTGAGCGTGGGGGTCTCGACCTCGATGAAGTCGTGGCCGGCCAGCACGTCGCGGGCGGCGGCATTGACCTTGGAGCGCAACCGGATGGCGTGTCCGGGGCCTTCGCGACGCAGGTCGAGGTAGCGATACTTGAGGCGGGCCTCGTCGCCGGGGGTCTCGTCGAGCTGGAACGGCAGCGGCGCGCTCTCGTTGAGCACGACGAGCTCCTTGACGTCGACCTCGATCTGGCCGGTCGGCAGCTCGGGGTTCTCGTTGCCGTCGGGCCGCTGCTCCACCACACCGGTGATCTGCACGACGTACTCCGCGCGCAGCTTGTGGGCCTGTTCGGCCGCCTCGCCCTCGCGGAACACCGCCTGCGCGACACCGGACGCGTCGCGCAGATCGATGAAGATCACGCCACCGTGGTCACGACGCCGGGCCACCCAGCCGGTGAGGGTGACGGTCTGACCGGCGTGCTCGCTTCGGAGCGAACCAGCCAAGTGGGTGCGCAGCACGGTATTCCTTTCGACGATTCGTCACACCGACGGAGAAGACCGGGTGCACTGCCATCGTAGTGAGACACGTTCCCCGAGTGAAAACCGATATCTTCGTCGTCGTGTCAAGCTTGTGACATATGCTCACCGGCCGCCGTCGTGTGACGGTGAATCGTGCTGCGGGGCAGCTGGAGAACCGAGCGAAGGCGAGTATCGCGATGACCTTCAACGAGGGTATGCAGATCGATCCCGGCCGGGCCTCCTCGGGCGGTGGACCCGGCATGGGCGGCAAGCTCGCCCTCGGCGGCGGTGCGGGCGGTTTGATCCTGCTGGTCATCACACTGTTGCTCGGCGGTGATCCCGATTCGGTGCTGGGCAGCTTCACCGGCGCCCAGACCGAACAGCAGGCGGGCCGAGCGGGTACGGCGGGCACCCCGGCGCACTGCAAGACCGGCGCCGATGCGAACGAGTACGTCGACTGCCGGGTCGTGCTCACCGCGCAGAGCCTCGACGCGGTGTGGGCCCAGGAGTTGCCGCGGCAGACCGGTCAGCGCTACGTGGAGCCCGAACTGGTCCTGTTCTCCGGGGCCGTGGCCACCGGCTGCGGCAACGCCACCAGCGATGTCGGCCCGTTCTATTGCCCCGCCGACCAGACCGCCTACTTCGACACCAGCTTCTTCCAGCAGCTCGTCGACCAGTTCGGCGCCAGCGCGGGCCCACTGGCTCAGGAGTACGTGGTAGCGCACGAGATCGGCCACCACATCCAGAACCAGCTCGGCGATATCGGTCGCGCCCAACGGGATCCGCGTGGGGCCGAATCCGGTGCGGTGCGCACCGAACTGCAGGCCGACTGCTACGCGGGGCTGTGGGCCCATTTCGCCGACGAGCAGAATGCCCCGGGCAGCGACCAGCCGTTCCTGCAGCCGTTGTCCGACAACGACATCCGCGACGCGCTCTCGGCCGCCAATGCCGTCGGTGACGACCGCATCCAGCGCGCCGCCGGCCGCGGGGTGAACCCCGAATCGTGGACGCACGGGTCCTCCGAGCAGCGGCAGAAGTGGTTCCTTGCCGGCTACCGCAGCGGTTCGGTGCGGTCGTGCGATACCTATTCCGCCACCGACCTGGACAACCCGCCCGGGCTACGCTGATCCTCGAACACGATCCGACACATTGTTCTTGCTCGAGGGGAACCCATGCGCCTGCCCATCACCGGATTGCTCGTCTGCGCCCTGGCCCTGCCCGGCGTCAGTGCCGTGGCCCGTGCCGAGCCGACTCCGCTGCCCCTGATCAGCCTGACCACCATTCCCGACGGCTGGGCGGTGCGCACCGACCTGCGGCCCGTACTGCAGATCTTCCCCGACGGTGACGCGGTGTACCGGCCCGACGCGGTGAGCAAGGACCGCGCGGCCGAGACCGCACCGGAGAAGGTCACCGGAACGGTGGCCACCGAGGTGATCTCGGCGGCGCGCGACGAGATCGAGGCGTTGCGGGAGGTCGACTTCGGCATCCCGACGGGTGAGGGCAAGGGCACTCAGATCATCGACCTGCTGCCCGCGAATCCCGACGACGACGCCCACCTCGTCGTCTACTCCCCCGACTCCACCGCCGGTTTGAACCCCGAGCAGCAGGCCGCCCGCAAACGCTTCACCGACCTGACGAAAAAGCTCGTCGACGCCTTCGAGAGCTGAGCCCGCCACGGACTCCGCGCCTCCACTGACCGGGCGGCCCGATGAACCGGGGACGGTCCGTCGGCGGCCACCACCGCCGACGGACCCGCCGTTCAGAACCGGTCTTCGTCGACGTCGCGTTCGTCCTCGTGGACCGCGCCGATGACATCGGGTGTGGATTCACCGAGCGGACCGGTGAGGTCGTCGTTGCCGGTGCGGCTCTGGTAGGGCTGCACGGTGCGGCCGTGTTCCTCGTCGTTGCCGCCGCGCTGGCCCGCACCGGCGGCGCCACCGCCACCACCCATGAAACCGGAGCCGGTACCGGCCGCGGTGGTGTTACCGCCCATGCCCGCCGGTCCGGCCCCGCCCATCAGGCGACTCGCGCCGGGTATCGCACTGCCCGGCAGACCGGACGATTTCGGCGATCCGGCACTCGGAGTGCCGCCGCCGCTCGCGCCACCGGCACCGGATCCGCCGCCGCGGGCGGTGCCCAGCGCGCCGAGCGCGGCGCCCGCCCCGCCCGAGCCGCTGCCGCCGGAACCGCCGACGGCCGCCGCGGCGGTGGCGGCGCCGGGAACGGCGCTGCCACCGGTGCCGGTGAGACCGGCGGCGCTGGTGTCGTCGCCGGTGCCGGTGAGCGCGGACTCGGCCTGGGTGAGCAGTGGCTCGGCAATGTTCTCCGAGGCGGCCGAGAGCACTTCCTCCGGCGAAGGCAGCCCGCTCTGACCGGCCAGCTGGCCGACCACGCCGCTGAGTTCACCGGTGTAACCGGCCAGCTGGCCACGGGTGATGTTGACGACGCTGACCGCTTCGCCGAGGTGGGTGGTGGCCAAGCCGATCAGGGTGGCCTGGGTCGGCGGCAGCATGATCGTCGGCGCCAGCGCGGTGGCCTGCGCCGCGAACGTGGTCGCGATGGTGGTCAGCTGCGCGTTGCCCGACTGGACCACGGCGGCGGCCTGCTGGGTGAGCGCGGAGATGTCGATACCGCGCTGACCGGTTTCCTGGCCGTGGGTCTGGGCCTGCTGACTGGTGGCGGTCGCCGCTTCCGAGGCCTGGCCCTCCCACAGCTGCTGGACGGTTTTCACCCCGCCCTGGGCCAGCGACATCGCCTGCTCGATGACCGCGGAGGAACTGCTCAGGATCGCGGTGGGGTCGAGCGAGCTGAAGATGCCGGTGCCGAAGCTGCTGAGCAGGTCGAGAAACGGCTGGAACAGCGCGTCGATACCGGGCAGTGCGGGCAGCGACGCCCCGTTCATCAAGGCGGCGACCGGGTCGTCGGTCAGTGTCGTCGCGGCGGCCGAGCTCGCGCCGTTGGCGCCGGTCCCCGCGCCGCCGGTGCCCACGCCGGCGCCGGCGAGTGCGCTCTTGGCCTGATCGAACGCGGTCTGCGCGGTGGCCAGCGCGGGCGCCACCGCCGCGTTGATCGCGCCTTCGGCCTCGCCGAGCGCCGAGGACGCATCGGCCGAGACACCGGACAGGATGTCCTGCGGGTCCATGGTGCCGTTGCCGAGTCCGGAGAGACCGGGCATACCGCCGGGGACACCGGCATGCTGGGATTCCTCGGTGATCCGCTGCGACAGCGTGAAGACCGGTTCCTCGACGTCTTCGGGCAGCTGCATCAGCGGCACGTCGAGGATCGCCTGCCCGGCGAGGTCGGCGGGCACCGCGTTCAGGGCCGAGTCGGTCATCGGCTCGGCGGCGGCCAGGGAGGCTTCGGGCGCGATGACGCCGGTGTCGCCGGAGCTCAACGGCTTCATGCGCCGCCGCCGAGTCCGGCAGCCTGGCGGGCCAGGTCGGCAGCGTTGTCGAGGTCGGTCGACTCGAAGGTGACCGACGTTCTGAAGGCGGCATCGGAGAGTGAACTGAACCGGGCCGACAGATCGTTGATGTCCTTGGCCTGCAACGCCTGTGCGGCGGCGAACATCGCCAGGTAGTCGGCGCCGATGAGCCCGAACACCGGGGTCATCGCGGACACATTGGCCACCGCGTCGAAATTGCCCGCCGCGGCGACCTCTCCGGCCACTGCCCCATTCGTCGCCGCGAACGCCGCGACGGCTTCGGTTTGCACCGAGAGATTGTTCATGCGAATCCCCCCACTCGTCGTGAAAAGTCGATATCGAGCCACGATCGGTGGCCGCGAAACTCCCGACGCGGCCGCCCGATTGCGCAGTGGGCCAAATATAGCCGAACACCCCGACTGGTTTCGACTCGTGCCGAGCCCGATCCGGGCGAACCACTGGGAAAACTAGAACTTGTTCTATATCCTCGGCGTCATGAAGGTCGCAGTGACCGGCGCAGCCGGCTACCTCGGTACCAATCTGATTCCGCAGCTCGTCGAGCGCGGCCACGAGGTCGTGGCCATCGATCGCGTCGCGCCGACCACGTCCGACCCGGCGGTGACCTGGGTCGAAGGCGACGTACTCGACCCGGCGTCGATGCGAACGAGCCTGGCGGGCGCCGAGGTGGTCTACCACCTGGTCGCGCTGATCACCCTCGCCAAGAACAACGACCTCGCCTGGCGGGTGAACACCGAAGGTGTGCGCGTCACCGCCGAGGCCGCGCTCGAGGTGGGGGCCCGCAGATTCGTCCACACCAGCTCCATCCACTCCTTCGACCAGTACCGCGCGGGCGGCCACATCGACGAAACCGCACAACGCTCCGACAACCCGGAACTTCCGGTGTACGACCGTTCCAAGTGGACCGGGGAACTGGAGCTGCGCCCGGTGATCGAGCGCGGCCTCGACGCGGTGATCGTCAACCCGACCGGCGTCTACGGCCCGGTCGACAATCCGAAACAGCTCTCGCGAGTCAACAGGATCACCATCGACTCGGCCCGCGGCCGCGTGCCCGCCATGATCGGCGGCGGTTTCGACCTGGTCGACGTGCGCGATGTCGCCATGGGCTTGATCCTGGCGGGCGAGAAAGGCCGCACCGGCGAGAACTACCTGCTGGGCGGACACATGACCACCCTGCTCGACCTGTGCCGGATGGCCGCCGCGCGGGCGGGCGCGAAGGGGCCGCGTTTCGCGATCCCGCCCCGCGCGATCGGCGCGCTGATCCCGGTACTGGAGCCGATCGGCAAGCTCGTCAACTCCGACATCCTGTCCAAGGCGGCGCTGGGCGCGATCATCTCGGCGCCGGTTGTCGATCACAGCAAAGCCGAACGCGAACTCGGCTATCAGCCGCGCTCGGCCGAGCAGACGGTGCACGACCTCGTCGACTTCGTGCTCGGAGCTCGCGCTGCTTGACAGCTGATCGAACAGATGTTCGACTCATGGGGTGCGGTGGCAGAACCAAACCCTCGACGCCGACGACGGCGCGCTACCCGGCCTGAGCCGGGCGGGCCTGGTACGCAGCGTGCGCACCCCCGAATTCGAGGGCATCACCTTCCACGAGGTGCTGTGCAAGAGCGCGCTGAACAAGGTGCCCGAGGCCACCGCACTCCCGTTCCGCTGGACGATCAATCCGATGCGCGGTTGCTCCCACGCGTGCCGCTACTGCTTCGCGCGCGGCAGCCACGAATATCTGGGGCTCGACGCGGGCGAGGACTTCGATTCCGAGATCGTGGTGAAGACGAATGTCGCCGCGGTGTTGCGCCGGGAACTGGCGCGTCGATCCTGGCAGCGCGAGGCGGTGGCGCTGGGCACCAACACCGACCCGTACCAGCGGGCCGAGGGCCGGTACCGCCTGATGCCCGGAGTCATCGGCGCCCTGGCGGATTCGGGCACACCCTTCTCCGTTCTCACCAAGGGTCCGCTGCTGCGCCGCGACCTGCCGCTGCTCGTCGACGCCGCCCGGCGGGTGGAGGTGAGCGTGGCTGTCTCTATCGCGATCCTCGACCCCGACCTGCACCACAGCCTGGAACCGGGCACCCCGGAACCCCGAGCCCGCCTCGACCTCGTACGCGCCCTGGCCGACGCGGGTTTCCTCGTGCACGTGATGGCGGCGCCCATCATCCCGTGCCTGACCGACAGCACCGCCCATCTCGACGCGCTGTTCGCCGCCATCGCCGACGCTGGCGCCGCCAGCGCCGTGGCCTTCCCCTTGCATCTACGCGGCCCCACTCGTGCCTGGTTCCACGCCTGGCTCGCCACCGAACACCCGGCTCTGCTGCGCCGCTACCGCCGCCTCTACGCCCACGGCGGCACCGTCGACCCCGCCTATCGTGCCTGGCTCCGCGATCGGGTCCACCCGCTCCTCACCGCGCACGGCCTGCACAGCGATCAGGGCCGCACGACACCACCGAACCCGGCACCGGCCGCACCGGACCCCCAGCTCGCGTTGTTCAGCTGAGCGTCCACTCAGGTGAGCGTGGCGACCTCGGAGTCGGTGAGCACCACCGCGGCGACCGAGTCCTTGGCGCGGGCCAGCTGGACCGCGCGGTAGAGGGGGCGCTCATCGAGGCCGGCATCGCGGGCCTCGGCACGCAACTGGGCGATCAGCACCTCGGCGACGAGTTCGCTGGCGGTCAGGGCGTCGGCGAGCTTGCGCAGGGCGAGCAGGTGCAGCTCGCGGCCGCTGCCGGCGTCGGTGTACATCGCCAGCGGCACGAGTTGCGTATCGGCGCCCGCGGTGACCCGCAGCACGATCCGGCTGAGCCGACCGGGGAACACCAGCAGTTGCACACCGGTCGCGGCGGCGAGGTCGATGTCGCGCGCGCCGAAAAGGCGGTGTGCGTGGATCACGGTGCCGCCGAGCAACATTCGCCTGCGCTGGAAGGCGATCACGTAGCCGATGGTGGGGACCGCGACGATCAGACCGAGCAGAATCGCATACGGCCAGCTCAACCACAACGACGACAGCAACGTCGCGCCGATCCCGAGACCGAGCGCGGCCAGTCGGAGCTTGCGCAGCATGGGCGCGAACACCTCGGGCGCCACCAGATCGATACCGACCGGTTCCGCTGTCGAACGCCCCGACTCCCCGTCCACCATGTCCCTCTCCACCGCCACCGGCCCGCCCGGCATGAGGCGCGGTCAGACTACCGCGCCCCCGCGCACCGGCCTCAGCGCCCGAGCGCCTCTCGCAGCACGCCGACCACCTCGCCGAGCGGCACCTGCCGCTGATCGCCGGAGGTCATCTCCTTGACGCCGATGGTGTCCTCGGCCAGGTCGCGGTCACCGAGCACCAGGGTGAACTTCGCACCGGAGCGGTCGGCGCCCTTCATCGCGCCCTTCATGCCGCGCCCGCCGTAGGCCAGGTCGACGCTGATCCCGGCGGCGCGCAACTGCCCGCCGAGCGCGACCATCCGCGCCTTGGCGTCGTCACCGAGCGCCACACCGTAGACCTGACAGCGCGCCGGATCGGCCGCCGACTTGCCCTCGGCCGCCAACGCCAGCACGGTGCGGTCGACGCCGATCCCGAAACCGATGCCCGACAGCGGCTGGCCGCCGAGCTGGGCCATCAGCCCGTCGTAGCGTCCGCCGCCGCCGATGCCCGACTGGGCGCCGAGCTGGTCGTGCACGAACTCGAAGGTGGTCTTGGTGTAGTAGTCCAGGCCGCGCACCATCCGCGGGTTCACCACATACGGCACGCCGAGCGCGTCGAGGTGGGCCAGGACCTGCTCGAAGTGGGCCTTGGCCGACTCCGAGAGGTGATCGATCATCAGCGGCGCGTTCGCGGTGAGTTCGCGGACCTCGGGGCGCTTGTCGTCGAGCACACGCAGCGGGTTGATCTCGGCGCGACGGCGGGTTTCCTCGTCCAGCGGCAGCCCGAGCAGGAACTCCTGCAGCATTTCGCGGTACTGCGGGCGGCACGTCTCGTCGCCGAGCGAGGTGATCTCGAGACGGAAACCGTCCAGGCCGAGCCCACGGAATCCGGCGTCGGCGATGGCGATGACCTCGGCGTCCAGAGCGGGATCGTCGACCCCGATCGCCTCGATGCCGACCTGCTGGAGCTGGCGGTACCGGCCGGCCTGCGGACGTTCGTAGCGGAAGAACGGACCGGCGTAGCTCAGTTTGAGCGGCAGCTGGCCGCTCTTGTCCAGACCGTGCTGGATGACCGCGCGCATCACCCCCGCGGTGCCCTCCGGGCGCAGGGTGAAGCTCTCACCGTTGCGGTCGGCGAAGGTCCACATCTCCTTGCTCACCACGTCGGTCGATTCGCCGACACCGCGCGCGAACAGGGCGGTCTGCTCGAACACCGGCAGCTCGATGTGCCCATACCCGGCGAGTCGGGCGGCGTGGAGCAAGCCGTCGCGCACGGCGACGAACTCGGCCGAGCCGGGCGGCACGTAATCCGGGACACCCTTCGGGGCGGTGAAGCTGCTGGTCTTGGTCACGATCACCCAGTTTTCCCCACGGGCACCCTTCCAGTCCAACCGGTTACCCTCTAGACGAACCTGACGACACGGGAGGAACGCGGTAGTGCCGAGTAACGAACAGCGACGGGCGGCGGCCAAGCGCAAGCTGGAGCGCCAGCTGGCACGACGGGCCGAGCAGGAGAAGAAGCGCAAGCGCCTGATGATCGCGGGGTCGGTACTGGGTGTGATCGTGGTCGCCGCCGCGGTGACCGGGGTGTACTTCCTGACCAAGGGCGAGGATCCGGCGACCAGTGCCGAACAGTCCTCGGCGGTGCCGACGACGCCGTTCGTCAACACTCCCCTCGACATTCCCGGCCCGCCGCCGCCGACGGCGAAGCCGGCGACCGTCGACTGCGCCTACCCGGCGAGCCCCGAGCCCGCCGCCAAGCCGGTGACGCCGCCCGCGACGACATCGGTGGCCACCGACGGACCCGAGGTGCGGCTGACGATCGATTCCACGCAGGGCCCGATCGGCTTGTCGCTCAACAGCGCCCAGGCCCCGTGCACGGTCAATTCCATCGTGAGCCTGGCCGAACAGGGCTACTTCGACGGCACCAGCTGCCACCGCATCGTGGCCAGCCCCGGTTTCGGCATCCTGCAGTGCGGTGACCCGACCGGCACCAGTGGCGGCGGCCCGGGCTACAGCTTCGACAACGAATACCCCACCGATCAGTTCGCGCCCGGCGATCAGGCGCTCGAACAGCCGGTGAACTATCAGCGCGGCGTGGTCGCCATGGCCAACGCGGGTACGTCACCCGAGGGCAAGGGAACCAACGGCAGCCAGTTCTTCCTGGTCTTCGGTGATACCGAGCTGCCCCCGAAGTACACCGTGTTCGGCACGATCGACGAGGCGGGCCTGGAGACCTTGGACAAGGTCGCGGGCGCGGGCGTCGAAGGCGGCGCACGCGACGGCGCACCCGCCATGCCGATCTCGTTCGACACGGTCGAGGTGGGCTGAATCCGGTCCTGACCACGGCGACGGGCCGGACGCGACGACGCGTCCGGCCCGTCGCCGTTTTCGGCGCGATTCGCGCTGCGTCGACCTCCGATCACGCCCCGCACGCGGTAGGCTCAGATGTCCACTTCCACACCGGCATCGGGGAGCAGTCTTGGCGGAACTCGACGACATCGGTAGCGAAACGGCGGCCATGATGCGCACCATGCTGCAGATGGCCACCCTGGTCGCCCTCAAGTCTCGCGAGCAAGGCCAGAAGGAGGCCGAGTCCCGCGCGAAGGCGATCGAGGCCAAGATGAAGGAAGCGCGCGAGCTGCAGATCCGCGAGGCGCGCGACCTCAAGGCCAAGGACCCCCGCAATCAGGAACTCATGCAGATGATGTCGGTCGGCTCACGCTCGATCGAGTCACGCGGGGTGGAGTCGCGGGCAATGGAATCGCGATCGATGGAATCGCGGTCGGTGGAATCACACGGTATCCGTCTCAGCAAGGACGCCGGGTCGCCGTTCGCCGCCGCCGGCGTCGCGCAGTCCGCGACGCCGAGCTACAACTCCGCCGAGCGTCGTTCGGCGATCGCCGCGCATCTGCAACGTTCCGGCGTGTCCCCGGAACTGAGTCAGGTGCGCATGCTCGTCGAGATGGGCCACGGCATCTCCCCGGACGAAGCGATCCACATGCGCGACGCGGCCACCCGCACCCCGCCCGTGCGCGCCCGAGCCATCGAACGTGGCCTGGAGCGCGGGATCGAGCGCGGACGCTGATCCCGGCGGTACCCGGCCGGGTACCGCCGAGACCGTTCGGTTCAATCGCGGACGGGTCCGGTGTGCCACACGCCGTTGTGCGGCTCAGTCCACTGATCTCGCTCTTCCGGCGTCTTCAACGGCAACGACGACAGCATCTCCTTGTGGCCGTTGCGCACACTGCAGTACTTGAACGGGCCGCGCGGGTCGAACAGCTTGCTCATGTGCGGGTCGGCGTGGTCGAGGAACCACAAGCTGATGCCCGGCCCCCCTTGCATCCGGAAGTGCTCCCACGCCTGCCACAGCGCCTCGAGGCGCACCGCGGCCTCGGGGTGGCGCCACCACTCCGGGCACCACACCGTGTCGCTGATGTCGGTGACCTGTCGCCGGTAGAGCTGACTCAGATACTCACCGACGAAATCGGTGACCCCGGCGTAGACCCGTTCCTGCCTGTCGGTATCCGGCGTTTCGTTGTTCACAGCGGTCTGACCTCCTCGACTTCACCGAGCTCTTCCGGCGGATCGGTTTTCGCCGCCGCGACCTGCGTGGCGATCAGATCGTCGATGCGGGTCTTGCGCGTCGGATCGTTGTACTCGATCGACTGCTTGACCGCATCGGCGTACTCGGATTCCCACCACGGCACAGTCCGCACGAGCACGGCGGGCTGACCGGAGGTGAACACCACCGCGCGGCCGCGAGGCAGCGTCGCCAGGGCCTGCGCGGTGAAGGTCACCGAGGAACTCAGGGAACGCGAGTAGCTCTTGCTGGTGCCCGACTGCGACATCGATGCCGAGATCGAGTCGTATTCGCCGATCGCCTCGGAACGGTCGCGCAGGAAGGCCATGTCGTCGACGCCGCTGCCGAGCACCTTGATGTTGGCCGCCGACCACAGCGCGTTCATGCCGGCGTCGCCCCAGCAGCGCGCGCCCTGGGCCCAGGACTGCAGCACGGTCATCACGACGATCCCGCGTGAACCGAAGTGGCTGTACTGCTTGGGCAGATCCTTCCAGCGCACCACGTTGGCCGCCTCGTCGAGCACCGCGAGCAGCGGGATCGGCAACCGGCCACCGGACGAGCGTGACGCCTTGCGCATCGCCACATCGATCACGGCTTCGGTGAGCGCGCTGACCAGCGGCGCCGCCGACCCGCGTCCTTCGAGCGACAGGCAGTACAGCGTGCCGTTGCGCTCGACGAACTCGAGCTCGTCGAACTGCGGGCGCGCGTCGCCGCCCGGGGTGATCCAGGGGTGCACGTTCGACAGTTGCAGGCAGCGGATCATCTTCTTGGCGGTGCCGAAGATGCCGCTCCTGGTGCGTTCGTCGGCGTTGTACTGCATGGCCAGACCGGAGGCGGTGAAGTGATGGCCGGCACCGCGCAGGAATTCGATCGACTCGGTGTTCTGCGGGTTGGTCACCCACTCCCACACCTGGGTGATCGGCTTGCCCGCGATCGCGGCGGCGAGGAAGAACGCGGCGAGCAGGTCCTCGGCTTCGGGGTCGAAGAAGTTGTCGCGGTCCTCGAGGCCGCCGGTCTCGGCGTCGGCGAAGTGACCGGCCAGTCGCGCCGCCCGCATCTCACAGCCTTCGGTGCGGAAGTCCACCCACGACAGCGGATCCCAGAACCAGGTGGCGCGTTCCCCGGCCACATTCTGCGGGTCGAACACGAAGGTGCTCGAGCCCTTGGCTTCGCGCACGTTGCGGGTCGCGTCGACGACATCGCGTTTGTTGGAGGTGGCCAGCACCGGGCCGATCGCGGACAGGATCGCCGGGATCACCCGCGAGGTCGATTTGCCCTGCCGCGGACCCCAGATGTCTAGATGCAGGTCCTCGTAGGAACCGTAGAGGGGGGTGCCGTCGGCGACCGCGACCCCGATCGGCACGCCCGGGGCATCGTGGGTGCCCAACCGCACGCCGAGGTCCTTGGCCTTGGCGCGGACTCCCGCCTCGGTGATCGAGGCGATCGCCGAGCCGCTGCCCATGTAGTCGGCCTTGTCGTCGACCGAGAGCCGGCCCTTGCCCGCGCGCTTCTTCAGCTGCTTGCGGATCACCACGAATGCGACGGCCGCGGCGATCACCAGCAGCACGATCACCGTGGAGGCGCGCGGCCACTGCAGTTTGCCGCGGGCCAGATCGGCCACGACCTCGATCGGATTCATCGGAATGTTCTGCGGCACCACCGACATCGCGTTGCCCAGGTGCAGTGCGACCGCGAGGGTGATCAGTGTCGCGAAGCCGAACACGATCAGTATCAGCGTGGTGTCGGGTCCGACCGCGGCCGGATCCCTCACCTTCTTCTTCGCCACGGGTGCCTCCTTGTGGACCTTCGTCGGTTGGGTGGGTGCTCAGCGGAACGCGTCGAGGCGCCAGCCTTGTGTCGTCTGCACCACGGTCGCGATGACCGTGCTCGGCGGGAGGGCCTCGGTGCTCCCGTTGGGGTACACCACGGTCTGTTCGATGCCGATCTTGAACTGCGCGACGGCGGGATCGGCGTCTTCGGGCGCCTGGTCGCCCGAAGCGAAGGTGAACGCTTCCACGTGCGCTCGCGCCTTGGCCCATTCGGCCCACCGCAGTGAGGGTTTCGCTGCCGCGGCCTCGCCGGTCGAGGCGTCCAGCATACGGACCATGCTGGGCCCCAGCCATTTTCGCGCACGCGCCACCGAATCGCCCGGTTCCTCGGTGAGCGGGTTCCAGGTGAAGATCTCGCGCAGGGCCACCACGGCCACTCCTTCGGGCGTGGACGGATCCGCCGTGGCGGCGGCCTCGAGCTGCCGGGTGGTCGAGCCGGCCTGATCCGGGCGCGCCGGATCGACGTCACCGCCGCAGGCCGCGACAGAGGTGAGGACCGCCACGAGCATCACCGCCGGGATCGTGCGGATTCGTGTTCTGTCCCACCAGGTTATCGCCGGTGGCGCCGGCCGTGTGGTCACAACATCCTCCTCGCCCGCGCGTCGCCGGGCACCGCCACCTCGACGACACCGCCACCACCACTCCTACTCGTCGCCGGCACCGCCTGGATCAGCTGCCCCCGGCCCGCGTAGATCCCCACTTGCGCAGGCCCTTTCGGCCCGAATTCGCTGAACACCAGATCCCCCACCGCGACCCGCGCCAGCGGCACCTCGGCGCCCACTTCCCACTGCTGTTCGGCGGTGCGGGCCAGCACGAGTTCACCTGCCGACGCGGCGAACACCGCGGCGGCGGTGAGTCCCGGCGCATCGAACCCGCCGCTGGTCGGGCCCTGCGGTCCGCCGCCGCCCCACACATAGGGCGTGCCCAGCCAGTCGTGGGCGGCTTCGGCGATCTGCGCGCCGCCGCCACCGGGTTCGGGACTGAACCGCCCGTTCGCGCCGGGCGCGCGGTACAGCGGCTCCATCGTCAAGATGTTGGTGACGTAGGGCCGGGTCTCGGAATAGTGCGCCGCGTACTGATTCGGCATGCCGCCGGAGGCGAGCACCGCGCCCTCACCGGCGTTGTAACCAGCCAGGGTGAGCGCGGCCAGGTCCCCCGAGACCCTGCCCTGGGCCAACCAGCCGGCGACCTTGTGCGCGATGGCGCACATGTAGCGGGCCTGGCCCATGATGGCGTCACCGTCGTCCCAGACGCTGGCGGTGCCGTTGCCGTCGGCATCGAGGATGTAGGGCTGACCGTCGTCGGGATTGATGCTCACCGCGGTGCCGGGCAGGAACTGGGCCAGGCCCTGCGCGCCGGCCGGTGAGGTGAGTCCGCGCCGGAAACCCGATTCCTGCTTGGCCTGGGCGGCCAGCAGCGACGAGGAGATCTCCGGGCACACCGTGCCCGCGCGCCGGTACCAGATCTCGAGCTCGGCGGGCACCTTGCCGTCGGCGAGCAGTCCGCCTGCGCTGCCGAAGCCGCGCACACAGTTCGGATCGACCGAGAAGGCGCGGGCGCCACCGACATCTGGGGTCGGTGCGCCGTCGAGCCAGGGCATCGGGTCGATCTGACGCCCACCGGTGAACCGGCCACCGGGCACGATCTCGAAATGCAGGTGCGGGCCACTGGATTCGCCGGCCGAGCCCACCATGCCGATCGGCTGACCCGCGGTGACGGTGTCGCCGGTGCGGACCTTCACGCCGTGATCCCACATGTGCCCGTAGACCGCGGAGTAGGCGCGCCCGTTGGTGTCGACGGCGTCGATGACGATCCAGTTGCCGAAACCCGACGCGGCGCCCGCCGCGACGACCCGGCCGTCGGACACCGAGTAGATGGTGGTGCCGTCGGCGGCGGCCATGTCGATGCCCTTGTGCCCGCCACCGCGGGAACCGAACACATCGGAGATCGTGAAGGTGCCGACCTCCATCGGCAGGGTGCGCCGCAATGGACCCACCCCCGCGGCCAGTGACGGTGTGCCGGTGACGGTCGGATTCGGGGTGGGCACGGCCGCGCCGGACGCGCGGGGGTCACCGCCGAGCCGGGGCAGGGCGGGCACGGCCGACCCGTCGAGCACCTGCCCGGTCTCACAGGTCTCGTCCGAGGAGGGCAGCACGATCACCAGCACCAACGCCACCAGCCCGATGACCGAGCCGAACACCGACACCAGGATCGAGCGGGCATTCATCGGACGCCTCCCCGCGTGCCGCGCCGGGCGCCGACCTCGCGATCGTCCGCCGCGGCGGTGTTCACGGGCCGCGCCGGGTCTGGTTGAGCGTGTCGGCGAGCGTGCGGTTCATCTCCGCGGCGGCGGCCAGCTGCTGTTGCAGCAGCGCCACTTTGCGCCGCAGCGCGGTGGCGTCGAGCCGCTCCAGACTGGGGCCTTCGGCCGCGCGCACCCAATTGCGCACCGAATTGGCGTGTACGCCGATCTGTTCGGCCACCACCCGGCAGGCCTCGGACTCGCTGCGCAACTTGTCGGTCAGCGCGAGCACCTGCTCGACGGCGGCGTGGCGAACCTCGGGCGAGACCCGGCGATAGGAGCGATGCGGCATCATGGCTGCTCCCCGTCCGGCGACGGTGGCGGCGGTGGCGCCGCCTGCCCGCGTGGGTGGTCGCCGAACTCGCTGAATCGCTGGTTCGTGTCGTGGATTCCGCTTTCCTTCTCCGACACCGTGAACTCCATGTGGAAGGGGATGCCCGGACGGCGATCCTCACCGATCTTCAACAGGAACTTGCCGGTACCCGGCGGCGACGGCCGCTGCTGGCCCGGTCTCAACGCCTCACCGGTCAACGCTTGCGGCGCCGACCAGCTGGTGACCATCTCCTGCTCGGCCGCGGTGAAGGGCACCGTGGAGTCCAGGCGCGAGATCTCCTCGGCGGGCAGCGCGCCGAAGATCTTCGCGCGCGCGCGTTCCAGGAAGCCGATCGCCTTGGCGATCGCGGCATCCGAACCCAATGCCTGCAGGTCCTTGATGGTGTGGCTGATCATGATCAGCGCGGTGGCCAGGCCGCGCTGCAGGCGGGTGAGCTCGTCGACCCGGTCGACCATGAAGTCGCCCAGCCCCAGCACCTGCCACAGCTCGTCCATCACCACCTGGAAGTAGCGCTGCGGGCCGAGTTTTGCGTCGGCGAGCACGTGCGCGGCCTCCACCGAGGCGAACCCGTCGGCCCAGCACGCCAGCATCACCGCGGCTTTGAGTTTCTTGTCGCCGGTGGGGATGTGGGAGACGTCGATGCACACCGCGACGGCACCGGTGTCGATGGGCACGGTGGTCTGACCGTTGAAGATCGCGCCGAACGGGCCCTGGGTGAGCGCGCGCAACGAGCGGCGCAGGTGTTTGATGGCGTGCTGGTATTCGTCCTCGTTGTCGGCGCCCGCGTCGAGCATCAGCTCGGCGCCGCCACCGACGATCACCTCCAGCAAGTTCTCCATGATCGGCGGCTTCTCGGGGGCGTAGCCGCTGCCCGGCTGGTACAGGATGCGCAGGGCGGTCGCGATGAGGGTTTCCTCGAAGTCGGCGACGCGGGCGCCACGCACCAGTTCCACCAGGCCCGCGATCAGCGTCACCTGCCGGGCGCGCAGATCTTGGAGCACCTGCAACTGCAGGGCGGGGAACTCCTCGAGCCGGGGCACCACCGAACCCAGCACACCGGCGGCGAGCGGGTTGAGCTTGCCGTGCCCGTATCCCAGGTCGATCACCTGGCCACCGACCAGTTCGACCATCTTGCGGTAGTCGGGTTTCACATCGGCCAGGATCAGCGGGGTGATGCCCTGGGCGATACCGCCGAGCACGATCCGGCGCACCAGCGAGGACTTGCCGAACCCGTTGAGGCCGAGCACGAACAGGCTCGGCGCAGTGATGAAGCTGCCGCGCATGAACCAGTTCATCGGGTCGAAGCAGACCGGGGCGCCGGTGTGCAGGTGTGAGCCGAGCGGGGTGCCGATCAGCGGTGCGCCCGCACCGACCGACCACGGCCACAGGCCCGCGACCTGGGCGGTGGTCGCCCGGTACTCGACGGGCCTACCGACCACGTTCATCTTGCCGCCACCCTCACCGGAGTAACCGCGGTCGGTGAGTTCGGCGGTGGTGCGGTCGAATCCGTCCTTGACGACGGCCTCGGTGCGCGCTTGGGCGTTGTGGCGGCGCAGGTCGTCGGTGTGGAGACGGAAGGTCGCCCAGGCCGCGCGCAACCCCGACTGTTCGCGCGCGATCATCTCGTAGCGGGCGCGGGTGGCGTCGTCGAGCAGCGACGGACCGGACTGGCGGCGTTCGGGTTTGACCTTCACCGACCGCCCGGCGCCCATCGCCCGGTCGGCGGCCAGGTCGGGCCGGACGGGGCGGTCGGGACGCGCGGCCTTGACGGGTCGTGGCTTCTTGGTCAACTTGGGACCGGGCGGCTTCGGCCGTCGCCGCGGCTGTTCGGGTTCGAGCCGTGGACCGTGGTCCTCGTCGCGCAGCCCACGCCCGGCGCGGGCATCGCGCTCTGCCGCCGATCGCGGCCCACGAACCCGGCGCTCCGGGTCCCGGCTGCCACGACGTCCCCCGCCGGGCCGCCCCGCTGCACCACCGAGCCCGCGCGTTTCATCGCCGCGGGCCGGTCCGTCCTCGCGTGCTCCGCGCGGCTGATCCTCGCGTGCTCCGCGCGGCTGATCGTCGCGCGATCGACGCCGGTCGTCCTCGCGCGGTCCGCGTGGTTCCTCACCACGGGCGCGCTGACGACCGCGATCGGGGCGTGGATCTGCCCGCGAGGTGCGCTCCCCCACCCGGTCTTCGGGCATGCGGGAGCCCCGCGACGAGGTCTCGTCGTCGCGGTCGGTGCGCTCGTCGAGGCCGAGCACGTCGTCGCTCACGCGCGAGGTGCTGCTCGCCGGCCGTGGCTCGCGTTCGCCGCGGATGCGCGGCGGCCGGTGGACCGGACGCAACGCGATGTCGTCGCGGTCGCGTACCGGTGGTTCGTAGTCGCGTCCCATGATCGCCTCACCCCGCCAATGCCTTCGGAATGGTCGCGTGTTCGGGCAGGATCACACCGCAACCGAGCGAGGCCGCGAACGCCGCGGACTGATAGCGGTAGCAGCGGCGGATCTTGAGCCGGGCCTGCGTGGACAGGTCGCGGGTGATGGCCTCGATGCGCGGCAGGTCACCACGTAGCGGTTCGGTGATGGTCACCAGCGCTCCGAACCGCGTGACCCCGTGCCCGCGGGCCTGTTCCTCACGCGCCTGCTGGGTGGCACCGACGCGCAGGGTCGCCGACGCCGAGACCACACCGCGTTCACTCTGCTGGGCCACGAGCGCGTTCTTGAAGTCGTCGTCGACGATCTCGGCGGCATCGGCGGCCGAGTGCGGCCGGTAGACGATCGCGATGCGCTTGCGCGGCACTTCGGGATTGGGGGCGAGCAAGCGCTGCAGCACCCGCTCGTCGACCGCGCCCTCGGGGGCGGCGTCCATCTCCCAGGTCACCGAACGGCCGCCGTCGTGGACCAGGTGATCCCATTTCTCGTCGTAGGAGACCGGGCCCGCGTCGTCCCAGCCCAGCCCGTGCCCACCGGGATCGGCGGCGGCCACCTCGAGGTCGGCTTGGGCCGCCGGGTCGTAGCTGCGGCGGATGAAGGAGATGACCTCCTCGGCCGACATCGGTTGCGCGCGTACCCCGGCCTCGGCCAGCGCCGCGCAGATGCCGGGCAGCCTGCGCCCGATCTCCACGGCCTCCTCGGCCGGGTTCTTGCGCCGCTCGGCGGTGGTGGCCTTGAACGTGATCGCCACCCGCGGCAACAACTGCACCCGTTCCTGCGGCAACTCGGTGGCCAGCTCGTACATCACCTGCTGGGCCAGTTCGGGCGCTTCGGGCCGGGTGATGGTGGAGACCTCGTTGAGCAGCCTGTTGCCGGTCTCGGGCACCGTGTCGATCACCGGCACCACCGCGACGATGTCGCTGGTCTGGCCGACCGAGGCGAGGAAGGTGCCCCAGGCCGCGACCCAGCGGTCGATCACCGGCTGGTCCACCGCCTCGTGCCCCTGCGGCCAAGCCCGCAGCACGACGGTGTACTGCGCGAACGCGGGCAGATGGATCATCCCGAAGTGGTAGCCGCCCGCGTCGATGCCTTCGTAGAGTTTCGACGGGGCGAGCAGTCCTGGCAGTTTCGTGACCCCGCCGGGGATCCGGGAGAACCGGCCCCCGCGATACACGTGCTCGCCGTTGTTGCGCGAGCGCATCCAGTTGAACATCATCAGTCCCGTCTCATAGCCCGAACGGCCCCCCGTCCGCCACACCAGGGGCAACATCACCAGCGCACCGAGGCCGCCGACGATCAGACCCCATTTGAATCCACCGACCATGGCGCAGATCAGCGCCGCGATCACCACGACGAAACCGATCACCGTCTCTTCCCAGCGCAGACCGAAAAGGCCGGCGCTGCGCGGTTTCTGCCACAGTCCGTACGAGCGGCGTTCGTAGTTGTCGGTCACCGAGGTCGTCATCGCGGAATCGTGCTCCTGCCGAGGTCGGGGGAACGATTTGCCCAGCGGTCACCGGCCATGTCGCCCATCGAGTCGTCGGCGCGCTGTGCTCCGCCCGCCGCGGCCCGCGCGGCGGCCACATTGCGGGCCGCCCCTGCCGGTACCGAACCCGAACTCGTGGGCGGGGGCGCCGCACCACCTCCCCTCGGTGGTGGGGTGGGCCGGGGTCCGCCGCCGCGAGGACCGGCCGTGCCGCCGGTTCCGCCGGTTCCGCCGGCACCCGATCCCGCACCGCCGCTGCCGAAGTAGCCGGCCGCGCCCGGTGCTGCCACCGGACGGGAGGCGACCGCCTTCGTACCGATCGCGCCGAGGGCCATCGCGCCCAGCGCCACACCGCCGGTCGCCACCAGACCTGAGCCGCCCTGGCCGACGGTGGCCACCGCCGGTGCCACCAGGCGCATCAGCGCGGGCAGTACGAACGCCACACTGCACAGCAGCACCAGCGCCACCAGCATGCGCTGCGCCTCCTCACCGCTGGGCAGTCCGCCGGAGGAGGTGGTCTCGTCCACGTGGCCCGCGGTGGTGAACGCGATCATGTAGACGATCGCGGCCACGGGTTTGAACAGCATGAACGCGATGATCCAGCCCACCAGCTTCTGGTAGGACTGCTTACCTGTCCCGGTCGCCGAGGCCGCCGCCGCCAGCGGCAGCACCCCGGCCGCGACCACGAGCAGACCCTGGCGGACGATGGCCAGCACGATCTGGGCGAGCGCCCCGAGCAGGCCCACGATCGCGATGATCAGTACCAGGCCGGGCGAAAAGGCCTGCAATTTCGAGGTTTTGACCATCAGTTCGGCCATGTTCTTGGCATTGCCGCCGGTCGCGTCGGAGATGATCCACTCGGAGAACTTGTCCGAAGCCCTGGTGCCGGCCACGATCACCGCCCCGAGCATCCACGAACTGAACACCACCCGCGCGAACAACCGGAACGATTCGGCGGCCTCGCTCACCGCCGCCCCGCGTCTGGCCTCGGCCAATCGTCCGCCGGTGATGATCACCGACGCGATCAACAGCAATATCTGGATCTGATAGGTGTAGTCGTTGATCTGGGTGAACAACGCGCCCGAGTCGCTCACCGCCTCGTTGGGCACCTTCATCCAGAAGGTCAAGGCCAGGATCAGCGCCTCACCGAGGCCCTTCATCAGCGAGTCGACCACCTTGCCGAAGGTGGAGTCCCACGCCTTGTCCTTGACCGCGGTCGCCGCGTCGCCGGGGTGGGTGGCGGCGTTGCCCGCCTTGCACACCGCCGAGGCGGCATCACCGAGGGAGACCCCGGGAATGGCCACACTGTCGAGGGTGTCGTGCAGTTCGTTGCACGCCTCGTCGAAACCGTAGGTCTGACCGTAGGCCACCGTCGGCGTCGCGATCATCACGGTGAAGATCACCGCGAGTATGGTGACTAGCCGCCTCAGCATTGTTGGCACCCCTCGATGGTCCGCAGGGAATCGATCCGGGCTGTGCTTGACCTCGATGCTCACCATGTCGTCCACCCCGCCAGCGATTCAACGTATTCGGTCTGCGTATTGGTGGTGGTCGCGGGCTTGAGCCGCCAGTCCCCGTCGTCCCACACCATGATCATGCGCATGGCGGCGTAGAGCTGTTTGCCCTCGATCACCGGGCCGCGCGAGGCCAGCCGCACGATGGCCAGGTCCTCGGCGTAGTCGTCGATCTTGAAAGCGTCGGAGGCCACGAAGTAGCGGGTCACCTTCTCGGGCTGCTGTTCGGGCAGCCGGTCACTTGCCAGCGCGCTGTCGTAGGCCGCCAGTTGTGTACTGCTCACCCGCAACTGCGTGACGTAGAGGTCGCGATCGGCGGGCCGGGCGTTGAGCCGGTAGGTGATCTGCGCGGCGGCCAGCGCCGCACCCTGCGGCGTGCGTGCGTAACCCACGGCAAGTCCGTCCTCGATGCGCGAGGGCCCGTCGGAAGTGGAGAACGGCACCGACGCGCCGTACACGCGTTGCCAGCCGTGCGGATCCTTCGTCCCCGACGGCGCGGCGGTGAGCCAGTCCGGGTCAGAGGGTGCGCGGCGGGCACTCGGGTCCTGGGCCAGTGGCTGCCCCGCCGGATTGTTGGGTACGTCGACGCGCCTGCCGAACAGATCGACCTCGGGATCGGCGAAACCCGTTCCGCCCGCAGCCTGTGGAGGTGGCGGGGCGCTGTCGGTGTCGGAATCGCCGCTGCTGGTGAAGTACACGACCGCGCCGGCGACCAGGATCAGGGCGAGCAGAGCACCGGAGGCGATCATGCCGAAAGAAGCGCGGTCGCGCGTCGACGCCTCCTTCTGGCTCACTTCGGTGCCTCCAATGTCACGATGTCGGGTGGTAATCGGTCGATCGCGTCGACGGGCCGGACGGTGGACTGCGGATCGGGTAACCGCAGCCGCCAGTCTCCGCCGTACCAGCTGACCGTGGTGTGGTTGACCGCGCGCGAACTGTCGGAGTACTCGGTGTAGACATCGACCAGGGACTGCTCGTCACGGTATTCGGTGATTTTGTAGCCCAACAATGTCGGCGCGTACTCCGGCGTGGCGGGCCCGGTCATCGACAGCTGCACCCGGTTCAGGGCCCACTCGTCGCGCGCCGGGCCGGGAACCAGTTCCCGGTTGACGACCTCGGCCCACTCGGTGTCCGGTGCCACCGACAACCGGATGGTGTGGGTCAGCGCCGCCAGCCCGGCTCCCCGTGGGGAATGCTCGAATCCGGTTGCCGCACCCTCGGTCACGTCGGCCGGGCCCTGATCGGCGTGCGGGAGCGCGATGCCCTGGTAGTCGATCCAGCGCACACCTGTGGGCGCGGCCGACAGCTGAGGGCCGGGCTCGGCGCCGCCGCCGCAACCCACCGCCAGCAGCGCGATCCCGACCGCGACCGGTCGTGTCACTGTGGAATTCATCTGCGAGTCTTTTCCGTCCGCAGCCTCACGCCGGCAGAAAAGCCAGCGCGATCGCGGACGCGGTACTGGCGACCGAGGCACCGATCAGGCTCATCAGCACACCGTGCGAGGCATCGTTGACCGCCAGGTCACTGCGGAACGCGATCCACAATCGACCCGCCGACAGGATCATCCAGGCCAGGCACGACAGCAGGACGAACCAGAGCAGCCAGTTGAGCAACTGCATCATCGGCGCCAGGACATCGGCCGGGATCTGTTTGTAGGCGAGCATGGTGATCACTAACCGATGACCGCATTCATGATGGTGCCCGCACTGGTCGCGACGACGCCACCGATCATGGCGCCGGCCACCATCTTCGGTGACTCCAGACCGCCGCCGGTCCAGCGCTCCCAGGCGAACTTGCCACCGGCGTAGGTGATGCCGCAGATACCCGACAGCAGGACGAACCAGGTCAGGTAGCGCACCAGCTGCAGGATCTTCTCCGATCCAGGGGGCGCTTCCGGCGTCGGATTACCCACCTGGGCCAGGACGGTGCCGTACGTGTCCTGCACGGCGAGGAGGATCATGCTCATCGGGTGCCTTTCTCCCACAGTAAAGGTGTTGTGCCACAAACACTTCGACGCCGATACACGTTTGTACACCACCGGCTGACGACCCGCCCGGCGGTCATGATCGACCCTTGCTCGCACCGGGTGAGTCCAAGCTCGCCCGGATCGCGGCGACCAGATCGGCACCGAGCTCACCGATCTCGACCGGTACCTCGTCGAGCGGATCCGCCCGGCGCTTTCGGACCGTCACTTCGTCACCGGGCGACCACACCGGCAACACATCCGACTCGACCAGGGTCCACTCCTCGAACCACGGCACCTGCCAGACGTGCCCGGCGAGCGAGCCGACCACGTCCCGGTAGCGCCGGATCTCCGGTGGCACCCGTCCCGGGCGCGCGGCGACGGTGATCAGGCCGAGCACGTGCGAGGGGCCGGCCAGCCCGGCGTGATGCTGGCGCAGCAGGTCGTGGGCGCGGGTGAGTCCGGAGATGGTCTCCCTGGCGACCAGCACGACATAGGGTGACTCACGGTCGAACACCCCGGGCCAGCGTCCACGGGCGTCGGCGGCGGGGGCGAGCACGTGTGCGAGGGTGGTGGCACCCGAGCCACCGTGCACACCGAGCAGCCACACCAGCGGGGCCCGGCCCACGCCGGGAATCGGACGCTCCCAGATCTCGGCGCGCAACGATTCCGGCGGCGCGACGACACCTACGCGCACCTCCGGTTCACGACGACGACGAAGATTCATAGCGGCCGTCATGATGCCACCCCGGCGAGCAAGCTCCCATACGCTGTGCGCGTCGTCTCGGCCAGCTCGCCGTGGCGAACCAGCTCGCCACGCGCCAGATGTGGGTCGTAGGGGATCTCCACGACCTCGCGAACCCAGCCCGACAGATGCTCGCGCAAATGCTCGGCAACCCGGGAGTCGTCGTGTGAATACTGATGCGAGACAACGATGGTGGTGTCGGCGACCACGCCCGCTCCGTCGTCGCCGTAGTGGTCGTCGAGCCATTCCAGGGTGACCCGCAGCCGGTTGGCCGCGTCCACTCGGGCCGGAATGGCCAGTACCAGGGCGATATCGGCGTCATCGAGCAGCGGCCGCAGCTGCCGCCCGGCAATCGGGTTGCCCCCGTCGTAGACCGCGGTGTAGCCACCCGCGTCCAATGCCCTGGCCACAGTGAGATATGTCGCGCGCCGCCGCAGCGGGGTCGCGTCGCGCCAGAGCAGTCCGAAACCCGATGTCGAGCGCGACAGGCAGTCCTCGAGCGGCGCCGGTTCGTCGTCGCCGCGCCCGTACACCCACGACTGCAGGTTCACCGGGTGCAGGTGCTTGTCGGCACCGCGCAGTGCGAGATCGCTGCCTGCCGCGGTGGCGTCCACCGCCACCGTCGCCGCGCCGTCGGTGGCCAGTTCGGCCGCCAGACCGAGCGTGGTGGTCGTGGTTCCCGCACCGCCGCAACCACCAACGACCAGGATCGGCCTGCGGGCCCCGTCGGCTCGCTCACCGGTTCTGCGCCGCAACCGCACCACCGGAGCCGGATCACGCGTCTGTTCGCTCGGCGCCTCCCCCTCGGGAGAGTCGTCGAGCCATCGGCTCCAGTCGTCTGTCATCGCCTCTACTCCTTTACCCTGCCGCGATGCCCGTGATGAGCGTGCGATCGCCGACCCGCGCCGTGCGCACCACCTGCTTGGTATAGGTGGCCGGCGCACCCGCGGGCCGGAACTCGGTGACCTCCACGGTGTACCGGTTCGGGGCGACGGTGGTGATCCGCACACAGTGAGTGGTCCCCACCGGAATGGAATCGATACCGCGCTGGATCACCGCCGCTGGTGACACCTCCGCGTCGGGAGTGGCCACCGCCCTGGCCTCGGCCCCCGACCGGCTCACGTAGTAGGCGTACTGGAACGCCAGCACCGCGTCCGGGCCGGAATCGGTGCCGCCCGCCTCGGCACTGCGCACCACCAGGTCGGTCCGTTCGGTGGGGCACGCGCCCACGCTCTCGGCGCTCAGGTTGCCCGCCGTGAAGTGCAGCGGCGTCTGGGCGGCGGCCGTGGGACGGCTCTCGCGGCCGAACAGCAGGAAGAACACCCCGGTCGCGGCGAGCACCAGCACCAGCACCGACACCGCGAGCACCAGAAAGGTGCGGTTGCGGTGGCGCATGCGGCGCTCGCGCAGCGCGCCCGAGGGTTCGAGCACATGTGCTTCGTCGTAGTCGTCGGCGGCGGCATCGTGCCACGGGAACTGGACCAGCTCGGCGTCGTAGTCGTCGTCGGGGCCGGGCGCCGGTTCCACCCAGTCCGACCAACCACCGGTGAAGTCACTGCGCCGCGCGGCCACCTCGGCCAGTTCCACCGGCGGCGGGGGCGCGGACTCCGGCGCCGGTTCTCGCCGTTGCGCGAGCTCGGGCGCGCGCAACGGCTCCGGACCAGGGGCCATTTCAGGTGCCCGCCGCGGCGCGAGCCCCGGCTCCATCGCAGATTCGCGCCGCTGCTCGAGTTCGGGTTCCGACTCGGGGGCCGTCCCAGATCGGCGCCACTGCGCGAGCCCCGGCCCCGGCTCCGGATCTGTCGCCGATTCCCACCTGTACCCGAGGTCGTGCGCCGGCCCGGATTCCGCTCGAGGGCTCCGCGCCTGCGCGGGGTCGTGCGCCGACCCGGACTCCGCTCGAGGGCTCCGCGCCTGCGCGGGGTCGTGCGCCGACCTGGACTCCGCTCGAGGGCTCCGCGCCTGCGCGGGGTCGTGCGCCGACCTGGACTCCGCTCGAGGGCTCCGCGCCTGCGCGGGGTCGTGCGCCGACCCGGATTCCACTCGGGGGCTCCGCGCCTGCGCGGGGTCGTGCGCCGACCCGGATTTCGCTCGAGGGCTCCGCGCCTGCGCGGGTCGGGACGGGGGCGCAGGTTCGGGCCACGGCCCGTTTTCCGAGGCCGGCGCGGGTTCGGGTGCCGGTACGGGCGCCGGCGCGGGTTGCCGGGACTTCACGGATTCGTCGCTGTCATCGTCGGCGCCGGGGGCCGCGGGCGTGGCCGGCTGCTCGGTGGACGGTGCGCGCTCGGGGCGCCGCGAATATCGGGCGGGACCGTCGTCGTCGCCCGGCGCCGGTTCGGCGGTGTCCTGGCGCGCAGGGTCGGACGCGTCGGTCTCGGGTTCCAGCGCCGAGTACCAGCGCGACAGTTCGTTGTACGACTTCAACATTCCCCCCTTTCCGCAACGCAGGGCACATGGGTTCGCATCGATACCTCTCGGTGATCAGTTCACAGAGAACGGGCGGGCAGTGGTGGGTGCGCTGGTTCTGGGTGTCGCGGCAGGCGGAGTCGTCGCGCCGCCGGATGAGGCGCCATCGGCTCCTGTCCCGAACGGAAATTGTCCCCCACCGGATGGTTTCGGTGTCGTAGACTCGCCGGTCGGACTCGTGAAGATTCCCACCCCGCGCGTGTCGGGCCCGCCGACCGGCACCGCTGCCCGGCCGGAGACCGCCGCCGCGTCGCGGGACAGCGCGGCCAGCCACTCGGCGACGTACCCGGTCGGTGTGGTGCCCTGGGCACCGGCGCCGATGCGCGAGTAGGCGTTGTGGCGGCGCATCGTGTCCCAGTAGCGCACCCAGGTGGTGACATCGAGCAGTTCCTTGTTGTCGGTGATGTTCTGCTGTACGGCGGTGAACGCCTCGTTCACCAGCCGCACACCGGTGGTCGGTGGCACCAGCTGCGGAACCGCGCCCACGAGCTTGGTGCCGAGCAGGGTGAGACCCGCCAGGGGGTTCGACAGTGTGGCGGTGGCCAATTCGGCGACAGTGGCCGGATTGAGCACCGTTTTCACCACCGTGGTGACCGCGTTGAGGCCGATCATCCCCACTTTCAGCAGTGCCCGGAATGCGGCGTTGACATCGAGTTGGTTGCGTGGGTCGGAGGCGTCGGCGAGTCGCTGGGAGATCGACTTCTTCGGCGACAGCGACACATCGGCGAGCGTGGTGCCCGAGATGTCCTCGTCGACCACGGTGGTGGCGGTCTTGATCGAGGTGAACGCCAGCGCCTGCGCGATCGAGACCAGCGATCCGATCGGGTCGCCGCCGGACAGTTTCATCTGCGCGACCAGGTTGGCGACCGCGCGCATGATCGGTGCGCCCTGTGGCGCGTCACATGCGAGATCACCTGTGGCACAGAAACTTGCGACGCGTCCGGTGAGTCTACCGAAGTCGGCGGCCTGGTCGCTCTGGGGTCCGAGCCCACCGCCGGGGGCCGCCGCCTGACGCACCTCGCCGAGCTCGGCGATCGCGATGCCGTCGGTGCCGGGAGCCGGGTCGGGAGCTGCGCGGTCGGGCGCACCGGGGAACAGTGGGGCGTTCTCGGCACGGGTCGGGTCGGCGAACAACGCGACCGCGGCGACCTTCTCGGGTGGCAGCGTCCCGGTGCCCGCGCCGACCTCCTGGGCGAACAGGGAGGCCACGTGCGCGCCCTGCGAATACCCGACCACCGCGATCCGTGTGTCGGGACAGCGCTGGGTTACCTGTGTGGCCATCCCCCGCAGCCGTTGCAGGCCGCCGTCGACCGATTCGGTGTAGGGCACCACACCGCCCGGGACGGCCCCGCCGAAGCCGGCCTCATAGGGCACATAGGCCCGGTCGACGAGTCCCGGTTCGGCGGCCTCGGCCGACATCGACCGGAAGACGGTGGACAGCATGCCGGTGTCGGTGCTGGGCGCGGCATCGGGCGAGGACTCCCCTGTGCCCTGAATTCCCAAGGCGTACAAGGCGGGGCACACGTCGAGCGCCACCTGTGTCGACGGTGCGGCGGGGGTGACCTCTTCCGCGGCGGCCACCCCCGCCGACACCGACGTCAAGGAGACGGTGAACGCGATCATCGTCCCCGTGAGTCGTGTTGTGCACCGAGCCATATCGATCCGCATCACAGTCCGTTTCGGCTGACCAGTGGAACGTTGAAACGCAGTAAACCGTAACAGATTCCGGGTAACCCAACCCCTGCCCTAATCGGCCCTTCCGCTGCCTCCGGCAAACCTCGCGACGACGGCAAACTCGTGGCGATCTCCGGTCGGCGGCGGGCGTACCACCGGCCCGGGCACCGTCGCGAACGACGCTGCCCGGGCCGGTAGTGGTGGTCAGGCGGCCGAGGTCACCCGGTAGACGTCGTAGACGCCTTCGACATTGCGCACCACGTTGAGCAGGTGCCCCAGGTGCTTGGGGTCGCCCATCTCGAAGGTGAACTTGCTGATGGCCACCCGGTCGCCGTGCGTGGCCACCGAGGCCGACAGGATGTTGACCTTCTCGTCGGCGAGCACCTTGGTGACGTCGGAGAGCAGCCGTGTGCGATCCAGGGCTTCGATCTGAATGGCGACCAGGAACACCGACGACGGCGAGGGCGCCCACTCGACGTCGATGATCCGCTCGGACTGCTCCTTGAGCGAACCCGCGTTGGTGCAGTCGGTGCGGTGCACGCTCACCGCGCCACCACGGGTGACGAACCCCATGATCTCGTCGCCCGGCACGGGGGTGCAGCATTTGGCCAGTTTGGCGACGGTGCCCGTGGCGCCGGGGATGAGCACGCCCGCGTCGCCGGTGACGCGCTGACGACTGGGCGTGGTGGAGGGCGTGGACCGTTCGGCGAGCTCGTTCTCCACATCGCCGATGCCGCCGAGCTGGGCCATCGTCCGCTGCACGACGTGATGGGCCGAGACCTGGTGCTCACCGACGGCGGTGTAGAGCGCGGAGATGTCGGAGTAGTGCAGTTCGTGGGCGACCGCGGTCATCGCGTCGACGCTCATCAGCCGTTGCAGTGGCAACCCGACGCGGCGCACTTCCTTGGAGATCTGCTCCTTGCCGCTTTCGAGGGCCTCCTCGCGGCGCTCCTTGGCGAACCACTGGCGAATCTTGGCCTTCGCGCGGGGTGAGACCACGAAGTTCTGCCAGTCGCGGCTGGGCCCCGCGTTCTGCGCCTTGGAGGTGAACACCTCCACGACCTCGCCGTTCTCGAGCTGGCGTTCCAGCGCCACGAGCCTGCCGTTCACCCTGGCGCCGATGCACTTGTGGCCCACCTCGGTGTGCACGGCGTAGGCGAAGTCGACCGGGGTCGACTTCTGCGGCAGTGTGATCACATCGCCCTTGGGCGTGAACACGAAGATCTCCGGCGACTTCAGGTCGAAACGCAGCGACTCCAGGAACTCGGCCGGGTCGGCGGCCTCGCGCTGCCAGTCGAGCAGCTGACGCATCCACGCCATGTCGTCGACCTCGGCGACGTCACCGGAGTGTTTGCCCTTGGTCTCCTTGTAGCGCCAGTGCGCGGCGATGCCGAACTCGGCGGTGCGGTGCATGTCCTGGGTGCGGATCTGCACTTCGAGAGGTTTGCCGTCGGGGCCGACGACGGTGGTGTGCAGCGACTGGTAGACGCCGTAGCGCGGCTGGGCGATGTAGTCCTTGAACCGGCCGGCCATCGGCTGCCACAGCGAGTGCACCACGCCGACCGCGGCGTAGCAGTCGCGCACCTCGTCGCACAGGATGCGCATCCCGACCAGGTCGTGGATGTCGTCGAAGTCCTTACCCTTGACGATCATCTTCTGATAGATCGACCAGTAGTGCTTGGGGCGGCCTTCCACGACCGCGGTGATCCGCGACGCGGCCAGGGTGTTGATGATCTCGGTGCGCACCCGCGTCAGATAGGTGTCGCGCGAGGGCGCGCGATCGGCGACCAGGCGCACGATCTCGTCGTACTTCTTGGGGTGCAGGATCGCGAAGGCGAGGTCCTCGAGCTCCCATTTCACGGTGGCCATGCCGAGGCGGTGCGCCAGCGGCGCGATCACCTCGAGGGTTTCCTTGGCCTTCTTGGCCTGCTTCTCCGGCGGCAGGAAACGCATGGTGCGCATGTTGTGCAACCGGTCGGCGACCTTGATCACCAGCACGCGCGGGTCGCGGGCCATGGCGATGATCATCTTGCGAATGGTCTCGGCCTCGGCGGCCGCGCCGAGATTCACCTTGTCGAGCTTGGTGACACCGTCGACGAGGTGGGCCACCTCCTGCCCGAACTCCTCTTTGAGCTGCTCGAGCGAGTAGCCGGTGTCCTCGACGGTGTCGTGCAGCAGGGCCGCGACCAGGGTGGTCGTGTCCATGCCGAGCTCGGCGAGAATGTTGGCGACGGCCAGCGGGTGGGTGATGTAGGGGTCGCCGGACTTGCGGAACTGCTTGGCGTGGCGTTCGTCGGCGACGTCGAAGGCGCGCTGCAGCAGTGCGAGGTTGGCCTTCGGGTAGAGCTCACGGTGGACCGTGGCCAAGGGTTCGAGTACCGGCTTGACCGCCGCGATGCCGCGCTGACCGGTCATCCGGCGGGCCAG
Source organism: Nocardia halotolerans (assembly GCF_042650145.1). Classification (NCBI taxonomy): domain Bacteria; kingdom Bacillati; phylum Actinomycetota; class Actinomycetes; order Mycobacteriales; family Nocardiaceae; genus Nocardia; species Nocardia halotolerans. The sequence goes on along the minus strand of NZ_JBHSDL010000006.1, from coordinate 18,452 downwards.
GCGGGCCCGCACCCGCCGCGACGCCGAGCTGGGCACCGAGGCGGTCGGAGACTGCTTTTCGGGAGTCTTGGGCGCAGCGTCGTTCCGCGGGGCGTCGGTGGATTCCTGTCCCACCTTCGCCTCGCCGAGTTGTCGGGTCATGCCACCACCTCTCACGCCGCATCCGGTCCGTCGACCGAGTGCTGCAACCGCCCCGGACCACTACTTTAGTCCCCGCACCGACCCTGTGTTCGAATCCCTGCGGTCACAGGCCTGCGACGGTAGTGCGTCGGCGCCGATGCGGCACGGGTTCGCCACCATCGGCCCCTGCCGTGCACGCTATTCGACCAGCCCCTCGGGTGTGAGTTCGAGGGTGCGCGTCACCCCGATGTCGGCGAGGAAGCGTTCGTCGTGGCTGACCACGATCAACGCGCCCTCGAAGCTCGCCAGCGCCTGGGTGAGATGGGCCAGGCTGGGCAGGTCGAGGTTGTTGGTCGGTTCGTCGAGCATCAGCAGCTTCGGCGCCGGTTCGGCCAGCAGCAGCGTCGCCAGCGCGGCGCGCAGACGTTCGCCGCCCGACAGCGCCGCGGCCGCGATGTCGGCGTCGGCGCCGCGGAACAGGAACCGAGCCAGTTGCCCGCGGATCCGTTCGGCCGACGCGTGCGGCGCGGCCGCGGCCACGTTCTCGAACACCGTGCGCGTCTCGTCGAACACGTCGAGGCGCTGGGGCAGCAATCGCCACGCTACCTTCGGTTGTTCGGCGACGATCCGGCGCAGCAGCGTGGTCTTGCCCGCCCCGTTGCGCCCGGTGAGCGCGATCCGTTCCGGCCCGCTCACCCGCAGCTCGACCACCGGGCCGTTGGTCAGGCGCACCCCGTCCAGCGCGATCAAGTCCTGTCCCGGATAGAGCCGGGTGCCGGGCAGTTCCACCCGGATCTCCCGGTCGGCGCGCACCAGCTCCTGGGCGTGGTCGAGGGTCTCGCGGGCGTTGTCGAGTTTGTCGATGTGGGAGTTGCGCAGTTTGCCCGCCGACACCTCGGCGCTGCGTTTGCGCATTCCCATCACGATCTTCGGTTCACGCTTGTTCTCGAACATCTTCTGCCCGTATCGCTTTCGTCGATCCAGTTTGATCCGGGCCGCCTCCAGCTCACGGGCCTGTTTGCGCACATCGCTGCGCGCGTCACGCACTGCCGCCCTGGCGGCGAGCTGTTCCTGCTCGACGATGCGCTCGTATTCGCTGAAGTTGGCACCGAAGAGCCGGATCGCTCCGGCCCGCAACTCGGCGATGCCGTCCATGCGGTCGAGCAGTTCCCGGTCGTGGCTGACCACGATCACGGTGCCGGTGAACTGGCGGATCACCTCGTAGAGCCGTCCGCGCGCCACCGTGTCGAGGTTGTTGGTCGGCTCGTCGAGCAGCAGCACATCGGGTTCTCGCAGTAGTTCGGCGACTAGCCCGAGCAGCACCGTTTCCCCACCCGAGAGGGTGTCGAGCGTGCGATCCAGGTCGGCGACGGACCCGGCAACGTAGTCGAGCCCGAGTTTGCCGAGCAGTGCGACCGCTTCGTCCTCGACCTGCCAGTGGGTACCGATCGTGTCGAAGTCGGCGGCGGTGGCGGTGCCGTTCTCGATGCGGTGCAGCGCGGCCCGCAACCCGGCGATCCCGAGTACCGCATCGACCCGCTGACCGGCGCGCATGCCGAGATCCTGGCGCAGATACCCGAGCCCGCCGGGCACGGTGATCGACCCGCGGACGGGGCGCAGCTCGCCGGTGATCAGTCGCAGCAGTGTGGATTTCCCGGCGCCGTTGGCACCGACGAGGCCGATGTGACCGGGGCCGACGACGGCGTCGAGACCGTCGAACAGGGCGGTGCCGTCCGGCCAGTGAAAGGTGAGATCGGAAAAGGACAAAGAGGTCATGCGGATCCCCTGGAGGTGCGACGGATACACGGTGCGCAGATTGCGGACCGTCCGAGAGCTACCTCAAGAAATCAACGCACGACTCCGATCGCCGGGAACAGGACTCTTCATTGATAACACCGAACGCACTCGCCCCGCCACCCCTTTTTCGGGCGACAGTCCGCTCCCCGGCCCGCCGGGTCGCCACCGCGCGCGGAAACCGGTTGGGCGGCAAGCGCGCCCGACCTCCCGATGACGCGACCATTACCCTGGGCACCGGGAGACGCCCGGACGAAATACCCGAGCGGCCCGGAACCTCATAGGAGTGCCATGTCGAAGACCATTCCGATGCGTGTCGCCGGGCCCGGCGACGTCGAGGCCGCCGCGCAGACCCTGGCCGCGGCTTTCCAGCACGACCCGGTGATGAGCTGGATGCTGCCCGACCCGACTCGGCGCGCGGTCGGACTGCGCCGCTTCTTCGCCACGATGGCCCGCCACGTCTTCGTCCCGGTCGGCGCCTCGGACCTGGCGTTGCGCCCGGACCGCACGGTGGCAGGGGTGGCGTTGTGGACGCCACCAGAACACGCGCGGACCCCGGCTCGCACCGAACTGCGCATGTTGCCGAGCATCTTGCGAGCTCTCGGCCGGCGCGCCCTGGTCGGCAAAAAACTCGGCGACCTGCTGAAAGAGAATCACCCCGGTGAACCGCACTGGTACCTGGGCACCATCGGCACCGCCCCCGACGCTCGCGGAGACGGCTTCGGCAGCGCCCTGCTGCGCTCGCGTCTCGATCGCATCGACGCCGAGGGCGCCGATGCCTACCTGGAATCGAGTAACCCCGACAACATCGGCTACTACGAACGCTTCGGCTTCACCGTGACCGGAGAACTCCGGCTTCCCGGCGGCCCGTCGATCTGGCCGATGTTGCGCGCGCGGCGCTGAGCGTCAGAGCTTGACGATGGAGGTCACCGGGTAGTCACCCTGGTGTTCGCGGCCCTTCAGGAACTCGAGTTCCATCACCACCGCCGCGGCGACCACCTCGGCGCCGACTTCCTGGAACAGCGCGCCCGCGGCGGCGAGGGTACCGCCGGTGGCCAGGACATCGTCGAGCAGCAGGATCCGCTTGCCCTCGAGTTCCACGCCGTCGGCGGGGATTTCCAGTGCGGCCGAACCGTATTCGAGCTGGTATTCGCGCGACACCACCGGCGGCGGCAGCTTGCCACCCTTGCGGATGGCGAGCACGCCGGTGCCCAGCGCCGCGGCCACGCCGGCACCGAGCAGGAAGCCGCGCGCGTCCACCCCGGCCACCAGATCGGCTTCGGGCGCCACGGCGGCGAAACAATCGATGACGGACCGGAACCCCTCGGCGTCCGCGAAGACGGGGGTGAGATCAGCGAAACGCACACCGGGCGTGGGGAAGTCGTCGTGCCAGCGGGTGAGCCTCGACACCGCGTCGGCGGCTCTGGTGGTCCGCTCGTTCACCTCGTCGTCGGACTCGACCACCGCGTGCTTGCTCATCGACACCTCTCCGTCACGATCACGACTGCTCACCGCTGCAACACCCAGCGGTCCATGTTCCAGCCGGTACCGGCCTGCGTCGGCCCGGCTATCCCGTTCTGCATGCCGTTGCCGAACGCGATGACGCGTGGTGTCGCGAACAACGGAATGCTCGGCACCTGCGCCCACAGCAGGTTTTCGGCTTCGGTCAGCAGATTCAGCGTTGCGGTCGAATCGGTTTCGCCCGCAAGCTGATCGGTGATCGCATCGTAGCGGCCGTTGCCGAAGCCACCGGCATCGAGTCCGTTACCGGCCCGCAACGCCGCGAACGCGGGCACTCCGGTCGCCGAACCGGCGGGGCCGGGCACCGCGGCGGTGCCACCGAGGGCGGCGTCGACCGCACCCTGGGTGAGCTGGGCGGGGGTGAAATCGGGGGTGCCCGCGTCGACCACGGTGATCCCCGCGCCGCGGCAGGACTCCGCGATCATCGCCACGGTCTGGGCACGCCGCGCGTCCGGCGCCCGATAGCCGATGCGGACGGTCGGCTGATCGGCACCGACCGAGGCCAGCGTCGCCGTGGCGGCCGGGATGTCGGTGCCACGGTAGCGGTCGGCGGTGCCGGCCACCGCGGGGTAGTACAGCGAGTCCTGTTGCACCACACGGCTGTTGAGCGGGCCCGCGCCGAGGCCGTGTTGGGGTGGTTCACCGGCGCTGCCCAGGGTGTCGAACAGGGCCTGGCGCGGCACGCACTGGGCGAAGGCCCGGCGCACCTCCACCGGAGCGAACACCCCGCCGGTGGCGAGAACGAGTTGTTCGGCACTGCGACTGGGCACCGTCCGCTCGTCGAAACCCTCGAGGGACAGCTCGGGCACCGACCCGGCCCCGAGGTCCACGACACCGAGCGCGTTGTCCTTCGCCTTGGCGGCGAAGTCCGAACCCTTGGGCCACACCACGATCCGGCTGGTCTGCGGCGGCGAACCCCACCACTTCTCGTTGGCGACCAGCACCAGACCGTCCTCGGCATCGAAGGATTCGATCCGGTACGGGCCCGAGGACGGGAACGCGGTGAGGTCGAGCTCGCCCGGTGCCATGGTCCAGCCCGAGTTCCAGAAATCGGCGATCCGCTGCACCACGGCCTGATCACCGGACTGCAGGGCGCTCACCACTTCCGGCACACCGACCGCCTGCGCCACCACGTGCGCGGGCATCAGCTCGGCAGCGGTGAACAGCGTGCGCCAGGGCAGGTAGTGCGTGCCGGGGCGGAACACCACGGTGGCGTCCTTGGATCCCGGCTGACACTCGACGCGTTCGATATCGGCGTAGCCCTCGGTGCTCGCGGCGTCGAACAGCGGAACCGGTCCGCCCTCCCCCGGCCGGGTGAACTTGCCCGAACGCGCCGACCAGGCCAGCACCAGATCGTCACAGGAGGTCTGTACCCCGTCGGAGTACACCCCGTCCGGGTTGAGCCGGTACTGCACCGTCTGCGTTTCGCCCGGTACTTCCTTGGCGGTGCCGACATCGGTGTCGGCCACCTGCTGACCATCGGGTCCGGTGTAGAAGAACCCGGTCAGCACGCGGCCGAACACCGCCGCCGACCCGCTGCTCGCGCCGAGGGTGCTGCCACCGTTGTAGCTGGCGACCACCGCGTCGACGGCGTAGCCGATGGAAGGCACCTGGTTCTTGCTCGAGCAGCCCGCCAGCAGGCCGGCGCTCACACCCGCCGTGGCGAGCACGGTGATCAGTCGAATCGTGCTGCGTCGCATGATATGAGCCCCTGCTGTCGCCGTCAGTGCCTGCCCTTGTGCCGCTTCCCGCTCGGCCGGGCACCCGGTCGCGGTGCACTCGCCTCGCCGCGCCGCGGTCCACGCGCCGCACTCGCGCCCGCCGTCACCGGCGCACGCACGCCCACGTCGGCGCGCTTGTCGTGCACCTTCTTGGTGTGCGCGGCCACCGGCCCCCAACGTTCCTTGATCGAGACCAGCACCGGGACGGCGAAGAACACCGAGGAGTAGGCGCCGACGATCATGCCGACCATCTGCACCAGCGCGAGGTCTTTCAACGTACCGACACCGAGCAGCCACACCGCGATCACCAACATGCCGATGATCGGCAGGATGCCGATGACGGTGGTGCTGATCGAGCGCATCAGAGTCTGGTTGGCCGCGAGGTTGGCCTGTTCGGCGTAAGTGCGTTTGTGCAGGTGCAATACACCTCTGGTGTTCTCTTCGACCTTGTCGAACACCACGACGTTGTCATAGAGCGCGAAACCGAGAATCGTGAGCAGACCGATCACCGCGGCCGGCGTCACCTCGAACCCGACCAGCGAATAGATGCCCGCGGTGACGATCAGGTTGAAGAACAGCGACACGATCGCCGCGATCGACATGTCCCGTTCGAATCGGATCGCGATGTAGATCATCGTCAGCACGACGAACACCAGCAGCGCGATCAGGGCCTTCTGGGTGATCTGCCCGCCCCAGGTTTCGCTGATGTCGGCGATGCTGATGGCATCGCGGCTGACCGCGCCGGAGGAATCCTTGGGCTGGAACGCCTCGACCAGCGCGGTGGTGACCTGGCCGACCTCCTCGGCCTCGAGGGTCTCCGAGCGCAGCTGGATCGTCGCGGCGGCACCGGAACCGACGCGCTGCACCGACACCGGCTCGTGGCCGAGCGCTTCGGCGTAGACATCCTCCACCTGCTGGGTGGTCATCTGGTCGGTGGCGGGGATCTGGATGCGCGAGCCACCGGTGAAGTCGATGCCCAGGGTGAAGCCGCGCACCGCGATGCTGAGCAACGAGATCAGCAGGAAGATCGCGGCGAGCGAGTAGAACAGCTTGCGCCTGCTGACGATCGGGAAGCCACCGGTACCGGTGTAGAGCCGCTCCAAGAAGCTGTAGTGCGGCGCCGGGCCGGAACCGGATTTGTCGAGTGTCACCGGGGCGCCGGTGGGATTGGCATTGGTCATCGTGACATCTCCTTCGGCCGGCCCTGGCCCGCGCCGCGTTCCCTGGCGATCTGCTGTACGACGCCCAGACCGTTCACCGACGGCTTGGCCCAGAACGGGGAGCGCGCGGCGAGCATCATCAGCGGTGCGGTGACCAGGTAGAGCACGATCACGTCGAGGACGGTGGTGACACCGAGAGTGAAGGCGAAGCCCTTCACCTGACCGGCGGCGAGCACGTACAGCACCACCGCGGCGATCAGGCTGACCGTCTTACCGGACAGGTTGGTGCGCTGTGCCCTGGCCCAGCCGCGCGGCACGGCCGAACGGAAGCTGCGGCCCTCGCGCATCTCGTCCTTGATGCGCTCGAAGAACACCACGAACGAGTCGGCGGTCAGACCGATACCGATGATCAGACCGGCGATACCGGCCAGGTCGAGGGTGAACCCGATCCAGCGCCCGAGCAGCACGATGATGCCGTAGACGGCGAACCCGGCGACAACCAGCGAGAACCCGGCGAGCAGGCCGAGCAGCCGGTAGACCAGCAGGCAGTACATCAGCACCGCGACCAGGCCGATCGCGCCCGCGAGCAGACCGGCCTTGAGCGAGGACAAGCCGAGCGTGGCCGAGACCGTCTCGGCTTCGGAGGTCTGGAACGACAGCGGCAACGAGCCGTACTTGAGTGTGTTGGCCAGTTCGGTCGCGCTGTCGGCGGTGAAGCTGCCCGAGATCGAGGTGCTGCCACCGAGCTGCGGACCCTGCTGCACCTGCGGTGCGCTGACCACCTGCGAGTCGAGTACGAACGCGACCCGCTTGTTCAGGTACTCACCGGTGAGCTTGCCCCACTCGTCGGCACCCGCGGACTTGAACTCGAGGTTCACCTCGTGCCGGGCCTGCTGGGCGTTGAAGCCGGAGGTGGCGTCGGCGATCTCCTGGCCGTCGATGCGGCTGGGGCCGAGCAGGAACACCTCGGTGCCGTCCTGCGAGCAGGTGACCAGCGGCAAAGCCGGGTCGTCGTTACCGGTCAGCGGGTCGGGCACGGTGCAGTCCATGCTCGCCATCGCGGCCTGCTGCACGGCCGGATCGGTGCTCTGCCGCAGTTCCTTGGCCTCGGCGATCTCCTTGGCCTGCTGTTCCTGGAAGGTGGGCTCACCACCCGGCGGCGGGGTGGGGGTCGGCGGTGCCTGCGCGGGGAACACTCGCGACTGCGGTGCCGGGGTGACCGGCTCGGCGGGAGCCGCCGGGTCGGCTGCCGGAGCGTTCGGATCGACCGGCGCGTTCGGATCGACCGGCACGTTCGGATCGACCGGGGCGTTCGGAGCGACCGGGGCGTTCGGATCGACCGGCGCGTTCGGATCCACCGGGGCCGGGGATCGCGGTGTTCCACCTTGTTCCGGCGGCGCGGCCCCACCGACCTGCGGCGGGGTGGCGGCCAGCACCGGCCGGATATAGAGCTTGGCGGTGGTGGCCAGGGCGCGCGCCTGCTGGCTGTCCTCGCCGGGCACCGTGATGACGAGGTTGTCGCCGTCGATGACGACCTCGGAGCCGGAGACGCCGAGACCGTTGACACGCTTCTCGATGATCTGTTGCGCCTGTTTCAGGCTCTCCTGGCTGGGCTGGGTGCCGTCGGGGGTACGCGCGGTCAACGTGACGCGGGTACCGCCCTGCAGGTCGATGCCGAGCTTGGCCGACGGGGAATGGTCACCGGTGAAGAACACCAGCGCGTAGATCACGGCCAGCAGCGCGGCGTAGACGCCGAGCAACCGGAACGGATGCGCCGATCCTTGGGAAGGTGGCACAGCAGGTCATCTCCTAGGCGGAAGTCGAGGCTGGATCGGGTGGGCACAACCGTGCCCGACCGGTGCGCGGCGAGGGCGCCCGCACCGGTTCGAGAAGGACTGCTCAGTCCTTGGTCAGCCGGGTCTCGGTCTGCTCGGCGGCTTCCTCGACGGGGGCGTCGGCGGCCACGGCGGCGGTCTGCTCGGCGGTGGTCTCCTCGACGCGCACCTCACGGATGGCCTGTCGCAGCCAGGTGGTGATGACGTCCTCGGCGATCTCCAGGTCGACGGTGGAATCGTCGAGGTCGACGACGGTGCCGTACAGGCCCGATGTGGTGATCACCGCGTCACCGACCTGCAGGCTCTCCTGCATCGTCGAGACCTTCTCGGCCTCCCGCTTCTGTTTGCGGATACCGAAGAACATCGGCACGAGCAGGGCCAGGATCAGCAGCGGAAACAGGAAGTCCATCGTCGAAGTCAGTCCCTAGTCAGTGGTGGACGTGCAAGTACGCCTGACAGTCTGCCAGTTCCCCGCCGTACCGACACACCGGACACCACCGCGCACGCGGAAACCGGGCGGCCAGGCCCTCAGGCGGTGCGGCCGTAGGTGTAGTCGTCGAGGGGGAAGGTGACCGCCTCGCGATGGGCGTTGGTGGTGCTGGTCGGGCGCAGCAGGGCCGCTTCGCCGTGCTGGTTGAAGTAGTAGCTGCGCGCGGTGGCGCAGTCGCCGCCGTAGAACACCGAGGAGCCCAGCTTGGCGGTGACGCGGTCGAGGAACTCGGCGTTGGCGCGTTCGGTGACCTCGAAGGTGTGTTCGCCGCGGCGCAACATCTCGGTGAACAGCCTGCCCATGTGCTTCATCTGGGCCTCGATGGTGGTGAAGTAGGACAGCCCGCTGTAGGAGTACGGGCTGTTGAGGCTCAGGAAGTTCGGGAACTTGGGCACGGTGATGCCCTCGTAGGCCTGGAATCGGTTGTCGCGCCAGAACTTTCCGAGATCCACCCCGTCGCGTCCGATGATCTCGATGGCCGGGAAGTTCACGTCCCACAGGTTGAAGCCGGTGGCCAGCAGCAGGGTGTCGATCTCGGTCTTGTGACCGTCGGCGGTGACGATGCCGTCGGGTTCGACGTGGTCGATGGGGTTGGTCTCGAGGTGCACGTGCGGCTGGTTGAACGTCTTGAAGTAGGTGTTGGAGAAGGTGGGCCGCTTGCAGCCGAAGTCGTAGTGCGGGGTGAGCTTCGCCCGGGTCTCGGGGTCGCGTACCTGGGCGTACAGGTGGGCCCTGGCCAGCGCGGCGGCCGCGGAGTTCACCGGCTTGGCCTGCGCGTAGTGCAGCACGCCCACCACCATCAGCGCCTCGAGCATGCCGGTGTTCACCAGCCGCGCGGCCTTCTGGGTGAGCGGCACCTTGGCGAACAGCCCGCGCACCACACCGGGGATGGGGGCGTCGACCTTGGGCACCACCCAGATGGGGGTGCGCTGGAACACCGTCAGTTCGGCGACCCGCTCGGCCACCTCTGGCACCAGTTGCACGGCGGTGGCGCCGGTACCGATGACGGCGGCCCGGCGGTCGGTGAGGTCGTAGTCGTCGTCCCAGGCGGTGGTGTGGATGATCTTGCCCGCGAAGGATTCGATCCCGGGGAACGGCGGGGTGTAGGGCTGGGAAAGGAAGCCGGTGGCGGTGAGCAGGTAACGCGCGGTGAGGGTCTCCCCACCGGCGACGGTGACCACCCACTGCTCGTTGCCGGCGTCCCAGCGCGCGCCCTCGACGACGGTTCCGAAGCGCATCCGCCTGCGCAGGTCGTATTTGACCGCGACGTGCTCGGCGTACTTCTTCAGTTCGGCGCCGGGCGCGAACAGTCTGGACCACGACGGATTCGGTTCGAACGAGTACGAGTAGGTGACCGAGGCGATGTCGACGGCCAGACCCGGATACCTGTTCACGTGCCAGGTGCCGCCCAGGTCGTCCTCACGCTCCAGGATGACGAAATCGTGCAGTCCGAGCCGATCGAGTTCGATGCCGGCACCGATGCCGCCGAAACCCGCCCCGACCACGACCGCGTCCCATTGAGGCGCCACGTCGAACCTCCTCGCACTGCGAGCATCTCCCCGCGAGACGACAGGTCGTCCCCGGTACCTCGACAGTAACACCGCCGAAGTACCGAAGCCATGGGGCGAGAACACCCTTCGGCGGGCATCGTCGCCCACCTGCGTCACCCTGATCCGGTGGGCTGTCGGTGTACAGTCACGCGGTGCGCCGGTAGTTCATCGCCGACGTGCGCGTGGCTGCCCGATGACGAAAACCGCTGGGATGGAAGGGCAATCCTGACACAATGACCGCTGTGACGCCCGACGATGTGAGCCGCACCCACTTCGCCATGCCGACCCTGGGCCATCGCGGCTACCACGCAGACGAGGTCGACGCCTTCCTGGAACTGGTCGCGGCCACGCTGCACGGGCAAGGCGCGCTCACCGCCGACGACATCCGGCACGTCCACTTCCCCGCGCCCCGTTTCGGCGGCCGCGGCTACCAGGCCGACCAGGTCGACGACTTCCTGGACCGGGTCAGGACCGAACTCGAACACCGCCAGAAGGGCGGCTCTCCGGTCCCCGCCGCCCGGGCCGGCGATGTCGCCACCGACATGCTCTCCCCCGACGACGTGCACCGCATGCGGTTCAGCCAGTCGGCGGTGGGCAGACGCGGCTATCACGAGGAAGAGGTCGACGCGTTCTTGGACCTGGTGGCGGCGACCCTGGCCCACGACGGCCCGGGCAGTCTCACCGCCGCCGATGTGCGCGGGGTCCGCTTCACCGACACCCGGCTGGGCAGCCGCGGCTATTCCCGCGAAGAGGTCGACGCCTTCGTCGACCTGGTGATCACCGCGCTCGAGCGCAAGGTGTGACGGCGACGGCCGGGCCGGCTCAGCCCTGGATGCTGTGCAGCTCGGCTTCGCGCAGGTCGTCGGGGAAAACGTAGCGGCGGAACGCCCAGAACCGGAACGCCATCGCCAGCAGCACACCCAGGATCTGGCCGGAAACGAAGTTGGCGACCATCTGCACCATCGGATCCACGTGCGGCACCCGCAGATTCAGCGCGTACAGCGAGATCGCCTGCGGGATCATGGTGACCAGAATGCCGAGTGCGCTGACGGTGAAGAACAGGGCGGCTTCGTGGCTGCGCTGCCTGCCGCCGCGGGTGCGGAAGGACCATTCGCGGTTGAGGATGTAGGAGGCGATGGTCGCGATCAGCGCACCGAGCAGACGCGCCGTGAGCGGCTTGTCGCCGAGGACGGTCAGCTTCACCGCGTAGACGACGCCGGTGTCGATGAACCAGGTGATCGCACCGACCATCGCGAACTTCAGGAGTTCCCGGTGCTTCAGCAACAGGGAACGCAGCGGTTCGGGGAACCGCTGCACCACCGCATGGACTGCCACCGAATCGACAGTAGACGACGTCGCGGCGCTCTGCCTGCCGGGTACCGGCTGCCTCAGTCCAGCAGCTCGACACCCGGATGTGGTTCGCGCCCGCGCACTTCGATGGCGCCGATCACCAGATCCGGCGGCGGGACCAAGCCCAGATGTTCCCACGCGCCCGCGGTCGCGACCCGCCCGCGCGGGGTGCGGGCGACGAGCCCGGCCCGCACCAGGAACGGTTCGCACACCTCTTCCACGGTCGCGGCTTCCTCGCCGACGGCGACCGCCAGCGTCGACACCCCCACCGGTCCGCCGCCGAATCCGCGGACCAGGGCACCGAGGACAGCGCGGTCGAGCCGGTCGAGGCCGAGGGCGTCCACGTCGTAGACCTCGAGCGCGGCCTGCGCGATCGGATGGGTGATGATGCCGTCGGCCCTGACCTCGGCGAAGTCACGCACCCGGCGCAGCAGCCGGTTGGCGATGCGCGGGGTGCCCCGGGAGCGGCCGGCCACTTCGGCGGCGGCGGCGTGATCGAGCTCGACGCCCAGGATGCGGGCCGAGCGCAGCAGGATCCGCAGCAGTTCGGCGGGTTCGTAGAAGTCCATGTGGCCGGTGAAGCCGAAGCGGTCGCGCAGCGGCCCGGTGAGCGCGCCGGAGCGGGTGGTGGCACCGACCAGGGTGAACGGGGCGATGTCGAGCGGGATCGACGTGGCGCCGGGCCCCTTGCCGACCACCACGTCGACCCGGAAGTCCTCCATCGCCAGGTACAGCATTTCCTCGGCCGGGCGCGCCATCCGGTGGATCTCGTCGATGAACAGCACATCGCCCTCGACCAGATTGGACAGCATGGCGGCCAGGTCACCGGCGCGTTCCAGGGCCGGTCCGGAGGTGATGCGCAGGGCGGTGCCGAGTTCACCGGCGATGATCATCGCCATGCTGGTCTTGCCCAGCCCGGGCGGCCCCGAGAGCAGGACGTGGTCGGGGGTGGCGCCGCGTTGCCGGGCACCGTGCAGTACCAGGGCGAGTTGTTCGCGCACCCGGGCCTGGCCGATGAACTCGTCGAGCGAGCTGGGGCGCAGACCGGTTTCGGCTTCGCCGTCGGCGTTGAGATACCGGGCGGTGAGCGCGGATTCGTCGGTGTCGAGGGCTTCGTCGGTTTCGAAGTCGTCGTCCATGCGCTACCTGTTCTTGCCGAGCAGGCCGAGTGCGGCGCGCAGGGCCGGTGAGGTGGTGGCGGCGGGCTGGTCGGCCAGGACGGTGTCGACGGCCTGTTCGGCCTGTTTGGCGGGAAAGCCCAGGCCGATGAGCGCCTCGACGACCTGTTCACGCACCGGGGTGCGCGGCGTTTCGGCGCCGGGTGCCCCGGTGGGCACCGGCACCGCGTTCACCTTGTCGCGCAGTTCCACGACCATCCGTTCGGCACCGCGCTTGCCGATGCCGGGGACCCGGGTGAGCGCCGAAACGTTGCTCTCCGCCAGAGCTTTTCGCAGGGCTTCGGGTTCGAGCACGGCCAGCACCGCCATCGCCAGGCGGGGGCCGACGCCGGACACGGTCTGCAGCAGGCCGAACAGTTCGCGCGCTTCGGTGTCGGCGAACCCGTAGAGGGTCATCGAATCCTCGCGCACGATCATCGCGGTGTAGAGCCGTGTTTCCTGGCCGCGGGTGAGCCCGCCCAGGGTGGCCGGTGTGGCGTTGACCCGGTACCCGAGGCCCGCGGCGTCGATCACCACATGGTCGAGCGCGATCTCGAGCACCTCACCGCGTACCGACGCGATCACCCGCGCACCACCTTCCGTTGTTCGGCCAGCCGCTGTTCGTAGCGGCGACGTACCTCTTCGGCCTTCGCCTGCGCGGCCGCCATCCGGTCCAGCAGCGGCGCCCGCCAACAATGACAGATCGCCAGGGCGAGCGCATCGGCGGCATCGGCCGGTTTCGGTGCCACCTGCAGCCCCAGAATCCTGGTCACCATCGCGGTGACCTGCGCTTTGTCGGCGGTACCGTTGCCGGTGACCGCGGCTTTCACCTCACTGGGCGTATGGAAGGCCACCCTGATCCCGCGCCGGGCCGCGGCCAGCGCGATCACCCCACCGGCCTGCGCGGTCCCCATCGCGGTGCGCACGTTGTGCTGGGCGAACACCCGCTCGATCGCCACCGCCTCGGGCCGGTGCACATCCATCCATTCCTCGGCGGCATCGGCGACCGCCATCAGCCGCAACGCCAGCTCGTGCTCGGGCGGCGTGCGCACCACCCCCACATCCAGTGCGACGACCTTACGGCCGGGTCCACTGTCCACCATGCTGAGCCCGCACCGGGTGAGCCCGGGATCGACGCCCATCACCCGCACCGGCAAACCCCTTCGAAGAAAACGAACAGTTGTTCGAAGTCTAAGGCATTGCCGCGCAGGGCCCGACCAGCGACACGTCCCCCCGTCGATACGGTAACGTCCACCGAGCAGAGCGGGTCGGCTCGTCCGATCGGCGCGGGATACGACCGGCCACACGAACGCGTCCGAACCCCGGACAGCCTCCGAACCGCGACCGAGCCGCGCTCGTAACTTGCTGCCGCAGACGGAGATCGGGCACTCGCGCTGGGCTCCGAGCCGGATTCGGCAGTGCGTGTTCGGTCATGCCCACAGTGTGACACCGGCGTCCGACAGGTTCGTCAGTCAGCGAAGTCCATGCGCAGGAATTCGGTGATGCGCAGGAGTTTCGGCGGGCTGGTGACGTCGGTGGGGAGCAGGCGCGCGGCCTCGGGCTGGTCGAGCAGGCGCGGCGCGGTGAGGGCCAGGTCGGTGCCGTCGACGCGGAGGTGGGCGTGGCCGGCAGCCAAGACGTTGCGCACCCAGTCCGAGCGCGAGCCGTAGACCAGGACGAACAGGTAGCCGCCATCGACAGGATGGGCATCGAGCGGGGTGCGATAGATGGTGCCGGAGACACGACCGGTGTGGGTGAGCACCGGCCATTTCCCGCCCGTGAGTGCGCGCGGGTTGAACACGCGCTTGTTCACCTGACCCCACCACTTCGGCATCGGCATCGGATGGCCTCCTTCGTTGTGCGTGGCTTACAGCTGTAAGGCTGACTTACGCCTGTAAGATTGTCAATATGCCGCCGTCGCCGACACGCACACCGCTGAGCCGGGAACGAATACTGGACGCCGCGATCCGCGTCGCCGATCGCGGTGGCGCCGAGGCGATCACCATGCGCCGGATCGCCCAGGAACTAGGGGTGGAGGCGATGTCGCTCTACCACCACCTGCCCAACAAGGACGCGGTGCTCGACGGCGTGGTCGACACGGTGTTCGCCGCCATCGACCTGCCCAGCATCGACTCCCCCGACTGGCGCTCCGCGGTCCGGACCCGCGCGCGATCCGCTCGCGCGGTGCTCACACAGCACAGCTGGGCACTGGGGCTCATGGACTCGCGCCGCAATCCGGGGCCGTCGACATTGCGCCACCACGACGCGGTCCTCGGCGTCCTGCGCACAGCAGGGTTCTCGCTGCCCATGGCGGCGCACGCCGTGTCCCTCATCGACAGCTACATCAGCGGATACGTATTGCAAGAGGCGAGCCTGCCGGTGCGCACGGCAACCGAGCTCGAGGACGTCGCGGGCGGCATCCTCGCCCAGACCGGGACCGACCTGCCGTATCTGACCGAGATGATCGCCGAGCACGCCCTGCTACCCGGCTACGACCACACCGCCGAGTTCGACTTCGGCCTCGACCTGATCCTGGACGCACTCCAAGCCCGCCGTCGATCGGGGTAGATCCACTCGATCACCGGGCGGCGTACCTTCGGAAGAGACCCGTTTGCTCGACGCATCCGAGGCGAGGGAGAACCGCACATGGCCATACCCACCGGCGAAATCCTGCCCAACCCCGAAGGACGCGACCTCGTGATCACCCGCTCACTCGGCCTGCCGATCGAACAGGTCTGGGGCAGGCTCACCGATCCCGATCTGACCGCGGGCTGGTACGGCACCTGGCAGGGAGAACCCGGCACGGGCAACACCATCCAGGTGCAGATGCGGTTCGAAGAGGGCGAACCGTGGACCGAGATGCACATCGACGACTGCACCCCACCGCTGCACCTGGGCCTGTCCTCGGCCGACCAGATCGGGCTGTGGCGGATGGAGGTGAGCCTGCTCGACACGGGAGCGAGCACCCAGGTGCGCCTGGTCCACCACCTCACCTCGGAGTACCAACTGGCCGAGATCGAGCGGATCGGACCGGGCTGGGAGTACTACGCGGACATGTTCGTCGCCGCGTGCACCAACACCGAACGACCCGACTTCGCCGACTACTATCCGGCACTGGCCCGGCACTACCGGCAGTAGAAACGCCGACCGCCCCGGCCGACGACACGGCCGGGGCGGTACGGGCGAGGGTTATTCGTCGTCGAGTTCGGCGGCGACCTCGTCGGAGATGTCGACATTGGTGTACACGTTCTGCACATCGTCGCTGTCTTCGAGCGCGTCGACCAGCTTGAGCACCTTGCGGGCGCCCTCGGCGTCGACCGCGACCGACACCGAAGCCTGGAAACCGGACTCGGCCGAGTCGTAGTCGATGCCCGCACCCTGCAGGGCGGTCCGCACGGCGACCAGATCGCCGGGCTCGCTGATGATTTCGAACGAGTCGCCGTGGTCGTTGACATCTTCGGCGCCCGCGTCGAGCACTGTCTCGAGCACGTCGTCCTCGGACAGGCCGTTCTTCTCGAGAGTCACCACGCCCTTGCGGGCGAACAGGTAGGCCACCGAACCGGGGTCGGCCATGTTGCCACCGTTGCGGGTCATCGCGACCCGCACCTCGCCCGCGGCGCGGTTGCGGTTGTCGGTGAGGCACTCGATCAGCACGGCGACACCATTGGGGCCGTAGCCCTCGTACATGATCGTCTGCCAGTCGGCGCCGCCGGCTTCCTCGCCGCCGCCACGCTTGCGCGCACGCTCGATGTTGTCGTTGGGGACCGACGACTTCTTGGCCTTCTGAATGGCGTCGTACAGCGTCGGGTTACCCGCCGGGTCACCGCCACCGGTACGGGCCGCCACCTCGATGTTCTTGATCAGCTTGGCGAAGAGTTTGCCGCGCTTGGCGTCGATTCCCGCCTTCTTGTGCTTGGTGGTGGCCCATTTGGAGTGGCCGCTCATGCCCTACTTCCTTCAGGTCGGTTGCGCGTCTGCCCGGGCGGACAAGCTCGAACCAGCCTACTCGGGCCCACCACGGCGGTGGACGCGGGCGTTCAGCGGGCCGCGCGCACCAACCCGACGAACAGATCGTGCACCCGCAGATCCCCGGTGACCTCGGGGTGGAACGAGGTCGCCACCACATTGCCCTGCCGGGCGGCGACGATGCGCCCCTCGGCCGGACCCGAGGGCACCCGCGCCAGCACCTCGACGTCCGCGCCGACCCGCTCCGCCCAGGGCGCGCGGATGAACACCGCGCGCACAGGCGTGTCGAGGCCGGTGAAGTCGAGGTCGGTCTCGAAGGAATCGACCTGCCTGCCGAATGCGTTGCGGCGCACCGTCATATCGATGCCGGACAGGTGCTCGGCGTCGGCACGGGTGTCGAGGACCTCGCTGGCCAACAGGATCATGCCCGCACACGATCCGAACGCGGGCAGCCCGTCACGCAGGCGCGCGCGCAGCGGTTCGAGCAGCTCGAAGGCCTGCAGCAGCTTGGAGATGGCGGTCGACTCGCCGCCCGGCAACACGAGCCCGTCGACGGCGGCCAGCTCGGCCGGGCGGCGCACCAGCACCGGCGCGGCACCACAGTGCGCCAGCGCCGCCACGTGTTCGCGTACGTCACCCTGCAGCGCGAGGACACCGATGGTCGGGCGGTCGGCGGTCGAGGTTGCGTTCACAGCCGCTGAGCTTACGAGCCGCGCCGGTGTGGGCCCGCTCACGGCCTCACTTGTGCCGCGGCGTGCGGATCAGACCTTCCTGGACCACGGCGGCGACCAGGTTGCCCGCACGATCCCAGATCTTGCCGCCGGTGAGCGCGCGGCCGAACCCCGCCGAGGGCGAGGACTGGTCGTAGAGCAGCCATTCGTCGGCGCGGAACGGGCGCAGGAACCACATGGCGTGATCGAGGGAGGCGTCCTGGGTGGGTTCGCCCGGGTGGGTCACCTTCGACGAACCGAGCAGCGTCATGTCGCTCATGTAGGCCAGCGTGCAGACGTGGAACATCGGGTCGTCGGGCAGCGGGTGCCGGTACCGGAACCACACCTGCTGCGGGGAGACGGTGCCCTCGCGGCGCGCGACCTGGTCCTGGGGCACGGTGCGGATGTCCCAGTGCTCCCATTCGCGCATCGCCCACAGGCGTTCGGGGCTCATCGTGGTCGCGGCGTCGGGCAGGTCGTCGGGCGGTTCGACCACCGGCATCACGTCCTGATGTTCGGGGCCTTCGTCGCCGCGGTGGAACGAGGCCGACATCGTGAAGATCGCCTGCCCGTCCTGCAACCCGGTGACCCGGCGGGTGCAGAACGAGCGACCGTCGCGAATGCGTTCCACCAGGTACACGGTGGGTTCTTCGGGGTTGCCCGGGCGCAGGAAGTACCCGTGCAGCGAGTGCACCTGGAAGGTGGGGTCGACGGTACGCACCGCCGAGACCAGCGCCCGGCCCGCTACCTGGCCGCCGAAGGTGCGCGTGAGCTGGGATTCGGTAGCCGCGCCGCGAAAGATGTCGCGCTCCAGCCGCTCGATCTCGAGCGCCTCTTCGATTGTCGCCATGGGCTCGAGATTATCGTCTGCCCGACCGAGCGGTTTGTCCGGCTCCACGCGGGCGTCGACGGCAGCGCCGACACGAAGGCCCCGACCGGTGATCCGATCGGGGCCAGGTGCGCAGCGATCAGGCGCAGGCGACCGACTGCTGGCCCAGGTTCGTCAGCATCGTGCACGCCCACGACTTCTGGACCTTCCACACACCGTCCTCGGCCACGAACGGCACATCAACCACAT